>NZ_CP109013.1:2434188-3651282 GCF_036226745.1 Streptomyces sp. NBC_00683 | reverse complement strand
TCCGTCGTCGCCACCGCCGTGATGCTCCTCGGCGTCAGCTTCGTCTACGCGACCACCGGCAGCATGCACCTCACGGAGATCGCCGACCGCCTCGACGACGTACCCGGCCGGTTCGACACCCTCGCCGCGGCGGGCGTCGTCCTCACCCTCGTCGGTTTCGCCTTCAAGACGGCAGCCGCGCCCTTCCACTTCTGGGTCCCCGACACCTACGTCGGAGCCCCCCTCCCGATCGCCGCGTACCTCTCGGTCGTCGGCAAGGCGGTCGGCTTCTCCGGCCTCATCCTCGTCACCGTGATCGGCTTCCCGTCCTACGCCGACGTGTGGGGCCCCGCCCTCGCCGTACTCGCCGCCCTCACCATGACCGTCGGCAACGTCGCCGCACTCCGGCAGACCGCGACCCGCGCCCGCAGCGCCGTACGCCTCCTCGCCTGGTCGTCCGTCGGCCAGGCCGGTTACCTGCTCGTCCCGATCGCCGCCGCCGCGTACTCCAGCGACGAGCAGATCGGCTCCACCGTCGCGTACGCCCTCATGTACGCCGTCGTGAACCTCGGCGCATTCGCCGTCGCCGCTCTCGTCGCCCGTACCCACCCGGGCAACCGCCTCAGTGACTACCGCGGCCTCTATGCCACCCGGCCCCTTGCCGCGCTCGCCATGGGCTTCTTCCTGCTCTGCCTGGCCGGGCTGCCCCCGGGCATCATCGGCCTCTTCGCCAAGGTCACCGTGTTCTCCTCGGCCGTGGACGCCGGGCTGGGCTGGCTCGCCGTCGTCATGGCCGTCAACGTCGTGATCGCGCTCTACTACTACCTCCAGTGGACCGCGGCACTCTTCCGTACACCGGAGACGACAGCCGGTGACGAGCCGGCCGCCGCCCCCCGCACCCACCACGTCCCCGCCCCCCTCACCCTCGCGATCGCCCTCACCGCAGTGACCGGCATCGCCCTCTCGGGGGCACCCCAGCTCGTCCTCCGCTTCGCCGCGGTCAGCCTCTTCTGACCCTCGGATGATCGGTTTGCCCGGGGAGCCCCGGACAGGGCATGGTCTTGCCTGCAAACGTCACGAAAAGAGCAAAGAGGAGCCAAAGCGGTGCTGAACGGGTTCAAGGACTTCATCCTGCGCGGGAACGTCATCTCCATGGCCATCGGCCTTGCCGTCGGAGCCGCGTTCACCGCTGTGGTCACGGGCTTCAGCAACGCCTTCATCGTGCCGCTCATCGGCCTCTTCACCCGCGGAACCGGCGACTTCAGCAAGGCCACCTTCACCGTCGAAGGCGCGATCTTCCCCTACGGCCTGTTCATCAGCGCCGCCATCGCCTTCCTCATCACCGCCGCAGTCCTCTACTTCCTCGTCGTCGTCCCCATGGCCAAGGTGCAGAACCGCTTCACGGCCAAGGAAGAGGAAGCGAAGGCCGACATCAAGGCCGCCCTCCGCGACTGCCCCCGCTGCTTCACCGAGATCCCCGCCGTCGCCAGCCGCTGCGCCCACTGCACCAGCGACGTCGAGCCGGACTCCGAGGCACGCGCGCTCGCCGGCCTCCCCGCACAGCGCTGACCGCTCTGCGCCCCTCCACAGGGCAAGGCGGCGGCAGCACACCGGAAGCACGCCGGCAGCCCCAGAGGCCGCCGAAACGCACCCCACCACCCGTACGGCCCAGGGGCGGATCCACCCGGATCCGCCCCTTCGGCCTTTGCCTGCGGCCCCACGCACAAGGGAACTAGCTCTCCTCGCCTCGCGTTGACCAGTACGGGAGGCTCCACTGGGGAGTGGAGCACCACCAAGCAAGGGTTCCCCTGCTGCACCACTTGGAGGGCGTACCGTGCACCGCCGGCACAACGGGCTGAAAACCGCCGTACTCCTCGGGGGCCTGTCCGCACTCATCATCGTCATCGGCAGCCTCTTCGGACGCATCGGCCTGATCGTGGCCCTCCTCGTCGCGCTCGCCACCAACGCGTACGCGTACTGGAACAGCGACAAGCTCGCCCTGCGCGCCATGCGTGCCCGGCCCGTCAGCGAGTTCGAAGCACCGCAGCTGTACCGCACGGTCCGTGAGCTCTCGACCGCGGCCCGTCAGCCCATGCCCCGGCTCTACATCTCCCCGACGCAGGCACCCAACGCCTTCGCCACCGGTCGCAACCCGCGCAACGCCGCGGTCTGCTGCACCGAGGGCATCCTCCAGATCCTCGACGAACGCGAGCTGCGCGGCGTCCTCGGTCATGAGCTCAGCCACGTCTACAACCGCGACATCCTCATCTCGTCGGTCGCGGGCGCCCTGGCCTCCGTCGTCATGTTCCTGGTCAACTTCGCGTGGCTGATCCCCGTGGGCCGGTCCAACGACGACGAGGGCCCCGGCATCGTCGGCATGCTCCTGATCATGATCCTCGGCCCGCTCGCCGCAAGCGTCATCCAGCTCGCCGTGAGCCGGTCCCGCGAATACGAAGCGGACGCCTCCGGAGCCCAGCTCACCGGCGACCCACTCGCCCTTGCCAGCGCCCTGCGCAAGCTCGACGCCGGCACCAAACAGCTTCCGCTGCCGCCCGAACCCAGGATCGAAACGGCGAGCCACATGATGATCGCGAACCCGTTCCGACCCGGCCAGGGCATGTCCAAGATGTTCTCCACCCACCCGCCCATGGCGGAACGCATCGCCCGACTCGAGCAGATGGCAGGTTACCGACCGTGAAAACAATCCTGAACGTCATATGGCTGATCCTGTGCGGCTTCTGGATGTTCCTCGGCTACATCGTCGCGGGACTCCTGCTCTGCATCACGATCATCGGCATCCCCTTCGGCGTGGCCGCGTTCCGCATCGGCGTCTACGCCCTCTGGCCCTTCGGCTACATGGTCGTCGACCGCCACGACGCCGGAGGAGGCTCGTTCATCGGGAACGTCCTCTGGGTCATCCTGGCCGGCTGGTGGCTCGCACTCGGCCACATCTTCACCGGCATCGCCCTGTGCATCACGATCATCGGCATCCCCCTGGGCATCGCGAACTTCAAGCTCATCCCGGTGTCCCTGATGCCCTTCGGCAAGGAGATCGTCCGCACCGACGAGCCCTTCGCGTCGAGGTAGACCGGCGCCCCGGACCGCAACCGCACCCACCCCACATCCGTCCTGGCTTGTACGACGATGTGACGGGTAGGTTCGCGAACATGAGCATCATCAGTTGGATCATCCTCGGGCTCCTGGCCGGCGCCATAGCCAAGCTGCTGCTCCCCGGCCGGGACCCCGGCGGCATCATCGGCACCACCCTCATAGGAATCGTGGGAGCCTTCCTCGGCGGCTGGCTCTCCTCCCGCTTCCTCGACCGCCCCATCAGCACGGACTTCTACGACACCGCGACATGGATCGCCGCCATCGCCGGGTCCCTCGTGCTGCTCATCGCCTACCGGCTGCTGTTCGGCAACTCGCGCGACCGCCGCTGAGCTACGTCGCCGGGCGCTCGCCCGACCCGGTCCCGCCCGACCCGGTCCCGCCCAACCCGGTCTCGCGCAACGTCAGATTGAGCCGGCCGGCCCGCATCCCCGACGCGGGACCGGCCGAGCCCTCGAACACCCGCGGCACCCCGTGGAACGCGTAGCGCGACGGACCACCGAACACGAACAGGTCGCCGGAGACCAGCTCCACATCCGTGTAGGGACGCCCCCGGTCCTCCGTGTTCCCGAAGCGGAACACACACGAATCGCCGAGACTCAGCGACACCACAGGAGCGTCCGACCGCTCCTCCCTGTCCTGATGCATCCCCATGGTCGCCGCGCCGTCGTAGAAATTGACCAAGGCCGCATCCGGCGCGTACGCCCGGGCCCGCCCCGCGTCCCCGTACGCCTCCGCCACGGCCGCCCGCCCCAACTCCACCAGCCACTGCGGGAACTCCGCGACCCGTGCGCCGTTCACGTCGTCCGCCGTACGCGCGTACCGGTACGGCAGCCAGTGCCATCCCAGGCACACCGTCCGCACCGACATCACGCCACCACCCGGCAGGACCGTGCGCCGCAACGGCACGGGTCCCCGCGCCCACTCGCGGCACGCCGCCACCAACTCCCGCTGCCGCTCCGGCGACAACCACCCCGGAACATGCACCGCCCCCGGAGCGACCTCCCTGCGCGGCCTCGGGAACAGCCCGTCCTGCGACGGCGGGACCCCGTCCGGCACCACCCGGCCCGCCGCCCTCAGCGCCCCACCGCCAGGGCGCCCTCCAGCCCCAGCAGCTGTTCCTTGCGCTCCACACCGCCCGCATAGCCCCGCAGGGCCCCGTCCGCACCGATCACCCGGTGGCACGGCCGCACGACCAGCAGCGGATTGCGCCCGATCGCCGTCCCGACAGCCCGCACCCCGGCGCCCGCGGAACCGACCTGCTCCGCGATCTGCCCGTACGACACCGTCACCCCGTACGGAATGGCATCCAGGGCCTTCCACACCCGCCGCTGGAACTCCGTACCCGCACCGTCCGCGTACGGAATGTCGAACCGGGTCAGCCGCCCCTCGAAATAGGCCGCCAACTGCCCGGCGACACCGCCGAACAGCTCCGGCGTGTGCCGCCATCCGTCCTCCACGACAGCGGCACCCTTCTGGCCGGGCAGGGACAGCGAAACCAGTGCCACACCATCCGCCGTACCGGCCCGCTCCTCACCGACCAGCAACAGCTCACCCAGCGGGCTGCCGACCTTCGCGTACACCGTTGCCATGACTCGTCACACTCCCTGCCCGGCGGACCGCACGAGCGGCCCGATCACATCCCGTACCCACGAGTCTGCGACCCGCGCCGCGCCACGACCGGCGGTATTCGGACATCACGTACGACGACGGGGCGACCCGCACCGACCGGCACGACCCGCCCCGCACATGAACGGCCGCACACAGCGGCGAACCGCCTACCGGTAATTGGCGAACTGCACCGCGAAGTCGAGGTCCTTGCCCTTGATCAGCGCCTGCACGGTCTGCAGGTCGTCCCGGCTCTTCGAGCTGACCCGCAGCTCGTCGCCCTGGACGAGCGCCTTGACGCCCTTCGGACCCTCGTCGCGGATGATCTTCGCCACCTTCTTGGCGTTCTCCTGGGAGATGCCTTCCTCGATGGTGGCGAAGATCTTGTACTCCTTGCCGGAGAGCTGAGGCTCTCCCGCGTCCAGCGACTTCAGCGAGATCCCGCGCTTGATCAGCTTGGACTGGAAGATGTCGAGGATCGCCTTGACCCGCTCCTCGCCGTTCGCCTCCATCAGGATCTTCTCGCCGGACCACGAGATCGAGGCACCCGTGCCCTTGAAGTCGTAACGCTGGGAGATCTCCTTGGCGGCCTGGTTGAGGGCGTTGTCGACCTCCTGCCGCTCGACCTTCGAGACGATGTCGAAACTGGAGTCGGCCATGACGTGTGGCTCCTTGCGTCGTATGCGGTGGGTACGGCACAAAGCCTAGCCACCCCCGCGCGTCGCGAGCACTGATCAATCAGGTGGCGGAGCACCCCTGGGCATCGGGTATCGTTTACGTCGTCGCCAAGGAGCCCTGAGACGGGCTCCGACGCGTCGTTCCAGGCGGTGTGCCCGAGTGGCCAAAGGGAGCAGACTGTAAATCTGCCGGCTCAGCCTACCCAGGTTCGAACCCTGGCGCCGCCACAGGACGGGAAACCCCGTCCGACCTGCTTAAACAACAGGTCGGGCGGGGTTTCTTCGTGTGTGCAAGTGGGACTGCTGAGCGTGCCGATCGGCCCCTGTATCCCACGTTGTCTCACCCGAATCCCACCTCTGATCAGGGTGTGTCCCCCAGCTGTCCCCCGGGGGACGGGCGTCACCCCGGCTCGTTCCACTCCCGCAGTGCCGCGTCGATCCGGTCGTTGGCCCGCTCCTGCGTCTGTGCGAGCACCTTGGCGTATACGCGGAAGAGGACGGCGATGGTGTGGCCGGCCCGCCGTGCGCACTCCATGGGGTCCACACCTGAGCTGAGCCAGAAGGAGACTCCCGCGTGACGTAGGTCATACGGGCGGCGGGCGAGGAGAGACGCGTGCTCCTGCTCGGTGAGCACGTCTTTCCGTGCCCGGGCCCAGACCTCCCCGTATCCGGTCTCCTGGAGGAGCCCGCCGCGGCTCGTGCGGAACAGCCGGCCGTCCGGGGCGATGCCGTACGTGGCGATGTGCTGACGCAGGAGCCGTACGAAGTGCGGCGGGATCGGCACGGGCCGTGAGTCCTTGACCGCCCGTGCTTTCAGGTGCCGCATCTCGTGCGCCGCCCCGTCGTCGGTCCAGTTTCGACCAGCCCGTACTGCCCCCTCGCGAAGAGTCAGAGCGCCCCAGCCTGTCTCGGGTAGATGGCACTGCGAGTCGCGAAGTGCGGTCGCTTCCGCCGGCCGCATGGCCGCGTAGTACAGGCACCCGAAGAACGCTTCGAGGTGCTCACCGCGGGGCCCCTGCTCGCGCACTCCCTGAAGTAGCGCCCGCGCCTGGCGAGGGTTCGCGACGCTCTGCGGGTCGACTTCCTCGGCCGATTTCGGCGCGACCCACTTCACGGTCGTCAGCGGATTCACCGGCATCGTGAAGTACCGCTCCTCGACGGCCTGGCCCAAGACGTCGCTGAGGCACGCGCGCTTGCGGCGTGCGGTGCGAGGGGCTGCGGGCTTTCCGTCGATCTTCAGCCCCAGGGCGTCCAGCGCTACGCGGACGGTGGCCGTGTCCTCGAGTGCGGACACCGGCAGGGAGTTCTTCTCCAACCACTTCAGGGCCTGCGCCACGTCTTCCGGCGGCTCCTCGTTCCAGCGGTTGCGGTTGTAGGCCCATCCGTACAGCGCTCGCCGAAGCAGTGCCGCGTCCGGCTTCCCGACTGCCGACTTCACGAGCGCCGGGGTGATGGTGGCCAGAGCGTCCGCGTAGTTCTTCCGGGACTTGGCCGGCGCCGCTGCCCACTTGCGGTCGATGTAGGCGCGGGTGTGGGCGTACCAGGTGATCGACGCTTGGAGCGCTCGAAGTTCGGAGGTCGGGAGGCCCTTCTCCTCGTCGAACTGCTCACCGCGCCTGACGGCGGCCATCAGCTCCGAGCGCCGGCCATCGGCCTGGGCCTTGAGCTGGTAGCTCTTGGAATGCTTGCGCTGTCCGACCACCCACCGCAGCCGGTAGGGCTTGGGCCGGTCCCGGCGCACTTCGATCGAGTAGAGGCGCACGTCGTACGTGAGGGGCATGACTCTCCAGGAACAGGCCGAGGGCCCACCAGATCGGTGGGCCCTCGGGCATGTGGTTGCTTTGGCGTCAGGCGGCAGCGCGCTGCTCGCAGCGCTCCCACCACGCGTCCAGGTCTGCGCGGCTCACGCGGAGTTGGCCATTGGGTAGCTTTTGGAGGCGGGGTGCCTGGCCGCGGGCGCGCATGCGGTAGAACGCCGCGCGGCTCATATCGATCTCTTCGAGAACTTCGGGGAGCTTGAGCATCTTGGGGCGGGCCATGGTGCGACTCCTCTTCGAGGCGGTCTCTTGTCTTCGCTCTGGGGGATCCGCCACGTCCGCCACGCCGCCACATCGCAGGTCAGAGGCCTGCGTTTGTGGCGGATAGCGGTTCTGTGGCGGATAGGTGCCGCCACACATGTGGTGTGGCGGCACCTGGTGGCGCAGTGGTTCAGCCCGCGACCGGGAAGAGCGGTGTGGCGTTTTCCGCAGACGTGTGGCGGATGGCTGTGGCGGTATCCGCCACGGAATCACCCCCGCTGACCTGCGGTGTGGCGGACGTGGCGGACGTGGCGGATTCCTCCGGGGAGGGAGGGCAGTAGCGGGTCCACGCGTCAGTGAGGTCTTCCGCGTAGTAGCCCTTGGGGAAGCCGGACGGGGTGCGGATGCCGCGCGGCTTGATGGGCTTGTTCGCCGGGGTGACGTACTGGCTGAGCAGTTTGGCGAGTGTCCGGGAGTTCAGTGGCTTGTCGTCCAGGTCGCCCCAGGGCGCGTCGTCCATGCGGAGCAGGACTTCGAGGATGACGGCCGTGGGCATGCGGTCAGAGCCGCAGAACACCTTGTCGCGCAGATCGGTGAGAAGCCGAATCCCGGTGGACGCCTCATCGTTGTCGTGACCGGCACTGATCAGCTCCAGGCACGCGGCCCGGGCTCGGGTGGGCCAGTCCCCGCCTGCTGCGTCCGCGACGGCGAGCAGCGGCTCCCACACGTCCGCGGGCCGATCCGTGACGCCTTCCGGCATCTCGGGCCAGGCGTTCGCCACCTGGTTGCGGACGGTGTCGGCCCACTTGGCGACCCGGTCTCGCAGGGCGTGGCCCTGCTTCTCGTGCGTGCGCTGGCGGTAGGACTCAACGGTCTCGTTGGGGGCGCGCTTACGCATGCGGACGATGATCGAGCGGGTCAGGACCGTGTCGGGCAGCGAGCCCAGACCGGCCATGGCGACGGCGCAGTACGAGCCGAAGACCTGTGCGTTCTGGTTGGAGCCTTCCCCGACGCACCGCAGGGCGCCGCCGATGCGCCGGTAGCCGGCGTTCAGGAAGCCGCGCAGCGCTTCGTCGGCTCCAGCCTTGGGACCGAAGATGGTGTCCACCTCGTCGAAGAGGACGGTGGGCAGTCCCTCGGCGGAATCAACCAGCCGGTACAGGGCGTTCGCGGACGCGGACACCGTGCTGACCGGGCGGGGGGTGAGGAGTTCCACGATCTCCAGCGCCCGGGACTTCCCGGAACCGGGCTCTGGGGAGAGGAACGCAACGCGGGGCGTGGTCTCGAAGCAGTCGATCAGGTGGGCGTGCGCGTCCCACAGAACGACGGCCACGTAGGCGGCTTCGGTCGGGAAGATGTTGAACCGGCGGTGGAAGGTTTCCACCTCGTCGAGCAGGGCGGCGCCATCGATGGGCGGGGTGGGTGTCGCGGTCATGCGGCGGCCCTCCTGGTCTCAGTAGCGGTGTGGGGGCAGTGCCCGACGCGTACGCGGGCGTTCAGCTCGATGACGGCGCGGCGTCCCCGGGCCCGTTCGTAGTGGCCGCAGATGCAGAGCCAGTCGGCGACGGGGATGTCGTTGCGGTCGAGGCCGCGAAGGCTGAGACCGGGCTGAATGCCGGTCACGGTGGTCGCGCGCGGGTCAGGGAGAACAGCAGTGGGGACGCCTTCGGCGACGACCTTCGGCGCCCCATTGCCGGAGGCGGCCGGGGCCGGTTCGGCGATGCAGGGGCCGGTAGTGGTGGCAGGGAGGCTTTTCAGGTCCCCGCGTTGCTGGGGGCTCATGCGGCGGTCTCCCTCGGCCGGCAGGTTCGGATGGACCAGTTGAGGGCGCTGCGCACGGTGGCGCGGCACTCGGCAGCCGGCAGTCCGGCCGACTCGCCCGCGACCTGAAAAGCCTGCTCTACCTCGGTCCGGGGGAGGTCGCCCCATGCGACGAACCGGCCCACGGCGCGGGCGCTCCTGAGCAGTTGTGCGTTGCGGTCGCCCTCGGGTGCGGTGGCAACGGCCACGGTCTCGCGCTGCAGGGCAACTTCAGCGGCACGGCTTCCGCTCTGGGGCATGTGGATGCGTACCGGCTGTGCGGGCTGCGGAGCGGGCGTGAGAGCGGTCAGCAGCCATGCGGGGAGTTCGGCGACGGGTGCGGGGTCGGTGATCTCGTATGTCTGGCCGTTGACGGTGCTGCCGGGGGCGACGACGTTGCCGCCCCATGCCCGGGTGTCGATCCGCTTGGCCAGCTTCCCCTTGCTGCTGGGGAGCTGGAGGGTGGTGGGGGCGGTGAAGTACAGGTGCATTCCGCCGCTGGGAGTCCGCACCCGGTAGGTGGTGGGGACGGCCTGCCCGGCGCGCTCGCAGAGCGCCTTGAAGGAATCCACACCGGAAGGTGTGTCCGCATCGTCTTCAGGTTTGGGCATGTCGAGGTCGACGACGACCAGCCCCGATGGGCCCGGTGCGATACCGACGTTGAACGGATGCACCGCCCACGCGCCCCGGATGCGGTCGGCGTCCAGGGTGGCGCGCTGCTCCCACTTCAGGTGACCGGACGCGCAGGCGCCGGTGCGGGGGCAGCGGTCCTCTCCGTGCAAGGCGGGGGCTTTCCCGCCGGGGCGCAGGGGGTGGACGTACCAGCCGCGGGCAGCGGCTCGTAAGGCTGCATCGAGCAGTGTGGTGTTGCGGTCATGGGTCATGCTGGATGTCTCCAGTTCTCTGATGTGAGGTGCTGGGAGCCCGGGGCGACCGCGATTCTTTGGCGAGAGGTGCGGTCGCCCCGGGCGTCATTTGTGCTTCGGGTGGAAGAGCTTGAGCGTGATTCCGCCGATCCCGATGGGGCCTGCCGTGGCGGCGATGAGGGCCGCGGTGTGGGCGGCGAACTCGACCAGGGCGAGGAGTGCGGCGATGGTGCCGATGATTCCGATGGCTCCGGCGCACCCGACTGCGATCGGCAGCAGGTACGTGCCGGCGGAGGGTCCGGTCGGTGTGTTGGTGTGGATGATGACGATCGGCCGGCCGGTGGCTTCGGCCTGCCGGTAGAGGTCGGCGGGTATGTGCGGGGCCAGGCCCGGCGGTTCGCGTTCGGTCATGACGTGCTCCTTCCGGGTACGGACGGGCCCCGCCGGAGGATGTTCCGGCGGGGCCCGCTGGTGACGGTGTGTGGTTGTACTGGCTAGTGGCTACTGCCTACTGGCAAGCAGAAAGGGCCTGTTGGGGCCGCTGGTTGCCAGTAGAGGGGCGTTTTAGTGGCTAGTGGCAAGTTGGCACTAGCCAGTAGTCAGTAGCGCTCTGTGAGCCGTTCAGGCGTGCTCGGGGTGGACGTAGACGGAGTGCGGTCCGTTGTCCCGGTAGACCAGCTCACCCCGCTCGGCCGCCGCCTTCAGCGCAGCCCTCACGGCCTGCCGACTGCGCCGGACGAGGTCGGCGACGGCGGACGGCTTCATCCCTGCCGGCCCCGCTGCCTTGATCGCGGCGACCGCGTCAGCCACCCACGCGGGGCCGCCCTCGTCGTCGCTCCCGCGCAGGGCGGACAGGTTCAGCCCCGGCGCTGCCGGCGGCTCCAGCGTGCCCTTGGGTTCCGGGGCAGTGGCGAACTGGGCGTCGATCTGCTCCATGAAGGCGCGCACGGCCGCGTCCTCATCCGTCACCGGCGCTGCCTGCTCGCTGCGAAGCGCGGACAGGTTCAGCCCACCAGCGTTCTCCGAGGTCGTGGCGTCGGCGACCGGGGTGTGCGTGGTGTCCCGCATCCACGCGGTGCGCTCCGGATCCCACCGGCTCATGTAGGCCTCGCCCGCGGCCTTGCGGGAGACGTCGTCCAGGCTGGGGTGCATGTCGGTGGTGGCGTGGACGATGTCGCGGATCTGGTTGGGCAGGATCCGCCAGTTCTTAAACAGGGCTGCCGCAGACTCCGGCGTCCCCATGAACCCAGCACCCTTGAACGGAGCCTGGTCCACACGGAGCCCGCGGGCCCCGGGAAAGACCTTGCTCAGGTCCATGCCCTCCACCTCGCCACCAGTGAGGCAGACCCGGGCCTTTGCCTCACGGCGGATCATCAGGTTGCCGAGCACAGACCCGGTCGCACCCAATGCGGTGAGGACGGTCCGAACGCCCATGGCGCGCAGCAGCCGGATCACTTCAAGGATCTTCTTCGCGAGTTCCTTCATGCGCCGGTCGGTGCTGGTCAGGATCTCCGCACCCTCATCGACGACCAGCATGATCTGCGGGATCTTCGCGCTGATCGGGAGCTGGTCGGTGTTCCGCTCCGCCATGAGGTCCTGATAGGCGACCTTCCGGCGCAGCCCGATCGCCAGGGCCGCATCGAGCATCAGCACAGCCTCTTCGTAGGTGGAGGCGAGCCAGTCGATACCCGGCCGGACCCCTTCGACCTGAGCCCCGTTGGTGTCGAGGGTGGGCCGGACCCAGGGCAGGCCGGCGGATCCGGCGTTCAGGTCGATCACCCAGGTGAGGACGTCGGTGGTGCGGGCGAACCCGGCCAGGATGACGTGCACCATGTTGGTTTTGCCGGACCCGGTCGGGCCGACGACCAGCGCGCACTGCTCGCGCAGGAACACGCAGATCTCTTCGGCATTGGTGCGGTAGCCCCACGGGATCCCGGTGTAGATCGACAACGGGCTGTAGTCGGTCGGGTAAGTACGCTCCTCGGAAAGCACGTTCACCGTGGTCACATCGATCAACACCCGGCCCTGGTGGACACCCTGGGAGGCAACGGCGGTGCAGCCGTGCGGCAGCCTCGCGTCGGCGGACAGTGCGGCGGAGTGCTGCGCGATCCGGTCGTAGGTGGTGCCGCCCGGGGGAAGTTCGGCATCGATCGTGAAGCCGGTACCGGTGGGCCAGATTTCCACCGCAAGGATCCGCAGGGTGATGTTGCAGACCCGCTGCACCCGATCCACCCATTCCGCGGCGATCGCGCGGCGTTCGGCGGACAGCTCGCGGTTGACCTGCCGTTCATCGGCGGCGATGGCCTCCAGCTCCCTGGCCTCTTCGTAGAGGAGGGTGGAGCGGGCGGCGGCGCCGATGCCGACGCCGATGGTGGCGAGCGACCCGAGGGCGGCCCAGGTGAGTGGGCCGGTGGTCATGGCCCAGGTGGTCCATCCGGCGCCGATGAGCCATGAGGCGGAGCGCAGGGCGATGGTGCGGGCGGAGAGGCGTTCGCGCAGGCTGCTGATGGTGTGGCCGATCGCGCCGGCGGCGCCGATGGTGAGGGCCCAGCCGGGGGGCATGCCGGTGGCTGTTCCGGTGGTGGCGACGGCGAGGCATCCGGTGGTGGCGGACAGGGCGCCGGTCACGGGTCCGTGACCGGCAGCCCAGTCCCACACCGGCCCGGTGCTGGCCTGTGTGTTGGTGGTCATGATCAGACGTTCCATCCCTTCTCGGCCTCGGACCCGTTGCGCGGGTCCTCGTGGCGGGCGATGTCCTGCTCGTGGGACTGGCGGAACAGCGGCCCCATGTCCTCCGCGACCGCCACGGCGCTCATGACGGCGCCGAAGATGTCGTTGAAGCCGTCCGCGACGTCCTTCTCCAGCGGGAACTCGCTGTCGGCCCGCTCGGCCAGGACCCGCATCACGTTCGCCACGCACGTCAGCGCGGCCGGAAGCCCCTCGACCATGGCCAGGATCTCCATGGCGCTCTCGGGGTCGTACTGACCGGCCGCGGACTCCATCTCCGCGGCGTACTCCTCGAACCGGAAACCAGACACGTTCTCTCCCTCACTCGCACTGGTGGTGGGTGCTGCCGGCGTCAGCCCCGCAGGGCGCTGGACCGTGTCGCTGATCTGGTCGGTGCCCTCGGCCGTTTCGGCGTCGGCGGCGGCTTCGTCGTCCTGCAGGGCGGCGCGTATGGCGTCGTCCCGGTGGTGGCGCTGTTCTCCGGCGGTGCGGGTCATCCGGGCGTAGAGGCGGCGCCCGGGGTACTGCAGCCAGGCCCAACGGAGTTTGCGACCCAGCGGGGTGGAGACCATCCCGACCAGCCCGAGGGCTCCGGCGAGCAGGGCGGCGAGCAGTCGGCGGCCCTGGAACCGGGCCGCGGACCGCCACAGGGCCTTGCGGGCCTTCTTCCTGGCCGGTGCTTTACGTACGTCGCCGCGCTGAGCGGCGACCTGCCGGGTGGTCCGTTGGTCGCGTGCCTGGCGGTTGCGCTCGATCGCCCTGCCCTTGGCGGCGCCGATCCGGCCCGCGGTCTTGCTCACGGACCGGCCGATCGGCCCCTTACGAGCCATGGACGCCGTCCGGGCTGCCGTCTTGGCACCCCGGCGGGCATCCGCGAGGGACCGCCGTGACCCGGCGGTCTCGGACCGCCGGTCGGCCCGGGACGGGGTCGACTTGCGGGCCGAGTCCCGCAACGACTTGACCTGCCCCGCGCGGCCCCGCGACTTGCCCGGAGCTCCGCCGGATCCGTGTTTGGCCGACGTCTTTCCGGGGCTGCCGGGGCCGTTCTTCGGTCGGTTGGACTTGCCGGTCCCCAGCAGGGAACCGGCAGCACGGCGGGGGGACTTTCCTTGGCCGCGACCTGCGCTCTTACCGGTGCCGGCGTTCCCGTTACGGGTCTGGCCCGGCACCCGACCGGATCCGCCGTGACGGGCGGACCGACCAGCCGACCCGCTACCGACCGCAGACCGCGACCGCGACGTACGACCGGTGGCCTTGCGGGACTTCTTGTTGTCGCGGTGCTTGCGGGTCGCTGCGGCCGTGCCGAGAACAACTGCGCCGGTGGCCGCGACCGCGAGGGCGGCCGGGCCTCCGACCAGTGCGGCGGCGGCGAGCAGGGAGGTGGTGGCGTTGGTGCCGGTCACCGCGAGCGGGACGACCGGCCAGCCGCCCGGGGTGTGCTCCACCTCAGCGGCCAATGCGGGCTTCTGCTCGAGTGCCGGCAGCGGGGTGTCCGGTGCAGCCGGGGCTACTACCGGGGTGATGGTGGTGTCGGTCATGCTGAATGCACTCCTTCACGGAGTTAGGGGCCCGGCCGGATCTGTGGTGGAGAGGGCCGGGCCCTGCGAACTTTCAGGCGGCGCACTGTTCTTCGGGGTAGGCGCAGGCCACGCACATGCCGAGCGAGGTCGGGATGGCGTATCCGGCGTCCCTCTGGCAGTTGGGACAGGTGCGGCGGGCGAGCATCGCCAGAGCGAGAGCGCCCCACTTGCGGGACGTCATCGGCCGCACGGGCTTGGCCCGGTCGATGCGGTAGAGGTAGGCGACCTGAACGCCGCCGCGGCGCCGGTTGCTGCGCATGAGCTGAGCGGCGATCGGCTGCCCACCCGGCCGCAGCCCACGGGCCCGTAACTGCCTGCGGGTCGCGTGGCCGTCCGGGGCGAGGCGCCACGGGAAAGTGGGTATCCCGTAGCGGGCGCCGTCCGGGTCAAAGCACCGGCCGAAGGTGGGCGACACCGGCCTCACCGCCCCACGACAGTCAGTGCGGGAGCTCCCTGGGGCGGGTTGGCGAGGCGGCCGTAGACCTTGTGGACGTAGGAGGTGGACCGGGTGGATTTCACCGCAGCCTCAGCGATCGTGTCCCCGTCCTCGAAGCACTGCCGGATGACTTCGGCGGCCTCTCCGGTGCTCAGCCGGGGCCCTTCGTCGTCCGTGGTGGACGCCGGGGGGACAGCCAGTGGATACACCCGCTGTGCACCGCAGATGACCGGCAGATTCACGACCGGCGCGGGCACCGGGGCCGGTCGCGACTGCTCGACCGGGGCGGGGGTGACGGTCGGGGTGGATGCAGGGTGGACGGGCGCGGTGTCCACCCCCTGCACCGCCGGGTCCATCTGGTGTCGGAGTTCGGCGATCCGGTCGAGGATCGCCCTCCGGTAATACGTGATCGCCTCGGCGAGAACGATCAGCAGGACCGGGGGGATGGAGTGGAGGACGAGCCCTGCCGGGTCGATCTCCCGGGGCACCCCGAACGGGGTACCGGCCGGCCAGAGCGAGCCCCAGCAGTTCATCAACCACGTGCCCAACCCGGCGAACCAACGCAGCCCCGTGGCCCAGCCGGACGGCTGCACCCCGTGCTCCGACAACCGGCCGTCCACGATCAGAACCGCACCCAGGGCCACCGCGACCATGGGGTCCAGGAGCCAGGCAATCCACACGCTGATGTGGTGGTCGATCGCGAACAGCGTCACGTTCGTCGCGGTGAACGCCAAAGCCACCACCGCGACCGCCACGAGGACTTTCGTCAGACCCGCTTGCAGGCCCTGTAGCGCGGCGATCTGCTCGGCCGCACTCGACTTACGCCTCATCACCGCCCCCGTCCCCGCCACGGGAGCGGTGAGCCCGGTGCGAGCCCATCAGGTGGAAGCAGCCGGCCACCACGAGCAGGTTCCACAGGAACTGAACCCACGTCGGGAGCGGCAGCAGCCACGACAGCACGGCTGCAGCGACCAGCAGCGCACCGCCGTGCCGCAGCCACCACGCCCACAGGCCGCTGTTCGGGGCGCTCATGTGGCCACCTCCCAGGGGGCGACCTGCTTGGCGGCTGCCTGCTGCTGCCCGTATCCGGTCAGCCGTACGGTGACCCCGTCCAGGGCCGCTTCCGCTTGCACCCACATCAGGGGACCGCCGATCTCCTCGTCCCTGGACACCAGGGCGTGACTGATGCCCAGGGCCGACCGCCACGCCTCGAAGTGCTTCTTTCCGAGGTCGCCGTGGAAGGACAGGTCCAGCCGGTTCGGGTAGATCGTGGACAGCCCAACGTCCGCGGCCGGCAGCTCCGGGAACCGCTCTACGAGCGAGGCCAGGGCGGCAACCGCAGCAGCCAGGCCGTTCACCGTCCGCGTCCTCATGCCGCCACCGCCGTACGAGCGATGTAGCCGCTCACCGGACGGCGGACCTTACGGCGCGTGCGCCGGCCGGACGTGCGGGGCTGCGTCAGGGGCAGCGTCCGCAGCAGGCTCTCCGCGTAGGCGGCGGCCTCCGGGTCGCTCTCGCGGAGATCCGCGAGGACCTCGTGGGCGACGTCCAGACGGGCAGCCCGTTCCATCTGGGACTCGGCGGCGGTACCAGTGAACAGCTCCAGGTCGATGCCCAGGGCCAGTTCGATGAACTCAGTGGGGGTAACGGGCTCGCGACCAGCAACGATGGTCTTCATGGGGCGTCTCCTCCTTAGTCGGTGGACGGCCCAAAACAGCGGCCCCGGTGTGTCACCACCGGGGCCGCGCGCCGTCTGAGGGTCGGTCGTGGACTACGAGCGACCGCGGCGACCCGACACCGCAGCCCGCCGAGGAAGCAGGCCCGAATGCCGGGCACCGTGAGCGCTGGTGCTTCGGATCTCCGATTCGCACGGCGCTGTTCGTTCCGGGGAGGTCCGAAATCCCGGAAGTCGTCGCAGCAGGTGTGCCGTGCGGTTCTTTAGAGCCGATGGCGTGTCCCCCATGTGGGGTGTGGGGCCCGGTTGTGACTCCGGGCCCGTTCTCGATCGGCTGGTCTCCACTCGCCTCGGCCGGAACAGTCACGGCCGTCATGCTGCGGTGGATCACGCTGTGGAGTTGTCGGCATGGCGTGATCGGCCCACTCCGCAAGTTCCGGATTGAGCGGTGGCACACCAGAAGACTGGACCGGTGGACCGGTCCAGTCAAGTGTTGAATCTGTAGTTGGAAGATGGAGGACGGAAAGATTGCAGGTCAGTAGACGTGACGAGACGTCAAAAAAGCTGGACCGGCGGACCGGTCCAGCTTCAGTTGGCGGCTTGCCTACATCGAGTAGGTGTCCACCTGCTCGAAGAGCGAGAAGGGAGTGACCCCTTCCTCGCAGACCAGAGGGTGACCTTCCCTGTCGTTTGCTGTGTGCAGGAGCACGGCGACCGGGGTAGCCGCAGGCACTCCCAAACGTTCTGCCTCCGTGTCCGTAGCGAGGCGCACGGTGGTGATGTCTATCCCCTCGGCCGGAAGGCGGCCGGTCTGCCGACGGACATAGCGTGTCGTGCCCTCGGCGATGGAGGCGGTGTCAGCAAGGCGGGGTGCCGCCTCCGCGATCTCCGGAGGGAACCATGCCTCCACGCAACTGTGCGGGGTTCCGTCCGGGAGCTGGAGGACGCGGATGCGTCGGAGCGCCAGCACTCCCGGGGAGATGCCGAGCGCAACGGCGACGCGGGCGGAAGGCTCTGACCAGTCGGGCGTGCCGATACGCAAGAACGGCATCCCGCCCAAGATGCGCGCCGACCCCGCCCGGCGGGATCCGGCAGCACGTGCCACGGGTGTTTCCGTGACGACGAAACCGGTGCCCTGCTTGGCGACGACCACCCCGTCATTGCGTAGCACGTCCACGGCCTTGATGGCGGTGGCCCGTGACACGTCCCACTGCTCGGCTAGGTCCCGGCCGGAAGGGATTGTGGCGCCCGGGGCGAACTCGCCTGCCGCGATGCGAGCGCGCAGGGACTCCGCGATCTCTTCGTACTTCAGAACTGCCATGGCTCCCTGTTCCGTAAGCTGGACTGGTCCACCGGTACACAGGATACTGCGCACATGTCGAATCTCGAATTGGCTCCTTCCGTGATGCGGTTCTACGGCGAGACAGTGAACGAGGACGACCGCCTGCGTAACTCGGCAGACGGACGTATGGAGCTGGCCAGAACCCAAGAGCTACTCCGACGCTTCTTGCCCCCCGCGCCGGCGCGGGTGCTCGACGTGGGAGGGGGGACCGGGATTCACGCTGAGTGGCTTGTGAAGGACGGCTACGAAGTCACTCTCGTGGACCCCGTGCCCCGTCATGTTGAGAGTGCGTCGGCCGTGTGCTCAGCGATCGTCGGTGACGCCCGCGATCTGAGTGAGCCGGACGACAGTTTCGATGTTGTGCAGCTTCTTGGGCCGCTGTACCACCTTCCCGACCCCGAAGACAGGCGGAGGGCGCTGGCGGAAGCCCATCGCGTGGTGAAGCCGGGTGGACTGATCGCTGCGGCTGCAATCAACCGCTACGCGTCGCTCTTTGAGCACGTCACGTATGCCCACCTACACACCAAGCGGATTCATGACTCCGTCTCCAAGATCCTTGAGACGGCTGTCTATGACGGTGTGCGGGGGTTCACCCTGTCCTACTTCCACCGCGCCGAAGAGCTGGTGGCTGAGCTAGCCGCATCCGGCCTGACGGATGTCCAGGTCTTCGGCATTGAGGGGCCTGCGTGGTCTCTCGTGAAGGCGGCCGAGCAACAGCCGGGGGAGGGGCCCACGGATGACCTGATCGCCTCTGCCATGGCAGCAGCGCGCATGGCAGAGCCGTACCCGGAACTACTCGCTGCCAGCTCCCACCTTCTCGCTGTAGGTCGCGTACCGGCGTGAAGACACAAGAGCGCCTCCGTTGCCCATGGCATGGGCAACGGAGGCAGCGGCACCCCGTGTGCAAGCAGCTTCGGGGACCGCCGAGTCGTCTCGCAGCCCGCTGTGGCACTGGTGCGCGAGGTAAGGCCCCGGGCAGGATCGAACTCCTGAATCGGGCGCAGGCGCGCCGGACCCGGCGCCCCGGAGTCGTAGCTCGCACAAGATGCCGGACGGGCGCACTCTGAGGGCATGAGCGTCCCGATAGTCGTCCACGGCCTCTCCTCCTCCGGCGGACGAAGAGTCACCATCAACGGGCAGATCGTGGGCCTTGCGCACGACGACCGCGACCTCGTCGAATTTCTGAGGCGGGCCGGCCTTGACGATGCCCGGCACCTCCTCGACGACCCACACTGGATCGAATGGCGCGGCGGCCGTGCCCACCGGTACGAAGCGGCATGATCGGCGCAGTGGTTTTCGAGCGCGGCTGTGTACTCCAGTAGTGGGCTGAGGCTTCCCAACCGGGGCGCCACTGCGAGACAGTGTCAGACCCGCAGTGCAGACTGGCGGGGTAGTCACTTACCTGGGGGGTTGGTGATCGGAATGACGATTCAGTTGGAACGCCCGACGGAGTACGAAGACGACGACGTCATCGTGATGTCCGAAGAGGACTTCCAAGCGGCAGCCGAGCAGGCGTTGCGCGCTCTCGGCCTGTCCTACGCAGAGCTCGCGCGACAGGCCAGTAATCACGATTTCACCTCGTCGGCGGCTCACGCTCTGTGGGTATCGATTGGTGGGACTGTTGACCTCTGACCTGCCAAGTCAGGCTCGGAGGTTCGCCAACGAACTGCAAGAGGTCCTTAACGGGACGGTCTGCCGCGATATCCGCATGGTCGCGGTGGTCCGTCCGGTTTCTGCGTCCGGAGCCGTATTCACCATCGGCTCCGGACTCAGCAAGGCCAACCCGACGCAGCCCCAGGGCTTCCCGCTCCGAACCGATCAGAAGAAGCCGCTCGCCTGGATGAACCTCAGCTACCAGGTTCGCATGGATGACGAGCTCACTTATCTGACGATCCATAGCTCCTATTGCGGCATCTTCGCTGACGAGACCCTAGAGACGTGCCTCTGCCATTTCGATTTCGAGCGGGAGAAGGAGCGCTACACGTCTGCCCACTTGCAGGTCTACGGAACCTCCCCGGCGCTCGTAGCGCTGAACCGCGGCAAGGATTCGAAGCGGTCGCTGGACAAGCTGCACTTTCCCGTCGGAGGGAAGCGCTTCAGGCCGTCTCTAGAGGACATAATCGAGTTCCTCATCGCGGAGCGTTTTGTGGACGCCAGGCCGGGCTACGAGGACGTTCTGGAACGCGGTCGTGAACGCTTCCAGGTGAAGCAATTGCGCGCAGCGATGCGTCGGTATCCCGAGGTTGTCGAGCAGTTCATGAAAGAGCAGTCGAGCGGGTAGTCGTGCCGAGACGCTCACGCCACCAGTCAGGGCAGGTGAAGCCTCCATCGTTCTGCGGTGGGGGTTTCCTCTTGCCCGGCAGTGACAACGGCTTCGAGATGAGGCCGTCACTGGGCACATCCAGCAGACGAAGACGCCCATGTTCTGGGCGCACAGCACAGCAAACTGGGGGAGGGCGCATGCTGCGACGACCGGAATTTCCGTATCACGCGGTGACTGGGTGGAAACTAGGTCTCATTATTCTTGGTTCTCTTGGGCTGCCGATTGTTAATAACCTCGCCAGCGGACTGTCGATAGCAACATCCGATCCGGGAAATGGATTCATGAGGATCCAGGATATTTCCGTATCTGTGTCCTGCGGTCTCGCGCTAGCCATCCCGGTGGAACTAATAGCTCAAGCCTGGCATAGGCGCCAGGTGAAGCAATATGAAAAAACAATCATGGATCTAAAAGAGGACAAACGCAAGATGCAGTTGCGCATTCAAGAGTTGAGGGAGGAAGTGAAGAATTCTTGGCTAGCCGGACTTGAAATGAGTCGCGCTGTAAGGAAAATGCAGTTTAGTCTGCCGATCGGACATGTGGATAAAATTTCGCCATTGGACTTCGAAAAGATGATTAAGAAGCTGATGGAGCGCGATGGTTTGAAAGCCGAGGTTATTGGCGGCAGGGGAGACCAGGCAGTCGATGTCCTAGCTGTCAACTTGGCTGGGAAGAGGATCGCCGTGCAATGCAAGCACACGGTAACCGGCCGGAAGGTCAGCTCAACGGTGCTGTATCAGCTCAACGGCACGGCGGGAGATGTTTACAACGCCAGCGAATCCGTAGTCGTAACAAACGGCCATTTTACGAAGGATGCTGCGGCGTGGGGGGCTAGGCATGGCATTCAATTGATTGACCGTGACGCCCTTGCCGGATGGTCAGAAAGGGCAGATCACCTTTACCAAGTGGTGGCGCTTGAGATTCCAGTGTGATTGAGGCGCTGCCATTAGATTCGACCTGTCGACGGGTGGCGTGAAGCCGTTCTGGTCCGCGGAGTGTTCCAGCCTTCGTGGGGCACTTGTGGGTAGTCAAGCGCCTCAGGTCACTGATCCTTTTGGAATGAGGGCGGCGAGCGAAACATCGAATTCGGGAATGATCCGACACATGTTAGCGTGCGCGATCGCAGTCCCGATCGCCGTATTAATATGCCCGTTCATTTCCAGTTCGCCGAGACGCCTGAAGATCGGCGTCAAGTTTGGCCTGCTATTGGTGAGCATACGCTCGATCTCGTGCTCAAGCAGCACGGTATTCCTGAGGGCCGATAGAGCTAAGTCGGTAATGTCGTGAAGGAATAGGGTATCGATAAGTTTTAGAAGTTCTTTCGTTGTGATGGCGTTGATTTTGTAGCGGTCGGGCTCCGGCCCGAAAGGGTGTACTAGCTGTGTGCCGATGAGGCGCTCGGCATGCATGAGTTCCTTATCCGAAAACCCTCGTGTGAATAGACCGGGGTAGTTCATGCCAGCATATTTTGCGGGAGAGAGGGATCCGGCCGTGGCGATCGTGCAGCCGAGGCCGGCCAGGTAATCCAAGTCGAGGGGAGCGCCGTCCCGCAAGTCTTGAAAGAATGGCCCGACCGTCTCTTCGATTTTTTTGGCGAGTGAATCGATCGAATGGATGTCGCTGTAGGCTAGTTGCTTTAATGCGAAATTGCACGTAAGAATCGCGAAGTGATGCGATGACAAGTGCTCGGCGATTCCGATCGCGAAACTTGAGGCCAGCTGTGAAGTGTCGCGCTGGTGGCAACTTGTGCGACTAATGAGGAGTTCAATGAGAACTTCGCCAAGAGCTGCATCACCGGTCTTTGCGTATCCTGATTGCGCGGAGAATAGTGCCGACTGGGTACCAGGGTCCTGGAAATGTTCCAGTGCATCTGGGGCCCGCTGCTGAAGAGATTCAACTAGGTTGAGAGTGAATTCGTCAGCTCGCAGTTGGGCTACGGAATAGGCCTCTCTGCTGAGCGATTGGAAGTTCCTTGTGAAAACTTCCATTGCCGTATCGTGGGAAATTGCTTTTACGTCCTTATATCCTAATCCTATCGTGATGTCCCTGCCGGCTTGCATGTTCGTGTTGTTGTCGCGCGACGTTTGGCGCCTCGTATTCCATTTCATGACGAGTTGCCAAACTTATTGTCGTCGCCAATCGTCAAATCATTTCCGCTCTGCAAGTTTATTGAGTCGTTTCCGCTGCGTTGGACCTGTCTAGGGCCCCCGGTGGGGTTGTTCTGTGCATTTCGAAGTTGATAAATTCCGAAGGTTGCACCCAATAGACCGAAAAATGCGCCTGCGATACCTGCCAGCATGCTGGCCTTTTCAAGTCCCAGGTAGATGCTGATGATTAGGAGAGCTATGCCAAGGGCTGCGGTACCGCCCCAGAGGATGCGCCGTTGGTTGCTAGTCACGGCATTAGTGTCACGTACGTGTGCTGCTCGTGTCTGCTAGTTAGCTACCGCGCCGACTGCATCCGGCGTGGAGGCTAGCCCCGCGGCCGCAGTCAGGGTGTTGACGGCTCGCAACCGCCCTGGACGCGCTCGGCTGTCTGATAGCCGCTTGGTCGTTGGTGCGAGGAGGCGCGCCGACAGGACGGTTGTCAGTGAGAGCCGGAGGACAGTGGGCTCGACGTGACTGACCAGAGGAAAGAGATTCGGCGTCTACGAGATGATCCCGTCGATATCCGCGACCTGGTGAACGAGGCAGCCTTGGCTGGATACGCAACCGCCCTCAGTGGCCTGAAGGAGGGAAGGTTGGACACCGGGTGAGAGCACAAGTTGGGCTCCTTGGCTGAATCCGAATGCCCTAGGGGCAAGCCCCCGCTCCTCCTGTGGCGGTGCATCTCAGAGCCCTCCCCCAGGCGTGCCCCAGGTGGCTCAAGTAGGAGAGAAGCCGCAGGTGAGCGTCATCGAGGGGAGCCCGCTGTAAATCTGCCGGCTCAGCCTACCCAGGTTCGAACCCTGGCGCCGCCACAGGACGGGAAACCCCGTCCGACCTGCTTAAACAACAGGTCGGGCGGGGTTTCTTCGTGTGTGCAAGCGTGCTGCACGCGCTCTCATGCTGAATCACTGGGTGATCGCCAACCGCGCGCCCCGCTCCACCAGGGCGGAACACTCCGGACAGTCGGAGATGACCGGGTGTACGCAGCGCACCAGGTGGGCCAGGAACCGGTCAGCCAGTTCGAGGTTCGCGATGTGTTCGGCGATCCGGTTGCGCTTCGCGTTGATCAGGCCGATGCGGTCGACCCGTTCCCCCGCAACAAGTTCACCGATCTCGGCGAGTGACAGCCCGGCCCGCTGGCTGATTTGGATGAGGCGGGCCTGGCCGATGGTCTGGTCGTCGTAGAGGCGATGCCCGGAGGGCAGCCGGCGCGGGGTGAGCAGTCCGATGTCCTCCCAGTGTCGGAGGACATGGGTGGCCACCCCGAGCAGGGCCGCGGCATCGCCGATCTTCAACTCCACTGCGGACATCGCACTCCTTTACTTCAGGTCGGCCTGAAGTTATACCGTCCCGTCATCGAACGCCCACCCGATCGCGAGAGGGACAACGTTGCTGTGTCTGACACCGTGAGATCACTGACGCTGGCCGCATGCTGTGGCGCGGTCGCAAGCCTGGCAACGGGTCTTGTCCGTCCCCGACGCCCCGACCAGCGGTTTCTGCGCGGCTTGACCGACGCGGGGCTCCCGGACACGGCGGTGTCGGTCACCGTGTCCGCACTGCGACAGGTGCCACGGTCCGTGCCCACCGCACTGATCGTGGAGGGGCTGCGGCAGCCACGGCGAATCGAGAACTCGCTGCTGTCGTTCGTGATCACCCACCCGGAAGCGACGTTCATCGTGGATCCGAGTGTCTGCCTGGATGTCGAAAGCCGGGCCATTGCCGAATTGCCGGCGTTCCTGCGGGGCGCGGTGCGTCCCCCGGCCGACACTGTCGCCACCGTCACCGCGCTGCGTGAGCGGTCGCATTCCGGCCTGGATTTCGCGCTGCCGACGCACGCGCATTGGGACCACGTATGCGGACTCCTCGATCTTCCCGATCTGCCGGTACACCTGCACCGCCGCGAACACGACTGGGTCATGCAGGGCTCGATCGCACCCGTGGGTGGCGTCCGCGAGTCCCTGCGCGGCCGGGGCATTGTCCAGTACGAACTGGACGGCCCGCCGGTCCTCACGTTCGCCGCCGGCCACGACCTCTTCGGCGACGGTTCCGTCGTGCTCGTCGACCTCGCAGGACACACCCCTGGCAGCGTCGGAGTTCTTGCGCACACGGCAACGGGCTGGGTGCTGCTCGCCGGCGACGCTGCCTGGCACAACGACCAGATCGACCTCATCCGGCAAAAGGCCGGCTACCCCGGTGGGCTCGCCGACGAAGACCGGCACGAGACCTTCCGGACGTTGCATCGCCTGCACGCGGTCAAGGACCGAGTCACGATCATCCCGACGCACGACCACCGCGCGGCCCAGCAGTTGCCGACTTGATCACTCAGAGGGATGAGGGCGGCCCCGGTTCCTGGTGGAGTGGGGGCCGTCTTCGCCCTGCCGTTTGAAAAGGGGGCGCAGGCTGTCCGTGGGGGTGGTTATGGTCGCGCCATGCCGACGACCGTTGACCTTCTTGTGCCGGGGCGGATCACGACCCGCGATGCCGTCGCGGCGGCTTACGGCTGTGGCGTTCAAAGCATCGAGCCGGCAGATGAGGCGGGCAAAGTGTTCGTGTACTCCGACCCTTCAGCGGGCGAGGAGTACGGGTACACGTTCGATGGCCGCGCGGAAGATGACGAGTTCGGGCCGCTGTACCTGTACACCGGGGCCGGCGCCAACGGGCCGCAGAAACCGTCCGGCCGTAACGAGGCGCTCCTGACCCATGTCGAGAAGGGCCGTGAGCTCCATCTGTTCGTCGCCGCGGGCAAGGTGCCGGGGAGCGGGACGCTGCGGCAGCGCTACGTCGGACAGATGGTCCTGGACCCGGTGAGGCCCTACGACGTTCGGCGGGGGCCCGGTAAGGACCACGTGATGCGTGACGTGTTGGTCTTCCGGTTCCGGCCGGCCGGGGGAACGACGCCGGCATGGACCGAGGCGGACCGTGCACCGGTGGCTACCAGGTCGGGGTACGAGATCGTTGACCCCGAGGTCGTAGCCGAGCACCACAGCACCGCGGAGACCATCGCGGACATTCCCGCGGGGCAGCGCAAGGTACTGCGCCGCAAGGGAGAGCTGGTCAAAGCGTTCGCAGCTCACCTGGAGGCCGCGGGACACAGGACTCACAGCTTCCAGATCGCTGTGGAGGGCGAGCCCGGTGTGCTCACTCCCGACCTGTACGACGCGACGGACCACGCACTGTATGAGGCGAAGGGACTGACGACGCGGGCCAATATTCGGATGGCGATCGGGCAGTTGGCGGACTACCGCCGGCACATCCCCGGGGACAGGATTCTGCGAGTCGTGGTGCTGCTGCCGGGCGAGCCCAGCGACGACCTGAAGGACTTGCTCGGCGAGGAGTACGTGGAGCTGGTCTACCGGACCGCGGACGGTTTCGCCGGATGGCCGCTCGTCTACAACAAGCTGTAGGAACCGTAGCGGGGATGACGTCCCTTCAGCCGTGTAAGTGGTCGCGTTCGGTGGCACCCTGTTGAGGCCTTCTCGCTGCGTTGCATGCGGCGGACCGTGACCACACCGGGCCGAGTTCGAACCCCTGGAGCGGTGCTCTTGGGCCCTTGCCCCAAGTGAGTCAGCCGTCGAACCAGACGACCAGGCGGACTCCCTCGTCGCCGTGCAGATTCGCCAGCGTGCGCATGACCGACCAGACGGCGCCCCATTCGCTGTCGGGTACGGCGTCCTTTCGCCGCAGGCGGCCGACGCGGAAGAGTCGGCCGCCGTCCGGCCACTCGGTGTTCTCGGGAAAGACGCTGCCCGCGGAGTAGAGCTGCCGGGCATCGGTGAGGCCGGCGAGTTCGGCAAAGCGGGTGAGGCCGGAGTTCCGTCCGTGCATCTTCCAGCTGCCGTCCGAGCTCCGGCGGAACTCGTGCACACAGCCGTCGACCTCGTTCGAGACTTCGTCCCAGTCGGCGGCCGCCAGCTCCGCCCAGGTGATCCAGGACTCGCCGTGCAACTCGTCACTCCAGGGCTCGAAGTCAGCGAGGACCTCCTTCGACACGTCATGAGGGAGGCCCCGGTGATCGGCGAGTGCGCGGAACGAGGTGGTGTCGCGGACACCGAAGAGGGATCCGAAGGCAACGTAGTCGCGCCCGTTGTAGAGGTGCGAAAGGTCAATGACCTGGTTCCACGCGCGGTCGTCCTCGTCCAGCCAGCGATCCCAGCGGCATTCGATGAAGCCGTGTATGTCTGTCCCCATGCCCGGCATTGTTCTCCGTCGGCACGGGACGGGCGACGGTATTTCCGGGCTGCGGAGCCGGTGCGGCCTGGCACCGACACAGGACGGGAAACCCCGTACGACCTGCTTGGACAACAGGTCGGGCGGGATTTCTGCGCGTGTGCGAGTGTGACGGTGGACCACGCCGATCCGCGGGAGGCACTGTGGTGGGTGCGCATCGGATTCAGCCGGTGCTCGTGGAGGAGACCGCGCCGCAGCGCGTCTGGTACGCCTCCTACGGCTCCAACATGCATCTGGAGCGGCTCGCCTGCTACCTCAAGGGCGGCAGGCCGCCGGGGGCCGGCAGGGCGTATCCGGGGTGCCGGGACCAGCGGCTGCCCGGTCGGTCCGTTCCTGTGGAGCTGGCGGGAGCCCTCTACTTCGCCACCGAGTCGCCGGTCTGGGGCGGCGGGCGGGCCTTCTACGACCCGGAAGGCGCAGGGCTGCTCCATGCCCGCGCCCACCTCGTCTCGGCGTCGCAGTTCGCGGACATCGCCGCCCAGGAGATGTACAGGGAGCCCGGGGAGGACCTGGACCTCAGCGAGGTGCTCACCTCGGGCGTGGCCAGGATCGGGGGCGGTCGGTACGAGACGTTGATCTGCGCGGGCCTGTTGGACGGGCTCCCTGTGCTCACCTTCACGGCCCCGTGGAGTGCCGACGACGTGGCCCCGGTGCCGCCGTCCCGCGACTATGTGCGCTTCATCGCCTCGGGCTTGCTGGCAGCCGGGGCCTGGGATGCGGCAACGGTGGCTGCCTACCTGGCCTCTGCGCGAGGGGCGGCAGGCCGTTGGTCCGAACACGCGATCCGGGAGCTGATCGATTGAGGGGAGTGGAAGCGCTCAACTCCCCAGCTCCCGGAGCAACGTAGGGGCATCGTGCGAATCAGTTCCCGGCGATGTCCTTCACCGCGACCGTCAACGGCACGCTCCCGGAGATCAGTTCCAGGGTCAGGCCCGCAGCCGCAGGCGTGTCCAGCAGCTCCAGCAGAACCGCTGCCACATCGTCACGCGGGACCGGGCCGCGGCCCGTCGAGGCGGCGAGCAGCACCTGGCCGGTGCCCGCGTCGTTCGTCAGCATCCCGGGGCGCAGGATCGTCCAGTCGAGTGCCGCCCTGGAGCGTACGTCGGCGTCCGCGGCGCCCTTGGCGCGCAGGTAGACGTCGAACACCTCGTTGCCCGGGTGGTCGGGGTCGGCGCCCATGGACGAGACGACGACGTAGCGGCGTACCCCTGCCTGTTCCGCCGCGTCCGCGAAGAGCACCGCCGCACCGCGGTCCACCGTGTCCTTGCGTTCGCTGCCGCTGTTCGGGCCGGCACCGGCGGCGAAGACCACCGCGTCCGCCCCGCGCAGGACCTCAGCGGTCTCTTCGACGGAGGCCGATTCGAGGTCGAGGACCACGGGTTCGGCCCCTGCGGCCCGGAGGTCATCGATCTGTTTCGGGTTGCGGATGATGCCCACAGCTTCGTCTCCGCGTGCAGCGAGCAACCGCTCCAGCCGCAGCGCGATCTGACCGTGTCCGCCTGCAATGACAATGCGCATGCTCACGACCGTACGCCGGAGCGCGCGTTCGCGCTCAAGGTCCGCCGCCGGGGCCGGAATCGGTGCGCCCCTGGCGGGGGAGGCCCAGGGTGGTGGTCTCGGAGTCGCAGTACTCGCGTACCGCACTCGTCCGCGCGACGACACGTCCTCGGTGCACCACGATCCGGCTGTACGCGAGGGAGAGCACCCCGGAGAGCCCTTCTCCGCGTACGGCGAGCAGCTCGGCCGGGAAACCGGCTTCGATCCGTACGCCCGGCAGGCCCATGGCGGCCCTGGCGGCGGTGGAGACGGCGTCGTACGCGTGCTCGGCGCTCAGGCCGTTCTGCGAGGCGAGGAGGTAGGCGGCTTCCAGGGGGTCACCGCGGCCGACCGGGTTCGCGGTGTCCCGTAGGGCCCCGCTGCCTGCGGCGACACGTACCCCTGCGGAGCGCAGCAGGGGGACGGGCGGGGTTCCGCGGTGGGCGGCGCCCGAGCAGGTGCCCTGGGGGAGGCAGACCACCGCCACGCCGGTGGAGGCGAGCCGGTCGGCGGTGCGGGCCGCGGCTTCGGCGGGGAGCCGGGAGAGGGCCGCGCAGGGGCCGATGGAGACGCCCGGGCGCAGCCCCTGGGCCATGGCGGCGAGGCGGGCCAGCCGGCCGGGGTCGTCACCGTCGGTGTGGAGGTCGACGGGGCGGTCGTTCTCGGCGGCGATGTCCAGGACCGTTTCGGTGTAGCCGTCCGGGTCGGGGTCCAGGCCGGGGCGGCCGCCGATGACACCCGCACCCATGTCCATGGCGTCGCGGAGCATGGCGAGGTTGCCGGCGCCCGCGGTGCCCGTGAGGACCCCGGGTACGGCGACGGCGACGATCTCGGTGAGCCCCCGCAGGGAACGGCGGGCCTGGAGGACGGCTTCGAGGGCCGCGAGGCCTTGCCCGTCCCCGATGCGTACGTGGCTGCGCAGGGCGGTGGCGCCCTGACTGAGCTGGATCAGGGCGGCTTCGGTGGTGCGGCGCCGGATGTCCTCGACGGAGTGCGGCGCGGGGCCGGGACTGTCTGCGGTGAGCGCCGTGTCGCTGTGTGCGTGGGGTTCGGCGGGCGCGGGGAGCAGGAGGTAGCCGCGCAGGTCCAGGCGCGTTCCGTGGGCGGTCAGGGTGCCTGCCGCGGCCACGGCCTCGATGTGGTGGCCACGGATCCGTACGTCGACGGTGCGCCCGTCGGTGAGCCGGGCGCCGCTGAGGAGGAGTGCGGCTGCGCCGGGGGTGGCTCCGGGGCCCGCCGCGTTGTTGTCCGGCCGGTGCGGCTCGCTGTGGGCCATCGCACTCCAGAGGGAGACAAGATCACGCAGAGTGGGCCGAGCCTATGGGGGTGCCGGGTGCGCTTCGAGGAGGAGCCGAATAGTCGTACCGCTGTGGCTCGACGGCGTGCGCGGGGCGGGTGTGTTCAGGGGGGCCCGCCGACCCGTGCGAGGCGGTGGCGCAGCGCCCGGACCGCTGCCGATCAAACCCTCCTCAGGCCCTGATCAGCGCCTGATCAAGGGCCTGATCAGGGGGTCCGGCGGAGGGGTGGCCAGGGGGCCGATCAAGGTCCGGCGGTGGGCGGACGAAACGGATTTGGGCGATCGGCGAGAGACCGTGTAATGTCTTCCTCGCTCGCCCCAATAGCTCAGTCGGTAGAGCGTCTCCATGGTAAGGAGAAGGTCTGCGGTTCGATTCCGCATTGGGGCTCTGGTGATCGGGTAACCCCGCTTCGGCGGGGAGACTCGTCATCAAAGCGGTGTAGCTCAGTCGGTAGAGCAAGCGGCTCATAATCGCTGTGTCACCGGTTCAAGTCCGGTCACCGCTACTAACGGTAGCCGATTGTGGGGTCGGTCCTTCGATCGGCTACTCTTTTTTGCGTTCATCCGTCCACCGTCCGTCCAAGGAGCACTCACGTGGCTGCCACCGACGTCCGCCCGAAGATCACGCTGGCCTGCGTGGAGTGCAAGGAGCGGAACTACATCACCAAGAAGAACCGGCGTAACAACCCGGACCGTCTTGAGATGAAGAAGCACTGCCCGCGCTGCAACTCGCACACTGCGCACCGCGAAACGCGCTGAAAACAGGCTCGTACACGAGGCCGTCCCCATTGGGGGCGGCCTCGTGTCGTTGTATGGGTCGCACTGGGCCCAATTCGACTTTCACCAGGAGGTAGCGAGCTCATGGCGCTCGACCAGTCCTTCGTGGGGCGGACCTATCCGCCCACCCCGGCGTACGAGGTCGGCCGGGAGAAGATCCGGGAGTTCGCAGAGGCGGTGGGTGACACCAATCCTGCGTACGTGGATCCCGAGGCCGCAAAGGCCCTCGGTCATTCGGATGTGATCGCTCCGCCCACGTTCGTCTTTTCGATCACCTTCAAGGCCGCCGGCCAGGTGGTCCAGGATCCGCAGCTCGGCCTGGACTACAGCCGTGTGGTGCACGGCGACCAGAAGTTCGCGTACGTGCGTCCGGTGCGGGCGGGAGACCGGCTGACGGTCACCTCGACGATCGAGGCGGTCAAGTCGATGGCGGGCAACGACATCGTGGACATCCGCGGCGAGGTGCACGACGAGAGCGGTGAGCACGTCGTGACCGCGTGGACGAAGCTGGTGGCGCGTGCCGCCGAGGAGGCGTGATGACGGCGAGGATTGCGTACGAGGCGGTCGAGGTCGGTACGGAGCTGCCGGCGCAGTCGTTTCCGGTGACCCGGGCGATGCTCGTGCAGTACGCGGGCGCTTCGGGTGACTTCAACCCGATCCACTGGAACGAGAAGTTCGCGCGCGAGGTCGGGCTCCCGGATGTGATCGCGCACGGCATGTTCACGATGGCCGAGGCGGTCCGGGTGGTCACGGACTGGACGGGTGACCCGGGCGCGGTCGTCGAGTACGGGGTGCGGTTCACCAAGCCGGTCGTCGTACCGAACGACGAAACGGGTGCGTCCGTCGAGGTCAGCGGCAAGGTCGGCGCGAAGCTGGACGACAACCTGGTGCGGGTCGACCTCACGGCGATGAGCGACGGCAAGAAGGTGCTGGGCATGTCCCGCGCCGTGGTCCGGCTGGCCTGAGGTACGGGTCCGGCGCGGGCCGGACTCCCGCGCGACCCGACCTGGGGCCCTGCACGTACGGTCCGTGGCCCCGCCCGAGCGGTGGGACCGCGGACCGTACTCTTGTCCCCGTGCAGGAACTCCACGATGCCCCCCTCGCCCCCCTGACCACCTTCCGGCTCGGCGGCCCCGCCAGCCGCCTTCTGACGGCCACCACCGACGCCGAGGTGATCGCCGCCGTGCGCGAGGCCGACGGGAGCGGCACCCCGCTCCTGGTCATCGGAGGCGGCTCCAACCTGGTCATCGGCGACAAGGGCTTCGACGGGACCGCCCTGCGCATCGCGACCAAGGGCTTCGAGCTCTCGGGTACGACGCTGGAACTGGCGGCCGGCGAGGTCTGGACCGACGCCGTGGCCCGCACGGTCGAGGCCGGCCTGGCAGGCATCGAGTGCCTCGCCGGGATCCCCGGATCCGCCGGGGCGACGCCGATCCAGAACGTCGGCGCGTACGGGCAGGAGGTGTCCTCGGTCATCACCGAGGTCGTCGCCTACGACCGGTCCACCGGGGAGACGGTCACCGTCCCGAACGCCGACTGCGCCTTCTCGTACCGGCACAGCCGCTTCAAGGCCGAGCCCGACCGCTTCGTCGTGCTCCGTGTCCGATTCGAGCTGGAAGAGGCGGGGGGCCGTTCCGCACCGCTGCGCTACCCGGAGACGGCACGTGCCATGGGCGTCGAGCAGGGGGATCGCGTTCCCGCCGCGGCCGCCCGCGAAACGGTCCTGAAGCTGAGGGCGGGCAAGGGCATGGTCCTCGACCCGGAGGACCACGACACCTGGTCGGCAGGGTCCTTCTTCACCAACCCGATCCTCGACGAGGCGGAGCACGCCGCCTTCGTCGCCCGCGCCAAGGAGCGCCTGGGCGCGGACGTCACGCCTCCGGCCTTTCCCGCGGGCGAGGGCCGCGTGAAGACCTCCGCGGCCTGGCTCATCGACAAGGCCGGCTTCACCAAGGGCTACGGCACGGGCCCGGCCCGTATCTCCACCAAGCACACGCTCGCCCTGACCAACCGCGGCGGCGCGACGACCGAGGACCTGCTGGCCCTGGCCCGCGAGGTCGTCGCCGGGGTCCACGAGGCCTTCGGAGTCACACTCGTCAACGAGCCGGTGACGGTCGGCGTCAGCCTGTAGCCCGGACCTTCAGTAGGCGACGCCCACGCCCTGCTTCACGGCCGCCGGGTCATCGATCAGCGCGAGCATCGCATGCGCCACATCGGCCCGTGAGATGGACCGGCCGCTGCGCGGGGTGCCGCCGATGACCGTCCGGTACACCCCCGTCCGGGAGCCGTTCGTCAGCTTCGGCGGCCGCACGGACGTCCAGTCCGCGGCACTGCGGGCCAGCGCGGCCTCCATCCGCGTCAGGTCCACGTACAGCTCCTTGAGGACCGCGCCGATCACCTTGCGCATCAGACGGTCCGGCAGGGGTTCGTCCGCCGCCTCCGGCCCGACCGGCGCCGCGCTCACGACCAGCAGCCGACGCACCTCCGTGGCCTCCATCGCCCGCAGGACCTGCCCGGTGAGCCTTTCCGCGACGTCGCCCGACTTCCGCCCCCGCGATCCGAGCCCGGACAGCACCGCGTCCCGCCCCGCCACCGCCGCGCGCACGGCCTCCTCGTCGCCGAGCCGCACCACCGCGTGCAGATCCGCCCACGGGGGCCCCTCAGGGAGCCGGTCGGGATCGCGGACCACCGCCGTCACCTCGTGCCCCGCATCGAGCGCCTGCCCCACGATCTCCTGGCCGACGGCCCCTGTCGCACCGAACACTGTGAGCCTCATCGTGCACGCCCTCTCCGGGTGGGTGAGTGTTCACTCACCTCTAGAGTGAGCGGACACTCACCCACTCGTCAAGGCTGTCGGGAGCACGCATGGAACAGAAACCGGCCCGCGTCCGAATCGTCGACGCGGCCCATGAGCTCATGCTCGGCCTGGGTCTCGCGCGGACGACGACGAAGGAGATCGCGAAGGCGGCCGGCTGCTCCGAGGCGGCGCTGTACAAGTACTTCGCCAGCAAGGAAGAGCTCTTCGTGACCGTGCTCGGCGAGCGGCTGCCCGGGCTCGGGGCACTCCTGAGCCATCTGGAGCCGGGGGAGGGCGACATCGAGCAGAACCTCACCGAGGTCGCCCGCCGGGCCGCGCTCTTCTACCAGCAGACCTTCCCGATGGCCGCGTCGCTCTACGCCGAGCCCCAGCTCCAGCGCCGCCACCGGGCGGCGATGCGCGAGATGGGCACCGGACCGCACAAGCCGATCCAGGGACTCGACGCCTACCTGCGCGCCGAACAGGGAGCCGGCCGCATCCGGACGGACGCCGACACCTACGCCGCCGCGTCCCTGCTGCTGGGCGCCTGCGCCCAGCGCGCCTTCGCCTACGAGATGGCACCCGAGGGCAGGCCCCCGCAGCCCCTGGACGAGTTCGCCGCCTCGATCGCCCGCACCCTGCTGGCCGGAATCAGCTAGCGAGCCACGTGTCGACTCCGGCCAGCAGCTTCTCGCGGACGTCGACAGGTGCCGCAGACCCGCGCACCGACTGCCGCGCCAGCTCGGCCAGCTCCTCGTCGGTGAAGGCGTGGTGGCGCCGTACGAGGTCGTACTGGGCCGCCAGCCGCGAACCGAACAGCAGCGGGTCGTCCGCGCCGAGCGCCATCGGGACCCCCGCGTCGAACAGGGTGCGCAGAGGTACGTCCGCCGGCTTCTCGTAGACGCCGAGCGCCACATTGGAGGCCGGGCAGACCTCGCACGTCACCCCGCGCTCCGCGAGCTTGCGCAGCAGCCGGGGATCCTCGGCCGCCCGCACGCCGTGCCCGATCCGGGACGCGTCGAGGTCGTCCAGGCAGTCCCGGACGCTGGAGGGCCCGGAGAGCTCGCCGCCGTGCGGGGCGGCGAGGAGGCCGCCCTCCCGGGCGATGGCGAACGCGCGGTCGAAGTCGCGGGCCATGCCGCGGCGCTCGTCGTTGGAGAGCCCGAAGCCGACGACCCCCCGGTCCGCGTACCGCACGGCGAGGCGGGCCAGCGTCCGGGCGTCCAGCGGGTGCTTCATCCGGTTCGCCGCGATGACGACCCGGATCCCGAGCCCGGTGTCGCGTGCCGCGCTGTCCACGGCGTCCAGGATGATCTCGATGGCCGGGATGAGCCCGCCGAGCAGCGGGGCGTACGAGGTGGGGTCGACCTGGATCTCCAGCCACCCGCAGCCGTCGGCCACGTCCTCCATGGCCGCCTCGCGCACGAGCCGCTGGATGTCCTCGGGAGAGCGCAGACAGGACCGTGCGATGTCGTAGAGGCGCTGGAAGCGGAACCAGCCGCGCTCGTCGGTCGCACGCAGTCTGGGCGGCTCACCGCTGGTCAGCGCCTCGGGGAGGTGCACCCCGTACTTGTCCGCGAGTTCGAGCAGGGTCGTCGGCCGCATCGACCCGGTGAAGTGCAGGTGCAGATGGGCCTTGGGCAACAGCCGTACGTCACGCTCCATTGAAGGATCTTGCCGCACATGAGGGGTGTCGCGGTAGCCGGATTCCCTCCTGAGTTACCGCTCGAACAAAGAAGTGGCCCCCGGCCGGAGCCGGGGGCCACTTCTTCGGTCAGGTACGCGGATCAGTCGCGGGCCTCGCCCAGCAGCTTCTGGAGCCGCGAGACGCCCTCGACGAGGTCGTCGTCGCCCAGCGCGTACGACAGGCGCAGGTAGCCCGGGGTGCCGAAGGCCTCACCCGGTACGACGGCGACCTCGGCCTCGTCCAGGATGAGGGCGGCGAGCTCGGCCGAGTCGGCCGGGCGCCTGCCCCGGATCTCCTTGCCGAGCAGCCCCTTCACCGACGGGTACGCGTAGAACGCGCCCTCGGGCTCGGGGCAGAGCACGCCGTCGATCTCGTTGAGCATGTGCACGATCGTCCGGCGGCGGCGGTCGAAGGCGGTCCGCATCTCGGCGACCGCGTCCAGCGGACCGGAGACCGCGGCCAGCGCGGCGATCTGGGCGACGTTGCTGACGTTGGACGTGGCGTGCGACTGGAGGTTGGTCGCGGCCTTGACGACGTCCTTCGGGCCGACGATCCAGCCCACCCGCCAGCCGGTCATCGCGTAGGTCTTGGCGACTCCGTTGACCACGATGCACTTGTCGCGCAGCTCGGGCACGAGCGCGGGGAGCGAGGTGAACTCCGCGTCGCCGTAGACCAGGTGCTCGTAGATCTCGTCGGTCAGCACCCACAGGCCGTGCTCGACGGCCCAGCGGCCGATCGCCTCGGTGTCGGCCCTGCTGTAGACGGCGCCCGTCGGGTTGGACGGAGAGACGAACAGGACGACCTTCGTGCGCTCGGTGCGAGCCGCTTCGAGCTGCTCGACGGAGACCCGGTAGCCGGTGGTCTCGTCGGCCACGACCTCGACCGGGACGCCGCCCGCCAGACGGATGGACTCGGGGTAGGTGGTCCAGTACGGGGCGGGGACGATGACCTCGTCGCCCGGGTCCAGGATCGCGGCGAAGGCCTCGTAGATGGCCTGCTTGCCACCGTTGGTCACCAGGACCTGGGAGGGCTCGACCTCGTAGCCGGAGTCGCGCAGCGTCTTCTCTGCGATGGCGGCCTTGAGCTCGGGGAGCCCGCCCGCCGGGGTGTAGCGGTGGTACTTCGGGTTGGAGCAGGCCTCGATCGCGGCGTCGACGATGTAGCCGGGGGTCGGGAAGTCGGGCTCACCGGCGCCGAAGCCGATCACCGGACGCCCAGCTGCCTTGAGGGCCTTGGCCTTGGCGTCGACGGCGAGGGTGGCGGACTCGGAGATCGCACCGATGCGGGCCGAAACCCGGCGCTCGGACGGAGAAGTTGCAGCGCTCATGCCCCCATGCTCCCAGACCGGAAATGCCGTCGGCACAGGGGTTTCAGGGACCGGACAGGAGTCGGACAGCATCCGGACAGGACCGGTCGGTAGTTGTCTGTTCGACGCGACGCCCCTGAGCACGTACACTCACCTGTCGTTGGCCTTCATCAGCCGCACCGTTTTTGCACCCGGCCCACCGGGGAAGATGCGGTAGGTTGGTGGAAACCACAAAGGGTCGTAGCTCAATTGGTAGAGCACTGGTCTCCAAAACCAGCGGTTGGGGGTTCAAGTCCCTCCGGCCCTGCTACACACTCCTTCGCCAGGATGTGTGCGCATGTACGTACTTCAATGCATCGCCGTGCGGCTCCACCGGGCGCGGCACGGCCACGACCCGGAATCAGGTGAGTAGCGTGACGGACGCCGTGGGCTCCATCGACATGCCTGATGCCGATGATGAGGCCCCCGAGTCGAAGAAGAAGACCCGGAAGGGCGGCAAGCGCGGCAAGAAGGGCCCTCTGGGCCGGCTCGCGCTGTTCTACCGCCAGATCGTTGCCGAGCTGCGCAAGGTCGTCTGGCCCACTCGCAGCCAGCTGACGACCTACACGGCCGTGGTGATCGTGTTCGTGGTCGTCATGATCGGTCTCGTTACCGTGATTGACTTCGGTTTCGCGCGGGTCATCAAGTACGTCTTCGGCTGATCCCGCGGAGGGCGCCTCACAGGCGCCCCTTTCGCATGTTCCACCCATTTGTATCCAGGAAGAAGCAGCCATCGTGTCTGACCCGAACCTGAACGACGACGCCGAGCCCACGGCGAGCGCCGTCGAGTCCGCCGAGGACGAGCTCGACATCGTCGAGGCGGCGGACGCCGTGGCCCCGGACCAGGTCGAAGCTGCTGACGACGCCGCGGGCGAGCCCGCCGAGCAGGACGCCGTGCACGTCGAGTCCGACGAGGAAGCGGAGGCCGAGGAGGCCGCCGAGTCCGACGAGGCCGCTGACGACACGGACGCCGCCGAGGACGCTGACGCCGCCGAGTCCGACGAGGACGCCGAGGAAGAGGCCGAGCCGGCCGCCCCCGTCGACCCCGTCACCGCCCTGCGCGACGAGCTGCGCGGTCTGCCCGGCGAGTGGTACGTCATCCACACGTACGCCGGTTACGAGAAGCGCGTGAAGGCCAACCTGGAGCAGCGCGCCGTCTCGCTCAACGTCGAGGACTTCATCTACCAGGCCGAAGTGCCCGAGGAAGAGATCGTCCAGATCAAGAACGGTGAGCGCAAGAACGTCCGTCAGAACAAGCTCCCGGGATACGTCCTGGTGCGCATGGACCTGACGAACGAGTCCTGGGGCGTCGTCCGCAACACGCCCGGCGTCACCGGCTTCGTGGGCAACGCCTACGACCCGTACCCGCTGACCCTGGACGAGATCGTCAAGATGCTCGCCCCGGAGGCCGAGGAGAAGGCCGCCCGCGAGGCCGCAGAGGCCGAGGGCAAGCCGGTTCCGGCCCGCAAGGTCGAGGTCCAGGTGCTGGACTTCGAGGTCGGCGACTCGGTCACCGTCACCGACGGCCCGTTCGCGACGCTGCAGGCGACGATCAACGAGATCAACGCCGACTCGAAGAAGGTCAAGGGCCTCGTCGAGATCTTCGGTCGCGAAACCCCGGTCGAGCTGAGCTTCGACCAGATCCAGAAGAACTAGCGGTTTCCGCAGCTTCCGGACACATGCCTACCGAGCAGGTCAGACCGGCTTCGCAGCCTGTCTGACCTGCTCGGTTTTTGGTCGCGCAGCTATACCCGTTATCGTTGTGCGGTATGCCTCCATCCGGATGACCGGAATGGCGGCGAAACACTCTCACTAGGACCCGGAGAGAGCAATGCCTCCCAAGAAGAAGAAGGTCACGGGGCTTATCAAGCTCCAGATCAACGCCGGTGCGGCCAACCCGGCCCCGCCGGTCGGCCCCGCACTGGGCCAGCACGGCGTCAACATCATGGAGTTCTGCAAGGCCTACAACGCCGCGACCGAGTCGCAGCGTGGCATGGTCGTGCCGGTGGAGATCACGGTCTACGACGACCGCTCCTTCACCTTCATCACGAAGACTCCGCCGGCCGCCAAGCTGATCCTCAAGGCTGCGGGCGTGGAGAAGGGCTCCGGCGAGCCGCACAAGACCAAGGTTGCCAAGCTGACGGCTGCCCAGGTCCGCGAGATCGCCACGACGAAGCTCCCCGACCTGAACGCCAACGACCTCGACGCCGCGTCGAAGATCATCGCTGGCACCGCCCGTTCCATGGGCATCACGGTCGAAGGCTGATTCAGCCCCGTAAGCCCTCAGTGGTAGGACCAAGCGCTGGTCCGCACCACGACTCCACACTCTGATAACCACAGGAGTAGAAGTGAAGCGCAGCAAGAACCTCCGCGCTGCGGACGCGAAGATCGACCGGGAGCGCCAGTACGCCCCGCTCGAGGCCGTCCGTATCGCCAAGGACACCGCCTCCACGAAGTTCGACAGCACCGTCGAGGTCGCGTTTGCCCTGGGTGTAGACCCGCGCAAGGCCGACCAGATGGTCCGTGGCACCGTGAACCTCCCGCACGGCACCGGCAAGACCGCCCGGGTCCTGGTCTTCGCGACCGGTGACCGTGCTGCGGCCGCGGAAGCCGCGGGCGCCGACATCGTCGGCGCCGACGAGCTCATCGACGAGGTGGCGAAGGGCCGTCTGGACTTCGACGCCGTCGTCGCGACCCCGGACCTCATGGGCAAGGTCGGCCGCCTGGGCCGCGTGCTCGGTCCGCGTGGTCTGATGCCGAACCCGAAGACCGGCACCGTCACCCCCGATGTCGTCAAGGCTGTCAACGACATCAAGGGCGGCAAGATCGAGTTCCGCGTCGACAAGCACTCGAACCTGCACTTCATCATCGGAAAGACCTCTTTCGATGACACGAAGCTGGTCGAGAACTACGGCGCGGCGCTCGAGGAGATCCTCCGTCTGAAGCCGTCCGCCGCCAAGGGCCGCTTCATCAAGAAGGCGACCCTGAGCACGACGATGGGCCCGGGCATCCCGCTGGACGCCAACCGCGTGCGCAACCTCCTCGTCGAGGAGGACCCGGCCGCCGTCTGAGCCCCCGTGCTCACCCGGTAGTCGGTTTCACGGCATGGGACGGGCCCCGCGACCTTTTGAGGTCGCGGGGCCCGTCCTCGTGTGTGCGGGAGCGTCCGCGAGCACGGCAGGGCTGCTCGTACCCCCGAGAGCGCCGAAAGGCCCGCGAAGGACAGCGGCAGGGCCCGTCGGCGGGCTCGCCGCGGGCAGGGCGGCAAGGACGGCGCCGGACGCCGGGCAGCGCGGCTCGGGCGGCACCGCCGTTGCCTCCTGATACGCGGCCCAAACCTCTCGCACCGGTCGAACCGGGACGGATTTGCTCCGGGGCGCCCCGGTCGCGTACGCTCCTCAGGAAGCCAAAGACCGCTGGTCGTTGCCGCGCTCTCGCAAGAGGGACGGTGACCGAAGGATCCGTCGAGAACGGACGACCTGCGCAGGTGACTGTGGAAAGCTCCCGAATTCATTCGGTCGAGCTACGCCCTGGCGCCTGCGCCGGGGCGTTTCGTCTTTCCCGGCCCCTTCTGAGCGGTCCTCATCACCCGGAAGGAGGCCGACGCTCATGGCAAGGCCCGACAAGGCTGCCGCGGTAGCCGAGCTGACGGACCAGTTCCGCAGCTCGAACGCCGCTGTGCTGACCGAGTACCGGGGTCTCACCGTGGCACAGCTCAAGGAGCTGCGCCGTTCGCTCGGTGAGAACGCCCAGTACGCCGTGGTGAAGAACACGCTGACCAAGATTGCGGCCAACGAGGCCGGGATCAACACGCTGGACGACCTGTTCTCGGGTCCGACGGCGGTTGCCTTCGTCACCGGTGACCCGGTGGAGTCGGCGAAGGGTCTTCGTGACTTCGCCAAGGACAACCCCAACCTCATCATCAAGGGCGGTGTCCTTGACGGTAAGGCGCTGTCTGCCGATGAGATCAAGAAGCTCGCGGACCTCGAGTCCCGCGAGGTTCTGCTCGCCAAGCTGGCCGGCGCCATGAAGGGCAAGCAGACTCAGGCTGCGCAGCTCTTCCAGGCTCTGCCGTCGAAGTTCGTCCGCACCGCGGAAGCGCTTCGCGCCAAGAAGGCCGAGCAGGGCGGTGCCGGTACGCCGGCTCCCGCCGACGCCGAGGTGTCGGAGTAACACTCCGCCCCCACGGCTCGCAGCGGGCCCGTACGCCCGCCTACATATACATCCGGCACCTGCCGAATTAGTGGAAGGACGCCATCATGGCGAAGCTCAGCCAGGAAGACCTGCTCGCCCAGTTCGAGGAGCTCACCCTCATCGAGCTCTCCGAGTTCGTTAAGGCGTTCGAGGAGAAGTTCGACGTCACCGCCGCCGCCGCGGTCGCCGTTGCCGGCCCCGCCGGCCCGGGCGCCGCTGCCGAGGCCGTCGAGGAGCAGGACGAGTTCGACGTCATCCTCACCGGTGCCGGCGAGAAGAAGATCCAGGTCATCAAGGTCGTGCGTGAGCTGACCTCCCTGGGCCTCAAGGAGGCCAAGGACCTCGTGGACGGCGCCCCGAAGCCCGTCCTCGAGAAGGTCGCCAAGGAGGCCGCCGAGAAGGCTGCCGAGTCCCTCAAGGGCGCCGGCGCCTCCGTCGAGGTCAAGTGACCCTGCGAGTCATCTGACTCCTCAGGACCGTCCCTGCCGCGAGGCAGGGATGTCACATCGCAAAGGGCGATCACCCATTCGGGTGGTCGCCCTTTGGCGTACCCCCTGACGCTGCCTTGATCTTCCGTCGGCGACGAGTAGGGTGATCTTCGCCGTGCGTCTCCCAGGGGGCGTCAACGGGCGTCCTGGGGGCCCAGGTGAAGATCGCAGGATGTCCGTCCTGGACTCGGGGGCCTTGACGAACCGCACGCGGCGCGCAATTCTCAGGACGCGTCGTCATCTCGATCCGCATCCGAGGCATGGATCGAGAACGAAGAGGGCAGTAAAGAAGAGCGCACACCGCGCGAGGGCTATTCATAGGTGTTGAGAACAGCTGTTGAGAGCAACGTGGGTCTCTGAGAACCCCGACTGGACATCAGTGTGCCGCTTGGCTACACTGACCCTTTGCGCTGCCTGTTAGCTGCCTCCTGCCCGTCACCAGGGGCATGCCCACGCCTAGCACCGATGACCGACTTTTCCCTGACCTTGGGATTTCTGTCTCTGTGTGCGGCTTGGGGCCGGTACGCGCGTAGTGAGTCCGAGCCCTCGGAAGGACCCCCTCTTGGCCGCCTCGCGCAACGCCTCGACCTCGAATACGAACAACGGTGCCAGCACCGCCCCGCTGCGCATCTCTTTTGCAAAGATCAGGGAGCCCCTCGAGGTTCCGAACCTCCTCGCGCTGCAGACCGAGAGCTTTGACTGGCTCCTCGGTAACGCCGCCTGGAAGGCTCGCGTCGAGGCTGCTCTGGACAGCGGACAAGACGTCCCCACCAAGTCCGGCCTGGAGGAGATCTTCGAGGAGATTTCGCCGATCGAGGACTTCTCCGGGTCGATGTCGCTCACGTTCCGCGACCACCGCTTCGAGCCCCCGAAGAACTCCATCGACGAGTGCAAGGAGCGCGACTTCACGTTCGCCGCGCCGCTCTTCGTCACGGCCGAGTTCACCAACAACGAGACCGGCGAGATCAAGTCCCAGACGGTCTTCATGGGCGACTTCCCGCTCATGACCAACAAGGGCACCTTCGTCATCAACGGCACCGAGCGTGTCGTCGTGTCGCAGCTGGTCCGCTCGCCGGGTGTCTACTTCGACTCCTCCATCGACAAGACGTCCGACAAGGACATCTTCTCCTCCAAGATCATCCCTTCCCGGGGTGCCTGGCTGGAGATGGAGATCGACAAGCGCGACATGGTCGGTGTCCGCATCGACCGCAAGCGCAAGCAGTCCGTCACCGTTCTCCTGAAGGCTCTCGGCTGGACCACCGAGCAGATCCTCGAGGAGTTCGGCGAGTACGAGTCGATGCGCGCCACCCTGGAGAAGGACCACACCCAGGGCCAGGACGACGCGCTGCTCGACATCTACCGCAAGCTGCGCCCGGGCGAGCCGCCCACGCGTGAGGCCGCTCAGACGCTGCTCGAGAACCTCTACTTCAACCCGAAGCGCTACGACCTCGCGAAGGTCGGCCGCTACAAGGTGAACAAGAAGCTCGGCGCCGACGAGCCGCTCGACGCGGGTGTCCTCACCAGCGACGACATCATCGCGACCATCAAGTACCTGGTGAAGCTGCACGCCGGGGAGACCGAGACGGTCGGCGAGAGCGGTACCCAGATCGTCGTCGAGACCGACGACATCGACCACTTCGGCAACCGCCGTCTGCGCAACGTCGGCGAGCTCATCCAGAACCAGGTCCGCACGGGTCTGGCTCGTATGGAGCGCGTCGTGCGTGAGCGCATGACGACCCAGGACGTCGAAGCGATCACGCCGCAGACCCTGATCAACATCCGGCCGGTCGTCGCCTCCATCAAGGAGTTCTTCGGCACCAGCCAGCTGTCGCAGTTCATGGACCAGAACAACCCGCTGTCGGGTCTCACCCACAAGCGCCGCCTGTCGGCTCTTGGCCCGGGTGGTCTGTCCCGTGAGCGGGCCGGCTTCGAGGTCCGAGACGTGCACCCGTCCCACTACGGACGCATGTGCCCGATCGAGACCCCTGAAGGCCCGAACATCGGTCTGATCGGTTCGCTCGCCTCGTACGGACGCGTCAACGCGTTCGGTTTCGTCGAGACGCCGTACCGCAAGGTCATCGAGGGTGTCGTCACCGACGACGTCGACTACCTGACCGCCGACGAGGAAGACCGCTTCGTGATCGCCCAGGCGAACGCGACGCTGTCCGAGGACATGCGGTTCACCGAGCCGCGCGTCCTGGTCCGCCGTCGTGGCGGAGAGGTCGACTACATCCCCGGCGACGACGTCGACTACATGGATGTCTCGCCGCGCCAGATGGTGTCGGTCGCGACCGCCATGATCCCGTTCCTCGAGCACGACGACGCCAACCGTGCCCTCATGGGCGCGAACATGATGCGTCAGGCCGTGCCGCTGATCACGTCCGAGGCTCCGCTCGTCGGCACCGGCATGGAGTACCGCTGCGCGGTCGACGCCGGTGACGTCATCAAGGCGGAGAAGGACGGTGTGGTCCAGGAGGTTTCCGCGGACTACATCACCGTCACCAACGACGACGGCACGTACACCACGTACCGCATCGCCAAGTTCTCCCGCTCGAACCAGGGCACCTCGGTCAACCAGAAGGTTGTCGTCGACGAGGGCGCCCGGATCGTCGAGGGCCAGGTCCTCGCGGACGGTCCGGCGACCGAGCAGGGCGAGATGGCGCTCGGCAAGAACCTCCTCGTGGCGTTCATGCCGTGGGAGGGCCACAACTACGAAGACGCGATCATCCTGTCGCAGCGTCTGGTGCAGGACGACGTCCTCTCCTCGATCCACATCGAGGAGCACGAGGTCGACGCCCGTGACACCAAGCTGGGCCCGGAGGAGATCACCCGGGACATCCCGAACGTCTCCGAAGAGGTCCTCGCGGACCTCGACGAGCGCGGCATCATCCGTATCGGTGCCGAGGTCACTGCCGGTGACATCCTCGTCGGCAAGGTCACGCCCAAGGGTGAGACCGAGCTGACCCCGGAGGAGCGTCTGCTCCGTGCGATCTTCGGTGAGAAGGCGCGCGAGGTGCGCGACACCTCGCTGAAGGTCCCGCACGGCGAGATCGGCAAGATCATCGGCGTCCGCGTCTTCGACCGCGAAGAGGGCGACGAGCTGCCGCCGGGCGTGAACCAGCTGGTCCGCGTCTACGTCGCGCAGAAGCGCAAGATCACCGATGGTGACAAGCTCGCCGGCCGTCACGGCAACAAGGGCGTCATCTCGAAGATCCTGCCGATCGAGGACATGCCGTTCCTGGAGGACGGCACCCCGGTCGACATCATCCTCAACCCGCTGGGTGTCCCGTCCCGAATGAACCCGGGACAGGTCCTGGAGATCCACCTCGGCTGGCTCGCCAGCCGCGGCTGGGACGTCTCCGGCCTCGGTGACGAGTGGGCCAAGCGCCTGCAGTCCATCGGCGCCGACCAGGTCGCCCCCGGCACCAACGTCGCGACCCCGGTCTTCGACGGCGCCCGCGAGGACGAGATCACCGGCCTCTTCGAGGCCACGATCCCGAACCGCGACGGCAACCGGCTGGTCCAGCCCTCGGGCAAGGCCAACCTGTTCGACGGCCGCTCCGGTGAGCCGTTCCCCGAGCCGGTCTCGGTCGGCTACATGTACATCCTCAAGCTGCACCACCTGGTCGACGACAAGCTCCACGCGCGTTCGACCGGACCGTACTCCATGATCACGCAGCAGCCGCTGGGTGGTAAGGCACAGTTCGGTGGGCAGCGATTCGGTGAGATGGAGGTGTGGGCCCTTGAGGCTTACGGCGCCGCATACGCCCTCCAGGAACTGCTGACGATCAAGTCCGACGACGTGACCGGCCGCGTGAAGGTCTACGAGGCGATCGTCAAGGGCGAGAACATCCCCGAGCCCGGCATTCCCGAGTCCTTCAAGGTGCTCATCAAGGAAATGCAGTCGCTCTGCCTCAACGTGGAGGTGCTGTCCTCGGACGGTATGTCCATCGAGATGCGTGACACGGACGAGGACGTCTTCCGCGCGGCGGAGGAGCTCGGTATCGACCTGTCCCGGCGCGAGCCGAGCAGCGTCGAAGAGGTCTGACGGGTTGGCCGGCCGGATCCCTGTGATCCGGCCGGCTCTCCCCGGACCCGTTCAGACCATTGCTGAAGTGCCCCGATTTCTCGCTCAGGCGAGGGGGCTCGAACCCCCGAAAGAGGGATTGACGACAAGTGCTCGACGTCAACTTCTTCGACGAGCTGCGGATCGGCCTTGCCACCGCGGACGACATCCGGACCTGGTCCCACGGCGAAGTGAAGAAGCCGGAGACCATCAACTACCGCACGCTCAAGCCCGAAAAGGACGGACTCTTCTGCGAGAAGATCTTCGGTCCGACCCGGGACTGGGAGTGCTACTGCGGCAAGTACAAGCGTGTCCGCTTCAAGGGCATCATCTGTGAGCGTTGTGGCGTCGAGGTCACGCGCGCCAAGGTGCGCCGTGAGCGTATGGGCCACATCGAGCTTGCCGCTCCCGTAACCCACATCTGGTACTTCAAGGGCGTCCCGTCGCGCCTGGGCTACCTGCTGGACCTCGCGCCGAAGGACCTCGAGAAGGTCATCTACTTCGCCGCGTACATGATCACGTTCGTCGACGAGGAGCGCCGCACGCGCGACCTCCCGTCGCTGGAGGCGCATGTCTCCGTCGAGCGCCAGCAGGTCGAGAACCGCCGTGACTCGGACCTCGAGAACCGTGCCAAGAAGCTCGAGACCGACCTGGCCGAGCTCGAGGCCGAGGGTGCCAAGGCCGACGTGCGCCGCAAGGTGCGCGAAGGTGCCGAGCGTGAGATGAAGCAGCTGCGCGACCGTGCGCAGCGCGAGATCGACCGTCTCGACGAGGTGTGGAGCCGCTTCAAGAACCTCAAGGTCCAGGACCTCGAGGGCGACGAGCTGCTCTACCGCGAGCTGCGTGACCGTTTCGGCACGTACTTCGACGGCTGCATGGGTGCTGCTGCCCTGCAGAAGCGCCTTGAGTCCTTCGACCTCGACGAGGAGGCCGAGCGCCTCCGCGAGATCATCCGTACCGGCAAGGGCCAGAAGAAGACCCGTGCGCTCAAGCGCCTCAAGGTCGTCTCCGCGTTCCTGCAGACCAGCAACAAGCCCAAGGGCATGGTGCTCGACTGCGTGCCGGTCATCCCGCCGGACCTGCGTCCGATGGTGCAGCTGGACGGTGGCCGCTTCGCGACCTCCGACCTGAACGACCTGTACCGCCGTGTGATCAACCGCAACAACCGCCTCAAGCGTCTCCTTGACCTCGGTGCCCCCGAGATCATCGTGAACAACGAGAAGCGGATGCTGCAGGAGGCCGTCGACGCACTGTTCGACAACGGCCGCCGCGGTCGCCCGGTCACCGGTCCCGGTAACCGTCCCCTGAAGTCCCTCAGCGACATGCTGAAGGGCAAGCAGGGCCGTTTCCGTCAGAACCTCCTCGGCAAGCGTGTGGACTACTCCGCGCGTTCCGTGATCGTCGTCGGTCCGCAGCTCAAGCTGCACCAGTGCGGTCTGCCGAAGGCGATGGCGCTGGAGCTCTTCAAGCCGTTCGTGATGAAGCGCCTGGTGGACCTGAACCACGCGCAGAACATCAAGTCGGCCAAGCGCATGGTCGAGCGTGGCCGCACCGTCGTGTACGACGTCCTCGAAGAGGTCATCGCCGAGCACCCGGTGCTGCTGAACCGTGCGCCCACCCTGCACCGCCTCGGCATCCAGGCCTTCGAGCCCCAGCTGGTCGAGGGCAAGGCCATCCAGATCCACCCGCTCGTCTGCACCGCGTTCAACGCGGACTTCGACGGTGACCAGATGGCCGTGCACCTTCCGCTCTCCGCGGAGGCGCAGGCCGAGGCCCGCATCCTGATGCTGTCCTCGAACAACATCCTGAAGCCGGCCGACGGCCGTCCCGTCACCATGCCTACCCAGGACATGGTGCTGGGCCTCTTCTTCCTCACCACGGACGAGGAGGAGCGCAAGGTCATCGGTCAGGGCCGTGCGTTCGGTTCGACGGCTGAAGCGATCATGGCCTTCGACGCCCGCGAGCTCTCGCTCCAGGCGCGGGTCGACATCCGCTTCCCGGTGGGCACCATCCCGCCGCGTGGCTGGGTGCCGCCGGTCGCCGAGGAGGGCGAGCCCGAGTACCAGCCGGGTGACACCTTCCGGCTGCGTACGAGCCTGGGCCGCGCGCTCTTCAACGAGCTGCTGCCCGAGGACTACCCGTTCGTCGACTACTCGGTGGGCAAGAAGCAGCTCTCCGAGATCGTCAACGACCTGGCAGAGCGCTACCCCAAGGTCATCGTGGCGGCGACGCTCGACAACCTGAAGGCAGCCGGCTTCCACTGGGCGACCCGTTCCGGGGTCACCGTCTCTGTTGCCGACATCGTCGTCCCCGAGGCCAAGAAGGCCATCGTCAAGGGCTACGAGGAGCAGGACGAGAAGGTCCAGAAGCAGTACGAGCGCGGTCTGATCACCAAGGACGAGCGCACGCAGGAGCTCATCGCGATCTGGACCAAGGCGACCAACGAGGTTGCCGAGGCGATGAACGCGAACTTCCCGAAGACGAACCCCATCTTCATGATGGTTGACTCGGGTGCCCGAGGAAACATGATGCAGATGCGTCAGATCGCGGGTATGCGTGGTCTGGTGTCGAACGCGAAGAACGAGACCATCCCGCGTCCGATCAAGGCGTCCTTCCGTGAGGGCCTCACCGTTCTGGAGTACTTCATCTCCACGCACGGTGCCCGTAAGGGTCTGGCGGACACCGCCCTGCGTACCGCCGACTCGGGTTACCTGACCCGTCGTCTGGTGGACGTCTCGCAGGACGTCATCATCCGCGAGGAGGACTGCGGCACCGACCGCGGCCTCAAGCTGAAGATCGCCGTCAAGGGTGCGGACGGTGTGCTCCGCAAGACGGAGGACGTCGAGACCTCGGTCTACGCCCGCATGCTCGCCGAGGACGTCGTCGTCGACGGCAAGGTCATCGCGCCTGCCAACGTCGACCTCGGTGACGTCCTGATCGACGCCCTGGTGGGCGCCGGCGTCGAGGAGGTCAAGACCCGCTCGGTCCTGACCTGTGAGTCCGCGGTCGGCACCTGTGCCTTCTGCTACGGACGCTCGCTCGCCACCGGCAAGCTGGTCGACATCGGTGAGGCGGTCGGCATCATCGCCGCCCAGTCCATCGGTGAGCCCGGTACCCAGCTGACGATGCGTACCTTCCACACCGGTGGTGTGGCGGGTGACGACATCACGCAGGGTCTGCCCCGAGTCGTCGAGCTCTTCGAGGCCCGTACGCCCAAGGGTGTCGCCCCGATCTCGGAGGCCAAGGGCCGTGTCCGGATCGAGGAGACCGAGAAGACCAAGAAGCTCGTCGTCACGCCGGACGACGGCAGCGAGGAGACGCCGTTCCCGATCTCCAAGCGTGCCCGTCTGCTGGTCGGCGAGGGCGACGCGGTCGAGGTGGGCCAGAAGCTCACCGTCGGTGCCACGAACCCGCACGACGTGCTGCGGATCCTCGGTCAGCGCGCGGTCCAGGTCCACCTGGTCGGCGAAGTCCAGAAGGTCTACAACTCGCAGGGCGTGTCGATCCACGACAAGCACATCGAGATCATCATCCGGCAGATGCTGCGCCGAGTGACGATCATCGAGTCCGGCGACGCTGAGCTGCTGCCGGGCGAGCTCGTCGAGCGGTCGAAGTTCGAGGTCGAGAACCGTCGTGTGGTCACCGAGGGCGGTCACCCCGCCTCCGGCCGTCCGCAGCTGATGGGTATCACCAAGGCCTCGCTCGCCACCGAGTCGTGGCTGTCGGCGGCGTCCTTCCAGGAGACGACCAGGGTTCTGACCGACGCGGCGATCAACGCCAAGTCGGACTCCCTGATCGGCCTCAAGGAGAACGTCATCATCGGTAAGCTCATCCCGGCCGGTACGGGTCTGTCCCGCTACCGCAACATCCGGGTCGAGCCGACCGAGGAGGCCAAGGCCGCGATGTACTCGGCCGTCGGCTACGACGACATCGACTACTCGCCGTTCGGCACGGGCTCCGGCCAGGCCGTTCCGCTGGAGGACTACGACTACGGTCCGTACAACCAGTAAGCGAGTCGCTTGATACGACCGAAGGGCGGTCACCCCGTTTCGTACGGGGTGGCCGCCCTTCGGCGTGCGGGCCGGCGGACCGTGAGGTGCCTCACCCGGGGCGGCGGTACCGGGTGAGGGTCCGGCGTGGGGCGCGTGCGCCGGCGGGCGGGCGCGCGGTGGGCCGTTTACGCTGGTGGGAAGCGCTGTACCGGCCGTACGGGTGCGGCCGGGCCCCTGGCGTCCGGGGGATGCGCACCCGGTGGCGGAGGCCGGTGCGGGCCTCTGTGTGCCCTGTGGCGACAGGCAGGGCTTCGGGCCGGGCCGTGCCCCGGGGCATTTGTTTTGACCGGAGTCCGTGAGGTAGGTACGCTCAAGCCTTGTGCCTGGGGTGTGCCTGGGCTCGGGTGCGTGTCCTCAACCGCATCGCGAGTCCGTAAGTGGCCACCGCAATCTGCGCTCCTTCTGCCTCAGGGCAGGAGCTTGCAGTATTCGACACACCCGACCGCGTGGGTCGGCGAGTGTTCCAGGTTAGTTTCACCGACGGCACACAGAAACCGGAGAAGTAGTGCCTACGATTCAGCAGCTGGTCCGGAAGGGCCGGCAGGACAAGGTCGAGAAGAACAAGACGCCCGCGCTCGAGGGTTCGCCCCAGCGTCGCGGCGTCTGCACGCGTGTGTTCACGACCACCCCGAAGAAGCCGAACTCGGCCCTCCGTAAGGTCGCGCGTGTGCGTCTGACCTCCGGCATCGAGGTCACGGCCTACATTCCGGGTGAGGGACACAACCTGCAGGAGCACTCCATCGTGCTCGTGCGTGGTGGCCGTGTGAAGGACCTGCCGGGTGTTCGTTACAAGATCATCCGCGGCTCCCTTGACACCCAGGGTGTCAAGAACCGCAAGCAGGCCCGCAGCCGCTACGGCGCCAAGAAGGAGAAGTAAGAATGCCTCGTAAGGGCCCCGCCCCGAAGCGCCCGGTCATCATTGACCCGGTCTATGGTTCTCCTCTTGTCACCTCGCTGATCAACAAGATCCTGCTCAACGGCAAGCGTTCCACTGCCGAGCGGATCGTGTACGGCGCCATGGAAGGCCTCCGCGAGAAGACCGGCGCTGACCCGGTCATCACGCTGAAGCGCGCGCTTGAGAACGTCAAGCCCTCGCTCGAGGTCAAGTCCCGCCGTGTCGGTGGCGCCACCTACCAGGTGCCGATCGAGGTCAAGCCCGGTCGCGCCGCCACCCTCGCTCTGCGCTGGGTCGTCGGTTACTCCCGCGCCCGTCGCGAGAAGACCATGACCGAGCGCCTCATGAACGAGCTGCTCGACGCCTCCAACGGTCTTGGCGCAGCTGTCAAGAAGCGCGAGGACACCCACAAGATGGCCGAGTCGAACAAGGCCTTCGCGCACTACCGCTGGTAGTCGCTTACCCCATCGAGACCGAGAGAAGATTGAGCCTTATGGCCACCACTTCGCTTGACCTGGCCAAGGTCCGCAACATTGGGATCATGGCCCACATCGACGCGGGCAAGACGACCACCACCGAGCGGATCCTCTTCTACACCGGCGTTTCGTACAAGATCGGTGAAGTCCACGACGGCGCAGCCACGATGGACTGGATGGAGCAGGAGCAGGAGCGCGGCATCACGATCACGTCGGCCGCGACGACCTGTCACTGGCCGCTCAATGAGGTTGATCACACGATCAACATCATTGACACCCCGGGTCACGTCGACTTCACCGTCGAGGTGGAGCGTTCGCTCCGCGTCCTCGACGGTGCCGTCACCGTGTTCGACGGTGTGGCGGGCGTCGAGCCCCAGTCCGAGACTGTCTGGCGTCAGGCGGACCGCTACGGCGTGCCGCGTATCTGCTTCGTCAACAAGCTCGACCGCACCGGTGCAGAGTTCCACCGCTGCGTCGACATGATCATCGAGCGCCTCGGCGCTGTTCCGCTGGTCATGCAGCTTCCCATCGGCGCCGAAGCCGACTTCAAGGGTGTCGTCGACCTCGTGTCGATGAAGGCCTTCGTGTGGTCGGAAGAAGCCGCCAAGGGCGAGATGTACGACACCGTCGACATCCCGGACACGCACGTCGAGGCAGCCGAGGAGTGGCGCGGCAAGCTGCTCGAGGCCGTCTCGGAGAACGACGACGCGATGATGGAGCTGTACCTGGAGGGCGTCGAGCCCACCGAGGAGCAGCTGCACGAGGCGATCCGTCGGATCACCCTCGCGTCGAAGGGCACGGCCGACTCCGTCACCGTGACCCCCGTGTTCTGTGGCACCGCGTTCAAGAACAAGGGCGTTCAGCCCCTGCTCGACGCGGTCGTCCGCTACCTGCCTTCCCCCCTGGACGTCGAGGCCATCGAAGGCCACGACGTGAAGGACCCGGAGCAGGTCATCAAGCGGCAGCCTTCGGACGACGAGCCGTTCTCCGGCCTGGCGTTCAAGATTGCGAGCGACCCGCACCTGGGCAAGCTCACCTTCGTCCGGATCTACTCCGGTCGCCTCGAGGCCGGCACCGCGGTGCTGAACTCGGTCAAGGGCAAGAAGGAGCGCATCGGGAAGATCTACCGCATGCACGCGAACAAGCGTGAGGAGATCCCCTCGGTGGGCGCCGGTGACATCGTCGCCGTCATGGGCCTGAAGCAGACCACCACCGGTGAGACGCTGTGTGACGACAAGAACCCGGTCATCCTGGAGTCCATGGACTTCCCGGCGCCGGTCATTCAGGTCGCCATCGAGCCCAAGTCCAAGGGTGACCAGGAGAAGCTGGGTGTAGCCATCCAGCGTCTCTCGGAGGAGGACCCCTCCTTCCAGGTGCACTCCGACGAGGAGACCGGCCAGACCATCATCGGTGGTATGGGCGAGCTTCACCTCGAGGTGCTCGTCGACCGCATGAAGCGCGAGTTCCGCGTCGAGGCGAACGTCGGCAAGCCCCAGGTCGCGTACCGCGAGACGATCCGCAAGACCGTCGAGCGCATCGACTACACGCACAAGAAGCAGACTGGTGGTACCGGCCAGTTCGCGAAGGTGCAGATCGCCCTCGAGCCCATCGAGGGTGGCGACGCCTCCTACGAGTTCGTCAACAAGGTCACCGGTGGCCGCATCCCCCGTGAGTACATTCCCTCGGTGGACGCGGGTGCCCAGGAAGCCATGCAGTTCGGCATCCTGGCCGGTTACGAGATGGTCGGCGTCCGCGTCACCCTTCTCGACGGTGGTTACCACGAGGTCGACTCCTCGGAGCTCGCCTTCAAGATCGCCGGTTCGCAGGCGTTCAAGGAGGGTGCCCGCAAGGCGTCCCCCGTGCTCCTCGAGCCGATGATGGCCGTCGAGGTCACCACGCCCGAGGACTACATGGGCGATGTCATCGGCGACCTCAACTCCCGCCGTGGCCAGATTCAGGCCATGGAGGAGCGCAGCGGCGCTCGCGTCGTGAAGGGCCTCGTGCCCCTCTCGGAGATGTTCGGCTACGTCGGAGACCTCCGCAGCAAGACCTCGGGTCGCGCAAGCTACTCGATGCAGTTCGACTCCTACGCCGAGGTTCCGCGGAACGTCGCCGAGGAGATCATCGCGAAGGCCAAGGGCGAGTAACTCTTCCGAGTCAACGCTTTAGGCTTGTCACCGGAGCCTGGCCGGGCATTCGTCGCAGCGCGCAAGCAATGCGGCGAATGCCCCCGGCACCGGCATTCCAGCAAAGATCACCTGGCGCCGATGAAGCAAGGCGTACAGAACCACTCAGGAGGACCCCAGTGGCGAAGGCAAAGTTCGAGCGGACTAAGCCGCACGTCAACATCGGCACCATCGGTCACATCGACCACGGTAAGACGACCCTCACGGCCGCCATTACCAAGGTGCTGCACGACGCGTACCCCGACCTGAACGAGGCCTCGGCCTTCGACCAGATCGACAAGGCTCCCGAAGAGCGCCAGCGTGGTATCACGATCTCGATCGCTCACGTTGAGTACCAGACCGAGTCGCGTCACTACGCCCACGTCGACTGCCCCGGTCACGCGGACTACATCAAGAACATGATCACGGGTGCCGCGCAGATGGACGGCGCGATCCTCGTGGTTGCCGCCACCGACGGCCCGATGCCGCAGACCAAGGAGCACGTGCTCCTGGCCCGCCAGGTCGGCGTTCCCTACATCGTCGTCGCCCTGAACAAGGCCGACATGGTGGACGACGAGGAGATCCTGGAGCTCGTCGAGCTCGAGGTCCGTGAGCTCCTCTCCGAGTACGAGTTCCCGGGCGACGACCTTCCGGTCGTCAAGGTCTCGGCGCTCAAGGCGCTCGAGGGCGACAAGGAGTGGGGCCAGACCGTTCTGGACCTCATGGCCGCCGTCGACGAGTCCATCCCGCAGCCCGAGCGTGACGTCGAGAAGCCGTTCCTCATGCCCATCGAGGACGTCTTCACGATCACCGGTCGCGGTACGGTCGTCACCGGCCGCATCGAGCGTGGTGTCCTGAAGGTCAACGAGACCGTCGACATCGTCGGTATCAAGACCGAGAAGACCACCACCACGGTCACCGGCATCGAGATGTTCCGCAAGCTGCTCGACGAGGGCCAGGCCGGTGAGAACGTCGGTCTGCTTCTTCGTGGCATCAAGCGCGAGGACGTCGAGCGCGGCCAGGTCATCATCAAGCCGGGTTCGGTCACGCCGCACACCGAGTTCCAGGCGCAGTCCTACATCCTGTCGAAGGACGAGGGTGGCCGTCACACCCCGTTCTTCAACAACTACCGCCCGCAGTTCTACTTCCGTACCACGGACGTGACGGGCGTTGTGACCCTCCCCGAGGGCACCGAGATGGTCATGCCGGGTGACAACACCCTCATGGACGTCGCGCTGATCCAGCCGGTCGCCATGGAAGAGGGCCTGAAGTTCGCCATCCGTGAGGGTGGCCGGACCGTGGGCGCCGGCCAGGTCACCAAGATCATCAAGTAATTACTTGATCGTCTGACCTGGTAGCTCCGCACAGAGCACCAAGAAGGGCCCCGGCCCGCCGCGCAAGCGGTGGACCGGGGCCCTTCGGCATGCCCGGGATTCCGTGACGGCCGTTCCGTCCGCCTACGGCCGCCAGATCCACGGCACGGCGTCCGGTCCCAGGCCCACCACCGCGGGGCGGCCGTCCGCGCCGAGGTGGAGCGCGGTTCCGTCGAGGGCCGCGGGCCCCCGGGTCCGTACGGAGAGGCCCCGGCCGGTACGGAGCTGGATCAGGCCCTCCTCGGTGCGGCCGAGCAGCATCGGGCCGAGCGGGGCGGGGGCGGCGGCCACGGGCCCGTACCCGTCGAAGTCGTCGCGGTCCGCGGCGGCCCCCGCCCGCACCGCCGTCAGCCGGGACGACGCGCGGGCCCGGTAGAACAGCTCCACGGACCCGTCGGCGCCCACGAGCGCGGTCGGCGGGTCTCCGGGTACCGGCGCCCCGGTGAGCTCGGCGCGGGCGGTCAGCCCGTCGCCGGGCGCGTCCTGGGTCCAGTGGTGCACGGCGTGACGGCCGGCCGCGTGGACGTGGACGCGGCCCGCTCCGTCCACCGCCGTGCTCAGCCCGTCCTGGACCGCGCCGCCGCCCAGGTCCCGCCAGCCGCTCCAGCGGCCCGCCGCGTCGCGCACCCGCGTGCTGAGGCCCTTCTCGGCGTTCCTCACGAAGAGGTGGACCCGCCCGTCGGGGGCCGTGACGGCCACCGGGACGCCGATGCGGCGCCCGTGGTCCTGACCCCGGGCGGGGTTGCCGAGGCCCCGCCAGGCACGGAAGCCGCCGCCGGGGGAGCGCTGCTCCAGCAGCACTATCTCGCGCTCGTTGTCGCTGCCGTGGCCGCCGAGCGCGGCGAAGCGCAGCCCGAGGAGCAGCTGCCTGCCGTCGGGCAGCACCGCCGAGCCCAGGGACGGGGCGAGCGGGCCGCCGCCGAGGTCGTCCGGTTCGTCCCAGACCCCGCTGCCGGGTGCGCTCTCGCGCCACCGGACCGCGCGCAGCCCCAGTACCCCGTAGGCGACGAGTCGCCCGTCCGGCTCGGCGGCGACGGCGGGGCGGGCCCCCGGGTAGCGGTGGTGGGTGGAGCGGACCCAGCCCTTCCTGTTGGTCAGGGGGCGGTCGCCGCCGACGTTGTAGTCCCCGCACCCGGACGGATTGCCGCACTCCCAGTCCGGGGACCCGCCGTACGGGACGAGGTGGCCGGCCTTCTCGGCCAGCACACCGGGCGGCAGGTTCTTGGGCCAGTGGCGGTTGTAGTACCCGCGGAACGAGGTGACGGCGAAGCCGGGTACGGCACCGCCGTCCCCGGTCGACCGCGCCACCCAGCGGATCATCGCCGCCCAGGCGAAGCAGCCGGCCGCCGTGTGGTCGGCGTGGTCGGAGTAGCCGCGCTGCTCGCTGTCCCGCCGGCGGACCGCCTCGGGGCTGTGCTGGATGTCCGGGTCGGGGTCCAGGGTGTGGACGACGGTGGGCCGGTAGCGCTCCAGGAGCCCGGCGATGACGTCGACGAGACCCTCGTACGTGTAGGAACCGGCCCTGCGCAGCGGTGAGTCGGCGGCGACGACGGTACGCAGGACGAGGTGGCGGTCCCGCCAGAGGCTCGGCAGCCCGAGACGGCCGTGCGAGGTGTGCATGGCGGTGTTGAGGAAGATCAGCTCGACCCGGCGCGCGCCGTTCGCGAGGACGTTGATCTCGGCCCGGTGGCGGCCGTGCAGGGTGACGACGGACCGCTGCCAGGGGGTGAACCTGCCGAGCCCGAGGAGGGTCGCGTACGCCTGCCGGAGGCCCTGATGGCGTGAGGAGGAGTACGCGGCCCGGTCCGGGGCCGGCCGCCCGGCACCGGGGACCTTGTTGACGCCGTCGGCCTCGCCCGCCGTGAGATAGACGCAGACCAGGGGCGTCCCGGCGTCGAGCAGCTGCCGGGTGTCCGGGTTCATGAAGTACAGGTCGTCGTCCGGGTGGGCGAGTATCTGCATGAGCAGGGCCCGCCGCGTACTGCTGATCGGGAAGCCCGGGGCGGGGTTCGGCGTGGGGTTGCGGCGCCGGGGGGCCGGTACGGAACAGGCGCTGAGGGCGGCCGTCGCGGTGGCCGCCAGCAGGGCGGTGCGCCGGGGCACCCCTCTTCCGGGCAGGGCAGATCGATCCGTCACGCCGCGCACTCCGTCCGCTTCCGCTTCCCCCGCAGCGGACGCATGGGCGACCCTGTGCTGCGTACGACCAACTCGGTGCAGGTCAGGGTCGGTCGGCCCGGTCCTGCGGGGGGATAGACGGAGATGCGCGCGGGCAGGTTGCCCCGGTCAGGTCCTCGGTGCGCGGACCATGAAGACGTCGACGGGGTCCTCGTCCTCCAGGACGAAGCCGTGGCGCTCGTACAGACGCCTTGCCGCGCTGCCCTGGAGCACGTTCAGCCGGACGGTGGTGCCCTCGGCGTCCGTGCGGGCCAGGAGTGCGCGCAGGACCGCGGAGCCGAGCCCGCGGCCCTGGAGAGCGGGGGAGAGGTAGAAGTGCTCCAGCCAGAGGCCGCCGCCCTCACGCGGGCGCAGGGCGACGCAGCCCGCGAAGACCCCGTCGGCCTCCACGACCGAGGTGTGCGCGGGGACGTAGGCGTCCCGCAGGCGCTGTCGTACGCGATGTTCGTCGTAGCGGCCCAGACGCTCCAGGTCGGGGCGCATCACGGCCGCCCGGAGCTCCACGATCGTCTCGAGGTCCCGCAGGTCAGCGAGCCGCAGCGTCCAGGCAGGGGCCGTGTTCGTATCCACGGGGAGAGTTTCGCAGGAGGGGTACGGGGGCCCGGTGACAGCCCCGGGCGTGCCCGCGTTTGACCATCCGACCACGGGGGGTAAGATCCTCCGCCCGATTGGCCAGGCCTGCGACCCGTATGGCACACTAGCCAGGTTGCTCGGTTGAGTGTCAATGCTGCGCGCCTCCCGCCGGGAGGACCGGAAGCGAGTCCCACAGTACTCGTCGACCCCATGCGGGTCGGACGTACGGGAATCTTTCGGGAAGTTCAGCAGGGCGCAGACCAGGCACCCGGTGGGTGTTTCGCCCCCGGCCGCGAGGTCTCAGGCCCGCACCCCCTTGGTTGGGATTTCCTTCGGGAGATTTTCGTAGAGGGGATGCGACACGCCCGACCGCGTGGGTCGGAGGTGGAGTTCTTAGAACTCCCGGGTTCCAGAGCGTTATGAGAGACAGGACTACTAGTAGCCATGGCGGGACAGAAGATCCGCATCCGGCTCAAGGCCTACGACCACGAGGTCATCGACTCCTCGGCGAAGAAGATCGTCGAGACGGTGACCCGCACTGGTGCGTCGGTCGCAGGCCCGGTGCCGCTGCCCACTGAGAAGAACGTGTACTGCGTCATCAAGTCGCCGCACAAGTACAAGGACTCTCGCGAGCACTTCGAGATGCGCACGCACAAGCGCCTCATCGACATTCTCGACCCCACGCCGAAGACGGTTGACTCGCTGATGCGCCTCGACCTGCCGGCTGGCGTCGACATCGAGATCAAGCTCTGAGGGGACGGGCCGAGATGAGCAAGAACATCAAGGGCGTCCTGGGCGAGAAGCTCGGCATGACCCAGGTCTGGGACGAGAACAACCGGGTTGTCCCGGTGACCGTCGTCAAGGCCGGTCCGTGCGTCGTGACGCAGGTCCGCACCAACGACAGCGACGGCTACGAGTCGGTCCAGATCGCCTTCGGCGAGATCGACCCGCGCAAGGTGAACAAGCCCCTCAAGGGCCACTTCGCCAAGGCCGACGTGACCCCGCGCCGCCACCTGGTGGAGCTCCGCACCCCTGACTCCAGCGAGTACACGCTGGGCCAGGAGATCACTGCCGAGGTGTTCGAGTCCGGCGTCAAGGTTGACGTCACGGGCAAGAGCAAGGGCAAGGGCTTCGCCGGTGTCATGAAGCGTCACAACTTCAAGGGCCTCGGCGCCGGCCACGGCGTCCAGCGCAAGCACCGTTCCCCCGGTTCGATCGGTGGCTGCGCCACCCCTGGGCGTGTCTTCAAGGGCATGCGCATGGCCGGCCGGATGGGCAACGAGCGCGTCACCACCCAGAACCTGACCATCCACGCGGTTGACGCGGAGAAGGGTCTGCTGCTCATCAAGGGCGCAGTCCCCGGTCCGAACGGCGGCCTCGTCCTGGTCCGTACCGCGGCCAAGGGGGCTTGAGGTAATGAGCACCATTGACATCCTTTCGCCGGCAGGCGACAAGGCCGGTACCGTCGAGCTCCCCGCGGAGATCTTCGACGCGAAGACCAGCGTTCCGCTGATCCACCAGGTCGTTGTCGCACAGCTGGCAGCTGCCCGTCAGGGCACGCACTCGACCAAGCGCCGCGGTGAAGTCCGCGGTGGTGGCCGTAAGCCTTACCGCCAGAAGGGCACCGGCCGCGCCCGCCAGGGTTCGACCCGTGCGCCGCAGTTCGCGGGCGGTGGCGTCGTCCACGGCCCGAAGCCGCGTGACTACTCGCAGCGCACCCCGAAGAAGATGAAGGCCGCCGCCCTGCGCGGTGCCCTCTCCGACCGGGCGCGTCACTCGCGCATCCACGTCGTCACCGGCGTGGTCGAGGGTGGAGTTTCCACGAAGGCCGCCAAGACGCTGTTCGGCAAGATCTCGGAGCGCAGCAACCTGCTCCTGGTCGTCGACCGCGCCGACGAGGCCGCGTGGCTGTCCGCACGCAACCTGCCCCAGGTGCACATCCTGGAGCCGGGCCAGCTGAACACGTACGACGTGATCGTCTCTGACGACGTGGTCTTCACTCAGGCCGCTTTCGAGTCCTTCGTGTCTGGCCCCCAGACCGCTGAGACCGAAGGGAGCGACGCCTGATGAGCGAGGCGACCGTTACCAGCTCGACCATCACGAGCAAGACCTACTCGGACCCGCGCGACGTTCTCGTCAAGCCGGTTGTGTCCGAGAAGAGCTACGCGCTGCTCGACGAGAACAAGTACACGTTCATCGTCGCGCCGGGCTCCAACAAGACCCAGATCAAGCAGGCCGTGGAAGCGGTCTTCTCGGTCAAGGTCACCGGGGTCAACACGATCAACCGGCAGGGCAAGCGCAAGCGGACCAAGACCGGCTTCGGCAAGCGCGCTGACACCAAGCGCGCCATCGTGACCCTCGCCGAGGGCGACCGTATCGACATCTTCGGCGGCCCGACCTCCTGACGGAGGTCGAGTCGTCCGGAATCGGACGAGGACTGAGAAATGGGTATCCGCAAGTACAAGCCGACGACCCCGGGCCGTCGTGGCTCCAGCGTCGCCGACTTTGTCGAGATCACGCGGTCCACGCCGGAGAAGTCGCTGGTCCGCCCCCTGCACAGCAAGGGCGGCCGTAACAACGCCGGTCGTGTGACCGTTCGCCACCAGGGCGGTGGCCACAAGCGCGCCTACCGAGTGATCGACTTCCGTCGTCACGACAAGGACGGCGTGCCGGCCAAGGTCGCGCACATCGAGTACGACCCGAACCGCACTGCGCGCATCGCGCTGCTGCACTACGCGGACGGCGAGAAGCGTTACATCGTCGCTCCCCGTGGTCTGTCGCAGGGTGACCGCATCGAGAACGGGCCGACCGCAGACATCAAGCCGGGCAACAACCTGGCGCTGCGCAACATCCCGGTCGGTACGACCATCCACGCCATCGAGCTGCGGCCCGGCGGCGGCGCGAAGTTCGCCCGTTCCGCGGGTGCCTCCGTGCAGCTGCTGGCGAAGGAGGGCACGATGGCCCACCTTCGTATGCCTTCCGGAGAGATCCGGCTGGTCGACGCCCGCTGCCGCGCCACCATCGGTGAGGTCGGCAACGCCGAGCAGTCGAACATCAACTGGGGCAAGGCCGGCCGTATGCGCTGGAAGGGCGTACGCCCGACCGTCCGCGGTGTCGCGATGAACCCGGTTGACCACCCGCACGGTGGTGGTGAAGGCAAGACCTCCGGTGGACGTCACCCGGTCTCGCCGTGGGGTCAGAAGGAGGGTCGTACTCGCTCGCCGAAGAAGGCATCGAGCAAGTACATCGTCCGCCGCCGCAAGACGAACAAGAAGCGCTAGGAGCGGGTTTAGATGCCGCGCAGTCTCAAGAAGGGGCCCTTCGTCGACGGCCACCTCATCAAGAAGGTGGACGTACAGAACGAGGCAGGCACCAAGAACGTCATCAAGACCTGGTCCCGTCGCTCGATGATCATCCCGGCCATGCTGGGCCACACCATCGCGGTGCACAACGGCAAGATCCACGTCCCGGTGTTCGTCACCGAGTCGATGGTCGGCCACAAGCTCGGTGAGTTCTCGCCGACTCGCACCTTCCGCGGCCACGTCAAGGACGACCGGAAGTCGAAGCGCCGCTAGCGCGGGGTGGAAACGACTATGACTTACACCGAAGGGACAACCATGGAAGCCAGGGCCCAGGCGCGGTACATCCGCGTCACGCCCATGAAGGCCCGCCGAGTGGTGGACCTCATCCGTGGCATGGATGCCACGGAGGCTCAGGCGGTCCTGCGTTTCGCCCCGCAGGCCGCGAGCGTGCCGGTTGGCAAGGTGCTTGACAGCGCCATTGCCAACGCTGCACACAACTACGACCACACCGACGCCTCTTCGCTGGTCATCAGCGAGGCGTACGTGGACGAGGGCCCGACCCTGAAGCGGTTCCGTCCGCGTGCTCAGGGCCGTGCCTACCGGATCCGTAAGCGGACCAGCCACATCACCGTGGTCGTCAGCAGCAAGGAAGGAACCCGGTAATGGGCCAGAAGGTTAACCCGCATGGGTTCCGGCTCGGCATTACCACGGACTTCAAGTCCCGTTGGTACGCCGACAAGCTGTACAAGGACTACGTCAAGGAAGACGTTGCCATTCGTCGCATGATGACGAAGGGCATGGAGCGTGCCGGTATCTCGAAGGTTGAGATCGAGCGCACCCGCGACCGCGTCCGCGTTGACATCCACACTGCCCGCCCGGGCATCGTCATCGGTCGCCGTGGCGCCGAGGCCGACCGCATCCGTGGCGAGCTGGAGAAGCTGACCGGCAAGCAGGTCCAGCTGAACATCCTCGAGGTCAAGAACCCCGAGGTGGACGCTCAGCTGGTGGCCCAGGCCGTCGCCGAGCAGCTCTCCTCCCGCGTCTCCTTCCGTCGTGCCATGCGTAAGAGCATGCAGAGCACGATGAAGGCCGGCGCAAAGGGCATCAAGATCCAGTGCGGTGGCCGCCTCGGCGGCGCCGAGATGTCCCGCTCGGAGTTCTACCGCGAGGGCCGCGTGCCCCTGCACACGCTCCGTGCGAACGTCGACTACGGCTTCTTCGAGGCCAAGACGACCTTCGGCCGCATCGGTGTGAAGGTCTGGATCTACAAGGGCGACGTCAAGAACATCGCCGAGGTCCGCGCCGAGAACGCAGCGGCTCGCGCCGGCAACCGTCCGGCTCGTGGCGGCGCTGACCGCCCGGCCGGCCGTGGTGGCCGTGGTGGCGAGCGTGGCGGTCGCGGCCGCAAGCCGCAGCAGTCCGCGCCGGCAGCAGAGGCCCCCAAGGCCGACGCTCCCGCCGCCGCTGCTCCGGCTGAGAGCACCGGAACGGAGGCCTGACCGAAATGCTGATCCCCCGTAGGGTCAAGCACCGCAAGCAGCACCACCCGAAGCGCAGCGGTATGTCCAAGGGTGGCACGCAGGTTGCGTTCGGCGAGTACGGCATCCAGGCGCTGACCCCGGCGTACGTGACGAACCGCCAGATCGAGGCAGCTCGTATCGCGATGACCCGCCACATCAAGCGTGGCGGCAAGGTCTGGATCAACATCTACCCGGACCGCCCCCTGACGAAGAAGCCTGCCGAGACCCGCATGGGTTCCGGTAAGGGTTCTCCCGAGTGGTGGATCGCGAACGTCAAGCCCGGTCGGGTGATGTTCGAGCTGTCCTACCCGAACGAGAAGATTGCTCGTGAGGCGCTCACCCGCGCTGCTCACAAGCTTCCGATGAAGTGCCGGATCGTTCGGCGCGAGGCAGGTGAGTCGTGATGTCGGCCGGTACCAAGGCGTCCGAGCTGCGCGAGCTGGGCAACGAGGAGCTCCTCAACAAGCTCCGCGAGGCCAAGGAAGAGCTGTTCAACCTCCGCTTCCAGGCGGCGACGGGCCAGCTCGAGAACCACGGTCGGCTCAAGTCCGTCCGTAAGGACATCGCCCGGATCTACACCCTGATGCGCGAGCGCGAGCTGGGCATCGAGACGGTGGAGAGCGTCTGATGAGCGAGAAGACTGTGACTGAGACCAACACTGACCGCGGTTTCCGCAAGACCCGTGAGGGTCTGGTCGTCAGCGACAAGATGGACAAGACCGTCGTCGTCGCTGTCGAGGACCGCGTCAAGCACGCGCTGTACGGCAAGGTCATCCGCCGTACGAACAAGCTCAAGGCCCACGACGAGCAGAACGCTGCAGGCGTCGGCGACCGCGTCATCATCATGGAGACGCGTCCGCTGTCCGCTTCGAAGCGCTGGCGCATCGTCGAGATCCTCGAGAAGGCCAAGTAATTCCTGAAGGGCTTCCCCCTCAGGCAAGTTCCGCCAGGCTCGGCGGGGGCTCCTTCACCGGAGCCCCCGCCGGGAACCGGCAGACGATCAGGAGATAGACGTGATCCAGCAGGAGTCGCGACTGCGCGTCGCCGACAACACGGGTGCGAAGGAAATTCTCACCATCCGTGTTCTCGGTGGCTCGGGTCGCCGCTACGCGGGCATCGGTGACGTCATCGTCGCCACCGTCAAGGACGCGATCCCCGGTGGCAACGTGAAGAAGGGTGACGTCGTCAAGGCCGTCATCGTTCGCACCGTCAAGGAGCGTCGTCGTCAGGATGGCTCGTACATCCGCTTCGACGAGAACGCCGCTGTCATTCTCAAGAACGACGGCGACCCCCGCGGCACCCGTATCTTCGGCCCCGTGGGCCGAGAGCTGCGCGAGAAGAAGTTCATGAAGATCATCTCGCTCGCGCCGGAGGTGCTGTAAGCATGAAGATCAAGAAGGGCGACCTGGTTCAGGTCATCACCGGTAAGGACAAGGGCAAGCAGGGCAAGGTCATCGTTGCCTTCCCCGCTCAGGACCGCGTCCTCGTCGAGGGTGTCAACCGGGTCAAGAAGCACACCAAGGCCGGTCAGACGGCTCGCGGCTCGCAGACGGGTGGCATTGTCACCACCGAGGCCCCGATTCACGTCAGCAACGTTCAGCTGGTCGTGGAGAAGGACGGCAACAAGGTCGTCACCCGCGTCGGCTACCGCTTTGACGACGAGGGCAAGAAGATCCGCGTTGCCAAGCGGACCGGTGAGGACATCTGATGACGACCACCACTGCGCCGCGTCTCAAGACGCGCTACCGCGAGGAAATCGCCGGCAAGCTGCGTGAGGAGTTCTCGTACGAGAACGTCATGCAGATCCCCGGTCTGGTCAAGATCGTGGTCAACATGGGTGTGGGCGACGCCGCCCGCGACTCCAAGCTGATCGACGGTGCCGTCAAGGACCTCACCACGATCACCGGCCAGAAGCCGGCCGTCACCAAGGCCCGCAAGTCGATCGCGCAGTTCAAGCTGCGCGAGGGGCAGCCGATCGGCTGCCACGTCACCCTCCGTGGTGACCGCATGTGGGAGTTCCTGGACCGTACGCTGTCGCTCGCGCTTCCGCGTATCCGTGACTTCCGTGGCCTGTCGCCGAAGCAGTTCGACGGCCGTGGCAACTACACCTTCGGTCTCACGGAGCAGGTCATGTTCCACGAGATCGACCAGGACAAGATCGACCGGGTCCGGGGCATGGACATCACCGTGGTCACCACGGCGACCAACGACGACGAGGGTCGTGCCCTGCTTCGTCACCTCGGCTTCCCGTTCAAGGAGAACTGACCGTGGCGAAGAAGGCTCTGATCGCTAAGGCCGCCCGTAAGCCGAAGTTCGGCGTGCGCGGGTACACCCGCTGCCAGCGCTGCGGCCGGCCCCACTCCGTCTACCGCAAGTTCGGCCTGTGCCGCGTGTGCCTTCGTGAGATGGCTCACCGTGGCGAGCTGCCGGGCGTGACCAAGAGCTCCTGGTAATTCTCCTTCGCCCCTAGGGGCTTGGGAGGACCAGAAAGCTCTCGGTAAGTATCTGGTCGGCAGGAGCCCCGCTCTTCATGCCGTAGGCTTGAAGGGTTGGGCGCCTGCCGCCCTGACCGACTTACTACGCCGTAGGTCCCCGCACCGCACCCGTCCCGCCACTGAGTGGGGAGAGGGATGGCGCATACAGGAAACCCCGGCGAGAGAGGCCGAAGGCCAACTCATGACCATGACTGATCCCATCGCAGACATGCTCACGCGTCTGCGTAACGCGAACTCGGCGTATCACGACGATGTCGCAATGCCGCACAGCAAGATCAAGTCGCACATCGCGGAGATCCTCCAGCAGGAGGGCTTCATCACCGGCTGGAAGGTCGAGGACGCCGAGGTCGGTAAGAGCCTCGTCCTCGAGCTGAAGTTCGGGCCGAACCGCGAGCGTTCGATTGCCGGCATCAAGCGCATTTCGAAGCCGGGTCTGCGTGTATACGCAAAGTCCACCAATCTGCCGAAGGTTCTCGGCGGCCTGGGCGTGGCGATCATCTCCACGTCCCACGGTCTCCTGACCGGCCAGCAGGCCAGCAAGAAGGGCGTAGGTGGGGAAGTCCTCGCCTACGTCTGGTAGTCGGGAACGGAGGAATAGCTCATGTCGCGAATCGGCAAGCTCCCCATCCAGGTTCCCGCCGGTGTGGACGTCACCATCGATGGCCGCACGGTCGCGGTGAAGGGCCCCAAGGGTTCCCTCTCGCACACCGTTGCCGCGCCGATCGAGGTCACCAAGGGTGAGGACGGCGTGCTCAACGTCGTCCGCCCTAACGACGAGCGTCAGAACAAGGCCCTTCACGGCCTGTCCCGCACGCTGGTGGCGAACATGATCACCGGCGTGACCGCGGGATACAGCAAGGCGCTCGAGATCAGCGGTGTCGGTTACCGAGTCCAGGCGAAGGGCTCCAACCTGGAGTTCGCCCTGGGCTACAGCCACCCGATCCTCATCGAGGCTCCGGAAGGCATCACCTTCAAGGTCGAGTCGCCCACGAAGTTCAGTGTCGAGGGCATCGACAAGCAGAAGGTCGGCGAGGTCTCCGCGAAGATCCGCAAGCTGCGGAAGCCCGACCCGTACAAGGCCAAGGGCGTCAAGTACGCCGGCGAGGTTATCCGCCGCAAGGTCGGAAAGGCGGGTAAGTAAGCCATGGCATACGGTGTAAAGATCGCCAAGGGTGACGCCTACAAGCGTGCCGCCCTCAAGCGCCGCCACATCCGCGTCCGCAAGCACATCTCCGGTTCGCCGGAGCGGCCGCGCCTGGTTGTGACGCGTTCCAACCGCCACATGGTGGCTCAGGTCATCGACGACGTCGCGGGCCACACGCTCGCGTCGGCATCGACCCTGGACGCTTCCATCCGTGGTGGCGAGGGTGACAAGAGCACCCTGGCCAAGCAGGTCGGGGCCCTGGTCGCCGAGCGCGCCAAGGCCGCAGGCGTCGAGGCCGTCGTGTTTGACCGCGGTGGTAACCAGTACGCCGGGCGGATTGCCGCTCTGGCTGACGCCGCCCGTGAAGCCGGGCTGAAGTTCTAAGCCCCGGTTCCTACGCACAGCGGACGTAACAGAGAGAGGTAATTCCAATGGCTGGACCCCAGCGCCGCGGAAGCGGTGCCGGTGGCGGCGAGCGGCGGGACCGGAAGGGCCGTGACGGTGGCGCCAGCGCCGCCGAGAAGACCGCGTACGTCGAGCGCGTCGTCGCGATCAACCGCGTCGCCAAGGTTGTGAAGGGTGGTCGTCGCTTCAGCTTCACCGCGCTGGTCGTGGTGGGCGATGGTGACGGTACCGTCGGTGTCGGATACGGCAAGGCCAAGGAAGTTCCCGCGGCCATCGCCAAGGGCGTTGAAGAGGCCAAGAAGAGCTTCTTCAAGGTTCCGCGTATCCAGGGCACCATCCCTCACCCGATCCAGGGCGAGAAGGCTGCGGGCGTTGTCCTGCTCAAGCCTGCTTCCCCCGGTACCGGTGTGATCGCGGGTGGCCCGGTGCGCGCCGTTCTGGAGTGCGCCGGCGTTCACGACATCCTGTCGAAGTCGCTCGGTTCTTCGAACCCGATCAACATCGTGCACGCGACCGTGGCGGCCCTCCAGGGCCTGCAGCGTCCCGAGGAGATCGCGGCTCGCCGTGGTCTGCCCCTCGAGGACGTCGCCCCCGCGGCTCTGCTTCGTGCACGTGCGGGAGCGGGTGCGTAATGGCTCGCCTCAAGATCACGCAGACGAAGTCGTACATCGGCAGCAAGCAGAACCACCGCGACACCCTGCGTTCGCTCGGGCTCAAGCGCCTGCACGACGTAGTTGTCAAGGATGACCGCCCCGAGTTCCGCGGAATGGTTCACACCGTCCGCCACCTCGTGACGGTTGAGGAGGTTGACTGATATGGCGGAGAACAGCCCGCTGAAGGCCCACAACCTCCGGCCTGCCCCGGGCGCCAAGACCGCCAAGACCCGTGTGGGTCGTGGTGAGGCGTCCAAGGGTAAGACCGCAGGCCGTGGTACCAAGGGTACGAAGGCTCGTTACCAGGTTCCGGAGCGCTTCGAGGGTGGCCAGATGCCCCTCCACATGCGTCTCCCGAAGCTCAAGGGCTTCAAGAACCCGTTCCGCACGGAGTACCAGGTCGTGAACCTGGACAAGCTCGCGACGCTCTACCCCGAGGGTGGAGAGGTCACGGTGGCCGATCTGGTCGCCAAGGGCGCTGTGCGCAACAACCACCTCGTCAAGGTCCTCGGACAGGGCGAGATCTCCGTGGCACTGCAGGTTTCGGTTGACGCCGTTTCCGGCTCCGCCAAGGAGAAGATTGCCGCCGCAGGCGGCACCGTCACCGAACTCGTCTGAGACAACACGGACAATTCGGTGGTCTGAACATCCGACCGGGGATGCCTCTCATATGGGGCATCCCCGGTTGGTCGTTCCTAGGGGGGCATGTCCGCCGGTAAGGTGGCGTCCACTGTTGCTGTGGTAAGCCCTGGGCAAGCGCCCGGGGACCATTGACTGTTACCTAATCGTCGATCCTCAAGACCGTCACCTCTACGCATTGCGCGGGGGTCGCAGGAGGCACCGTGCTCACCGCGTTCGCCCGGGCGTTCAAGACGCCCGACCTGCGCAAGAAGCTGCTCTTCACGCTCGGCATCATCGTGCTCTACCGTCTCGGGGCGCACATTCCCGTACCCGGGGTGAGCTACGAGAACGTCCAGATTTGTGTTGACCAGGCAAGCAAGGGCAATAACAGCCTCTTCGGCCTGGTGAACATGTTCAGCGGTGGTGCACTGCTGCAGATCACGATCTTCGCGCTCGGCATCATGCCGTACATCACGGCCAGCATCATTCTTCAGCTGCTGACCGTCGTCATCCCCCGACTGGAAGCCCTCAAGAAGGAGGGGCAGTCGGGCCAGGCAAAGATCACGCAGTACACGCGTTATCTGACCGTGGCGCTGGCGATCCTCCAGGGCACCGGCCTGGTGGCAACCGCCCGCAGCGGGGCGCTGTTCAGCGGCTGCCCCGTCGCCGACCAGATCGTCCCCAACCAGTCGATCTTCACGACCGTCGTCATGGTGGTCACCATGACCGCCGGAACTGCCGCCGTCATGTGGCTCGGTGAGATCATCACCGACCGCGGCATCGGCAACGGCATGTCGATCCTGATGTTCATCTCGATCGCCGCCAGCTTCCCCGGCGCCCTGTGGGCCATCAAGCAGAGCGGCAAGCTCGCCGACGGCTGGATCGAGTTCATCACCGTCATCCTCATCGGCTTCGTCATGGTCGGCCTCGTCGTCTTCGTCGAGCAGGCCCAGCGACGGGTTCCGGTGCAGTATGCGAAGCGCATGATCGGCCGCCGGTCGTACGGCGGTACGTCCACTTACATCCCGTTGAAGGTGAACCAGGCGGGTGTGATTCCCGTCATCTTCGCTTCTTCGCTGCTCTACATCCCGGCTCTGATCGTCCAGTTCTCCAACTCCACTGCGGGCTGGGCGACCTGGATCCAGGACCACTTCGTCAAGGGTGACCACCCGTACTACATCGCGACGTACTTCCTGTTGATCGTGTTCTTCGCCTTCTTCTATGTGGCGATTTCGTTCAACCCCGAGGAAGTCGCCGACAACATGAAGAAGTATGGTGGCTTCATCCCGGGTATCCGGGCTGGTCGCCCGACCGCCGAGTACCTGAGCTACGTGCTCAACAGGATCACTTGGCCGGGCTCGCTGTATCTGGGTCTGATCGCACTCGTGCCGACGATGGCGTTGGCAGGCTTCGGCGGTGCCAACCAGAACTTCCCGTTCGGCGGGACAAGCATCCTCATCATCGTGGGTGTGGGTCTGGAAACCGTGAAGCAGATCGAGAGTCAGCTCCAGCAGCGCAATTACGAAGGGTTCCTCCGCTGATGCGAATCGTCCTCGTCGGGCCGCCCGGTGCCGGCAAGGGAACGCAGGCTGCGTACCTTGCCAAGAACCTGTCGATTCCGCACATCTCCACGGGCGACCTCTTCCGCGCCAACATCAGCCAGGGCACCGACCTTGGCAAGCAGGCCCGCGCCTACATGGACGCGGGACAGCTGGTGCCGGACGAAGTCACCATCGGAATGGCCAAGGACCGCATGTCCCAGCCGGACGCCGTGAACGGCTTCCTGCTCGACGGCTTCCCCCGCAACGTGGGGCAGGCCGAGGCGCTTGACGAGATGCTCAGGAGTGAGAGCGTCAAGCTGGACGCGGTGCTCGACCTGGAGGTCCCCGAGGACGAGGTGGTCAAGCGCATCGCGGGCCGCCGCATCTGCCGGAACGAGAGCGCTCACGTCTTTCACGTGACGTACAACCCGCCGAAGACCAGCGGAGTCTGCGACGAGTGCGGCGGCGAGCTGTACCAGCGCGACGACGACAGCGAAGAGACGGTGCGTACCCGGCTCGAGGTCTACCACACGCAGACCGAGCCGATCATCGACTACTACCGGGCCCAGGGCCTGGTCGTGACGATCTCGGCGCTCGGCAAGGTCACCGATGTGACCGAGCGGGCCATGGAGGCTCTCAAGAGCTCCGACGAGGGCTGACGCCCCCGCGTTTCACCACTGCAGCCGGCCGCGGCGCCTCAGGGCGTCGCGGCCTGCTGTTTGCGCCGTATCGTGGAGTACGGCCCGACCGTCCCCTTCGAACGCAGAGAGGCGCCGAGCAATGGTGCAGATCAAGACCCCCGAGCAGATCGCGAAGATGCGCGAGGCGGGCCTGGTGGTCGCTGCCATTCACGCCGCGACGCGCGAGGCGGCCGTCCCCGGAGCCACCACGAAGGACCTGGACGAGGTCGCACGCAAGGTGATCGCCGATCACGGAGCGAAGTCGAACTTCCTGGGCTACGGCGGATTCCCCGCGACGATCTGCACCTCGGTCAACGAGGTCGTCGTCCACGGCATCCCGGACGAGAAGACCGTCCTCAAGGACGGCGACATCATCTCGATCGACGCCGGGGCGATCATCGACGGCTGGCACGGGGACGCGGCCTACACCGCCTTCGTGGGCACCGGTCACGCTCCGGAGCTCGTCGAGCTCTCCCGGGTGACCGAGGAGTCCATGTGGGCCGGGATCGCCGCGATGAAGCTGAACAACCGGCTCGTGGACATCTCGAAGGCCATCGAGTCCTACATCCGCCGCCAGCCCCGGCCGGCGACGGGCAAGTACGGGATCATCGAGGACTACGGCGGCCACGGCATCGGCACCGAGATGCACATGGACCCGCACCTGCTGAACTACGTCTCCCGCAAGCGCGGCAAGGGCATCAAGCTGGTCCCGGGCGTCTGCCTGGCGATCGAGCCGATGGTCTCGCTGGGTACGGCGCAGACGAAGGTCCTCGCCGACGAGTGGACCGTCCTCACGACGGACGGCAGCTGGTCCTCCCACTGGGAGCACTCGATCGCACTCACGGAGCAGGGGCCGCTGGTCCTGACGGCACCGGACTGCGGACGGGCGAGGCTGGCGCAGTACGGCGTCGAGGTGGCGCCCGACCCCCTCGGCTGAGCCTCTCGTGACGTGTCCCGGCGCCGGGTCCGCAAGGACTGCGTCGGGAATACGTGTCTAAGGATCAGTCCGAGTGGGCAAACTTGACGGATTCGTCTTTTGGAGTCCGCTGACGTAGACTGACTCGTCGGCTCTCGTGCATCCGTGTGTCCGCATACGGCGGCCGAAGTCGATCAAGGTAGCCGATTCGAAAGGCGAAGCGTGGCCAAGAAGCAAGGTGCCATCGAAATTGAGGGCACCGTGATCGAGTCCCTCCCGAACGCCATGTTCAAGGTGGAACTCCAGAACGGTCACAAGGTCCTCGCGCACATCAGCGGCAAGATGCGGATGCACTACATCCGTATCCTCCCGGATGACCGGGTCGTGGTGGAGCTGTCTCCGTACGACCTGACGCGTGGCCGGATCGTCTACCGGTACAAGTAGATCTTGCCGCCACCGCTGCTACGGCGCGGTGAGGGCACTGACCCGGAGAACCTGACATCCCATGAAGGTCAAGCCGAGCGTCAAGAAGATCTGCGACAAGTGCAAGGTGATCCGCCGTCACGGCCGGGTCATGGTCATCTGCGACAACCTGCGCCACAAGCAGCGCCAGGGCTGACGCACGACCACCTGCATCTCGCAGCTCTTCGCGCGACGCACGTAAACGTACATACGCAGTGCCCGTCCAAGCTTCGGCTGACGACACCTCCGGCGGGGGCCGGGGACCCGGACGTACCACCTCTTCCAGCACGGATGAGGTCGGCGTTCGGGAGTGGTACTGCGGAAGACCCCCGAAATAACAACTGGAGCCATTGAATGGCACGCGTTTCAGGTGTTGACATCCCGCGCGAAAAGCGCGTGGAGGTTGCCCTCACCTACGTCTTCGGTATCGGGCGCACCCGGTCCAAGGAGATCCTCGCCACCACCGGCGTGAACCCCAACACCCGCGTTCGTGACCTGGCCGAAGAGGACCTGGTCAAGATCCGCGAGTACGTGGACGCCAACCTCCGCACCGAGGGTGACCTTCGCCGCGAGATCCAGGGCGACATCCGCCGCAAGATCGAGATCGGCTGCTACCAGGGCATCCGGCACCGTCGCGGTCTGCCGGTCCACGGTCAGCGCACCAGCACCAACGCGCGTACCCGCAAGGGCCCGCGTCGCGCGATCGCCGGTAAGAAGAAGCCGGGCAAGAAGTAGTCCTCAGCGGACGCACTGCGGGTGTCCGGGCCACCGGAACCTCGCAGCAACCAGCGGTCTTCGCTGTAGGACCGATCACCTCCCCTCTCCATCTGGAGTCAAGACATGCCCCCCAAGGGTCGTCAGGGCGCAGCCAAGAAGGTGCGTCGCAAGGAAAAGAAGAACGTCGCTCACGGGCACGCGCACATCAAGAGCACGTTCAACAACACCATCGTCTCGATCACGGACCCCTCGGGCAACGTGATCTCCTGGGCCTCCGCCGGCCACGTCGGCTTCAAGGGCTCGCGCAAGTCCACCCCCTTCGCCGCGCAGATGGCCGCCGAGTCGGCCGCCCGCCGCGCGCAGGAGCACGGCATGCGCAAGGTTGACGTCTTCGTGAAGGGTCCGGGCTCCGGCCGCGAGACCGCGATCCGCTCCCTGCAGGCCACGGGCCTCGAGGTCGGTTCGATCCAGGACGTCACCCCGACGCCGCACAACGGCTGCCGTCCGCCGAAGCGTCGTCGCGTCTGATGTTCGACGGCCGGTAACGGCCGTCGGTCAGTAGTGCGGGTCCGGGCGGTACGCCTCTTCGGGGGTGTGCCGCCCGTACCCTTGTTACATCTGTCGGGCATCAAATAGTGGGTGCCCACGACTGAAGGATTCCTTCATGCTTATCGCTCAGCGTCCGTCGCTGACCGAAGAGGTCGTCGACGAGTTCCGCTCCCGGTTCGTGATCGAGCCGCTGGAGCCGGGCTTCGGTTACACCCTCGGCAACTCCCTGCGTCGTACCCTCCTCTCCTCGATCCCCGGTGCCGCTGTCACCAGCATCCGGATCGACGGTGTCCTGCACGAGTTCACCACCGTGCCGGGCGTCAAGGAGGACGTCACCGACCTCATCCTCAACATCAAGCAGCTGGTCGTCTCCTCGGAGCACGACGAGCCGGTCGTGATGTACCTGCGCAAGCAGGGTCCCGGCCTGGTCACCGCTGCTGACATCGCCCCGCCGGCCGGTGTCGAGGTCCACAACCCGGACCTCGTCCTGGCCACGCTGAACGGCAAGGGCAAGCTGGAGATGGAGCTGACCGTCGAGCGCGGTCGCGGCTACGTCTCCGCCGTCCAGAACAAGCAGGTGGGCCAGGAGATCGGCCGGATTCCGGTCGACTCCATCTACTCGCCGGTGCTCAAGGTCACGTACAAGGTCGAGGCGACCCGTGTCGAGCAGCGCACCGACTTCGACAAGCTGATCGTCGACGTCGAGACCAAGCAGGCCATGCGTCCCCGTGACGCCATGGCGTCGGCCGGTAAGACCCTGGTCGAGCTGTTCGGTCTGGCGCGCGAGCTCAACATCGACGCCGAGGGCATCGACATGGGCCCGTCCCCGACGGACGCCGCGCTCGCCGCCGATCTGGCGCTGCCGATCGAGGAGCTCGAGCTCACGGTCCGTTCGTACAACTGCCTCAAGCGTGAGGGCATCCACTCCGTGGGTGAACTCGTCGCCCGCTCCGAGGCCGACCTGCTCGACATCCGCAACTTCGGTGCGAAGTCGATCGACGAGGTCAAGGCGAAGCTGGCCGGCATGGGCCTGGCGCTCAAGGACAGCCCGCCCGGATTCGACCCGACGGCCGCCGCCGACGCCTTCGGCGCCGACGACGACGCGGACGCCGGTTTCGTGGAGACCGAGCAGTACTGATCCGCCTCCCGGCTGGGGTGCCCGTTTCGATGGGTGCCCCGTGCCGGGGCTGAGGGCTTTGTCCTCAACCGCCGGACGGGCTCGAACGAGCCCCGCTCGGCTTGATCCAGAACTTCCGTGGGGCAGCCGCCTCACGGGAACTGACACCGGTACCTGATACGGCCGGTGCAGCACACAAGGAGAAAAACCATGCCTCAGCCCGCCAAGGGTGCCCGTCTGGGCGGCAGCGCTGCGCACGAGAAGCTTCTTCTCATCAACCTTGCGAAGTCGCTGTTCGAGCACGGCCGCATCACCACGACCGAGGCCAAGGCCCGCCGCCTGCGTCCGGTCGCCGAGCGTTTCATCACCAAGGCGAAGAAGGGCGACATCCACAACCGTCGCCTGGTGCTGCAGTCGATCACGGACAAGGGCATCGTGCACACGCTCTTCACCGAGATCGCCCCGCGGTACGAGAACCGCCCCGGTGGTTACACCCGCATCACCAAGATCGGCAACCGTCGTGGCGACAACGCCCCGATGGCGGTCATCGAGCTCGTCGAGGCCCTGACCGTGGCGCAGGCCGCCACCGGTGAGGCCGAGGCTGCGACGAAGCGTGCGGTCAAGGAAGACGCCCTCAAGAAGGACGAGGCTCCGGCCGAGACCGTCGAGGACGCCAAGCCGGCCGACGCCGCTGCTGAGGAGTCCAAGGACGCCTGAGCGTCCTGAGACCCCGGTACGGGTCCGCATCACCCTTCGGGGCGGTGCGGGCCCGTTCTGTTTTGAGAGGATGCGCTGGTGAGTGATGAGGCAGAGCCCGGATTCGTACGGGTACGGCTGGACCTTTCGTACGACGGGAAGGACTTTTCCGGCTGGGCGAAGCAGACCAGCAGGCGCACGGTGCAGGGTGAGATCGAGGACGCGCTGCGGACCGTGACGCGGTCCTCGGTGACGTACGACCTGACGGTCGCCGGGCGCACCGACGCGGGCGTGCACGCGCGCGGCCAGGTGGCGCATGTGGATCTTCCGGCCGAGGTGTGGGCCGAGCACGAGGAGAAGCTGCTGCGGCGGATGGCCGGGCGGCTGCCGCTGGACGTCCGGATCTGGCGGGCGGCCGAGGCGCCGGCCGGGTTCAACGCGCGCTTCTCCGCGCTGTGGCGCCGCTACGTGTACCGGGTGGCGGACCGGCCGGGCGGCGTGGATCCGCTGACCAGGGGTCATGTGCTGTGGCACGACCGGCCGTTGGACATCGACGCGATGAACGAGGCGGCCGCCCTGATGGTCGGTGAGCACGACTTCGCGGCGTACTGCAAGAAGCGTGAGGGCGCCACGACCATCCGGACGCTGCAGAAGCTGTCCTGGGTACGGGACGCGGAGTCCGGGGTTCTCGGCGCGACGGTGCAGGCCGACGCCTTCTGCCACAACATGGTGCGGGCGTTGATCGGCGCGGCCCTGTTCGTGGGGGACGGCCGCCGTCCGGCGGCCTGGCCGGCCGAGGTGCTGGCGGCGAAGGTGCGCGATCCCGCGGTGCACGTGGTGCGGCCGCACGGGCTGACGCTGGAGGAAGTGGCCTACCCGGCGGACGCGTTGCTGGCGGCCAGGGCCGAAGAGGCCCGGAACGTCAGGACGTTGCCGGGGGCGGGCTGCTGCTGATCCGGCGGCGGCGCAGGGCCCGTACGAGCCTGGCCGCGAAGTACACGGCGACGAAGCTGGACATGGTGGAGCGGAACCAGCCGATGTCCGGGGTCCACCAGGCGTAGACCGCCGCCGCGGTGAACAGCAGCAGGCCCAGGACGCGCAGGACCCACCACAGGGGCGGGTGCGGCTCGGCCGGGGCCGGGGTCTCGGGGTGGACGCCGTCCTTCGTGGACATCGTGTCCCGCATGCCCGCCAGGAAGCCGCGCCGGGCCAGGACGCGGGCGCCCGGGAGGCCTGCGAGGATCTCCTGCTCACCGCCGTAGCCCGTGGGCAGGGGCGGGAGGCCCAGGGCCGCGACGAGGCCGCTCTGGTGCCGGGCCGGGTCGCCGGTGGCGCGCAGGAGGTGGATCAGCGGGCGGGGGTCGGGCAGCCCGTAGACCCGGGCCAGCGCCGCCGCGGTCTCGGTCACCTCGGCGTGGTCGGCGGCCGGGGCCGCCGTCTCCCAGGAGTGGGCCGCCACCTTCCTGCCCCGGTGCAGGAGGGTGAAGCTGCTGCGCTCCGGGGTGCGGTGCAGGACCAGGGCGGGCCAGTCCTCACCGGTCGTGAAGTTGTCGGCCGCGGAGGTGAGGGGGTCCTCGGGGAGCAACGCCGCGCGCTTGCCGCGTACGGGGTCAGGGACGATCTCGACGTACGTGTGGCCGCTGCCCGCCGGGGCGGTGCGCAGGCTGTGGCCGCAGATCAGGGCGGCCTGGGCGACCTCGGTGGGTCCGGTGGCGGCGATGGCCAGCGACCGGGGTGCCAGTTCCCGTTCCCAGTCGGGGATCTCGGCGGCCGGGGGCTTCGGCGGGGAGCGGAAGAAGGGGACCTTCATCGCCAGCTCGACCCGGGTGTCGGAGCGGGCTTCGAGGAACTCGGCGCGGGCGTCGCCGAAGTAGGTCCAGGGGTAGGTGGTGGCGTGCACCCCGATGGAGCGGAAGACGGTGAGGGCTTCCTCGAAGCGGTTCATCGACCACAGGATCATGGCCAGGTGGTTGCGGAAGCCGGCCGCTTCCCGGTCTCCCGGGGCGTAGCTGTCCGACAGTGCCTGCGCGCGGGTCACGGCCGCCTCGGCGCGGGGCGTGAACGGGTCGGGGCCCTGCACCTCGTCGTCGGAGATGAGGTACTCCACGACCGCCTGGAGAGGCAGGGCGTGGAGTCTGGAGCCGGGTGGTGCCTGTTCCGCCGACCGCTCGGCGAAGTCGAACATCTCCTCGTGCGAGCCGTACCACTTGGCGCAGAGGTACTGGAGCGCCTGGATGTGGCAGCCCTCGTGGTGCGGGTCGCAGTCGGCCGCTTCGGCGAGGTAGGAGTCGAAGACCTCGCGCGGGGCCTGGATGCCGCGGGCCTGGGTGAGGGCGATGCGCCACGGGACGGGGTCACCGGGATTGAGCTCGGCGGCCTCGGAGATGACCGGGACGGCGTCCCGCAGGACGGCGTGGAACGCCTGGAACTGGTCGTGCTCGATGTGCTTGGCGCGCGCACCGGTGCGTATCTGCCAGGCCTGGTGGACGTACTGGTCCGCCTTGACCAGTACGGCGTCGGGGTCCTGCGGCGACTCGTCGAGCCAGCTGTCCAGCCAGCCGGGGTGGTGCAGCGAGGCCCGTGCGAGCCGGGAGACACAGGCGTCCCTGCGCTCCCACTGGGCGTGTTCGCGGGTGGCGGCGAGCAGTTCGGCGGCAGGGGCGTGGTCACCGGCCGCGGCGGCGGCCAGCGCGTCCCGCAGCGAGGGGTCCGGTGCGTCGAGGACGACGGCCTCGTCCGGCGGCAGGTCGGCGCCTATCGCGTCGCTGTGGCGCAGGACGCGCGGGATGGTGAACAGGGCGGTCAGACGCACGGCGGCGGGTCCTCGGGGCGGGGGAGGGACGGGACTGGTGCGTGGGGGGAGCGGTGGCGCGGCGTCAGGCGGTGGGAATCCCTGCCGCTGCCGATGCCTGTACCTCGCCGCGGTGGCGGATCTGACGGAACGTGAACTCCGTCAGGTCGTCGCCCACCGCGTACACGTCCTTGCTCGCGGTCGTGACGTTCTTGCCGCTGGTGTAGCCGCCGACGGTGAAGTAGGCGTAGCGCCCGTAGGAGTTGGCGGTGCGGCGGCAGACGGCGCCGGCGCGGCAGAACGTGGGGACGCCCGCGCCGCTCAGGGAGGCGATGCCGCCGGACGCCTGCTGGGCCGCCTTCTTCGCCTCGGCCTCGGTGCCGAACACGGCGAGGCCGACAGTGACCGCGACGCCGTTGTTGCTGTACGTGGCGCGGATGACCTGGTCGCAGCCGTTCGACGTGAGGATCGAGCCGAGGGCGCCCTGGGTGGTCGCGGCGCAGCTGTTCGTGCGGTTCGTCGCGCCCTTGGCGTGGACGCGGTCGCCCGCCGTGACCTTCTTGCCGGGGAAGAAGGCGTCGACGGTGATCGGTGCCTTGTCCTTCCGGGCGTCGGATATGTAGTCCTTCGGGTCCGGCGGGGGCGGCGGTGCCACCGAGGAGAAGGAGGGCTGCGGCTGCGAGGTGTCCGAGGGCAGGTCGGCGGGTGCGGGCAGGTCGCTCGCGTTCTTGTCCGACCCGGGGCTGCCGGTGTCGTTCGCCGTGACGACGGCCGTGGCCACGATCGCGGCGACGGCGGCGGTCGCCAGGGCGCCGCCCCCGATCAGCAGCCACTTCCTGCGGCGGCTGCGTGCCGCGGACTCGTCGGCCAGTGCCGCCCAGTCCGGAGTCCTGCTGTCTCCCGGCCCCCAGGAGGGCCCCCCTTGCCCAAAGCTCATGCCGCGAATCCTAGAGCCTGTGTAATCCGGTTGGGCCAGGGGTTCGCCGCCCGTGACAATGCTGTGCATGGGACATCTTGAAGCGGGCCACGTGGAGTACTACCTACCGGACGGGCGGGTGCTGCTCGGCGATGCATCGTTCCGGGTGGCCGACGGGGCGGTCGTCGCCCTCGTCGGAGCGAACGGGGCGGGCAAGACGACGCTCCTGAGGCTGCTCGCCGGGGAGATCCAGCCGCACGGCGGCTCGGTGTCGGTGAGCGGCGGGCTGGGCGTGATGAGCCAGTTCGTGGGCTCCGTACGGGACGGGCGGACCGTGCGTGACCTGCTGGTGTCCGTCGCCCAGCCGCGCATCAAGGAAGCGGCGAAGGCCGTCGACGTGGCGGAGGAGCGCATCCTCACCGTGGACGACGAGGCCGCGCAGATGGCGTACGCGCAGGCCCTCAGCGACTGGGCCGAGGTGCGCGGGTACGAGGCCGAGACCCTCTGGGACATCTGCACGACGGCCGCGCTCGGGATCCCGTACGAGAAGGCCCAGTGGCGCGAGGTGCGCACACTCAGCGGGGGCGAGCAGAAGAGGCTGGTCCTGGAGGCGCTGCTCAGGGGCCCGGACGAGGTGCTGCTCCTGGACGAGCCGGACAACTATCTGGACGTCCCCGGGAAGCGGTGGCTGGAGGAGAGGCTCAAGGAGACCCGCAAGACGGTGCTCTTCGTCTCCCACGACCGGGAGCTGCTCTCGCGGGCCGCCGAGAAGATCGTGAGCGTGGAGCCCGGCGCGGCCGGCTCGGACGTCTGGGTGCACGGTGCCGGGTTCGCCACGTACCACCAGGCACGCAAGGAGCGGTTCGCGCGCTTCGAGGAGCTCCTGCGGCGCTGGGAGGAGGAGCACGCCCGGCTGAAGGCCCTCGTCCTGCGGATGCGGCAGCAGGCGGCGAACAGTCCCGACATGGCGAACCGCTACCACGCGATGCAGACCCGCTTCAAGAAGTTCGAGGACGCGGGCCCGCCGCCGGAGCCGCCGCGCGAGCAGGACATCAAGATGCGGCTGCGCGGGGGCCGGACCGGGGTGCGGGCCGTGACCTGCAAGAACCTGGAGCTGACCGGTCTGATGAAGCCGTTCGACCTGGAGATCTACTACGGGGAGCGGGTCGCCGTCCTCGGCTCCAACGGGTCGGGGAAGTCGCACTTCCTGCGGCTGCTGGCGGGGGAGGCGGTGGCGCACACCGGGGAGTGGAAGCTCGGGGCGCGGGTCGTGCCCGGCCACTTCGCGCAGACGCACGCCCACCCGGAGCTGCAGGGCAAGACGCTCGTCGAGATCCTGTGGACCGAGCACGCCAAGGACCGGGGCGGGGCCATGTCCGTACTGCGGCGGTACGAGATGGAGCGGCAGGGGGACCAGGCCTTCGAGAGGCTGTCCGGCGGGCAGCAGGCGCGGTTCCAGATCCTGCTGCTGGAGCTGGCCGGCACCACGGCGCTCCTGCTGGACGAGCCGACGGACAACCTGGACCTGGAGTCGGCGGAGGCCCTGCAGGACGGGCTGGAGATGTACGACGGGACGGTGATGGCCGTCACGCACGACCGCTGGTTCGCGAAGTCGTTCGACCGGTACCTGGTCTTCGGCTCGGACGGGGTCGTACGGGAGTCCACGGAGCCGGTCTGGGACGAGCGGCGGGTCGAGCGGGCGCGGTAGGGGCTGCGCGTTTTGACCCGTCCGGGGCGTGGCGGGTAGTGTCGGGGATTGTTATGCGTATTGGCTTCGTCGTTCTCACGCGAAGGGCCCTTACGTAGGTTCCCTGGAGCAGTTACCAGTGGCTCGCATACGGGCAGCGTCCCCGGCATTGTGAGCCCCAGCTGCACATCGCTTCAGGGGTGCCGTGTGTCTGGACCCCATCCACTGAAGAAGCGAAGGCTACGAAGTGCGTACGTACAGCCCCAAGCCCGGCGATGTCACTCGCCAGTGGCACATCATCGACGCCGAGGACATCGTCCTGGGCCGTCTGGCCACGACGGCTGCGAACCTCCTCCGAGGCAAGCACAAGGCGATCTACGCCCCCCACATGGACATGGGCGACTTCGTCATCATCATCAACGCCGAGAAGGTTCACCTCTCCGGCAACAAGAAGACCCAGAAGATGGCGTACCGCCACTCCGGTTTCCCGGGCGGTCTCCGCTCCGTGCGCTACGACGAGCTGCTCTCCAAGAACCCGGAGAAGGCTGTCGAGAAGGCCATCAAGGGCATGATCCCCAAGAACACCCTGGGTCGTCAGATGATCTCGAAGCTGAAGGTCTACGCGGGTGACCAGCACCCGCACGCTGCGCAGCAGCCGGTCCCGTTCGAGATCACCCAGGTCGCGCAGTAGTTCCGGCCTCCCCCCTAAGACGTACAGAAAGATCTGAGGAGAATCGTGGCCGAGACCACTGTTGAGACGCCCGTCGAGGGCACCGAGGGCGAAGAGACCTTCGCCGAGGTGACCACCTTCGAGTCGGAGGTCCCCGTCGAGGGTGAGTACACCTCCGAGTCGCTTGCAGGCCGCTTCGGCGACCCGCAGCCCGCGGCCGGCCTGGGCCGTCGCAAGAACGCCATCGCCCGCGTCCGGATCGTTCCGGGCACCGGCAAGTGGAAGATCAACGGTCGCACCCTTGAGGACTACTTCCCCAACAAGGTGCACCAGCAGGAAGTCAACGAGCCCTTCAAGGTGCTCGAGCTCGACGGCCGCTACGACGTCATCGCCCGCATCTCGGGTGGCGGCGTCTCCGGTCAGGCCGGCGCCCTGCGCCTCGGCGTGGCCCGCTCGCTGAACGAGGCGGACGTGGACAACAACCGCGCCACGCTGAAGAAGGCCGGCTTCCTCTGCCGTGACGACCGTGCGGTCGAGCGCAAGAAGGCCGGTCTCAAGAAGGCCCGTAAGGCCCCGCAGTACAGCAAGCGCTAAATCGCCTGCTCGTCTGCTTTACACGTTCGCCCCGGCGGCACACCTCGTGCTGCTGGGGCGTTCGTTTATCGGCGCCCGCGGGCGTATAACGGCTTAAGACGTTTATAGGGACAGTGGCCTCTAGCGCGCCTCACTTTGCTGCGCCTTGCCTTGCTCTGCCCTGTTTTGAGTACTTTGGTTTTGCGGTTTCGGAGCACCTTCGGAGGACACCAGTGGGACGACTCTTCGGCACGGACGGCGTGCGCGGTGTCGCCAATGCGGACCTGACGGCCGAGCTTGCGCTCGGGCTCTCGGTCGCTGCGGCGCACGTACTGGCCGAGGCAGGCACCTTCGAGGGACATCGGCCGACGGCCGTCGTGGGCCGCGACCCCCGGGCCTCTGGAGAGTTCCTGGAGGCCGCCGTCGTGGCGGGCCTGGCCAGCGCGGGCGTGGACGTCCTGAGGGTCGGCGTGCTGCCGACCCCCGCCGTGGCGTATCTCACCGGCGCGCTCGGCGCCGACATCGGCGTGATGCTCTCCGCGAGCCACAACGCCATGCCGGACAACGGCATCAAGTTCTTCGCGCGCGGCGGCCACAAGCTGGCCGACGAGCTGGAGGACCGCATCGAGACGGTCTACGAGCAGCACCGCACCGGCGAGCCCTGGGCGCGTCCGACGGGTGCCGGAGTGGGCCGGGTCACCGACTACACCGAGGGCTTCGACCGGTACGTCGCGCACCTCATCGGGGTCCTCCCGAACAGGCTCGACGGGCTGAAGGTCGTCCTGGACGAGGCGCACGGCGCCGCCGCCCGCGTCTCGCCCGAGGCGTTCACCCGCGCCGGGGCCGAGGTCGTCACCATCGGTGCCGAGCCGGACGGCCTGAACATCAACGACGGCTGCGGCTCCACCCACCTCGGTCTGCTGCGGGCCGCTGTCGTCGAGCACGGCGCCGACCTCGGTATCGCGCACGACGGCGACGCCGACCGCTGCCTGGCCGTGGACGCCGCGGGCGAGGAGATCGACGGGGACCAGATCCTGGCCGTGCTCGCCCTCGCCATGCGCGAGGCCGGGCAGCTGCGCAAGGACACCGTCGTCGGCACGGTCATGTCGAACCTCGGCTTCAAGATGGCGATGGAGCGCGAGGGCATCGAACTCGTCCAGACCGCCGTCGGCGACCGCTACGTCCTGGAGTCGATGAAGGCCGAAGGCTTCGCGCTGGGCGGCGAGCAGTCCGGCCACGTCATCGTCCTGGACCACGCCACGACGGGTGACGGCACGCTGACCGGGCTGATGCTCGCGGCACGGATCGCCGCCACCGGCCGTACGCTCGCGGACCTGGCCGGTGTGATGCAGCGCCTCCCGCAGGTGCTCATCAACGTGCCGGACGTCGACAAGTCCCGCGTCGACACCTCGCCCGAGCTGGCCGCCGCGGTCGCCGAGGCCGAGCGCGAGCTGGGCGACACCGGGCGCGTACTGCTGCGCAAGTCGGGCACGGAGCCGCTGGTACGGGTCATGGTCGAGGCCGCCGACATCGAGCAGGCGCGCTCCGTGGCCGGGCAGCTGGCCGACGTGGTGAAGTCCGCCCTCGGCTGACGGGCTACCGCACCGTGGACGGGTCCGGCCGCGAGGCCGGGCCCGTCCGGCGTTGTGCGGCCCACAGCGCCTTCTGGAGCAGCAGCGTCAGCGTTCCCGCGAGCACGATGCCGCCCAGGTTGGCGAGGAGCTGCGCCGTGGAGCCCCAGGTCTGCTGGAGGTCCTGGTAGCTGAAGGCGACCGCGGCGTTGGCGGCGGCGGGCACGGTGGTCACCGAGATCGCCACGCCGATCAGAGCCCCGGACTTCGCCGAGGTCAGCGAGAGCGTTCCGGCGATACCCGCCAGGAGCGCCACGACGAACGACATCCAGTCCGGGTGCCAGATGAATCCGGTGTTGGGCCGGTCCGCCGTGACCATGCCCTCGTTGAACAGCCCGAAGGCGTCCAGCAGCCAGGCGAACCCGGCCGTCAGCACCATCGCCACCGCGAACCCGCCGATCAGCGCCCACAGCGACCTCGCGACCAGCCGCGGTGCGCGCTGCACGAGCGCCGTCGAGATCCCCGCCAGGGGGCCGAACTCCGGGCCCACCGCCATCGCGCCCACGATCAGGATCGCGTTGTCGAGCATCACGCCGCAGGCGGCCAGCATCGTCGCCACGGAGAGGAACGCCACATACGTGACGCTGAACGTCGACTCCTCGTGGGTGACCTCGGTCAGCTCCTCCCACAGCACCGCGTCCGCGCCCTCGCCGGGAGCGTCCTCCTCCGCCTTGTCGGCGTGCGCGGACAGGGTGAGGTCCATGTTCTCGACGGTGATCGAACCGGACTTGTCGATGCCGAGTTTCCGCAGTCCACCGATCAGTTCGTCGCCCGCCTCGCGCGCGACGTCGCACAGGACCACATCGCCCGCCGGGCTGCGGGCGGCACCGCTGAGCACCGCGAGATGCGCGGTGCCCACCGTGTGCTCCAGCAGCTCCAGCACCTCGTCGGTGCGGTCGGCGGGCACTATGAGGCGCAGATGCAGCACGGTGCACCCTTTCGGAGTCAGAGTTTGCGCAACGACAGACGCTGGACCTTGTGGTCCGGCCCCTTGCGCAGCACCAGAGTGGCACGGCCCCGTGTCGGCGCCACGTTCTCCAGGAGATTGGGCTTGTTGATGGTCCGCCACATGGTGCGCGCGTAGTCCAGCGCCTCCTCCTCGGAGACCTGGGTGTACTTGCGGAAGTACGAGAACGGGTTCTGGAACGCCGTCTCGCGCAGCCGTCGGAAGCGGTGGAGGTACCAGGTCTCGATGTCCTCGGGGCGCGCGTCCACGTACACACTGAAGTCGAAGTAGTCGGCGAGGCCGACCCTGGTCCGGCCGTCCTTGCCGGGCAGTGCGGGCTGCAGCACGTTCAGCCCTTCGACGATCAGGATGTCGGGACGGCGTACGGTGAGCCGCTCACCGGGCACGATGTCGTAGATCAGGTGCGAGTAGACGGGCGCCGTCACCTCGTCCTTGCCGGCCTTGATGTCGGCGACGAACCGGGTCAGGGCCCGCCGGTCGTAGGACTCCGGGAACCCTTTGCGCGACATCAGCCCGCGCGCCTGGAGCTCCTTCATCGGCAGCAGGAACCCGTCCGTGGTCACCAGCTCGACCCGGGGATGCTCCGGCCAGCGTGCCAGCAGCGCCTGCAGGATGCGGGCGCTGGTGGACTTGCCGACGGCGACGCTGCCCGCGACCCCTATGACGAACGGGGTGCCGCGCTGCTCGCCGTGACCGTTTCCCGCGTCCCCGAGAAAGGTGTTCAGCGCACCGCGGAGACCGGAGGTGGCCTGGACGTACAGGTTCAGGAGCCGGGAGAGGGGCAGATAGACGTCCCGCACCTCGTCGAGGTCGATGACGTCGCCGAGCCCGCGCAGCTTCTCGACCTCGTCGGCGGAGAGCGGCAGCGGGGTCTTGTCGCGCAGAGCGCTCCACTCCGCCCGGGTCAGGTCGACGTAGGGCGTCGGCGCGTGCTCGGTGCGACGGGAGCTCCGTGCGGGCGAAGTGATCACGTACTCATTGTTGCGGGAGTTTTAACGGAGTGGGGGGTGGGCTCGGTCACGTGGGGGACGGGGCGGGGCCTGTGGTGTGTTCGCCCGGAGCAGGGTGGCACCGAGCGCGTGCCACGGTGACCGTGCGGGGCGTGGGTCACCGGGCTCGGCGGAGACCGCGGTCGACACGGATTCGCGGGCAGCCCGCGACGGCCACGCCCTCACCTTGCCCAGGACGGAGAGCCGCGCGCCGCTTTTGTTGGTGCCATACAATTCTTTGTACATGACCATGCTCGCGGGAGGTGCTGGATGTCCGTGACCCAGATCGACATAGACGATGACGCGCTGGAGCGCACCATGGCGTTGTCCAAGGCCAGGACCAAGAAGGAAGCGGTGAACCTGGCCCTCCGGTACTACGCGGACCAGCAGGACCGCGCGGTGCGGATCAGCCGCCACTTCGAGCGGGCTCGCCAGTGGGGAGCGGTGGAGGACGCGAAGCGCCGGCATCGGGCGGAGAAGGACGGGCAGTGATCTATCTGCTCGACACGTCCGGGCTGGTCCGTCTGCTCGGCGACACCGCCCTGCAGTCCGCCTGGTACGACGCGATCAGTGCCGAGGCGTTGGCTTCCTGCTACCCGCAGCGCACGGAGTTCCTCCACAGCGCCCGGACCGGTCGTGAGTACGACGAGATCGTGGACATGTTCGCCGATCTCTACCCGGACGTCTCCGTGCCCAAGAACGCGGGACGCTGGATCAGTGCGGTGCAACAGCGTATGGCGCGGGCCGGGGAGCACCGCAGCGCCTCGGCCGTGGACCTGATGGTCGCCGCAACTGCTGCCCATCACGGGCTGGTTGTTCTCCACGACGACGCCGACTACCGCACTGTCGCCCGGCACGCGCCCGACCTGAGAGAGCACTGCGTCCGCGACGTGGGCTGACTCGGCCGGCCCGCGAGGTCTCGCCGTTCCCGTCCGCGGTCGTGGACGCCGGGGACTTTCGGGCCAACGACTGGGTGGCCCCCTTTGCGCAGGTGGGTCTTGTGCCGAACCTTCTGGTGCCAGGGCTCTTTGCAGGAGCTTTGGGTTGCTTTGCGAGCGTTAACGCTTACGTGACGCGCTGGATCCCGGGCCCGGTCGTTGTCGCGAGGCTGAGTCTGCCGATCACGCGCAGGGCCTGCAGCAGAGTACTCGGAGGCCACCGGTGAGGGCCCGAGCGGCAGCGTTCGGAGGGGCCTGAGGTTGCCTCAAAACCGTGGTCGCACAGGAAATACTGTTTGCTAAGTTGCGTAGGTGTGTTCTGCACGTGGTGCCGACGGGGGAAAGTGATCAGACATGGCTTGGGACGAGTGGGAGCAGTTGAAGACGGCGGCGCAGGGCCGAGCGACCCACACGCAGCTCAACCAGGCGTCGCAGCAAGGTGGAGGTGAGCAGGGCGACCTGACTGTCGACCAGCAGGACCTGGCTGCGATAGGGGACAGTGCGTTCAAGCTGTTCGAGGACCTGGGGCGGTACGGCCGGGATGCCTGGTCGAGTAGTCAGACGGCAGCCAAGGATCTGACCACACAGGAGTTCGAGGTCGGCGGTGGCCTGGATGTTGTGCAGAAGAAGTGGGAGAAGCAACTGCAATCGCTTGTCGATGCCTGTGCCCATATTTCGAACCACATGGACTTCACCAAGAAGGCGCACCGGGGCGATGAGTATCACATCGCGTCCACGGTCAGCAGCATTGCGACGCTGGACAAGGGCTTCGACGAGGGGACCAAGTCCTGATGGACATCGAGGCACTTCGTCACGGAAATTTCGCCACGCTCGGCACTGCGGTCGAGGACTGGACCGGAGTGATCCAGCACCTCACCGAGATGGAGAAGAGGGCGCGGGACGATCTGAGGGCCAAGGCGAACAGGGCGAACTGGGCCGGTGTGAATGCCACCGTTTCAAGGGAGTTCATCAACAGGACGGCAGGCGAGTTCACCGACGCCGTCAAGCAGGCCACGAGTATCCGCAACATCCTTCGCGACACCAGGAACGAGCTCGTTGGCTACCGCGATGAGCTCAACAGGGCGATCGACCGGGGCTGGGACAAGCATCTCTCCGTCATCGGCGCGAAGGGCGGAGGCTTCACCGTCTACGTGAACGTGCACCCGGAACCCGCCGGCAGTAAAGAAGCGATGGTGCTGCTGAGGGACGAGCTGCAGGGCATCCTCACCAAGGCCGCTGAGAGTGACAGCACTGCCGGTCAAGTGCTTAAGGCACTCGCGAACCACGCCGAGTACGGCTTCTCCGGTGGTGCGTCTTACAAGGACCGTGACGCCGCAGCCGATGCGATCAAGACGGCGGAGGACATGGCCAAGATCGTCAAGAAGGATCCTCAGGATCGTACGGCTGCAGACCTGGCCAAGATGAACGACCGCCTGAAGCAGTACAGCCAGGACCCTCTGTTCTCGGAGCGGTTCGCTCTTGCGGCGGGGCCGAAGGAAACACTGCAGTTCTGGGCGGAGGTCACCGACCGGTACGCGGGCGTGAAGGGCTCCCAGCTGGATGATCTCCAGGATCTCCAGAAGAACCTGAGCCTGACCCTTGCTTCGGCGACCTACTCCGATTCCGCTCCGATGAAGGAGTGGAAGCAGGACCTGATCAACGAGGGGAACACCAACTTCCGGGCAGATCCGGCCAGTCCTCTCAAGGGCCCCGTCGGGGCCATCGGTTTTCAGGTCATCAGTAGCCTGATGGGCCACGGTAAGTACGACAGTGAATTCCTCGACGAGTACGGGAAGCGAATTCTCAAGTCGGATATGGCTCCGACGGGCAGTGCTGGAATGAACACCGACGATGTGTGGACGGCCCCGGACCAGTCGGCGGACCTGGTATTCGGGAAGGGTAACGGGCGCGACCCTCTGATCGGTTTCATGGATGCCCTCTCGCACAATGCCGAAGCGGCGACGAATACCTTCGACGACAAGTCCACCCTTGATCATGTACTCCAGAGCACCAAGTACACGGACCGGGGGGAGTCGGTGGGACACGCACTCGAAGTGGCCGTAAGCGGTGTGGCATTCGGCGATGTATCGAACGAGCCGTCCCCGCACAGTAAGACGCAAGTGGAAATTATGCAGAACGTTATGCATGCCGTAGCCCAGCCGGGTGGCGGTGCCGACCTCGTGGACAAGTCAATTGGCGCGAGCTTTGGGCATATGGCATCGGGGTACATGCCCGAGATCAGTCAAGCGTTGACAGGGCAAGGTTCCGACTCGATCTTCCTTTCTAATAGTGCCGCTTCGTACGGGCTGGAAAAATCCGATGTTGAAAGGTTCCTGTACGAGGTCGCGCAGGATGATAACGGAAGGGCGGCAATTCGGCTGGGTGAGACTATTTACACCAGCAGTCTGCTTGAAGCCCACATTTCGGATCCATCCCTCTTTCGCGGCGAAGAGAGCATTCCCGTCAAGGCGATTGCGATCAATGCGGGACTTATTGAGGGGATCGTCGGTCATGCGGCTGCTGACTTGGAGATCTCAGGGAGCCTGGAGGCGCAGAAGAGTGAAAATGAGGCCTTGAAGACCCAAGGTGATTTCTATAAGGCCGTCGCTTCTGCGGGGGTAGGGATGGCGGCCGTCGCGCTGGCTCCCGAGCACCTGTCCGGTCAAATGGTAGGAGCGGCCGGCGGCGGGTTCTTCGGGGGTGTCGTCGGTTTGGCGGTTGACCGAATGATGGACGGACGTGAGGCCGAGGGCGCGCTCGATGAGAGTCTGTATGCCTCAGGCAAGGGTCTTGCTCATGCGCAGGAATCGGTCGTTTCGCAGACACAGAATGCGGCAAAAGATGTCGCATCCATGCATGGATCAAAGATGACTGAAGATTCTAGAGCGTATTGGATTCTGGAAGGCGTTAATGCCGGGTGGACTCGCAGTGATCAGGTTTTGGAGGACATTCATGCTCGGCCCGGTGCCTGATATGGACAACAGTGAGGGTGGCCGTGGAAGCAATTGAGAAAAAGATGGCGAAGCAGGCGCTTGTCGGCTTGGCTGTTGTGGCTGTAGGGGTCTTCGGGTACGTACAAGTTTTCACCAAAGGCGTTGACCGGCTGCCGGAACGGGTCTGCTCGGGTGCGGTGGACCGGAACATAGCGGCACATGTCCTGCCGGGCACGATGACGGCTCACGAGCGGGGAAGAAGGGTCGACGGGGCCGGAGAGACTTTTCTGTTCTCCTGCAATGTGAAAACGCGCAGCCAGGATTCCATTCTTTCCGGTGACGGTAGGATCCATGATGTTTCCGCAGATGAGTGGCGCGAAGGGGTAGAGGCGGCTGCGGACGCGAGCAAACTCGAAGTCGACTTTCAGGGCATTCGTGCGGTCTCGTATGCGAGTGAGGCCGTTATCTATGTTCCCTGTACGCCGACCGGGAAGAAGCCCGAAGAGGCACGGCAGGATTACGGGTTGATCGTCGAGTCCAGGACGATCGGCGATACGGCTGTGACCGGGGATGAACTGCGGCAGGAGGTGACGGACTTCGCCTATGAACTGCTGAAATACAGCTACAAGATCCAGGGGTGCCAGGAGGTGCGGACGCTGCCGTCCCGGTTGCCGCGGTTCGGCTGATGCCCCGACCGGGCGCGGAGCACGGCTACTGTCCCCCACCGGCCTGCGGCCTTATGGTGCCGATATGTGCGGAATCGTGGGTTACGTCGGTGGGCAGTCGGCGCAGGACGTCGTCGTTGCGGGGCTGAAGCGGCTGGAGTACCGGGGGTACGACTCCGCGGGGGTCGCCGTCCTCTCGGACGGTGGTCTGGCCGGGGCGAAGAAGGCCGGGAAGCTCCTCAACCTGGAGAAGGAGCTCAAGGAGCGGCCACTGCCGGCCGGGAACACCGGTATCGGGCACACCCGTTGGGCCACGCACGGCGGGCCGACCGATGTCAACGCCCATCCGCATCTCGACAACGCGGGGCGCGTCGCCGTCGTGCACAACGGGATCATCGAGAACTTCGCCGCCCTGCGCGAGGAGCTGACCGGGCGCGGCCACGAGCTGGCCTCCGAGACCGACACCGAGGTCGTCGCCCATCTGCTGGCGGAGGCGTACTCCTCGACCGGTGAGCTCGCCGAGGCGATGCGCCAGGTCTGCCGGCAGCTGGAGGGCGCGTTCACCCTGGTCGCGGTGCACGCCGACGAGCCGGATGTGGTCGTCGGGGCGCGGCGGAACTCGCCCCTGGTGGTCGGGGCGGGGGACGGGGAGATGTTCCTGGCCTCCGACGTGGCCGCCTTCATCGCGCACACCCGGTCCGCGATCGAGCTCGGCCAGGACCAGGTGGTCGAGCTGCGCAGGGACGGGGCCACCGTCACCGGGTTCGACGGCTTCCCCGCGGAGTCACGCGAGTACCACGTGGACTGGGACGCCTCCGCCGCCGAGAAGGGCGGCTACGCCTCCTTCATGCTCAAGGAGATCGCGGACCAGCCGAAGGCCGTCGCCGACACGCTCCTGGGCCGGATCGACGCCTCGGGTGCGCTGCGCCTCGACGAGGTGCGGATCCCGCCGAGCGAGCTCAGGGAGGTCGACAAGGTCTTCATCGTCGCCTGCGGGACCGCGTTCCACGCCGGGATGATCGCCAAGTACGCCATCGAGCACGTCACCCGGCTGCCCTGCGAGACGGAACTGGCCAGCGAGTTCCGCTACCGCGACCCGATCCTGGACCGGAACACCCTGGTCATCGCGATCTCCCAGTCCGGCGAGACGATGGACACGCTGATGGCCCTGCGGCACGCCCGCGAGCAGGGGGCGAAGGTCCTCGCCATCTGCAACACGAACGGGTCGACGATCCCGAGGGAGTCCGACGCCGTCCTCTACACCCACGCCGGTCCGGAGGTGGCCGTCGCCTCCACCAAGGCGTTCCTGACGCAGCTCGTCGCCTGCTACCTCGTCGCGCTGTACCTCGGCCAGATCCGCGGCACCAAGTGGGGCGACGAGATCCGCACCGTGGTGCGCCAGCTCTCCGCGATCCCCGGGCAGGTGGAGGAGCTCCTCGGGACGATGGAGCCCGTGCGCGCGCTCGCCCGCTCGCTCGCGCACCACGACACGGTGCTCTTCGTGGGACGGCACGTCGGCTACCCGGTGGCCCTGGAAGGCGCGTTGAAGCTCAAGGAGCTCGCGTACATGCACGCCGAGGGCTTCGCGGCCGGAGAGCTCAAGCACGGGCCGATCGCGCTCATCGACGAGGGGCTGCCGGTCGTCGTGATCGTGCCGTCCCCGCGCGGCCGTTCGGTGCTCCACGACAAGATCGTGTCGAACATCCAGGAGATCAGGGCCCGCGGCGCCCGTACCGTCGTCATCGCCGAGGAGGGCGACGAGGCGGTCGTCCCGTACGCGGACCACCTCATCAGGATCCCCGCTACGCCTACGCTGCTCCAGCCGCTGGTCGCCACCGTGCCGTTGCAGGTCTTCGCCTGCGAGCTGGCGACGGCCCGCGGCAACGAGGTGGACCAGCCGCGCAATCTGGCGAAGTCCGTGACCGTGGAGTAGGCCGTGCAGTGGATCAGGGTGAGGGTGAGTACGTGATCATCGGGGTCGGGATCGATGTGGCGGAGATCGAACGCTTCGGCGCCGCGCTGGGGCGTACGCCGCAGATGGCGGACCGCCTCTTCCTGGAGCGGGAGTTGCTGCTTCCCAGCGGGGAGCGGCGGGGGATCGCCTCGCTGGCCGCCCGCTTCGCCGCCAAGGAGGCGCTGGCCAAGGCGCTCGGGGCGCCGGGCGGGCTGCTCTGGACGGATGCCGAGGTGTGCGTCGAGGACAGCGGGCAGCCCCGGCTGGAGGTCCGCGGCACGGTCGCGGCCCGCGCCGCCGAGCTGGGGGTGCGCAGCTGGCACGTGTCGCTCAGCCATGACGCGGGGGTGGCGTCGGCCGTGGTGATCGCGGAGGGTTGAGCGTATGCGACAGGCGTACAGCGTTTCGACCGTACGGGCCGCCGAACAGGCGCTGATGGCACGGCTGCCCGAGGGCGCCCTGATGCAGCGCGCCGCCGCGGGCCTGGCGGTGGCCTGCGGCGACCTGCTCCGGCGCAACGGCCGGGTGTACGGGTCGCGGGTGCTCCTGCTCGTCGGCAGCGGCGACAACGGCGGCGACGCGCTGTACGCGGGGGCCCGGCTGGCCCGGCGCGGAGCGGGCGTACGGGCCCTGCTGACCGCGCCGGACAAGGTCCACCGGGGCGGTCTCGCCGCGCTGCTCGCGGCGGGCGGCCAGGTCCTCGACTCCCCGGACCGCATCGGCCACGCCTTCGGTCCCGTCGACCTCGTCGTCGACGGGATCACCGGAATCGGAGGCCGGGGCGGTCTGCGCCCCGAGGCGGAGCAGCTGGTCCGCGCGGTCACCGGCGGGCGTGCGCCGGTGCTCGCCGTGGACCTGCCGAGCGGGGTCGAGGCGGACACCGGGGAGGTCCTGGGGGCTGCCGTACGCGCGGACGCCACCGTCACCTTCGGTACGTACAAGCCGGGGCTGCTCGTCGACCCTGCCGCCGAACGGGCGGGCGCCCTGCGGCTCGTCGACATCGGGCTGGGAACCGAACTGCCCGAGCGCCCCGACCTGGAGGCGCTGCAGTACGCGGACGTGGCGGCGCTCCTGCCGGTGCCGGGGGCCGAGAGCGACAAGTACCGGCGCGGCGTGGTCGGCGTCGCCGCCGGGTCGGAGCGGTACCCGGGTGCCGCGGTGCTCGCGGTCGCGGGCGCGCTGCGCGGCGGTGCCGGAGCCGTGCGGTACGCCGGTCCGGGCGCGGACGCGGTGATCGCCCGCTTCCCGGAGACCCTGGTGCACCCGTGGCCGCCGTCGAAGGCCGGACGGGTGCAGGCCTGGGTGGTCGGGCCGGGGCTCGGCGACTCCACCGCGGCGGCCGGCGCGGTGTCCGACGTGCTGGCCGCGGACGTCCCGGTGCTCGTCGACGCGGACGGGCTGCGGCTGATGGACGCCGGAGCCGTACGGTCGCGCACCGCCGCCACGGTGCTCACCCCGCACGCCGGGGAGGCCGCCGCGCTGCTCGGCGTCCCGCGCGAGGAGGTCGAGGCGGGACGGCTCGCGGCAGTACGGGAACTGGCCGCGCGCTACGGCGCGACGGTGCTGCTCAAGGGGTCGACGACCCTGGTCGCGGAGGCCGGGGGCGCGCCCGTACGGGTCAACCCCACGGGCACGTCCTGGCTCGCCACGGCGGGCAGCGGCGATGTGCTCTCCGGGCTGACCGGCTCCCTGCTGGCGGCGGGCCTCGCCCCGCGCGACGCCGCGTCGGTGGGCGCCTACCTGCACGGGCTCGCGGCGCGCCGGGTCTCGGACGGGGCGCCGGTCGCCGCGCAGGACGTCGCGGACGCGATCCCGGCGGCCTGGCGGGACGTGCGTGCCTGATCCACCCTGGCAGGAGCGGAACGGGAGCCGGAAGGGCGGTCGGACGTGGGCAGCAGCGACACCGTACGGATGCGCAGGGTGTACGACCCGCCGGAGGACGGCGACGGCACCCGCGTCCTCGTCGACCGGCTCTGGCCGCGCGGGGTGTCCAAGGAGCGTGCCGCCGTCGATGTGTGGGCCAAGGACGCGACCCCGTCGAACGAGCTCCGCTCCTGGTACCACGAGGACCGTTCCGGCAACCGCTACGACGATTTCGTGGACCGCTACCGCACCGAGCTCGGTGACCCGGCCCACACCCGGGCCGTGGACGAGCTGCTCGCCCTGCTGCGCGAGGGCGGTCCGGTCACGCTGCTCACGGCGGTGAAGGACATCCCGGTCAGCCACGTCCCGGTCCTCGCCGAGCACCTGGAACACGCCCTGGAGCACGGCTGACGCCTCACCGCGCCCAAGAGATCGAGGGCACATGCGTACGGCTCTGAGAGACTGGGCGCGATGAACGAGACAGCGTCCCCGAGAGCCCGTGCCGAGATCGACCTCGCCGCGGTGCGCGCCAATGTGCGCGCCCTGCGTGCGCGGGCGTCCGGGGCGCAGCTCATGGCCGTCGTGAAGTCCGATGCGTACGGGCACGGCGCGGTGCCCTGTGCCCGGGCCGCGATCGAGGCCGGCGCGACCTGGCTGGGCACCGCGACCCCGCAGGAGGCTCTGGCCCTGCGGGCGGCCGGGATCGGCGGCCGGGTGATGTGCTGGCTGTGGACGCCCGGCGGCCCCTGGCGCGAGGCGATCGAGGCCGACATCGACGTCTCGGTGAGCGGCCTGTGGGCCCTCACCGAAGTCGTCGCCGCGGCCACGGAGGCCGGCATTCCGGCCCGGGTCCAGCTCAAGGCCGACACGGGCCTCGGCCGCAACGGCTGCCAGCCCGCCGACTGGCCGGAACTGATCTCCGCCGCCCGCGCCGCCGAGGCCGCGGGCACGCTGCGCATCACCGGCCTGTGGTCGCACTTCGCCTGCGCCGACGAGCCGGGACACCCGTCGATCGCCGCCCAGCTGAACGTGTTCCGCGACATGGTGGCGTACGCGGAGAAGGCGGGCGCCGAGCCCGAGGTGCGGCACATCGCCAACTCGCCGGCGACCCTCACGGTGCCCGAGTCACACTTCGATCTCGTACGCACCGGAATCGCCGTGTACGGCATCTCGCCGAGCCCGGAGCTGGGCACACCGGCCGACTTCGGCCTGCGTCCCGTGATGACGCTCGCCGCGTCGATCGCGCTGGTCAAGCAGGTGCCCCCGGGGCACGGCGTCAGCTACGGCCACCACTACACGACCTCCGCAGAGACGACGCTGGCCCTGATCCCCGTCGGTTACGCGGACGGCATCCCGCGCCACGCCTCCGGGCGGGGCCCCGTCCTCGTCGACGGCCGGATCCGGACCGTGGCGGGCCGGGTCGCGATGGACCAGTTCGTGGTCGACCTCGGGGGCGACACCCCGGAACCGGGCGCGGAGGCGGTGCTGTTCGGGCCGGGCGACCGGGGCGAGCCGAGCGCCGAGGACTGGGCGGTCGCGGCCGACACGATCGCGTACGAGATCGTCACACGCATCGGTGCACGCGTACCCCGCGTCTATCGAGACGCGGATACAACGACGAGGAGCACGGCACGGTGAGCGACACCAGCGCGGGGGACGTGGTGGCGACGGCGGCCGTTGCCGCGGCCGGCTGGCGCCGGGCGGGCATCGCCGGGGCGGCGATAGGCGTCATCGCTGCGGGTGCGGCGGCCGGTGTCGCGGTCGAGCGGCTGACGGTGGGCCGCGGCATGCGCAAGAAGGCACGGCTCGCGCTGGACGCGTCGGGACCGTACGGCTCGCTGCGCGGGGTGTCCGGCCGGGCCGTCGCCGACGACGGCACCGAGCTGTACTACGAGGTCGACGAGGTCGAACCGGACGGGACCACGGCCCGCGCGGGCACGAAGGCGGGCGCCGGATCCGGCACGGCCCCCGGCCCGCGACGGCGCAGGCTCTTCGGCCGCAAGGCCCCCGTGCCCGTCACCGTCGTCTTCAGCCACGGCTACTGCCTCAGCCAGGACTCGTGGCACTTCCAGCGGGCGGCCCTGCGCGGCCTGGTGCGCACGGTCCACTGGGACCAGCGCAGTCACGGCCGCTCCGAGCGCGGCCGCGCCCAGGCCGAGGGGGTGGCCGTCGGCATCGACCAGCTCGGCCGCGACCTGAAGGCGGTCATCGACGCCGCGGCCCCCGAGGGCCTGCTGGTGCTGGTCGGGCACTCGATGGGCGGCATGACGATGATGGCGCTCGCCGACCAGTACCCGGCACTGATCCGTGACCGGGTCGCCGCGGTCGCGTTCGTCGGTACGTCGAGCGGGAAGCTCGGCGAGGTGAACTTCGGGCTGCCGGTGGCGGGCGTGAACGCGGTGCGCCGGGTGCTGCCCGGGGTGCTCAAGGCGCTCGGTTCGCAGACGGAGCTCGTGGAGCGCGGACGCCGGGCGACCGCCGACCTCTTCGCGGGGCTGATCAAGCGGTACTCGTTCGGTTCGCGGGACGTGGACCCGGCGGTCGCGCGGTTCGCGGAGCGGCTCATCGAGTCCACCCCGATCGACGTGGTCGCCGAGTTCTATCCGGCGTTCACCGAGCACGACAAGAGCGGGGCGCTGCCGGCCTTCCTCGATCTTCCGGTGCTGATCCTGGCCGGCGACAAGGACCTGGTCACACCCAGTTCGCACAGCGAGGCCATCGCGGACGAGCTGCCGGACGCGGAGCTGGTCATCGTGCCGGACGCCGGTCACCTGGTGATGCTCGAGCACCCGGAGACGGTCACCGACCGGCTCGCGGACCTGCTGGTGCGGATCGGAGCGGTTCCGGGCGAGGCGCCCGGATCCTCTAACGTTGGCGAGCATGGAAGCAGCGCACAACGGCCCGGTGGCTGACACCGCCGTACCGGGCACCGTCACCGTCGACCTCGCCGTCGAGTCCCCCGAACAGATGCGGGACCTGGGCCGCCGTATCGCCGGTGTGCTGGCCCCCGGCGACCTGGTGATGCTCACCGGCGAGCTCGGCGCGGGCAAGACGACGCTCACCCGGGGGCTCGGCGAGGGCCTCGGGGTGCGCGGTGCCGTCACCTCGCCCACCTTCGTGATCGCCCGGGTGCACCCGTCCCTGGGCGACGGGCCCGCCCTGGTCCACGTCGACGCGTACCGCCTGGGCGGCGGGCTCGACGAGATGGAGGACCTGGACCTCGACGTGTCGCTGCCGGAGTCCGTGGTCGTCGTGGAATGGGGCGACGGCAAGGTCGAGGAGCTGTCGGACGACCGGCTGCAGGTGCTGATCCACCGTGCCGTCGGGGACACGGACGACGAGCGGCGCACGGTCACGCTGGTCGGCATCGGGGCGCGCTGGGTGGGTCTGGGGACGGATCTGGCGGGGGCGTGACCGGTCGGCGCCCCAACGGCCGACGTTCCCGACGGTGCTTTCCGACAAGCCGTCGGTAAAATGTTGCGCAGGGGGCTGCGGCCGTGGTCACATGGTTGCGAGATTGGTTAGGTCTACCTAACCAGATCTTTCACCGAAGCCCGAGGAGGCATGCATGCCGACACCCGAGCGTGAAGTGCAGCCGCAGTCGCCGCAGGCGGAGCCACCGTCGGCGTCCGCGGTGTCGATGAAGGACCTGCTGGCCTCCTGTGCGGCTGCGACGGCGGTCTCGACGCCGCCCCGCGAGGAGCACGAGGACGACGACGGGCAGGAACAGCTGTCGGCCGGACGCGACGCGGCCTGAGAGCCCCGGACCGCGTACTGCGTCACGGGCGGCAGCGCGGCACTGCGTTACGGGCGGTGCGGCTCTACGGGACGACGACGATCTTGACGCCGACCGTCGCGAACGTCCACATCGCGTTGCCGTCGGCGCGCTTCATCCGGACCCCGCCGGTCTTGATCGTGGGATCCGGGCTGTGCATCGAGTCGTCCTGCGCGGCGCTGAAGCCCACGGAGACGTCGTCGACGTTCGCGAAGCGCACCACGTGTTCGATGGGCACACCGTCCGAGCCCTTGATGCTGCCGGAGCGCGAGGTCACCCGGTAGACGCCGGGCAGCGGGTTGATGGAGCTCGGCATGACGGTGAACGTCCGGAGCGACTTCTCCTCGGCGTCCACGAGCCACACCCGCCGGTCCTTCAGCGCGTACACGACGCGCGCCCCGGTGTCGGAGTCCGCGGGGACCGCGAGCGGTTCCCGCGGCGCCTCGGGCTTCTCGGTGGGAGCGGCCGTAGAGCTGCCGGAGGACTGCGCCGTGGGGGCGGCGACGGAGTCGGGTGCGTTCGCCGATGCCTGGTAGGCGAGGAAACAGACCGCGGCCACTGCCGCCGCCGTGAGCCCGGCCACGATTCCCGAGCTGCCCCTAGCCACCGTGAGCTCCCCTTTCGCATGCCGTCCGTCGCATGTCGTACAAGCATTTACGTCGTACACACGTATACCCGGCGACGGTACCAGCAGCGGCAGGGCCGACCGGTACGACGTACGGGCGGGCCGTACCCGAGTCGGCGGAGCCGTAGGCTGTTTGTGTGCTCCTGCTCGCCGTTGATACCGCCACTCCCGCCGTCACCGTCGCCCTCCACGACGGGACCTCCGTCGTAGCCGAGACCGGCCAGGTCGACGCCCGAAGGCACGGGGAGCTCCTGCTCCCCGCCGTCGACAGGGTCCTCGCCGAGGCGGGGGTGAAACTCGACGCCGTGACGGACGTGGTCGTCGGGGTCGGCCCCGGCCCGTACACCGGGCTGCGCGTCGGCCTGGTGACCGCGGCGACGTTCGGCTCCGCCCTCTCCGTACCGGTGCACGGACTGTGCACGCTCGACGGCCTCGCGTACGCCGCCGGGCAGGCCGGCCTCGAAGGCCCGTTCGCCGTCGCGACGGACGCGCGGCGCAAGGAGGTCTACTGGGCGCGGTACGAGGACTCCCGCACCCGGTCCGGTGACCCCGCCGTCGACCGGCCGGCCGACCTCGCCGAGCAGCTCGCCGGGCTGCCCGTCGTCGGCGCGGGCGCCCTGCTCTACCCCGAGGCCTTCCCGGACGCGCGCAGTCCCGAACACGTCTCCGCCGGAGCGCTCGCCGCCCTCGCCGCCGAGCGCCTCGCCGCCGGGGCGGAACTGCTGCCCCCGCAGCCGCTCTACCTGCGCAGGCCCGACGCGCAGGTCCCGAAGAACTACAAGGTGGTCACCCCGAAGTGACGACCGTGACCGCAGTGCTCCGCGAGATGCGCTGGTGGGACATCGATCCGGTGCTGGACCTGGAGCACGAGCTGTTCCCCGAGGACGCCTGGTCGGCCGGGATGTTCTGGTCCGAGCTGGCCCACGCGCGCGGCCCGCAGGCCACCCGGCGCTACGTCGTCGCCGAGGACCCCGTCGACGGCCGGATCGTCGGCTACGCGGGTCTCGCCGCGGTCGGTGAGCTCGCCGACGTCCAGACGATCGGCGTCAGCCGCGGCCAGTGGGGCGGCGGCCTCGGCTCCGAGCTCCTGACCGACCTCCTCAGACACGCCACCGCCTTCGAGTGCACCGCGGTGCTCCTGGAGGTCCGTGTCGACAACACCCGCGCGCAGAAGCTGTACGAACGCTTCGGCTTCGAACCGATCGGTTTCCGCCGGGGTTACTACCAGCCCGGGAACATCGACGCACTCGTCATGCGCCTGACCGTACAAGGAACAGAGACTGACTGATGGCTGACGAACCGCTCGTACTCGGTATCGAGACCTCCTGCGACGAGACCGGCGTGGGCATCGTGCGCGGTACGACACTGCTGGCCGACGCCGTCGCCTCCAGCGTCGACACACACGCCCGCTTCGGCGGTGTCGTCCCGGAGATCGCCTCCCGCGCCCACCTGGAGTCGATGGTTCCCACCATCGAACGCGCGCTGAAGGAGGCCGGGATCAGCGCCCGCGACCTCGACGGCATCGCGGTCACCGCAGGTCCCGGACTCGCCGGCGCGCTCCTCGTCGGGGTGTCGGCGGCGAAGGCGTACGCGTACGCGCTGAACAAGCCGCTGTACGGGGTCAACCACCTCGCCTCGCACATCTGCGTGGACCAGCTAGAGCACGGCCCGCTGCCCGAGCCGACGATGGCACTGCTGGTCAGCGGCGGGCACTCCTCGCTGCTGCTGGCCCCCGACATCACCAACGACGTGCGGCCGCTGGGCGCGACGATCGACGACGCGGCGGGCGAGGCCTTCGACAAGATCGCCCGGGTGCTGCACCTCGGCTTCCCCGGCGGACCTGTCATCGACCGGCTGGCGAGGGAGGGCGACCCGAAGGCGATCGCGTTCCCGCGCGGGCTGAGCGGCTCGCGCGACCCCGCGTACGACTTCTCCTTCTCCGGCCTCAAGACGTCGGTCGCGCGCTGGATCGAGGCGAAGCGGGCGGCGGGCGAGGACGTTCCCGTACGGGACGTGGCGGCGTCCTTCCAGGAGGCCGTGGTGGACGTGCTCACCCGCAAGGCCGTGCGGGCCTGCAAGGACGAGGGCGTCGACCACCTCATGATCGGCGGCGGTGTCGCGGCCAACTCGCGGCTGCGGGCCCTGGCCGAGGAGCGGTGCGAGCGGGCCGGGATCCGGCTGCGGGTGCCCAGGCCCGGACTGTGCACGGACAACGGGGCCATGGTCGCCGCGCTGGGCGCGGAGATGGTGGCCCGCAACCGCCCCGCCTCGGACTGGGAGCTGTCGGCGGACTCCTCGCTGCCGGTCACCGAGACCCATGTGCCCGGTGCGCACAGCCACGACCACGACCACGACCACGTGCACGAGATCAGCAAGGACAACCTCTACTCATGACCGTCGCCCTGATGTGGGAGGCGCGCGCCACCGAGGGCCGGGGCGCGGAGCTGCTGGAGTGGGCACGGTCCAGGGCGGGCGAGCTGGCCCGGGAGCCGCTGCGCAGCGAGCTGCTGCGCGCCCCGCAGGACCGGGTGCTCGTCCTCACCTGGTGGGAGGCCGAGTACGACGACGAGCTGCCGGAGCTTCCCGAGCCGGAAGCCGCGCTGATCACCCGCCCGGTGCACCGCTGGCGCTTCGAGTCGCTGGGGCCGGCGGACGCCTGAGGCCGCCCGCCCCGGTGCTTCCGGTGGCCGTCGCGGAAAAATCTCAGAAGAATTCTGCCGGACGTGTCGATCCGGGTCCCTCCCGTTCGACGCAGGGGTGAGAGGCGGGGACGAGCCCCGCCGCCCGATCCGAGGAGTCACCATGCCGCGCTATCTGACGATGGTCCGCATCGACGAGAACAACGCTCCGGCCGAAGGCCCCAGCGAGGGGCTGATGGAGCGCATGGGCGCGCTCATCGAGGAGATGACCAAGGCCGGTGTCCTGCTCGACACGGCCGGGCTCACCCCGACCTCCGAGGGCACCCGGGTGACCTGGTCCGACGGGGAGTTCACCGTCACGGACGGGCCGTTCACCGAGACCAAGGAAGTCATCGGCGGCTACGCCATCATCCAGGCCAAGGACAAGGCCGAGATCCTGGAGTGGACCAAGCGCTTCCTCGCGGTCCACGAGACCTACTGGACCGTGACCTCCGAGATCCGCGAGATCGCCGAGGGCTGAGGACTGACGGCCGGCAGCGGTCTGCCGGAGCGGGGCGGGTGCGGCGGGTCCTTGCCGCACCCGCCCCCGGCTGCTCTGATGGGTGGCCGTGACAGAAGCGAGCAGTGCCGTCGAGGCCGTGTACCGGATCGAGTCGGCGCGGATCATCGCCGGAACCGTACGGATCGTGCGGGACGTGGGCATCGCCGAGGAGCTCGCGCAGGACGCGCTGGTCGCCGCGCTGGAGCAGTGGCCGCGGACAGGTGTCCCCGACCGGCCCGGCGCCTGGCTCATGGCCACCGCGAAGCACCGGGCGATCGACCTCGTACGCCGCAAGGAGACCTACGCGCGCAAGCTCGCGGAGGCCGGGCGGGCCCTGGAGGACGTACCGGCGCCCGACACCGCCGACCCGGACGGCATCGACGACGACCTGCTCCGGCTGATCTTCACGTCCTGCCACCCGGTCCTGTCCACCGAGGCCCGCATCGCCCTCACCCTGAGGCTGCTCGGCGGCCTGAGCACCGAGGAGATCGCCCGCGCCTTCCTGGCCACCGAGTCGGCCGTCGCCCAGCGCATCGTCCGCGCGAAACGGACCCTGGGCCGGGCGGGCGTCCCCTTCGAGGTGCCCTACGGCCCCGAGCGCGCCGCTCGTCTCGGCTCGGTGCTGGACGTCATCTACCTGATCTTCAACGAGGGGTACGCGGCGACCACGGGCGACGACTGGCTGCGCCCCGCACTGTGCGAGGACGCGCTGCGCCTGGCCCGCCTGCTGGCCGGGCTGATGGACCGGGAGCCCGAGGTCCACGGGCTGGCGGCGCTGCTCGAGCTCCAGGCCTCGCGGACCAGGGCCAGGACGGGTGCGGACGGCGAGCCCGTCCTGCTCGCCGACCAGAACCGCTCCCGCTGGGACCAGCTACTGATCCGGCGCGGATTCGCGTCCCTGGAGCGGGCCCACGCCGCGGGCGGCGCCCCGGGCCGTACGCCCTGCAGGGTGCGATCGCCGCCTGTCACGCCCGCGCGGTGCGGTACGCGGACACGGACTGGGCGACCATCGCCACCCTGTACGGCCATCTCGTGAAGGTCGCCCCGTCCCCGGTGGTGGAGCTGAACCGCGCGGTCGCCGTCTCCATGGCCGAGGGCCCGGCGGCCGGACTCGCCCTGGCCGACGCGCTCGCGCAGGACCCGGCGCTCGCCTCGTACCACCTGCTGCCCAGCGTGCGCGGCGACCTGCTGCGGCGGCTGGGGCGTACGGAGGAGGCGAGGGCCGCTTTCCTGCGGGCTGCCGGGCTGACCCGCAACGCCCGGGAGCGGGCGATGCTGCTGGCACGGGCGGAGGGCGTGTCCCGATGAGTTTCCGGACCCGCCACGGTCTACCTTGCACAGCGTTCCCGAGCAGCTCGACGCGGCAAGGAGAAGACCATGCAGAAGATCAGGCCCTGTCTGTGGTTCGACGACCAGGCGGAGGAGGCGGCGAACTTCTACGTCTCGGTCTTCGGCGGTGACTCCGCCGTCGTGGACATCACCCACTACACCGAGGCGTCACCGGGGGAGGCGGGCAAGGTCCTGACCGTCGACTTCCGGCTCGCGGGCCAGGAGTACATCGGCCTCAACGGAGGCCCGATGTTCCACTTCAGCGAGGCCGTCTCGCTCTCCGTCGACTGCGAGACGCAGGAGGAGGTGGACAGGTTCTGGGACAGGCTCACCGAGGGCGGCGAGGAGAGCATGTGCGGGTGGCTCAAGGACAGGTACGGGCTGTCCTGGCAGATCGTTCCCCGAGCCCTGCCCGAGTTGCTCGCCGACCCGGACAAGGACAGGGCGGAGCGGGTGATGAAGGCGATGCTCGGCATGCGCAAGCTGGACGTCCAGGCGCTGCGGGACGCCTGAGCTCTCTCCGCCTGACGTGCCGCACGCCGTGCGCGGCCGGGGAAACGGGCGCACCCTGGAAGCAGGGACTTCGGGAGGTGACCCGCCATGATGGAGACCACTGTCGGGTGGCATATCGAGCTGGAATTCGAAGAGGACACCCACCGCACCCGCGCCGCCGCTCTCGTACGTCTCAGCGACGGCACCGAGGTGCGGGCCCACGGCTACGCCAGCCGCCATCCCTCCGATGCGGAGCAGCCGAGAGTCGGCGAGGAGATCGCGGGTGCCCGTGCGCTCAACGAACTGGCGATGAAGCTGCTCACCAAGGCACACGACGAGATCGACGAGGCGTCCGGCAGGACGTCGTACCCGCTGACCTGATCCCCTCACCTGCTCCGGGCGGGGGTCAGGACTCGTCGACCTTCAGGGCGTTGCGCCACACCGTGACGTCCAGCGTCATGTAGTTGCTGGCCGCCGTCTCCGAGGGGAGGGCGCGGACGACGACGAGTCCGAGGTGGCCGGTGTCGGTGCGGACACAGATCTGGGTGCCCCGCACGAGCCGGGCCACGTCGAGCTCGGTGGAGTAACGGGTCTCCGACCGGCAGGTGTCGAGGCTGCCCTGCTGGCCGGGGTTCAACAGGATCATGGAATCGCTGGTGCGGACCACGCTGCTGATGGAGCTGTAGGCGAAGTCGCCCTCGGACCCGTCGAGAGGACTGTCCGTGGCATCGGCGAAGTTGATGTGGTAGCCGCCGGTGAGGTCGATGCCCTTGTAGACGACCGGCTCGGGGTCGGGCAGCGGCGCGGAGTCGTCCCCGCCGTCGTCCGCCGGTTCCCCGGAGCCCTCGGACGGGGCGTCCGACGAGGTGTTCGCTGCGGGGGCCTTCTCCTTGCCGTCCGCCTGGGTCTGCTTCCCCTTGTCCTCACTGCCGTTGCCGTCGAGCAGGTTGTAGGCGGCGAGGCCACCGCCGAGGCCGACGAGCAGCGCGACGGCCAGCCCGATCGCGACGAGCTTCCCGGTGCGCTTCTTGGGACGGGCGGGTCCGGCGGTCGTCACCTGCGCCGTCGGATATGTGTGGGGCCCGGTCGGGTAGCCGTACCCGCCGGGCTGCTGCGCGTGCTGCTGCTGGGTGGGGACGGGGTAGCCGTATCCCGGTACCGGCTGCTGCTGGTGCCCTGCGGACGGCGGGGGCGTCGGGTAGCCGTACGCGCCGGGCGCCGGTGCCGCCGTGACGGTCGGGGGCTGCGGCGTCACGTGGGCGGCCGGGGCGGTCGGCGGGTGCGTCGCGGGAGCCGTTGCCGGGGCGGTGGGCGCCACGGTCGGGGGCGGCGGGGTCCGGTCGGGTGCGGGCGCGGCGGTCCGGCCGCTGATGTCGGCGGCGACCGCGCGCGGCAGCCAGTCCTCCGGACGGCGCAGTTGCGTCTCACTGTTGGCGGTACGGCACAGCTCGATCACCTCGGTGACCGACGGCCTGTCCTCGGGCGCCTTGGCCAGGCACCGGGTCACGAGCTCCTTCAACTGCTCGGGGACCGCGGTCAGTTCCGGCTCCTCGTGCACGATCCGGTACAGCACGCCGTGTGAGGCGCCCTCACCGAAGGCGGGGGAGCCCGTGGCCGCGTAGGCCGCGACCAGTCCGAGCGCGAAGAGGTCGGTCGCCGCGGTCACCTGACGGCCCGAGGCCTGCTCGGGCGACATGAAGGCCGGGGTCCCGATCGTGACACCGCTGCCGGTCAGCGAGGTGGCGTCGGCGGCACGGGCGATGCCGAAGTCGATGACGCGCGGCCCGTCCGCGGCGAGCAGCACATTGGACGGCTTCAGGTCCCGGTGGACGATGCCCGCCCCGTGGATGACATGGAGCGCCTCGGCGATCCCGGCGACCAGCAGCAGCACGGCAGGCACGGGCAGCGGCCCGTGCTCGCCGACGGCCGCCGCGAGGGAGGGGCCGGGCACGTACGCGGTGGCGAGCCAGGGCTGTCCACCGTCGGTGTCACTGTCGATGACCGGCGCGGTGTACAGGCCCTGCACGCGCTGGGCGGCCTGCACCTCCTGCTGGAACCGCCGGCGGAACTCCGCGTCCTCGCTGAAGTCCGGCCGGATCACCTTGATCGCGACGGGCCGTCCGCCCGGCGTGTACGAAAGGTAGACCTTGCCCATCCCGCCGGAACCGAGCTTCGCGGTGAGCCGGTACCCGGCCACGGTCCGCGGATCGCTGTCCTCCAGCGGCTGGAAGACCCCGTCGCTTTCCTGGTGTTGCTGACTCATCGTGCTGCTGCCCCCGGCCGGCCTGGTTGGACTCGAAACGAGCCGTACTGTATCCGGAACCTGGGACGGCCGGGCGGGTGTGGCCGGTTGCGCGTCGGCTGTCGCGATTCCGTTTCCCGCCGCGGGAGTCGGTGCGGAGCGGGTCACGGGTCCGTTCACCGTCTGGGTAGTGTCTTGTCCATGCCACCCCGTTCCCCGCTGCCGCCTCCTCCGCCGCCCGTGGAGATGCGTTCCTGGCCCGACCGCGACGCCCTGCTGCGGGACAGGGCGCTGGTCCTCGGCGAGCTCGTCAGGATGCACATCGGGCCCGGCCGGCTCGGAATGCTGTTGCTGTGGGCGGGACTTGCCGCGCTCGGCTGGTCGTTCGTCGGCACCGCGATGCTCACCTTCGAGGAGTCCTACGACGTCATCAGCGCGTTCCTGGGCCTTGTCTGCATCATCGTCGGCGCCTGCCTGCTGGTTCCCTCGGCCGTCTTCGTCGCTCTCGGTGTGCGCAGGGACCGTCGGGTGCGCGGGCTCCTGGCGGAATGGGGCGGGCTCGACCGGGACCCGGTGGGGGACGTGCCGTTGCGCAGGCCCGCGGCCGGGCTCGTCTGGATGCTGACGTCGTACCTGCTGTGCGCGGTCGGCCTGTACACCTGTGTGATCGTCCCGGCCACGGCCAGGGCGGGCCAGGAGACGTACGGCATGGTGGCGTTCCTGATGGGGCTCGGGCTCGTCGCCTGGCTGACCGGGCTGATCGGCATCGTCAAGGCGTTCGCCCACCGCCGTTGGGTGGTGCGGGTGCTGATCGGGGCGCCGGCCGAGCCGCTGGTCCGGGTGGACGGCGGCGCCCGCCACTGATCAGGGCCGCTTCACCGGGTGTCCGATCAGCATCGTCGGGGCGCCGGCCACCCGGGTGAGGAACACGGTGGCCGAATGCGGCCCCTGGAGCTTCATCTTCCGGCGCAGCTCCTCGGGTTCGACCGCCGATCCGCGCTTCTTGACGGTCAGGACGCCGACCTTCCGCTCCCGCAGCAGTGCCTTCAGCTTCTTCATGTTGAAGGGCAGCTCATCGGTGATCTCGTACGCGGCCGTGTAGTCGGAGGCGTACGGCTGATCGCTCGTGACGTACGCGATCGTCTCGTCGACCAGCCTGCCACCGCACCGTTCCACGATGTCGGCGACCAGATGGGCGCGGATGACGGCGCCGTCGGGCTCGTACAGGAAGCGTCCGACGGGGCCGACGGGCGGTGCGGGGAGCGGGGCTGCGGCCACCAGGGTCGCGCGGGAGGGCAGCAGGGTGGCCCGGAAGGCACCCGGGGTGAAGCCCTCGCCGAACCACAGCACGGCCTCCTTCACATCACCGCCGTCCGAGATCCACTCGGCTTCCGCCTGCGGTCCGATCGCCTCGTGCGGGACACCGGGGGCGATCTTCAGCGCCGCGCGCGGGGCCTTCAGCGCCGCCGCGGTCGCCCAGGAGAGCGGCGGTGAGTACGCCTCGGGGTCGAAGATCCTGCCGCGCCCGCCGCGCCGGGCCGGGTCGACGAAGACCGCGTCGTAGGGAGAGGTGTCGATCTCCGTGACGTCGGCGCACCGCACCTCGATGAGGCCGTCGAGGCCGAGCGCCTCGGCGTTGGCGCGGGCGACCTCGGCGGTCAGCGGGTCGCGGTCCACGGCCAGGACGGAGATGCCCGCCCGGGCGAGGGCGATCGCGTCGCCGCCGATCCCGCAGCACAGGTCGGCGACGCTCCGCACGCCGCCGAGGCCCGCGAACCGTGCGGCGCGGTAGGTGGCGACGGAGGTCCGGGTGGCCTGTTCCACTCCGTTCGGGGTGAAGAACATCCGGTACGCGTCCTCGGCACCGAACTTCGCCGCGGCCCGCTGCCGCAGCCGCGCCTGGCCCAGCGCGGCCGACACCAGGCCGGCCGGGTGGGAGCGGCGCAGCCGGGTGGCTGTGGCCAGCTCCCCGGCGGGGTCGTAGTCGCGCAGTTCGTCCAGGAGCACCGTGCCCTCGGGGCTGCGCAGAGCGGCGAAGACAGCGAGCGGATCCGCGGGACCGGCGGGATCTGCGGGATCGGTGGGGCCTGCGGGATCGGCGGGACCGTCGGGGGAGAGGGCGGCGTTCACGAGTCCATTGTGAGCCAGGTGGGGGACGCGGCGGCTCCGGTGGAGGTGTCGCGGGAGGACGCCGGTGACCGGCTGGCAGGATGCGGCGCCATGCAGCTAGTACGACAAAACGAAAAACACATCACAAAGCGGCACAGGACGGTCTGTGCTGCTCTGGTCGCCCTGCTGGCCGCAGCCGTCGCCTCCGGGTGCGCGGCGGAGTCCGGCGGCGGGGCCGCGCAGGGGAAACCGGTCGCGGGGCAGCCCGGCGCGGCCGCCCAGGCGCCCGCGGCCGACACCCGTGCCGAGCGGCTGAAGCGGGAGCAGGCCGCCCGCGCGGCCGCCGCGAAGAAGTGGGGGCTGGCCAAGGTCCCGCTGGCCGCTCCGGCCCCGCCCGCCGTGAAGCCGCGCATCACCACCCGTGAGGGTTTCGAGGTCGAGGGCGGGGAAGAGCTGCCGCCGGTCTTCACCACCGTTCCGACCAAGGAACGGATCGTCTTCCTGACGATGGACGACGGTGCGGAGAAGGACCCCGAACTGCTGCGCATGATGACGGAGCTGAAGATCCCGTACAGCGCCTTCCTCAGCGACTACGTGGTGAGCGACAACTACGGCTACTTCAAGGAGATGCAGGCGCGCGGCGTCACCCTCAGCAACCACACGCTGAACCACCGCTATCTGCCGGGGCTCTCGAAGGCCGACCAGCGGCGGGAGATCTGCGGCGAACAGGACAAGATCGAGAAGTACTTCGGGACGCGGCCGACCCTCTTCCGGCCGCCGTACGGCAACTACAACCGCGACACCCTGCGCATCGCCAAGTCCTGCGGAGTCGAGGCCGTGCCCCTGTGGAACGCGGAGGCCTTCCCCGACCGCATGGAGTGGCGGCAGTGGGACCGGGACCTGCACCCCGGCGACATCATCCTCACCCACTTCCGCGGCCGCGTGGACTGGAAGGGGTCCATGGCGGACATGGTCCGCCAGGTCATGAAGACGGTCACCGACAAGGGGTACGCCGTGGCCAGGCTGGAGGACTACGTCTGAGAGGTTCGGGTCCCGCGCGTGCCTTCGGAGCGGCGTGCGCGTAGCCGCGGCTCCCCGCGCAAGCCGTCCAGGAGGTACGGAACGCCGCGGCGCGCCCCCGCGTTGTCCGTACGGTGCCCGTGCGGAATCCCGGTCGGCACCGGCCCCCGTACGGTCCGGGGGCCCGGTCGGCCCGCCACGCGCGGGTGGTGAATTGGCACTCCGCTTGACCGAGTGCTAATCGCGGTCATAGTCTCAGGTCTGGCACTCCCCACTGGAGAGTGCCAGCACCACTGCGCGACAGGGCAGGTCCGGCACCCGCGACGACGGATCGACCTGGTCGCCACCCACAGACTGTTAAACCCCGTGAGATCTCCGAAGGGGGAGACCGGATCGTGTCGACCACCAGCTCCAAGGTTGCGATCAAGCCGCTCGAGGACCGCATTGTGGTCCAGCCGCTCGACGCCGAGCAGACCACGGCTTCTGGCCTGGTCATTCCGGACACCGCCAAGGAGAAGCCCCAGGAGGGCGTCGTCCTGGCCGTGGGCCCGGGCCGCTTCGAGAACGGCGAGCGCCTTCCGCTCGACGTCAAGACCGGCGACGTCGTTCTGTACAGCAAGTACGGCGGCACCGAGGTGAAGTACAACGGCGAGGAGTACCTCGTCCTCTCGGCTCGCGACGTGCTCGCGATCATCGAGAAGTAATTCACCCACGTTTGTTTGCTTGTGTTCTGCGCCCCTGGCCCCCTGCGAAATACCTAGCCGGGCGGCGAGGGGCGCAGTTCGTTCGAGAGGGAAGTAACAGCCCATGGCGAAGATTCTGAAGTTCGACGAGGACGCCCGTCGCGCCCTTGAGCGCGGCGTCAACAAGCTTGCCGACACGGTCAAGGTGACGATCGGCCCCAAGGGCCGCAACGTCGTCATCGACAAGAAGTTCGGCGCTCCCACCATCACCAACGACGGTGTCACCATCGCGCGCGAGGTCGAGCTCGACGACCCGTACGAGAACCTCGGTGCCCAGCTGGTGAAGGAGGTGGCGACCAAGACCAACGACGTGGCCGGTGACGGCACCACCACCGCCACCGTGCTGGCCCAGGCACTCGTCCGCGAGGGTCTGCGCAACGTAGCCGCGGGCGCGTCCCCGGCAGCCCTGAAGAAGGGCATCGACGCCGCGGTCAAGGCCGTGTCCGAGGAGCTCCTCGCGACCGCCCGCCCGATCGACGACAAGTCCGACATCGCCGCCGTCGCCGCGCTCTCCGCGCAGGACACGCAGGTCGGCGAGCTCATCGCGGACGCGATGGACAAGGTCGGCAAGGACGGTGTCATCACCGTCGAGGAGTCCAACACCTTCGGTCTGGACCTCGAGTTCACCGAGGGCATGGCCTTCGACAAGGGCTACCTGTCCCCGTACATGGTGACCGACCAGGAGCGTATGGAGGCCGTCCTCGACGACCCGTACATCCTGATCCACCAGGGCAAGATCGGCTCCATCCAGGACCTGCTCCCCCTGCTGGAGAAGGTCATCCAGGCGGGTGGCTCCAAGCCGCTGCTGATCATCGCCGAGGACGTCGAGGGCGAGGCGCTCTCCACCCTCGTCGTCAACAAGATCCGTGGCACGTTCAACGCCGTCGCGGTGAAGGCCCCGGGCTTCGGTGACCGCCGCAAGGCCATGCTCGGCGACATCGCCACCCTCACCGGTGCGACCGTCATCGCCGAGGAGGTCGGCCTCAAGCTCGACCAGGCCGGTCTGGACGTGCTGGGCACCGCCCGCCGCGTCACCGTCTCCAAGGACGACACGACCATCGTCGACGGCGGCGGCGAGTCCGCCGACGTCAAGGGCCGCGTCAACCAGATCAAGGCCGAGATCGAGTCCACGGACTCCGACTGGGACCGCGAGAAGCTCCAGGAGCGCCTCGCGAAGCTGGCCGGCGGCGTGTGCGTGATCCGTGTCGGTGCTGCCACCGAGGTGGAGCTCAAGGAGAAGAAGCACCGTCTGGAGGACGCCATCTCCGCGACCCGCGCCGCGGTCGAGGAGGGCATCGTCTCCGGTGGTGGCTCCGCTCTGGTCCACGCCGTCAAGGTCCTCGAGGGCAACCTCGGCAAGACCGGCGACGAGGCCACGGGTGTCGCGGTCGTGCGCCGTGCCGCCGTCGAGCCGCTTCGCTGGATCGCGGAGAACGCGGGCCTCGAGGGCTACGTCATCACCGCGAAGGTCGCCGAGCTCGACAAGGGCCAGGGCTTCAACGCCTCGACCGGTGAGTACGGCGACCTGGTGAAGGCCGGCGTCATCGACCCGGTCAAGGTCACCCGCTCCGCCCTGGAGAACGCCGCGTCCATCGCGTCGCTGCTGCTCACGACCGAGACCCTGGTCGTCGAGAAGCCGGCCGAGGAAGAGTCCGACGCCGGTCACGGCCACGGACACTCCCACTAGTACGACCCGGTACGCAGCCGAGGCCCGGTACCCCCGTCGCGGGGGCACCGGGCCCCGGTCGTTCCCGCGCGGTCGCCGGGCCGGGAACTGCCCCGGGCCGCGCGCTACTTGGGGCCGTACGTGCGGCCCGCGCGGGACGTCACCCCGCCCAGCAGGCCCCGGGGTGCCACCTTCACCAGGCCCATCAGCGCCTTGTACCGCGGGTCGGGAATCGACACCGACTTGCCGCGGGCCAGATCGGCCAGGGCCGCCGCGACCAGCTTGTCCGCGTCGAGCCACATCCAGTCCGGGATGTTGCCCGTCCCCATGCCGGCCCGCTCGTGGAACTCCGTCCGTACGAAGCCGGGGCACAGGGCCATCAGCCGGACCCCCGACCCCGCGAGGTCCTTGGCCGCGCCCTGGGTGAACTGCACGACCCATGCCTTCGACGCCCCGTACGTCCCACGGGGCAGGAAGGCCGCCACGGAGGCCACGTTGACCACCCCGCCGCGCCCGCGCTCCTGCATCCCGGCGGCCGCTGCCGAGGTCAGCCGCAGCACGGCCTCGCAGTGCACCTTCAGCATGGTCAGCTCGTCCGCCATGGGAACGTCCAGATAGCGCCCCTTGTTGCCGAACCCGGCGTTGTTGACCAGCAGGTCCACGGAGTTCTGGCGGTCTCCCAGGCGCGCCTCGACCGCCTCGATCCCCGAGTCCGTGGACAGATCGGCCCTCAGGACCTCCGCCTCGATGCCGTGCCGGTCGTGCAGCTCCGTGGCCTGGACCCGCAGCCGTTCGGTGTCCCGCGCCACCAGCACCAGATTGTGCCCGTCACTCGCGAGCCGCCGTGCGAAGGCGGCCCCGATCCCCGCCGTCGCGCCCGTAATCAGTGCAGTCGTCATACGCGGCACGTTAGTGCCCGGTGAGCGCGGGCCGTTCATCCGCCCGGGGGATGGTCACGACCCGTGCTTCGCCGCGTACTCCCGCGCCTGGCGCAGCGCCTCCGGGTGCAGTGCGTCCCCGGCGGCCAACAGCTGCGGCAGCAGCCCCCGTTCGGTCGTGACCGCCCGGAACTGCAGGGCGGCGGTGACCTCGTGGTCCGGGCGGTGCACGATCGCGACCGGGTCCCCGGCACGGATCGTCCCCGGTTCGATCACACGCAGGTACGCGCCGGTGGCCGCCTCACGCGTGAACCGGCCGATCCAGCCCTTCTCGCCCAGGTGACCCGCGAACGTACGGCACGGAATGCGGCCCGAGGTCACCTCCAGCAGCAGCTCGCCGCCGACCCGCCAGCGCTCCCCGATCCTGGCGGTGCTCACCGGCAGGCCGACGGTCGTCAGGTTCTCGCCGAACGTGCCGTTGGGCAGGGTGCGGCCCAGCTCCTTCTCCCAGGTGTCCAGCTCCTCGCGGGCGAAGGCGTACACCGCCTGGTCGGAGCCGCCGTGGAACCGCAGATCGCAGACCGTGTCACCGGCCAGACCACTGCCGCCGGTCCCCCTGGGGCCCGGGTCGCAGACCCGTACGGGGCCGTCGGCCGGGCGCTTGTCGATTCCCGTGAGCCCGTCGGGGCCCTGGGTGTGCTCGGAGGCCGTGGGGCGTCCCAGATTCACAGTCAGCAGCTTCATGCGTACACGCTAACCACTCGACCCTCAAAGATGTTCATGATAAATCGGCTCATCCCTCAAGACTCGCTTATGGTTGAGGGGTGATCGAAGCCCGTCATCTCCGTGTCCTGCGCGCCGTGGCCACCACCGGTTCGTTCTCCGCCGCCGCGCGCGACCTGGGCTGCACCCAGCCCGCCGTCAGCCAGCAGATGAAGGCCCTGGAGTCCTCGGCGGGCACTCCGCTGCTGATCCGTACGGGGCGCGAGATGAGGCTCACCCAGGCCGGCGAGGCGCTGGTGCGCCACGCGTCCGGCATCCTCGCGGGCCTGACCGCGGCGGAGGAGGAGGTGGCCGCGATCGCCGGCCTGCGGGCCGGCCGGGTCCGGCTCGTCTCGTTCCCGAGCGGGAGCTCCACGCTCGTACCGGGCGCCCTCGCGGCCCTGCGCGCCGCGCACCCCGGCACCCGCGTCTCGCTCGTCGAGGCCGAGCCGCCGAGGTCGGTGGAGATGCTGCGCGACGGGGACTGCGACATCGCGCTGGCGTTCCGCTACGGGGTGCCCGGCGGTGAGTGGGACGACCTGGTGGTGCGCCCGCTGCTCGCGGACCGGCTGATCGGCCTGGTGCCCGAGGGGCACCGGCTGGCGGGGGCCGATTCGGTGGGCATCGGCGAGCTGGCCGACGAGCCGTGGATCGCGGGCTGCCCGCGCTGCCGGCGTCAGCTGGTGGAGGTCTGCGAGGCGTCCGGATTCACCCCCCGGATCGATTTCGCGACGGACGACTACCCGGCGGTGATCGGCCTGGTCGGGGCGGGGCTGGGTGTCGCGGTCCTGCCGGAGCTCGCGATCGAGTCGGTACGCCCCAAGGGGGCCCGCACCGTCATGGTGGAGCCCGCCGTGGAGCGGGAGATCGTCGCGCTGACCCTGCCCGACCTGGCCCGGGTCCCGGCGGTGGCGGCCACCCTGGATCAGCTGTCCCTGGCGGCCGCGCGCTGAGCGGGTCGGCGCCCCTGAGCTGCGGTCGGCGCGCGCGGCACCCGGTGCGCCGCGTCAGGCGGGTGCACCAGATGTGAAGAAACGTTTCTGCGCCGACCGGTCCGTAGAGGTGGTCAGGTGTGCCCGGGGCCCTGGGTGGCGACCGAGTGGGCCGAGATCAGACGGTTGCGGGCGCGGCCCATGAGCTCCTCGCGCTCGTCCTCGGTCAGGCCGCCCCATACGCCGTAGGGCTCCCGTACCGCCAGGGCGTGTGCCGCGCACTCGGCGCGCACCGGGCAGCGCATGCAGACCTCCTTCGCCGAGGTCTCGCGGGCGCTCCGTGCCGCCCCGCGTTCTCCTTCGGGGTGGAAGAACAGTGAGCTGTCGACCCCACGGCAGGCGGCCAGCAGCTGCCAGTCCCACAGATCCGCGTTGGGTCCGGGAAGGCGGGAGAAATCTGCCATTGCGTGTCCCCTCGAAACCTTGCTGAGTCGGAAACGGCATCCTCGACCGTCATGGATCGTCGGTGACCGGAGTCCCGACCGTACATCTACGGTGTTAGTAGATGTAAATATGACTGATTGCGAATCTAGCCACAGACGCCAGCAAAAGGGAAGAAAACCCGCTAAATGGGGCATGCCGAGGGGTGAGAGATCGGTTGACGGGTGAATGATTCCGCGCCGTTCTCCTCCGTACGCGGCCCCTCACTTAGAGTGCCGAACCGGTTCCCTCGACCCGTAACTCTTTCGAGTGACCATCGTTGGGAAGGCAGAGGCGGTTGACGGACAACGAGCTCGGGCAGATGTCCGAGGGGGTCAACCGCACAGGTGACGACTTGTATCAGCCTGGAGGCTCAAGGTGACGCGCATCAGCTGCGGAGGACGGTCATGACATCCGTCCTCGTCTGCGACGACTCCCCGCTTGCCCGAGAAGCGCTCCGTCGCGCGGTTGCGACCGTGCCCGGCGTCGAGCGTGTGACGACGGCGGCCAACGGCGAGGAAGTCCTCCGCCGCTGGGGAGCCGACCGTTCGGATTTGATTCTGATGGACGTACGCATGCCCGGTCTGGGGGGTGTGGAGACGGTCCGGCGGCTGCTCTCGGCGGACCCCGGGGCCAGGATCATCATGCTGACCGTCGCCGAGGACCTGGACGGGGTGGCTCTCGCGGTCGCCGCCGGGGCCCGCGGCTATCTGCACAAGGACGCCTCGCGCGCCGAGCTGCGGGCGACCGTGACCCAGGCGCTGGCCGATCCGACGTGGCGGCTCGCCCCGCGCCGGCTGCGGTCCGCCGAGATGGGTGCGGCGCCCACGCTCACCGCGCGGGAGATCCAGGTGCTCGAAGGCATGAGCCACGGCCGCTCCAACGCGGAGATCGGCCGTGAGCTGTTCCTCTCCGAGGACACCGTGAAGACCCACGCCAGGCGGCTGTTCAAGAAGCTCGGCGCCTCGGACCGTGCCCACGCCGTGGCGCTCGGCTTCCGCTGGGGTCTGGTCCGCTGATGCCGCGGCGCGGCCGGTAGCCGTGACGATCCCGTCCGCGTACCCGCGGACGGGACGACGGTGGCGGCGGACCTGCGGCCGGGCCCTCCCCACCAGCGGTGCGTGACGCTTCCCGGCCGATGACGCATCCTTGAGATGTGGAGTTCCTCGGGAACGATTCGGTCGAGCGGAAGGGGAGGGCGCAGGACATGACATCCGGCGCACCCGCTCATAACGCTTCGGTGCACAACTCAGGACGCGATGCCGCGGATCGGAAGGCGTCAGGGCACCATGGTCCGATGCGCGACGACGAGACGACGGTGATCGGTGCTCTGGTGCACCGTGCCGTCGACGGCGACGCACAGGCCACTCACGATCTGCTGGCCCATGTCCACCCCCTTGCCCTGCGGTACTGCAGGTCTCGGCTGAACCGGCTTCCCGGTGATGCTCGCCACTTCGTGGAGGACCTGGCGCAGGAGGTATGTGTCGCGGTGCTGATGGCGCTGCCGCGGTACAAGGACACCGGCAGACCCTTCGAAGCCTTCGTCTTCGCCATCGCGGGCCACAAGGTCGCCGACCTCCAGCGTGCCGCGATGCGGCACCCCGGATCGACGGCCGTGCCCTCCGACGAGATGCCGGAGCGGCCCGACGACTCGCTCGGCCCGGAGGAGCGTGCGCTGCTCAGCAGCGATGCCGCCTGGGCCAAGAAGCTTCTCGCCAACCTCCCGGAGAACCAGCGCGAGCTGCTGGTCCTGCGGGTCGCGGTCGGACTGACCGCGGAGGAGACCGGACAGATGCTCGGGATGTCCCCGGGTGCGGTGCGGGTCGCCCAGCACCGTGCGCTGAGCAGACTGAGGGCTCTCGCGGGGCAGTAGTCGAGGCGGGGCGGGACGGCACCTGCCGTTCTGTACGAAGCCACGAAACCGCCAGGTGATCTTGATCGTGGAATGAGACACCCTGCGAGCCCGTTAGCATGGACATCCGCACCGATCAAGGCCATTTGGGGAAGGTGTCATGACTGCAAACGTCGACGGAGTGCCCGAGAAATTCGCGACGCTCGGGCTGACATACGACGACGTGCTGCTGCTGCCCGGCGCGTCCGACATGGCGCCCGATCAGATCGATACCTCCTCGCACATCTCGAAGAACGTGCGGGTGAACATCCCGCTGCTCTCCGCCGCGATGGACAAGGTCACCGAGGCACGCATGGCGATCGCCATGGCCCGGCAGGGCGGCGCGGGTGTTCTGCACCGCAATCTCTCCATCGCCGACCAGGCCAACCAGGTCGACCTGGTGAAGCGCTCCGAGTCCGGCATGGTCACCGACCCGATCACGGTGCACCCGGACGCGACGCTGCGCGAGGCGGACCAGCTCTGCGCCAAGTTCCGCATCAGCGGTGTCCCGGTCACCGACGCGTCGGGCAAGCTGCTCGGCATCGTCACCAACCGCGACATGGCCTTCGAGTCCGACCGCGGACGCCAGGTGCGCGAGGTCATGACGCCGATGCCGCTGGTCACGGGCAAGGTGGGCATCTCCGGCGTGGACGCCATGGAGCTGCTCCGCCGCCACAAGATCGAGAAGCTTCCGCTGGTCGACGACGCCGGGGTCCTCAAGGGCCTCATCACCGTCAAGGACTTCGTCAAGGCCGAGAAGTACCCGAACGCCGCGAAGGACAAGGAGGGCCGGCTGCTCGTCGGCGCCGCCGTCGGTGTCGCGGGCGACGCCTTCGAGCGGGCGCAGGCGCTCGCCGAGGCCGGTGTCGACTTCATCGTCGTGGACACCGCGCACGGCCACTCCCGGCTCGTCGGCGACATGGTCGCCAAGATCAAGTCGAACGCGGCCGGTGTCGACGTCATCGGCGGCAACATCGCCACCCGCGACGGCGCCCAGGCGCTGATCGACGCGGGAGTCGACGGCATCAAGGTCGGCGTCGGACCCGGCTCCATCTGCACCACGCGTGTGGTCGCCGGTATCGGCGTCCCGCAGGTCACCGCGATCTACGAGGCCTCGCTCGCCGCCAAGGCGGCCGGCGTCCCGGTCATCGGCGACGGCGGCCTGCAGTACTCCGGCGACATCGCCAAGGCCCTGGTGGCCGGCGCGGACACCGTGATGCTGGGCTCGCTGCTCGCGGGCTGCGAGGAGTCCCCGGGCGAGCTGATGTTCATCAACGGCAAGCAGTTCAAGTCGTACCGCGGCATGGGTTCGCTCGCCGCGATGCAGACGCGGGGCGACCAGCGCTCGTACTCCAAGGACCGCTACTTCCAGGAGGGCGTCGCCTCCGACGAGAAGCTGGTCCCCGAGGGCATCGAGGGCCAGGTCCCGTACCGCGGCCCGCTGTCCGCGGTCGTCCACCAGCTCACCGGCGGTCTGCGCCAGTCGATGTTCTACGTCGGCGGCCGGACGGTCCCGGAGCTCCAGGCGAACGGCCGATTCGTACGGATCACCTCGGCGGGTCTCAAGGAGAGCCACCCGCACGACATCCAGATGACGGTCGAAGCGCCGAACTACAGCAGGAAGTAACGCATCAGCGCAGGTGAGGGGCGGTCCGGGGTTCCCGGAACCGCCCCTCATGTGTGTGTCGGGGATACTGGTCAGCGCAGACGTAGAGGAAAGGCCACACCATCGTGACTGAGATCGAGATCGGGCGCGGCAAGCGCGGTCGGCGGGCATACGCGTTCGACGACATCGCTGTCGTACCGAGCCGTCGTACCCGTGACCCGAAGGAGGTCTCGATCGCCTGGCAGATCGACGCCTACCGCTTCGAGCTGCCCTTCCTGGCCGCTCCCATGGACTCGGTGGTCTCCCCGCAGACCGCCATCCGCATCGGTGAGCTGGGCGGCCTCGGCGTCCTCAACCTCGAGGGGCTGTGGACCCGGCACGCCGACCCGCAGCCGCTCCTCGACGAGATCGCCGAGATGCCCGTCGAGACCGCCACCCCGCGGCTCCAGGAGATCTACTCCGCCCCCATCCAGGAGGAGCTGATCGGGCAGCGCATCAAGGAGGTGCGCGACTCCGGTGTCGTCACCGCCGCGGCGCTCTCGCCGCAGCGCACCGCGCAGTTCTCCAAGGCCGTGGTCGACGCGGGCGTGGACATCTTCGTCATCCGCGGTACGACGGTCTCCGCCGAGCACGTCTCCGGCGCGGCCGAGCCGCTCAACCTGAAGCAGTTCATCTACGAGCTGGACGTCCCGGTGATCGTCGGCGGCTGCGCCACGTACACCGCGGCCCTGCACCTGATGCGCACCGGCGCGGCCGGTGTCCTCGTCGGCTTCGGCGGCGGCGCCGCGCACACCACGCGCAACGTCTTCGGCATCCAGGTCCCGATGGCGACCGCGGTCGCCGACGTGGCCGGGGCCCGCCGCGACTACATGGACGAGTCCGGCGGCCGGTACGTGCACGTGATCGCGGACGGCGGTGTCGGCTGGTCCGGCGACCTGCCCAAGGCGATCGCCTGCGGTGCGGACGCCGTGATGATGGGCTCCCCGCTGGCCCGTGCGACGGACGCGCCCGGCCGCGGCCGGCACTGGGGCATGGAGGCCGTCCACGAGGACGTGCCGCGCGGCAAGCTGGTCGACCTGGGCTCCGTCGGCACGACGGAGGAGGTCCTGACCGGGCCCTCGCACAACCCCGACGGCTCGATGAACATCTTCGGCGCGCTGCGCCGGGCGATGGCCACCACGGGCTACAGCGACCTCAAGGAGTTCCAGCGCGTCGAGGTGACGGTGGCGGACTCGCAGCACCGCCGCTGACGCCCCTTCGGGTACACATACGGGAGGGCCCGGACCACCTCGGTGGTCCGGGCCCTCCCGTATGCCGTGCCGCTGGTCAGCCGGCCTTCCTGGCGCCACCGAAGGCGGCGACCGGACCCAGGGCGAGGAAGAGGTACGTCATGAAGTCGGCCTCCTCCTTCCAGATGTCCAGCACATCGCTGAAGTGCTCGAAGAAGACCTCGGAGAAGCCCACGCCGAGAGCGTCCGCCAGGACCACGGACATCCCGATGAGCTGGCCGAGGAACACGCCGCCGAGGGAGAAGACGGCACTGGAGACGAGGACGCCGGGGTTGGACCCGCCGACCTTGCTCGCCGCGAAGCCGACGATGAAGCCGACACCGACAGCCGCGTAACCGACCTCGCGCTCGATGGCACCGGCGATCACGCCGTAGAGGATCGCGGCGACGATCGCGGTGCCGAGGGCGGCCAGCACGCCGAGGCCGACGTTGTTGCGGAGCGGCGGGACGGGGGCGAACGGGGCGCCGCCGCCGAACTGGCCGGGCTGCTGGCCCCCGAACGGGTTGCCGGTCGGGGCGCCGGGCTGCTGGCCCGCGTACGGGTTGCCGTCGGCAGGCTGGCCGCCGCCGTAGGGCTGCTGCGGCGGGTTCGGCGGCTGCACGGGCTGGCTCATGATGGTTGTTCCCCCTGGGACGGATGCGCACGACTGTGCGAGATGTGACGCCGCAGGCTAGCAGTCCGCACCGACATGGCCCACCGGAATCCTTGCGGGGACTGGCCGGTGGACCATTTCCTAGAGCCGGTGTGCGGCTCCGGCCGGGGTGGCTCCCCGGGTGTCCAGGAGGAGTTGGGCCTTCACGGCGAGGCCCTGGAGGTCGTAGGTGCGGTGGTGCTGGAGCAGCACCGTCAGGTCGGCGCCCGCGGCTGCCTCGTACAGCGAGTCGGCGCGCGGAACAGGCAGTTCGCGCACGCGCCAGTCCAGGACGTGCGGGTCGTGGTAGCCGATCTGGGCGCCCATGTCCATCAGCCTGGTCGCGATCTCCCGGGCGGGGGAGGCCTCCTGGTCGGCGAGGTCCGGCTTGTACGTGACGCCGAGCAGCAGCACCCGCGCGCCCCGGACGGACTTGCCGTGCTCGTTCAGCAGGGTCGCGCAGCGCTGGATCACGTAACTCGGCATCCGGTCGTTGATCTCCTGGGCGAGCGAGACCATGCGCAGCGGGTGGCCCGGGGTGCGGCTGTTGTACGGGAGGTAGCCGGGGTCCACGGGGGCGCCGTGGCCGCCGACGCCGGGGCCGGGGCGGAACGGCTGGAAGCCGAAGGGCTTCGTCTCGGCGCACCGGATGACGTCCCAGAGGTCGACGCCGAGATCGTGGCAGAGCACCGCCATCTCGTTGACCAGGGCGATGTTGACGTGCCGGAAGTTGGTTTCGAGGACCTTCGTCATCTCGGCCTCGCGCGGCCCGCGGGCCCGGACGACCTTGTCGGTGAGCCGTCCGTAGAAGGCGGCGGCGGACTCCGTGCAGGCGGGGGTGAGGCCGCCGATGACCTTGGGGGTGTTGGCGAAGACATGGGTGCGGTTGCCGGGATCGAGACGGCCGGGGGAGTGCGCGAGGTGAAAATCGCGTCCGGCGCGCAGCCCCGATCCCTCCTCCAGGAGCGGCCGCACGACGTTCTCGGTGGTTCCGGGGGGCACGGCCGATTCCAGCAGCACGGTGGTGTGCGGGCGCAGCCGGGCGGCGAGGGCGCGGGCCGCGTCGGTCACGGCGCCGAGGTCGAGGGTGCGGTCGGGACCCAGCGGGGTGGGGGCGCAGATCGCGGCGGTACGGACCCGGCCCAGCTCGGCCGGGTCGGCGGTGGGCCGGAATCCCCCCGAGAGCATCCGCCGGATGTCGGAGGCGCTGAGGGATCCCTCGACCGGTGTACGGCCTGCGGAGAGTTCGGCGTAGGGGCGGGGGTCGGTGTCGTAGCCGACGGTGTGGATTCCGGCGGCGACGGCTGCTTGGGCGAGGGGCAGGCCTAGGTGACCGAGTCCGATGACAGCGAGGTCGGCGGGCATGTCGGGGGCCGTCCTTCCCTAAGACCAAGAAGACAGAAAGTGCAACTGCTGGGGACAGCGCAATGTCAGACTAGGCGTAAATATGACCTATATGTCGCATTCTGTGACTCTCGTCGACCGGGTGTTGTCCACAGGCGGTGGCTGAAGTCGTGGACCGCGGACAGAATCGAGTGGTGGGCACGGGTGCCCGGCCGCGCGGCCGGTCCCCGCTCCCGTGCCGGACCACCCCGATCTACCGGGAGGCAGCAGTGAGGACAGCGACACTGGGACCCGCGGAGCGCACCGCCGCGCTCGCCGCGATGGCCGAGCGCGAACTGGACGTACTGGTCGTGGGAGCGGGCGTGGTCGGCGCCGGGACCGTGCTGGACGCGGCCACCAGAGGACTTTCGACCGGGCTCGTCGAAGCGCGTGACTGGGCGTCCGGGACCTCCAGCAGGTCGAGCAAGCTGATCCACGGCGGGCTGCGTTATCTGGAGATGCTGGACTTCGCGCTCGTACGGGAGGCGCTGAAGGAGCGAGGGCTGCTCCTGGAGCGGCTGGCCCCTCACCTGGTGAAGCCCGTTCCGTTCCTCTATCCGTTGCAGCACAAGGGGTGGGAGCGGCTGTACGCCGGCTCGGGCGTCGCGCTCTACGACGCGATGTCGGTGTCCTCCGGACACGGCAGGGGCCTGCCCGTGCACCGGCATCTCTCGCGCCGCCGTGCCCTGCGGGTCGCGCCCGCGCTGAAGAAGGACGCCCTCGTCGGCGCCCTGCAGTACTACGACGCCCAGATGGACGACGCCCGCTTCGTGGCCACCCTGGTGCGCACGGCCGCGGGCTACGGGTCGCACGTGGCGAACAGGGCGCGGGTGATCGGCTTCCTCCGCGAGGGCGAGCGGGTGGTCGGCGCGCGGGTGCAGGACGTCGAGGGCGGCGGGGAGTACGAGGTCAGGGCCAAACAGGTGGTCAACGCGACCGGTGTGTGGACGGACGACACCCAGGCGCTCATCGGTGAGCGCGGACAGTTCCACGTCCGGGCGTCGAAGGGCATCCATCTGGTCGTACCCAAGGACCGCATCCACTCCTCGACCGGGCTGATCCTGCGGACCGAGAAGTCCGTGCTGTTCGTGATCCCGTGGGGGCGGCACTGGATCATCGGCACGACGGACACCGACTGGGACCTGGACAAGGCGCACCCGGCCGCGTCCAGCGCCGACATCGACTATCTGCTCGAACACGTCAACTCCGTCCTGAACACCCCTCTGACCAGGGACGACGTCCAGGGCGTCTATGCGGGGCTGCGGCCCCTGCTGGCCGGTGAGTCCGACGCGACGAGCAAGCTGTCGCGCGAGCACACGGTGGCGCACCCCGTGCCGGGGCTCGTCGTCGTCGCGGGAGGCAAGTACACGACCTACCGGGTGATGGCGAAGGACGCGGTGGACGAGGCGGTGCACGGACTGGACCAGCGGGTCGCCGACTGCGTCACGGAGGACATCCCGCTGCTGGGAGCCGAGGGCTACCGGGCCCTGTGGAACGCGCGGGCGAGGATCGCCGCCCGGACCGGGCTCCACGTCGCCCGGGTGGAGCACCTGCTCAACCGCTACGGCGCGATGACCGAGGAGCTGCTCGACCTGGTCGCGGACGACGCGTCGCTGGGCGAACCGCTGGCCGGCGCCGAGGACTACCTGCGGGCCGAGGTCGTCTACGCCGCCTCGCACGAGGGTGCCCGCCACCTCGACGACGTACTGACGAGGCGCACCCGGATCTCCATCGAGACGTTCGACCGGGGCACCCGCTGTGCGCGCGAGTGCGCGGACCTGATGGCGCCGGTCCTGGGCTGGGACACGGACCAGGTCGAGCGGGAGGTGGAGCACTACCGCAAGCGGGTGGAGGCGGAGCGGGAGTCGCAGCGCCAGCCGGACGACCTGACCGCGGACGCGGCTCGGCTGGGGGCGCCGGACATCGTCCCGATCTAGGGCCTCCTTGTCGGGGGTTACGCGGGGCCGCCGGTCCGGACCCGGCAGAACTCGGCCTCCAGCAGGGCCGCTTCGAGGTCCGGATCGGACAGCATGTCCGTGTTCGCCCGGAAGATGAAGACGTGCCGGCCGTCGCGCGTCGCGGCGGCCCGTACGTAGCTTCCGGTGATGTGCCCGTTGTGTCCCCAGACGGTGGTCCCGCACGAGAGCTTCTGCGGATAGATGCCCATGGCGTACATGCCGTGTGCCGTACGGGTGTTGAGCAGCGTGGCCAGCTGGGCGGGCGGCAGCAGGCGGCCGCCCAGCAGGGCCGCGTAGAAGCGGGTCAGGTCGGCGAGCGTGGAGACCATCTCCCCGGCCGCGCCCGCCGTGCGCGGGCCGGCCCCGGTGACATCGCGCAGCGTGCCGTCACCGGGGGAGCGGTGGTAGCCGCGGGAGTGCGGGGAGGGGAGGGTGCTCCGGGCCCCGGGGAACGAGGTGCCGGTCAGTCGCAGGGGGGTGAGGACGCGGCGCTGTATCTCGGTGGAGTACGGATGTCCGGTCACGCGCTGAACGACCAGGCCGAGCAGCACGTAATTGGTGTTGGAGTACGCGTACGTGCCGGGCGCCGAGACCGGGGGGCGGTTCAGGGCGGTGCGGACCGCGGTGCCCGGTGTGAGGGGCTGCGCGGACGGACCGGCCGCGCCCGTGGCGGCGGGGTCCGTGGGGGGCAGCGCCTCGGTGTAGTCGTAGAGACCGCTGGTGTGGGTCAGCAGGGCGCGCAGGGTGATGCGGCGTCCGTCGTTGCCGTGCCCGCGTATCAGGCCCGGGAGATGCGTGTCCACGGTGTCCGACAGCTGCAGCGCGCCTTCCCCGGCGAGTTGGAGGACCACCGTCGCGACGAATGTCTTCGTGACGCTGCCCGCCCGGAAGCGGTCGCCGGGCCGGATTCCGGGTCCGGCGGAGCGGTAGGTCTCCCGTGGTGCGGGGGAGTCGTGACGGGACAGAAAGGCCGCCGCGGGGGCGTCGCCCTCGACGACGAGCCGGGGAAGGTAGGAGGATGCGGGCGTGAGGTGTGGTTCGCTGGGCAGGCTCGCCGTTCCCAGGGCGAGCAGGGTCAGCACCACCGGGGCGGCGAGCATCGCCCTGAGTGTCGGCATGGCAGGGGGCTCCTTCCTCCGGCCACATCATGGCTGACCAAGGACCCGGCACCACGGCCGGTCCCGGGGTGAGGGACAATGAACGCTCTGCCAGGGCGGGTTGATCGCAGAGGGGACGCATGTCGGAGGCGGAGCAGTCACGGGAGCCCCAAGGGGACAAGGACGGACGTCTTCTCGCGGGGCGGTACCGGCTCGGGGCGGTGCTCGGCCGGGGCGGCATGGGCACGGTCTGGCGTGCTGCCGACGAGACGCTGGGCCGCACGGTCGCGGTCAAGGAACTGCGGTTCCCCTCAGCCATCGACGACGACGAGAAGCGCCGTCTGATCACGCGCACCCTGCGTGAGGCGAAGGCGATCGCGAGGATCCGCAACAACAGCGCCGTGACCGTCTACGACGTGGTCGACGAGGACGACCGGCCGTGGATCGTCATGGAGCTCATCGAGGGCAAGTCGCTCGCCGAGGCCATCCGTGAGGACGGGACGCTGACGCCGAGGCGCGCCGCGGAGGTCGGTCTGGCCATCCTCGACGTGCTGCGATCGGCGCATCGCGAGGGCATCCTGCACCGCGATGTGAAGCCGTCCAACGTGCTGATCTCCGACGACGGCCGGGTCGTGCTCACCGACTTCGGCATCGCCCAGGTCGAGGGCGACCCTTCCGTCACCTCGACGGGCATGCTCGTCGGCGCTCCCTCGTACATCTCGCCGGAGCGTGCCCGCGGGCACAAGCCCGGCCCGCCCGCGGACCTGTGGTCGCTCGGCGGACTGCTGTACGCGAGCGTCGAGGGCTGCCCTCCGTACGACAAGGGCTCGGCCATCGCCACGCTGACAGCGGTGATGACGGAACCGCTTGACCCGCCGAAGAACGCGGGTCCGCTGGAGGAGGTCATCTACGGCCTGCTGGCCAGGGACCCCGAGCAGCGGCTCGACGACGCCGGGGCACGAGCGCTGCTCACCGGTGTGATCAATGCTCCGGAGCAGCCGGAGCGTCCGGTGCCCCCGCCCGCCGATTCCACGCAGGTCATGGCGCTGCCCGGAATCATCGGCACGAAGAGCGGAAACAAGAAGGCGGCGGGCGCGGCAGCAGCGTCCGCGGCGGCAGCGGGTGCGGCAGCGGGCGGTTCCACCGGATCGGCGCCCCCGGCCGGTGACGGGGCCACGACCGCGAGCGGTCCGGGAGAGAGCGCGCGGGACCGGCTGCGCGGTGCGCTGCGGTCCGTACGGAACGCGAAGTCTCCGGCAGCGGCCGCGGGCACGGCCGTTCCCCCGGCGCCCACGCAGGCGCCGGCCGTTCCGCCTGCCGCGGGTACCGCCACGGCATCGGCCTCCGGGCCCGCAGTGCCGCCGCACCGCCCCGGAGGCCCGTCCACCGTACCGGCCCGTGCCTCGATCACGGACGTCGTGCCGCGCCGCACCCTGGCGGTCATCGCCGGTGTCGTCGTGCTCGCCGTCCTCGGCACGGTCCTCGCGCTCACCCTGGGCGACGGCGACAAGGACAACAAGGGCAGTGGCACGGGCGGCGGGGGTGACAAGGCCGCGTCGGCCGGTGCCGCCGCCGGTGGCGACAGCGCCACCGACTCGGGCAAGGGCAAGGACAGCGGTAAGGACGACGAGGGCCAGAAGGAGGGGCAGGGCGAGGCGACGAACAAACCGTCTCCCGATCCGGAGACCGGCGCACCGGCCCCCGACGCCGTGCCCGCCGGGTTCAAGCAGGTCACCGACAGGCAGTTCCACTTCAGCATGGCGATGCCCGAGGGCTTCAAGCGCGACGTCATAGCGGGAAGGAACTCCGGCCGCATCTACAACGCCGACGGCGGCTTCCCGCGTGTCCAGGTCGACTACAACGCCTCCCCGAAGGACGACGCGGCGGCTGCCTGGACGGCGGCCGTAGCCGGCACCAAGGCCCTCAGCAACGGCTACAAGCACATCGGCATAAAGAAGGTCGAGTTCAACGGCTACCCGACCGTCGCCGACTGGGAGTTCGTGCGCACCCAGCAGGGCATGCGGGTCCGGGTGCTGAACCGCGGGTTCAAGGCCGACGCCACCCACGGCTACTCGATCATGATCAGCTGCAAGGAGAGCGAGTGGGACGGCGCGGAGTGCACCGCGCTGCGGGAGACGGCGTTCGCCACGTTCAAGCCCACCGACTGACGGTCCGCCGCCGAACGGAACGGCCGGGTTGCCCCGACCCGGCCGCACCGCCGCGCGTTGCCACGTATCGTGAGAGACCGTGGACCGTACGCAGCCGGGATCATGGGTCAATTGCACAGCAAGTGACCGCAATTGACGGATTATGCGGTCTCCGTGACCGGGGGACAGTGCGCTCTGGGGAGGCGTCGTGGACGACTATGCGGGTCGGGTACTTGCCGACCGCTACCGCCTTCCGCTGCCCCCGTCCGATGCGTACGAACTGGTCGAGACCCGGGCGTTCGACACGTACAGCGGGCAGGAAGTCCTGGTCCGGCAGGTGCCGTTGCCGGAGGTCGTGGACGCGGAAGTGCTCGACGCCGACGGGCTGCCCTCGGCCGCCAGGCGTGCCACCGGGCGTACGGTGCGGCGCTCCACGGACCCCGCGGTCCGCAGGGCGATCGAGGCCGCCCAGGCGGCGGCCCAGGTGCCCGACCATCCGCGCCTGGACCAGGTCTTCGACGTGTTCGCCGAGGCGGGTTCGCTCTGGATAGTGAGTGAACTGGTCGCCGCCCGCCCGCTCGCGGCCCTTCTCGCGGAGCGTCCCCTCAATCCGTACCGGGCCGCCGAGATCGGCTCCGACGTACTGACCGCGCTGCGGGTGCTGCACGCCCACGGCTGGACCCACCGCAACATCACCGTCCGCACGGTGCTGGTCTGCGACGACGGCCGTGTCGTGCTGACGGGGCTGGCCGCCGGTGCGGCCGAGGAGGCGCTGTGCGGGTACGTCCCCGCACCGCAGCCCGACGACGAGAACACCTACGGGGCCCCGGCGGTGGAGACGGGCCCCACCGGCCCGTACGAGCCGCCCTCCGAGTTCGCCCCGCCCCAGCAGTTCGCCCAGCCTTCCGAGTTCGCCCCGCCCTCGCCGTTCGCCCCGCCCTCTCCGGAGGGGCCGTCCGCCGCCGGGGTGCCGGCCTCGCGCGGTCCCGCGGAGATCGAGGCGGCGGCTCCGCCGGCCGGGGACGCGGACCAGGGCGCGGACCGGCACGGGCAGGAGCTCGTCCCGCGGCCGGCCCGTCCGGCCGTGCCCGCGGCGGAGCCCGGAGCCGGAAGCGCCGCGCAGCTGCGCGCCGCCCGTGCCGGGGCCATCGCCGCCTACCGGGCGGGTGCCCGCGCCGCGGCCCGGGTCAACGAGGAGCAGCAGCGCGACCGCGACGAGGCGAGCGCCGGCGCAGGGGAGCGCGGGGAGACTGCTGGTCCTCCCGCCATCGGCCCCTCGCAGCCGGCCGGCACCTGGGGCCGGGCGGCCGACGACACCTACGACCCTTACGACGACGAGGACGAGGAGGACGACGAGGGTCCCGGCGGTTACGCCGGCGGTCCCCGGCGGGTCCACCTCGCCGGCACCTGGGGCGACGGCCCCGGCGCAGGCCGCCCGGTTCCCGCGGGCGGTTCGGGCGGCTCCGGGGAGGACGCGCTGCGCGCCGACTCACGGCGCCTGGGAACCGGCCCCGCCGTTCCCGCGGCCCGGCAGGACCGTCTGCCGCAGCCGGTGGCCGCGCAGGCGTCCTCCGGCGGGTGGGACGAGGTCGTCGCGGGCAGCGGCAGCACTCCCGCCTACCGCGGCCCCGCCACCCCCCTCGCCGCCGAACGCGCCCGGCAGGCCCGTATCGCCGTCGTCGGCGCCGTCACCGAGCGATGGGCGCCGGAGCAGGCGGGCCCCGTCCACGACAACTGGCAGCTGGCCCCGCCCATCGGCCCGTCCACCGACCTGTGGGCTCTGGGCGCCCTGCTCTACCGGGCCGTACAGGGCCACGCCCCGTACCCCGAGGAGAACGCGGCCGAGCTCGTCCAGATGGTCTGCGGTGAGCCGCCCGCCTTCGCGGAGGAGTGCGGCCCGCTCCGCCCCGTCGTCGAGTCGCTGCTGCGTCAGGACCCCACGGAGCGGCCCGACTTCGAGGAGCTGCGCGGCTGGCTGCGCTCCCTCGTGCGGTCGGCGCCCGAGCCCGAGGCGGGCAACGACGTCGTGCCGCTGCCGCCGCCGGACGCCACCCGCCTCCCCGTCGTCCGCCGACGGGGCGAGCTGGTGCGCAGGCGCCGGGGCCGCGGGTCGGCGCACGGCCGCCACCGCCAGGGCAAGCCGCAGCGGTACGAGAAGCAGCCCGTCCACGAGCCGGAGTACGCGAAGAAGCCGCCGCGCGCACCGCGCGAGCCCAAGGGCCCCAGGGTGCTGCGCGAGCCGCAGCCCGGCCGGCGGCCCGGTGGCCGGCCGCCGAGGCGGCTGGGACGGCTGCTGCTGGTGCTCATCCTGCTGGCGATGGCCGCCGCGGTGGCCTACGCCGTGATGTTCATGCCCAAGGCCGGGTCCGACGGCGGTACGGAGACGGGGTCGCAGGGACAGCCCTCCGGCTCCGCCGCGCCCGCGGAGCCGGAACCCGAACCGAGTGCGTCGGCAGGGGAGCCGGCCCCTTCGGGTTCCTCCGGTTCCTCCGGCTCGGAGAAGCCGCAGAGCAGCCGTTCGGCCGTCGCGCTCGCTCCGGGCTATGCGCTGCGCAAGGACGCCGAAGGCTTCGAGATCGGTGTGCCCAAGGACTGGCAGCGCAGCCCGGCCAACGCCGACCGGCAGATCCGGTACGGCAGCGACGGGTTCAGCGTGCTGATCGTGCCCGGCCGCGACACCGTCAAGGCCAACGGCAGCGATCCGCTGGACTACCAGCGCAGCAAGGAACCGGAGCTGCAGCCCTTCCGGGAGTCCAGCTGGGCGACGTCCACGGGCATGCGCCGGGTCGATGTCGGCCGGCAGGCCATGGCCGAGGGGCAGTTCACGTGGCAGGAGAGCGGTGGCCGCGAGGTCTACGTCCGTAACCTCGTCATGATCGTGAGCGGCAGGTACCACATCATCCAGGTCATCGGCCCGTCGAACGAGCGCGACAAGGTCTCCGACGTCTACGCGCAGGCCATCTCCTCCTACCGCGTGGGTTCCTGACCCCGCGGCAGTGCGCGACAAGCATCACAGTGCGGTCTCGTGCCGCGGTGCGAGGTTCCATGGCGCTGCCTCCCCTCCGTAACCTGTCATTCGAAGGAATGGGGCGGGGACACACGTGGAACATGCGCAGGGCACGGACTCGGGAATCGTACTGGCGGGACGGTACCGGCTCGGCGACGTCCTGGGCCGCGGCGGTATGGGCAAGGTGTGGCGCGCCCACGACGAGGTGCTCCACCGGACCGTCGCCGTCAAGGAGTTGACCGCCGGGCTGTACGCCGCCGAGGCGGACCGGGCCGTGCTGCACGCCCGCACGCAGAAGGAGGCGCGCGCGGCCGCCCGCATCACCCATCCCGGGGTCGTCACGGTCCACGACGTCATCGAGTACGACAACCGCCCCTGGATCGTCATGCAGTACGTCGACGGGCCCTCGCTCGCCGACGCCACGAAGGAGACCGGTGAGGTCGAGCCGCGCGAGGCGGCCAGGATCGGTCTCCACGTACTGAGCGCGCTGCGGGCCGCACACAGCGCCGGGGTGCTGCACCGGGACGTCAAGCCGGGCAACGTCCTGCTGGCCCGGGACGGACAGGTGCTGCTGACCGACTTCGGGATCGCCGCGATCGAGGGCGACTCCACCATCACCAGGACCGGTGAACTGGTGGGCTCCATCGACTACCTGGCACCCGAACGGGTACGCGGCGGCGACCCCGGCCCGGCCTCCGACCTCTGGTCACTGGGCGCCACGCTCTACACGGCTGTGGAAGGGCGCTCACCGTTCCGCCGTACGTCCCCGATCTCCACGATGCAGGCCGTGGTCACGGAGGAACCGCCCCCGCCGGAGCGCGGCGGGGCGCTGGCACCCGTGATCACGGCGCTGCTGCGCAAGGACCCCGCGGACCGGCCGACGGCCCCCGAGACGGAACGGATGCTGCTGGAGGCGATGGAGGGACGCAAGCCCCTCACGGCGCAGGCGTACGTACCGACCCAGCGGGTGTCCGAGGACGACCTGCGTGCCTTCGCCGTACCTGACGGGTCGACGGCCCGCCTCACGCAGTCCGCACAGCCCCCGGCCGGGCCGGAGGCCGCACAGCCGCACGTCCTCGCGCAGCCGTACACCCCCGCGCCCGCGGTCCGCCGCAGCCGGGGCAGGTGGCGTACGGCGCTGCTGGTCATCGCCGCCGCCGCGCTGCTCGGCGGGGCGGCGGGCCTGGTGGCCATGAAGTACGCGGGAGACGAGGGGAGTACGGGGAATCGCGGCTCCGGCACCGGGACCACCGCCGGTCCGTCCTCGGACACCCCGTCGACGCCGTCCACGGATCCGAAGGCCGGCTCGAAGGAGATACCCGACGGCTGGACACGGGTCCACGACCCCGAGGGCTTCAGCCTCGCCGTGCCCGAGGGCTGGACGCGGCAGACGGACGGCAACCAGATCGACTACACCCCGGACAACGGGGCGCACCGCATCCGGATCAGCCTCGATCCGAAGCCCGACTTCGACAACTCGTACATGCACATGCTGCACATCGAGAAGGACCTCTCCAAGCGGCTGCCGGGCTACGACCGGCTGACGCTGCACTCGAACACCTTCCGGGACCGGCCGGGCTCCCTCTGGGAGTTCACCTGGCTCGAGTCCAAGGACCATCCGGGGCCGCGTCACGGAATCGACCAGATGTACTTCGGTGAGACGGGCGGACCCGAGTACGCGATCTACATGACGGGGCCCGAGGCGGACTGGGCCGAGAGCCGGGACCGCTTCGAGACGATGCTGCGCAGCTGGAAGCCTCCGGAGTCCACGGACTGACGACCGGTCACCACCGTGCCGACTGTCACGGCTCTGCACCCTCTGTTCCGTCCTGGTGGTCACACCCTGTGCGCTCCGACAGGATGAGGACATGACCAACGATGGGGGACGGGCGAACGAGCCCACGAGCTACGGACTCCGGCCGCCGCACGCACCGCAGGAGCCGCCGGGTCCCGTACACGGACAGCCGGGTCTCCCGGAACAGCCCGCCTTCCCGGCTCATCCCGGCGCGCCCGCGCCCACCCCGACCGTCACCGAGCGGACCCCCGAGGGTGCGCCGAACCGGCTCGTCGGGGGCCGCTACCGGCTCGTGGGGCGGCTCGGGCACGGCGGCATGGGCACGGTCTGGCGGGCCCACGACGACATCGTGGACCGTGACGTGGCCGTCAAGGAACCGCGGGTGCCGGACCACCTCGGGGAACGCGAGCGGGCCGTCGTCTATCTGCGCATGCAGCGCGAGGCGCGTGCCGCCGCCCGCATCGAGCACCCGAGCGTCGTGACGGTGCACGATGTGGTCGTCGAGGACGGCAAGCCGTGGATCGTCATGGAACTGGTCAGCGGCCAGTCGCTCGGCGACCGCCTCCAGGAGGGGACGCTCGACCCGCGCGAGGCCGCCAGGATCGGCCTCGCCGTCCTCGGCGCGCTGAACGCCGCCCACGGTGCGGGTGTGCTCCACCGCGACGTCAAGCCGGACAACGTCCTGCTCGGGCGGGACGACCGGGTCGTCCTCACCGACTTCGGTATCGCGCAGGTCGAGGGCGAGCAGCGGCTCACCGAGACCGGCGCCTTCGTCGGGTCGCCCGAGTACATCTCCCCGGAGCGGGTGCTGGGACAGCTGCCCGGTCCGGAGTCCGACCTCTGGTCGCTGGGTGTCGTGCTGTACGCGGCGGTGGAGGGCATGTCCCCGTACCGCCGCTCCCACACCCCGGCCACCCTGCAGGCCATCCTCTCGGCGGAGCCGCAGATGCCGGCCCGGGGCAAGGGGGCCTTCGGCACAGTCGTCATGCAGCTGCTCCGCAAGGACCCGGCGGCACGGCCGGGACCCGCGGAGATCCGTTCCGCCCTGGAGTCGGTGGCGTCGGTCCCGCCGGTCTCCCGGGCGCTCACCCAGCCGTACGGGAACGGCGCGTCCGGCGGCGGCCGGTGGGTGCCTCCGGTGCTGCACCGCAACCGGAAGGCGCAGACCGGGCTCGGCGCCGTGGTGCTGGCGGCGGCTCTCGCGCTCGTCCTCGTGCTCGCCGACCCGTTCGGCGGCGACGAGCTGCCGGGCGGCTGGCAGGTCAGGCCGGAGAACGAGGTGCTCTCGGCGGACGTGGCCGTGCCCGAGGACTACAAGCGCATCCAGGAGGACACCGGGGACGTCGTCTGGTACGCGGACCCGAGCGGGGTCTTCGAGATCGACTTCTGGCACAAGGCGGTCAAGGAGGACGACACGGCGGCGGAGAAGTCCGCGGGCGCCGACCCGGAGGCGCGCAAGACGTACTACGAGAAGGGCGGGGCGAACACCCTGGAGATGAAGGACGCCACCGTCTCCTTCAAGAAGACCGAACACCAGGGCCGCACGGCGTACGACATGGTCACCGAGTACACGCCGTACTCCTCGACCGAGGACGACGCGCTGCGCTTCCGCTACCACGAGCTCCTGATCCCGGGGCGGACGGCGGACGACCCGTACTGGCACGTCCGGGTCAAGATGCCCGCGGCCGGTCAGGCGGCGACGGACGGCGAAAAGATTTACACCGAGGTCGCCGAGCGGCTGAAGATTCACGATTCCTGAGCCTGACAGGGAAGATAGCCCCTGATCAGCGGTTATTTCGCCAGTGATCACTGGCTGGTTCGCCGGGGGCGGCCGCAGCGGTGTTGTGGGGTCTGTGAAAACCTGTTACCGACGGGTACCCAAAGTGGGCGGGTGGACATACTCTCGCCCTCATGACGGACTCGCAGGCCTCCACGACCACCTCCGCCGCCCCCGGCACCCGTGTCGGCACCAACCCGGTGGCAGCGGCCCCCGCAGGCGTTCGCACCGCCGCCGACGTGGTCACACCCGAGGTGATCGCCCAGCTGACGCGCGGCGTCGTCGGCTCCGGCCGCACGGCCAACCACAGCCCCTTCACCGGGGAGAAGCTGGCCGACCTGCCCGAGTCCACCCCCGAGGACGTCGCCACCGCCTTCGAGCGGGCCCGCGCCGCCCAGCCGGCCTGGGCGGCGATGCCCGTACGTGCCAGGGCGGCGGTACTGCTCCGCTTCCACGACCTCGTCCTCCAGCGCCAGGCCGAGGTCCTCGACCTCATCCAGCTGGAGACCGGCAAGGCCCGGCTGCACGCCCACGAAGAGGTGCTGGCCGTCGCCGTCTCGGCCCGCCACTACGGGCGCATGGCCACCTCCTACCTGAAGCCGAAGCGGCACACCGGCGTCGTCCCGACCCTCACCAAGGTCACCGAGCTGCGCCAGCCGCGCGGGGTCATCGGCCAGATCGCTCCCTGGAACTACCCGCTCGAACTCTCCGTCGGCGACGCGCTGCCGGCCTTCGTCGCCGGCAACGCCGTCGTGATGAAGCCCGACACGGAGACCGCGCTGACCGCCCTGTGGGCCCGTGACCTGCTGATCGAGGCCGGACTGCCCGCCGAGGTGTTCCAGGTCGTGCTCGGGGAGGGCCCCGTCGTCGGCCCCGAGGTCGTCAGCCGCGCCGACTACGTCTCCTTCACCGGCTCGACCCGCACCGGTCGCGAGGTCGCCCAGGGCGCCGCGGCCCGGCTCGTCGGGGTCTCGCTGGAGCTCGGCGGCAAGAACCCCATGCTGGTCCTCGAGGACGCCGATGTGGAGAAGGCCGCCGCGGGCGCCGTCCGTGCCTGCTTCTCCTCCGCGGGGCAGCTGTGCATCTCCATCGAGCGGCTGTACGTCCACGAGTCCGTCGCGGACGCCTTCCTGGAGCGCTTCGCCGCCCGTACGAAGGCGATGCGGCTCGGCAACTCCCTCGCCTACGGTGCCGAGATGGGCTCCCTGGTCGGCGAGCGGCAGCTGGAGACCGTCAGCCGGCACGTCGCCGAAGCCGTCGAGAAGGGCGCCACGCTCGTCGCGGGCGGCGTCGCCCGACCCGACATCGGCCCGCTCTTCTACGAGCCGACCATCCTCGCCGACGTCCAGGAACCGATGGCCGTCTGCGCCCAGGAGACCTTCGGCCCCGTCGTCTCCGTCTACCGCTTCACCGACGAGGACGACGCGGTCTCCCTCGCCAACGCCACGTCGTACGGCCTCAACGCCAGCGTCTGGACCAAGGACGGCCGGCGCGGCCACCGGATCGCCGCCCGGCTGAGGGCCGGCACGGTCAACATCAACGAGGGGTACGCACCCGCCTACGGCAGTGCCCAGTCCCCGATGGGCGGCATGAAGGACTCCGGCCTCGGACGACGGCACGGCTCGGAGGGGATCCTCAAGTACACCGAGGCCCAGACCGTCGCCCAGCAGCGGCTGATGCCGCTCGCGCCGTCCTTCGGCATGGACGACGAGAAGTACGCCGCCCTCATGAGCTTCGGCCTCAAGGCGATGAAGGCCTTCCGGCTGCGCTGACGCGGGCGCCCCACTCCAGCCTTTCCCTCCCTTCCGCACCGAGGAGAGCCATGTCCCAGGACAGCGCTGCCCAGAATCAGACCCCGCGCTCCGACGGGCCGGACGACGACGCCGCGTACGACTACGACGTGGTCGTCGTCGGATCGGGCTTCGGCGGCGCGGTCTCGGCCCTGCGGCTGAGCGAGAAGGGCTACCGGGTCGGCATCCTGGAGGCGGGGCGCCGCTTCACACCGGCCACCCTCCCCAAGAACTCCTGGGACATAAAGAACTACCTGTGGGCCCCGGCCCTCGGGCTGTTCGGCATCCAGCGCGTGCACCTGCTCGGCAAGGTGATGGTGCTGGCCGGTGCGGGCGTCGGCGGCGGTTCCCTCAATTACGCCAACACGCTGTACGTACCGCCCGCGCCGTTCTTCGAGGACCGTCAGTGGGCCGGCATCACCGACTGGCAGGACGAGCTGGCGCCGTACTACGACCAGGCGAAGCGGATGCTGGGGGTCAGGCTCAATCCGACCATGACCCCGGCCGATGTCCACCTCAAGGCGGCCGCCGAGGCCATGGGCGTCGGCGACAGCTTCCACTTCGCCCCCGTCGGGGTCTTCTTCGGCGACGGCGTGGACGCCGACGGTACGTCGAAGGCGAAGCCCGGCGTGGAGGTCGCCGACCCCTACTTCGGCGGCGCGGGTCCCGCCCGCAAGGCCTGTTCCGAGTGCGGCGAGTGCATGACCGGCTGCCGCCACGGTGCGAAGAACACCCTCAACGAGAACTACCTGTACCTCGCCGAGAAGGCCGGTGCCGTCATCCACCCCATGACGTCCGTCGTGGCGGTCACGGACGATCCGGACGGCGGTTACCGGGTGTCGACCGTCCCCACGAACCGTCGCAGGAAGGCGGAGCCTGCCGTGCTGCGGGCCCGGAAGGTCGTCGTCGCCGCCGGCACGTACGGGACGCAGACACTGCTGCACACCATGAAGGACCAGGGGCTGCTGCCGCGGCTCTCGTCGAAGCTCGGCGAGCTGACCCGGACCAACTCCGAGGGGCTGGTGGGCGCGCAGACCAGCGACCGCCGCTACCGCAAGAAGCACGGCATCGCGAAGGCCGACTTCAGCAAGGGTGTCGCCATCACCTCGTCGATCCACCCCGACGAGAACACCCACATCGAGCCCGTCCGCTACGGCAAGGGCTCCAACGCGATGGGCGCGCTGACCATCCTCCAGGTCCCCTACAGCACCCACCGGGTGCTGGGCTGGCTCGGCAACATGGTCAAGCACCCGACGCTGGCGGCGCGTTCGCTCTCCAACCGGCGCTGGTCGGAACGGACCATCATCGGTCTCGTCATGCAGTCGCTGGACAACTCGCTGACCGCGTACCGCAAGCCCAGCGGCATCGGAAAGGGCCTGCTCACCGCCCGGCAGGGACACGGCGCGCCCAACCCGACGCAGATCGCCGAGGCGACGCAGGGCGCCACGCTGCTGGCCGAGGAGATCAACGGCTTCCCCGGATCGAACATCGGGGAGCTGATGGGCACTCCGCTCACCGCGCACTTCCTGGGCGGCTGCGCGATCGGGGCGAGCGCCGAGGAGGGCGTCATCGACCCGTACCACCGGGTGTACGGACACCCCGGCATCTCGGTCGTCGACGGTTCGGCGGTCTCCGCCAACCTGGGCGTCAACCCGTCGCTGACCATCACCGCGCAGGCCGAGCGCGCCATGTCCTTCTGGCCCAACAAGGGCGAGACGGACCCACGGCCGGCACAGGGCGAGGCGTACACGCGGCTGTCCGCGGTCGAGCCGAAGGCGCCCGCGGTGCCCGAGGAGGCGTTCGGCGCGCTGAAACTCCCGTTCCTGGGGATTCCCGTGGTGCCGCCGAAGGCGACCGCGTCCGAAGCCTGAGCGCCTGAGCGCCTGAGCGCCTGCGAAGCGTCGGTCCGGGAACGCCAAGGGGCTGCACCCCCCTCCGAGTGCAGCCCCTCACGTTCGACCGGTGACGCGCTTACGCGGCGGCGTCACCGTTCTTACGGCGCCGCACGATGAACATCGCGCCCGCACCGAGCACTACGGCCGCGCCGCCCGCGAGGGCGAACATCGGCGTGGAGGACGAGGAACCGGTCTCGGCGAGGCTGCCCGTGACCTTGCCGGCGTCCGCGTCGGCAGGCTTCTCGGCCGGGGCCGGAACCTTGCCGCCCTCCTGGGGCTTCGTGCCGTCCTCGTCACCGGCCTTCACGATCTGGAACTTGTACGCGACGTCCGTGAAGCAGGGCAGGTCCTCTTCCTCGCCGAAGACGAGTCCGCCGCCGAGGCTGAAGCCGGCGCCGACCGGGGCAGTCGCCTGCACCTTGATGCGCAGGGATATGTCGACCTCGTACCCGGGCTTGATCTCGTCGGTCTCGCCGACGTAGCCGGTCGAGACGCCCTCCTCGTTCAGGTCCTCCCAGGTGCCCGTGTCCTCGTTGAGGGCCTGGAGGTGGACCTGCTTGGTGGTGAAGAGGTGGTCGCCGGCCTTGTCGGACGACGCGCCCGCGAAGAACCACACGTTCTTCACGGTCTTCTTCGAGTTGTTGTAGACGTTGAACTTGAAGGTGTCCCAGCCGCTGCCCCGGGCGATCTTGCCGGCGAGACCGTTGATGGAGAGCTTCAGCGGGCGCGGGTTGCAGTACCCGTCCTCGTCCGGCTCCTCCGTGTCCTCGGTCTTCGAGGCGGTCGGGGTCGGGGTGGCCGACGGGGTCGCCGAGGTCGTCTCCGACACGGAGGGGCTCGGGGAGGTGGTGGCCGTCTCGGTGGCGTCGGGAGACGTCGTCGCGGACGGGGAAGCGGACTCGGTGGTCCCGGCCGACGCGGTCTCGGACGGCGCGGTGGTCACCGACTCGGTCGCGCTCGGGGTCGGCGTCGTGTCCGTGGCGAAAGCGGCCGGTGCGGAGAGCACGACGACCGGCGCGATGACGGCGGTGGCAGCAGCGAGTGCCATGGTGCGGCGAAGCTTCATGAAGGCCTCAGCAAGTCCGTTGTACCGCGCGGGCTGCGGTACGGCGAAAGAAGAATGGAGAACGGGCCTGCCGTTGTGGGGCACGGAAATAGCCTGTGTGTTCGCCATCCATGACCTGCGATGCGGCCCGATGGTTGTCCCCCGTTTCACAGAATCTTTATGTGTCGCTCGCCACATGCGCCCCTCGTGCCCAATCCGTGATCTTGTCCAGCGCAACTCTTCGTACGGCTGCGCGGTCGAACTCGTGCTGCCCCACAGCAGTTGCACAGCACCTGTCGATCCCATCCCAGAGGTCCGCGATGACACGCCTTTCCCCGAGAACTGCGCTGCGCCGAACCGCAGGCGGCCTTGCCGCCGCCGGGCTGCTCGCAGCCGGATCGCTCGCCGTCGGCGCACCGGCGCAGGCCGCCGACCCCGCGTTCACGCTCGGCGGTCCGGCCGAAACGGCCCTGCACCCGTACCCGGCGACCGGGTCCCCGCAGAAGACCTCGCTCGGCTTCACCGTCAGCAACCCGGTCCAGGACGAGGACGGCTACCAGGGAGAGGTGACCTACACCCTCGACCTCAGCGGGATCGCGGGCATCGCCGACATCGACATCGCCGAGGACACCGGTGCGGACTGCGAGATCACCGGTGCCACGGCCGTCTGCCACGACTACGGCGTGTACGCCGGGCTCAGCACCATCGCCGACTTCGACCTCACCGCGGCCGAGGGCGGCAAGGACGGTGCGTCGGGCACCATCGAGGTGACCGGCTCGGCGGACGGGGTCACCTTCGTCCCGTTCTCCACGAAGGTGACGATCGGCGGTCCCGACCTCGTCATGAAGCAGCTCCCCTTCAAGCAGCAGCTCGAGCCGGGTGACGTACAGCCTGCCCCGATCACGTTCGCCAACCGGGGCACGACGGCCGCCGACGGCGTCCTGCTGACCCTGATGTACTCGCGCGGCCTGGAGATCCCCGAGCGCTACGCCAACTGCGAGTACAACGGGGAGGCCGGGGAGGAGCCGCAGGACGGTTTCGCCTGGTCCACCGCCCTGTGCTCGGTCGAGGGCTCCTACGAGCCGGGCGCCACGTACACGCTGGCGGTCCCGCTGTCCGTCAAGGCGACCGAGCGCGCGTACTACGACACCTTCATCTACCGCATCAACGAGGACAGCGCCGCACAGCGCTCCGCGCAGCGCGCGGGCGCGCCCTTCACCCGGGGCACCGGCCCGCAGCTGGCACTGAAGAAGGTCACGTCCTCCGCCCGCAGCGGCGACCTCAACCCCTGGGACAACCAGCAGGAAGCCGACTTCCGTACGGAGAACACCGCCGACTTCGTGGCGACCGGCGGCAAGGGCGCGGGCTCGGTGGGCGAGACCGTCACGGCCAGGATCGGCTTCCGTAACGACGGACCTGCCTGGATCGGCAACATCCGTTCCGGTGAGCCCGTCGCCACGGTCGACCTCACCGTCCCCCGGGGCGCCGAGGTCACCGGGAAGCCGGACTCCTGCCAGGGGGTGACGGCTGCGGGCAAGTACCGCGAGGAGCAGCTCGGAGCGCCGCGCTACGTCTGCGACTCCGCGATGACCGTCCGCGACGGGGCCGAGATCTCACTGCCCTTCGACCTGAAGATCACTGAGGTGATCCCTGGCTCCGCCGGCAAGGTCGACGTCCGCAACACGTGGCTGAGCGACCCCGACCTGCCGTTCGACCCGGCCCCGGGCAACAACACCGCGCAGATGGTCCTGAACGGCGAGGACCCGGGCTCCGAGGACACCGGCGGCACGACGGGCGGCACCAACACGACGGGCGGCTCCACGGAGGGCACGACCGGCGGAACGACCGGCTCCACGTCCGGGACGACGGGTGGCTCGTCCACCTCGTCGGCCTCGGGTTCCACCGGAACGTCCGGCGCCGCGTCGGCGGACAACGACGGCGGTCTCGCCTCCACCGGTTCCGTCGCGCTGATGGCTTCGGGAGCGGCAGCCGTCGCCCTGGCCGCCGGCGGAGTGCTGTACGCGACGTCCCGGCGCCGCGCCGAGCGGGGCTAGGGCCTTTTCTCCGGACCGGCACCGCTGCCGGTCCGAGGGCGGCCGGTCCCGGGCGTCCCCGGGGCCGGCCGCAATTGGGGTGACCGGGCTGCTGTCCCCTGCCGACCGGTCACGCGCGCCGGGGTGTGGTCCCACGACGTACCTGCAGTACGTCACACATCCCGGCGGAGCCACGCGTGGTTTCCTACCGCTGCCGAGCCTGGCTGGCACGGACACACGGACCAACGAAGCGGCACGGGGCCCGGTCACGCGCCGTACGGGTGAGACCGGGCCCGAACGCAGATACGGCCGTACAGCCTTCCCGGGCCTCACACCCGGCCGCGGCACAGCTCCAGCAGCGTCATGGCGAGCGCCGTCCCCGGCCTGCCCAGCGCGTCGCTGTAGTGGCTGAGGACGTCCATCTCGCGGGAGAGGTTCACCCGGCGGCCCCCGGAGGTGATCCGGGCCTCCTGGATGACCGCGGAGACGGCCATCCGTTCCTGGACGAGACCGATGATCCGGTCGTCCAGGGCGTCGATGCGGGTCCGGGCGCCACCGATCAGGGAGGCGGCCTCGTCGGTGTGCGCGCCGGTCCGCTCGGCGGCCGTCTTCGTGGGTGCGGTGCTGTTCATCCGTGACTCCTGGTGGGGTGCGGCCCCCCGGAGCGACAGGCCCGGAACGCCAGAACGCCCCGGGCCTGTCGGCCCGGGGCGCCTGGAACGTTGCTTGTCAGTTGCTCAAGCAGCACGACCATGGCAGCCGGCGGGCCGGGTGCCATAGGTAAAGACGAAGGTCGTGTGCTGACGCATGGGGGCAAGTATGGACCCCGTCCGCGGGCCGGGTCCACGCCGGGCCCGGATGGTGAGACGGGAGCCCGGCAGGGCGTGGTCCCACGGCCGGTAGAATTGGGAGGACCGACCCCCTCTCCACCGCCGGAAGGCCGCCCCGTGCCAGCAGCGCCCCCCGCCGCCCCCGACACCACCACCGACGTGGTTCTGGTTGTCGACTTCGGCGCCCAGTACGCCCAGCTCATCGCCCGCCGCGTCCGTGAGGCCCGGGTCTACAGCGAGATCGTCCCGTCCACGATGCCGGTGGCCGAGATGCTGGCCAGGAACCCCCGCGCGATCATCCTGTCCGGCGGTCCGTCCTCGGTGTACGCGGAGGGCGCGCCCAGCCTCGACCGTTCGCTGTTCGAGGCCGGGGTCCCGGTCTTCGGCATGTGCTACGGCTTCCAGCTGATGGCCACCACGCTCGGCGGCACGGTCGACGACAACGGCGCCCGCGAGTACGGCCGTACCCAGCTCGCCGTCTCCAAGGCCGGCTCCACCCTCTTCGAGGGCACGCCCACGGAGCAGTCGGTGTGGATGTCGCACGGCGACGCCTGCTCCGCCGCCCCCGAGGGCTTCACCGTCACCGCGTCCACGGACGTCGTACCGGTCGCCGCCTTCGAGAACGACGAGAAGAAGCTGTACGGCGTCCAGTACCACCCGGAGGTCATGCACTCGACCTTCGGCCAGCAGGTCCTGGAGCACTTCCTCTACCGGGGTGCGGGCATCGAGCCGACCTGGACGACCACCAACGTCGTCGAGGAGCAGATCGCCCTGATCCGCGAGCAGGTCGGCGACAAGCGTGCCATCTGCGGCCTCTCCGGCGGCGTGGACTCCGCGGTCGCCGCGGCCCTCGTGCAGAAGGCCATCGGCTCCCAGCTCACCTGCGTGTACGTCGACCACGGCCTGATGCGCAAGGGCGAGACCGAGCAGGTCGAGAAGGACTTCGTCGCCGCGACCGGCGCGAAGCTGAAGGTCGTCGACGCGGAGAAGCGCTTCCTCGACGCCCTGGCCGGTGTGTCCGACCCGGAGCAGAAGCGGAAGATCATCGGCCGCGAGTTCATCCGCGTCTTCGAGCAGGCCCAGCTGGAGATCCTCCAGGAGGACGGCCCCGAGGTCGCCTTCCTCGTCCAGGGCACCCTCTACCCGGACGTCGTCGAGTCCGGCGGCGGCACCGGCACCGCCAACATCAAGTCCCACCACAATGTGGGCGGCCTCCCCGACGACATCGAGTTCCAGCTCGTCGAGCCGCTGCGCCAGCTGTTCAAGGACGAGGTCCGGATGGTGGGCCAGGAGCTCGGGCTGCCGGAGGAGATCGTCCAGCGGCAGCCGTTCCCGGGCCCCGGCCTCGGGATCCGTATCGTCGGCGACGTCACCAAGGAGCGGCTCGACCTGCTGCGCGAGGCCGACGCCATCGCCCGCGAGGAGCTGACCGCGGCCGGCCTGGACCGCGACATCTGGCAGTGCCCGGTGGTCCTCCTCGCGGACGTCCGCAGTGTCGGCGTCCAGGGTGACGGCCGCACCTACGGCCACCCGATCGTGCTGCGCCCGGTGTCCTCCGAGGACGCCATGACGGCCGACTGGTCGCGTCTGCCGTACGAGACGCTGGCGAAGATCTCCACCCGCATCACCAACGAGGTCGCCGACGTGAACCGTGTCGTCCTCGATGTGACGAGCAAGCCCCCGGGGACGATCGAGTGGGAGTAGTCCCACCCGGACCCCGTGCCGACGCCGCTGCCCCTCGGGGTGGCGGCGTCGCCACTTTCCCGGACTTCCCGGCCGGAAACCGGTGGCAGGGCCCGCCGCAGCCGTGGCAGGATCCGCGCCTATGTCTGCCGACGAAGTCCGCGCCCTCATGTCCGCCCCGGGAAACGACCGGCTCACCTGGAACACCCCGCTGTCCGAGGAGCACGCCGCCCGGCTGATCGCCGTCTGCGATCCCGTCCCGGGGGCGCGGATCGCGGACTTCGGCAGTGGCTGGGGCGAGTTGCTGATGCGTCTCGTGGCGGCTGCGCCCGGCTCCACCGGGGACGGTGTCGAGACCGACCCGGACGCCGTGGCGCGCGGACAGCGCCTGGCGGGGGAGCGGGGGCTCACCGGCCGGGTGCGGTTCCACGAGGTGTCCGCGGCCGAGTTTCCGGGGGACGGTTACGATCTGGCCGTCTGCATCGGCTCCTCGCACGCCTGGCCCGGCGGCACCCCCGAGGCGCTCAAGGCGCTGCGGGCCGCCGTGCGGCCGGGTGGGCGGGTGCTGTTCGGGGACGGGTTCTGGGAGCGGGAGCCCTCGGCGGCCGCGCTGGAGGGGCTGGGCGCCGAGCCGGGCGACTTCGGCTCGCTCCTCGGCCTGGTCCGGCAGGCGGAGGCCGCCGGTCTGCGGCCGCTGCAGGTCACCGTCGCCGATCAGCGTGAATGGGACCTCTTCGAGTCGACCGCCAATATCGGACGGGGCGAGCGGTGGGCGCTGGCCAACCCCGGGCATCCCCTGCACGGGGAGGTGACCGCGGCCGTCGACGCCCGCCGCACCGATTACTACGGCGGATACCGCGGAACGCTGGGCCTTGCGTACCTTGTACTCAGCACCTGACATTCGTACATGTGGACGACATGTACGCGCAGCCCGCCCCGATGCGGGACGGGCCCGCCCTGTACGGCACAATTCGCAGAAATCACAGGCGAGTTGGTTGTACCGGTGCAGGAAAGGGCGGCGTTCCCCGTGGCGTTGGACGAGGCGAGGACGAGCAGCACGCACGGCGGTGGCTGTACGTGCGGCGACTGCCCGCACGGAGCACGCGAAGGACACCGGCGCGCGGTGGCGGCCTTCCTCGCCAAACGCGATGAGCTGGCGGCCGGCAAGGGCCTGCCCGCAGGGGTCGCGCAGTCCGCGTCGGCATCCCGGCAGTGGGTGTCGGACGAGCTGACCGAGTCCGCGCGCACGGTCGCCGAACGCAGCCGCGAGGCCGGTGACGCCTGGCTCCACGTCGTCTGGCAGCGCACCCTGGTCGCCGTCTGGGGCGGTGTCGCGCTGCTGGTCATCGGTGAGGCCGTCACCGCCATCGGCGCCGGCTGGTCCACCGCCCGCACCGCAGGTCTGGTCGCCGGACTGGTCACCGCGGGCCTGCTGACCGCCGCCGCCCGGCTCCACCGGCCCCGCGGCGGCCTCCTCGCCCCGCTGATCGGCGAGGACAACCGGCTCTCCACCTCGCGCACGGTCGCCGCGTCCTGGGTGCTGCTCGCCGTCTTCGCCGTGCTCGTCCTGGCCCTCCAACTGGCCGGCGCATCCGACCACGGCGACCGCGACGAACTGATCGAGGGCCTGGACCTGGTGCGCTCGGCCGGAGTGCTGACCGTGCTCGCGCTGGTGTGCGCCGTCGCCGTCCTCGTACGCCGGGTGGTGACCGTACGCGTCCTGGGACAGCGGCTGCAGAAGCTGCGCGCCGACCGGCCGCGGGCCGCCGATCTGCTCACCGACGACTCCGGCCGCGGCAGCTTCACCGATGTGCAGTACGTGCTCGTCAGCGCCGTCGCCGTGCTCTTCGCCGCGGTCCGCCTCGCCCGCCGCCCGGAGCAACTGCCCGACCTCCCGTGGGGCCTGGCGATCCTGGTGGCCGTCTCCGCGGCGACGTACTTCTCCGGGAAGTACGCCGAGGGCGGCCGACCGGTCATCCTGTCGGTCGTGAGGGCCCGGGAAGCCGGAGACCTGGACGCCCCGATCCGTACCGGCGACGACATCGAGATCCGCGGAGCGGGCTTCGTACCGCCCGGGGCGGGGAGCCCGGACCGGCTCGCGCGCGTGGTCGTCAGGATCGGCCGGGTGCACGTACACGTGCCGCTGATCCCGGTCGCCGGAGGCTTCGCCAACCCGTCCGACACGGTGCTCACCGTGCCGGTGCCGGTGGAGGTCGAACCGGGCATCGTGGACGTCCAGGTCGTCACCGCGGCGGGTGTGGAGACCAACCCCTGCCCGATCGACGTCACGGACTGAGTCGCAACCCTGGTGAGCAGCCCGTTCACGGCGTACGTATGGTCTGGTTGACGGGCCAACGGAAGGCGGAGCGGTCATGCATGGCTACGGCGGCGGTTCATACGGTCTGAACGAGCCGAGGAGCCTCCGGGAGCGGGCGAGACAGTACGCGCTGCTGCCCCTGCGGATCTTTCTCGGGGTCACCTTCATCTACGCGGGGCTCGACAAGCTGACCGACAGCGCCTTCATGTCGGCGAGCGGCGACGGTTCCATCGGGCAGCTGATGGAGGGGGTGCGCGACACCTCCGCGATCCCGGCCCTCGTCGACCTGGCGCTGAAGAGCCCCGAAGGCTTCGGCTACGCCATCGCGATCGGCGAGCTCGCCGTCGGCCTCGGCACCCTCGTGGGGCTGTGGGCCCGACTCGCGGCCCTCGGCGGTGCGCTGATCTCGCTGAGCCTGTGGCTCACCGTGAGCTGGCAGACCGAGCCGTACTACTACGGCAACGACCTGATCTACCTCATGGCCTGGCTGCCGCTGCTGCTCGCGGGCGCGGCCGAGTTCTCCGCCGACGCCTTCCTCACGTCCCGGCGGCGACGCAGCCGGTAGCTCACCCACGTCACGGTCGCGGCAAGCCACAGGCCCCCGAAGAACACCGGGAAGAAGAACACCCACGGGACCGCCCACGCCCCCGCCGCGTCCGCCGTGTAGGCGCCGGCCAGGGCGAGCATGACGACGCCCGCCACCGCGCGGCCGGGCCGGATCTCATGACGCAGCACGGGTGACCTCCAGCTGTCCGATGCCGACTTCCATGCTCAGTTCGAGGGTCCCGGCCGGCTTGCTGCCCCTGACCGGCCCGAGGGTCTGCCTCGTCTGCCTGCTCGGGGCGACGTCCACGTCCTCGCGGGATTCGGAGGGCAGCTGGATGTCCCCGAGGCCGGCCTCGGCGTGCAGTTTCACCGTCATCCCCTTCGGTACGACGACGAGCGCACGGCCCGCCCCGACCCCGATGCCGGTGCGCAGGACATCGCCCTCGGGGACGACGATCCGCGAGAGGTCGAGCCGTGCGACCCCGGTGCCCAGCTCGTACCGGGGCTGGACCGCCGCGACCGAGGCCGGACGCCACTGCTGGCGGACCCATTCGGTGCTGATGTCCTTCGGGAGGGCCGCCGCACCCGCCAGGAGCCCCGCCGTCACCATCGCCAGCATGATCGTGCCGAACCCGGTCCGGCCGAGGACCGAGGCGACCAGCAGTCCGAGACCGAACACCGCGAGCGCGGCGGCGAGCCCGAACTGCAGGCTCGTCCCCAGCGGCTGGGTCTCCCAGCTCAGCCCCGTTCCCAGACCGCCCGCGACCAGCGCCAGCAGGAAGACGAGACCGCCGATCGACCGCGGGCCCCGGGTCCCCGGCGGACGGTAGGGGGCGCGGTAGGGCGCGTCCGCGGTCGCCCTGCGCCTGCCGCGGTCGGCCGGGCCGAGCACCGCGTCCGCCGGACCCCACAGATAGCCGGGACCGACCGGCCCCGAAGTGCCGTCCTTGACGATCGGATCCCGCCACCACGACGGGGACCCCGGTGTCGGCGGCGCCTTCACCTCGGGCGGTGCCCCGTGCCCGGCGGCGTGAGCCGCGCCTCCCGGCGTCTGCGCCGCGGCCGAGCCCGGCGGATCCTCCGGCGCCGCCGTCCTGCGGTGCTGTGTCCATACGGAGAAGCCGATGACGGCCAGCGACAGCATCGCGGCGAACGCCAGCATCCCGCCGTTGTGCAGCATCGACAGGAGCAGCCCGCAGCCCACCAGCGCGAGCAGCAGCGCTATCAGCGACGCACCCTCGACCCGGCCCGACAGCAGCCTGCGCGCCTCGTTCTCCTCCTCGCCCTCCACGGGGAGCAGGAGCCAGGCGAAGCCGTAGAAGATGAGCCCGATGCCCCCGGTCACCGCGAGGACACCGAGCACGATCCGGAAGATCACCGGGTCCACGTCGCAGTACCGGCCGAGCCCGCCGCACACCCCGGCCACCACTTTCTGCCGCGGGCTGCGCCGCAGCTGCGGTTTCGGCTCGGGTGGCGGCGCGACGCCGGGGGCGGCGTCCTGGGGAACGGTCATGGCTCCATGGTGACGGTCCGTACGCCCTTGTGGGACCCGCGACGACCCTGGCCGATCCCTGATATTGCTCCCGGGCACCCCTCAGGGAGCTTCGCGGAGGGATCCGGAGGCGCGGGCATCAGGGTCGCCTCCGGGGTCGACCCTGATGCCACGACCCGCCCGGCCGTGTGACCATCGGTCCATGCCAGCCGCCACGACCCGAGCCGCAAGCTCCCACACCCCGGCCCCGGAGGAGCCGCCGGTGCGCAAGCTGTACCGCAGCGCCGACGGGCGCCTGCTCGGCGGCGTCGCGCGCGGGCTCGCCGGTCATCTGGGGCTGCCCGTCGCCTGGGTCAGGTTCGTCTTCCTCGGACTGTTCTTCGCGAACGGCCTCGGCGCCCTGCTCTACGCCGTGTTCTGGATCGTCGTCCCGCTCGGCATCGGCGGGGTCGAGGCGACGCGTTCCGTGTTCGAGACGGCCCCGGACGGTCGGCGCAGACTCCGCAAGCCCGACAAGGGCCAGGTCTTCGCCCTGGTCGCGCTGCTCATCGGCGCCATGATCTTCGTCGGCAACGTCGACATGGGCAGCAAGGCCGACCGCTACATCTGGCCGACGCTCCTCATCGGCGCGGGCTCCGTCCTGGTGTGGCGCCAGGCCGACAACGCGCGCCGGGCCCGCTGGATCGAGGTGGGCCGCCGCCGCCGTGTGCTGCACCTGGCCCGTGGCCTGGCGGGCGTCGCCCTCGTCGGGCTCGGTCTTGCCGTGTTCATGGTGGTCCGCGGCTCGGCGGCCCAGCTCGGCAACGTGCTGACCGCCGCCATAGCCGTACTGACCGGCATCGCGCTGCTCGCGGGCCCCTACCTGGCGCGGATGACGCAGGACCTCTCCGAGGAACGCCTGATGCGCATCCGGGCCCAGGAACGCGCCGAGGTCGCGGCCCATGTCCACGACTCCGTCCTGCACACCCTCACCCTGATCCAGCGCAACGCGGACGACGGCGGCGAGGTCCGCAGGCTCGCCCGCGCGCAGGAGCGCGAGCTGCGCAACTGGCTGTACAACCCGGAGGGCACCGGCAAGGACGAGGACGACGAGCCCGAGACGCTCGCCGAGGCGGTCAAGCGTGCCGCCGCCGAGGTGGAGGACAAGCACGGGGTCCCGCTGGAGGTCGTCGTCGTCGGCGACTGCCCGCTCGACGAGAAGCTGGCGGCCCAGATGCAGGCCGCACGCGAGGCAATGGTCAACGCCGCCAAGTACGGTGGCGAGGGCGGCGCCGTCCAGGTCTTCGCGGAGGTCGAGGGCCGCACGGTCTTCGTCTCCGTACGGGACCGGGGACCGGGATTCGACCTGGATTCCGTCCCGGGCGACAGGATGGGCGTACGAGAATCAATCATCGGCCGGATGCAGCGCAACGGCGGTACTGCGCGACTGCGTTCGGTGCCCGGCGGGGGCACGGAAGTCGAGCTGGAGATGGAAAGGGCGAGCCAATGACCGAGAACACCGAAGCTGCCGGGGGCCCGGAGCGCCGGGTACGGGTCGTGCTCGTCGACGACCACCGGATGTTCCGCACCGGGGTCCAGGCCGAGATCGGCCGCACCGAGGAGACCGGGGTCGAGGTCGTCGGCGAGGCCGCGGACGTCGACCAGGCAGTCACCGTGATCACCGCGACCCGCCCCGAGGTCGTCCTCCTGGACGTCCACCTCCCGGGCGGCGGCGGGGTCGAGGTCCTGCGGCGCTGCGCACCGATGATGGGTGCCGTGGAGAACCCGGTGCGTTTCCTGGCGCTGTCGGTCTCGGACGCCGCGGAGGACGTCATCGGTGTCATCCGCGGCGGAGCGCGCGGCTATGTCACCAAGACCATCACCGGCGCCGACCTGGTCGACTCGGTCTTCCGGGTGCAGGACGGCGACGCGGTGTTCTCGCCGCGGCTGGCCGGTTTCGTCCTCGACGCCTTCGCCTCGACGGACGCGCCGCCGGTGGACGAGGACCTGGACCGGCTGACGCAGCGCGAGCGCGAGGTGCTCCGGCTGATCGCACGCGGTTACGCGTACAAGGAGATCGCCAAGCAGCTGTTCATCTCGGTGAAGACCGTCGAGTCGCATGTCTCGGCGGTGCTGCGGAAGCTCCAGCTGTCCAACCGGCACGAGTTGACGCGGTGGGCGACGGCACGGCGGCTGGTCTGAGGCGACCGGTCCGGGTCAGCGGGCTTCCGCCGCGAGCGAGATGTTGGTCTTCTCGCCGATCCTGCGATAGCCGATGCCCGCGTAGATCCGCTCGACCTCGGGGCTCCCCGGCTCCAGCCAGACGGTGGAGCAGCCGCGTTCGAAGGCCGTCGTGGTCAGCCAGGCCGAGAGCGCGGCGCCGATGCCCCGGCGACGGAAGGCGTCGGACACTGCGAGGCCGGCCAGTTCGCTGATGCCGTCGACGGGGACCGAGCAGCCGCCCGCTCCGGCGGGCTCGTCGCCGAGCAGGGCCAGCGCCGCGACGCCGTTGCCGGCCACCGCGGCGCGCAGCCAGGCGATCTCGCCCTCGTCGGGGCCGCCTTCGCCACCGAAGCCCGTGTGCTGGACCGCGGCGGCCGCGGTGAACTCCGCGTCGGTGACGGGTTCGGCCATGCGGAGCCCGTCCACCGGCTTCGGCGGCAGGAGACCGGCCGGCGTGCAGGCCAGTACGGGGGCGTGGTTCTCCACGGTGAAGCCGGCGGCCAGCAGGGCCGGTTCGACGGCAGGGGCCCAGGAGGGCAGGTATTCCAGGCGCGGCAGCCGGTTCCGCTCGCGGAATGCCGCGACGAGGTCGTCGATGTCCCCGGCGGTGGGCTCGGCGCCCTGGTCGGGGATGGCGTAGTTGGCGTACTTCAGTTCCCAGCCCGGGTTGTGGCGCACCGTGAAGGGGCCCACCCGGTAGTGGTCGGGGGAGCGGAGGGTGAGCGTTCGCGCGTAGTTCTGGACGTCGGTGTCCATCGGCACGGGGAGCCTTCTCTCTCTCGCTGGGCCGGTCGGCGCGGAGCCTATGCCACCCGGGTCGCTCCCGCGAAAGGCATTTCGCTGATCGGTGCGATGCGGACCGGCGCGCCGGGGCGCGGGGCGTGGATCATCTGTCCGCCGCCGATGTACAGCCCGACGTGTGTGACGCCCGAGTAGAAGAAGACCAGGTCACCCGGGGCCAGTTCGGAGCGGGAGACGCGGCTGCCGGCGTTGATCTGCGTGTAGGTGGTGCGGGGCAGCGAGACACCTGCGGCGCGCCAGGCGGCCTGGGTGAGGCCGGAGCAGTCGAAGGAGGACGGGCCGGTGGCGCCCCAGACGTAGGGCTTGCCGAGTGCCCCGTACGCGAAGTCGACGGCCTGCGCGGCACGGGCGTTGGGGGCGCTGACGGAGCCGCGCGGGGTGCTGCGGTCGGCCCGGACGCCGGTGCCGCCGTGCTGGGCGTCGGCGGAGCGCTCGTAGTCGGCGCGCTGGGCGGCCGTGAGGGTGGCCAGGAGCTTGCGGGCGTCGGCCAGTTTGGTGCGGACCGCGGTCCGGTGCTTCTTCAGCTCGGCCTGGCGGTCCGCGAGTGCGGCGAGCTCCTCGTCGGCCCGGGCGCGCAGCTGGGCGATCTCGGTGAGCTGCCTGCGGACTCCGTTGACCGCGCCGGCCTGCCGGTCCCCGGCCCGGTCCAGGTAGGAGGCGCGCTCCAGGTACTGGTCGGGGTCGGAGGAGAGGGCCAGCTGGACGGCGGGGTCGAGGCCGCCGCTGCGGTACTGCGCGGCGGCGAACGAGCCGAGGGCGTTGCGCGCGGTGTTGAGGCGCTCCGTCCTGCGGGCGGCCTCGTCGCGCAGGGCGTCCAGGGACTCGGCGGTGGCGGTCGCCTTCTCCTTCGCGCCGTTGTACTTCTCGGTGGCGACCTCGGCGTCGTGGTACAGCCGGTCGACCTTGGACTTCACCTGGGCCGGGGTGAGCTGGGGCTCGGCCTGGGCGGCGCCCTCGAAGGCGGTCGCGGTAGCCGCCCCGGCGAGGGCCAGGGTGGCTGCGGTGCGGGCAGCAGGCCCGGTGAACGGACGCTGCTTGGGCTTGCGGTGAGCGGCTTTGCGTGGGACGGCCACGGGGGCGCGGGTCCTTCCGTTCGACTGCCCGTCGGGGGGTATCCGGCGGGCCCGCCGGATACCGGTGCCGGGCCACCACAGGGGGAGTGGCCCGCCACCGGAACCCGGCGGGGTGACCGGGGTGCCGCCCGGTACGGGGACGGCGGTGAAGAATCGGTCACCTGGGAGGGACGCTAAACCCGAGGCACGAGGAAGAGTCGTAATGACAGCTATTGCCCCAATGTGACGTTTCGATCAACGCAAATGACCGGAAAAACCAGCTGTTGTCGGGCAATTCGCACGGGTCGAGAGCGAACTCATAAGGAATTAGTACCTAGCTGAAGACTGGTGATATGGCCGCCGCTACGCTGCGGCCATGGACGTACTCATCAATGTCTTCGTCGCCCTGCACATCATCGGAATCGCCTCCCTGCTGGGTGGGTTCCTCACTCAGATGACGGCCATGGGGAAGGGTGCCGCGCGGTTCGGACCCGCCATGCTGCACGGTGCGCTGATGATGCTCGTCACGGGTTTCGCCCTGGTCGGGTTCAACCAGCTCGACGACCAGCCGGTGAACAACATCAAGATCGGCATCAAGCTGCTGCTCCTGGTCGTGATCCTGGCGCTCGTCTATGTGAAGCGCGACGAGGAGAAGGTCGACAAGGGCGTCTTCATGGCGGTCGGCGGGCTGACGGTCGCCAACATCTTCATCGCCACACTCTGGACCTGACCGGGCAGCCCTACGGGCCCGGTGCGTGCCGGGCCCGTAGGCAGTTCCGTCCGTGCGCTCCGTGCTACGCCGGGCGCACGCTGCCGTAGATCGGCATGTAGTAGATCGACTCCTCGCGGACGTTCGCGCCCGGCTTCGGCGCGTGGATCATCATCCCGTCGCCCTTGTAGATGCCGACGTGGCTGATGTCGTCGTAGAAGAAGACCAGGTCACCGGGCTTCAGATCGGCGGTGGCCACCCGGGTGCCCACCTCGACCTGGTCCCAGGTGGTGCGGGGCAGGTCGACGCCCGCCGCCTTCCACGCGGCCTGCGTCAGCCCGGAGCAGTCGTACGAGGACGGGCCCGTCGCCCCCCAGACGTACGGCTTGCCGATCTGGTCCCGTGCGAAGGCCAGGACCTTGTCCGCCTTCGACGCGTAGCTGCTGTCGGAGCCCGTGCCGGTGCCGGTTCCGGTGCCCGCCTCCTCCTTCGAGGCCTCGTCCGCCGCCCGGTCCGCCTCCGCCTTCGCGGCGGCGGCCTGCTGGCGCGCGAGCTCCTCCGCCTTGCGCCTGGCCTCCGCCTCCTTCTTGCGCTCCAGCTCCGCGAGCCGTGCCTTCTCCTCGGCGGTCAGCTCCGACAGCAGGGTGCGCGCCTCGGCCAGCTTGTTCTGCACCTGCTGCTTGCTGGTGCGCAGCGTGGTCTGCGACTCGGTGAGCGTCTGCAGGCTCTTCGTCGCCTCGACCCGCTTGGTCGCCGCCTCGCTCTGCTGCGTACGGAAGTCGGCGACCGCCTTCTGCTGCTGGCTGGTCATCCGGGCCATCAGCTGGTCCTGGTCGAAGTACGACTGCGGGTCGTCCGCGAGGAAGAACGTGGCCGTGGGGGCTATCGCTCCGCTGCGGTACTGCGCGGCCGCGTAGTTGCCCAGTTCCCGGCGCGTCTCGTTCAGCTTGTCGGCACGCTTGGCCGCGGCCTCGAGGAGCGCGTCGACCTTGGAGCGCTGCTGGGTGGAGGCCGCCTTCGCCTTGTTGTACTGCTGGGTCGCCGTTCCCGCCTGGCGGTAGAGGTCGTCTACCTTCTTCTGCACTTCCTCGATGCTGGGCTTGGGCTCCGCAGGGGCGGCCGTCGCGCTCTGCGTGGAGAGCAGGGTGACGGACGCGAGCGCCGCCGTCGTGAGACCGACGGCGGGGGAGCTGGTGCGCACACGGGTGCGCGGTTTGCGATGCGACGCCAAGGCCGGCATCTCCTTCCGTGGACCGCCTACCGGGTTAGCTGTCGGGTTCGGGCGGAACGGAAGGCTGCCCTACGGTCCAGCGGGACGGACCGATTCACCCCGGTGCTGCGTGTGGGTCCCCGGTTCCGGACTCCCGTGCGGGAGCGACGGATTCAGCGAGGGTGCCCGCGCGGCGTGGTTCGCCTCAAGGGGGTAACGGTCACCCGTCGGAGCACGCTAGCCAACCCGTGGTGCCCCTGTGAAGGTTGATGGCCGATATGCCCGATACATTTCCGTGACCTTTCTGGATTGACCGGTCCTATTGCGGGAAGTGCCTCCGAATCCCTACGCACTGTGGGCGATCCGTCTCGGTGCGCGCACGGATCTGGCCCTCGTGCGGAATGCGGCCCCGGGGTGTCGGTGCGGCCGCCTAGACTCGTCAGGCGATGAGCAGCCTCTTTGACGACAGTTTCCTGACCGGCCTCCAGCAAGCGGACGAGGGCCCCCCGCCACCCCCCGAGGACCACGCACCCGAAGCGGTGCCGGAGGACCTCTTCGGGGGCGTCTTCGACGGTCCCCCACCGCCGCGCGAGGCCTACTACCGCGACGGCGCCCCGCGCCCCGTCGTCGACTCCGCCGCGCTGCTCGACGGGCTGAACACCGAGCAGCGCGCCGCCGTCGTGCACGCGGGCTCCCCGCTGCTCATCGTCGCCGGGGCGGGCTCGGGCAAGACCCGGGTGCTGACGCACCGGATCGCCCACCTGCTGGCCGAGCGCGGGGTGCACCCGGGGCAGATCCTCGCGATCACCTTCACCAACAAGGCCGCGGGCGAGATGAAGGAGCGCGTCGAGCAGCTCGTCGGACCGCGCGCCAACGCCATGTGGGTCATGACCTTCCACAGCGCGTGCGTGCGGATCCTGCGCCGCGAGTCGAAGCGCCTCGGCTTCACCTCGTCGTTCTCGATCTACGACGCCGCCGACTCCAAGCGGCTGATGGCGCTGGTCTGCCGCGACCTGGACCTCGACCCGAAGCGCTATCCGCCGAAGTCGTTCACGGCGAAGGTCTCGAACCTGAAGAACGAACTGATCGACGAGGAGACCTTCGCGGGTCAGGCCGCTGACGGCTTCGAGAAGACGCTGGCGCAGGCCTACGCGCTCTACCAGGCGCGGCTGCGCGAGGCCAACGCGCTGGACTTCGACGACATCATCATGACGACGGTGCACCTGCTCCAGGCGTTCCCCGATGTCGCCGAGCACTACCGCCGCCGCTTCCGGCACGTGATGGTCGACGAGTACCAGGACACCAACCACGCGCAGTACACCCTCGTACGCGAGCTGGTGGGCCCGGCGGGCGAGGCCGACGCCCCGGGCGAGCTGTGCGTCGTCGGTGACGCGGACCAGTCGATCTACGCCTTCCGCGGCGCGACCATCCGCAACATCCTCCAGTTCGAGGAGGACTACCCGGACGCGAAGACGATCATGCTGGAGCAGAACTACCGCTCCACGCAGACGATCCTGTCCGCGGCCAACGCCGTCATCGAGCGCAACGAGAGCCGCCGCCCCAAGAACCTCTGGACGAACGCGGGCGCCGGCACCCGGATCACCGGCTACGTCGCCGACACCGAGCACGACGAGGCGCAGTTCGTCGCCGACGAGATCGACCGGCTGACGGACGCCGGGGACGCGAAGGCGGGCGACGTCGCCGTCTTCTACCGTACGAACGCCCAGTCCCGTGTCTTCGAAGAGATCTTCATCCGCGTCGGGCTGCCCTACAAGGTCGTCGGCGGAGTGCGCTTCTACGAGCGCAAGGAGGTCAGGGACGTCCTGGCCTACCTCCGGGTCCTCTCCAACCCCGAGGACACCGTCCCGCTGCGCCGCATCCTCAACGTGCCGAAGCGGGGCATCGGCGACCGTGCCGAGGCGATGATCGACGCCCTGTCGATGCGCGAGAAGATCTCCTTCCCGCAGGCACTGCGCCGCGTCGACGAGGCGTACGGCATGGCGGCCCGCTCGTCCAACGCGGTGAAGCGGTTCAACACGCTGATGGAGGAGCTCCGCACGATCGTGGAGTCCGGCGCCGGACCGGCGGTCGTGCTGGAGGCCGTCATGGAGCGGACCGGCTATCTCGCCGAACTCCAGGCGTCCACCGATCCGCAGGACGAGACCCGCATCGAGAACCTCCAGGAGCTCGCCGCCGTCGCCCTCGAGTTCGAGCAGGAGCGGGCGGAGGAGGAGGGCGCGGGCACCCTCGCCGAGTTCCTGGAGAAGGTCGCGCTCGTCGCCGACGCCGACCAGATCCCCGACGAGGACGAGGACGGCTCCGGTGTCGTCACCCTGATGACGCTGCACACCGCCAAGGGCCTCGAGTTCCCGGTCGTGTTCCTGACCGGCATGGAGGACGGCGTCTTCCCGCACATGCGCGCGCTGGGACAGGTGAAGGAGCTCGAGGAGGAGCGCCGGCTCGCCTATGTGGGCATCACGCGTGCCCGTGAGCGGCTGTACCTGACCCGGGCCGCGATGCGCAGTGCGTGGGGTCAGCCCTCGTACAACCCGCCGTCGCGGTTCCTGGAGGAGATCCCGGACCAGCACCTGGACTGGAAGCGCAAGGGGCCGATGGCGGCTCCGGCGGGACCGACGTCGGGGATCACGTCGTCGCTGTCCTCGTCGCGCTCCAAGTCGGGGCCCTCGGGCTTCGCGACCCGGCGCACCTCGGACAAGCCGGTGGTCACCCTGGTGGTCGGGGACCGCGTCACGCACGACCAGTTCGGACTGGGCACGGTGACGGCGGTCGAGGGGTTCGGCGACCAGGCGAAGGCGACGGTCGACTTCGGGGACGAGCGGCCGAAGAAGCTCCTCCTGCGGTACGCGCCGGTCGAGAAGCTCTGATCAGTTGGGGTTGATGCCGTGGCTGCGGAGCCACGGCATCGGGTCGATAGCCGAGCCGCCGCCGGGCCGTACCTCGAAGTGCAGGTGCGGGCCGGTGGAGTTCCCGGAGTTCCCGGAGAACGCGATGACGTCGCCGGCCTTGACCGAGCCCGAACGGATCTTCGTGGTGCTGAGGTGGCAGTACCAGGTCTCGGTGCCGTCGGCCGCGGTGACGATGGCCATGTTCCCGTAGGCGCTGTTCCACTGGGTGCGCACGGTGCCGTCGGTCGCCGCCATCACGGGGGTGCCGTACGCGACGGGGAAGTCGATGCCCGTGTGGACGGACATCCAGTTCACTCCGGCCTGGCCGTAGTACGCGCTGAGGCCGTGCTGCTTGACCGGGAGGACGAACTTGGGGCGCGCTGCCTCGCGGCGGGCGGCCTCTTCCTCGCGCTTCTTCTTCTCGGCGGCCTGCCGCTCCTTCAGGTCGATGCGCTCCTGGGTGCGGCTGGCACGGTCCGCGAAGTTCTCCGCGTCGGCGCTGAGGTTGGCGAGCTGGGTGTCCAGCTTGTTGTTGGCCGCGACGGGCTTGACGGTGCCCGGGTCGGCGGCAGCCACGGTCGTGGTGTCGTCCTTCTGCTCGTCGGCGCCACCGACACCGCTCACGGAGGCGGCGGCGATGCCGGCGACGCTCATGACGCAGGCGGAGGGGACGGCGACGGTGAGGAGGGCGGAACGCTTGGCGGGGGTGCGGCGCCGGCCTCGGCTGCCGCCACCGCCGCGCGGGGCCGAACGGCCCACGGGGCGCTGGGCGGTGGAGGTGCGGGCCGCGGGGATGTCGGTGTCGCCGTCGGCGTGTGCGTCGGCGGAGTGCGCGGTGCCGGTGGCCTCGGCGGCCGGGTCGGGCTCGTCGGCTTCCAGGGCCCCGTCGGTGCCGGTGCCCGTGTAGTCGGCGGTCTCCGCGAACTCGGCGGTCTCGGCGTAGTCCGCGGTCCCGGTGTACCCGTTGGTGTCCGCGTAGTCCGCGGACTCGGCGTACTCCGTGGCCTCGGTCCCGGCGCCGTGGGCGCTGAACTCGGCCGTCTCGTAGGACTCGTAGGGCGCCGACTGGTGTTCGTACGAGGGGTACGACGTCTGTTCGGGTGCGTACGCCGTGTTCTCGGGCGTGGCGCCGGTGTTCCAGGCGGTGGCGTCGTACGCGCCGGTGTCGACGGTTTCGTAGGCGCCGGTCCCGTAGCCGGGAGTCTCGAAGGCCGGGGCCGTGTAGGTGCCCGTGGCGTAGGACGTGTCGCTGAACGTGGTGGTGGGGAAGGCGCCGGTGTCGCTCGTCGCCCACTGGTCGGCCTGGCCCGTGTGGTCCCAGCCGGTGGTGTCCCACTGGCCCGTCGCCTCCGGCGCGCCGGCCTGCGGGGGAATCCCGCCGTCGGGCAGCCAGGTGGCGGTGGTCTCGTACGTCTGCTGCGCCGGATGGGCCTGGGCGCCGTACGCGTCGTACGGGGCCTGCTGAGCCTGCTGGTGTCCGCCGGTGTCCCACTGGGTGGGGTCGTACGGGACGCTGTGGCTCTGCGGCTCTGCCGGATACGCGTTTCCGTAGCCGCCGTAGGTGCTGTCGTACGCAGCCGTGTAACTGCTGTCGTACGTCTCGTGACTGCCGTCGTGATGACCGGGAAGAGTCCCGAAGAGCGGGTCGGTGTCGAAGCTGCCGGTGGAGTGGCTGTCGTATCCGACGTACCCGGCGTGGGGGTGCTGGTCGTTCACCAACTTCTCTCTCGCCTCGGCAGCAGGACCTGTTCCGGGGTCCGGTGGGGGGAACCCAGGGTGAGCAGTGGCCGCGACTGTACCCGGCGGTACGCGACGACGACAATCTTCGGCAGGTTCTGTCCGCTCAGGAAACGGGCAATCGGCCGCCTTTCGGTGGACTGGAGAAGCAGCCTTGGCCCTATGTTCGAAGTTTGTTCTATTCGTCAGGCGACTGAAGAGGCCCCTTGGGTGCCGATGACCGTGTCGTCGGACTCGAGTGCCTGACGGATCGCGGCCGCGACGGCGGGATGCACCGGCAGTGCGAGATGTCCGATACCGGTCACGCGCACGTTCTGCGCGTCGAGGTCGGGGTGGTCGACGCAGGCTGTCTCGACGGGGAGCATGACCCGGTCCAGTTCGCTCCAGAAACTGATGAACCGTGTCCGGCAGCCCGGGGCCGGCCGGCGCAGCTCCTCGATCAGGGGGGAGCCGCTGCGCATCTGGCGCACGATCGGGTGCGCACCGGCCAGCGGGGCGGCGGCCGTGCCGCCGTGCGGCGTGCCGAGGGTGACCAGGGTGCGCACCCGCCGGTCACCTCCCAGTCGCTGTACGTAGTAGCGCGCTATCAGGCCGCCCAGGCTGTGCCCGACGATGTCGACCTCGGTGTGTCCGGTGCGGGCGCAGATCTCCTCGACGTGCCGGTCCAGCAGCTCTGCCGCCGTGCGGATGTCGCAGGTCAGGGGCGAGTAGTTCAGCGACTCGAGATGGCGCCAGCCGTGCCGGGCCAGGGAGCGGCGGAGCAGGACGAAGACCGAGCGGTTGTCGATGAAGCCGTGCAGGAGGACGACGGGCGGCCGGTCGAGGGACCGGGCCGGGAGGGCGGTGGTTCCGGTCGCCGAAAGAGTGGCGTGGGGGGTGTCCGGGTGACCAGGGCTGTCCGGGTGACCGGGGCTCTGCCGGTCACCCGCGGTTTCGGGACCGTTCTCGGGACCGGCTTCGTGTCCGGGGCCGGGAGGGGCGGTGGGGAGCCGGCGCTCGGGGGTCATGCCGGTGGGGTAGATGAGGAGGTGTCCCGCGAGGATCACCAGCTCCAGTGCGGTGGCTCTGACCAGCGCCGATGTCAGCCGGCTCGGATACAGACACGACTGGCGCATCAGTAGGGGAAGGAAGGACAGGACCTTCATGGCCGACCTCCTGCACTGGCATGCGGGGGAGGCGGCTCCCTGCCCCGTACGCCCTCGCGGGGTGTCGCTGCGGAGGTGGCGACGGCCCTGGTCGGCCGGGGGTCGTACCACCGTGCCGTGCGGCTGGCGGCGCGGTGGTACGACGACCTCGTTGCGGCTCCCCTGTGCGACAGTCCCTGCGCGGCGGTGGGCCGTGTGATGCGGGGAGCGACGCTTGGCGAACATGTCCCAATGTGTGATTTCCCCCTCCCCGTCCACCGCGAAACGACGCCGTGCGGGATGCTGTGGATAACGTTCGTTCACATCCCCGGCCCTTCAGGCACGGGAGACGCATGTGGAGGCAGTGATGGGTGTGACCGGTCCGATCCGAGTGGTGGTGGCGAAGCCGGGCCTCGACGGCCACGACCGCGGGGCCAAGGTGATCGCGCGGGCGCTGCGGGATGCGGGTATGGAGGTCATCTATACCGGGCTCCACCAGACCCCCGAGCAGATCGTGGACACGGCGATCCAGGAGGATGCCGACGCGATCGGGCTGTCGATTCTCTCCGGTGCGCACAACACGCTCTTCGCGAAGGTCATCGTGCTGTTGAAGGAGCGCGAGGCGGAGGACATCAAGGTGTTCGGCGGCGGCATCATTCCCGAGGCGGACATCGCGCCGCTGAAGGAGCAGGGCGTGGCGGAGATCTTCACGCCGGGTGCGACGACCGCTTCGATCGTCGCCTGGGTGAACGCAAACGTCCGCCAGCCCGCTGGAGCCTGAGCAGGCCGACTTTTCCCGGTGCCGGCTCGCGGAGGCCTGAGTACGCCTTCCTCCGGAGCCGGGAGGCCGGGAGCCGGCGCGGGGCCGCCCGGAGCCGCAGCGGGGCGCCGCGCGGCTGCCGGTACGCCCTGCTGTGCCCCGGCCCGGCGTCCGGCGCTCGGTTCGTCATGCGTTGCCCCGATGCGTTGCCCCGATGCGCTGCGCTGCCCTGCGCTCGGTCCGTCAGGCTGCCTGCGCCAGTTCCGCGTCCATGGCCGCGCGCAGACGCAGGGTGGAGACCAGCCTCCGGAACGCCTCCGACCAGTAGCCACCCGCACCGGGCGAGGCACCTTCCGGCTCGTCCGGCGTGGTGGTGAGCACCTCGAGACGGTCCGCCTCCGCAGGGTCGAGACAGCGCTCGGCCAGCCCCATGACCCCGCTGAAGCTCCATGGGTAGCTGCCGGCGTCCCGGGCGATGTCCAGTGCGTCGACCACCGAGCGGCCGAGCGGCTCGGCCCAGGGGACCGCGCAGACGCCCAGCAGCTGGAACGCCTCCGACAAGCCGTGCGCCGCGATGAAGCCGGCTACCCAGTCGGCCCGTTCGGCCGTGGGCAGTATGGCGAGCAGCTTCGAACGCTCGGCCAGGGAAGCCGTTCCTGGACCGCTCGCCGGAGGTGTCGAGGGGGCGCCCAGCAGGGCGCGCGCCCACTCCGGATCCCGCTGGCGTACGGCAGCGCGGCACCAGGCCGCGTGCAGTTCCGCGCCCCAGTCGTCGGCGACGGGCAGGGCGACGACCTTTTGGGCGGCACGTCCGCCGAACCTCTCCCGCCAGACAGTCAGTGGGGTCGCCTCCACCAACTGCCCTAGCCACCATGATCGTTCGCCCCGGCCCGACGGGGGCACCGGGGCCACGCCGTCGCGCTGCATGGCCGCGTCGCACTCGTGCGGGGCCTCCACGGCGATGGCCTCCTCGCCGCCCGTACGGTCCGGGTTCACACAGGAGGTGGCCCGGGCCGCCATCCGCCGGGCGAGCGCCGAATCCGGCAGAGCCGACAGCAGCTCGGCGGCGGTGGAGCGGACGTTGCGGCTGCGGTCGGACAGGGCCTCCTCCAGGAACGTCTCGTCGTCGGACGAGAGACCGGTGCGCAGGGAGTCGAGGAACATCAGCCGGTCCTCGGCACGCTCCGTGGACCAGGTGGTGGCGAGCAGGGCACGGGCCGCGGCGGGATCCTGCGCCCGTACTGCACCGAGCAGCGCGACCCGCTCCGCGAACAGGCCTTCCTCCCAGAGCCGGACCACTGCCTCCTGGTCCTCGGTGGAAGGCAGGCGGGAGCGGTTCGTGGAAGCGCGGAGCGCGAATTTCCACTCCGGATTCAGGGTCGCCAGCCAGAGCCCGCGAGGCCCGGCGAACGCCAGCGCGTGCGGCCGCAGATCCGTACGCGCCCGGGCTGCGTCCAGCAGTGCGGGCAGCAGGTCCGCGGGAGCGCGGAATCCGCGGGCACCCGCGGAGGCCAGCCACTGGGGGATGAGCTCCGTGAGGTCGGGGGCCGTCCCCCGGCGCCCGCTGCCGGAGGGCGCGGAACGGTCGGCGAGCAGCTGGGCGAGCCGGCGTCTGGCCGCCGCCGGAAGCGGCGGCCGGGGGTCGGGGGGCGCCGCTTCCGGCACGGCGGCCCCGGTGGCCGGCAGCAGAGCGGCCCGGCGCCGCACGGTGTGGAGCGCCGCGGCGTCCAGCAGTGCGGCAGGGCCGTCCGCCGGTCCGCTTCCCGTGGGTGGCGGGCGCCGGTCGGTGCCGAGCAGCGCAGAGGTGACGAGCTCCTCCCAGGGGGCGTTCACCGGCGCGCCGGTCGTTGTCGTCGTGGACATTCGGTCTCCTCCGGTTATCGGGTGAGCAGGGCTTCCAGTGCGTCAGACGAGTGCCACGGTCGCGCCCGCGCTGTCGTCGGAGGCTTCCGCGCACCAGGCGGCCAGTGGGTCGAACCCGCGGTGGCCGCACTCCCCGAACACCGTCACGGGGCCGCCTCCGGAGAGCGCGACGAGCTTCCACAGGCCCGGTCGGGACAGCCCGGACGGGGCGATCGGCAGCGCGGATCCGTCCGCTGCGCCGACCAGTTGCCAGCCGTCCCCGGACGGCACGGGTATGACGTCGCGCAGGGTGGCCGGCCACGAATCCAGCCAGGGGTCGTCCAGCAGGGCACGCCCGTACGCGGTCACCGCATCTCCCGTGGTGCCGCCGGGTGGCGGGGATGCCGAGGCGATGGGCGCGCCGAACTGTTGGCCCAGCTCGCCCCGTAGCCGCCCGCCGCCCGCGTACGGCGTGACTTCGGCGTCGATCGTCACACCCACCGGCAGCGCCTGGCCGGGGGAGCGGCCCGCCGCCCCGAAGGAGAGCAGCAGAGCGGTGCGCCCCGACTCCTCCCCGTGCAGCCAGATGCGACGGGTGACGATCTTGCCGTCCTGGGTGTCGTACTGGGCGAGGACCAGCCACCGGTCGCGGACCGCCGGTCCCTCGGCCGGGGAGGTCAGCCCCACCCTCGTACGGACCGTCGCGGCCAGTGGTTCGGGCAGCCGGTCCAGCCCGAGCCACGCAGAGTCCAGCAGATGCAGCAGCGCGCACTCCTCGAGCAGCCGCACCGGCCAGCCGGGGCCCGATGCCGGGATCGCGCCCAACTCCCTTACGCGCCCGGCGAGTCCAGGGGCCTGTGCGTCGACCATGCGGGCCGCGGTCTCCTCCCACAGCGCGTACCCCGACCGGTCGGCCGCCGCGAGGCCACCGCGCAGCAGGTCGGTGAGACGCTGCTCGAGCTCCTGAGCACCCCCTGTGATCCGCTCGGCCCGACGGTCGGCGCGCCGTCTGGCGGCCTCCGGATCAGCCAGGCCTGCGGCCGGACCCTCGCCCGCGGCCGGTGCCGCGGCCCGCTCGGCGGCACGCCTGCGCCGTCCCTCCAGCCACTCCCCGGCCCACTCGGGCGCCTCGCCCTCCCGCAGCGCCGAGCCGTCGGAAGCCCAGAGCAGCAGCAGCCCCAGCGCGTGCTTGCACGGGAACTTCCGGCTCGGACAACTGCACTTGTACGCAGGGCCCGTGGTGTCCACCACCGTGCGGTACGGCTTGCTGCCGCTGCCCTTGCACAGCCCCCACACCGTTCCCGTACCGCCGTGGCCCGCCTCGGACCACGGACCGGCCGCGCCGAGCCTGCTCCCCGCCTTGCGTGATGCGTCGTCAGGAGCCAGGGCCAGTACCTGCTCCACCGTCCAGCGCGCCACCGGATCGGCGGCGCCTGAGGGTTCTCCCCCGTGAGATAGCAGCATGGGAACGACGGTAGGCCGCCCCACTGACAATCGGCCCTGACCTGCGATTCCTGCTGTTCGGAAGCCACTTGACCCCATGCGCTCCGGTCACCGGCTGACCCTCCCCGGTCCCTCCCCGGCTCTCTCCGCGGGGCCGATTGTCAGTGGCGTGGTGCACGGTGGAAACCACATCGGGTCGAACGATCTGGAGGGGGATCCATGACCGTGTCCGTAAGCACCGCTGTCGCCGCCGCGGAGGCCGGCGGCGAGGCCCTGAGGCCGCACGCCGAGGACGCCTTCGCGGACGAGCTCAAGGCTCTCGCCGCTGCCGACGACCGCCCCAGGCCGGTCCGTTGGCGTCTGTCGCCGTGGGCCGTCGCCACCTATCTGCTCGGCGGGACACTCCCGGACGGGACACTGATCACGCCGAAGTACGTGGGCCCACGGCGCCTCGTCGAAGTCGCCGTGACCACGCTCGCCACCGACCGGGCCCTGCTCCTCCTGGGGGTGCCGGGCACCGCCAAGACATGGGTGTCCGAGCATCTCGCCGCGGCGGTCAGCGGAGACTCGACGCTGCTCGTCCAGGGCACGGCGGGGACACCGGAGGAAGCCGTTCGCTACGGCTGGAACTACGCGCAGTTGCTCGCCCACGGTCCCAGCCGCGACGCGCTGGTGCCGAGCCCGGTCATGCGGGCCATGTCCGACGGGATGACCGCCCGGGTCGAGGAGCTGACCCGCATCCCCGCCGATGTGCAGGACGCGCTGATCACGATCCTGTCGGAGAAGACACTCCCCGTTCCCGAGCTGGGACAGGAGGTCCAGGCCGTCCGCGGGTTCAACCTCATCGCCACGGCCAACGACCGCGACCGCGGAGTCAACGAGCTCTCCAGCGCCCTGCGACGCCGGTTCAACACCGTCGTGCTGCCCCTGCCCGCGACACCCGATGCCGAAGTGGACATCGTCTCCCGGCGCGTCGACCAGATCGGGCGCTCGCTCGACCTGCCCGCCGCTCCCGAGGGCATGGCCGAGATCAGGCGCGTCGTCACGGTCTTCCGGGAGCTGCGCGACGGCGTCACCACGGACGGCCGCACCAAGCTCAAGTCCCCGTCGGGGACTCTGTCCACGGCCGAGGCCATCTCCGTCGTCACCAACGGGCTCGCGCTCGCCGCCCACTTCGGCGACGGTGTGCTGCGGCCCGGCGACGTCGCGGCCGGCATCCTCGGCGCGGTCGTCAGGGACCCGGCAGCGGACCGTGTGGTCTGGCAGGAGTACCTGGAGACCGTGGTCCGGGAGCGGGACGGCTGGAAGGACTTCTACCGCGCCTGCCGCGAGGTCTCCGTATGACGGCCGCCCTCCGCCCGGCCGCGCGGGAACGCGCGGGCGGCCCGCTGCTGCTGGGGGTCCGTCATCACGGGCCCGGATCCGCGAGAGCGGTCCGGGCCGCCCTGGACTGCGCACAGCCGCGTGCCGTGCTCATAGAAGGGCCGCCGGAGGGTGACGCGCTGCTGGCGCTCGCCGCCGACGAGCAGATGCGGCCGCCCGTCGCACTGCTCGCCCATGCCGTGGACGATCCGGGGCGCGCCGCGTTCTGGCCGCTGGCCGAGTTCTCCCCCGAGTGGGTCGCGATCCGGTGGGCGCTCGCGCACGAGGTCCCGGTGCGCTTCATGGACCTGCCCGCCGCGCATTCCCTGGCCATGACGGAGCAGAACGAACGGACGGAACAGGGCGAGCGGACGGATCAGGGCGGGCAGCCCGAGAGCCGGCCGGGCGATGCGCAGGTCATCGATCCGATCGGTGTCCTCGCCAGGACCGCCGGCTACGACGACCCGGAGCGCTGGTGGGAGGACGTCGTCGAGCACCGTGGCACCGGCGACGCTCCGGAAGACCCGCGGGCACCCTTCGAGGCGCTCGCCGAGGCGATGACGGCGCTGCGCGAGGCGTACGGGGACGGAGGGCACCCCCGGGACGCCGTACGGGAGGCGTACATGCGCATTCAGCTGCGCACCGCCCGCAAGGAGTTCGGTGACGACATCGCCGTTGTCTGCGGTGCCTGGCATGTTCCCGCGCTGGCCGCGAGGACGACAGTCTCCGCCGACAGGGCACTCCTGAAGGGGATTCCCAAGGTCAGGACCGAGCTGACCTGGGTGCCGTGGACCCACCGCAGACTTGCCCGGCACAGCGGATACGGCGCGGGGATCGACTCCCCCGGCTGGTACGGGCATCTGTTCGGTGCTCCCGACCGGCCCATCGAGCGATGGATGACGAAGGTCGCCGGACTCCTGCGCGACGAGGACAGGTTCGTCTCCTCCGCCCATGTCATCGAGGCCGTCCGGCTGGCCGGGGCGCTGGCCGCCATGAGGGGCCGCCCGCTCCCCGGACTGGCCGAGGCCACCGACGCGGTCCGGGCTGTGATGTGCGAGGGGTCCGACGTGCCACTCGCCCTCGTGCACGACCGGCTGGTCGTCGGGGAGACGCTCGGCGAGGTACCCGACAGCGCGCCCGCCGTGCCCCTGCAGCGAGACCTGACGCGCCTGCAGCGCACCCTCCGGCTCAAGCCGGAGGCGCAGGAGCGGGATGTGGACCTCGACCTGCGCAAGGAGACCGACGCGGCCCGCAGCAGACTGCTGCACCGGCTGGGGCTCCTCGGAGTCGGCTGGGGCGATCCCGCCGCGGGCCGGGGGAGTACGGGGACGTTCCGGGAGAGCTGGCGGCTGCGCTGGGAGCCCGAGCTGTTCGTACGGATCGCGGAAGCCGGGGTGTGGGGCACCACGGTGCTCTCCGCCGCGACCGCCCGCACCGAATCGGACGCCGTCTCGGCGACCGCCCTCGCCGAGGTGACCGCGCTCGCCGAGCGGTGCCTGCTCGCGGACCTCCCCGACGCGCTGCCCGTTGTGATGAAGGCCCTCGCCGACCGTGCCGCCCTCGACGCGGACGTGGGCCACCTCGCCGACGCGCTGCCGGCCCTGGCCCGCTCCCTGCGGTACGGGGATGTGCGGTCCACGGACACGGCCGCACTGGGAGAGGTCGCCGTCGGTCTCGCCGAGCGGATCTGCGTGGGTCTGCCGCCCGCGTGCACCGGTCTCGACGCGGACGGCGCTGCACAGCTGCACCGCCAGGTCGACGGTGTGCACACGGCGATCGGCCTGCTCGCCACAGGAGCCGCATCCGCCCAGGGGCTGCGGGAGCGCTGGGCCGGGGTTCTGCACAGGCTGTCCGCCAGGGACACGGTCGCGGGCGTGATCCGGGGGCGTGCCACGCGCCTGCTGCTCGACGACGGGCGTCTCGCCGAGGACGACGCGGCCCGGCTGATGGGGCTGGCCCTCTCGCCCGGCACACCACCGGCCGACGCCGCCGCCTGGATCGAGGGCTTCGTGGGCGGGGCGGCGGGCGGCGGGATGCTGCTCGTCCACGACGAACGGCTCCTCGGACTCGTGGACGCCTGGCTGACGGGCGTACCGGCGGAGATGTTCACGGACGTACTGCCGCTGCTGCGCCGTACGTTCTCGGCCTACGACCCCGGTGTACGCCGCACCCTGGGGGAGCTCGTCCGCCGGGGCCCGGACCCCGGGAGGGCGCACGGTGGTGCGGAGGCGGCCGCACCGGGCTTCGGCGCCGGACTCGATGCGGAGCGCGCGGACGCGGTCGTCCCGGTGCTATGGCTGCTGCTCGGAACCGGAACCGGCCCCGGAACCGGAACCGGAACCGGCCCCGGAGCGGAACGGGCGGCGGCCGGATGACCACGGACACAGCGAGGACCGGAGAAGGGGAGAGGGCGATGACTGCAGCTCCGGAGGACGGGGAAGAGCGGCTGCGCCGCTGGCGCATGGTCCTCGGCGCGGACAGCGCCGAGAGCACGGGCTGCACGCTCGCCGGCCGCGATGTCGCGATGGACGGTGCGCTGACCGCGCTGTACGGCGGTGGGAAGAAGCCGGGCGGTCGGGGCGGCAACGAGCGCTCCGCGGGACTCGGGGCATCCGCGCCCTCCGTGGCCCGCTGGCTCGGCGACATCCGCACCTACTTCCCGAGCTCCGTCGTCCAGATCATGCAGCGCGACGCGATCGACCGCCTCGGACTGTCCGCCCTGCTCATGGAGCCGGAGATGCTGGAGGCCGTCGAGCCGGACGTCCACCTCGTCGGCACGCTGCTCTCGCTCAGCAAGGCCATGCCCGAGACGACGAAGGAGACGGCACGCGCGGTCGTCCGCAAGGTCGTCGAGGATCTGGAGAAGCGGCTGGCCACGCGTACGAGAGCGACGCTCACCGGGGCGCTCGACCGCTCGGCGCGGATCAGCCGGCCACGGCACCGGGACATCGACTGGGACCGCACCATCCGGGCCAACCTCAAGAACTACCTGCCGGAACACCGCACGATCGTTCCCGAGCGCCTCATCGGATACGGGCGGGCGGCGCAGTCGGTGAAGAAGGACGTCATCCTCTGCATCGACCAGTCGGGGTCCATGGCGGCATCCGTCGTCCACGCCTCGGTATTCGGAGCGGTGCTCGCTTCCATGCGCACGCTGGCGACCCGGCTCGTCGTGTTCGACACGGCCGTCGTCGACCTCACCGACCAGCTCGACGACCCGGTCGACGTCCTGTTCGGCGTGCAGCTCGGCGGAGGTACGGACATCAACCGGGCGCTCGCCTACTGCCAGTCGAAGATCACCCGGCCCGCCGACACCGTCGTCGTGCTCATCAGTGATCTCTACGAGGGCGGCATCCGTGACGAGATGATCAAGCGGGTCGCCGCCATGAAGGCCTCCGGCGTGCAGTTCGTGACGCTCCTCGCGCTCTCGGACGAGGGCGCACCCGCCTACGACCGGGAGCACGCGGCCGCGCTGGGGGCGCTCGGCGCACCGGCCTTCGCCTGCACACCGGATCTGTTTCCGGAGGTGATGGCCGCGGCCATCGAGAAACGTCCTCTGCCGATACCGGACAGCGAGGTCCCGGCCTGAGGGCTGCCGGGCGGAGCGCGGGGCTCCGGAGCGATCCGTCACCGCTCGGGAGCGATCCGTCACTGCTCCGGAGTACCCGCCTCACCGGATCCGGAGCCCCGCTCACCGGTCGGGAGTTGCTCCCGCACACGGGCGGACATGCCGTTTTGTCCCTCACACCCCGGCTACCAGCGCGATCTGTGACCGTAATCACCGCTCAGGTGTGATCTGCAATTTAGGGTCCTGAGGAGCGCGGGGATAACCTGCCGGATGGACATGCCGCGTACCCGGACACCGTGTACGCCTCCCTAGTGACCGCGCAGTCACGTTGCCCCTCGCGGCACGCCCACGCAGAAAACCAACCGCGAGACCACTAAAAGGGACGGACGCGCGTGGACCTGTTCGAGTACCAGGCGAGGGACCTCTTCGCCAAGCACGGTGTACCGGTGCTGGCCGGTGAAGTCATCGACACGCCTGAGGCAGCCCGCGAGGCGACCGAGCGGCTGGGCGGCAAGTCAGTCGTCAAGGCGCAGGTGAAGGTCGGCGGCCGCGGCAAGGCCGGTGGCGTCAAGCTGGCCGCCAACCCCGACGAGGCGGTCGCCCGTGCGACCGACATCCTCGGCATGGACATCAAGGGCCACACGGTCCACAAGGTGATGATCGCCGAGCTGTCCCCGGAGATCGAGGCGGAGTACTACGTCTCGTACCTCCTCGACCGCACCAACCGCACCTTCCTGGCCATGGCCTCGGTGCAGGGCGGCATGGACATCGAGGAGGTCGCGGAGAAGACCCCCGAGGCCCTCGCGAAGGTCCCGGTCAACGCCGTGGACGGCGTCGACATCGTGAAGGCCCGCGAGATCGTGGCCCAGGCGAAGTTCCCGGCCGACGTGGCCGAGGGTGTCGCCGAGGCCCTGGTGACCCTGTGGGACACCTTCGTCGCCGAGGACGCCCTCCTCGTCGAGGTCAACCCGCTGGTGAAGACCAAGGACGGCCGGATCCTGGCCCTGGACGGAAAGGTGTCTCTCGACGAGAACGCCGACTTCCGTCAGCCCGGCCACGAGGCCCTCGAGGACAAGGCCGCGGCCAACCCGCTCGAGGCCGCCGCCAAGGCCAAGAACCTCAACTACGTCAAGCTCGAGGGCGAGGTCGGCATCATCGGTAACGGTGCCGGTCTGGTCATGTCGACGCTGGACGTCGTCGCGTACGCCGGTGAGAACCACGGCAACGTGAAGCCCGCCAACTTCCTCGACATCGGTGGCGGCGCCTCCGCAGAGGTCATGGCGAACGGCCTGGAGATCATCCTCGGCGACCCGGACGTCAAGTCCGTCTTCGTCAACGTCTTCGGTGGCATCACCGCGTGCGACGAGGTCGCCAACGGCATCGTCCAGGCGCTTGAGCTGCTCAAGTCCAAGGGCGAAGCGGTCACCAAGCCGCTCGTCGTGCGCCTCGACGGCAACAACGCGGAGCTGGGTCGCAAGATCCTCTCCGACGCCAACCACCCGCTCGTGCAGCGCGTGGACACCATGGACGGCGCGGCCGACAAGGCCGCCGAGCTCGCCGCGGCTGCGAAGTAAGGGACGAGGGACTCCAACACCATGGCTATCTTCCTCACCAAGGACAGCAAGGTCATCGTCCAGGGGATGACCGGCGCCACGGGCATGAAGCACACCAAGCTCATGCTGGCCGACGGCACCAACATCGTCGGTGGCGTGAACCCGCGCAAGGCCGGTACCTCCGTCGACTTCGACGGCACCGAGGTACCCGTCTTCGGGTCCGTCGCCGAGGCGATCGAGAAGACCGGCGCCGACGTGTCGGTTCTCTTCGTGCCGCCGGCCTTCGCGAAGGCCGCTGTCGTCGAGGCGATCGACGCCGAGATCCCGCTGGCCGTCGTCATCACCGAGGGCATCGCTGTCCACGACTCGGCCGCCTTCTGGGCGTACGCCGGCTCGAAGGGCAACAAGACCCGGATCATCGGCCCGAACTGCCCCGGCCTGATCACCCCCGGTCAGTCCAACGCCGGCATCATCCCGGGCGACATCACCAAGCCCGGCCGCATCGGTCTCGTGTCCAAGTCGGGCACGCTGACCTACCAGATGATGTACGAGCTCCGTGACATCGGCTTCTCGTCCGCCGTCGGTATCGGTGGCGACCCGGTCATCGGTACGACGCACATCGACGCCCTCGCGGCGTTCGAGGCGGACCCCGAGACCGACCTCATCGTGATGATCGGCGAGATCGGCGGCGACGCCGAGGAGCGTGCTGCCGACTACATCGCGAAGAACGTCACGAAGCCGGTCGTCGGTTACGTCGCGGGCTTCACCGCCCCCGAGGGCAAGACCATGGGCCACGCAGGCGCCATCGTCTCCGGCTCCTCCGGCACCGCCGCCGCCAAGAAGGAGGCCCTCGAGGCCGCCGGCGTGAAGGTCGGCAAGACGCCGACCGAGACCGCCAAGCTGGCGCGCGAGATCCTCGGCGGCTGATTGCGCGTCGCGGCGGCCTGTCCGCCGCGGCACCGCGTCACCGCAGCAACGGCTCGGGCCCGCACTCCTCGCAGGAGGAGTGCGGGCCCGAGCCGTTGCCGTACCCGGTCAGGGGATCCGCGGCACCAGGCGTTCCGGGCCGTGCGCGAGCTCGCCGCGCAGCGCCTTCTGCAGCTCCAGATCCTGCGGGGTCAGCTTTTCCGGGCCGCCGCGAGGAGGCACGCCGCCGACCCGCTCGGCCGGTGCGATCGGCTGCTCGTACTGCGTGGGAGCGGTCTTCAGGGTGAACGCCGTCGTGCCGATGAGCAGCACGGCGAAGCAGATCGCCGCCCGGGTCCAGAGTTCGGCCTTGCGTTCGCTGCCCCGGCGGACGGTCCGGGCCGGTGGCGGTGCGGGCACCTGTTCGGTCAGGGCGAGCGAGCCGAGCCGCTCCTGGAGCAGCGCGGACTGCTCACCGGGGGACACGGGGTCCGCCAGTTCGGGCAGCCGCTCGGCGATGGCGGCCCGCGCGTTCAGCAGCCGGCTCGCCGCCGCCGGGGTGCTCGCCTCGGTCTCGGCAGCCGTCTCCGGCAGATCCAGGCCCACACCGTCGTAGAGCAGCAGGGTGCGCCGGTGCGCCGGCGGCATGGTGAGCAGCGCGTCGAGCAGTGCGCGCTGCCCCGGATCCTCGGGCAGCGCGTCGGGGTGGCGATGGGCGCGGCGCAGCCGGTGCCAGGGTGACATCGCGTACTCGTACGCCGCCGCGCGCACCCAGCCGCCCGGGTCGCGGTCCCTGGCGACCTCGGGCCAGCGCTGCCAGGCGAGCTGGAAGGCGTGCTCCACGGCCTCCTGGGACAGATTCCGGCGACCGGTCAGCAGGTAGGCCTGGTGGACGAGGCTCGGAGCGACGCGTGTGTACAGGGCGTCGAACGCTTCTTCGGCGGCCGTGAGCCCCGCCGGGGCCGGTGCCGCGGGTGGGGAGGAGGGGGCCGGAGCTGCCTCGGTGCCTGTGGCAGTCCCGGTTCCGGTGCCGGGCTCGGTCGGGGACATGGTGGTGCTCCCGGTGGCTTCGACGGTGGGGGGCGGCGATTCCCGCGGCCCCGTGCGGGTGTCTGCGGAGCCGATCAGCCTGGAGTACGCGGTGCGCTTGCGGCCCCGTGGGCTGGTGCGCCCCGACTCCCAGGCACGGACGGTGGCCGCTGTGACGCCCACGGCCGCTGCGACCTGCTCCTCACTCAGTGCCCTTGCCTCACGCAGCCGTCGGCGCTCCTTGGGGGAGGGCAACGGCGCGGCGGTGACCGGACCGGTGGTGCTCCGTGTCATGTCCGGCCCCCGTAGACACTGCACTGGGTGAAAAAGTACATAAACGTATATTGAGCGACACAGCGGCCGTTCGCCCGTTACACGAAATAAGCGCGTGTCGTTGGGAGCATGGCCGGGTGACCCAAGTGACCGAGCGCAGCCCGATGTTGCCTGCCGAGCGGAGCAGGTCGGCCGCTATGGCCTCCGCCTTTGTACGCGGGGCGATCGCGGCGGGGCTCGGGCTCGGCTCGCTGTCCGTCCTGGTCATGGTGCTGTGGATCAGCTCCCCGTACCCCGACAGCGGTCCGGGTGAGGCCCTCCACGCGGCGACCGGGATGTGGCTCCTCGCGCACGGCGCCGAGCTCGTCAGGACCGACACCCTGAGCGGCAACCCGGCCCCCGTGGCGACCGTCCCGCTGCTCCTCGTCGTGCTGCCGGTGTGGCTGGTCCACCGGGCCGCACGGGATTCCGCGGAACCGGAGGAGGGTTCCGCGGCGAGGCATTCGGCCATCGGTGCGTTCTTCGCGGTGACCGCCGGATATCTGCTGGTGGCGCTGGCCGCGGCGGCGTACGCACGGGGTGGCGGGCTGCCTGCCGAGCGGACCTCGCTCGCCTTTCCGCTCACCGTGGTGGTGGCCGGCGCGGCAGCGGCCGGAGCCTGGACGGCGTGCGGGCGCCCGGTGGCTCCGCTGATGGTCTGGGCGCCGCTGAGACTGCAGGAGGCTGTCGCCAGGTCCCGGTTCCGGGCGGGAACGCAGGCGGTCCTCCGGTCGGTGGCGGCCGGTGTGACGGTGCTGCTCTGCGGGGGCGCCCTGGTGGTCGCCGTGGCGCTGGTGTGGCACGGGGGAGCGGCTCGGGAGTCCTACCTCGCACTGTCCGGCCACTGGGCGGACCGGGTCGCCGTCCTGCTCCTGGCGCTCGCCCTCGTACCGAATGCGGCGATGTGGGGTGCGGCGTACGGCCTCGGGCCGGGTTTCGCCCTCGGTACGGCGTCCACGGCCACCCCGCTCGCCTTCGCCGGGCACCCGGCGCTGCCCGACTTCCCGCTGCTTGCCGCTGTGCCGTCCCCGGGGCCGGGAACGGCCGCGAACTGGGCGGCGGTGGCGGTGCCGGTGGCCGCCGGGTTCGCGGTCGCCCGCTTCACGGCGCGGGGGGCGGCTCCCGACGACGGGGTGCGCGAGGAGGCCTGGAGCCCACGGGACACGGCGCTGGCGGCAGCGCTGGGGGCCGTCGGATGCGGAGCGGGTGCGGCGGTACTGGCCGCGGCCTCGGGCGGGCCGATGGGCACCGGGGCGCTCGCGGAGTTCGGCCCCGTCTGGTGGCTGGTGGGGCCGGCCGCGCTGGCGTGGACAGCCGTGGTCGGCGTACCGGTGGCGCTGCTGCTCAGGTTCTGGCGGTTGCGGGAACACCCGTGGGGGTGGCGGAGGGATCCGGTGGAGCGTGCGGAGGAGGAGCCGAAGGGGCGGGCCGGCGGGAAGGGGGACGACAGAGCGACGGGGAAGAGCGGCGGTGAGGACAGGGCGGAGGTACGGCTCCCGGACCCGGAGCCGTACGAATTCCTGCCGGCCGACCCGTGGCACGAGGACGGTGCCAGGAAGGCGCGCTGGGCCTCGCTCCGCAAGAGCTCCGGCGGGCTGATGGCGGACTTCCCCGCGGTTCCCGGTGCTGACAGCGCCTCGGCGAAGGGTGACGGAACGCCGGCCGGCCGGGTTCCGGATGCCCAGGGGCACCCGGAACCCGGCCGGGGGACTGCTTCGTAGCGGGCGGCTTCCCCGGGCGCTACTTCTTCACGCCGAAGAAGGGTTCCAGCGGCTCGGGCAGCAGATCGTTGCAGGCCAGGGCGCCGGACTTGGTGAGCGCGTCGTTCACGCAGGTGTAGTAGTCGCGGTAGACCAGCTGGACCGTGAACGACGTGGCGACGATCAGCAGGGCGAGCAGCGCGGTGACCAGACCGCTGACCGCTGCCGTGGTCTGCTGCCTGCCGCTGTTCTGCGGCGCACCCACGGGCGGGGCCACAGGAGGTGCACCGGGCGGGGTGGGTGCAGGGGTACGGCCCTGGGCCGCATCACTTGTCGCGCCGGTCGCGCCGCCGGTGGCGCTCTGTGCCGGGGTCTTCCGCGGTCCTGCGCGCAAGGCGCTGACCGACCAGTACACAGCGAGTGCGCCGAGGAGCAGCGCGATCTCGGGGAAGTCGAAGAGGGCGAAGAAGAACGCCCACATGCCGCCCAGCACCGCGTAGCGGGCTCGGCGCTGCGCGGGGTCGGTCGGGTCCCAGCGCAGTCCGCCGGGGTTGCCCTCGGGGCCGCCGCCCGGGCCGCCCTGCCCGCCGGTGCCGCCGGGGCGGCTGCCGAAGCCGCCGTTCTGCCGGCCCGGCTGCTGGTCGCTCCACTGGCTGCCCCAGACGGGGCGGTCGTCGGACGGACCCTCGCCGTTGCCGCCGTTGCCTTCGTTGCCTCCCGCGCCGTGGGACGGGTGGCGCGGCTGCCAGGGCTGGTCGGGCCGGTCCTCGGGCGGGGCGGCGAACGGGTTGTCGTCGGAAGGGGAGGAGGATCCCGGTGCCGACGAGGAGTCCGGTGCGCCGGAGGAGCCTGTCGCGGAGGGGTCCGGCGATGAGGAGGAGTCCGGCGATGAGGACTGGCGTTCCCGCATCAGCGTGAAGGTCCGCTCGGGCAGCGGGTGGCCAAAGGAGGTGCGGAGGCGGTCCGGCATGTGGTGAACGTCTTCCCCATCTCGTCATTTCCGCCCTGAGGACGGTTCGCTGTCCCCTGACGCTACCTCCCGGCCACGCCCCCGTCCCGTGGGGGCCGCTGGGTGTGCCGGTATCGTTGCTGACGGTCGGCCCGTTCGTAGAGTTCCCCGTATCGAGGGGCGAGATTCTTTCGTACGACCATACAAATGCAACTCCAGTACATCGCACCTGCCTTACCACGCGAGAAAGGGCCCTGCTGTGGCCTCCCCGCCCCCCTCCGCCGCTCCGGCCCGTCTGGTTGTCCTGGTCTCCGGATCGGGCACGAACCTCCAAGCCCTGCTCGACGCCATCGGTGACGACCCCGAGGGCTACGGCGCCCGGATCGTCGCGGTCGGCGCGGACCGCTACGGCACCCTCGGCCTCGAGCGCGCCGAGCGTGCCGGGGTCCCCACCTTCGTGTGCAAGGTCGGCGAGTACGCGACCCGCGAGGAGTGGGACGTCGCGCTGACCGACGCCGTGGCGGAGCACCGCCCGGACCTCGTCGTGTCCGCGGGGTTCATGAAGATCGTGGGCAAGGGCTTCCTCGCCGGGTTCGGCGGCCGGTTCATCAACACCCACCCCGCCCTGCTCCCCAGCTTTCCCGGTGCCCACGGGGTGCGCGACGCGCTCGCGTACGGCGTGAAGGTCACCGGGTGCACCGTCCACTTCGTCGACGACGGCGTCGACACCGGTCCGATCATCGCGCAGGGCGTGGTCGAGGTGACCGAAGAGGACACCCCGGAGGGCGAAGCGGCCCTCCACGAACGCATCAAGGAAGTCGAGCGCAAGCTGCTCGTCGAGGCCGTAGGGCGGCTCGCCCGCGACGGCTATCGCATTGAGGGACGAAAGGTTCATCTCGGTCATGTCGGTGAATAAGCCCATCCGCCGCGCTCTGGTCAGTGTCTACGACAAGACGGGGCTCGAGGACCTCGCCCGCGGTCTGCACGAGGCGGGTGTCGAGCTGGTCTCCACCGGCTCCACCGCCGGGAAGATCGCTGCAGCCGGGGTGCCGGTCACCAAGGTCGAGGAGCTCACCGGCTTCCCCGAGTGCCTCGACGGCCGCGTCAAGACGCTGCACCCCCGGGTGCACGCCGGCATCCTCGCGGACCTGCGTCTGGACGCCCACCGTGAGCAGCTCGCCGAGCTCGGCGTGGAGCCGTTCGACCTCGTGGTCGTCAACCTGTACCCGTTCAAGGAGACCGTCGCCTCCGGCGCGTCCGACGACGAGTGCGTGGAGCAGATCGACATCGGCGGTCCCTCGATGGTCCGCGCCGCCGCCAAGAACCACCCGTCCGTGGCGGTCGTGACGAGCCCGGAGCGTTACGCCGACGTCCTGGCCGCGGTCAAGGCCGGCGGCTTCGACCTGACCGCCCGCAAGCGGCTCGCCGCCGAGGCCTTCCGGCACACCGCCGCGTACGACGTGGCCGTCGCCTCCTGGTTCGCGGACGACTACGCGGCCTCGGACGACTCGGGCCTCCCCGAGTTCCTCGGCGACACGTTCGTACGCAAGAACGTCCTGCGCTACGGCGAGAACCCGCACCAGCCCGCCGCGCTCTACACCTCCGGCGAGGGCGGCCTCGCCGAGGCCGAGCAGCTGCACGGCAAGGAGATGTCCTACAACAACTACACGGACACCGACGCCGCGCGCCGGGCCGCGTACGACCACGCCGAGCCGTGCGTCGCGATCATCAAGCACGCCAACCCGTGCGGCATCGCGATCGCGGACGACGTGGCCGAGGCGCACCGCAACGCCCACGCCTGCGACCCGCTGTCGGCCTTCGGCGGTGTCATCGCCGTCAACCGTCCGGTGACCGTGGCGCTGGCCGAACAGGTCGCGGAGATCTTCACCGAGGTCATCGTCGCCCCGGCGTACGAGGACGGCGCGGTCGAGATCCTCGCCCGCAAGAAGAACATCCGGGTGCTGCGCTGTCCCGACGCCCTGACCACCGCGTTCGAGGTGAAGCCCATCGACGGCGGCGCGCTGCTCCAGGTCACCGACCGGCTCCAGGCCGACGGCGACGACCCGGCCAACTGGACCCTCGCGACCGGCGAGGCACTCTCCGCGGACGAGCTCAGGGAGCTCGCCTTCGCGTGGAAGGCCTGCCGTGCGGTCAAGTCCAACGCGATCCTGCTCGCCAAGGACGGCGCCTCGGTCGGCGTCGGCATGGGCCAGGTCAACCGCGTCGACTCCGCCAAGCTCGCCGTCGAGCGGGCAGGCGAGGAGCGGGCGCGCGGTGCGTACGCCGCGTCGGACGCCTTCTTCCCCTTCCCCGACGGTCTGGAGATTCTCACCGCCGCCGGGATCAGGGCCGTGGCCCAGCCGGGCGGCTCGGTCCGCGACGAACTGGTGATCGAGGCAGCGAAGAAGGCGGGCGTGACCATGTACTTCACGGGCACGCGCCACTTCTTCCACTGATAACTGGGCAGTGATCCGGCGCAGGCCGCACCCGCTCCGGGTGCGGCCTGCGCCGCGTCCCGGCGTACGGAGATCAGTCGTCCCTCTGTTCTAATGAATGGCCTTGTCGGGCCGTAGTGGCTGGACCGGTACGACCGGCAGAGACCAGCGAGGGAATCCGTTGCGGGGGCATCGTGCTTGACCTGAACCAGAGCGACACGGACGTTCCCGGAGGCCGGGAACAGCCGGAAACGGCCCCCGAGCGGGCCGACGGTCCGTCGGGCCCCGGGCCGTTGCGCCCCTATCTGATCGTGGCCGCACTCCTGTGCGCGCTCTACTTCCTTTACGCGTACCTGCGGTACAGCCACTTCCAGTCGCCCTCCTGGGACCTGGGCATCTTCGAGCAGGAGGTGCGCGCGTACGCCGGGCTGAACGCCCCGGTCGTCAACATCAAGGGCCCCGGCTACCTGATACTCGGCGACCACTTCAGCCCCGTGGTGGCGCTCCTCGTCCCCCTCTACTGGATCTGGCCGTCCGCCCTCGCGCTGCTGTTCGCCCAGGCCGCCCTGTTCGCAGCCTCCGCGGTCATCGTCGGGCGCACCGTCCAGCAGCTCCTGGGCGGCCGTTCCGGCCTCTGCGCCACCGTCGCCTACGGGCTCTCCTGGGGCCTCCAGGAGGCGGTGAAGGCCGACTTCCACGAAATAGCGTTCGCCGTCCCGATGATCGCCCTCGTCTGCCGCGCGCTTCTCCTGCAGCGCTGGACGGCCGCCGTCCTCTGGGCGCTGCCCCTGGTCCTGATCAAGGAGGACCTCGGGATCACCGTCGCGGTCGTCGGCGCCCTCCTCGCCCTCTACGGGCGCCGGCTCCAGGGCATGCTGCTGGCGGCCTTCGGGGTGTTCGCGTTCGCGCTGACCGTGCTCGTCCTCATACCGGCGGCCAGCAGCGCGGGGACGTACGACTACTGGAAGAAGATCGACAAGAACGGTGAGCAGGAGGTCTCCCTGCTCGACTCCGTCCTCGGCGTCCTCGACTCCTCCGTCAAGGTGGAGATGCTGATCTTCCTGGTCGGCATCACCGCCTTCATGGCGCTGCGCTCGCCCCTGATGCTGCTCGTGCTGCCCACGCTCGGCTGGCGGCTGCTGTCCCAGGACTCCAACCACTGGGGCATGGTCTGGCACTACAGCGCGATCCTCATGCCGGTCGTCTTCCTGGCGATGGCCGACGGCATCCGCCGCAGCCGCGCCTCGGAACGGCCCTGGCTCCTCGCGTACGCGAACGTCGCCGTGCCCGTGGCCGCGGCGATCGCCGTGACCCTCACCCAGCACCTTCCCCTGCGCGACCTGCTGCGCCCGGAGTTCTACCGCTCCGAAGCGCGCGTCGAGGCGGCCGAGGAAGCTCTGGACGCCATCCCCAAGGGTGCGCGCGTGGAGACGGACATCACTTTGATGGCGCACCTGACCGGTGACCGCACGGTCTACTGGGTCGGCGGCGCCCCGGGCACCGCTCCCGACGTCGTGGCGATCAACCTGGACTTCGGCTGGTCGACGCCGATCGACGATCCGGTGAAGTACGCCCAGCAGCTCCATCCCGAGGCGCGCTACCGGATCAAGCACCGGTCGGGGTCCTTCGTCGTGATGGAGCGGACGACTCCGGCCCCGTCCGGTTTCCGCTCCTGAGCGCAGCCCCCGGCGCCCCGGGAACACCGAAGGCCGCAGGCCCCGCGGAACGCGGGAGCTGCGGCCTTGTCGGTGGGACTGCACCCCACCCGGTGGATCAGTACTGCGGCTGCTGCTGGCGGTTGAACCAGCTGCCACCGTCGGACTTCGCCACGAAGACGACGACGAGGATGGCCAGAACGGTGTGGACGAGGCCGACCACGATGAACGGGTAGATGCCGAGGATCGCGGTGATCACACCGAAGACCATCGCGGTGATGCGGATGCCGTTGCCACCGCTGCCGAACTTGACGGCGAGGAACACGGCGAGGACACCCCACAGCACCGCGAAGGCGACGATGCCCCACAGGGCGTTGCCCGAGTAGTCCGCGAGCTCCTGGAACTGGACGTCCTCCTGCAGCGAGGCGTCGTTCTTGGCAGCGTTCACCGCCGCGGCGGCGATCGCGAAGATGATCGCACCGATCAGCTGCAGGCCCGCGATCACGTAGAGCATGACCCGCGCGGACTTCACGCCACCGGGCATCTCCGTGGGAACGCCGGGGAAGCCGCCGTAGCCGGCCTGGACGGGGGGCGCCTGCGGGTAGCCGTAGCCCTGCTGCGGCACGCCCTGGGGGGCCTGCTGCGGGTAGCCGTAGCCCGGCTGCTGCCCGCCCGGCTGCTGGCCCTGCTGCTGGCCGTAGGGGTTGTTGGGGTCGCCGAAGCTCATGGCGGAATTCCTCCGTTGCAAATGTGCGGGGACGACGCGGTCCGGGCGGAGGAACGATGCGCAATCCGAAACGGTTGGTCCCCCCGACACTGTCCGCGATACTGCGCGCCTCATCGTCGTCCTGACATCGGCTTTCTGTCCAGTCAACCGGCAAATGTGTTGTGCAAGTGCAACCTCGTGTCCACGGTGCAACCCAGAATTGGTATGCGGGTGGGGTCATCCGCGAGGATGGGTGCCATGACTGCCCAGATTCTCGATGGCAAGGCCACCGCAGCTGCGATCAAATCCGATCTGACCGTCCGCGTGGCGGCCCTCAAGGCGCAGGGCATCACCCCCGGCCTGGGAACCCTGCTCGTCGGGGACGACCCGGGCAGCCGGTGGTACGTCAACGGCAAGCACCGTGACTGCGCACAGGTCGGCATCGGCTCCATCCAGCGCGAACTCCCCGACACCGCCACCCAGGAGGACATCGAGGAGGTCGTACGGGAGCTCAACGCCAACCCCGAATGCACCGGCTACATCGTGCAGCTCCCCCTCCCCAAGGGCATCGACACCAACCGTGTCCTCGAGCTGATGGACCCGGCGAAGGACGCCGACGGGCTGCACCCCATGAGCCTCGGCAAGCTCGTGCTGAACGAGACCGGCCCGCTGCCCTGCACCCCGCAGGGTGTCGTCACGCTGCTCCGCAAGCACGGTGTGGAGATCAACGGTGCCCACGTGGTGGTCGTCGGACGCGGTGTCACCATCGGCCGCTCGATCCCGCTGCTGCTGACCCGTAAGTCCGAGAACGCGACCGTCACCCAGTGCCACACCGGCACGCGTGATCTCTCGGCCCACCTCAGGCAGGCCGACATCATCGTCGCCGCCGCCGGTGTGCCGCACCTCATCAAGCCCGAGGACGTGAAGCCGGGCGCGGCCGTGCTCGACGTCGGCGTCAGCAGGGACGAGAACGGCAAGATCGTCGGCGATGTGCACCCCGGTGTCGCCGAGGTCGCCGCGTGGGTCGCCCCGAACCCGGGCGGCGTCGGACCCATGACCCGTGCCCAGCTGCTGGTCAACGTGGTCGAGGCGGCCGAGCGTGCGGCGGCCGATGCCTCTGCCGTCTCCGCCGGCTGATCCGGGCCGGTAGGAGCGTCATGGGTGCTGGTACGAGTCCGGCGGACGGTGCGCACGCCGGCGAGGCTGTTGAAACGGACGAGGCGGTTGTGCCCAGCGGTTCGGGCGATGCGGTTGTGACCGAAGGTCCGGACGAGACGGCTGTTACGGACCTTCCGGCTGGGTCGCCATCGACGGATGGGTCCCACGAGGCACCGGCGGCCGCATCGGCCGGTGAGTCCGAGTCCGACGAGGCACCGGCAGTCGGCGAGTCCGACGAGGAGCCCTCGGCGGGTGAGTCCCACGAGGCGTCCCCGGCCGGTGAGTCCGACGAGGCGTCCCCGGAGGGTGCCGGCGGTGGCGGCTCCACCCGGGCGCCCTCGCGGCGCTTCTCGCTGACCCGTGACACCGCCCGTCCCGAGGGCGGCGGCCGCGCCGCGCCGGGGGACGCTCCCGCGCCCGCCCGGCAGTGGCCGCTGCTCACCGTGCTCTGCACCGCCGGTGTCGGGCTGCTGATCGTGGGGGCCGACCCCTTCGCTGAAGCCTTCAGGATCGGCGCGATGCTGATGGGCATCGCCCTCCTGGCGGGGGCGGTGCTGCGCTGGGTGGTTCCTTCGGTCGGCATGCTGGCCGTACGGTCCCGGTTCACCGATCTCGTCACGTACGGCCTGATGGGCACCCTGATCGTCCTGCTCGCGCTGATGGCGCAGCCCGAGCCGTGGCTGGACGTCCCCATCCTGGAGGACGTCGTCCACTTCACCATCCGCTAGAAGCCTGTGGTGTCCGTCCCCTCCCCCGAGAAGGGACGGACACCGGACGGGACGTCCCGGAGCAAGAAACGCCGGAATGCGGTGACTTGAGCGGCCTTGCCCCGTCCTGCCTCCAGGGTCATGGACATGAGGTGTCCGGTTCAAGGGATGGCAGTGGCCTGTGGCACGGAAGTGACCATTCCGCCACGGTGTGATCGCCGCGCAACGGTGGCAGACTGACCCGGCATACGCCACAGGCGTACGACGGAGCGTGCGGTGACGCCGAATGCACCCATGCGCCCCCCTATGAGGAACTGACACCTTGGCTTTGTGCATCCTCGTGGGTAGTTCAGAAGCGGGAGACCGCCGGTTCTGAGTGGGGCGTCAGGGCTCGGTGTCACGGAGCGGGGGCGCGTCGGGCACGTTCGGGGGAAAAAGGATGAGGGGGGAGTAATGCCTCGTTGGAAGGCACTGCCGGAGGAACTCGACCCGCAGGTCAAGGAGTTCGCCAACCAGCTGCGCAGGCTGGTCGACCGGAGCGGGCTGAGCATCGCCGCGGTGGCTGACCGCACGGGCTACAGCAAGACGTCCTGGGAGCGATATCTCAACGGCAGGCTGCTCGCGCCCAAGGGGGCGATCGTTGCGCTCGCCGAGGTGACAGGCACCAATCAGAACCACCTGACGACCATGTGGGAGCTGGCGGAGCGTGCCTGGAGCCGCTCCGAGATGCGCCACGACATGACGATGGAGGCCATACGGATCTCGCAGGCGCGTGCGGCGCTCGGCGAGTTCGGGCCGACCTCCGCCCCCGCGGCCGGCCGGAGCAGCCGGTCCGGTGGACGGGCGGGCGGGGGCGCGGGGGTCTCCACCGCGCCCGAGCCCGGGGAGGACGTGCGCGACGCGGGCCGTCCGCCGTCCGTGCCGGTCCAGCGCGGAGCCGTTCCGCGGATCCCGCAGCAGCCGAGGCACGGGGCGGCACCGGATGCCGGTGCCCCGGGCGGCCTCGGCCCCGCGGACGGATTCCACTCCGCCGGTGCGGGGGCGCAGCGGCCGGACCGGCGTGCGGGCCGGGGCGGACAGCCCGGCAGCCGTCGCAAGCTGACGATGTTCCTCGTGGGTGTGGTGGGCGCTCTGCTGGTGATAGCCGGCGCGGTGCTGCTCACCGACCTGGGTGCGGACGACGGTGGGAGGAAGACCGCGACCCCGTCCGCCGAGCCGAGCACCACCGCACCGGAGCTGCCGGCCGGGGTCGAGTGCACCGGCGCGGACTGCACCGGACAGGACCCGGAAGCCATGGGCTGCGGAGGCCAGTTCGCGAGCACGGTCTCCAGGGCAACGGTGGGCACCAGCCTCGTCGAGGTCCGCTACAGCAAGACCTGTGCGGCCGCGTGGGCCCGTATAACGAAGGCCGCTCCCGGAGACACCGTTCGGATCAGCGCGGGCGCGGGCGGGCAGGACGGCACGGTGGACGCGGACGCGGATGCGGATGCGTACACCCCGATGGTCGCGGTGAAGAAGGCATCGGACGCGAAGGCGTGCGCGACCCTCGCCTCCGGCACGGAGGGCTGCACCACACCTGAGTAGGGCATCACGGCGAACGGACAGCTGCGGTACGTGACCGGCTGTGTGCGGTCCCACAGGGGGGTGGGCGGCCGGGGCGACCGGGGTCGGATAGCCTGACCGCTGGATATCTCTTCACATCAAGATTCAGAGATATCCAGCACCAGGGGCAGGGACCCCCACCGCCAGCTGTCTAACGGAGATCGCCATGACCCGCACTCCCGTGAATGTCACCGTGACCGGCGCAGCCGGCCAGATCGGCTACGCGCTGCTCTTCCGCATCGCCTCCGGCCACCTGCTCGGCCCGGACGTGCCGGTCAACCTGCGACTCCTCGAGATCCCGCAGGGTCTGAAGGCCGCCGAGGGCACCGCGATGGAGCTCGACGACTGCGCCTTCCCGCTGCTGCGCAACATCGAGATCACGGACGACGCCAACGTCGGCTTCGCCGGCGCGAACGTCGCCCTCCTGGTCGGCGCCCGCCCGCGCACGAAGGGCATGGAGCGCGGCGACCTGCTCTCCGCCAACGGCGGCATCTTCAAGCCGCAGGGCAAGGCCATCAACGACAACGCCGCGGACGACATCAAGGTCCTCGTCGTCGGCAACCCGGCCAACACCAACGCGCTCATCGCGCAGGCCGCCGCCCCGGACGTACCGGCCGAGCGCTTCACCGCGATGACCCGTCTGGACCACAACCGCGCGATCTCGCAGCTGGCCGCCCGGACCGGTGCCGCCGTCTCCGACATCAAGCGCCTGACGATCTGGGGCAACCACTCGGCGACCCAGTACCCGGACATCTTCCACGCGGAGATCGCCGGCAAGAACGCCGCCGAGGTCGTCAACGACGAGGCATGGCTGGCCGACACCTTCATCCCGACCGTCGCCAAGCGCGGCGCGGCGATCATCGAGGCGCGTGGCGCGTCCTCGGCCGCCTCGGCCGCCAACGCCGCCATCGACCACGTGCACACGTGGGTCAACGGCACCGCCGAGGGCGACTGGACCTCGATGGGCATCCCGTCGGACGGCTCCTACGGCGTCCCCGAGGGCATCATCTCCTCCTTCCCCGTCACCACGAAGGACGGCAGGTACGAGATCGTCCAGGGCCTGGACATCAACGAGTTCTCCCGTGCGCGCATCGACGCCTCGGTGCAGGAGCTCACCGAGGAGCGCGACGCGGTCCGCGAGCTCGGCCTGATCTGACCGGACTCCGGCCACGGCCGGACCGGATCCGTACGAAGAGGCGCCCCCGGCAGCACATGCTGCCGGGGGCGCCTTCTCATGTCCGGGTTTGCCTTCTCGTGTCTGGGTTTCAGCGGCCGCGCAGCCGTTCCGCGAGGTCGCGCACCGCGGCGGCGGCCCGTCGCTGCAGCAGGGGACCGAAGGTGATCCGTGCGGCGCCGAGCTCGCCCAGCCGGCGGGCGTCGGACGGCCCGTCGGGTGTGCCGTTGGCGTTGAGCGGAACCGGGACGGCGGCGGCAAGACGGGGAAGGTCGTCGGCCGGGGCAGTGATCGGGTAGACGCAGTCCGCACCGGCGGCCGCGTAGAGACGGGCGCGGGCGATCGTCTCGGCGACCACGTCCGTTCCGGCCGGGACACCCCTGATGTACGTGTCGACGCGGGCGTTGACGAAGAGACGGCCGCCTGCGGCGGAGCGCACCTCCGCGAGCCGGTCCGCGTGCCGCTGCGGGTCGAGGAGGATCCCGTCGGCCGAGTCCTCCAGGTTGCAGCCGACCGCGCCGGTCTCCAGCAGGCGTTCCACGAGTTCCGCCGGGGTCAGGCCGTAACCGGATTCGATGTCCGCAGACACGGGAACGGACACGGCGCGCACGATCCGGGCCACCGCCGCGAACATCTCGGCGGCGGGCGTGTGCCCGTCCTCGTGGCCGAGCGAGGCCGCGACCCCGGCGCTCGGTGTCGCCAGTGCCGGAAAGCCGGCGTCGGCGAAGGCACGGGCGCTCGCGGCGTCCCACGGACCGGGCAGGAGCAGGGGGTCGCCCGGAGGGCGGTTGTGGTGCAGGGCGCGGAAGACGGACACCGGCTCGTTCATGTGGCTCACCGCCGCCTCAGTGCTTGATGTCGCCGGGCGTGTAGTGGCCGGGTACCTGACGGGTGGCCACCCCGAACCGGTTCCAGGCGTTGATCACCGTGATGGCTGCGATCAGCTGGCTGAGCTCGGCCTCCTCGAACTGCTTGGCGGCCTTCGCGTACACCTCGTCCGGTACGAACCCGTCGGTCAGGACCGTCACGGCCTCCGTCAGCTCGATCGCCGCCAGTTCCTTCTCCGTGTAGAAGTGCTGCGACTCCTCCCAGGCGCTGAGCTGGACGATCCGCTCGACGGACTCACCCGCGGCGAGGGCGTCCTTCGAGTGCATGTCCAGGCAGAGGGCGCAGCGGTTGAGCTGCGAGGCCCGGATCTTCACCAGTTCGAGCAGCGCCGGGTCGAGCCCCTTACGCGATGCGGCGTCCAGCCGGACCATGGCCTTGTAGACATCGGGAGAGAGCGTGGCCCACTGCAGTCGGGCGGGGTGCTCGGGGGCGTGGCTGTGTTCGTTCGTCGTCATGCCTACGACGCTACGGCTCCGGTGGCGCACCGGTATGGTCCATTTCCATGACGGATTCCTGGGCCGCTTTCGGGGCCGACCTGCACATCGAACCGGTCGGCGCGGGGGTGCGGAGCGGGCTGATCAACGCATTGCGGGAGGCTGTCCGCACGGGGCGGCTGGCCCCGGGCACGCGGCTGCCCTCGTCCCGTACGCTCGCCGTCGATCTCGGGGTCGCCCGCAACACCGTCGCCGACGCCTATGCCGAACTCGTCGCCGAGGGCTGGCTCACCGCGAAGCAGGGTTCGGGGACGAGGGTCGCGCAGCGGGCCGCTCCGCGCCGGCCGGCCGCGCGGACGGCGAGATCCCGGCAGGTACGGCGCCGGCCCGCCTACAACCTCATGCCCGGATCCCCCGATCTGTCGGCGTTCCCGCGCGCCGAGTGGCTCAAGGCGTCCCGGCGCGCCCTGACCGCCGCGCCCAACGAGGCCTTCGGGTACGGGGATGCACAGGGGCGCATCGAACTGCGCACCGTGCTTGCGGACTACCTGGCGCGGGTGCGCGGTGTGGACGCGGACCCGGAACGCATCGTGATCTGCTCCGGGTTCGTCCACGGGTTGATGCTGATGGGGAAGGTGCTGCGGAAGCGGCGGGTCAAGGAGGCCGCGGTCGAGTCGTACGGTCTCGACATCCACTGGAACCTCCTGTCCGAAGCGGGACTGCGCACCCCGTGTCTGCCGGTGGACGGGCTCGGGGCCAGGACCGGCGAGCTCGGTGGGATGCGAGGCGTGGGCGCGGTGCTGATGACGCCCGCGCACCAGTTCCCGACGGGTACGCCCCTCCACCCCGACCGGCGGGCCGCTGCGGTCGACTGGGCGCGCTCCGCGTCGGGCCTGATCCTGGAGGACGACTACGACGGGGAGTTCCGCTACGACCGCCAGCCGGTGGGCGCCCTCCAGGGGCTGGACCCGGAACGGGTCGTCTATCTGGGGACGTCCAGCAAGTCGCTGGCGCCGGGGCTGAGGCTGGCCTGGATGGTCCTGCCGGAGGGACTCGTGGGAGAGGTGTGCGAGGCGAAGGGGGGCTTCGACTGGATGTCCGGGACGCTGGACCAGCTGACACTCGCCCAGTTCATGGAGTCGGGGGCCTACGACCGCCATGTGCGCGCGATGCGGCTGCGCTACCGGCGCCGCCGCGACCAGCTCGTCGAGGCGCTCGCCGAGCGTGCCCCGGACATCCGGGTGAGCGGCATCGCCGCCGGGCTGCACGCGGTGCTCGAACTCCCCGAAGGCACCGAGCGGTCGGTGGTCCAGGCGGCGGCCTGGCAGGGACTCGCGATCGAGGGGCTGTCGCGCTTCCGGCACCGGGAGGCGGCGGCGGGCCGGGACGGACTGGTGATCGGCTACGGATCTCCGCCGGAGAGCGCCTGGGCGGGCTCGCTGGACGCGCTCTGCCGGGTGCTGCCGTAGGCGTGGATGTCCGGACAAACGGGAGAGCGTCGGCACGTGATTTCGGTCGAGCCGGTCGGGCATCTAATCTGACTGCGTCCAGTGGCTCGTGGGTACGACGGGGGAGAACCGAAAATGGTCAGGCGCAGGCTCAGGTCGGGCACCGTGGTGCTCGGCGGCATGGGGGTGCTCGCGGCGACGCTCACCTCCTGCAGTTCGGAACCGGACCGGCGATGCGTCGACCGGGTGACCCAGGAAATACTGCCGAGTTACGAGTGCAGCGACAGTAACGGCAGCGGTACGTACTACTACGGCGGCAGCAGCTCCAACAACAAAGTCTCCGGCGGCAGTTTCAACAAGTCCGCGGTCGAGCGGGACGGATTCGGATCTTCCGGCTCCGGCGGCGGCTGAGCCGGCATGGAGCGCCGCACCATCGAGCCGCGTCCCGGCTGGCAGGAGACCGTGGAGGAGCAGGGGCTGATCTACCCCCTGACCCGCTACCCGGACGGATCCCTGCGCCCGTACTGGGACGAGAGCGCCTACTACGTCTTCTCGCTGCCCGAGGTCGAGGCGCTCGAAGAGGTCGTGGAGGAGCTGCACACGATGTGCCTGGCCGCCGCCGGGCACATCGTCGAACAGAACCGCTTCGCCGATCTGGGCATCACCGACCCCCGGCTGGCGGGCCTGATCGCCGAGTCCTGGCGCCGCCGCGCCGAACTCCCCTCCCTGTACGGCCGGTTCGACCTGCGGTACGACGGGACCGGTCCGGCGAAGATGCTGGAGTACAACGCCGACACCCCGACCTCGTTGGTGGAGGCCGCCAGCCCTCAGTGGTTCTGGATGGAGGACCGCTTCCCGGGGGCCGACCAGTGGAACTCCCTTCATGAGCGCCTCGTCGACGCGTGGAAGCGGCAGGCCCCGCTGCTTCCGCCCGGGCCGCTGTACTTCGCCCACTCCGACGGCGACGAACTGGGCGAGGACCTGATGACGGTCGCCTATCTCCGGGAGACCGCCGCGCAGGCCGGAGTGGAGACCGAGGCACTCTCCGTCGAACAGATCGGCTGGGACCGGCTGGCCGGCCGGTTCGTGGACGAGCGGCTCCGCTTCATCCGCAGCTGCTTCAAGCTCTACCCGTGGGAGTGGCTGGCGACCGACCGGTTCGGGCCGCATGTGCTGGACACCCTCGACAACGGGGGCGGAACCGGCACCACCTGCTGGATCGAGCCCGCCTGGAAGATGCTCCTCTCCAACAAGGCGCTGCTGGCCGTCCTGTGGGAGCTGTATCCCGGTCACCCCAATCTGCTGCCCTCCTATCTCGACGGACCCCGCGAGCTGGCCGGGCCCGGCGGAGCGGGCTATGTCGCCAAGCCGCTGCTCGGCCGGGAGGGTGCCGGAGTCACCATCCACGAGCCGGGCAGCGAGCAGGTGCTGCGCGACGAACCGTGCTGCTACCAGGAACTGGCGCCGCTGGCCGACTTCGCGGGCAACCGTGTCGTCCTCGGAGCCTGGGTGGTCGAAGACGAGGCGGCCGGGCTCGGCATCCGGGAATCGGCGGGGCTGGTCACGGACGAATACGCCCGCTTCCTGCCCCACGTCATCCTCTGAGAGCCCACGAGCAGCCGACCGGTCCCCGCTGACCGACGCCCTCCCCGGGCGGCCGGGCACTCCGGGAGGCCGGTCCCCGGGCGGCCGGCCCGGAAGGCCGGCCCCGCATGACCGCTTCCCGGGCGGCCGGGCACTCCGGGCACTCCGGGCGGCCGGGCCCCGGCTTGCCGCCCTGGGAGGCCGGGCCCGTATGACCGCTTCCCGGGCGGTCGGGCCCCGGCCGACTCGGTCGGGCGCTCCGACACCGCGGACGCGGACGCGGACCACAGGCGCTCAGCACACCGCGGACGCGGACCTCAGGCGCTCAGTACGGCGCGGAGCTGGTCCAGGCCCCAGTTCAGATCCTCCTTGCTGATCACCAGGGGAGGGGCGATCCGGATCGTCGAACCGTGGGTGTCCTTGACCAGTACCCCGCGATCCATCAGCTTCTCCGAGATCTCCCTGCCCGTCCCGAGCCCCGGGGAGATATCGACCCCCGCCCACAGACCGCGGCCCCGGACGGCTTCCACCGCCCCCTCGCCGGCCAGCAGCCCCAGCTCGTGGTGGAGGTGGTCACCCAGCTCCGCCGCCCGCTGCTGGAACTCACCGGTGCGCAGCATCGCGACCACCTCCAGCGCGACCGCGCAGGCCAGAGGGTTCCCGCCGAACGTCGAGCCGTGCTCACCCGGGCGGTAGACACCGAGCACCGCCGCCGACGAGACCACGGCCGACACCGGCACGACACCACCGCCCAGCGCCTTGCCCAGCACATACATGTCGGGAACCACGCCCTCGTGCTCACACGCGAAGGTCTTGCCGGTGCGGCCGAGCCCCGACTGGATCTCGTCCGCGATGAACAGGACGTTCCGCTCCCGGGTCAGCTCCCGGACCCCGGGCAGATAGCCCGGCGGCGGTACCAGCACCCCGGCCTCGCCCTGGATCGGCTCGATCAGCACCGCCACGGTGTTCTCGGTCATCGCCTCACTGAGCGCGGTCAGGTCCCCGTACGGCACGATCTCGAACCCCGGTGTGTACGGGCCGAAGTCCGCCCGCGCCTCCTGGTCCGTGGAGAAGCTGACGATCGTCGTCGTCCTGCCGTGGAAGTTGCCGGCGACGACGATGATCTTCGCCATGCCGTCCGGGACACCCTTGACGCGGTACCCCCACTTGCGCGCGGTCTTCACCGCCGTCTCCACCGCCTCCGCTCCGGTGTTCATGGGCAGCACCATCTCCATGCCGCACAGCTCGGCGAGCTGCGTACAGAAGTCGGCGAACCGGTCGTGGTGGAAGGCGCGCGAGGTCAGCGTCACGCGCTCCAGCTGGGCCTTGGCCGCGTCGATGAGGCGCCTGTTGCCGTGTCCGAAGTTGAGGGCGGAGTAACCGGCGAGCATGTCGAGGTAGCGGCGGCCCTCGACATCGGTCATCCAGGCTCCGTCCGCGGAGGCGACGACGACCGGCAACGGGTGGTAGTTGTGCGCGCTGTGCGCCTCGGCGGAGGCGATGGCAGTTTCCGTGGTCGACACGGGATCTCCGTTCGTCGTGCGGCGTGGGCGGGGTGTGCCCACTTTGTATCGTCGGTCGGATCCGGGACGAGGAAACCTTTACTGTGCGGCGCGCCTCCGAACCCCCGGTGCACCGCTTCCTGTCGCTCTCCCTGCCGCTCAGCGGTCGAGCAGCTCCTGACGCCGCCCCGGCTCCCGTCGACCACCCCTCGAACGCAGGGCCAGGGCGAGCACCGCGCCCATCGCGAGCCCGGGTATCGCCCACCACCAATGGTCGAGGCGCTCGTAAGGCCCCGCATCCTCTGCCGCGACAGCGGCCGCGAGAGCCCTCCGGCCGGGGGAGGCCACGCCATCCGGTGATGGCGCCCCGCCGGCCGGGGTCCCTGCGGCGGGCGCCTGGGCACTCTCGCTCTCCCAGGGACGGGGATGCAGCGCGGGCCCCGCCTTCTCGGGGCTCGTCCTGCCCATCAGCCCGAGTGAGTCCAGGAGGGCGACCAGCTTCCTCGGCTCGGCGGCGCGGTGCCAGAGACCCCGATAGGTGGCCGGCACCTGCGCGGCCGTGTGTATCCATACGGTGTCGGGGTCGGCTCCGGGGAACACCCGGTCCGTCCGGGTCGGCTGCAGGTCGAGGGCCATCCATGTCACGTTGATCTGCCGGGTCGCCACCGAGCCGTCCAGCGACGGAGGGCGGGGACGGTCGCCTTTGTCCGGCGGGCCCAGCAGGCGGGACAGCCCGCCGAATCTCGGATCCGATACGTAGAGGGCGGAGGCCTCGCCGCTCGACGGTGAGGTGACCAGCACGCTCGTCTGCCCGCCCGCCACCGCGCTCGGCGCGAGCAGCACGCCCAGCCCGAGGACCGTCACCAGAACGGCGAGACGCCGCACCCACCCCCGGCGCTCCTGTCGCTTTCGCATGTGTCGTCCCCCTGCCTGTGTCCGGTGCGGACCCTCCGGACCGGACACTTCTGATACACCGCCGGGCCCTTCGAGGTTCCGTCCGGAACCGGTTGTTTTCCGGTCCGTCCAGAGGCCCAGAGGCCCGGAGGCCCGGAGGCCCGGAGGCCCGGAGGCCCGGAGGCCCGGAGGCCCGGAGGCCCGGAGGCCCGGAGGCCCGGAGGCCCGGAGGCCCGGAGGCCCGGAGGCCCGGAGGCCCGGAGGCCCGGAGGCCCGGAGGCCCGGAGGCCCGGAGGCCCGGAGGTCCAGAGGTCGTCCAGAGGTCGTCCAGAGTTCAGAGAGTGGACTCGGCGACCGAGCGCGCCCGCTCCTGCGAGTCCACGCCTTCCAGCCGCAGCGTCATCCGACCGTCCCGCACCCACAACAGCGTCGGTCCTGCGGTCCGTTCGGACCGGACCCACCGCAGACCGTCCTTCCCGACCATCCCGAAGTCCAGCTGATGGGGCTGCGCGAACCACAGCGCTTTCGTCCGGGGACCGGTGTCGTCCGTGCCCAGCTCCAGCCACTGCGGCTGTATGCGGACCTGCTTGGTGAAGTACGGATCGAGCCCGGACGCGAACTCGTCGAGCCGAATGGTCCGCCCCCGCTCGTGCCAGCACAGGGTGACCATCCACCGGCGCTCCGGCAGGCCTGTCACGGCCACCGCGTCCGGTGGACCGAGCTCGCCGGGGACGACCGGCCGGAAACCCGCTCGCCGGGCCGCCTCGGCGATCGGCACCGACTCGGCGCAGTCCGGGGCACCCGGCTCCCCGGCCGCCCCCGGCGCGCCGGTGCTTCCGGCGCCCGGTGCCCGCGACGCGTCGGCCGGGCCGGGGGGCTCCGCCGACGGTGCGTACCGCACCTGGACCCCGCCGAAGTCGAGCCACTCCACGACCGCCGCCCTGACGGGGGGCGTGAGCACCAGCACGACGAGCAGGCCCGAGAGGGCGGCGGTCAACATCCGTGCGTGCCTGCGGGCCCACGCGCCGGTCCGCTCCCGCAGACCCGGTGGTTCGCGCACCGGTGTGGGCGCCGCTTCGGCGACGATCTGCGCCAGCACGCGCTCGGCCATCGTGCGGCCGTCGGTCGCCGGCACGTCCAGGCCGCGGCCCAGGGCAAGCAGCTCCGCCCGCAGCCGCGCCCGGTCTCCGTCGCGCTCCGGGCCCGGGCGATTGTGTGCCGATCCCGGGGGCGTCGGGTCGTCCATCTCAGCCATTCCTCTCACCTCCTTCCGGTCCCGGACCCGGGCCCAACTGCCCGCCGAGCCGCTGTTCCAGCTTCTTCAGTCCACGGTTCAGACGGGACTTCACCGTCCCGCGCGGCCAGCCCAGCGCCTGCGCCGTCTCCGCCTCGTCCATTTCGAGGAGATAGCGGCAGGTCACCACCTGCCGCTGCTCCTCGGTGAGCTCTTCCAACGCGGCAGACAGCAGGGTCCGCCGCTCTTCAGCCAGCGCCGCCACCGCGGGATCCGCCGTATCGGGTATCAGCGGGTCGGCACCCTGAAATCTGGCCTCACGCCCGGCCACCGCCCGTGCGCGCCCCGCCGACCGGACTGTGTTTCTCGTCTCATTCACCACGATCCGCAGCAGCCACGGACGGAAGGACGCGCCGTCCCGGAAGCGCCCCAGCGCTTGGTACGCCTTGAAGAACGCGGACTGCACCACGTCCTCCGCGTCGGCCCCCGCGCCGAAGGCCACGGCCGCCCGCAGTGCGACACCTGTGTGGGCGCGCACGAGCTGCGCGTATGCCTCCGCCTCGCCGGCGCGCACACGAGCGATCACCGCAGCCTCACCGTCGGCCGTGTCCCCCATCGGCCCACCGGACTGTCCTCCGGCACGCCCGACGACACCGCTCCCGGTCCTGTCGTCGACGGTGCGGCCCCCCTCCGGCCCTGGCTGCAGGGCCCCCTCCCGCGTCCTCACACCTTTCATACACCGGCTGCCGGAGATCGGTTCCATACCTGAGACAATGAGTTCATGGCCTCTGATCGACCCCGTGTGCTCTCCGGAATCCAGCCCACCGCAGGCTCGTTCCACCTCGGCAACTACCTCGGCGCGGTCCGCCAGTGGGTGGCGCTGCAGGAGTCCCACGACGCCTTCTACATGGTCGTGGACCTGCACGCGATCACCGTCCCGCAGGACCCCGCGGAGCTGCGTGCCAACACCCGGCTCGCCGCCGCCCAGCTGCTGGCGGCGGGGCTCGACCCGGAGCGGTGCACGCTCTTCGTCCAGAGCCATGTTCCCGAACACGCCCAGCTCGGCTGGATCATGAACTGCCTCACCGGCTTCGGCGAGGCGTCCCGCATGACGCAGTTCAAGGACAAGTCCGCCAAGCAGGGCGCCGACAGGGCGACCGTGGGGCTCTTCACCTACCCGGTGCTGCAGGTGGCCGACATCCTGCTCTACCAGGCCAACCAGGTCCCGGTCGGCGAGGACCAGCGCCAGCACATCGAGCTCACGCGCGACCTCGCCGAGCGCTTCAACGGCCGCTACGGACAGACGTTCACCATCCCGGCGCCGTACATCCTCAAGGAGACGGCGAAGATCTTCGACCTCCAGGACCCGGCGGTCAAGATGAGCAAGTCGGCGTCCACGCCGAAGGGCCTGATCAACCTGCTGGACGAGCCGAAGGTCACCGCCAAGAAGGTCAGGAGCGCGGTCACCGACACGGACACCGTCATCCGCTTCGACGCGGAGAAGAAGCCCGGCGTCAGCAACCTCCTGACCATCTACTCCACCCTCACCGGAACTGCCGTCGCAGATCTCGAACAGAAGTACGAGGGCAAGGGCTACGGCGCGCTGAAGACGGACCTCGCGGACGTCATGGTGGAGTTCGTCACCCCGTTCCGGACCCGCACCCAGGAATATCTGGACGACCCGGAGACGCTGGACTCCATCCTGGCCAAGGGAGCGGAGAAGGCCAGGGCCGTCGCCGCCGAGACGCTGGCGCAGACGTACGACCGTATGGGCCTTCTGCCGGCGAAGCACTGAGTCCAAGGACCCTGGCGAGATCACGGCCCGAGGGTTCACACTGGCGTCGGCACGACCGAAAACCGACCATCGACGATTGAGGAGAACGATGTGGGGACCGTAACGCTTGGCGTTTCGATCGCGGTCCCGGAGCCCTACGGCAGCCTGCTCCAGGAGCGGCGCGCGAGCTTCGGGGACCCTGCCGCGTACGGCATTCCCACCCACGTCACCCTTCTCCCGCCGACGGAGGCCGAGGCGGCGGACCTGCCGGCGATCGAGGCGCACCTCGCCCAGATCGCCACGGCCGGCCGCGCCTTCCCGATGAGGCTGTCCGGTACGGGCACCTTCCGCCCGCTGTCACCGGTCGTCTTCGTCCAGGTCGTCGAAGGCGCCTCGGCCTGTTCCTGGCTCCAGAAGCGGATCCGGGAGGCCTCGGGGCCGCTGGTGCGCGAGCTCCAGTTCCCGTACCACCCGCATGTGACCGTGGCGCACGGCATCGCGGAGGACGCGATGGACCGCGCGTACGAGGAGCTCTCCTCGTACGAGGCGGCGTGGACCTGCGGTTCCTTCGCGCTGTACGAGCAGGGCGCGGACAGCGTCTGGCGCAAGATCAACGAGTTCCCGTTCGGGGCCGGCGGCGGCGCACCCGCCGTACCGGCCCAGGGCGGCTGCTCCGTGGACCAGCCGTCCCTGCAGCCCTGAGCAGCCTGCCGGGGCCACGGCCCCCGCAGCCCTGACGCTGCGCCGGTCCCAGCCCAGCCGGTTCCAGCCCAGCCGGTTCCAGCTCACCCGGTCCCAGCTCACCCGGTTCGCAGCGGACCGGGTGCCCCGGTCCGCTGCCGTGCTCCGCCGACCGGACCGCCGTCTAGACCGGCAGCCGCCGGAACAGCGGGCGCGGGACGTGCCGCAGCGCCGACATCACCACCCGCAGGGCGCCGGGCACCCACACCGTCTCCGAGCGCCGCCTCAGGCCCGTCACGATCGCGTCGGCGACCGCGCCCGGAGTCGTCGCGAGCGGAGCCTCCTGACGGCCCGCGGTCATCTTCGACCGTACGAAGCCGGGGCGTACGACCATCACATGCACCCCCGTACCGTGCAGCGCGTCCCCGAGCCCCTGCGCGAAGGCGTCCAGGCCCGCCTTGCTCGACCCGTAGATGAAGTCGGCGCGCCGGGCGCGCTCGCCCGACACCGAGGAGAGCACCACCAGCGATCCGTGGCCCTGCGCCTGGAGTGCGCCGGCGCACACCAGGCCGGCGGAAACCGCCCCCGTGTAGTTGGTCTGGGCGACCCGGACCGCGGACAGCGGATCCTCCTCGTCGCGCGCCTGGTCGCCGAGGATGCCGAAGGCCAGCAGCACCGTGTCGATGTCACCCTCGGTGAAGAGCTTTCCCAGCACCTCCTCGTGCGACTCGGTGTCGAGCGCGTCGAAGGCGACGGTACGCACGTCCGCCCCCAGCTCACGCAGCTCGGCGGCGGCCCTCTCCAGGGCGGGGGAAGGCCGGCCGGCCAGCCGGACCGTGCGGGTACGGCGGGAGATCAGGCGGCGCGCGGTGGCCAGGCCGATCTCCGAGGTGCCGCCGAGGACGAGCAGGGACTGCGGGGCACCGAAGGCGTCCTTCACGAGAAATCTCCTAGCAGCGGCAGAGCGGACGGCAGGGGGCGGACGGCAGAGCGAGCGGCGGAAGAGGATGCGGCAGACGCGCAAGGCGGCAGACGCGCAGGTCGGCAGGCAGGCAGAGCGGCAGGCGGACAGGCAGCGGTCAGAGCGCGAGACGGCGGGACAGGTCCGACCGGAAGGCCCCCCGCGGGTCCAGTTCCGCCCGCAGGGCGCGGAATTCGGGCAGCCGCGGGTACATCGCGGCCAGTGTTTCCGGCCGCATCCGTGCGTCCTTCGCCAGGCAGACCCGGCCGCCGGCCGCCGCCACCTCGTCGTCGAGGCCGTCCAGGAGGCGCGCCACGCCGGGAAGCCCGGCGGGCAGGCCGAAGGAGAGCGTCCAGCCGGGTGAGGGGAACGACAGCCAGCCCGGACCGCCTTCGCCGAACCGCCCGAGCACGGCGTGGAACGCGGGACACCGGAGCGCCGAGATCCGCCCGACGATGCGGTGCAGGGTCTCCTCCTGGCCGTACCCGACGGTGAACTGGTACTGCACGAAGCCGTTGCGGCCGTAGAGGCGGTTCCACTGAGGGACGGCGTCCATGGGGTGGAAGAAGGCGGAGAGCTTCTGCAGCTCCCCGGAGCGGAACACGGGTGCGCTGCGGTAGCGGAGCTCGTTGAAGAGGGTTGCGGAGGTCCGGCCGAGCAGCCCTTCCGGTACGAGGGCGGGCGGCGAGGTGGACAGCTGTCCCGGGCGGAACACCAGCGGTGTGCGCCGGGCGCGCGCCCGGAGCGCACTGAGTGGTGCGTGCTCCCCCCGGGTGAGGACGGAGCGCCCCCTCGCCTTCCCGCGCGCCAGAAGATCGATCCAGGCCGTCGCATACGGCGCGCTGTGTCCGGAGGACGCGAGGCGGGCCAGTGTCTCGTCCAGATCGGCGGCCCGCTCGGTGTCGACCTTCATGAGCGACGTCGCGACGGGACGGAACCTGAGCGTCGCGGAGAGGACGACCCCGGTCAGGCCCAGGCCACCCGCGGTCGCGTCGAACAGCTCGGTGCCGGGCAGCACCGTGTGCACCTCGCCGTCGGCGGTCAGGAGTTCCAGCGAGCTCACATGCCGCGTGAAGGAGCCGGCGGCCGGGTGGTTGCTGCCGTGGACGTCGGAGCCGATCGCCCCGCCGACGGTGACATAGCGGGTCCGGGGGGTGACCGGCACGAACCAGCCGAGCGGCAGCAGAACGGTCATCAGCCGGTGCAGGCTCACCCCGGCGTCGCAGACCACCGTGCCGGTGTCGGCGTCGAACGTGCGGATCCGGTCCAACGCGGTCATGTCGACGACCGAGCCGCCCGCATTCTGGGCCGCGTCGCCGTGGGCGCGGCCCAGCCCGCGGGCGACGACACCGCGGGGCCCGCAGCCGCGCACGGCGGCGACGGCCTCTTCGTAGGTACGGGGGCGAAACCGCAGGGCGGTCGTCGGGGCGGTGCGGCCCCAGCCGGTCATGGACACCGTGTCGACGGACATGAGGGTGACCGTATCGCCCGAGAAAACCCATTTGAGGGATTTGTTACAGCACTCACCGAAATGGGTGATTGGTGGCTCCGGAGGACCCGGACACCGGTTTTCTCCGCCCAGAGGGGTACGCGTACGTCATGGACTGGCTGAAAAAACTCCCCGTCATCGGGCCGCTCGTCGCACGGCTCATGGAGACGCACGCCTGGCGCTCCTACGAGACGCTGGACCGGGTCCACTGGACGAGGCTCGCCGCGGCCATCACCTTCATCAGCTTCCTCGCGCTCTTCCCGCTCATCGCGGTCGGCGCGGCGATCGGTGCCGCGCTGCTCTCCGACGAGCAGCTGGAAAAGATCAAGGACAAGGTGGCCGAGCAGGTGCCGGGTATCTCGGACCAGCTCGGCATCGACAATCTGGTGGCCAACGCGGGCACGGTCGGACTCGTCGCCGGTGTGCTGCTGCTCATCACCGGTATCGGCTGGGTCGGCGCGATGCGGGACTGCCTGCGCGCCGTCTGGGAGAAGGACGACGTGGACGAGGGCAATCCGGTCGTCCGCAAGCTCAAGGACGCCGGTCTGCTGTTCGGCCTCGGCGGTGCGGCGCTCGTGACACTGGCCGCTTCGACCGTCGGCTCGACAGCCATCGGCTGGACGGCCGATCTGCTGGGCATCCCCGAGGGCGGCGCCGGCGGCGTGCTGCTCCAGGTGGCCGCCATGGCGGTCGCGGTGTTCGCCGACTTCCTGCTGCTGATCTACCTGCTGACCCTGCTGCCCGGCGTGGAGCCGCCGCGCCGCAGGCTGATCGTCGCGGGGCTCGTCGGCGCAGTCGGCTTCGAGCTGCTCAAGCTGCTGCTGGGCAGCTACATGAAGGACGTCGCGGCGAAGAGCATGTACGGCGCCTTCGGCGTGCCGGTCGCGCTGCTCCTCTGGATCAACTTCACAGCGAAGCTGCTGCTCCTCTGCGCCGCCTGGACGGCGACGCCGAGCAAGGAGGAGGGCGCGACCGGTTCCGTCAGCGACGGGGGAGACGACGCACCAGATCGGGCAGCGGCCAGCGCCGGTTGACCAGGAACACGCCCGCCCCGAGGACCACCAGCAGCCCGCCGACGATCGACAGTGCCGTCCACACCCCGCTGGTTCCGGTGGCAGCGGTGGTCGCCGCGTGCTTCTTCCCGGCCCCGGCCGTGGTCCCCGACCCGGCCTTGGCGGCGTCCGTGGCGCCTTCCTGCTGGGCGCCCTTGCCGGTCCCGGTGGCGGCGGACTTCGGAGGGACCAGTTCGCCGACCGGGGTCACCTTGCCGCTCGAAGCGAAGCCCCAGTCGAGCAGGCTTGCGGCCTCCTTGTAGACGGCGTGGCTCTCGTCGGACGACGGGTTCATGACGGTGACGAGCAGGACCTTGCCGTTGCGCTCGGCGACTCCGGTGAAGGTGTTGCCCGCGTGCGTGGTGTAGCCGTTCTTGACGCCCGCGATGCCCTTGTACGGCTCCACGCCGATGTCACCGGTGATCAGCCGGTTGGTGTTCTGGATCTCGAAGGACTTCCGCTTCTTGCCCTTCTTCTGCTCCCCCGGGAACTCGGCTGTCGCCGTCGCGCTGTACTCCCGGAAGTCGGCCTTCTGGAGACCGCTGCGGGCGAACAGCGTCAGGTCGTACGCGCTGGAGACCTGGTTCGGGGCGTCGTAGCCGTCCGGCGAGACGACCGTCGTGTCGAGCGCCTGCAGTTCCTCGGCGTGCCGCTGCATGGCCGCGACCGTCGCGGGCACGCCGCCGTACATCGAGGACAGCACGTGCACCGCGTCGTTGCCGGAGCGCAGGAACACGCCGAGCCACAGGTCGTGGACCGTGTAGGCGTGGTCCTCCTTGATGCCCACCAGGCTGCTGCCCTGACCGACACCCGCGAGCTCCTCCTCCGTCACCATGTGCGTCATGGTCCTGGGCTGGAGCGCGGGCAGGACCGTGTCGGCGAAGAGCATCTTCAGGGTGGAGGCGGGCGGCAGCCGCCAGTGGGAGTTGTGGGCCGCGAGCACCTGGCCGTTCTCCGCGTCCGCGACGATCCACGAGCGTGCGGTGAGGTCCTTCGGCAGGACCGGTGCGCCGCCGCCCAGGTTGACCTGGGTGCCGACCTCCCCGAGCTGCTTGCCGCCGACCGTCGACATCGGCCCGGTCGGCTTCGGCTGTTTGTCGTCGGTCTTGTCCTTGTCGGCCGCGACCGCAGGACTGACGACACATACGGACAGCAACGCGGCGGAGAGGACCGTCAATACGGTCTTTTTCAGAGCAGGCACGGTCGGAAACGTACATGGCGAAGCTGAGGATGGGGACCCGGATGCTCTGACCCGCCGTGCATACCGCCGAGACAGCCCACCCCGGGCGACCGTGCCGGAGGGCGGCGGCGATACTGAATCCATGAAGCTCAGCCGCCCCGTCTCCTGGTTCCTGCTCGCGTTCGGGGTGTGGAGCTGGTTCATCTGGATCACTTTCGCCAAGAACTTGTGGAAGGACGGCAGCGGACTGGCGTTCGATGACGCGGGTGACCCGACTGCGTACTTCTGGGTCCATCTCCTGCTCACCATCACGTCGTTTCTTCTGGGGACGGCCGTCGGAGTCATCGGGTTCCGTGGTGTCAGGGCTTTGCGCCGCGAACGCACATGACAAGCCGGACAAAGGTGAAGGTCCGGGCGCGGGCGGGAGCAGGCACACAGGTGGGCGGGGGAGCGTAAGTGGTTGTGGTCTTCGCAGGGGTGGCCGTCGCGGTCATCGCGCTGCTCGTCGGCGTGCACCGTTATGTGTGGCGCCGGTTCGTCGGTGACACGACGGCGAAGGGCGGTGTGGCGCGCCGTGTCGGCACGGTCGCGCTGTTCGTGCTGCCGGTGCTGAGCGTGGGCGCCCTGGTCTCGAGCCGCGCGGGTGTTCCTTTCCGGGTGCAGCAGGTGCTGGCCTGGCCGGGCTATCTGTGGCTGGCCGCGCTGCTGTATCTGACGCTGGCTCTGCTGGTGGGCGAGGCCGTACGTCCTGTCCTGCGCCGGGTACTCGCTCGCAGGGACGCCAGGAGCGCGGCTGCGGGGACCCGCACGGCTGCGGCCACGACGACAGCCACGACGCTCACGGACGCTGCGAGTGCCGAGCCGGGCGCGGCCGCCGGTACCGAAGCCGCCTCCGCCCCCGCTTCCGCCTCCGGAACCCGTACGGAAGCCGAGCCCCGCACCGAGACCCGCACCGACACCGAGGCTCCAGCCGTCCCGCCCGTCGCCGACCCCTCGCGGCGGCTGTTCGTCGCCCGCGCCGTCGGTGGCGCCGCCGCACTCGCCGGGCTGGGCACCGTCGGGTACGGCACCTACGGCGTGCTGCGCGGCCCCCGGGTCAAGCGCATCACCGTGCCCCTGGCCAAGCTGCCGCGCTCCGCCCACGGCTTCCGGATCGCCGTCGTCAGCGACATCCATCTCGGTCCCGTCCTGGGCCGGGCGCACACCCAGCGCATCGTCGACTCGATCAACGCGACCCGGCCCGATCTGGTCGCTGTCGTCGGCGACCTCGTCGACGGATCGGTCGCCGACCTGGGCCGCGCGGCCGAGCCGTTGGCCGGTCTCGAGGCACGGCACGGCAGCTACTTCGTCACCGGCAACCACGAGTACTTCTCCGGTGCTGCCGAGTGGGTCGACCACGTCCGTGAGCTGGGCCTGCACCCGCTCGAGAACGCCCGGGTCGAGATCGGCGGCTTCGACCTCGCCGGCGTCAACGACGTCGCGGGCGAAAGCGAGGGCCAGGGCCCCGACTTCGCCGCAGCGCTCGGTGACCGTGACCGCGGCCGCGCCTCCGTCCTGCTCGCACACCAGCCCGTCGTCATCCACGACGCCGTCGAGCACGGCGTCGACCTCCAGCTCTCCGGCCACACGCACGGTGGTCAGCTCTGGCCCGGCAATTTCCTTGCCGAACTGGCCAATCCCACCGTTGCGGGGCTGGAGCGCTACGGCGACACCCAGCTCTACGTCTCGCGCGGTGCGGGCGCCTGGGGCCCGCCGGTACGCGTCGGCGCCCCCTCCGACATCACCGTGGTGGAGCTCGCTTCCAAGCAGGCCTGAGCGGCGCACAGGCCGACGCACGGCCCGACGTGCAGGCCGACGTACAGAACTACGCACAGACGGACACGTACAGAGCCGTGCCTCCGGGCAACGGCCCCCGAGCCGCGCCTTCGAGCGACGCCCCTGACCGACTTCCGGGGCGACGCCCGGGCAACTGCCGTGCCCGCACACGGAAATCACCCACCACCCTCACGCGCAGCAACGAAAGTGCCTGATGGGAGGCCGTGGCGCGCCCTTTTCGGCCCGTATCTCGGCGTATGTCGAGCAAGAGCCTGTGAGTGCACGATTTGCTCTTCCAGATGTGAAAATCGTGTGATTGGGTAGGTGCGAACATGCGGCAATGTGTACATCTATGCACATGGGCCGTGGCAGGGCTGTTAAGGGAGAGCACGGCACATGCGGTTGGTCCGTATACGGATACTCGCGATTCTCGCGGTATTGGTCATCGCAGGCTTCGGCGCCTGGCAACTGCTCCCCTCGGACGAGGTGAGCGACGCCCCGATCGTGGTCGGCACGTCGGACGAAGTCACCTCCCTCGACCCGGCCGGTGCGTACGACGCCGGCTCCTGGGCGATCTACAGCAACCTCTACCAGTCCCTGATGACCTTCAAGTCCGGGGCGATCGTGCCGGAGCCCGACGCCGCCGAGAGCTGCGCCTTCATCGGCCAGAAGCTCCAGACCTACCAGTGCAAGCTGCGGGGGGACCTGACCTTCTCCGGCGGCCGCAAGGTCACCGCCGCCGACGTCAAGTACTCCTTCGAGCGCATGCTCAAGATCGAGTCGGACGTCGGCCCCGCGGTGCTCTTCCCCAGCCTCGACACCATCGTGACCGAGGGCCGCACCATCACCTTCAACCTGTCGTCCCGGGACGCGACCTTCCCGCAGAAGCTCGCCACGGGCGCCGGATCCATCGTCGACCCCACCCGGTACCCGAAGGACAAGCTCCGCTCCGGGAACGAGGTCGACGGCTCGGGACCGTACGTCCTGAAGTCGTACGAGCCCGGTGTCCGCGCCGAGTTGGTGCCCAACCCCACGTACAGGGGGGCGCTGAAGAAGACCGGTGCCCCGGTCGACATCCGTTACTTCAAGGGATCCGACGAGCTCCAGTCGGCCTGGACGGCCGGGGACGTCGACGTCACGCACCGTCAGCTGCCCGCGGACCGGCTCTCCGAGCTCGACCCCGGTGACCCCGAGCAGCGCGTCACCGAGGCCGAGAGCGCCGAGATCCGCAACCTCGTCTTCAACGTCCGGGCCGGCGCCCCGCTCGCCGACAAGAGGGTCCGCCAGGCCATCGCGTGGATCATCGACCGCGGGCCGCTGGTGTCCGACGTCTACAAGAGCACCGTGGATCCGCTCTACTCGCTGATTCCCCAGGGCTACATCGGGCACAGCACCCCCTTCTTCGACGCCTACCCGCAGCCCGATCCGGTCAGGGCGAGGAAGCTGATGGAGCAAGCCGGCGTGGAGATCCCGCTGCGCATCACTTTCGCCCACCGCGACGACGACGCGAACAAGGAGGAGACCGCCGAGCTGGTCCGCCAGCTGGAGAAGGACGGACTGTTCAAGGTCACGGAGAAGGCGGTGGAGTGGCAGGCGTTCCAGAAGGGGTACGCGGCCGGTGCGTACGACGCGTACACCGTCGGCTGGCTCCCCGACTATCCGGACCCGGACACGTTCAGCCAGCCCCTGGTCGGCCGCGACAGCAGCCTCCACAACGGCTACGTCAGCACGAAGATGGACGCGCTGATCGCCTCCACCCAGCAGTTCGGCGACCGCAGCCGCACCTCTGCCGACTTCAAGGAGCTGCAGGAACTGGTCGGCGAGGACGTGCCGCTGGTCCCGCTGTGGCAGAAGAAGGACTACGTCGTCAGCAAGTCGACCGTGTCCGGCTCCCAGTACCTTTCGGACGGTACGGGGATCTGGCGACTGTGGGAGCTCACCCGGATTTGACGTCCGGTGCCGGGCGCGCCGCAGCGCCCGGCATGAACTCCACCAGTACGTCATGGAGTTGCCGCACGAGAGGCCGCAGCACCCGGAAGCGGGAGAGTGCGATCGCCCGTGCGGCGATCGGCGCGGTGCGCTCCACGAGCCGGCGGCTGCGCTCGGTGCCCTCGGTCCGGTCGTAGACCCAGAACAGCACCAGCCCCATCTGCATCAGCCACATCAGCTGCGGAAGCAGTTCGGCGAGTTCCGGGTCGTGCTTGGTGCTGGACCCGGCCAGGCACCGCCTGTGCACGGAGATGGCCGCCTCGCGCGCGGAGACGGACTCCTCGGAGAACGGGGACAGCGGACTGTCCGGGTCGGCGGCGTTCTTGAAGAACTGGGCGGCGAAGCGGTGGTACTGCTCCGCCACGTCCAGCCAGCAGAGCAGGACCCCCCTGATGCGTACGGCGAGATCGGGGTCCCCCGCGAGGACCGGCCGGACCGCCGCCTCGTGCTCGGCGGCGATCCGGTCGTAGAAACCCTGGACCAGGTGTTCCTTGGAGGAGAAGTAGTAATAGGCGTTCCCGACGGAGACGCCGGCCTCCTGGGCGATGGCCCGCATCGTCGTCTTGTCGTAACCGCGCTCCTCGAAGAGTCTGAGTGCGGTCTCGAGAATCAGAGTGCGGGTCTGCTCACTCTTCTGGGCCTTGACCGCCTTGGCGGCCTTGCCCTCTCCGGCCGGCTTCGCCGCGTTCGCGTCAGCCACGTTCTTCTCTTCCTTCACCACGGTCCCAAGGCTAACCGGGAGATCCGTCCGCCGGATCCGGCACTGCGCAGCGCCCGTCCCCCTCGCCGCACGGCTGTGCCGTCACGGACCGGTACTTCGCCGCGGCGAGCACGGTCGCACGGGCGAACGGGCGGCCCATGGGCGTGGCCAGCCAGTGGGCCTTCGGGCGGTGTTCGGCCAGGGCCCAGAGGCAGACGATCCAGGCGTCGGTGGAGCGGTAGATCTGTCCCCGGTCGCCGACCACGGTGATCTCGTCGAGCGTGCCCGCGTGGTCGAGCCCCGGGAAGCGGCGCTGCGCCTCCTGCGATCCCGCCGGGACGAGATCGAGCGGAACGAGCTGACGCCGGCTCTGCAGCCAGTGCCGCAGATGGAGGCAGAGCGAGCACCGGTCGTCGTAGAGCACCGTGAGCCGGGTCACCGGGACGGACATGGCCGGGTTCTCCGCGGACCGGGTCCGTTCGGCCGGGCTGGGCGTGCCCGGGATGTGCGGCACGGCCCGCTCACTTCCCGGCGGCGGGTGCGGCCCAGGGCCCCTGGCCGCCCGGGCCCGCCCAGCCCTGCGGCGGCACGGGCGGGGTCTGCTCCCGCTCCATCAGGCCGCGGCGGCGGATCTTGTTCAGTACGTAGACGTTCCCAAGGTGCATCACGCCCAGGACCAGCAGGACGACGCCGACCTTCACCGACAGTGCCTCGAAGAGCTGGCGGGCGTCGGTGACCCCGTCGGCGTTCTTCAGGTAGAGGGTCACGAAGCCCAGGTTGACGAGGTAGAAGCCGACGACCAGCAGGTGGTTCACGGCCTCGGCGAGCTTCTCGTTCCCCTGGAGCACATCGGCGAGGAAGACCTTGCCGTTGCGGCTGAGCGTGCGGGCGACCCAGATGGTGAGCGCCACGCTGATGAGTAGGTAGATGACGTACGCGAGCACAGTGAGGTCCATGCCCCACCCTCCCTTGAACGCGTTCAAAAAGCTGATGTCGATGACTGTAGACCTGTCTTTGAACATGTTCAAGTGGCGCCCTGAGGGCATGCCGGAGCTCGGTGTGCCCGACAGTCCGGGAAGGGTGAGAGGGAATCAGGAACTCAGGGCCTCGGCCATGGCGTGCCACCCGCCGTCGGCGGGCGCCGCGTTGCGAGGTGGGACGTGCGCGCGCACCCGGGCATGTGCCTGGCCCGGGCCGCCACCGGAACCCGTTCGGCTGCCTGGGGGCAGCCGGGCAGGCCGCCGCAACAGCGCACCGGGCAGGGGGATCGGCGCTCACGCCGCCCTGGGTGCGCTGCAGGGGCCTACGGTGGGCCTGCGCAGGGGGGGCGGGGGGCGCTCTATGCCCAACGGCCGCCCGGGGCCGCGCAGCGACGCCGACGGCCGGCCCGCAGGCCGGCCGGATACCGGGAACCGGCCGCCCGTCGTCAGTACGAGGCAGCCGTCCCGCGTCTGTTGGCCTTGACCTGGGTCAGGCGCTCATCGAACGGGCGGTGTTGATCTGGGCCATCACCATCTGGAAGGTCTGGGGACCCGTCGCCGGAATCATCGTCGAGTGGTGCCGGCCCCCGCTGGTGACCGTGACCTGGACGAAGCCGGTCGTCTTCTTCTCCTTCATCAGGAGGAAGAGCAGACCGATCAGGCACAGCAGCGCGAAGATGATCGCCAGCACGATCGCCACGGTCGGAATCTTCTCCTCCGTGCGCGACATGTCGGTCGCCGTCCACACCGCGCCCTTGAGGGGCATCGTGCCGGACGGCGTCACGATCGAGTCGTTCATGACGGTGATGTCACCGAACGACAGCATCGGGACCCCGCCGCCCCCGGGCTGCATCCCGTGCTGCACCGGCAGGTTGAAGCCGGGCTGGGTGGGCTGTCCGGCGGCCGGATAGCCGTACCCCGGGCCGGGCTGCGCCGCCGAATCGGGCAGCGGCTGCGGATAGCCGTACGCCGGAGTGGCGCCCGGCGCCGCCGGGTAGCCGTAGCCCTGTCCGTCCGGCATCGTGGGCGGGTTGCCCGGTTGCTGGGGCGGGCCCCACTTGTATGAGTCGTCCGCGTACGGATTCGGATCGCTCACAACGTTCCCCGTTCTCCATCAAGACTTCTTCTCCCGTGCTGTGCTGCGCCGGGAGTGGCGAGCCGGTCACCGACTCCGCATGACCGTACCGTCCATGCACCTGTGACGCAGCAAGAGGCCCCGCTTCCCGCACAGTCCGTGCGCAGAACGGGGCCTCTCGGTGACAACCTTCGGAGCCGGAGCGGCTCTTGGGTCAGAAGCGACGCGTGATCAGCGCGCGCTTCACTTCCTGGATCGCCTTGGTGACCTCGATGCCACGCGGGCAGGCGTCCGTGCAGTTGAACGTCGTGCGGCAACGCCACACACCGTCACGGTCGTTGAGGATCTCCAGGCGCTGCTCGCCGCCCTCGTCACGCGAGTCGAAGATGAAGCGGTGCGCGTTGACGATGGCCGCCGGGCCGAAGTACTGGCCGTCGTTCCAGAACACCGGGCACGAGGACGTGCACGCGGCGCACAGGATGCACTTGGTGGTGTCGTCGAAGCGCTCGCGGTCCTCGGAGGACTGCAGACGCTCACGGGTCGGCTCGTTCCCCTTGGTGATGAGGAAGGGCATGACATCGCGGTAGGCCTGGAAGAACGGGTCCATGTCGACCACGAGGTCCTTGAGGACCGTGAGGCCCTTGATGGCCTCGACCGTGATCGGCTTGTCCGGGTTGATGTCCTTGATCAGCGTCTTGCAGGCGAGCCTGTTCTTGCCGTTGATCCGCATCGCGTCGGAGCCGCAGATACCGTGCGCGCAGGAGCGCCGGAAGGTCAGCGTGCCGTCCAGCTCCCACTTGATCTTGTGAAGGGCGTCGAGGACACGCTCCTTCGGGTCGATCAGGATCTGGAAGTCCTGCCACTGCGCCTCGTCGGAGACCTCCGGGTTGAAGCGGCGGATCCGGAAGGTGGCGGTGATGTACGGGGTGTCGGCGAAGCCGGCCTCGGGCTCGGGAGCCTTGTCCGACTTCTCCAGGGTGGGGGTAGCCATCAGTACTTACGCTCCATCGGCTGGTAGCGGGTCGTGACGACCGGCTTGTAGTCGAGCCTGATCGACTCGGTGCCGTCGGCGGTGACCTCGCGGTACGCCATGGTGTGGCGCATGAAGTTGACGTCGTCGCGGTTCGGGTAGTCCTCGCGGTAGTGACCGCCGCGGGACTCCTTGCGGGCCAGCGCGGAGGTCGCCATGACCTCGGCCAGGTCGAGCAGGTTGCCCAGCTCGACGGCTTCCAGCAGGTCGGTGTTGAACCGCTTGCCCTTGTCCTGGATGGACACGCTGAGGTAGCGCTTGCGCAGCTCGGCGATCTTGTCGACCGCCGTCTTGATCGTCTGCTCGGTGCGGAACACCATCACGTTGGCGTCCATGCACTCCTGCAGCTCGAGGCGGAGCGCGGCGACGCGCTCGGTGCCCGTCGAGTTGCGCAGCCGCTCGACCTGGTCGATGACCTGCTGCGCCGGGTTCTCGGGAAGCTCGACGTAGTCGTTCTTCGCGGAGTACTCGGCGGCGGCGATGCCCGACCGGCGTCCGAAGACGTTGATGTCGAGGAGCGAGTTGGTGCCGAGGCGGTTGGCGCCGTGCACGGAGACACAGGCGACCTCGCCGGCGGCGTACAGGCCCGGTACGACGGTCGTGTTGTCGGCGAGCACCTCGCCCTCGACGTTGGTCGGGATGCCGCCCATGGCGTAGTGCGCGGTCGGCTGGATCGGGATCGGGTCCGTGTAGGGCTCGATGCCGAGGTAGGTGCGCGCGAACTCGGTGATGTCCGGGAGCTTGGCGTCCAGCTGCTCCGGCGGGAGGTGCGTGAGGTCGAGGTAGACGTGGTCGCCCTCGGGTCCGCAGCCGCGGCCCTCGCGGATCTCCGTGTAGATGGAGCGGGACACGACGTCACGGGACGCGAGGTCCTTCATGACGGGCGCGTACTTCTCCATGAAGCGCTCGCCGTCCTTGTTGCGGAGGATGCCGCCCTCACCACGGGCGCCCTCCGTCAGCAGGATGCCCATGCGCCAGATGCCCGTCGGGTGGAACTGGAAGAACTCCATGTCCTCCAGCGGCAGACCGCGGCGGTACGCGGCGGCCTGGCCGTCACCCGTCAGGGTGTGGGCGTTGGAGGTCACCTTGAAGAACTTGCCGGTGCCGCCCGAGGCGAAGATGACCGACTTCGCCTGGAAGACGTGGATCTCGCCGGTGGCCAGCTCGTACGCGACGACGCCGGCGGACTTCTTGACGCCGTCGACCTCCTGGAGCAGGAGGTCCAGGACGTAGAACTCGTTGAAGAACTCCACACCCTCCTTGACGCAGTTCTGGTACAGCGTCTGGAGGATCATGTGGCCGGTGCGGTCCGAGGCGTAGCAGGACCGGCGGACGGGGGCCTCGCCGTGGTTACGGCTGTGGCCGCCGAAGCGTCGCTGGTCGATCTTGCCCTCGGGCGTGCGGTTGAACGGCAGGCCCATCTTCTCCAGGTCGAGAACGGAGTCGATGGCCTCCTTCGCCAGGATCTCGGCGGCGTCCTGGTCGACCAGGTAGTCGCCGCCCTTGATCGTGTCGAAGGTGTGCCACTCCCAGTTGTCCTCTTCCACGTTGGCGAGCGCGGCGGCCATGCCGCCCTGCGCCGCGCCCGTGTGGGAGCGGGTGGGGTAGAGCTTCGTCAGCACGGCGGTACGGCTGCGCTTGGTCGACTCGATGGCCGCGCGCATGCCGGCGCCGCCGGCGCCGACGATGACGGTGTCGTACTTGTGGATCTGCATGGTTTCCTCTGGTCCCTCTGTCCCGGCGCCTAGCGGATGTTCGGGTCGAAGGTGAAGATCACCAGCGTGCCCAGCAGGACGGTGAACACCGTGGCGGTGTACAGGAGCATCTTCAGCCAGAAGCGGGTGTTGTCCCGTTCGGCGTAGTCGTTGATGACCGTACGGAGGCCGTTGGCGCCGTGGAGCATGGCGAGCCACAGCATCGCGAGGTCCCAGACCTGCCAGAACGGCGAGGCCCAGCGGCCCGCCACGAAGGCGAAGCCGATCTTGGAGACGCCGCCGTCCAGCACCAGCTGGATCAGCAGGTGGCCGATGACCAGAACGACCAGCACGATGCCCGACAGGCGCATGAAGAGCCAGGCGTACATCTCGAAGTTGGTGCGCGAACCCTTGGGGGTCTTGCCCGTGCGCTTGCGCGGGGGCTCGATCACCGGAGCGGGGTTGTCGACGTCGTACAGGCTTACCGCCTCGACGTCACCGATCGCGGAGGAAGAGGTCTCGATGGACATTGGCCTCAGCTCCCGAAGACTTCGCGTACGGCGTGACCGAGGACGGGGTACAGGGCCCCGACCATCAGCACGACCCAGATACCCAGGACGGCCCAGAGCATCTGCTTCTGAACGCGCGGGCCCTTGGACCAGAAGTCCACGGCGACGATACGAAGACCGTTCAGCGCGTGGAAGAGAATCGCGGCCACCAGGCCGTATTCGAGAAGCGCGACGAGCGGTGTCTTGTATGTGGCCACGACGTCGTCGTACGCCTCGGGGGAGACACGCACGAGAGCGGTGTCCAGGACGTGTACGAACAGGAAGAAGAAAATGAGGACACCGGTGACTCGATGAGCCACCCAGGACCACATGCCTTCCCGGCCGCGGTACAGCGTTCCAGCCGGCACGGAAGAACCCTCCGGGAGCGGGGATTGGGGCCGGCCGGCTTGACTGTCGGTCTGACCCGGCCGGGTACGGTCCACCGGCCCTGGCCATCGTAGCGACGCTTTGTCGGTTCCATGGCGGCGGGGCCTCTGGTGTGATCAAAGTGGCAATCAAACAGGCACGGACGGCCTACCGCAGTCCATATGCCACCTTTCAGAACGGGCTCGGTGCCCGGCCCGCTTCCGTCACCAGCTCGATGATGCGACCCCGGGCGAGTCGCCGCATCTCCTCCGCCGTGAGGGACCGCTCCTCGTCGGGGTCGTGCGCCAGCCGGGTACGGATCGCGGCAAGCACCTGGTCAACGTGCTGCGAGGGCCGCAGACCGTCCAGGCAGATCACGAACGCGTGGCCGAAGCGACTCTCGTACGCGGCATGCGCCGCCCGGAGCGCGAGATGGGCGGCGCGGGGCGCGGCGTGGTGCAGGCAGGGCGCGCTCTCGGCCGCGAGCGCTTCCGCGATGTCGGTGGGAGCGAGGTCGTAGCCCGCCTCGTCGGACGCGGCGAGAACCGTGCCGAGGTCCGGATAGGGCCGGTGGGCAGCCATGCGAACGGCCCAACGGCGGCTTCCGCAGCACTCCAGCAGGGCGGCCTCGGCCGCCTCGCGGGGCCATGTGTTGAAGCGGTCGAGCCCGCTCGAGTGGGCACTCTCGCGCGTACTCGCCGAGACTGGATCCGGAACCGGGGCCTCCGCATGGGCGGCACCGCGGCCCTGGGCGGGTATGGCTGACCGCCCGGCCTGCTGCGGCGGTTTCGGCAGGCCGGCGTGGGACTCGCTGGACCTGGACAGCGGGACTCCTCGGTTGAACGACGACTTCGACCCTGGAGAGGGACCGGAGAGCAACGAGGTTGCGTGGGGGGAGAGAGCGAAGAGTGAGACGTATGTGCCGCCACGCTAGCGAGGCAGGGCAACGGGTACCGGAGGCATGCGCGAAGTTCACCCGGACGGGAGAGTTTCGGAACGCCTGATGGACGAATCGCTGAGGAGAATGCCCGACTATCTCCCCATCTTTGATCTGTTTCTCCCCCGATCCGGAGGATTCTGACCAATGTCGCCCTCACGCGGAGCCCTGGTGGCCGGAGCCGCCGTCACGGCGGCAGCCGCCGTCACCCTCACCGTCATCGTCTGGCCCGAGAGCTCCGGCCCCGGGAACCAGGGCGGCGCGCAGGCCTCCTCGCGCACATCCGCCTCCCCCTCGCCGAGCCGGAGCTATCCGCTCTCCGCGGCGCCCGAGACCGTGCCCGCGGTGCGTGCGCACACCGCCGCCCGCGGCCCCGGCTGGAAGCCGGCCGAGAACAGCACGGTCGTCGTCGCCGACGGCGACGAGGAGCTCGCCGACGAGGCGAAGCTGCTCGCCAAGGAGCTGAAGATCCGTTACCGGGGCGAGGTCGCGGCCCGCGCCGGTGACGTCGAGCTGGCGCTCGGGGCCAAGGGCGCCCCGGAGTCGTACACCCTGAGGACGGCGGGCGACCGGGTCACGATCAGCGGCCATGACCAGGCGGGTGTCTTCTACGGGACCCGCACGCTCAAGCAGTCGCTGAACGCCGCCGGGACCATGCCGGAGGGCGTGGTGCGCGACACCCCGGACCGGCCGCAGCGCGGTCTCAACCTCGACATCGCGCGCAAGCACTACAGCGCCGAATGGATCGAGGCCCGGCTGCGCGAGATGGCCGACATCAAACTCAACCAGCTCGGCCTGCACTTCTCCGACGACCAGGCCTTCCGGATCGAGTCCGAGTCGCACCCGGAGGTGGTTTCCGAGCAACACCTCACCAAGGCCGAGGTCCGCCGGATCGTGAAGCTCGCGCGGAGCCTCCACATCACGGTCGTCGGCGAGATCGACTCCCCGGGACACCTGGGCGCGGTCCTGCGTGCCCACCCCGACCTCCAGCTGCGCAACACCCAGGGGGTGGCCCGTCAGGGAGCCATCGACATCTCCGATCCTGAAGCGGCGCAGATCGTCGACGACCTGCTGAAGGAGTACACCGAGCTCTTCCCCGGTGACTGGTTCCACGTCGGTGCGGACGAGTACCAGGCGCTGACGGTGAGCAGCCCGCAGGCCTCGTACCCGCAGCTCGCCGCCGCCGCGCGGGAGAAGTACGGCGACGACGCCACCATCCAGGACCTGGCGGAGGGCTGGCTGAACGACCGAGCCGCGGTCATCCGCAAGGCGGACAAGATCCCCAAGGCCTGGAACGACGGCTTCTTCAGCGGAGGGACCGTCACCGCCCACAAGGGCATCGAGGTCGAGTACTGGACGGGCAAGGAGATCGGCGCCCGGCCGCCCGAGGAGTACCTGGCCGAGGGCCGTGACGTGATCAACCTCAACGACGAGTACCTCTACTACGTACTCGGCCAGCCCAACGACTTCGTCTATCCGACGGGGCAGCGGATCTACGAGCAGTGGACCCCGTTCGTCCTGCGCGGCACCGAGCCGGTGCCCGAGCGCTACTCGAAGCAGATCCTCGGCGGCCGGTTCGCGGTCTGGGGGGACCTGCCGAACGCACAGACCCCGCAACAGGTGGCCGACGGCATCCGGATGCCGCTCAACGCGGTCTCCCAGAAGCTGTGGGATCCACGCAAACCGGCGCTGACCTGGGCACAGTTCCAGCAGCTGGCGGACGAGGTCGAAGGGTCGAACTGATCGGCAACCGCGTGGACAGCGACGCCGCGGGAGGTTAGGTTCCGCTAGCCGCGCGCCCTGGGGAGGGGCGCGCGGCTCATGCGTTGCTGACGAATCCTGGGGGGTTCCGCTCCATGCTGTGTACCCGATGTCATAAGAGACCGGCCGCGTCCGCCGACGGTCGCTGCTCAGCCTGTGCGGCGCTGAGTTTCTTGCGGCCGGGCAGGCTGATGGCTCCGACCCCTGCCCCGATGCAGGAAGGGCTGCACCGGCTGCGCTCACCCGTAGGCCTGTCCAAGGCCGTCGTCGCGCTGCTCGGCGCCGTCATCGTGACCGATGTAGGTGCTGTGGCGGCTGGACTGAACACCAGGCGTGTGTACGCCGACATCGCCGACGGGGATCCCGCGTCCGGCGCCGGCGGCCTGGTACAGCGTGCCGAACTGCTCGACGAGCGGGTGTACAGCCTGCAGCTCCTCGCACTGATGGCCACCGCTGTCGTCTTCATCATCTGGTTCCGCCGGGTCCGGCTCAACGCCGAGGTGTTCGACGCGAGCCAGCAGTCCATGCGGCCCGGTTGGGCGATCGGTTCCTGGTTCGTCCCCGTCGGCAACCTCTGGCTGCCCCGCCGGGTCGCCGCCGGGATCTGGACAGCGAGCGCCCAGACCAACACGGACGGCAGCTGGCGCACCGTCTCCCGTACGCCGCTGAACCTCTGGTGGACAGCCTGGGTGCTCGACTGGCTCTTCGGCCGGTATGCCTCCCGGAATTACGAGCAGGCCGAACTGTGGCAGGACATCGTGGACGCCGTGGGGCTGACCGTCGCCTCCGACGCGCTCGACATCGTCGCCGCCGTCCTCGCGATCCGCTTCGTGCGGAAGCTGACCGCGATGCAGGGGGAGCGGGCGGCCCTCGGGGCGTACCCGCTCCGGGAGCAGCTGGCAGCCGGTCCTGTCCCGTCCTGAGTTGACCCGATTTCGCGCTTCCCCGCCGCGTCCGCCGGGAAGAATGGCACCCCGGACCGCGGGGGGAGCGCGATGTGGGTTTCTGGGGCTATTACTTGGTGGGCCGCAGCGGTGAGCCGCTTTCCGGCCACCCCGCACTGCGGTACGTGGCGGACCGGCTGACCCTGCGGCAGTACCGGGCGGACGGCTGGCAGGTCTGGTCCCACCCGAGCGAGCCGGCCCTCGGCTCCATGGCCGCACTCGCCGAATCCTTACGGGCGCCCGTCCTCTTCGGGTTCGTCATGAACAGTGCCTGCGTGGCCGTGGAGGCGGCGGCGCCGCAGAGCGGGTCCTGGTACGCCTGTCTGGGCCGGGCGCCCATGGCGGCGCATCTCGGTCCGGAGGGCATCACGCTCGAGGACCTGTTCCTGCCACCCGAGGACGCGGCGGCCCGGGCCGTTCAGTGGGCGTCGGAATCCGGCCGCGGCGTCCTCGAAGGACCTCTGCTCGAACTCCTGCGCGTCGAACATCCCGAGTCGCTCGCCGAGCCGCTTTTCTTCGCTTTTCTGGACCGTCTGGGCATCGAGAGCCCGTCTGACTGAGTCTCAGCGTGTTCTCCCGTGTCGCGAGAGTGACGCTTTTCAGCCATCTGGCGCAGTACGCGGTAACAGGAAGCACAGCGTCCCGCTGTGTCCTGACCGAGGGGAGACGCCGATGAGCCTGCTGGAGCTGATCGCTCTTGCCGACGAGCGAGGGCTGGCGGCGAGCGGGCTCGCATGCCTGGACCGCTGCCTGCCGCCTCCGTCCGAGGGCGAAGAACCGGAGCCGCTGCGCCCGCTCTGGGCGAGTTGCGGGAGCGGCGAGGAGTGGGCCACGCGGCTCGCGGCCGTCCGTGCGGCGCTGGACAGTGAAGGGGACGCGCCCGCGGCGGTGATCCGTGTCCGCGCGATGCTCGACGCCGCGCCCGGCGAATTCGCCGTGGCGCCCTTGCGCGCGTGGGCCGACGCCTGCTCGCTCGTCGCGCTGGACATCCACCGGGGGTTCGACTTCCCGGCCGCCGGCGGCGCCGAGCAGTTGGACCGCTGCCGGAGCGGCGACCTGGAAGGCAGCGGGCCGCTCGTCACGGGTGAGGTCCGCCGCCAGATCGAGATCCTGGAGACCCTCGCGGAGACCGCGGGCACCGTGGGCGGCGGAGCGGGCCTGCGCCGCGCGCTCGATCTGTCGACCGAGGGCCAGCGGGTGCTGCGTGCGGTGATGTCCCGCAGGGCGCGCGGCCGGGTCTGACTCTGCGGCGCCTCGCGGACGGGAGAGTAGAGAGGGGACGACGACCGGGGCCGCCACCCCCCACAGGAGAGGCCCCGGTCGTCTTCCACGGGGCCGCAGTGCGACCCCGTACTCATCTCAGCGCCGTGGGTGCGTTTTCTGTCACACCGCGCTGCGTCAGGGGACAGTTGCGGGTTGTACAAGTCATGGACGTGGCACCGTCCGACCACGTAGCGTGCTGAGTCGCGCAGAGTGGCGCAGCAGTGGTGACCAGCTGCGATTCAGATCAGCAGGGCGGGTTGAGGGAGTGCTGGGGGACGACGCGGAGCTGACTGCCGCGGTGCTCGCGGCACAGGACGGGGACGAGGACGCCTTCCGTACTGTGTATCGCGCTGTGCAGCCGCGCCTGTTGGGCTACATACGGACGCTGGTGGGGGAGCCGGACGCCGAGGACGTCGCGTCGGAGTCCTGGCTGCAGATAGCGCGTGACCTCGACCGTTTCAGCGGGGATGCCGACCGGTTCCGCGGCTGGGCCGCCCGGATCGCGCGCAACCGGTCGCTGGACCACATCCGGATGCGTGGCCGGCGGCCGGCCATCGGCGGCGACGAGACCGAGCTGGCCGGGAAGGCCGCCGAGTCCGATACGGCGGGCGAGGCGCTGGAGTCGCTGGGCACCGGCCGTACCCTTTCTCTCATCGCGCAGCTTCCGCAGGACCAGGCCGAGGCCGTCGTGCTCCGCGTGGTGGTCGGGCTGGACGCGAAGAGCGCCGCGCAGACTCTGGGTAAGCGCCCGGGTGCGGTACGCACGGCGGCGCACCGTGGACTGAAGAGGCTGGCGGAGCTGGTCGGAGCGGACAACGGCCCGGACGACGAGATTCCGGCGGCGGGTACCGGACTCGGTGCCGTGCCCGCGCAGCGCCCCGCCCGCAACGGTGTGGCGGCGCCCGCCGGTGTGACGCATTCGCGTCCGTGGACGCAGAAGGACATGTGATGGCCGACGAGCAGTACCAGTGGCTTGACGCGGACGCGGCGGAGCTTTTGCTCCGTGGCGAATCCGTCGAGCCCGTCGACGATCACGCCCGCGACGAGGCCCGGCGGCTGGCGGCCGCGCTGCGGTCCGCGCGTACCCCGCGCCCTTCCGGCGCCGAACTGCCCGGTGAGGCAACCGCGCTGGCAGCCTTCCGCGAGACCTCCCGTGCCAGGAAGCGGGACGGCGCGGTGAGAGCCGGAATCTCGGGCGAGCAGGACGCCCTGCACACCGTACGGATCGGCGCCACGCGGTCCGCCCCGTCCCGGCGCCCGCGCTGGAGCCGCCCCGTGCGCTACGGCCTCGCCGTGTCGCTCGCGGGGTGTGCGCTCGGCGGGGTGGCCGTCGCCGCCGGCACCGGCATGCTTCCCGCGCCGTTCGGAGGCCAGGGCTCCCCGGTCCCCGCCACGTCCGTATCGGCGGCGGCCTCTCCGGAGGAGCTTGGGGCCGAGATGCCCGACGGCGGCCGGCCCTCGCCCCTGCCGTCCGGCTCGCCCGCCTCCCCGGACGCCTCCGGGGCGCCCGGCGGAGCGGTCACCGGAACGGACCCGGGAGCCGGGCGGACCGGTGAGGACAGCAGCGGAACAGGCAACGGCACGGACCGGGGCGACAGCGACCGGGACGGCAGCGCGGACCAGGACGGTTCCGATGGCGGTACGGACGGCCGGGAGACGCCCGACAGTTCGGGCGGCCCGTCCGGTTCCGACGGCACCGGCACCGAGAGCGCCCGTGAGATGTACGAGAGGTCCGTCCGGGCGTGCCGTGACTACCGCGACGGCACCCTCAGCGACGCGAGCGAGCGCCGGCTCATCCGGCTGGCCAAGGGCGAACGCAACCTCGACCGTTTCTGCGACCGCCTCCTCGACGGGGACGGCGGGAGCGGTGACAGCGGTGGGGACGGTTCGGACGGCACCGACGGCGGCAAGGACCCGGGGGACGGCGCCGAGGGCGGCCTCCCGTCGATCTCCTTCCGCACGCCTCCGGTCCAGGACGAGCCGGACGGAGTGGACGCGCAGTCCTCGGCGGAAACCGCCTCATCCACCCGCTGACCTGCGCGGACAAGGCCCGGGAGTGACCTCCGGCTGACAAGTGTGACGTTTTTCGAAGCGCTGACGCAGTAGTAAGTGAGCCGACTGGTCATCGGCCGCGCATTGAGCCGGGGTTCCCCCCGTACCTTCGGCTCGGCGCATCCGGCGCGGGCGGGACACGTTCCCCCGGTCCCGTCCGCGCCCTCTTTTTGGTTGAAGGCGTTACCAATAAATGACGACCTTGTCGCCGTTCCGCACCTGGGCGAAGAGCGAGGCGATCTTCCCCTCGTCCCGGACGTTCACACAGCCGTGCGAGGCGCCGCTGTAGCCGCGGGCCGCGAAGTCCGACGAGTAGTGCACCGCCTGGCCCCCGCTGAAGAACATCGCGTACGGCATGGGCGAGTCGTAGATGGTCGACACGTGGTGACGGGACTTCCAGTACACCGAGAACGTGCCCTCACGGGTGGGCGTGTACTGCGAGCCGAACCGCACGTCCATCGACGAGACGACCCGGCCGTCGATCATCCACGACAGGGTGCGGCTGTTCTTGCTGATGCACAGGACCCGGCCCGTCATACAGCGCGCGTCCGGCTTGGCCGCCGGCCTGTCGGTCGGCGGATCCAGCTCCTGGGCAGTGGGCTTGCGCGTCATCCCGAGCAGCCGCTGCCAGGTGACCGTGTCGGTCCTCCCCGTACGCGACAGGCCCCGCTTGCCCTGGAAGGACTGCACGGACGCGACGGTCGCGGTGCCGTAGTACCCGGTGGGGCTGCGGTCGAAGTGGCCGATCTGGCGCAGCCGGGCCTGGAGCTCCCGCACCTGCTTGCTCCGGTCCCCGACGGACATCAGGGTCTTCGGCTGCGGTGCCGGTTTCTTGCTCGGCTTCGCCTCGGGGGAGGACGGAGTCGCCGGGCTGCTCGGCTTGGCGTCGTCCGTGGGGCTCGCGGCCGTGGAGGGGGCCTTCGGCGTGGCCGTGGGCTCGGCGGCGCCCACCGTCTCCGCCCTGCAGCCCGCCGTCAGTGTGGCGAGGGCGAGGACGCCGACGAATGCCGTCGCCGCCGTGCGCGTTCTGCCTGCACGGCTGTTCGTACCTGTGCGTCTCATCCTCGTCCCCCTGGTTCGCCCACTGTTTCCCGGTATCTCATGGCGCGGATATCTCATGAGACGGATTCCCGTCCTGCCCGGTTGCCGAATCCTGCGCATGATGGGGAAGGTGAGTCCAGGCCCCGGGGCATGCTGTGAGCAAGGTCCCGGCGCCCGGACCCCCGCCGGCAGGTCGGTGGCGACGCCGGTGGCCGAACAGTGGCTTGAGCGGAGGCGCAGGACATGACGCGTGAGTCCGAGTCGGGGTTCCCCATCGAGCCGGTGTACGGGCCGGACGCACTCGACGGCTGGCAGGCCCCGGAGAAGCTGGGCGAGCCGGGCGCGTACCCCTTCACGCGTGGTGTCTACCCGACGATGTACACCGGCCGGCCGTGGACGATGCGGCAGTACGCCGGATTCGGCACGGCCACCGAGTCGAACGCCCGCTACCAGCAGTTGATCGCCCACGGCACGACGGGTCTGTCGGTCGCGTTCGACCTGCCCACCCAGATGGGGCACGACTCGGACGCCCCGATCGCCTCCGGTGAGGTCGGCAAGGTCGGTGTGGCGATCGACTCCATCGACGACATGCGCGTCCTGTTCGGCGGGATCCCGCTGGACAAGGTCTCCACCTCGATGACCATCAACGCGCCCGCCGCCCTCCTCCTGCTGCTCTACCAGCTGGTCGGTGAGGAGCAGGGCGTCCCGGCGGACGCGCTGACCGGCACCATCCAGAACGATGTCCTCAAGGAGTACATCGCCCGCGGCACCTACATCTTCCCGCCGAAGCCCTCGCTGCGGCTGATCGCCGACATCTTCAAGTACTGCCGGGCCGAGATCCCGAAGTGGAACACCATCTCGATCTCCGGGTACCACATGGCGGAGGCGGGCGCCTCGCCCGCGCAGGAGATCGCGTTCACCCTGGCCGACGGCATCGAGTACGTCCGTACGGCCGTCGCGGCCGGCATGGACGTGGACGACTTCGCCCCGCGTCTCTCCTTCTTCTTCGTCGCCCGCACGACGATCCTGGAGGAGGTCGCCAAGTTCCGTGCCGCGCGCCGGATCTGGGCGAAGGTGATGAGGGAGGAGTTCGGTGCGAAGAACCCCAAGTCGCTGATGCTGCGCTTCCACACCCAGACCGCGGGCGTGCAGCTCACCGCCCAGCAGCCCGAGGTCAACCTGGTCAGGGTCGCCGTACAGGGGCTGGGCGCGGTACTGGGCGGCACCCAGTCGCTGCACACCAACTCCTTCGACGAGGCCCTCGCCCTGCCCACCGACAAGTCGGCCCGCCTGGCCCTGCGCACCCAGCAGGTCCTGGCGTACGAGACGGACGTGACGGCGACGGTGGACCCCTTCGCGGGTTCGTACGTCGTGGAGAGGATGACCGACGACGTCGAGGCCGCAGCCCTGGAACTGATGCTCAAGGTCGAGGACATGGGCGGCGCGGTCAATGCCATCGAGCGCGGCTTCCAGAAGGGCGAGATCGAGCGCAGCGCCTACCGGATCGCGCAGGAGACCGACAGCGGCGAACGTGTCGTCGTCGGTGTCAACCGCTTCCGCCTCGACGAGGAGGAGCCGTACGAACCCCTCCGTGTCGACCCGGCCATCGAGGCCCAGCAGGCCGCCCGGCTGGTGAGACTCCGGGCCGAACGCGACCAGGGGGCGGTGGACGCGGCGCTGGCCGAGCTGAAGGAGGCGGCGGGGAGCGACGCGGGCACGGCCAACGTCCTCTATCCGATGAAGGAGGCGCTGAGGGCGCGGGCGACGGTGGGCGAGGTCTGCAACGCTCTGCGCGAGGTCTGGGGGACGTACGTCCCGACGGACGCGTTCTGAGAACCTCCCTCCTCCGACGTGAGTTCACCGGGTCCTTCGCCGAGAATTCGCCGGGCGGCCATGGGAGGGATGTGACGGCTGTCACGCAGTGGTGACACGGAGTGGACACCTCCGTCGAAGGAGATCGTTACCTTCGAACCAGCAGCCCGCCACACCTCTCGGCCCCACCCGACCGAGGAAGCGGCATGCGACTCTCCCTTTTCTCCCGCAGGCCCACGAGGCCGCCTTTCTTCACGGAGTCGTCCATGTCTCTCACCACCTCGCGCCGTCGCCTCGCCCTTCGCACCGCCGTAGCAACCGCAGCGCTCACCGGCATGGTCCTGGCCCCCGCAGCCACGGCGTTCGCCGACACCACTCCGAAGGCCGGTTCAGCCGCCTCGACCACCGCCGAGGGCACCCTCGTCCGCACCGACCAGCTCAAGGGCGGACTGACCGCCGAGGTCTACCGGCACGGGGACACGGACATCTACTACACGGCGGTCGTCCTCAAGGGCGACCAGCAGCTCGGCACCCTCACCGCGGGTGCGGGACACGCCGCGAAGGAGAGCCGGGTCTTCGAAGGCATCCAGGTCACCCTCACCGGCACGGGTGCCGTCACCTCCGTCAGCGACCACGGCAGCGACGGCCAGGGGCCGGAAACCCCGGCGGGCGTCCTGGTCCACAAGGACACGCTCAAGGGCGGGCTGAGCGCCGAGGTCTACCGGCACGGCGAGAAGGACGAGGTCTTCCACTCGGCCACGATCCGCTCCGGCAGCAAGTTCCTCGGCACCCTCGCGGCCGGCCACGGATTCAAGAAGGAGGAGACCAAGCTCTTCGGGGACATCTCGGTGACCCTGTTCTCCGACGGGCGGATCACCTCGGTGAACGACCACGGCAGCGACGGCCAAGGCCCGGAGACCCCCGTCAAGTGCGTGGCCACCGCCCAGAAGGACATCGGAGCGGGCCTCGAGGCCCTTCTGACGATCAGCCCGTCCGGGCCGTCCGTCGTCTTCCGCAGCTTCGGCGACGGGAAGGTGTTCGAGACGCTGGACCGCAAGCACCCCAAGCTCCCCGCGAGCGCGGGAATCATCGGGGAGATCCTCAACCCGGACAGCCACACGCCGCAGTTGCGCACCAACGTCGAGGGCGGCGGCCACCCGGCAAGCGTCACGGACTTCCCGAAGCTCCCCAAGGGCTGCAGCTTCCTCTACGGGAACACTCCGGACAGCGGCACCACCGAGAACGGCACGCAGACCACGGTGATCCCCAAGGGCGGCGTCGCCGCCGGCGCGGAGTACGGGCAGGGCAACGACCACATGCTGGTGACCGCGGGAGGCGCCGCCGCGGCGCTCAGCGCCGCGGGCATCGGCTTCGTCGCCCTGCGCCGCCGCCGGGCCGCCGCCGGTCGCTGAGGCCGGACCGGCCGCCGGGCCGGACAGCCCCCTCAGCCGCCCACGTCGCCCGGACGGGCCGCCGCAGGAAGCGACGGCCCGTCCGGGCTCGCCCCGCCGGGAGCAGTTCATGCACACACGCCAAGGCCGCCGCTCCACCCGAACCGCCGGTCACCGCCTCACCGCCGCCGCGCTCGCGGTCCTCGTACTCGGTGCGCTGACCGGCTGCGGCGTCGACGACGGCGCCCGCGCGGCCACCCCGCCCGCACACGTGGCCACCACCGCCCCGACATCGCCCGCCCCCTCGTCGGCGGCCGTCCCCGCGGAGCCGATGACCGCCTCCGCGCCCGTCAGGGTGCGTGTCCCGTCCGCGGACGTCGACACAGGTCCCGTGCTGAAGCTCGGGCTGGCCGCGGACGGCACCGTCGAGGTCCCGTCCGTCGGACAGGCGGACCGGATCGGCTGGTACACCAAGGGCGTGACGCCCGGTGAGCTCGGTCCCGCCGTCCTCATCGGGCACTTCGACACGGCCGAGGGACCGGCGGTGCTGAAGAACGTTTCCAGGATCAGGGCCGGCGACCGCATCACCGTGTCCCGCGCGGACGGTTCCGACGCGGTCTTCGCGGTCCGGGCACTGGAACAGGTCGACAAGGACAGCTTCCCGACCGACAAGGTCTACGGGGAGACGACCCGCCCCGAACTGCGCCTGATCACCTGCGGCGGGGAACTCGAGAACGGTCACCGGCCGGACAACATCATCGTGTACGCCGACCTCGTGCGGTAGGCGACCGGCGGCAGTCCGGCATCCGGGCCGCCCGGACGGAGTGTCGTACCCGCATGCGACACTCCGTTCATGCTAGGTGTCACCGATCTTCCGACCTATCTCGCCGGCCTCGTGCTGATCATTCTGCTGCCCGGGCCGAACTCGCTGTACGTGCTGTCCGTGGCCGCCCGGCGTGGTGTGCGGACCGGGTATGTGGCCGCAGCGGGTGTGTGGACCGGGGACACGGTCCTGATGACGCTGTCCGCCATGGGGGCCGCGTCCCTGCTGCAGACGACGCCGCTGCTCTTCGCCGTCGTCAAGTACGCGGGTGCGGGGTATCTGACCTGGCTGGCCATCGGGATGCTGAGGGCCGCCGTGTCGACGTGGCGTGAGCGGCATCAGCGGGTCGCCGAGCTGACCGAGGAGGACCCGACGCCCGCCACGGCCGTCGAGCGTCCCTACCGCCGCGCGCTCGTCGTCAGCCTGTTCAACCCGAAGGCCATCCTGTTCCTGATCTCCTTCTTCGTGCAGTTCGTCGACCCGGGGTACGCCTACCCGGCCCTGTCCTTCCTGCTGCTGGGCGTCCTGCTGCAGATCGGCAGCTTCCTGTACCTCACGATGCTCATATTCGGCGGCACCCGCCTGGCCACCGCGTTCCGCCGCCGCAAGCGGCTGTCGGCGGGGGCCACTTCGGCGGCGGGTGTGCTGTTCCTGGGCTTCGCGGCGAAGCTCACCTTCAGCAGCGTCTGAGCGGGCCGCGTCCGCCCCGGGCGTTCAGTGGTGCCAGGCCTTGCCGCCCACGTTGTGGATCATGCGCTGGAGCACCTTGAGGGCGGCGACGAACTCCTCGTCCGGGATGCCGGCGTGGATCTCCGCGCTGGCCCGGCCGACCCGTTCGTACGCCTTTTCGCGCAGTGCGTGCCCCTCGGGGGTCAGCCGCAGGCGGGTGGTGGTGTCCTGGGTGACCAGGCCCCGTGCGATGAGGGTGTCGATCTCGGGCTCCAGTGCGTCCCCGACGGACAGGTAGCCGCGGAGCATCGCCACCACCTCCGCGCGGGGACGGCCCTTGTCGTCCGCGTCGACGAGCTGGTTGATCACCCACCAGGGCGGCTGGGTGAGGCCGTGCTCGGCGAGGGCGGCGCGGATGTGGGTCACGGTCGCTTCGTGGGCGGCCCAGCTCCAGTAGCCGATGGGCTGCCGTGCGAGTCCTGCGTCGTCATGTGAGTAGTCCATGTCCTCGAACGTAGGACCTCAACCAAGCTTGAGGTCAAGGCCCAGTGTCGCGGCGTACTCCGTGAGCCCCGAGGTGTCGTCGCCGGCCCAGCCGATGTAGCCGTCGGGGCGGACGAGGAACAGGCCCTTGCCGTACGCCTCGCAGGCCGCCGCCCGGTGGCTGTGCAGCAACGCGCCTCCGTATGCGGGCAGTCCGGTGTCGGTGCCGACGGCGAGCAGGGTGAAGTGCGGCCCCCGGAAGACGTCGAAGAGCCGCCGCCCGTCGCCCGCCGGCCCGTCCGGTGCCCGGTCGCCGGCTTCGAGCAGGCCCGCCCGGCCGCGGGACAGGGGGCCTTCGCGGTAGCCGAGCCCCAGCTGCTGGGTGGCGGCGCCGCGTTCCTGCTCGCCGCGGTGGATCCGGGTCGACAGGCCCAGCATGTCGGCGGCCACGGGGCGCCGCTCCTCCTCGTAGCTGTCGAGCAGTGCGGGCGGCGCGCCCTGCCGCAGGACCTGGCCGAGCTTCCAGCCGAGGTTGTACGCGTCCTGGACACTGGTGTTCAGGCCCTGCCCGCCGGCCGGGGAGTGGACATGGGCGGCGTCGCCGGTGAGGAAGACGCGGCCCGCGCGGAAGCGCTCGGCCAGTGCGGCGCGCGGCCGGAAGTCCGAGCTCCAGCGCACCTCGGTGACGTCCTGCGGGTTCAGGTGGGTGCGGGCGGCGACGAGCTCCCGTACGGCCTCGGGTGAGGTGTCCGGCTCGCCGTCCTTGAACTGGGCGACGAGCTGGAAGTCGGCCGTGCCGGGCAGCGGGCACAGGGTGGTGTAGCCCGCGTCGCCGGTGAAGATGTGCCAGTTCAGCCGGTCCAGGGCCGTTTCCGTGACCCGGACGTCGGCGACCAGCATGGGTGCGGGGTCGACGCTCTCGCCGTCCATCGGGATGCCGAGCGTGCGCCGGACCGTGGAGCGCCCGCCGTCCGCGGCGACCAGGTAGGACGCGCGCACCGGGCCCGTGGACAGTTCGGCGGTGACCCCGTCGGGGTCCTGGGCGAGGCCGGTCAGGGCGGTGGAGAAGGTGACGTCGCCGCCCAGCTCGCGCAGCCGGGCGAGCAGGATCTCCTGGGTCCGCCACTGCGGCATCATCCACGGTTCCCCGTACGGCTCCGCGTCCGTCGGTGCCGCGCGGCGGAACATGTCGTACGGGCCCTGCCGCTCCCCGTCGCGCCAGGTCATGCCGACGGGGGCGGCGCCGCCGTACGTGCGCACCGCGTCGCCCACCCCGAGGTCGTCGAGCACCTCCCTCGTGCGCGGCTGGATGCCCTTGCCCCGTGAGCCCGGGAAGAGCGCGGCGGCCTGCTCGACGACGAGGGCGCGCACCCCTCTGCGTGCCAGGTCGCAGGCGAGGGCCAGGCCACTGGGGCCGGCTCCGACGATCAGTACCTCAGTTTCCTTAACGCTGTTAAGTTCCATGGTTCGGAGTTTGCGCTTAACGCTGTTAAATTGTCAAGGTGGGTACGACGAAGATCGACAGGGCGCGGGTCGCCGACACGGCACTGCGCCTGCTGAACGAGGTGGGCCTGGACGGGCTGACCCTGCGCGCCATCGCCAGGGAGCTGGACGTCAAGGCGCCCGCTCTGTACTGGCACTTCAAGGACAAGCAGGCACTGCTCGACGAGATGGCGACCGTGATGTACCGCCGGATGCTCGACGAGGAACTGCCCGGCCCCACCGAGGACACCTGGCAGCGGCAACTCGTCGCGTACAACAGCGGACTGCGTGCCGCTCTGCTGCGCTACCGGGACGGCGCGAAGGTCTACAGCGGCGCCAGGTTCACCGGCACCGACCACGCCGAAGGACTCGAAACCCATCTGCGGACCATGGTCGGCGCGGGCTTCGAACTGCGGCAGGCGGTACGGGCCGGCATCACCGCGTACTCGTACACGATGGGCTTCGTCACCGAGGAGCAGGGCGTCCAGCCGATGCCGGACGAGCGCCGGGAGGGCTTCGACATCGGCGAACGGGCCCGGCGGATGGAGCGGTTCCCGCTCGCCGCGGCAGCGGGCGCCGAGATCTTCGCCGGCTACGACGAGCGCTTCGAGGACGGCCTGTGGATCATCGTCGCGGGCATCGAGGCGCGGTACGGAGTGCGGTGAGGCGGGTGCGGTGAGGCGGGGCGCCCCCGCCGGGCACGGCGCCCCCGCCGGGCACGGCGCCCCCGGGGCAGGTCATCGCGCGGATGCCCAGAGTTCACCGCTCGTCGGGCCGGAGGACACCCGCTCCTCCGCGTGACTCATTAGCGTGAGTGGACCAAGATCGAAGGTGAGTCCCCGCGTGCCGAAACTGTCCGTCGTCGTTCCCTTCCACAATGTCGCGGCCTTCGCCGACGCGGCGCTGAGCAGCCTGGCCCGCAACGCAGGCCCGGATGTGGAGTTCCTGCTGGTCGACGACTGCTCGACGGACGACACGCCGTCCGTCATCGACCGGTGGGCGGAGAGACTTCCGCAGGCCGAGGTCATCCGGCACGGCACGAACGTGGGGATCGCGGCAGCCCGTAACAGCGGCATCGACGCGGCCCGCGGCGACTTCGTCACCTTCCTCGACGGCGACGACTGGTACGCGCCCGGCCATCTGGCCCGGCTCCTGCACGCCGCGCAGGAACTCGACTGCGACTTCGCCCGCACCGACCACGTGCAGTCCACCGGCACCAGCCGCGTGGTGCGCCGCGCGCCGGCCCGGCTCCGCGACACCGTGCTCGACCCGAGGGAGGGCATCGCGGCCCCCGAGCGGGAGACGATGGTCGACTACCCGTTCGTATGGGCGGGGATCTACCACCGGCGGCTCTTCGAGGACGGCACACTGCGGTTCGCCACCGAACTGCGCACCGCCGAGGACCGGTTGTTCATCTGGCGGCTCCACCTGCACGCCCGCACCTACGCGGCACTGGGCCTCTACGGCATCTTCTACCGGCGCGGAGTCACCACGTCCCTCACCCAGATCAAGGACTCCCGGCAGCTCGACTTCTTCCCCGCCTACGACACGCTCGTCGAGGAGATCGACCGGGACCGGGACGCGGAACTCCTTCTGCCCAAGGCGGTCCGCACCTACTGCGCGATGATCGCGTTCCACAACGAGAAGGCGGACGTGTACGACCCCGCCACCGCCCGGCGGCTGCGCCACGAGTCGACCGCCGCACTGCACCGCATGCCGCAGCCGGTGCTCGACAGGACCCTGACGATGATGGACAACAAGCGCAGCACCCTGCTCAACCGCCTGCGTGACAAGCAGAAGGCCGCCTGACCCATGCCCACGCGTACCCAGATCTTCCAGGTCTCCACCCTGTACGGGGCGGCCACGCTCGCGGCGGCCCTGGACGCCGGCCAGTTCGGACCCGGCCAGGACAGCCACCGCATCCTGCTCGTCTCCAACAACGCGGAGATCCCCGAAACCGCCCTCCGGCTGGAGGAGATGCGGGGCTACGGAGACATCGCCGCCCGCTTCGACTCCGTCGTCGACTGGAACGAGGCGATCAGCCCCCACCACCCGAGCGGCTGGGGCCCCCGCTCGGAGGAGACCGAGCTGTGGCAGCGGGCCTTCCGGCTCGCCTGGGGGATCCCTCCGGAGAACCCCGTCGACCTGGCCGTCGAATCCATCCAGGTCAACCCGGCCCGCGCCCTGGCCGCGATCTTCGCCGAGAGCGCCCTGCACGTGTACGCGGACGGCCTGATGACCTACGGCCCCACCCGGAACAAGGTGCCGGTGTCGATCGCCTGCCGCATCCAGCGCGTGCTCCACCTGGACCTGGTGACCGGCCTGAAGCCGCTGCTGCTGGCGGAGGCGGGCGTCGAGCCCGAACTCGTACCGGACGATGCCTTCCGCAAGGTCCTCGGCGAGATCGCCCGGGCGGCCGACGGCGACCGCAGGCTCGCGGCGGTCGAGGCCGAGGCACCCACCGCAGTACTCCTCGGGCAGTACCTCGCCGCCCTGAACATCCTCACGCCCGAGGAGGAGGAGGACCTGCACATCCGCATGCTGCACGGTGCGGCGCGCGCGGGTCACACCTCCATCCTCTTCAAGCCGCACCCCACCGCACCGGCCCGCTACTCCCGGGCCCTGGACGACGCGGCCGCCGCCGCGGGGGTGCGCCTGAGCACACTGGACAGCCCGCTGCTCGCCGAGACGCTCTACGAACGGTGCGCACCCACGCTCGTCGTCGGCTGCTTCTCCACCGCGATGTTCACGGCCGCCGCGTACTACGGCATCCCCGTCGCCCGGGTCGGCACCCGACTCGTCCTGGACCGCATCACCCCGTACGAGAACAGCAACCGCATCCCGCTGACCATCGCCGACCACCTCGTACCCGACCTGGACGAGCAGGGGAGCGAGCCCGTCCCGGAGCTGTCCCGCACCGCCCCGGACACCCTCGCACCGCTGGTCAGGACCGTCGGCTACTGCATGCAGTCCGGCCTCCACCCCGCACTGCGCGGCGAGGCCGAGACCTGGCTGCGCGGCGGGCTCGACGCGACGACCCAGCACTACTTCAAGCGCCGCCGTCTGCAGAAGCTCCTCCTGCCCGGCGGCGGCGGACCCGGCGGAGCGGCGGTCCGGCTGCGCCGCACCGTACGGCGCACGCGCAGCAGCCTCGGACTCTGACCTGGCCCCGGGGCGCTGCCCCGGCCGGCCACCGATCACAGAACGGCGGGAACGAGCATGGGCCAGACCTTCACGGGGCTGCTCAAGGCCGTACGGACCAGGACCGCGACGGGCGGCCCCGGGCACCAGGTGCCTGCCGCACCGGCCGTGCTGCGCCTGTGCGGCGACCACCTCGCGGCCCTCGCCGCGTCCGGCCCCATGGACGACGCCAGAAAGAACCGCCTGGTCGCCTCCATCGGCACGCTCACCACGGCCTGTTCCCCCGGAGCGGACGGCCTCTTCGACGCACTGCTGCGGACCGGGCAGCACGCCCTGGAGGCCGGCGGCGACGACCAGGTGCGATTCGCCCTCGGTATCGCCGTCGAGGCGACCGGAATGCGGGACAGGTCCAAGGGGGCGTGGCGGCTGCGCGGACGCGCGCTGGACGCCCTCGGCCGGAGCGAGGAGGCCCTACAGGCCTACGAGCGCCACCTGACGCTGCAGCAGGAACCGTCCTCGTCACAGGACATCGCACGGCGCATCGCGACCCTCCGGGACCTCCGCCGCTGCCTCGACGACGCCGCCGGACTCCTGCCCGAGGGGGAGGACGCCGCCCGGCTGCGGGCCCTGCGCGACGTGCCGGCCGCGGAGGCGGGGGCGGGCTTCGCCGATGTCGTACGGCAGCGGACCACCGGCCGGGGCATGGCCGACCCGGCCGTCCGGAAGCTCGCCGGGGCGTACGCCGCCCACCGGCGTCTGCTGGACAGGGACAGGATGGCCGACCCGCTGCTCGGCGGCACCGAGCCGATCGGGGTCCCGGCCCTGCGCCGTCTCGTCGAGGGCCGCACCGTATGCCTGGTGGCCGGCGCGCCCCGGGTCCTGGAGGAGGAACGGACCGCGGGCAGTCCGCTCGGGAAGCTGATCGACGGGTACGACCTCGTGGTGCGCTGCGACACCCTGCCCACGGGCGGGGACTCCGCGCTCGTGCGCACCGATCTGCACGCCCTCACCCTGCGCGGCGACACCCCTTGGGCCGGACCCGGCTGGGGCCGCCGGGCCGGCACCCGCCTGGTCTTCGGCGACCGGCTCGCCGACTGGCGCCGGGCGCTGCGCGCACGGCTCGTCCCCGATGCCCAGGACCACATCGGCGACGCCTCGTTGCGCCGGCCGCTGAGCGATCCGGCGCTGATCGGGGAGGACGGCTGGGGAACCCGTACCACCACGGCCTTCACCGTGCTGCGGCTCCTGGACTTCCTGGACGCCGACCGCCTGGACCTCATCGGGTTCGGCCTGCCGGGACAGCTGCTGCCGCGGGAGCACGCGTGGGTCACGGCCCGCGCGACCCATGAGGACGAGACCGACCTGAGGACCCAGCTGAGATGAACCCTCGCGCCGATTCCGCCGCCGCGGACGCCGACGACAGACGCGCCGTCACCGGAAAGCGGAGGATCGCCTTCGCCGCCTACACCGACGAGGCCCGTATGCCCGGCCTCCTGGTGCTGCTGCGCAGCCTCGTCCTGACCAACCCGGCCGTCTGCGAGGACTTCCTCGTCCTGCACCCGGGCCTGCCCGACGCCGCCTTCGACGCCGCGCGCCGACTGCACCCCCGGATAGTCCCGTACGAGGCCGCCGACCGCCTCGACGTCTTCCGGGTGGACGCCTACGACACCGTCGTCGCCCTCGGCCCCGGCACGGTCGTGCTCGGCCCGCTGCTGCCCCTGCTGCGGTTGCGCACCGGGGTGGGCGCGGTGCCGCAGCCCGGCCCCGACGGCCGGCGGACCGTACGGGACGACGGCCTGCTGGTCATCCAGCGCCAGGACACCGGCGGAGCGTTCCTCACCGGCCTAGCAGGCCCGGAGCGGTCCGGCGACGCGCACGGCGGCGACGCGCGGGTGCACCGCGCGCTGGGGCGCGAGCCCGGGCTGCTCACGCCCGTCGATTCCCGGTACGACTTCCTGGTCGGCCGGCTCTACGACGACACGCCCGTGCCCGACAGCACCGCCGTACTGCGTTTCACGGACACCGACCGTGCCGGGTACGCCCCGGCGTACGAGGCCCGCGACCGCTACGAGCTGGACGACGACGCGTTCCGTGCCGCGTACTGCGCCCTGTCCGGCCCCAAGCACCCCGAACTGCTCCTGCACCACGCCCTACCGCTCCCGGCCGGGGGGAACGCCCCGGTGGAGCTGGTCCGCCAGGTCGCCGACGTCCTGCGGCAGCAGGGCCGCTACGAGGAGGCCGTCACGCTCCTGACCGCGGCGGTGGACGACCGGCCCGACCTGCCGCGCTGCCACGAGACGCTGGGCATCTGCCTGATGGCTCTGTCCAGGTACGAGGAGGCCGAGGCACACCTCCTGCTGGCCACCGTGTCACCGGACTTCGCCGCCCGCGCGTACGGGCAGCTGGCCCGGCTGGCCTGGCTGCTCGGCCGGACGCGGGACGCACACGGCTACGCCCGCGACGGCCTGGACGCCGACCCCACCGACGCCAACTGCCGTGCCTGGTACGTGCGTACCCCGGAGCGCGGCACGCCCGCGCCCGTCGCCCCTGCCGCCGACCCCGCCGAACAGCTCGCGCACGTCGCGCTGTTCGCCGACGGCCAGGAGAACGCGGGCGACAAGGTGCTGCCCGAAGCCGTCCGCATGTGCTTCGACGCCGACACCGGTCCGCGCCGCTGGCACCAGCAGTCCGTGCACCGGCTGGTGGACGAGCCGGTCCTGGAGGAGCTCAACGCCCGTCGCGGGGTGATCGTCGGCGGCGGCGGGCTCTTCCTCCCCGACACCGCGCCCAACAGCAACAGCGGCTGGCAGTGGAACATCGCGGACGACGTCCTGGGCCGGGTCACCGCGCCGCTGGCCGTCTTCGCGGTCGGCTACAACGTGTTCGACGGCCAGCGCTACCGCCGTGACAGATTCGCGGCGAGTCTGCGCGCCCTGGTCGAACGGTCGGCCTTCTTCGGACTCCGCAACCAGGGTTCCGTCGCCCGGGTCAGGGAACTCCTGCCGGACGACCTGCGCGACCGGGTGCGCTACCAGCCCTGCCCCACCACCGTCGCCCGCCACCTCGACCCCGACTGGACCGATCCGGTGCGACGCGACGACACCGTACTGGTCAACTGCGCCTACGACCGGGCCAATCTGCGCTTCGGGCACGACTACGGGCACTTCCTGGCCGAGATGGACGCCGCCATACGTGCGACAGGGGAACGTGCCGAGGTCCGCTACGCGGCCCACATGCCGGCGGACGAGAAGTTCGTGCACGACCTGCGCCGCGAGCACGGGACCTCCCTGCCGGTGGAGCCGCTGTACCTGCGCTCCAACGAACAGATCCGCGACCTCTACCGGCGTACCCGCCTGGTGATCGGGATGCGCGGACACGCGGGCATGATCCCGTTCGGCTGCGGCACACCCGTCATCAGCCTGGTCTCGCACCCCAAACTCGCCTACTTCCTCACCGACATCGAGCGCCCCGAGTGGGGCGTGTCCGTCCACGACCGGGCCCTGGGCGCCCGCCTCGCCGAGCGGGCGACGGCGGTGCTGGAGGATCACCGGGCCGCCGTTGCCGACGTGCACGGCAGGCAGGAGCACCTCTGGTCGGTGACCCGGGCCAACCTCACCGGGCTGCGCGAGGTCTTCGGTCTGCCACTGCCCGCCCCGCGCATCCCGGGCCCGCGGAGCGCCGGGGGAGCGCACGGCCTTCACCTGCCCGACACCCGGACGAAGTGACTGTTCACCTGCCCGGAGTTCACCCCGGGCGAGTGCGTTCATAGCCTTCGATGACCATGCCATCCTCTGTTTCTCCGGCCGGAGCACCGGCCACCGCACCGGCCACCGCGCCGTCCCCGGAGCCCGCCCCGCAGCCCCGCCCGGTCCGCGAGCACCGCTACGACGTCGACCTGATCCGGCTGCTCTGCTCGGTCGGCGTGATCCTTTGCCACACGGGCTCCGCGTTCGTGAACACGGCGGGCCGCGAGGCCTCCAACGGCCCCGGTACCTACTGGGCCGGCCTGGTGGCGGACTCGGCGGGCCGTTTCGCGGTGCCCCTGTTCTTCGCGATCGCCGGCTGGGTGGTGCTGGTGGGAGCCCCGGTCGGGGACGGCCGCCGGCTGTGGAAGCGCATCGTACGGATCGCGGTACCGCTCGCCGTGTGGACGGCGCTGTACCTGGCGTGGGGCCGCCTGCGCTCCACCAACGACGATCCCATCGGCGACCTGGCACTCGACTCGCTGTTCGCCTCGGTCCGCCCGGCGTACCACCTCTGGTACCTGTACGCCTACATCCCCGTCATCATGCTGCTGGCCTTCGCCGCCCTGGTGAAGGCGGGCAAACGCCCCTGGGGGCTCGGCGCCGCCCTGCTCGTCCTCGGTGCGGCCCCGTCCCTGTTCGGCGACATCGCGCAGGTCACGGACCTCGATCTGCCGCGGTTCGGCTGGGGCTTCGGCCCGTACCAGCTTATCTACGCGGTGCTCGGGGCCCTGATCCTCTCGGTGCCCGTCGGCACGTTCGGCAGGCGCCGCCTGTGGTGGCTCCTCCCGGCGGGCGCGGCGCCGGCCGCGATCGTCGCGTACCAGCACGAGGTGCACTACGCGATCCCGTACGCCAGTGTCCTGGTCGCCCTGTTCAGTGCCGGAGTGCTGCTCTCCCTGCACCGACTGCACATCCCGGACCGGCTGCGGCCGGCCCTGACCCGGCTGTCCGACGCCTCGTTCGGCGCGTACATGATCCATGTCCTCGTCCTGGGCGTCCTCACCGATGCCATGGTCACGGCGGACCTCACCTGGGTGGCGGCCGCGGCCCTCATGGCCGGCATGACGGCCGCCACCACGGTGCTCTCCTTCGGAGCCGCCCTCCTGTGGACCCGTCTCGGCCTGACCCGGCTGCTCGGCTGAGAGCCGGTGGTCACCTGCCGCGGACGCGGCGGGCGAGGCGGCGCAGCGCCGGGTTGCGGCGGATGAAGGCGAGGCGTGAGGGCACCACGCCCGGGAGCGCGAGCGAGGCCAGCCGACGGCGCTTGAAGTAGCGCCAGGTGCGCCCGTCCAGGTGCTCGGAGAGGTAGCGCTCGGCGGCCGGGCGGAGGTCCGGGCGCACCCGGGGCTGCATGGCGAAGCCGACCGCGTGCAGAAGGCCGTCCAGTTTCCGGGCCACGGCCGCCTTCGTGGGCGGCGACTGGAGGGTGACGGCGGCGGCGTCCGTGAGCTCGGGGAGCAGCGCGTCCGTGATCGTGACCGGCACCCTGTGCGTGTTCTCGTACGGGGTCAGGCGCTCCAGGAGCGCTCCGGTGCCCGTCCTTGCCACGGGGAGCTCGTACAGGGTGGCTGCCGTGAGCAGTTCGGTCGCCGAGCAGCCGACGACGAGCGCGGGGCGTATCCGCTGGTACAGGACTTCCGGGAGGACGGGGGCGCCGAGCGGCCCGCTGTCGAGCACCGTCAGTTCGGCGCCGAGGCGGGAAGCCTCACGGGCGAGCGCGTTCGACCACGGGACCGGCGCGTGGGGGTGGGGTACGAGGAGGAGCCGGGTGTGGCCGAGGGCGACGGTGCCGCGCACCATCCGCAGGTGCAGCTCACTCGTCCCGGCCGGGGAGAGGAGCCCGGACTCGGCGAGGCGCTCGCCCAGGAGCAGCGCAGGGCCGTCCGGGAACGGGAACTCCGGCGCGGCGTCGGCCAGTTCGGCGAACACCTTCAGCAGGGCGGCGGCGGGCAGGGGGACAGGCTCCACACCGAACTCGGCCAGCAGCAGCGGCCGCAGACCGGGGAGCAGATCCGGGTGGAGCAGGCGCTGGACCCGGGTGCCGATCAGCGGCGGGAGCTTGCTCCCGGTCGGGCCGTAGCCGGCCAGATCGTCCACGTACACCGTGACGGGTCCGCCGCCGAGGATCTGGGCGAGCGCCAGGGCGGGGGCGGCGTGCGGCGACGCGAGCGCCAGCTCGACCTCGTCGTCCCCGAGGTTCCAGGCGTGGCGCAGATGGCGTTCCCACAGGGGTACGTCGTCGGCGCGCGGGGTCCACTCCGCCGGGTGCTGGGGGGAGATGGTGTCGTTCCAGGAGAGCACCTCGTCGAAGCGGGCGCGCAGCAGGCCGAAACCGGGCATCGAGTCGGCGGGGGGCGCCGCCTCCGGGACCGCCGAGGTGTCGCAGAGCAGCAGGATGCGGCGGTCGGCGTCGTCGAAGCAGTGCGCGTCGAGTGCGGCGGCGAGCGTCGCCGTGCCCTGCGGAGTCGAGGCGACGAAGATCTGAGTGGTCACGCGGCAGCCGCTTCCTTCGCGGCGACCGGCCGGCGACGCAGTCTGCGCAGCAAGGTCGCCCGTTGTACGTCCATGGCATCGAGGGTGTCGTCCAGGATCGGCTGAGGCATGTCCCCGAGCGCTGCCGAACTGAGTGATTTCAGCTTTTGGGCCACGGACGGTTCGAATTTCCCGACGGCGCCGACATGGTGGGCAATGACAGCACAGTACGTACGCACCGCTTTCGGCAGAAGGGCCTCCGCGTCGCGGTCCGCCGCCGTCTCACCCAGGACCTGGTTGTAGGCGCGGATGAAATCGAGCTGACGCTCGTCGCTGATCTGTGTGAGTGATGACGCCACACCCCGGCGGTAGAAATGGCCCAGTGTTCCCAGGACCGCGAAGGAATCCGCTTCGCGGTGCAGCCGCCAGATCCACGGCCGGTCCTCGGCGGTGCGCAGACCGTCGGCGAAATGCAGCAGCCCCCGGTCCAGGAGGCTCCGGTGGTAGAGCCCGGCCCAGGCGTACGCGTAGTCCACCGAGGTGGTCCGGGAGGCCGGCAGAATCGCGTCCCGGGGGGAGCTCACCGCGCCGCGCCGGCCGTGCGGGACGCGGTGCACCGTGCGGGACCTGCCGGTGACCTGGACGTGGTCCGTGCGGACGAAGGAGCAGCCCAGGGCCTCCGTCTGCGCGAGCAGCCGGGCGTAGTGGCCCGGTGCGAGCCAGTCGTCGCCGTCCAGGAAGGCGATGTACTGCCCGCGGGCCGCGTCCAGGCCGGTGTTGCGGGCCGTCGCCAGTCCCGCGTTCCGCTCGTGTCTGTGGACGACGACCCCCTCGATGTCGTCCTGGGCCCGGCGCAGGAGCTCCGCCGTACCGTCGGTCGAACAGTCGTCGACCAGGATGAACTCGAAGTCCTCGCGGGCGTTGGCGCGCAGGCTTCGCAGAGTATCGGGGGCGTATGTCCGCACGTTGTAGAACGGCACGATGACGGAGAGCTTGACCACCCGCATCACGCTAAGGGCGGGCCCGGCATTTCCCTTGTCCCCGAAGAGGACTGAGGGTGAACGACGCATGTCGGATCAGTGAATCGGTGTGAATTCGCGGCTCTTTGGGGTGCTCCCCAGGTCATATCCCCAACCGTCGGCGGGCTGTTAACCATTTGTTGCCCCCGCGTTGGGCCGCTCATAGAAATGCCTTCCTAGCTTTTAGGACGTGCCTCCACGTACCAGTAATTCGGCTGATCCGGCCGACACCGCAGCAGCTGCCTCCCCGGCGCTCAGGGTTGCCGTACTCGCCGACTCCGACACCCGGTGGAAGTGGGGCGCGCTCACCGCGCGCCGCCTGACCGCGGGTGCCGGCGGGACCTTCGGGACCGGCGAGGGCGAACGCCCCGTCGAGGTCACCGGACTGCTGCTGCGCGGCCGTGCCACCCCGACTCCCCGTCAGCTCGCCGAAGTCGGGGAGGTGGGCGTGGACGCCGGCCGGGTGCGTGAGGTGACGGCCGTCGAATTCCTGCACGCGGTGCGGGACGAGGCGTACGACGTCGTCGTGCTCGCCCTCGTCGGCGGTGCCGTCCAGGCGATGCTGCACGGCCTGGCCGCCCTGGGCCTGCCCCGCAGGCCCGTGATCGTCACCGGGTACGTGGGAGTCGTCTACGAGAAGCTCGCCGACGGACTCCTGCTGCGGCACGGCGCGGACATCGTCCTCGCCAACTCCCGTCACGACGCGGAGCGTTTCCGCGCGGTGTACGAGGGCGTGGGTGCCGACGCCTCGTCCGTGACGGAGGCCGCGCTGCCGTTCCTCGGCGGGGCGCCGTACCACCCGGAAGAGGGCCGCGACACCGTCGTGTTCGCCGCCCAGCCCTCCGTGCCGGCCTCCCGCGCGGACCGTACGTACCTGCTGCGCAGGCTCGTCGAGCACGCGAGGCTGCACCCGGGCCGCGAGGTTCTGCTGAAGCTGCGCTCGAAGCCGGGTGAGCACACGACCCACATCGAGGAACTGCCCTACCAGCGGCTCGCGGAGCGCCTCCCGGGCGGACTGCCGCCCAACTTCCGCCTGGTGTACGGGCACATGGGCGAGGTCCTGGACCGCACCGACCTGCTGGTCACGGTCTCCTCGACGGCGGCGCTGGAGTCCCTGCACCGCCGTATCCCTACCGCGATCCTCTCCGACCTCGGCGTACGGGAAACCCTCGGCAACCACCACTTCACCGGCTCCGGGCTGATCACGTCCTGGGACCGGCTCGACGGCGGATACCGCCCCCGGCCCGACGACGCATGGGTGTCCGGCCAGGGGGTCGCCGCCGACGGCTCGTACGACACGGCCTACGACACCGCGCGGGCCAAGGTCGCCGTCCTGCTCGAACGCGGCTCCCTTCCCGACCTTGCGCCGTACTACACCCCTGTCACCGCCCCCGGTTACCTCCCCGGCATCCTCGCCCGCCACCACCTGGCCACCGACGGCCGCCCGCTGCCGGGTGCCACGACGCCCAAGGAGACCGGCCGGGTCAGAGGGGCGGTGCGCGAGACCGTCCGCAACGCGGCGCGCGGCGCCTACCGCCACGGCGTCCAGCGGGTCGCCCCGGTGATCCGCCGGATGGGCGAGCTGTGACCGCCGACCCCGCCGCCACGTCCACCGTTCCAGGAGCAGCCATGACCCCGCCACCGGCCCCGACCGTGCTCGCCGTGATCCCCGCCCGCGGCGGATCCAAGGGTGTGCCCGCCAAGAACCTCGCCCAGGTCGGCGGCGTCCCCCTGGTGGCCCGCGCGGTCCACGCCTGCCTCGCCTCCCCGGAGGTCACGGACGTCGTCGTCACCACCGACGACCCCGCCATCGCGGACGCGGCGCGGGCCGCGGGCCGGGCAGTGGGCGAGTCGGACCGGCTGCACTGCGTGCAACGCCCCGCCGCCATCGCCGGCGACACCGCGACCAGTGAGGCCGCGGTCCTGCACGCCCTCGACGCGTACGAGGCGATGCAGCCCGGCAGGACCGCCGACGTGGTGCTCCTGGTGCAGTGCACCAGCCCCTTCATCACCCGCGAGGACATCGACGGCGTCGCCGCCGCGGTCGCCCGCGAAGGCGCCGACACGGCCGTCACCGTCGCCCCGTTCCACGGGTTCGTCTGGCGCGACGGCAGCGCGGTGGAGGACGACACGTACGGCGTCAACCACGACAAGGCCGTACGCCCCCGCCGCCAGGACCGTCCGCAGGACCTGCTGGAGACGGGCGCCGCGTACGCCATGGACGTCGAGGGCTTCCGCACCCACCGCCACCGCTTCTTCGGCCGCACCGCGCTCGTACGGACCGACCCGGCGCGGGTGCTGGAGATCGACGACCCGCACGACCTGGCCCGCGCCCGCGCCCTCGCGCCGCTCCTGGACCCCTCACCGCTGCCGACCCGCGAGGACATCGACGCAGTCGTCCTCGACTTCGACGGCACGCAGACCGACGACCGCGTCCTCATCGACTCCGACGGACACGAGATCGTCGCCGTGCACCGCGGTGACGGCCTCGGCATCGCCGCCCTGCGCAAGGCCGGCGTACCGCTCCTGATCCTGTCCACGGAGCAGAACCCGGTCGTCGCCGCCCGCGCCCGCAAGCTCCAGGTCCCCGTCCTGCACGGCATCGACCGCAAGGACCTGGCGCTCAAGCAGTGGTGCGAGGAACAGGGCTTCGACCCCGACCGCGTGCTCTACGTCGGCAACGACGTCAACGACCTGCCCTGCTTCGGACTGGCGGGCTGGCCCGTCGCCGTAGCGAGCGCCCACGACTCGGTACGCGCCGCCGCGCGGGCCGTGACCACAACCCCCGGTGGCTTCGGCGCCATCCGCGAGATCGCGGCCTGGCTCCTGGGCCCGACCCTCACCACCGGCTCCACCCCTGCCGGCACCACCCCCACCAAGTAAGGAAGCACCACCATGAGCAGCACCTCCCGCCTGCGCACGTTCGGCACCCGCACCGCCGGCCCCGGCCACCCCGTCTACATCACGGGTGAGATCGGCATCAACCACAACGGCGACCTCGACAACGCCCTCGCGCTGATCGACGTGGCCGCCGAAGCCGGTTGCGACGCCGTCAAGTTCCAGAAGCGCACCCCGGAGATCTGCACCCCGCGCGACCAGTGGGACATCGAGCGCGACACCCCCTGGGGCCGGATGACGTACATCGACTACCGCCACCGCGTCGAGTTCGGCGAGGCCGAGTACCAGGCCATCTCCGACCACTGCGCCAAGCGCGGCATCGACTGGTTCGCCTCCCCGTGGGACACCGAGGCCGTCGCCTTCCTCGAGAAGTTCGACGTCCCGGCACACAAGGTCGCCTCCGCGTCCCTCACCGACGACGAGCTCCTGCGTGCGCTGCGCGCCACGGGCCGCACGGTCGTCCTCTCCACCGGCATGTCGACCCCGCGCCAGATCCGGCACGCGGTCGAGGTGCTCGGCAGCGACAACATCCTTCTCTGCCACGCCACATCGACGTACCCGGCCAAGGCCGAGGAGCTCAACCTGCGCGTCATCAACACCCTGCAGGGCGAGTTCCCGAACGTCCCGATCGGCTACAGCGGCCACGAGACGGGCCTGCAGACGACCCTCGCCGCCGTCGCGCTCGGCGCCGCGTTCGTCGAGCGCCACATCACGCTCGACCGCGCCATGTGGGGCTCCGACCAGGCCGCCTCCGTCGAGCCGCAGGGTCTCACCCGCCTCGTCCGCGACATCCGCACCATCGAGGCCTCCCTCGGTGACGGCGTCAAGAAGGTGTACGAGTCGGAGCTCGGCCCGATGAAGAAGCTCCGCCGGGTCACGGGCGTCGTCGCCGAGACCGAGACCGAGAACGCGCCGGCCGCCGAGCCGGTCGCGGTCTGACGGGCAGACCGGTGAACCTCGCCTTCGTCGAGAGCCCGGTCCAGCTCCTGAACGTCCTGGAGTGGACCCACACCCGGGGAGGCTCCGCCGACACCACGGTCGTCGTCCTCCCCCCGGTCGACCCGATGTCGCGCGGACAGCTGCGCAGGATGGCGGAGCTGGCCCGCGACGAGGGCATAACGGTCCGCTGGCAGGAGGCGCGCGGGGAGACCGGCGCGCCTCTGAAGGCCCTGCGCGCCCTGACCGGGCTGATCCGCAGGGCGGACCGCATCGTCATCGGGGACCCGTTCTCCCGGTACGTGCAACTGCTCCTCTCCCTGGTCCGTACCCGCCGGATCACGGTCGTCGACGACGGTACGGCCACCATGGAGTTCGTCGCCCAACTCGCGCGCGGCGAACGCCTGGTGCGCTGGCACCGGCGCGGCAGCCGGGGCCCGCGCGAACTGCTCCTGGCCCCCGTGACCTCCGCGGCCCGCCGCAGCTTCACACCGTCGGCGACCCGCACGGTCGAGGTGTTCACCGCGATGCCGGTGGATGCGCCGCAGGGCGTCGAGGTCACCCCCAACACCTTCGCCTGGACCCGCGGCCGCTTCGGCCCGCCCCTGATCACCAAGGGTGCCGACCTGGTGGGCACGTCCCTGGTCGAAACGGGCGTGATCGACCCGGTCCCGTACCAGGAGGCGGTCACCTCCCTGGCCCGCGCCCACGGCGCGACCCGCTACTTCGCCCACCGCCGTGAATCCGCGGACAAGCTCCACGCGCTGGAAGCCGCCACCGGCCTGGAGATCGTCCGCCCTGACCTCCCTCTGGAACTCATCGCCCGCAGAGGCCCCATCGGCCACACGGTCCTGAGCTTCCCGTCGACGGTCGTCCACACCCTCCCGCTGGCCCTGGTCGGCACCGGGGTGAAGGTCGCTGTCTGCGACATAGCGCCGGAATGGCTCCGCGACTCGGCCTCCCCGCGCGCCCAGGGCTTCCTGAGCGGGGTCACGGAGACGGCCCGGGACGTCCAGCGGCTCTCGCCCTGGAGAGTCACGGCGGTGACGGCGGAGGGCTGAGGTACCGGCTTGCACACGGTGTGCGCGTGGGGGCCGGAGGGCGGTACCCAACTGGCTCCCGTAGGTTGTGCGTCGACCGTTCGACCCGGACACGCATGAAGGAGCCCGTCGGGTGCCCAGTACTCTCACCCTGCGAACCCTGGGGAAGCTGAGGACCGCACCTGGCGGCCTGTTCGACTGCAGGGTCGACTTCACGGACGGCCCGGGAGCCTCACGGCCCGTCGCCCATGTGGAACGCGAGCTGCCTCCCGACGGCATCTCCGCCTACCTCGCGGCCCGGCAGAGCGGCGCCCGCTCCTTCGTCCTGTGGGCGGACGAGTCCCGCCAGGCACGGGTCGCCACCCTGGTCACCCTCTCCACGAGCGGGGGACGGGCGCAGTTCCAGGTGCTCGGCCCGCAAGGTGAACCGCTCGGTGTGCTCACGCGCGACAAGGCGTTCAGCCGAGGGCTGCGCACCCGCTGGACCGTGAGCCGCGCCGGTGCCCCCGACGCGGTGGGATACAAGGGCCGGCTCTTCTGGTGGGGCGTGTGGTGGCTCTGCACACCGCTGCTGCCGCTGCTGCTCGTGGCTCTCCTCTTCGGCGGCGGCGGCGGTGGCGGGGACTTCCCCCGCGGCCCCCGCCGTATCAAGTGGCGCTCGGGCGGACAGGTCCCGCTGGAGTTCAAGTCGTCCGGCAACGCGGTGCGCCTGCACGCGCCGGACCTGGACTGGCGGCTCGGAGCCGCCCTCACCGCCTTGATCCCCTCCTTCGACGGCTGGATCGGCGATGCCTGGGACGCGCGGAAGGACTGACGGACTTCAGTCCACGCGGGGCGCCCAGGCACGGGCAGAGGTGTCGTACGCGTATGACGTCAGGCCCTTGACGGCACTGGTGCGGAACGGGCGGCCACGGTCATCGATCCGGGCGGTGCCCGTGCGGCCCTGGGACGACCAGTCCAGCTCCAGGTACCAACTGCAGTCGCAGGCACCGGTCCTGGCGGTGACCAGCAGCACCTCGGGGTCCTCCGCGGACACCCGGTAGGGCATGCTCACCGCCGGGATCGGCGTGCCGGCGTCGTTGCCGGCGGTCGCACGGGCGACGGGCCGGTTCCTGTCCAGGTCCACGGCGAAGGACCGCGGGGTGAGGGAGCCGCCGCAGCCCTGGTCCATGGAGTACGCGTTGCCCGGAGCGGGATCGGCGCGGCCGGTCACGCGTACCCGTAGCGCTTCCAGGACCACGGCGGTGTCGGACGTCCCCTGCACGGACAGCTTCACGATCGTCTCCCCGCCGTGCACCGCCCGCTGGGTCGCCGCCCAGGTGCCGGCGTCCTGTTGGACCGGAGGGGGCGGCACCCGCTCCGGCGGTGCGGCGATGACGTAGTCGTGACCGCAGCCGAACGCCCATGCCTGGGAGTCGACGGACCAGGCGAGGGGAGGACCCGCGGGTTCGGACCCTGCCGGGGCGCTCGTGGAGCCGGCCGGGTCCGACGGCTCGCGCCGGGTTCCCGGAGAGCTCGCGGTGCCGTCCTTCGGACCATCGGAAGGCGACACGGAGCGGGTGTGCGAGGCCCTCGGGCCGGCGGACGCGGCCGCGGTCTCCGGGGCGACCGACGCGGCCCGTGCACCGTCGTCGGTGTCCCGGCCGCCGTCCGGCAGCAGGGCCAGGCTCCCCGCAGCGGCGAGCACGGCACACACGACGGCCGCGGCGCGCTTGCGCCGGTACCAGGGCGGGGGGAGGCGGGGCGGCGCGGGCGACGGACCGCTCACCAGGCCCTCCGCGCCGGCCGGACCACCGGCAGCCCCGCTCGTAGGGGCTCCGCCGTCATCGTTGCCGTTGCCGTTACCGTTGCCGCTGTCGCCGGGCTGAGGCCCGGCCGGGGCATCCGATTCCTCCGCCTCACCGAGGGGCGCGGTCGGGTGGGGGCGTTGCCGGGCAGCCACAGCCAGGAGCCAGCGGCGGTGCAGGTCCAGACGCTCCGCATCCGACGCCCCGCACAGAGCCGCGAAACGCTCCACGGGCGCGAAGTCGAGAGGGACCGCCTCGCCGGTGCAGTAGCGGTGCAGCGTGGACGTGTTCATGTGGAGCCGGCGGCCGAGCGAACCGTAACTGCGGTCCGTACGTTCCTTCAGTTCCCTCAGCAGCGCCGCGAACTGTGCCACGGAGTCCTGTGTCTGCACCGTCACCTCCGCACCCGTCAGGCCCGATCCGGTTCCGCGAGCAGGCGTCCCGGGGTGGGGGCCCGTCCCAGGCCCCCATATACCTGCACGTCAGGGTGGCTGGGATGGTTCCACCCCGGCCGGTCCGACGGCGGGCCTTGCGCCGGCCCACCGGGACCGCCGATGCTCGTGGTGCCGCCCCGGTTCCCGCCGGACGCACCGCCACCGTCACGGCGAGCGGCGCGGCGACCTGGCCGTACGACGGCCGGCGCGATGACGTCGGGTCGTCACACCGCCACATCCCACGCATGCCACCAGGCACTTCATCACGCACTCCACACGGGGGACACCCATGCCCATGCACACCCGCACCGCTGTGCTCGCCGCCGCGCTCTCCGTCGTCGCCCTCGCCGCCTGCGCGGTACCGACCCAGGCGCAGGAGGGCGCCGCGCAGGGGAAGGCCGTCGCAGCGAAGAATGCCGTCGTGTCGGCGAAGGCCGTTGCGCCCGCGTTCCTCAAGGCGTCCCAACTGCCTCCGCACCCCTCGTCCGACTGGGTCGCGGGGCCGGTCACCGACGGCTTCCCGGTCGAGCTCGCCTACTGCCTGGGCGAGGGCGTACCGGCTTACGACTACCGGCACCGGGTCTTCCAGACCGATCTGGACACCAACGCCGCGCAGGTCACCGTCATCGCGGGCTCCGACGCCAAGGGCAAGGCGCTCGCCGCACTGCTGAACGAGGAGATCCGCTCCTGCGCCGACCGGATCGAGCAGAGCGACCCGGAGACCGAGGCCGAGGGCCGGGACTACGGCTCGCTGCCGGTCGAGGAGGGCGCGCGGGTGCACGGTCTGCACACCACGACGTCCTACGGCGCCACGGACGTCCATCTGCTGTCCGTGGGACGGGACGGCCGGACGGTGACCGTCGTGAGCTGGGGGCAGATGGGGACCTTCGCCGACGCTCCGGTGGCCGGCTTCAAGAACACGACGACCACGGCGGTCAAGAGGCTGTACTGACACCCCGACAGACGGCATCGCGAAACCGGCCGACCGCACGACCACCATGAAAGTCGGGGCGTCCTCCCGCCGTGGGGGATCCGGGAGGACGCCCCCGACGGCGGCGCGAGCGCCTACCGCCAGGCTGCACGCCGCAGGTCTCCGGCGGTCATGCCGGGCAGACTGTGCGGGGTGAACGACTACCGCCCGGTGGACCGGGACCCCGCTCCCGAGAACTACGGACGCCTGCGCGTCCAGACCGACGATCTCGGCCCGGCGCACTGGCTCACCGAGCGTGCCCCGGGGCACGGTGACTTCGGGACCGTGGCAGGCGTCGCCGCACCCGGATTCACCGCCTACGCCCGGGTGTTGCATCCGGCCTCCCTGGATGAGAGGCCGGTGCGGTGGGCCGAGGTGGCTGCCGCGTACGGGCGCGATGTGGCGCCGGGCACGAACTGGCACGAGCTGATCGGGATGGACCGCGACTACTCCAACGCCGGCGAGTACGGCCTGCCCGGTGTCTGGGACGAGCACCCGGCGGAGGGACCGACGCCCCCTGCTGTCGCCCGGTCCCTGATCCCCGTCCTGGCCCGGCACACCCGCACTTCGGAGAGCTGCTGGTTCGGCCTGTGGAGCGGCTACGGGCGGTGGGACTTCGACCGGGTTCCCTGCTTCGACACTCCCGGCCGGGAAGAGGTCCTGCTCGCCGGGACGCTGGCCGAGGCCGTCTCACCGGTGTCCTTGGACGAGTTCGCGGAACTGCCCGACCTGTGGTGGCCGCAGGACCGTTCCTGGTGCCTGGGCGGTGACGTGGACCTGGTCAGCACCTACATCGGCGGGTCCCGGGCGCTGATCGCCGAACTGCTGGCCGCCCCGGAGCTGGAGACGCATCCGGTGGCGCCGGGCGACGGGGTCGGCTGAGACCCACGGTGGCCGGCCGGTGCCATCGGAACAGGGGAAGTCCCTAGACGCGTTCCAGGGGGCGGTGGGGCAGGGGCGGGAGTTCGATGCCGATGGTGTCGTAGGGGCGAACGGGCCCGCCACGGCGGACCACGGCCATGATGCCGGACTTGAAGGTGAACTCGCCCGAGACCGGGTCCAGGGCGAAGACCTCGCCGAGCAGCCCCGTGCGGAAGTCGTTGATCTTCGCGCACGGGTTGCGTAGTCCCGTCACCTCGACCACCGCCTGCTTCCCGAGGTGGAGCAGAGCGCCGGTGGGGAGGCCGAGGAGGTCGACGCCTCGGGTGGTGATGTTCTCCCCGAGCCCGCCCGCGGAGACATCGAAGCCCTTGAGTGCAAGCTCGTCGAAGAGCTCCTCGTGCATCAGGTGGACCTGGCGCAGATTGGGCAGGTCCGGCTCGTAGGTCATGCGGAACTGGTGGCGGATCGTCTCACCGGCGTGAACGTCCCCTTCGACCCCGAGTCCGGCAAGCAGCGTGATGGACTCGCGATTCGGTTTGCTGAACGAGTACGTCGCGTTGCAGCTCACTGCGGTGACGTGGCCGGCCATCATTTCCCCACCTGTTGTCGGTCTGTGGCCAGGCCGATCCTAAGAGGCGCGCAATCAGCCTCGACCAGTCAGACCCTTTGTGCGGGACAGGCCTCAGCCGTGCTTGCGCCTTCCACGGATCAGCCACACTCCGACAGCGGCCAGCACGGCCGCGATCAGGGCCGTTCCGACCGATCCGTCCGCCTGTGCCGTTCCGAATCCGTAGACCACCGTGAGGAACGCGGCGAACAGGAAGCCGCCTCCGAGGAACCGCTCCCGTGCTCGGACCGTCATCGTTGGCCGCCCCTCGTTGTGTGAACCTGTGAACTCATTGTTCTAACCCTTCAGCTTATCTGCGAGGCCTCCGGAGCATGGCGAGGCCGCCAGCTCCCTCGTGCGCAGAGCGGCATAGGTGCCCAGGCCGAGTCCCTCGCCGGGGTCGCCGTCCCCGGCAAGCGCCGGCAGTCCGACGGGGCGGGTCCGGGCCGCCCGCGCCTCGGCGCCCTTCGAACACGCCAGTTCCGCGCTGCTCCACGCCGTCACGGCTTGCGCCGTGGGGTTGTCCGCCGCCTCGTCCTTCTTCAACTGCTCCAGAAAGGAAGAGGACTCCGCCGCTGTCTGCTTCTGGAAGCCGCCGCAGTCGGCGGTGGTGCTCCAGAGCAGTGTCAGCCATGCCTTCACCGCGTCGCTGCCCTGCGCGTACTGCGCGACGGCTCGCTCCACCGCGTCCTTGAGCAGGGGCGTGTCGTGGTCGAGGACGGCGCAGGACCGGTCCGTCCGCAGCAGGGCGAGCGTCGCGGATGTCGTCACCGTGATCCGGTCAAGGGGGTCCTTCGTCCGCTTCAGCTCAGTCTTCGCCCTGCTGAGGATGTCCTTGGACGGCAAGGGTTCAGCCTTGAGGGACGCCTGCAGGAAGAAGCGCACCTGTTCCCGGAGCGGCGCTGTCGGAGCCGGCTCCCGGATGTCACCGAGGCCGGCGGCTGTTCCGGTCAGTTGAGCCTGAGCGACGGTCGCGAGATACCCGTCAACAGCCGAGTTGTCGTCCGGCTGGTCCGAGATCCTGCCCCGCAGCAGGGCGATGTCCGCCATCGCCTCAGCCGTCGCGTCCGCCACCGCGACCGGTGGCCGGCCGGGCACCGACGCGAGCGCTGCGGACGCCACTGCCAACTCGGTGAGGGAAGCCGAAGCCTTGCGGTAGTACGGGCCGTTGCCGGCCAGCGAATCCCGCAGCGCATCCTGGGCCCGCCGGCCCACGGTCTCGACGTCTCCGGCGTCCTGGCGTCCGTCCGAACGCGCAGCGCCCGACACCTGCAGAAGCAGAACGGCTTCCGGTACGGACCACGAGTCCTCCCGTTTCACCAGCCGCGAGATCTCGGCCCGGACGGCTTCACCGGTCCCCGGTCCCACGTTGCACGGAAATCCGAGGCCGGCCAACGTGCGCGCTGCGACGTAGTCCGACAGGACATCACTGGTCCCCGTGACCCGACAGGCCCGGGGCTGCGCCTTCAGGTGTCCCGCCACCAGCCCCCTGACCTGCGTACCGGCCTCCTTCCACCGTGCGTTACCGGGATCCGTGCGGTGGATCTCGTCGGCCAGCCGCGCCGCTGCCTCCACGTCCGGAAGGGCCGGCCCGCCGAGGAGCAGAGCACGGACGGCAGCGGAAGCCGCAGGCCGCACGAGGTCCGGGTCCAGCTCGCTCCCGAACGCCTGGATGCCGGCCCGCAGGTGCTGGATGTGCAGCGCTGCGTCGTTCTCGGGCGTGGCGAGTACGCGATCCGACCACCAGTCGGCACGCCTGACGAGGTCGGTTGCCGCTTCGGACCGGCCGGTGTTGCGGAGCACAGCGACTGCCGCCGCGGTCCGGTGCGGGTCCTCGCCCGTCAGCGGAACGGTGCTCATGGCGGACGGACGGTCGGCGAAGGTCGCTGCCAGCCGAGCCGTCACTGCTTCAGGAGCCCGCACACGGGGCCCGATGCGCAGCCCCTCATCGGGCGGGAGGTGCGGGGGAGCCTGACAACTCACGATGCCCATCAGCCCCGTGGTCAGCAGGGCGGCGAACATACGGCGCCGGGGGGCGGAAGCGGGCTTCCGCCCCCCGGTGGTCGAGAACGACATGCGTCAGACGGTCCCGCCTATGGGGCTGGTGCGCCTATAGGCATTCACGTCGTAGTGAGTGTTGCCGTACTTCATGCTGGCAGTGGCCGTGTGGGAGACCCAAATCCATCGGCCGTACGGATTCCCGCGTCCGATGACCCTCCCGTGATTGGCAACCACAGCGGAGTTCTTGTCGCCGGCGTAAACCCCGCCGCCACAGTCGTCCTCGCCACCGATGCCGCCGGGGGACAACCCGCCGCCACCGACACTCACGCTGCCTATCCCATACTTGTTGAAGCAGATACCGTCGCTCAGCTTGATGGTGTAGCTGGCCACCGGCCCCGCGGAATTCCTCTTCCAGGACGCAGAGGCAGTGGACGAATCGAGCGTCCACGTCCGCTGCCCCGCGCCACGCCAGGTGTCCTTGAAGCCGACCTTCAGCGTGCCGATACTCACCCTGCGGGTGTTCGACTTGCTGTTCTCGACCGCGACAGCCGGCAGCACACTCGCTGTCAGGACTGCCGAGGCGACGGCCCCGAGTACGACGGCCCGTGCAGCGGACCGTCCCTGATTCTTCCTCACGGAATGTTCCCCCATTTATTCTTCTGTCGCCCGGACGCAGGCAAGCGAAAGCGCCACGCCCGTAGCGGAAGATCGACAGAGCGGTCAGGAAGGAATGGAAACCCCCTGACGATCCCTGCCGCTGACGGTGCAAACCCACCAACGTGCCCCTGGTCAGGGGGCGGTGGGCGACCTTGATCAAAGTATGGCTTCCATGATCCGTTCGCTACAAGGCTCTTGAGGAACATCTGAGGTCGGCGCTCTCTCCGGTCAAAGGATCGCCCGGCTATTCGGCACAGCTGCGGGATTGTCCGCCCGCTTTCCGTACCGGTTGAATTCTGAACCAGATAAACCCCGGTGGTGAGGGTGTCCTTTTGGCCGGGGAAACGGGAGTGGCCACGTCTCGGGCGTCGGCCCGGAGCTCGGGTTCCGGGCCTCGGGTTCCGAGCTCCGGGACCGGACCGTTCACTCTTTGGGGGGTACGTGGAGGAGCGCGGCCCCGAGTCTTGAGCTTCGGGATCCGGGTGTCGGGATACGGGCGCCGAGGTCCGAGCGCTGTCTGTCCTCCGGTAGGTAAAAGAAGGGTTGGGGAAACCTCCCCACCCTCCCTGACCCCTCACGGCCAGCAAGTATGACTAATCGTGACCGGCTTGCGGCGGAGTGTCGCGGCTGCTTACGGTGCCCACAACTGAACGACCCCGACTCGGTGTTGATAGCACCGTGCCGGGGTCTCACCCCAAGATCGAAAAGAGCGATCTCGTGGCTACCGAGCACCCTAGCTCCGCCCTGCGCGCACCCGCATCCTCGCGCCCGTACGCGAGGGCCAATCCCGGCTACGGCAAGCGTTCCGTACCGGATCAACGCCCGCCCCGCGCAGACGACTTCGTGCTCCTTCCGGAGCGGGAGCGCCACATCGCCGGATACGTGGACAGGCTCCCCGACGGCGCCGCCATGGACATCAAGTCGCTGGCCAAGGACCTGCCGCCGTACGGGCAGATGGCCGTCGGCAGCGCACTGAGGGCCCTGGGCGTCGCCGGGCACCTGCGCCACGTCCGGTGCCTGGCCGCCCTCGGGGACGGGCAGGTCCGCTGGGTCACCCGCACGTACTGGTCCCGGACGGCCCGCGACAACGAGTGGTGGAACGCCCGCCTCCACGCCGAGGGCAACCCGGAACCGCCCGCGCCCCTCGCGATCCCGGCCCCTTCTGCCGCCGCCCCGGTCCCGGTGCAGGCCGCAGCCCCCGTCGTACCGCAGCAGCGGCCCACGGCGCCGACAGCGGTTCGCGCGTCGGCGCAAGCACCGGTTCCGGCAGCGGCGTCGGCACCGGTTCCGGCGGCGTCTGCCTCGGCAACGGCGTCGGCACCGCAGGGCCACTCGCCCGGCTACCTCGCCCTGGCCCGGCTCGGCCGCGTCGACCCGCGGCTCGCCCTCTCCGCCGGCGACTGCGACGCCCTGGAGGAACTCGCCGCCGCGTGGCTCGCGCGGGGCGTGGACGGTGAGTACCTCGTCCGTACCCTCGCGGCCGGTCTCCCCGACACCGTCGACTCACCGGTCGGATTCGTCAGGCGCCGGCTCCGCGACAAGATCCCGCCCCGGCTGCCCACCGCACCCACGCCGGGCGAGTCCGTACGCCGGCTGATGGTCGAGTGCACCCAGTGCGGCACCCCCGGCCGCCCGGAGGCGCTCCCCGACGGCCTCTGCCGGTCCTGCCGCACCACCGCCCCGGACGACCCGGGCCCGGACCCGGCCACCGAGCCGACTGTCGAACGCGATGTCACGGCTTACGTCGGCACCCTCCGCGAACTCCTCCGGCTGCCCTGACCTCCGTAAGCGGGGCCGACCACTCACGAATCCGGAACGATGCGTCGCGCGTCGCGTCACGGCCCCGTACCGGCGGGCGTGATCCGATGGGGAGGGCGAACCGGGAGTGGTCAGTGATCCTTGCCCGGCGACCGCGCCGATCGGGCGGGCCGGGTGCCTCGATCCCGCGTGCGGCCGCACTCGCGACCCACTCGCACCGCAGTGGAGAACGGCGGAGTGTACCCACCGTCAATGTCCGTCACACGCCGCAACGCCAACTTTTGTTCCTCTAAGCGGCTGAACTTTTATTGATCTGTGGCCAGTTGAAGGGCTCGGGGGCCTACCCTTCACTGGGTGAACCAGTTGAAGTCCCGCGCGTCCCACGCCGAAGCCGAGCTGCCCGGGGGAGTCGCCCTGCCCGGCGCGCTGCCCGGCGCCCTGTCCGATGAGCTGCGTGCCGAGCTGATCGCCTTCCGGCGTGACCTTCACATGCACCCCGAGCTCGGCAACCAGGAGTTCCGTACCACCGCGGCCATCAAGGCCCGGCTGGAGAGGGCGGGGCTGAAGCCCCGGGTGCTCTCGACCGGGACCGGGCTCATCTGTGACGTGGGACGGCGGGACGGCGACACACGGAGCATGCTCGCGCTGCGGGCCGACATCGACGCGCTGCCGATCCCGGACACCAAGGAGGGCGTCTCCTACCGGTCCACGGTGCCCGACCGGGCGCACGCCTGCGGGCACGACGTCCACACCACCACGGTCCTCGGAGCCGGTCTCGTGCTCGCCGAGCTCGACCGGCAGGGCCTGCTGCCGAACCCCGTGCGGCTGATCTTCCAGCCGGCCGAGGAGGTCCTGCCCGGCGGTGCGGCCGACGCGATCGAGGACGGGGCGCTGGAGGGCGTCCGGCGGATCATCGGCGTGCACTGCGACCCGAAGGTGGACGTGGGGAAGATCGGGCTCCGGATCGGTGCGATCACCTCCGCCTGCGACCGGCTGGAGATCGCCCTCGACGGGCCCGGCGGACACACCGCCCGGCCGCACCTGACCACCGACCTGGTCACCGCCGCGGCCAGGGTCGCCACCGACGTGCCCGCGCTGCTCGCCCGGCGGGTCGACGCGCGCGCGGGGCTCGCCCTCACCTGGGGGCGGCTGGAGACCGGGCACGCGCCCAATGTCATCCCGCAACACGCCGAACTGTCCGGAACGGTTCGCTGCCTCGATCTGGACGCCTGGCGCGAGGCGCCGGATCTGGTGCACGCGGCGGTCGACGAGGTGGCCGGAATGCACAGGGCCAAGACCGTGATCAACTACATCCGCGGTGTGCCGCCCGTCGTGAACGACGCGGAATCCATCGGCCTGCTGGACGCCGCGATGACCGTCCGCCGCGGATCGTATGCGATCGAGGACACCGAACAGAGCCTGGGCGGGGAGGACTTCTCCTGGTACCTGGAGCACGTCTCCGGCGCCATGGCCAGGCTCGGAGTGCGTACGCCGGGCGACACCCGCGGTCTGGACCTGCACCGGGGGAACTTCGACGTGGACGAGGAGGCGATCACTGTTGGAGTGGAGCTGTTCACCGCTTCGGCGCTGCTCGACGGCAACCGCTCGTAACCGGACAGGACACCTCCTGTTCGCGACGATCCGATAACGGCTTCCGTACAGGTCCTTATCTGACATCTACGCGCGTTACGATCGCCGCGAAACCAGCGCCGGAAGAGGCGCTTCGGTCAGGTTTGAAGGAGCCTTCCCTTGCGCCGGATCACCAGGATTGCCACCGTGGGCATTATGTCCGCGGCACTCGCACTCAGCGTTACCGCGTGCGGCGACTCGTCCTCGTCCTCCTCGGACACCGCGTCGTCGTCCACGGACAACAAGACCGCCATCGCGTACGACATCGGTGGCCGCGGCGACCAGTCGTTCAACGACGCCGCTTACGCGGGTCTGGCCAAGGCCGAGAAGGACCTCGGCGTCAAGGGCACCGAGGCCGAGCCCTCCGAGGGCGAGTCGGACGCGGACAAGGTCCAGCGCCTCACCTCGCTGGCCCGCGCCGGCAACAACCCGGTCATCGGTGTCGGCTTCGCCTACGCGCCCGCCATCAAGAAGGTCGCGCCGAAGTTCCCGAAGATCACCTTCGGCATCATCGACGACGCCTCGGTCACCGGCGACAACATCGCCAACATCGTCTTCAACGAGGAGCAGGGCTCCTACCTCGCGGGTGTCGCCGCCGCCAAGGTCACCAAGACCAAGAAGGTCGGCTTCATCGGTGGTGTCGAGACCCCGCTGATCAAGAAGTTCGAGGCGGGCTACGCCCAGGGTGTCGCGGACACCGACCCCTCGGTGAAGGTCATCCCGCAGTACCTGACCCAGCCGCCGAACTTCGACGGCTTCTCCAAGCCCGACCTCGGCAAGGCCGCTGCCCAGGGTCAGCTCGACCAGGGTGCCGACGTGATCTACTCGGCGGCCGGTCTGGCCGGTTCCGGTGCGATCGAGGCCGTCTCCAAGGCGGGCAAGTGGAACATCGGCGTCGACTCCGACCAGTACAACCAGGAAGGCCTCGCCGCCTACAAGAAGTCCATCCTGACCTCGGTCACCAAGGACGTCGAACTCGCCGTCTTCAACCTGATCAAGTCGGTCCAGGACGGCAAGCCGCAGACCGGTGAGATCCGCTACGGCCTGGACAAGGACGGCGTCGGCCTGGCCATGTCCAACCCGGCCTTCACCGAGATGACCGAGGTCATCGCCGCGGTGGACAAGGCGAAGCAGGAGATCATCGACGGCAAGATCACCGTCAAGACCACTCCGTAACGACCCCGGTCGTTCGTCTGGTTTCCTGTGGGCCCGGAGCGTGCGCATCACTGCCGCTCCGGGCCTCCGGAGTAACTCCCCGAAGAAGATCCGCCCGTCTGATTTACGATTCGGCAGCGCTACGCGTGTAGACAGCCCTCAGGCGCGATAACTTCACCCCGCCCCTTTGCCCCTCCGCCCCCGCTCCTGTCCGGCCAAGGAGAGTGCGTCATCAACGCGTCCAGCAGCCCCCCTGCCGTAGAACTGCACGGCATCACCAAGCGTTTCCCCGGCGTCGTCGCCAACCACGACATCGGCATCACCGTCCGCAAGGGCACCGTCCACGCCCTCGTCGGCGAGAACGGCGCCGGCAAGTCGACGCTGATGAAGATCCTCTACGGCATGCAGAAGCCGGACGAGGGAACCATCGCCGTGGACGGCGAGCAGGTCTCGTTCGGCAACCCCGGCGACGCCATCGCGCGCGGCATCGGCATGGTGCACCAGCACTTCATGCTCGCCGACAACTTCACCGTCCTGGAGAACGTCGTCCTCGGCGGCGAGAGCCTGTACGGCATCGGCTCCGCCGCACGTAAGAAGATCAAGGAGATCTCGGACGCGTACGGCCTGGGGGTCCGGCCCGACGCACTCGTCGAGGACCTCGGGGTCGCCGACCGCCAGCGCGTGGAGATCCTCAAGGTCCTCTACCGCGGCGCCCGCATCCTCATCCTCGACGAGCCGACCGCGGTGCTCGTGCCGCAGGAGGTCGACGCGCTCTTCGCGAACCTCCGCGAGCTCAAGGCCGAGGGACTCACCGTCATCTTCATCTCGCACAAGCTCGGCGAGGTCCTCTCGGTCGCCGACGAGATCACGGTGATCCGGCGCGGTACGACGGTGGGCACCGCGGATCCCGCGCACACGACCACCAAGCAGCTCGCCGAGCTGATGGTCGGCAGCGAGCTCCCCTCGCCCGAGACCCGTGAGTCCACGGTGACGGATGTGCCGATGCTTCGCGTCGAGGGCCTCTCCCTCGGCGTGACGGACCCGGACGGGGTCGTCCGTGACGTCCTGTCCGATGTCGGCTTCACCATTCACAAGGGTGAGGTCCTCGGCATCGCGGGCGTCGAGGGCAACGGGCAGACCGAGCTGATCGACGCGCTCATCGGCATGCGGGCGGCCGACAGCGGTGTGATCACCCTGGGCGACGACGACATCTCCCGCGCGCCCACGCGCAAGCGGCGCGAGGCGGGCATCGGCTACATCCCCGAGGACCGGCACCGGCACGGAGTCCTGCTGGACGCACCGCTCTGGGAGAACCGCATCCTCGGCCACGTCAGCGAGAAGCCCAACAGCCGCGGGTTCCTGCTGGACCCCAAGGCGGCGCGCCAGGACACCGAGCGGATCGTGCGGGAGTACGACGTCCGTACCCCGGGCATCGAGGTCACGGCCGGCTCCCTCTCCGGCGGCAACCAGCAGAAGCTGATCGTCGGCCGCGAGATGAGCCACGAACCGAAGCTCCTGATCGCCGCCCACCCCACCCGTGGCGTGGACGTCGGCGCGCAGGCGCAGATCTGGGACCAGATCCGCGCGGCCCGCCGCGAAGGACTCGCAGTCCTGCTCATCTCGGCGGACCTGGACGAGCTCATCGGGCTCTCCGACACCCTGCGCGTCATGTACCGAGGGCGGCTGGTCGCTGACGCCGACCCCGCCACCATCACCCCCGAGGAACTGGGCTCGGCCATGACCGGCGCCGCCGCCGGTCGCCTCGACGCAGCACCGGAGGACGAGGCCCGATGAAGAAATTCGACAAGGACCGGCTGATCCTGGGCTTCGCAGGGCCGGTACTCGCCCTGGTCGTCGCCTTCGCGCTCGCCACCGTGGTCCTGCTCATCTCGAACCGTGATCCGTTCGAGCTGTACCGGCTGCTGTTCGAGCAGGCGTCGTACTCCGACGTACAGGTACTGATCATCAACCAGGCCGGTACGTACTACCTCGCCGCTCTCGCGGTCGCGGTCGGCTTCCGGATGAACCTCTTCAACATCGGCGTCGACGGCCAGTACCGCCTCGCGGCGATGATGGCGGCCCTGGTCGGCGCGAGCGTCAGCCTTCCCGGACCGCTCCACATCGCCCTGATCGTCGTCGTCGCCATGCTGGTGGGCGCGTTCTGGGCCGGCATCGCGGGCATCCTCAAGACGACGCGGGGGGTGAGCGAGGTCGTTTCGACGATCATGCTGAACTCCATCGCGACCTCGTTGATCGCCTGGCTGATCCTGCCGAAGAACTTCGGTGACCAGGCAGCCGGTTCCAACAACCTGACCACGGGCGAGATCCCGGAGTCCGGCTGGTTCCCGGGGCTGTCCCTGGGCGCCGAGGCCGGAGAGATCTACGGCTTCACCTTCGTCGCCGCCGGCTGCGGCCTCGTCTACTGGTTCGTCCTGAACCGCACCCGGTTCGGCTTCGACCTGCGGGCCACGGGCGCGAGCGAGACCGCCGCCCAGGCGTCCGGCGTGGACGCCAAGAAGATGATCCTGACCTCCATGCTCATCTCCGGCGCGGTCGCCGGTCTGGCCGGAATGGCGACGCTGCTGGGCGACACCCACACGTACAGCCTCGACTTCCCGGTCGGCATCGGCTTCACGGGCATCACCATCGCGCTGCTCGGCCGTAACCACCCGGTGGGCATCGCCCTCAGCGCCCTGCTGATCGCGTTCCTGGACAAGGCGTCCTCGTCGCTCGACCAGTTCGGGTTCGAGAAGGAGATCGCCACGATCATGCAGGGCCTGATCGTGATCTCCGTCGTCATCAGCTACGAACTGGTCCGCCGTTACGGGACCCGCCGTCAGCAGCAGAAGGTCGGCGAGGAACTCGCCGCCGGCCACGCCCTCACGACCGAGAAGGAGGCGGCCCTGTGAGCACCCAAGTACCTGCCGCACGCGTCGCCCCCAAGAAGGGCGGCGGACGCCGCAAGCTCTCCCTGCCCGTCGTCCTCCTGATCATCGCCGGTGCCCTCGCCCTGGTCTCGCTGGTACGCCTCATCAGCGGTGCGGAGGACGTGACCTCCGTCGGACAGGTCGCGGGCGCCCTCGAACTGGCCGTTCCCATCGGCCTCGCCGGTCTCGGCGGTCTGTGGGCCGAGCGGGCCGGCGTCATCAACATCGGGCTCGAGGGCATGATGATCCTCGGCACCTGGTTCGGTGCCTGGGCCGGATTCCAGTGGGGCCCGTGGGTGGGCGTGCTGTTCGGCATCATCGGCGGCGCGCTCGGCGGTCTGCTGCACGCGGTCATGACCGTCACCTTCGGCGTGAACCACATCGTCTCCGGTGTGGCGATCAACATCCTCGCCGTCGGAGTCACCCGCTACCTCTCGAACTTCACCTTCGCCCAGGAGCCGGGCGGCTCCTCCAAGCAGTCCCCCCGGCTCGAGGAGATCGACAAGATCACCATTCCGGGGCTGTCGGACTGGATGCAGGACCTGCAACAGGAACACTGGTTCTTCGTCTCCGACCTCGCCGGCATCATCGGCGGGCTCGTCACCGGACTGTCCCTGCTGACCGTCGTGGCCCTGCTGCTGGTCCCCGCCACGTGGTGGATCCTGTGGCGCACCGCGTTCGGCCTGCGGCTCCGCTCCTGCGGCGAGAGCCCGGTGGCCGCCGAGACCCTCGGCGTGAACGTCTACAAGTACAAGTACATCGCCGTCGTCATCTCCGGCGGACTGGCGGGACTCGGTGGTGCGTTCCTCGCCATCGTCGCCACGAGCATCTACCAGGAGGGCCAGACCGGCGGCCGCGGTTACATCGGTCTCGCCGCGATGATCTTCGGTAACTGGATGCCGGGCGGAATGGCCCTGGGTGCCGGGCTCTTCGGCTTCACCGACAGCCTCAAGCTGCGCGGTGGCGCGGAGAACGTGCACGCGATGCTGCTGCTCCTGGCGATCCTGCTGGTGATCGCCGCGTTCTGGCAGCTGTACCGGAAGAAGTACGTGTCCGCGGTGATCTCGGCGGCCTGTTCCGCGCTGCTGTTCACCTGGTACGCGCTGACGGACCAGGTCCCGAGCCAGTTCGTCGACGCCGCTCCGTACGTCACCACGCTGCTCGTGCTCGCACTGTCGGCGCAGCGGCTGCGGCCGCCGAAGGCGGACGGTGTGCCGTACCGCAAGGGCGAGGGCAAGTGACACCGCCGACCGCGGATGCCGGTGCGGCGACTGTCGACTGGGAGTCGCTGCGCAGGGCCGCCCGGGACGCGATGTCCCGGGCGTACGCCCCGTACTCGGGCTTCCCGGTCGGTGTCGCGGCCCTGGTCGACGACGGCCGCACGATCGTCGGCTGCAACGTCGAGAACGCGTCGTACGGCATTGGCCTGTGCGCCGAGTGCGGCCTGGTCTCCCAGCTTGCCGCCACGGGCGGCGGCCGGCTGACCCACTTCACCTGTGTGGACGGCAGGGGCGCGGTGCTCGTGCCGTGCGGGCGGTGCCGGCAGCTGCTGTACGAGTTCGGGGGGCCCGAGCTCGTCCTGGAGACCCCGGACGGCTTCCGGACGCTCGACGAGATGCTGCCGCAGGCTTTCGGGCCGCAGCACCTGAGGTAATGCGGGGGCAGGGCGCCGCCGGGGTCTTCCGGCGGCCGCTCGCCCTCAATCGCCGGGCCGGCTTGGCCTTTTGTGAACCAGAATCTCTATGCGCGTAGAGTCATTCGGGACTCTTGCGTACGTACCGGCCGGAAGGACTCCAAGGACATGGACGCCATCTCCGTCATCCGCACGAAGCGGGACCGCGGCGAGCTGAGCCCCGAGCAGATCGACTGGGTCATCGACGCGTACACCCGCGGCGAGGTCGCCGACGAGCAGATGTCCGCGTTGGCCATGGCGATCCTGCTGAACGGTATGAACCGCACCGAGATCGCCCGCTGGACCGCCGCGATGATCGCCTCCGGTGAGCGGATGAACTTCGACGCGCTCTCCCGCCCCACCACCGACAAGCACTCCACCGGCGGCGTCGGCGACAAGATCACGCTGCCGCTCGCCCCGCTGGTCGCCGCCTGCGGCGCCGCGGTGCCGCAGCTCAGCGGCCGGGGCCTCGGCCACACCGGCGGGACCCTCGACAAACTGGAGTCCATCCGCGGCTGGCGGGCGCACCTCACGAACGCCGAGATGCTGCACGTCCTCGACACCACCGGGGCCGTGATCTGCGCCGCGGGCGACCAACTCGCCCCCGCCGACAAGAAGCTGTACGCGCTCCGCGATGTCACCGGCACCGTCGAGGCCATCCCGCTCATCGCCAGCTCGATCATGTCCAAGAAGATCGCCGAGGGCACGGGCGCGCTCGTCCTGGACGTCAAGGTCGGTTCCGGCGCCTTCATGAAGACCATCGAGGACGCCCGTGAACTGGCCTCCACCATGGTCGCGCTGGGCACCGACAGCGGTGTACGGACGGTCGCGCTGCTCACCGACATGTCCACCCCGCTCGGCCTGACGGCGGGCAACGCCCTGGAGGTACGCGAGTCCGTCGAGGTCCTCGCCGGCGGCGGCCCCAAGGACGTCATCGACCTGACCCTCGCGCTGGCCCGCGAGATGCTCGACGCTGCCGGGCTCAAGGACGCCGACCCGGAGAAGGCACTCGCCGACGGCTCCGCGATGGACGTGTGGCGCCGCATGATCTCCGCCCAGGGCGGCGACCCGGACGCCGAGCTCCCCGTCGCCCGCGAGCAGCACGTGGTGACGGCCCCGTCCTCGGGCGTGCTGACCCGCCTGGACGCCTACGACATCGGTGTGGCCGCCTGGCGCCTCGGTGCGGGCCGCGCGCGCAAGGAGGACCCGGTGCAGGAGGGTGCGGGCATCGAGCTGCACGCCAAGCCCGGTGACACGGTGACCGAGGGCCAGCCGCTGCTGACGCTGCACACGGAGACTCCGGAGAAGTTCGAGTACGCGCTGAAGGCACTGCCCGACTCGTACGACATCGCTCCGGCCGGCACACCGTTCGCCGCCACGCCGGTCGTGCGGGAACGTATCGCCTGACCTGGCGCTTTCCCTTTCGGGTGAACGGGACCGGTGGACCACCGCCGGTCCCGTTCGGCATGCTGGACTCGGTGACGCACCGAATGAGGAGACCGCCATGAGCGCACTCACTGTCGATCCCGTCCCGGGCAACGGCCAGGAATGGGACGACCTCGTCCGTATCTGGGAGGAGACGGACGCACCCGAGGGCTGCAAGGTGGAGATCATCGAGGGGATCGTCACCGTGTCGCCACCGCCGTCCGATGAGCACAACATCACCGCGGAGTTGTTGCAACGCCGGCTCTACGCCGTGCTGCCGGAGGACTGGGGTATTTACCAGACGGTCGGTGTCTCGATTCCGGGCCAGGACGGGCTGTACATTCCGGACCTGGTGATTCTGCCCCGTGACGCCCTCACCGGGACCGGCAGTCCCGTTCCGGCGGGGGAGGCTCTGCTCGTCGTGGAGATCACCTCCAAGGCGAATGCCAACCATGACCGCATCAAGAAGGCACACGGCTACGCGAAAGCGGGGGCCGAACTCTTCCTGCTCCTTGACCCATGGCACTCCGGTCGGCCCACTGCCACCCTCTACGGTGACCCGGAGCGTGGCACCTACCGTGTCTTGGAGTCGGTCGAGTACGGCGGGAAGCTGGCGCTCCCCGAGCCGTTCGGGCTGGAAGTGGACACGGGGATGTTCCCGGTCTGCTGAGGCGACTTCGTCGTGAGCGATGAGTTTCGGGCGTCACGCCGGTCTCTGTGGTGTGGATGCCATGACACCGAACGCTCTCGTCCTCACCGGCCGCATCACCAGGGCCGATGTGCCGGGACTCTGTGCCGAGCTGGAGGCACTGCTGCGCGGCCGCGAGGACGCCGGGCCGCCCGCGGCGGTGGACTGCGATGTGGGCGGTGTCCTGCGCCCGGACCTCGCCCTGGTCGAGGCGCTGGCCCGGCTGGCGCTCGTCGCGCGCCGGGCCGGAGGCGCCGAGCTGCGGCTGCGCAACGTACCGGGCGAACTCCGGGCGCTGCTCGACCTCGTGGGTCTGGCCGATGTGGTGGGCCTGGGTGGTGCGGACCAGGAGAGGGACCCGGTCTGATCCGGTGCCGCCCGGCATCCCGCGGTCAGCGGACGGCCACGGCGTAGTCGCAGAGGTGCTGGACCGCCCGCCCGTCCCCCTTCTCGACGCTCAGCAGCCACTCGCTCGGGCCGGGCGACGGTGTGGCGCCCGGCCTCGCTCGCACCGTCGAGCACGGCCCTTCGGGCTGCGGTCCCGGTTCCGCGTCGGCCGGAGAGCTCGGGGCCGGGGCGGGCCCCGGCCCGGCGGTGGCCGTCGGCTCGCCGAGCCAGAGGGTCGCCGCCCAGCCGCCCGCCGCGAGGAGGGCCCAGCCGATCACCACCGGTCCGCGCACCCTCACGAGGCGTCTGCCTCCAGATGGTCGGGGAGACCGAACAGCGGGAACCAGCGCGGCGTGTCCAGGAAGCAGTGCATCCCGGTGATGGAACCCCCCGAGATGTCGATGACCTGCACCGCCCACGGCACGAAGCCCGGTCCGTCGGGGTTCGGCTTGTAGTGCGCGAAGGCCGGGGATCCGTTGGCCTCGGTCGCCACCAGCCGGGAGCCCTCGCAGCTCGCGCCGATGCTGAGCATGAAGCCCGTGATGTCGTCGTGCCCCTGCAGCCAGAGGTCGAACGGCGGCATGGTCATCACGGCGTCCTCGTGGAGCAGCGCGGTCAGCGCCGCCATGTCGTACCCCTCGAAGGCCGCCACGTACCGGTCGAGGAGCTTGCGCTGCTCGTCGTCCAGCGGGTTCGCGGTGTCGGGGGCCGAGCTGTCCGTGTCCGCGAGCGTCGCCCGTGCCCTCTGCAGGGCGCTGTTGACCGAGGCGACCGAGGTGTCGAGGAGCTCGGCGACCTCGCTCGCCTTCCACGCGAGGACCTCGCGCAGGATCAGCACGGCACGCTGCTTGGGCGGCAGATGCTGCAGAGCGGCGACGAAGGCGAGGCGCACCGACTCACGTGCCACGGCGGCCTCGGCCGGGTCGGCCACCGAGGGCAGGATGCGGCCGTCCGGCATCGGCTCGAGCCAGGTGTTCTCCGGAAGCGGATTGAGCGCCGCCTGCGCCAGCGGCGTCGGGCCGGTCAGGTCGACCGGCCGCGCCCGCTTGTTGCCCGCGTTCAGCATGTCCAGGCACACGTTCGTCGCGATCCGGTACAGCCACGAGCGCAGCGAGGAACGGCCCTCGAACTTGTCGAAGTTGCGCCAGGCACGCACGAGCGTGTCCTGGACCGCGTCCTCCGCCTCGAAGGCCGAACCGAGCATCCGGTAGCAGTAGCCCGTCAGCTCGATCCGGTATTCCTCCAGACGGCTGTCGACACTCGTCCCGGCCGTGGCTGTCAGATCACTCATTGCTTCACCCCAGTTGCGCTGTGACACCGCTCACTCAGCACTGTGGAAGCTACCGCAGGCCACTGACAATCGGGCGGGAAGCGCGGAAACCGCTGCTCAGGTGCCGGGCTTACGTCCGTACACGAAGACGTCGTCGCCGTTCTTCAGCAGGTTCCAGTATGACTTCGCGTCCGCGGGGCGCATGTTGACGCAGCCCGCCGAGCCGGGGTTGTTGTACATGGACTTGGTGACCGAGTGGAACGCCTGGCCGCCGTCGAAGAACTGCGCGTACGGCATGCGGACGTCGTAGAGCGTCGACCAGTGGTTGATGCTGCGCCAGTAGACCTTGCGGGAGCCGGTCCGCGTCTCCGCGCCGTTACGGCCCGTCCGCACCGGCACCGGACCGAACTTCAGCTTGCTGCCGTCCTGGATCCAGGTCAGCTGCCGGGTCAGGTCCACGCACGCGATGCGCCCCTTGTTGGTGGGGCACTTCTTCGCGGCGTTGGGGGTCTTCCCGGCCGCCTTCTGGGCGGCGATCGTCTTCATCGTGCGCCAGGTCACCGGCCCCGCGTACCCGATGGCCGGGGTGATGCCCTTGGCCACCTGGTAGGAACGGATCGCGTTGCAGTCGGCCGTCGACTGCCGGCCGTCGGCGGGCAGCTTCAGGTTCCTCTCGACCTGGATCTGGTACGGCCCCTTGGCCGCCGTGCAGGACGCCGCCTGGGCGGAGGTCCCGGTGCCCAGGACGATGGCCGGTGCGGCCACCAGACCGGCGACGGACAGCGTGACCCCGCGCCGTGTCCCCGCGCCGGTGCGTATCTTCCCCGAGATTGTCATGTACGCCTGCTCCCCTTCGCGCGACCGCGCTGTGTCTTCGCCTGTTGGACGCGCGTGGGGGAGCGGTGGTTGTGCGTGCGCAGGTCTCAGTTCTGCATGGCTGCCGACGGCAGGGCCAGGCGGCGCTCCGCCCGTGCGGCCCGGGTGCCGTACAGCGTGATCGAGACCACGCCGAGGACCGCGAGGAGACCCAGTGCGACCGTGGCCGCCCAGCCCCCCGTGTGGAAGGCGACAGCGCCGAGCGTGCCGCCCGCGCTGGAGCCCAGGTAGTAGGCGGACTGGTAGAGCGCCGAGGCCTGGGCGCGGCCCGTCGTGGCCGTACGGCTCACCGAGGAGGAGGCGACCGCGTGCCCGGCGAAGAAGCCGGCCGTGATCAGGACCAGGCCGAGCAGGACGGCGGCGAGCACGTCGGCCAGGGAGAGCAGCAGGCCCGCGGCCGTCGTGGAGACGGCTAGGTAGAGCGCCCCGCGCCGGCCCAGCCGGGCGACCAGGCGGCCGGCCGCGGCGGAGGAGAGCGTGCCGACGAGGTAGATCAGGAAGATCGAACCGACGATGCCCTGCGGGAGGTTGAACGGAGCCCCGACGAGCCGGTAGCCGATCACGGTGTACACCGCGCCGAACACCGTCATGAACAGGGCGCCGATCGCGTACAGCCGGCGCAGGAGCGGGTCGGAGAGGTGTCCCCCGACCGTCTTCGCCAGGGCCCTCGGGTTCAGCGAACCGGGGGTGAAGTTACGGGCCTTCGGGATCATGAAGTGGAAGACGACCGCGCAGGCGAGGGCGAGGAGCCCGATCGCGCCGAGCGCGGCGCGCCAGCCCCACAGCTGGGCGACCCATCCGGCGAGGATCCGGCCGCTCATGCCGCCGATGCTGTTGCCCGCCACGAACAGGCCGATCGCGGCCACCAGTGCCTTGGGCCGCACCTCCTCGGCCAGGTACGCCATCGCCGAGGCCGGCAGTCCGGCCAGCGCCGCACCCTGGATCACGCGCAGCGCGATCAGCCAGCCGAGCGACGGGGCGAACGGGACGAGCAGCCCGACCAGTACCGCGACCGTCAGTGAGGCCGTCATCATCTGACGCCGCCCGAAGCGCTCCGAGAGGGCGCTCAGCGGCAGCACGCACAGTGCCAGCGCTCCGGTCGCCGCGGAGACCGTCCAGCTCGCCTGGCCGGCCGTGGCGCCGAAGGACGCGGAGACGGCGGGCAGCAGCGCCTGGGTGGAGTAGAGGAGTGCGAAGGTCGCGATCCCGGCGGCGAACAGCGCGAAGCTCATCCGGCGGTAGCCGGGACGGCCCGGCTCGAGGCGGTCCGGGTCCGGGGCGGGGACGGCGGCGACGGGCAATGACGGAGTTGAGGCGCCCAGCACGATGGTGGACGCCCCGGTACTGGCAGGAGGCATACCCCGAACGTAGGGCTCGGCGTTTCATGCGTCCAATGCATGAACTCGTCATAATCGTTCCCATGGTGCATCAACACAGCTCACAGCCTCGGCTGTCACCGAGCAGTTACGAAGAAGACATTCGCTCCGTGCTCGCGCCACGCCTCGCGTACTTCGAAGCGGTGGCGCGCCACGAGCACGTCACCCGTGCCGCGCACGAGCTCGGCGTCCCGCAGTCGACGCTGTCGCGGGCCATGGTCAGGCTCGAACAGGACCTGGGTGTCGCCCTGTTCGCCCGCCGTGGCCGCACCGTCTCGCTCACCCCGGCGGGCCGTACCTTCCTCGGCTCCGCCGAACGCGCCCTGGCCGAGGTGGAGAAGGCCGCCGACTCGGTACGTGCGGACGCCGACCCGACGGCGGGCAAGGTCGCCTTCGGCTTCCTGCACACGATGGGATCCGAGACCGTGCCCGCCCTGATCCGCGCCTTCCGGGCCGACCACCCGCGGGTCCGCTTCCAGCTCGTCCAGAACTACGGCGAGGCGATGATCGAACGCCTGCGGGCGGGCGACCTCGACCTCTGCCTCACCTCACCCGTCCCCGACGCGCCGGATCTCGTGACCCGCCGCCTGGACGAGCAGCGGCTGCGGCTGGTCGTCCCCGACGACCACAGGCTGGCGGGCCGCCGCCGCATCCGGCTGGCCGAGGCCGCCGACGAAACGTTCGTCACCCTCGAACCCGGTTACGGCCTGCGGCGGATCACCGACGACCTCTGCGCGGAGGCCGGATTCACCCCGCGCGTGGCATTCGAGGGGGAGGAGGCCGAGACGCTGCGCGGCCTGGTCGCGGCCGGGCTCGGGGTGGCCCTGCTCCCGCCGCCCGCGGTCGCCCGGCCGGGTGTGGTCGAACTGACGGTCACGGCTCCGCGCGCCGCCCGTGAGATCGGGGTCGCATGGCTGGACGGCCACCCGGACACGCCGCCGGTGGCCGCCTTCAAACACTTCCTGCTGTCGCGCCGGGGGAACCTGCTCCCTGACTGATGCGCGGCAACTGCTGCCGCACGGCCGCTCAGTACCGCAGCGACTGCCCGAACCCCGCGGCCAGCGGCATCCGCAGCCCCAGCGGCGGCGGCGCGGCGAACGCGTCGGCGACGGGCCGTGCGTACGACCCGGCGAACAGCGAGCCGCGGATGAAGTCCGCGGCCAGCGCCACTACTTCGGCCCGGTGCTGCCGCAGCGCGTGCCCGTCCGAGTGGACCTCGAACCGGCAGGTGTCCCGGTTGGCCTTCTTGGTCCGCTCGGCCAGCCGGTAGGAGAGCTCGGGGTCCGTCCGGGAGTCGTTCGTGCCGTGCACGATCAGCACCCGCCGCCCCGCCAGGTGCTTCACCGGCTCGGGCTCCGGTGCCTCGGAGCCGGGCAGCCAGGGAGCCATCGCCAGTACGGAGGTGACGGCGGGGTGCCCGCCCGCACGCAGGGCCGCCCGGCCCCCCATCCCGTGTCCGGCCAGGCAGACGGGGATGTCGCCGTAGCGGCGCACGGCCTCGTCGGCGGCCCATTCCGCGTCCGGTACCGGATCGCCGTCGGCGTTCCAGCCGCGCCGGCGGTAGTGCACCACGTGCACGGCGAGACCGTCGCCCTGCGCGGCCCGCGCCAGCATCCGGGCGAACGGCAGCTGTACCGCGTACGAAAAGGTGGAGGGGCGGCGCTGTGAGTGGGTCTCGCCGTCCGGGAGCAGCAGGACCACGCCGCTGACCTCAGGTGGTGCTCCGGCCGTGTGGACGGCCCGTCCCAGCCTCGCAGCAGGCAGGGGAAGTGCGCGCTGTGCCATGACAGAACAGTGTCAGAAGGGCAGGTGTATTCCACCCGACATCGCGGTCACTGTTACGCATCGGCAGCCGGCGCCCTCCACGCGCTCTACGCGCGTAGGCGCTAGAGTGCCCCAATGACGAGCCAGACCCTGAATGTCCCCGGACCCGATCAGATCCGCCGCGCGCCCAAGGTGCTTCTCCACGACCATCTCGACGGGGGCCTGCGCCCCGGCACCATCGTCGAGCTGGCGCTCGCGCAAGGCTATGACGCGCTGCCCGAGACGGAACCCGACAAACTCGGCATCTGGTTCCGCGAGGCGGCGGACTCCGGTTCGCTGGAGCGCTACCTGGAGACGTTCGCCCACACCTGCGCCGTCATGCAGACACGCGACGCCCTGTTCCGGGTGGCCGCGGAGTGCGCCGAGGACCTCGCCGAGGACGGCGTCGTCTACGCCGAGGTGCGGTACGCGCCCGAGCAGCACCTCACCGCCGGCCTGACCCTCGAAGAGGTCGTCGAGGCGGTCAACGAGGGCTTCCGGGAGGGCGAGCGCCGGGCCCGCGCGAACGGCCACCGCATCCGTATCGGCGCCCTCCTGACCGCCATGCGGCACGCCGCCCGCGCCCTGGAGATCGCCGAACTCGCCAACCGCTACCGCGACCTGGGCGTCGTCGGCTTCGACATCGCGGGCGCCGAGGCGGGCTTCCCGCCCACCCGGCACCTCGACGCGTTCGAGTACCTCAAGCGCGAGAACAACCACTTCACCATCCACGCGGGCGAGGCCTTCGGGCTGCCGTCGATCTGGCAGGCCCTCCAGTGGTGCGGCGCCGACCGGCTCGGCCACGGCGTCCGCATCATCGACGACATCGAGATCGCCGAGGACGGCAGCGTGACGCTGGGCCGCCTCGCCTCCTACGTACGGGACAAGCGGATCCCGCTGGAGCTCTGCCCGACCTCCAACCTCCAGACCGGTGCCGCGCCCTCGTACGCGGAGCACCCCATCGGGCTGCTGCGGAAGCTGCATTTCCGCGCCACGGTGAATACGGACAACCGGCTGATGAGCGGTACCAGCATGAGCCAGGAATTCGAGCGGCTGACCGAGACATTCGGATACACGCTCGATGACATGCAGTGGTTCACAGTCAATGCGATGAAATCAGCGTTCATTCCTTTCGATGAACGTCTGGCGATGATCAACGACGTCGTCAAGCCGGGATACGCGGAGCTGAAGTCCGAGTGGCTTTTCCGTCAGACGGCTACGACCAGCGCTTCTTCGTCGGTGGCAGGCTGAGGACACCGAAATGGGAACGGCCGGGATCTTCGGATCCCGGCCTTTTTTCGTGTCTTGGCATGTTTGCGGGAAGGGCGGAGGGATGACTACGTTGCAGAGCCGCTCACATCCCCTTCCCCAAGGATGAATTTCACATGAAGCAGTCTGCTGTCAGGACCCTCGGTGTCGCCGCTCTCGGTGCCGCTTTCGCTGCCGCCGGTGCGGGAAGCGCCTCCGCGGTCGCCCTGCCCGTCGACGCTGCCGCCGGCGCGCTCCCGGCCGGTGTCGCGCTCGACTCCGTGACTGACGCGCTGCCTGCCGTGCAGGAGGCGGCCAGCGGCCTCCTCAACCAGCAGGGCGGCGGCAGCGAGGTCTCGGCGCCGGGCACCAACCTGCTCGGCGGCCTGCCCGCGGGCGGACTGACGGGTGCCCTGCCGCTCGGTGCCCTGCCGATCGGCGGCTGACCGCCCCGCACACGCGTATGGGGCGCGCACCCGGCCGGGTGCGCGCCCCATCGTGTTCTCCTGTTCCGTACCCCCGTGGTCCCGCCGGTCACCAGGCCGTCGCGGACGAGGTCTTCTCCGACGGCAGCAGCAGCCACAGCGCCAGGTAGATCAGGAACTGGGGGCCGGGAAGCAGGCACGAGACCAGGAAGATGATCCGCATCGTCCTTGCGGAGGTGCCGAAGCGCCGTGCCAGCGCCGCGCACACTCCACCGATCATGCGTCCCTCACTGGGGCGGACAAGTGCGGCCATGGTGGGCTCCTTCGCGAACCGTTTCGGGGGCGGCTCCGTCGCGCTCCCGGTACCTCCATAGTGGCTCCGCGAAGGGGTGCAAAGCGTCGCTCTACGGGGCGATACCGACCCTGGAAATCGTCGGGGTCGACCCCTGAGGAGCCTCGCTCCTGAGGCGGGCCTCGTTCCTGAGGCGGGCCAGATCCCCGGCGCCGGCCCGGTTCCCGCGGCGCAGCCGCGCCCGGGACATCGGAACGACGAGCAGATGGGCGATCGCGACACCCGCGGTGTTCAGCAGCATCGAGTCGACATCGACGACCTGCCCCGGCACCCCGGTCTGGCCCAGTTCGATGGCCATGGAGATCAGTGCCCCGGCCGCGACGGTCCGGGCCAGCGAGGCCCACGGGGAGACGAGCAGCCGTCCCCCTGCCATCGGCAGGAGCACGCCCAGCGGAGACAGCAGCAGCAGCCCCTCACCGATCCGGCGCGCCGCCTCGACGGGGCCGAACGCCAGGTCCGCCCTGATTCCGGCGAACGGCTGCAGATTCGCGGCCGTCACCCAGGGCACGTCCAGCGGGCGCAACGTCAGCCAGCCGACGAACAGCAGATGCGCGAGGAGGAGGAGGATCCCCGCCGCGCGGAAGCGGATGACGGCGCTGCCGTCCGAACTGTGGCGCACGTGCACCAAGACGCCACGACCGGCAGGATCGGTTCCGCCCGGTTGCAGGAAGCGTCTGTGACGACGGGCACGGAGGGCGGATCCGGGCCCGGACACGGCCCTCAGGGCAGCTCGACCGCACCCAGCGTCGGTACGTTCCCCGGACGGCTCTTCGTCTCCGTCGTGCACAGGTAGCCCCGTGGGGTGTAGTTCCCGGGCCCGCCGAGGAGCACCGAACCCCCGGAGCTGAGCGGCTCGCTCTCCGCGTACGAGCACACCACCTGCGCGAGCGCCTCCGCGGGCAGGTCCTCGGGCTGCTCGCTGAGGCGCAGCGTGCCCTCCGGGTCGCCCTTGCGCGCCGCGGTGACCCGCAGATCCGTCGGCACGTTCGTGGAGAAGCCGGCGCGCCGCTCCTCGGCGGTCGGAACCCGCTGGAGCTCGCCGAGCAGCGACTGGGCCATGCGGAGCCGGTCGGAACTGGACTCGTCGACCTCCACCGTGCGCTCCACCGTCACCAGCTGCGAGGCGCAGACCAGGTAGATGTGGACCGGGATGCTCTCCAGCGGCTGAGCGGTCGCCGCCGGCGCCGACGTACGGCACGGCATCCGGGACGGTGCCGCCCCCGCGTCGACCGGCACGGAAGTGCTCCTGATGCCGCACCCGGCGGCCAGCGCCGTACACGCCACGACGGCCGCGAGTGCGGCGGCCACCCGGCCGGGGACCCTCTGGGAGGATCCCGTGCGGGGCGCGTCGTACGCGCGGTCGCTGCGTATCACTTCGCGCCGCCCTTCTCGTTCCGGTCCGGGTCGTCCCCGGGGGCGCCGGTCAGCCGCTCCGCGTCGCGCGGCAGCCGCAGCACGAACACCGCCCCGTCGCCGTCCGGCGAGTTCGAGGCCGTGATGTCACCGCCGTGGATGTGCGCGTTCTCCATCGCGATCGACAGACCCAGACCACTGCCCTCGGAACGCGGCCGGGAGGCACTCGCCTTGTAGAAGCGGTCGAACACGTGCGGAAGGACGTCCTCGGGGATACCCGGACCGTGGTCCCGTACCTCGATGACCAGCTCGTCGTCGTCGGCCCGCACGGACACGCGTACCGGCGAACCGCCGTGCTTGAGCGCGTTGCCGATCAGATTCGCCAGGATCACATCGAGCCGGCGCGGATCGAGCCGCACCATCATGCCCCGCTCCGCGTCCAGGTCGACCGCGTCCAGCCAGGCGCGTGCGTCGATGCAGGCGGTGACCATGTCGGCCACGTCGACCGTGTCCAGGACGAGCCGGGCGGTACCCGCGTCGAAGCGGGTGACCTCCATGAGGTTCTCGACCAGGTCGTTCAGCCGCCGGGTCTCGCTCACCACCAGGTGAACGGCGGGCGCGATCATCGGATCGAGGCTGTCGGCCTCGTCCTCCAGCACCTCGGCGACCGCGGTGATCGCGGTCAGCGGGGTCCGCAGCTCGTGCGACATGTCGGCGACGAACCGGCGGCTCGACTCCTCCCGCGCGGTCATGTCCGCGACCTTCTTCTCCAGCGAGCTCGCCGTCCTGTTGAACGTGCGGGAGAGATCGGCCAGTTCATCGGTGCCGGAGACCACGAGACGGGTGTCGAGCTTCCCCTCGCCGAGCTTGCGGGCCGCGTCCCCGAGCCGTTGCACGGGGCGCAGCACGGTCGTTGCCGCACCCTGCGCGAGGAGCGCCGAGCCGACGAGGGCCAGCGCGGTGGCGATGCCCAGGGACCAGGCCAGCGAGTTGAGGTCCTGGCGCTCCTGGTCCAGCGACTTCAGCATGTAGCCCGCGGGACCACCACCGATGATCTTCGTTCCGGCCACCAGGTACGGCGTGCCGCCGATGCTCGTGCGCTGCCAGAACAGGTGGTACTCGTGGGTGTTGCTCGACGTCAGCGGCTGCTTCTTGTTCACCTGCCGCTGCAGTGAGGCGGGTACGTCGAGCTTGGTGAAGGCATCGATGTCGGAGGACCCGACGATCGGCTTGCCGTCGTGGGAATCGACCAGCAGCACGTGGTAGCCGGGTCCACTGCTCGCCATCTGCCCGGCGGCGTCCCGCAGATCGCTGCCCGTCGGCTGCAGCGGCAGCGAGGCCGCCCGGTTCTGCATCTGCCGCCGGAAGTCGCCGAGCGCCGTGTCCTGCGTACGCGTCAGGACGGCCTCGCGGTTGAGCCAGTACGCGATGCCCGACGCGGACACCGCGGCTGTCAGTGCCACCAGCGCGAACACGACAACGAGCCGCAGCCGCAGGCTGGTCCAGCGAAGACCCGCGAGTATGGAGCGTTTCGCGGAATCGCTCACTGAGGCGAGTCCAGCCGGTAGCCCACGCCGCGCACGGTCCGGATCAGGGTCGGCGAGGACGGCACGTCCTCCACCTTCGCGCGCAGCCGCTGTACGCAGGCGTCCACGAGCCGCGAGTCACCGAGGTAGTCGTGCTCCCACACCAGGCGCAGCAACTGCTGCCGAGACAGGGCCTGACCGGGCCTGCGGCTCAGTTCGAGCAGGAGCCGCAGCTCGGTCGGCGTGAGCTGCAGGTCCTCCCCGTTCTTGGTGACGGTCATCGCCGAGCGGTCGATGACGACGCTCCCGAAGGTCGCCGAGTCGGTGGACTCGCGTTCACCACGCCGCAGCACCGCACGGATACGGGCGTCGAGCACCCGGCCCTGTACGGGTTTCACCACGTAGTCGTCCGCGCCGGACTCCAGTCCCACCACGACGTCGATGTCGTCGCTGCGCGCGGTCAGCAGAATGATCGGCAGCTGGTCGGTCCGCCGGATGCGCCGGCACACCTCGAAACCGTCGATCCCGGGCAGCATCACGTCCAGCACAACCAGGTCCGGCCGCTGCTCCCTGAGCAGGTCCAGGCCGTCCTCTCCCGTCGCCGCGGTGGCCACACGGTGGCCCTGGCGTGACAACGAGAGTTCGAGGGCCGTGCGGATGGCGTCGTCGTCCTCGATCAGCAACAGGAAAGGCACGGAGGTCATTCTGGCCCATGGTGGTGCCACAGTTCGACAAACCCCCCTACTGGATCTGTCTCCCCATGCACTCCGACGCCCCCGTGGCGCGGTCAACATGCCCTGTGACAGGCCTGTGACAGTCGGGGGACAGCGCCATGAAACTGCCCCGGCAAGCTCATTGGCACAGGGAACGAACGGACTCCACCGACGGGGGGCGCGAGATGAACGCACTGCACAGCACCACCTCAAGCGCAGTTGTCACGCGTCTCCACGACGTCGGCCGGAGCCCGGAGAAGTCCGGCGCCGGGGGAGGGCGGGGGTGCTTCCGCGGCGCCGGGCGTCAGCACTCGTCGTATCTGACGATGGTTGACGCGCCCACGGGGGGAAACGGGGGCCACGGGGGAAACGGGGCCAACGGGGAAACCGCGTACGGGGAGGTCACGGGGGAGCGGAAGCCCCTGGAGCGGACCGAGGACGCCGAAGCGGCGTTCACGGCCTACGTCCAGGAGCGCCGCGCCTCCCTGTACGCGACCGCCTATCACCTGACCGGCGACCGGTTCGAGGCCGAGGACCTGCTGCAGAGCGCCCTCTTCTCGACGTACCGGGCGTGGGACAGGATCAGTGACAAGGCGGCGGTCGGCGGATACCTCCGCCGCACCATGACCAATCTGCACATCAGCGCCTGGCGCAGGCGCAAGCTCAACGAGTACCCGACCGAGGAGCTGCCGGAGACGGTGGGCGACACGGACGCGATGCGCGGCACGGAGCTGCGCGCGGTGCTCTGGCAGGCCCTCGCGCGGCTGCCGGAACTCCAGCGCACGATGCTGGTCCTCCGCTACTACGAGGGCCGCACGGACCCGGAGATCGCGTCCATCCTCGACATCAGTGTCGGCACGGTGAAGTCGAGCATCTGGCGGTCGCTCCGCCGGCTGCGCGAGGACGAGGTCCTCAGCTTCGGCCGTGACGAGGAGGAGTCCTTCGGCGAGCTGGTGGCCTGAGGCGCAGGGGGGAACGGGGGAACGGGCCGCGGCTTCGGGGGAAGCGGCGGTACGGGGGAAGTGCGTGGCGGGGTCGGACGGGCCGGGGGGTCCTGTCCGGCCCCGCTGCGTCGTGCGTTGCGGTCCGAGTGTCAGGGCGCGGGCGGGGCCGGTGAGGCTGCCGCCGCCGTCGTCCGGCGGCAGCGGCCCGCCGCGGCCGCGGCCAGGCGGCCCAGGGCCTCGGCCTTGCCGCACGGGTACGCGCCCAGCGCGGTCTGGCGGGCCACGATGCGCCGCTCGGCCCGCATCAGGCGCCAGCCGCGGCGCAGCAGGAACGGAACCGACTTCCGGCCCTCGCGCAGATCCCGCAGCAGCCGCCGCCGGAACGTCGTCGACGGGCGCCCGCGCAGGCACAGCGCGTCCGCGAGCAGCCCCAGTTCCTGGCAGCGCTCCACGATGTCCGCGGCGAAGATGCCCTCGGCGACGAACAGGGGCGTGCGCTCTATGTCGAGCGCCTCACGGTCGACCCGGGAGCTCGTGGCGATGTCGTACACCGGGACGTTCGTACGCCCGGTGCGGCACAGCTCGGCGATGGCGGCGACCGCCCCGTCCGCGTCCCAGGACCGCGCCGAGTCCCAGTCGATGTCCGTGCTGCCGGTGACCAGAGGCAGCGTCGGGTCGTTGCCCTCCTTGTAGAAGTCGTCCAGCCGCAGGACCGGAAGACCGGTGCGGGCGGCGAGGGAGGACTTGCCGGAGCCGGAGGGACCGGCGAGCAGCACGACTCGAGTGGGGATCGGTTGGGAACTCACAGAACAGAAGTGTGAGGCATTGACCCGCGCAGGGGATCCCCGGGAGGTCCTGTTGGTATCGAGCATCACACCTCAACTACTCTGCGCGCACGGATGATTACTCAAACAGCCTCGATCAGGTGGGAAAACATGGCACGTCATGCACTCTCCAAGCCCCGGCGCCGCGCCCTGCTGCGCGCCGGCCTGACCCTCACCGCGCTGGGCGCGGCGCTCGGTGCGGGAGGTGCGGCGGCCCAGGCGGCACCGCTGCCCGCCGCTCCGGCCACCGGCGCGGACAGCACCCTCGGGGCGGTCAGCGACGCGGCGGCGCCCGCCCTGACCAGCGCGCTCGGCTACGGGCTCGCCGGTGCCGTCGCCCCCGTCACCGATCTGCAGCTCGACCCGCTGGCCGGGACGGGGGTGGACCCGCTGGACAACGCCGTGGGTACCCAGATCGCCGACTTCAAGCCGGTGACGACGGCCATCGTGACCGACCCGCTGACCAGTGGCGCGGCGCTCGGCGACCTGCCCGTGGTGGGACAGGTGACCGGCCTGATCACCGGCTGACGCGCGCACGGTGCGCACAGCACGCAGGGCCGCCCCGGGGAGCGGCCCTGCGTGCGCCCAGAGGGCCTTTGAGCGTCAGTACGAGGAGCCGGAGGCTCCCAGGGCGCCCGTCGGGTGCCAGACCGTCTTGGTCTCCAGGAAGGCCGTCAGGCGGCGCGTGCCCGGATCGGCGGTCCAGTCCGCGCTGTCCACAGCCTGTGGACGAAGAACCCGCTTCACGTTGTCCGCCGCCGCGATCTCCAGGTCCTTCGCGAGCTCGCTGCCCGCGACCGCACCCGTGAGATCGATCGCGTTGACGTCCTGGTGGGACGCCAGCGGAGCGGCGAGCTCCGCGGTCTTCCCCGACAGGATGTTCACCACACCACCCGGCAGGTCCGAGGTGGCCAGCACCTCGCCCAGCGAGAGCGCGGGCAGCGGGGCGTCGGCCGAGGCGATGACGACCGCCGTGTTACCGGTGGCGATCACCGGTGCGATCACCGAGATCAGGCCCAGGAACGACGACTCCTGCGGGGCCAGGACCGTGACGACACCGGTCGGCTCCGGGGTGGACAGGTTGAAGTACGGCCCCGCGACCGGGTTCGCCCCGCCCACGATCTGGCCGATCTTGTCGGTCCAGCCCGCGTACCAGACCCAGCGGTCGATCGCCGCGTCGACGACGGCCGCCGCCTTGGACTTCGACAGTCCCTCGGCGTCCGCCACCTCCCGTACGAACTGCTCCCGGCGGCCCTCCAGCATCTCCGCGACGCGGTAGAGGACCTGGCCGCGGTTGTACGCGGTCGCTCCCGACCAGCCGCCGAACGCCTTGCGCGCGGCCACGACGGCGTCGCGCGCGTCCTTGCGGGAGGACTGCGGGGCGTTCGCCAGCCACCTGCCCTTGGAGTCCGTCACCTCGTACACCCGGCCGCTCTCGGAGCGGGGGAACTTGCCCCCGACGTACAGCTTGTAGGTCTTGAAGACGCTCAGTCGTCCGTCAGACATCGAGGTAGGCCTCCAGACCGTGGCGGCCGCCTTCGCGGCCGAAGCCCGACTCCTTGTATCCGCCGAACGGCGAGGTCGGGTCGAACTTGTTGAACGTGTTGGCCCAGACGACGCCCGCACGGAGCTTGTTCGCCACCGCGAGGATGCGGGAGCCCTTCTCCGTCCAGATGCCCGCCGAGAGGCCGTACTGGCTGTTGTTGGCCTTGGCGACGGCCTCGTCCGGCGTACGGAAGGAGAGCACCGACAGCACCGGACCGAAGATCTCGTCGCGGGCCACCCGGTGCGCCTGCGTGACGCCGGTGAACAGGGTCGGCGCGAACCAGTAGCCGGAGGACGGCAGTTCGCACGGGGCGGACCAGCGCTCGGCGCCCTCCGCCTCGCCCGTCTCGACGAGCGCGGTGATCCGGGAGAGCTGCTCCTCGGAGTTGATCGCGCCGATGTCGGTGTTCTTGTCCAGCGGGTCGCCGAGGCGGAGCGTGGACAGACGGCGCTTGAGGGAGTGCAGCACCTCGTCCTGGACGGACTCCTGTACGAGGAGCCGCGAGCCCGCGCAGCAGACCTGGCCCTGGTTGAAGAAGATCCCGTTGACGATGCCCTCGACGGCCTGGTCGACGGGCGCGTCGTCGAAGACGATGTTGGCGCCCTTGCCGCCCAGTTCCAGCGTGGCCTTCTTGCCCGTGCCGGCGATCTGGCGGGCGATGGCCTTGCCGACCGCGGTCGATCCCGTGAAGGCGACCTTGTTGACGTCGGGGTGCTCGACGAGGGCCGAACCCGCGTCCCCGTATCCCGTCAGGATGTTGACGACACCCTTGGGCAGGCCCGCCTGACGGCAGATGTCGGCGAAGAAGAGCGCGGAGAGCGGGGTCGTCTCGGCGGGCTTCAGCACGACCGTGTTGCCGGTGGCGAGCGCCGGGGCGATCTTCCACGCGAGCATCAGGAGCGGGAAGTTCCACGGGATGATCTGTCCGGCCACACCGAGCGGGCGCGGGTCGGCCCCGTACCCGGCGTGGTCGAGCTTGTCGGCCCAGCCCGCGTAGTAGAAGAAGTGCGCGGCGACCAGCGGGAGGTCCGCGTCGCGGGTCTCCTTGATCGGCTTGCCGTTGTCCAGGGTCTCCAGGACGGCCAGTTCGCGGGAGCGCTCCTGGATGATCCTGGCGATCCGGAACAGGTACTTGGCGCGCTCGGAGCCGGGCAGCGCCGACCACTTCTCGAACGCCCTGCGGGCGGCCTTCACGGCCCGGTCCACGTCCTCGGCGCCGGCGCGGGCGACCTCGGAGAGCACCTCCTCGGACGACGGGCTGACCGTCTTGAAGACCTTGCCGTCGGCGGCCTCGGTGAACTCGCCGTCGATGAACAGGCCGTACGAGGGGGCGATGTCGACGACGGAGCGGGACTCCGGAGCCGGTGCGTAATCGAATGCAGATGCCATGGGGATCAGTCCACCGTCACGTAATCGGGGCCGGAGTAACGGCCGGTGCTGAGCTTCTGGCGCTGCATCAGCAGGTCGTTCAGCAGGCTGGAGGCGCCGAAGCGGAACCAGTGGTTGTCCAGCCAGTCCTCGCCCGCGGTCTCGTTCACCAGGACCAGGAACTTGATCGCGTCCTTGGACGTGCGGATGCCGCCCGCGGGCTTCACACCGATCTGCACTCCGGTCTGCTCCCGGAAGTCGCGCACGGCCTCCAGCATCAGCAGCGTGTTCGCCGGTGTGGCGTTGGTCCCGACCTTGCCGGTCGAGGTCTTGATGAAGTCCGCGCCCGCCAGCATCCCGAGCCACGAGGCCCGCCGGATGTTGTCGTACGTGGACAGCTCGCCGGTCTCGAAGATCACCTTCAGCCGGGCCGAGCCGCACTCGGCCCTCACGGCGAGGATCTCCTCGTACACCTTCAGGTAACGGCCGGAGAGGAAGGCACCGCGGTCGATCACCATGTCGATCTCGTCGGCCCCTGCCGCCACGGCGTCGCGGACGTCCGCGAGCTTGACGTCCAGCGCGGCGCGCCCGGCGGGGAAGGCCGTCGCGACGGACGCCACCTTCACTCCGGAGCCGGCCAGTGCTGCGGCGGCGGTCGCCGCCATGTCGGGGTAGACGCAGACCGCGGCGGTGCGCGGGGTCGTGCGGTCGGTGGGGTCGGGGTTGACGGCCTTGGCGGCGAGAGCCCGGACCTTGCCCGGGGTGTCCGCGCCTTCCAGCGTCGTCAGGTCGATCATCGAAATGGCGAGATCGATGGCGTACGCCTTGGCAGTCGTCTTGATCGATCGGGTACCGAGAGAGGCGGCGCGCGCTTCGAGGCCGACGGTGTCGACGCCGGGCAGCCCGTGCAGGAAGCGGCGCAGCGCACTGTCGGACGCCGTCGCGTCGGCGAATGCAGGTGCAGTGGTGGGCATGGTCACCACATGAGCATATCTACGCGCGTAGCGACCTGTACAGGGCCCTCCCCGTTTCCGCGTCTCCCGCAGGCCGGACGGGGCCGCCGGACGGGCCCCCCGCCACCGCCCGCGCCCGTCAGGCAGAATCGGGACCATGACGAGCCCCACACCTCCCGCCGAGCCCGCCTACGCCGACCGGACCTTCCGGTCGGTTGCCGGGCTGGTCAGCGGCGCCTTGCTGATCCTGCTGGTCGGCTGGATCGGCGGCGACGCGGTGGTCCGGGGCCACGGATGGGTGCCGTGGCAGGCGCTGGCCGCGCTGCTGACCCTGATTCCGCTGATCGTGGCGTTCACCCTGCGGCCGGCGGTGTTCGCCGACGAGGAGCGGATCCGCATCCGCAACCCGTTCCGGACGATCGTGCTGCCCTGGACCGATGTCTCCGACGTCCGGGCCTCGTACTCCAGCGAACTGTTCACCCAGGACGGCAGGAAGTACCAGCTGTGGGCGGTGCCCGTATCGCTGCGCGAGCGCAAGCGTGCGGCGCGGAAGGCGACCCGGGAGGCGCACGACGACCCGTACGGCCGGACCTCCGTGCACGCCGACGTCCGCGACATGCAGGCCCGCGCCGCCGCCGCCGACCAGTCCGTGCGGGACCTGAGGGAGCTGGCCGAGCGGGCGGGCAGGCGCGACGAGGAGGCCGTGACCACGGCGTCGGTGCGCTGGGCGTACGAGGTGATCGCCCCGGCCGTCGTCGGCGCGGTGCTGCTCGTGGTGCTGCTCGCGATCGCCTGAGGCGCCGGACGTGTACGCCGTAGGTCTCCCTGACGTGAGGGACGCGAGGGACGCGCGGAGCCGATGCCCGGACGCACCGGCCCCGCCCTCGACCCTCAGATGCCGGCGGCGGCAGCCAGGTCGCGCTTGATGCCGCCGAGCAGTTCCGTGGCCCGTTCCCGGGCCGCGGGCAGCTCGTCCGCCGAGGCGACCGGCACCACGACCTCCAGGTAGCACTTGAGCTTCGGCTCGGTGCCGCTCGGGCGGACGATGACCCGGGCGCCCGTGAGGTGGTAGCGCAGACCGTCCGTGGGCGGCAGCTGCTCCGAACCCCGGGACAGGTCCTCGGCCGAGGTGACGGGAAGGCCGGCCAGCGCGGCCGGGGGGTTCTCCCGCAGGCGGCGCATGGCGTCGGCGATGACCGTCAGGTCCTCGACGCGGACCGACAGCTGGTCCGTGGCGTGCAGGCCGTGCGCGAGCGCGAGGTCGTCGAGCAGGTCGAGGAGGGTGCGGCCCTTCTCCTTCAGTACGGAGGCGAGTTCGGCGATCAGCAGCGCGGCTGTGATGCCGTCCTTGTCGCGGACCCCGTCCGGGTCCACGCAGTAGCCCAGCGCCTCCTCGTACCCGTAGCGCAGACCCTCGACGCGGGCGATCCACTTGAAGCCCGTCAGCGTCTCCTCGTAGCCGAGACCCGCCTTCTCGGCGATCCGGCCCAGCAGCGACGAGGACACGATCGACTCGGCGAACACGCCTGTGGCGCCCCGGTCCACCAGGTGTGCCGCCAGCAGCGCGCCCACCTCGTCGCCGCGCAGCATCCGCCAGCCGCCGTCCGTGGACGCGTCCGGCACGGCGACGGCGCAGCGGTCGGCGTCCGGGTCGTTGGCGATGATGATGTCCGGATCCGTACGGCGCGCGGTCGCGAAGGCGAGATCCATGGCGCCGGGCTCTTCCGGATTGGGGAAGGCGACGGTGGGGAACGCCGGGTCGGGCTCGGCCTGCTCGGCGACGAGCACGGGCGCGGGGAAACCGGCCCGTGCGAAGGCGGCCGTGAGGACGGAGGTGCCGACGCCGTGCAGGGCCGTGTAGACGGTGCGCGCCGTACGCGGGGAGCCGGGGCCGAGGACGGTGTCCGTACGGGCGAGGTAGGCGTCCAGGACCTCGTCGCCGAGGGTCTGCCAGCCGGTCTCGGGGCGCGGCACGGTCTCCAGCGGGCCGACCGCCGCGATCGCGGCGGCGATCTCCGCGTCGGCCGGCGGCACGATCTGCGAGCCGTCGCCGAGGTAGACCTTGTAGCCGTTGTCGCGCGGCGGATTGTGGCTGGCGGTGACCTCCACGCCCGCCACGGCGCCCAGATGCCTTATGGCGTACGCGAGGACGGGGGTGGGCAGCGGGCGGGGGAGCACGGCGGCGCGCAGGCCCGCCCCGGTCATCACGGCCGCGGTGTCGCGGGCGAAGTCGGCCGACTTGTAGCGGGCGTCGTAGCCGATGACCACGAGTCCGCCGGCCTGCCCCTGCGCCCTCAGGTACGCGGCGAGGCCGGCGGCTGCGCGGATGACGACGGACCGGTTCATCCGCATCGGGCCCGCGCCGAGCTCACCGCGCAGGCCCGCCGTGCCGAACTGCAGGGTGCCCGCGAAGCGGTCGGCGAGGGCGGCGAGGTCCCCGGCGTCGACGAGTCCGGCGAGCTCCGCGCGGGTCTCGGGGTCCGGGTCCTCGGCGAGCCAGGTCCTGGCCCGCGTGATGAGGTCCTGCTGCACGGTGTCCGCCTTTCTGCGGTGCGGTTGTGTGGGCCGGGGAGGGGCGCTGCGGGGGCTCTGCCCCGACCACCGCGCCCCGGACGCCGGCGAGGCCGGTCCTGCTCAGATCCGGTCGAGGACCCGGGCCAGGAGCGAACCCATCCGGGCGGCCGAGTCCCGGCCGGCCTGGAGGACCTCTTCGTGGTTGAGGGGCTCACCGCTCAGGCCGGCGGCCAGATTCGTGACCAGGGAGATCCCCAGCACCTCCGCGCCCGCCTCACGGGCCGCGATGGCCTCCAGCACGGTGGACATGCCGACGAGGTCGCCGCCCATCACGCGCACCATGTTGATCTCGGCCGGAGTCTCGTAGTGCGGGCCGGGGAACTGCACGTACACGCCCTCTTCGAGGGTCTCGTCGATCTCCTTGCACAACGCGCGCAGCCGCGGCGAGTACAGGTCGGTCAGGTCGACGAAGTTGGCGCCGATGATCGGCGACGCCGCCGTGAGGTTGATGTGGTCGCTGATGAGCACGGGCTGTCCGGGGCGCATGCCCTCGCGGAGACCGCCGCAGCCGTTCGTCAGGACGATGGTCTTGCAGCCCGCGGCGACGGCCGTACGGACACCGTGGGCGACGGCGGCGACGCCGCGGCCCTCGTAGTAGTGCGTGCGGCCGAGGAAGACCAGGGCGCGCTTCTCACCGATCCGGTACGAGCGGATCGTGCCGCCGTGCCCCTCCACCGCGGGCGCCGGGAATCCGGGCAGTGCGGTCACCGGGAACTCGGCCTCCGGCGCGCCGAGCGCATCGCCGGCGGGGGCCCACCCGGAGCCCATCACGAGGGCGACGTCATGGGTCTCGGCACCGGTGAGCTCGCGCAGGCGGGCGGCGGCGTCGGCTGCGGCGACGTGGGGGTCGCCCTGGATGTGGTCCGGAATAACAGATGCGTTCACGCGGATGAGGGTAACCGGTGAATCCCTACGCGCGTAGATGCGCAGGTTCAGAGTCTGGCCTGTCGTACTCGTACTTTCGTACGAAAGCGGTGCGGCAGTGCTGCGGGGAGTGCCGCTCAACAGGGGATCGGCACGGGCTCGGCGGGAGCTCAGCAGGGGTGCTTGCGCAGGCCCATCACATAGTCGTGCGGCGCGCCCGCGGACTCGGCGGCGTCGGCCACCTCGCCCAGATAGCGGGCGGACGGCAGCCCGCCCTCGTAGCCGTTCAGCACGTACATCCAGGCCGGTTCCTCGCCGTCCAGGGTGTGCACGCGCACCCGCATCCGCCGGTAGATGTCGAGGCCGACACCCTCCCAGCGGTCCATCGAGTCCTCGTCCATCGGCGCCAGGTCGTACAGCGCGACGAAGACCTGGGAACGCGGCGCCTCCACGACCGTGGCGAGCGCGCCCTCCCAGCCCATCTGCTCCCCGCCGAACGTCAGCCGCCAGCCGTTGAGCCAGCCGGTGCCGCGCAGCGGGGAATGCGGGGCGCGGCGCGTCATCAGCCGCGCGTCGAGGTTGCCGGCGTACGCGGCGTAGAGCGACATGGGGTCGAGGGTACGGGAGGTGGCGGGGCGCGTGCCGTTTCCTGTGAGGAAGCCCCCGGCCGGGGCGTCGTCCGGGGCGGTGTCCGCGGGCCTGCGGGCCGTGGCCCGATCGGCCTCGTTCCCGTATGGAGGGCCCCGGGGCGAAGCACCTTGGCGCGTGCGGGACAATGAATTACGTACTGCATTCCCCGGGGCGATCCCCCGGACCCCCGGCCGGGGCGGCAGACGGCCGCGGGAAGACACCACGCGAGGCGGACTTTTCGTGACCCGGATCGTGATCATCGGCGGTGGCCCCGGCGGCTACGAGGCGGCACTGGTGGGCGCCCAGCTCGGCGCCGAGGTGACCGTCGTCGACTGCGACGGCCTCGGCGGCGCGTCGGTACTCACCGACTGCGTACCTTCGAAGACCCTGATCGCGACGGCCGAGGTGATGACCACCTTCGACTCCTCGTACGAGGAACTCGGCATCATCGTCGCCGACGACACGCCGCACATAGAGCAGGCGGCGCGTGTGGTCGGTGTCGACCTCGGCAAGGTCAACCGACGGGTCAAGCGCCTGGCGCTCGCCCAGTCCCACGACATCACCGCCTCCGTCACCCGCGCCGGTGCCAGGGTCATGCGCGGCCGCGGCCGCCTCGAGGGCCTCCAGGCCGCCGACGGCTCCCGCCAGGTCGTGGTGACCGCGGCCGACGGCACCGAGGAGCGCCTCACCGCCGACGCCGTCCTGATCGCGACGGGTGCCCACCCCCGGGAGATCCCGGACGCACTGCCCGACGGCGAGCGCATCCTGAACTGGACCCAGGTCTACGACCTGGACGAGCTCCCCGAGGAGCTCATCGTGGTCGGCTCCGGTGTGACCGGCGCCGAGTTCGCCGGTGCCTACCAGGCGCTCGGCTCCCGCGTCACCCTCGTCTCCTCCCGCGACCGGGTCCTCCCGGGCGAGGACCCGGACGCCGCAGCCGTCCTGGAGGACGTCTTCCGGCGCCGCGGCATGAACGTCATGGCCCGCTCCCGGGCCCAGTCCGCGAAGCGCGTCGGGGACCGCGTCGAGGTCACGCTGGCCGACGGCCGCGTCATCTCCGGTACGCACTGCCTGATGGCCGTCGGCGCGATCCCCAACACCGCGGGGATGGGCCTGGAGGAGTCCGGGGTCCTGCTCAAGGAGTCCGGCCACATCCGGACCGACCGGGTCTCCCGCACGAGCGCCCCCGGCGTGTACGCGGCCGGCGACGTCACCGGCATCTTCGCGCTGGCCTCCGTCGCCGCGATGCAGGGCCGGATCGCGATGTACCACTTCCTCGGGGACGCGGTGGCCCCGCTGAACCTGAAGACGGTCTCCTCCAACGTCTTCACCGACCCCGAGATCGCCACGGTCGGATACAGCCAGGCCGATGTCGACTCCGGCAAGATCGACGCCCGCGTCGTGAAACTGCCGCTGCTGCGCAATCCGCGCGCCAAGATGCAGGGCATCCGGGACGGCTTCGTCAAGATCTTCTGCCGGCCCGGCACCGGCATCGTGGTCGGCGGCTGTGTCGTCGCACCGAGGGCCAGTGAACTGATTCATCCGATCTCGATCGCGGTCGACAACAACCTGACCGTGGAACAGATCGCGAACGCGTTCACCGTGTACCCGTCCCTGTCCGGATCGATCGCTGAAGTGGCCCGGCAGTTGCACACCCGTAAGCGGGCCGGCGAGGCGTAGGCAGGACCCGGAGGGCTGCCGGCGAACCGGCAACTCCCGGCGTCCCCGGCGTCCTGACAGGGTGTTTGTACATCTCCCCGGCATCTCCCGGACCACCCATGAACAACAACAGGGCCTCCTATACCACTAGGGGGCCCTGTGCATGTACAACTTCTCTTATTCGGCGCAAACTGCTGAAAAGCAACCCATGGCCAGGTTACTGTCAGTTTCGTGTTCGCTGCAGAACGTCGTCAGTTGATCCTCGAAATGGTGCGCGCCAACGGGGCGGTATCGCTCCGTGAGCTCGCCCGCGTCGTCCAGACCTCCGAAGTGACCGTACGGCGGGACGTGCGGGCACTGGAGGCAGAAGGACTCCTCGACCGCCGACATGGCGGTGCGGTTTTGCCGGGCGGTTTTACGCGGGAGTCCGGCTTTCCGCAGAAATCCCATCTCTCCACCGCGGAGAAAACGGCTATCGCCGACCTGGCCGCCGGCCTCGTCGGTGAAGGCGAGGCCATTGTGGTCGGCGCCGGAACGACCACGCAGGAGCTGGCCCGCCGGCTCGCGCGTGTTCCCGGTCTGACCGTGGTCACCAACTCGCTGCTCGTCGCCCAGGCGTTGGCCCATGCCAACCGGGTGGAAGTGGTGATGACCGGTGGCACCCTGCGCGGGAGCAACTACGCGCTCGTGGGCAGCGGGGCCGAGCAGTCCCTCCAGGGGCTGCGGGTGTCCCGTGCGTTCCTCTCCGGGAGCGGACTGACCGCCGAGCGCGGGCTGTCCACGTCCAACATGCTCTCGGCGAGCGTCGACCGGGCGCTGGTGCAGGCGGCGGCGGAGGTGGTGGTCCTCGCGGACCACACCAAGCTCGGCTCCGACACCATGTTCCAGACGGTGCCCACGGAGCTGATCACCCGGCTGGTGACGGACGAACCACCGGTCCACGACGAGCGTGCCGCCACCGAGCTGCAGGCTCTGGCGGACCAGGGCGTGGAGATCACGGTCGCGGGACCCGACACGGAGTCCTCCGGCGGTGAGAGCGGCGCGGGCCACCGGCCCCGGCGGGACATGCCGCTCCCGGGCCAGCGCCGCACCCAGCCCGGGGGCCACTCGGGTCTGGGGCCACCGCAGTTGCGGAGTGCGGCGGCACTGGCCGAGCAGGGGCCGGGGGAGCGTGCCCGGGTGGCGGACCTGCGGCGGCGGTAGCGGTAGCGGGGCCGTGTGGCGGCCTCTCTCCGTCCGCCTTCCCCTCCCCGAAACAACCGGGGGCCGGGGGACTGCCTCAGCCGCCGTGTGGGCCAGGTGCGGCTGCCCCGCTCTTCAGGCCCTGGAGCGTCAGCATCAGAAGGCGGTCGGCCAGCCCGGGATCCGACGGAGTCTGCTCGGCCGCCAGCGCGATCGCGTTCGTCAGCTGGAGCAGGTCGTCGATCGAGACGTCCGCCCGCACCGAACCGCTCGCCTGGGCCCGCGCCAGTAGCCGCGCCCCCGCCTGACGCAGGGGCACATTGCACTGCGCCAGTGCCGAAGTCGTGTCGCCCGACGCCGACATGAGCGCCTGTGCCAGGCCGCGGTACTCACCGGCATGGGTGACGATCGCGCCCAGCCACTCCACCAGCGCCCTGCACGGCTGCTCCGCCTCCGCCAGTTCGTGCGAGCGGGCGAGCAGTGAGGCCAGGGCTTCCTGGAACACCGCGTTCATCAGCGCGTGACGGTTCGGGAAGTGCCGGTACAGCGTGCCGATGCCGACCTCGGCCTGCCGGGCGATGTCCTCGAGGGAGGCATCCGTACCGTGCTCGGCGAAGGACGTGCGGGCCTCGCCGACCAGCCGCTCGTAGTTGCGGCGCGCGTCGGCGCGCATCGGCCGGTCCGGTGTCCGTGCCGTGCTCATCGCCATCGCGCTGTCCTCCTGGTCTCCGCCTGCGTCCAGGATGCCACCGAGGGCCCGGTCGCTGTCGGGTACGTCATCGACAGCGACCGGGCCCCCGGGAGGAGAAGAGCGCTCAGTCCTTGATCTCGCAGATCATGGCGCCGGAGGAGACGGAGCTGCCGACCTCGGCTGCCAGGCCCTTGACGGTGCCGGAGCGGTGGGCGTTGAGGGGCTGTTCCATCTTCATCGCTTCGAGGACGACGATGAGGTCGCCTTCCTTGACTTCCTGGCCCTCCTCGACGGCGATCTTGACGATGGTGCCCTGCATGGGCGAGGCGAGGGTGTCGCCGGAGGCGGCGGAGCCGGCCTTCTTCGCGGCGCGGCGCTTGGGCTTGGCGCCGGCGGCGAGGCCGGTGCGGGCCAGGCTCATGCCGAGCGAGGAGGGCAGGGAGACCTCGAGGCGCTTGCCGCCGACCTCGACGACGACGGTCTCGCGGCCCGACTCCTCGTCCGCTTCGGTGTCGGCGGGGACGGCGAAGGCGGGGATCTCGTTGACGAACTCCGTCTCGATCCACCGGGTGTGGACGCGGAACGGGTCGGCGGTGAATGCCGGGTCGGCGACGACGGCCCGGTGGAAGGGGATGGCGGTGGCCATGCCCTCGACTGTGAACTCGCGCAGGGCGCGGGCGGCGCGCTGGAGTGCCTGCTCACGCGTAGCACCGGTCACGATGAGCTTGGCGAGGAGGGAGTCCCAGGCGGGGCCGATGACGCTGCCGGACTCGACGCCCGCGTCGAGGCGGACACCGGGGCCGGAGGGCGGGCTGAAGGTGGTGACGGTGCCGGGGGCGGGCAGGAAGCCGCGGCCGGGGTCCTCGCCGTTGATCCGGAACTCGAAGGAGTGGCCGCGCACGGCGGGGTCGCCGTAGCCGAGCTCCTCGCCGTCGGCGATGCGGAACATCTCGCGGACGAGGTCGAGGCCGGTGACCTCCTCGGTGACCGGGTGCTCGACCTGGAGGCGGGTGTTGACCTCGAGGAAGGAGATGGTGCCGTCCGTGCCGACGAGGAACTCCACGGTGCCGGCGCCGACGTAGCCGGCTTCCTTGAGGATGGCCTTCGACGCGGCGTACAGCTCGGCGTTCTGTGCCTCGGAGAGGAACGGTGCGGGGGCCTCCTCCACCAGTTTCTGGTGGCGGCGCTGCAGGGAGCAGTCGCGGGTGGAGACGACGACCACGTTGCCGTGGGAGTCGGCCAGGCACTGGGTCTCCACGTGGCGGGGCTTGTCGAGGTAGCGCTCGACGAAGCACTCGCCGCGGCCGAACGCGGCGACGGCCTCGCGGACGGCGGAGTCGTAGAGCTCGGGGATCTCTTCGAGGGTGCGGGCGACCTTGAGGCCGCGGCCGCCGCCGCCGAAGGCGGCCTTGATCGCGATCGGGAGGCCGTTCTGCTCGGCGAACGCGACGACCTCGTCCGAGCCGGAGACCGGGTCGGGGGTGCCGGCGACGAGGGGGGCGCCGGCGCGCTGGGCGATGTGCCGGGCGGCGACCTTGTCACCGAGGTCGCGGATGGCCTGCGGGGGCGGGCCGATCCAGGTCAGGCCGGCGTCCAGGACGGCCTGGGCGAACTCGGCGTTCTCCGAGAGGAAGCCGTAGCCGGGGTGGATCGCGTCGGCCCCGGAGTCCTTGGCCGCCTGGAGGACCTTGCCCATGTCCAGGTAGCTGGCGGCCGGGGTGTCACCGCCCAGAGCGAACGCCTCGTCGGCCGCGCGGACATGCAGAGCATCCCGGTCCGGATCGGCGTAGACGGCTACGCTCGCGATTCCGGCATCCTGGCACGCCCGAGCAACGCGGACAGCGATTTCGCCACGGTTGGCGATGAGCACCTTGCGCACGATGACTCCCTCCTTGAGAACAAGCTGAGTTTAGGGACTACCGACACGGCCGTACGACCCGTCCCCAAAGGTGAACTTGCCCACACGGAGTGTGATTCGAGGCTTGCTCGAGTCGCGAAATCCCTTGTCGCACCACGGTACGCCGCGATCCTTAACCGCACAGTAGCCACGAGGTGTGGTCCAAGTCTCTGTTCTAACGGTCAGCCACATGCAGTGTTTCTTTGTGGACACCCTACGAACGGCCGATGGAATCTTTGCCGAACGTACGAGGAGGCGCGAGGACTGCGCGACCCCTTGTCCGGAGGATTACCGGTTAGTAGGGTCCGCGCTGTATCGCAGGTACTACAGGTAACAGGGGGTGGGCGCCGTGGTGCGCAGATCAGTGGCCGTCATAACCGCGATCGTTCTGTTCGGGGAAGCCGCGGGCATCGTGCTCATCAACGGCATCCTCGCAACGGTCGTCGACAATCAGAAGATGTCCCTGGCGGGCATGGACCCGGACGTGATGTCCACCGGCACATGGGTGATGGGCGGCTTCTCCGGGCTCCTGCTGGTGGCGTGCGGTCTGATCCCGCTGCTGGCCGGGATCCGTGACCGCGCGCCGGGCCGGATCGGCAGGATCGCCCTCATCGGGTGCGCGGTCGTGCACGGGGTGCTGGGCGCCGTGGTGGTCGGACTGGTCGGCTGGACCGCGTTCGCCTTCATGATGGTCGTCCTGGGACTGATCGTGCTCACCCTGGTGGCGTACGGACGCCGTGAGACGGGCAGCGACGAGAAGGAGACCGGCACCAGCGGGAGCGGCGCCGGAGCCGGGGCGCCCGCGCCGGCGTGAAACCGGGCCCGCTCAGACCCACAACTCCGTCACGGAGATGTCGAGTTCGCCGAGCAGGCGGCGCAGCAGGGGCAGCGAGAGCCCGATGACGTTGCCGTGGTCGCCCTCGATCGAGTCGACGAAGGGCGCCGAGCGGCCGTCCAGGGTGAACGCGCCCGCGACATGGAGAGGCTCGCCGGAAGCGACATAGGCGGCCACCTCGGCGTCGGTCGGCTCGCCGAACCTGACGACGGTGGACGCGGTCGCCGACGCCGTACGGCCGGTCGCCGTGTCGATGACGCTGTGCCCGGTCTGCAGGACCCCGGACCGGCCGCGCATGGACTTCCAGCGCGCGGTGGCCTCCTCGCTGTCGGCGGGCTTGCCGAGCGCCTCACCGTCCAGCTCGAGGACGGAGTCGCAGCCGATGACGAGCGCGCCCGAGGCTTCGGGGCGGGCCGCGACGGCGGCGGCCTTGGCCTCGGCCAGTACGAGCGCCAGCTCGGCCGGTGTCGGGGCCGAGAGCGCGTCCTCGTCCACGCCGCTGACGATCACCTCGGGGGCGAAGCCCGCCTGGCGCAGGAGGCCGAGACGGGCGGGGGACGCGGAGGCGAGCACGAGGCGGCGCTGATCAGTCATAGCGGCCATCGTAGAAGGGCCCCGGAGCCCTCGGAACCCGGACTCGGCCCCTGTGACACGGGCCCGGCCCGCCGGGACGCGGACCCGGTCCCTCGTGACGGGGACTCAGCGGGTGCCCAGTACGAACATCGCGACGACCATGGCCAGGGCGAGCAGCAGCCCCGCGCGGCGCATCATGTCCTGGGCGTCGCGCAGTTCCTTGGGCGGCTTGTTCTCGGGGTCTGACCACAGCATGGTTCCGATGGTGGCCCCGGTACGACTGCGGCGCCTGAGTACGCGTACTCAGGCGCCGCAGCGGTGCGACTCAGCGCTTCCGGTTCAGACGGGCCAGTACGTCCGGGCCCAGGACCGCGGGCCCGGCCGCAGCGCCCCGCGGCGCGCGACACGGCCCGGGTCGGACCACTGCTCGGGCGGCAGCGGATCGCCGGACGGCAGGGCGGCACCCGCCACGGCGCGCGCACGGACGACCGCGAGCGCGGCAGCCAGTTCCTCCGGGGTGGGATTGCCCCGTACGACCTTGATCATGGTGGCTCCCGGTGCCTAGAGGGGGATGTTGCCGTGCTTCTTCGGGGGCAGCGACTCGCGCTTGGTGCGGAGCTGGCGCAGGCCCTTCACGAGGTGGGCCCGGGTGTCGGACGGCATGATGACCGCGTCGACGTAGCCGCGCTCGGCGGCGACGTACGGGTTGAGGAGGGCGTCCTCGTAGTCGGCCATCAGTTCGGCGCGGGTGGTCTCCGGGTCGTCGGCGGCGGCGATGGTCCGGCGGTGCAGGATGTTGACCGCGCCCTGCGCGCCCATGACCGCGATCTGCGCGGTCGGCCAGGCCAGGTTGAGGTCGGCGCCCAGGTGCTTGGAGCCCATGACGTCGTAGGCGCCGCCGAAGGCCTTGCGGGTGATGACCGTGATCAGCGGGACGGTCGCCTCGGCGTACGCGTAGATCAGCTTGGCGCCGCGGCGGATGATGCCGCCGTACTCCTGGTCGACGCCCGGCAGGAAGCCGGGGACGTCCACGAAGGTCAGGACCGGCACGTTGAACGCGTCGCACGTACGGACGAAGCGCGCGGCCTTCTCGCTGGCGTTGATGTCCAGACAGCCGGCGAACTGCATCGGCTGGTTGGCGACGATGCCGACGGGGTAGCCCTCGATGCGGCCGAAGCCCGTGATGATGTTCGGCGCGAACAGGGCCTGGGTCTCCAGGAACTCGCCCTCGTCGAGCACGTGCTCGATGGCGGTGTGCATGTCGTACGGCTGGTTCGCCGAGTCCGGGATGAGGGAGTCGAGCTCGCGGTCCTCGTCCGTCGTCTCCAGGTCGGCCTCCTCGGGGAAGGCCGGAGCCTCCGAGAGGTTGTTCGACGGGAGGTAGGACAGCAGGGACTTGACGTACTCGATGGCGTCCTTCTCGTCGCCCGCCATGTGGTGCGCGACGCCGGAGGTGGTGTTGTGCGTGCGGGCGCCGCCCAGCTCCTCGAAGCCGACGTCCTCGCCGGTGACCGTCTTGATGACGTCGGGCCCGGTGATGAACATGTGCGAGGTCTGGTCGACCATGACCGTGAAGTCGGTGATCGCGGGGGAGTAGACCGCGCCGCCGGCGCACGGTCCGACGATCAGGGAGATCTGCGGGACGACACCCGAGGCGTGCACGTTGCGGCGGAAGATCTCGGCGAACAGGCCGAGGGCGGCCACGCCCTCCTGGATACGGGCGCCGCCGCCGTCGTTGATGCCGATGACCGGGCAGCCGGTCTTCATCGCGAAGTCCATGACCTTCACGATCTTCTCGCCGTAGACCTCGCCGAGCGAGCCGCCGAAGATCGTGAAGTCCTGCGAGTACACGCAGACGGGGCGGCCGTCGACCGTGCCGTAGCCGGTGACGACACCGTCGCCGTAGGGGCGGTTCTTCTCGATGCCGAAGTTCGTCGACCGGTGCCGTGCGAACTCGTCGAGCTCCACGAAGGAACCTTCGTCGAGCAGGAGCTCGACGCGCTCACGGGCGGTCAACTTGCCCTTGGCGTGCTGCTTTTCGACGGCGCGTGCGGAACCTGCGTGCGTGGCCTCGTCAATACGGCGCTGCAGATCCGCGATCTTGCCCGCGGTCGTGTGGATGTCGCTCTGCGGCTCGGACATCGGGTGGCGGCTCCCTGCCTGGTCACGGGGACGGCTGGTACATCCAGTAAAGGTGCTGGACCGAAAAGTGCTCGACGGCTACCGGCTCGTCGGCTGGTGTTAGCTACTGACCCGTAGCGTATCGGCGCGCATACGGTTCGGCAGTGCGTCGTTGCCCACACCTAATGTGGGTTGCATGACACCTCCGGATGCGCCACACAACCGCTGGTCGGACCTCGACAGACCGCCCCTGAACGCCGCCGCGCTGCGCCGTGGACTGCTGAAACCGGGCGGCCTGTGGACCTCGCTCGAGATCGTCGGGACGACCGGCTCCACCAACTCCGACCTCGCGGCACGGGCCGCCTCCGGACTGGCCGAGGGCACGGTCCTGGTCGCCGAGGAGCAGACCGCGGGCCGCGGGCGGCTGGACCGGAGCTGGACGGCGCCGCCCCGGTCGGGGCTGTTCTTCTCGGTCTACCTGACCCCCGGTGACGTGCCCCCCGAGCGCTGGGGATGGCTGCCGCTGCTGGCCGGTGTGGCCACCGCGACGGGTCTCGCACAATCCGCCGGCGTCGACATGGCACTGAAATGGCCCAACGACCTCCTGGTGACCATTCCGACGGGCTCAGGCACCCTCCCCGGGGAGACAGGGACCCCGCCCGGCGCGGAGCGCAAGACCGGCGGCATCCTCGCCGAACGTGCCGGTGACGGCGTCGTCATCGGCATCGGGCTCAACGTCTCCCTGCGCGCGGCCGAGCTGCCCGCCCCTCAGGCCGGTTCGCTGGCGCTCGCCGGGGCCGTGTCGACCGACCGGGAAACGCTGCTGCGGGCCGTCCTGCGCTCGCTGGAGGAGTGGTACGGCCGGTGGCGCGAGGCCAACGGCGACGCCGCCGAGAGCGGCCTCCAGGCCGCGTACGCGGCGGGCTGCGCCACGCTCGACCGCACGGTGCGGGCCGAGCTGCCCGGCGACCGGTCCGTCGTCGGCGAGGCCGTCGCGATCGACGGCGACGGACGGCTGGTCCTGGCCACCGGGGACGGGCTCCAGGAGCCTGTCTCCGCCGGTGACATCGTCCATCTGCGCGGAGCGGAGGGCGGGCTGACCTGAACCGGGCCGGCGCCGGCGTACGCACGGCGCGGACGGCACAGGCGATTACGGACGATGTCTCTCATGACGCACCCGAACCGGGCAACCGGGGACGTGAGCTGGGGCACACCTGCCGTATCGTTGAGGCGATCCAGCGACAGATCGGCAGGGCAGTGCGCAGGGAACGGGCAGGAGGCGGCCGGTGACCGTCGACGACACGAACTCAGGCGAGGGCGCGGAGCCCCCGCCGGGATCCTCGGTCCACGCGACACCGCATCACGAAGTCGACCACACGGCCGAACCGACCGACGACCCTCTCGCGATCCGGCTGGAACAGCTGATCCTGGGGGCCGACCGGCGCTACACGCCGTTCCAGGCGGCCAGGACCGCCGGGGTCTCCATGGACCTGGCGTCCCGGTTCTGGCGGGCCATGGGCTTCGCCGACATCGGGCAGGCCAAGGCGCTCACCGAGGCGGACGTGCTGGCGCTGCGGCGCCTCGCGGGCCTCGTGGAGGCCGGGCTGCTCAGCGAGCCGATGGCGATCCAGGTGGCCCGGTCGACCGGGCAGACGACCGCGCGGCTCGCGGAGTGGCAGATCGACTCCTTCCTGGAAGGGCTGACCGAGCCCCCCGAGCCCGGCATGACCCGTACCGAGGTCACCTATCCGCTGGTCGAGCTGCTCCTGCCCGAGCTGCAGGAATTCCTCGTGTACGTGTGGCGGCGCCAGCTGGCCGCCGCCACGGGCCGGGTCGTGCAGGCCGCGGACGACGAGGAGATGGTCGACCGACGGCTCGCCGTGGGCTTCGCCGACCTGGTCGGCTTCACGCGGCTCACCCGGCGGCTGGAGGAGGAGGAGCTCGGCGAGCTCGTCGAGGCCTTCGAGACGACCTCCGCCGACCTGGTCGCCGCCCATGGCGGACGGCTCATCAAGACGCTGGGCGACGAGGTCCTCTTCGCCGCGGACGACGCGGGCACGGCGGGTGAGATAGCGCTCCGGCTGGTGGAGGCGATGGCGCAGGACACCACGATGCCCGCTCTGCGGGTGGGCATCGCGTTCGGCACCGTCACCACCCGGATGGGCGATGTGTTCGGGACGACGGTGAATCTGGCCAGCCGGCTGACCTCGATAGCGCCGAAGGACGCCGTGCTGGTCGACGGCGCGTTCGCCCAGGAACTGACGCGGACCGGTGACGCCCCCGCCTCCGAGGCGCAGGCGGCCGAGGTGGTCGCGGCGGCGGCCGAGCGGGCGCGGCTGGCCGAGAAGGAGGGCCGGCCGGTGGAGGATGAGCCGCCGCTGCCGACGTACCGCTTCGGGCTGCAGCCGATGTGGCAGCGGCCTGTGCGAGGGCTGGGCGTCGTGGAGCCGTGGTTGCTGGCGCGGCGGGGTAAGCCGGCGTCCTGACGGGGTGGGGGTGCGGGTGGCGCCTGCGGCGGGCCTGTCCCCTACCCGCCCCTTCCCGAAACCGTGGGCTCCGCCCCGGGCCCCGGTCCTCAAGCGCCGGACGGGCTCCAAGGATGCCCTCAAGCGCCGGGCGGGCTCGAAGGGTGCCGGGGTGGGCTCGAAGGGTGCCCTCAAGCGCCGGGCGGGCTGGGGGTAGCCGGGGTGGACTCGAAGTAGCCGGGGGTGGGCTCGAAGTTGCCGGGGTGGGCTCGAAGGGTGCCCTCAGACGCCGGGCGGGCATGGGGTTGCCGGGGTGGGCTCGAGGTTGGCGGGGTGGGCTGGGGCCGGGGGGTCCGGGCGCCTAGGATCCCCCGGTAACGCTCGTTAACCGGAGGGGTGCAGCATGACCGTCACGTCGGAGCAGCGGTTCGGGGAGTTCGTCGTCGTGCGGCGGCACGAGGGCCAGGAGCATGTGGCCGAGCTCGTGCTCGACCGGCCCAAGGCGATGAACGCGGTGTCCACCGACATGGCCCGTTCGATCGGGGCCGCCTGCGACGCGCTCGGCGCCGATCAGGGGGTGCGCGTCACCGTGCTCACCTCCAGCCATGAGCGGGCCTTCTGCGTGGGCGCGGACCTCAAGGAGCGGAACTCCTTCACGGACGCCGAGCTGGTGCGGCAGCGGCCCACCGCGAGGGCCGCGTACACGGGTGTGCTCGAACTGCCGATGCCGACCGTCGCCGCCGTCCACGGCTTCGCCCTCGGCGGCGGCTTCGAGCTCGCGCTGGCCTGCGACGTGATCGTGGCCGACCGTACGGCCGTGGTCGGACTGCCCGAGGTGTCCGTCGGCGTGATTCCCGGCGGCGGCGGTACGCAGCTGCTGCCCCGCCGGGTCGGCGCCGCGCGCGCTGCGGAGCTCGTCTTCTCCGCGCGGCGGGTGGAGGCGGCCGAGGCGCGTGAGCTGGGGCTGGTGGACGAGCTGGTCGACGCGGGTCTGGACCGGGACGAGGCGCTGGCGCTCGGCGGCCGGATCGCCGTCAACTCCCCGGTGGGGCTGCGCGCCGCGAAGCGGGCCCTGCGGCTCGGCCAGGGGCTGGATCTGCGGGCGGGGCTCGAGGTGGAGGACGCGGCCTGGCGGTCGGTGGCCTTCTCCGGGGACCGGGCCGAGGGCGTGGCCGCGTTCAACGAGAAGCGGAAGCCGAACTGGCCGGGTGAGTGACGACCGCGCCCGGCGGAACGCTCTGAAGATCATCCGCGCTGTCAACTGATCAAATCACCGCAAACCTCCCTAAGCTGTGGTGATGGGCGGTGATGATGTGCGTCTGCGCGCCGTGGTTTCGCTGGCGCAGACGATGGCGGCGGCCTACACCTCGCGCGAGTCCTGGCGGGCCGCGGCGCTGGGGGCGTGCGAGGCGCTGGGCGGCAGCTTCGCGGCCCTGTCCGTGTGGGAGCGCGACCGGGGCAGGCTGCGGGTGCTGGTGAACGCGGGGGAGCGGGCCGAGGGGGAGGAGGAGTTCCCCGACGAGGAGGCCTACCCCGTGCACCAGTTCCCGGAGATCACCGAGTTCCTGCACGAGCGCTGGGCGGGCGGCGGTGAGCCGGACGCCTGGGTGGAGACCGCCGACGGGAGCTCGGCCGCCGGTGCTCCGGCCCGGGGTGCCCGCCCGTACTGCCACCAGCGGGTCGCGGCCCTGCGGCGGCGGGGGCGGGGCTGCTGCGTGGTGGCACCGATCGTGCTGCACGGGAGGGCCTGGGGCGAGCTGTACGTGGCCCGTCCGGCCGGTGCGCCGGTGTTCGACCGGGACGACGCGGACTTCGCCACCGTGCTGGCCGCCGTCGTCGCGGCGGGCATCGCCCAGACCGAGCGTCTGGAGGAGGTCCGCAAGCTGGCCTTCACCGACCCGCTGACCGGGCTCGCCAACCGCCGCGCAGTCGACCTCCGGCTCGACGAGGCGGTGGAGCGGCATCGTATGGAGGACACCGTCGTGAGCCTGGTCGTCTGCGACCTGAACGGTCTCAAGGCGGTCAACGACACCCATGGCCACGCGGTCGGCGACCGCCTGCTGGAACGTTTCGGCTCCGTGCTCTCGCTCTGCGGGGCGATGCTCCCCGGCGCGCTGGCGGCACGGCTGGGCGGCGACGAGTTCTGCCTGCTGACCGTGGGGCCCTCGGCGGACGACGTGGTCCGGGTCTCCGAGGAGCTCTGCGCGCGGGCCGTCGCCCTGGAACTCGGCAACGGGGTCGCCTGCGGAGTCGCCTCGACCGGCGACGAGATCGGTCCCGTACGCTCCGCGCGCCGGCTCTTCCGGCTCGCCGACGCGGCCCAGTACCAGGCCAAGGCGGCCCATTCCAGGAGGCCGGTGGTGGCGGGGCGCGACGGCGAGGTGATCCGGCTCGCCGACTCCCCGCCCAAGTCGCCGCACGACCGCCGCAGGCTGCGCGGAAGTCCGCCGCCGGGGAACGGGATGCCGGATCGGTAAGGGGTCAACCCGTCGACCACTAGTGACATGTCGAGATTCAGTCCGTACGCTTCTGAATATGGATATGCATACAGTCGTGGTGGGGACGTCCGGTACCACCGCCGAGGACGTCATCGCCGTGGCCCGCGAGGGCGCCCGTGTCGAGCTCTCGCAGGACGCCGTCGACGCCCTGGCCGCCGCCCGGGAGATCGTCGACGCGCTGGCCGCCAAGCCCGAGCCGGTCTACGGCGTCTCGACCGGCTTCGGCGCTCTCGCCAGCCGGCACATCAGCCCGGACCTCCGGGCGCAGCTGCAGCGCAACATCGTGCGCTCGCACGCGGCGGGCATGGGCCCCCACGTGGAGCGCGAGGTCGTACGGGCGCTGATGTTCCTGCGGCTGAAGACGCTCGCCTCCGGGCACACCGGCGTACGCCCCCAGGTCGCGCAGACCATGGCCGACGTGCTCAACGCGGGCATCACCCCCGTCGTGCACGAGTACGGCTCGCTCGGCTGCTCCGGCGACCTGGCCCCGCTCTCGCACTGCGCCCTGACCCTCATGGGCGAGGGCGACGCGGAGGGCCCCGACGGCGTCGTGCGCCCCGCCGGTGAGCTCCTCGCCGCCCACGGCATCACGCCCGTCGAACTGCGCGAGAAGGAGGGCCTCGCCCTCCTCAACGGCACCGACGGCATGCTCGGCATGCTCGTGATGGCCCTCGCCGACCTGAAGAACCTCTACACCGCCGCGGACATCACCGCCGCGCTCTCCCTGGAAGGCCTCCTCGGCACGGAGAAGGTCCTCGCCCCCGAGCTCCACGCCATCCGCCCCCACCCGGGCCAGGGTGCCTCCGCCGACAACATGCTGCGGGTGCTGGCCGGGTCCGGTCTCACCGGCCACCACCAGGACGACGCGCCCCGGGTCCAGGACGCCTACTCCGTACGCTGCGCACCCCAGGTCAACGGGGCCGGACGGGACACCCTCACGCACGGGCGGCTCGTCGCGGACCGTGAGCTGGCCTCCGCCGTCGACAACCCCGTCGTGCTCCCGGACGGCCGCGTGGAGTCCAACGGCAACTTCCACGGTGCGCCCGTCGCGTACGTGCTCGACTTCCTGGCGATCGTGGCCGCCGACCTCGGCTCGATCACCGAGCGCCGCACCGACCGGCTCCTGGACAAGAACCGCTCGCACGGGCTGCCGCCGTTCCTCGCCGACGACGCCGGTGTCGACTCCGGGCTGATGATCGCCCAGTACACGCAGGCCGCCCTGGTCAGCGAGATGAAGCGGCTCGCGGTCCCGGCGTCCGTCGACTCGATCCCGTCCTCCGCGATGCAGGAGGACCACGTCTCCATGGGCTGGTCGGCCGCGCGCAAGCTCCGTACCGCCGTCACCAACCTCGCGCGGATCGTCGCAGTCGAGCTGTACGCGGCCACGCGCGCCGTCGAACTGCGCGCCGCCCAGGGGCTGGCCCCCGCGCCAGCCTCGCTGGCCGTCATCGAGGCGCTGCGGGCCGCCGGTGTCCAGGGGCCCGGCCCCGACCGCTTCCTCTCGCCCGATCTGGCAGCCGCCGACGCCTTCGTACGGGAAGGGAAGCTGGTCGCCGTCGCGGAGACGGTGACCGGACCGCTCGCCTGACCCCGTACGCACGGAAGGGCCGTTGCACCCGCGGGTGCAACGGCCCTTCCGCGTACGTCAGAAGCCCGGGCTCACGGTGCCCCGGCGTACCGAATACGCGACGAATCCCGCTCCGGCACACAGGAAGGCCGTACCGCCGATCAGATACGGGGTGGTGTCGACCCCCGCCCCGGTGTCGGCGAGCGTCTCCTGTGCGGTGATCTCTCCTGCGGCGGACGCCTGTTGGACAGGAGCCGAGGAGCCGGCGGAACCGCTCCGCGGGCCTGCCCCGTCCGTCGCGTTGGCGGAGGGGACGAACCAGAGAGCGCAGAGCAGGGTGCCTGCCGCGGTGGTGGTCAGCAGCGTGCGACGAGCGATGGACACAGAATCGATCCCCTTGCGACAACCATCAGTTAGCCCCGTGGGCCGATGCTAAGCAAAGCAGCGGGTCGGAGGAAAGCCGAGGGGCCCAGGAGCCTTACGCTCCGGCGTATGAGCACTTCAGAGACAACCGCATTTGTTCGGCTTCGCGTGGAGATGGTGCTGGAGATCACCGACGCGGACGCCCTGACCGGCACCGCGCTCGAGAGCATCGCCGCCGATCACGCGGCATCCGGCGCCGCCGCCGAGGACTCCGCCGAAGAACGTATGCATGCCGAGGCGACGGTCAGGGAAGACGATGCGGAGGCGCTCGCGTCACTTATCGACCCGTTCGACCTGGTCAGCCAGGTACCCGGGGTCGAGCTCGCCCAGGCCTCGTGGAGCAGCGAGACCATCGACTACGACCCCGGCGCCGACGACTGGACCGCCGGCGGGGACGACGAGGACGAGGGCCACTACGGGATCGAGGACAATGAGACGGACGACGAAGAGGGTGGCGGGACGGAACGCTGACTCCGCTCGGCACGCCGGCCGGGCAGCGGGAACCGCTGCTGCCCCCGGTGCGTCGATGAGTGGTGTTCCCCACATCTTCGGCTGATGAGGAACGGAAGACCCGGTCAGGGTGTTCTTGGAGCATTGACGGGTGTTCGCCGTCCGGCGGCCCCGTCGGGGATTTTGGGGAATCGGCAACGATGGAGAAGCGTGTGATGACGGACAGCAAGCGGCGCAGGGGCCTCATGGCCGCGTCCGCACTGCTCGGCGGCGTGCTGGTGCTTTCGGCCTGTAGCGACGACGGTGGTGGCAAGGGCGGCAGCGCCGAGAGCTCGAAGACGTCGCAGGCCGAGGTGGACGAGGCGGCGGCCAAGGACGCCTCCGAGGCGCAGATAACGATCGCGCCGAAGAACGGTGCCACCAACGCGAGCATCAACAGCGCCGCCATGGTCACCGTCGCCAAGGGCAAACTCACCGAGGTCACCATGACCACGTCGGCCGGAGAGACCGTCGAGGGCACGCTCGCCGCCGACGGCTCCAGCTGGAAGCCGACGGGCCAGCTCGAACGCTCGACCACGTACAAGATCAGCGCGACGGCCACCGACTCCAAGGACCGCGAGGCGCACGCCAACAGCTCCTTCACCACCGTTTCACCCGAGAACAGCTTCATCGGGAACTTCACCCCCGAGGACGGCTCCACCGTCGGCGTCGGCATGCCCGTCTCGATCAACTTCAACAAGGCGATCACGAACAAGAAGGCCGTCCAGGACGGCATCACCGTGACGTCGAGCAGCGGCCAGGAAGTCGTCGGCCACTGGTTCAACGAGAAGCGCCTGGACCTGCGCCCCGAGAACTACTGGCAGGGCAACTCCACCGTCACGCTGAAGCTGGCGCTCGACGGCGTCGAGGGTGCCGACGGCGTCGTGGGTGTGCAGCAGAAGACGGTCACCTTCAAGGTCGGCCGCAACCAGGTCTCGACCGTGGACGCCAAGGCGCACACCATGACCGTCACCCGGGACGGCCAGACGATCAAGACCATCCCGATCTCCGCCGGTTCCTCGGACAACCCGACGTACAACGGCCAGATGGTGATCTCCGAGAAGTTCAAGGAGACCCGCATGGACGGTTCGACGGTCGGCTTCACCGACGACGACGGCAAGGGTGAGTACGACATCAAGGACGTGCCGCACGCCATGCGGCTGTCCACGTCGGGCACCTTCATCCACGGCAACTACTGGGGCGCCAAGTCGATCTTCGGCAGCGTCAACACCAGCCACGGCTGCGTCGGCCTGTCCGACACGAAGGGCGCGGGCGACCCCGACGTGCCGGCCGCCTGGTTCTACAACAACTCCATGATCGGTGACGTGGTCGTCGTCAAGAACTCCCCGGACAAGACCATCGCCCCCGACAACGGGCTCAACGGCTGGAACATGAGCTGGGCGCAGTGGACGGCGGACTCCGCCGCCTGACCGTCCCACCCGCGCTGATCCCCCGTACGAAGGCGGCGGCACCCCGGATTCCCCGGGTGCCGCCGCCTTCGGCGTGTGCGGCCCGCAGGCGTTCTCATCCAGCTCTCATCGCAGACTTAACTCCTCATCACACCCGCTCCGTAACTTCGCGCCATGTTCTTCACCTATCTCCGGCGCGAGCTGCGCCGCCGCAGAAAGGCGGCGCTCGTCGTCGCCTCGGGGCTCGCCCTCGGCATTGCGCTGGTCATCATCGTCAGCTCGGTCTCCTCGGGCATGAGCAAGGCCCAGGACAAGGTCCTCCAGTCGCTGTACGGCCTGGGTACGGACATGACGGTGACCAAGGCCGCCGCCGCTCCGGGTTCCGGCACCGAACGGCCCCGGTTCGAGTTCGACGCCAAGGACGACGACGACGCGACCCAGAGCACCGACCGCGTCATGGTCCAGGGCTTCCAGACACTGGCCTCCACCACCGTCGACAAGGTCGGCAAGCAGAGCGGCGTCGCGGACGCCGTCGGCGGGCTGAGCCTGACCGTCATGAAGGTCGACGGCCAGTTCAAGCGCGGTGAGTTCAAGCAGTCCCCCGAGGACGGGGCAGCGACCCAGGGCGGCCCCCGCGGCGGCGGCAGCGGTCAGCCGCAGGGCGAGGTCCAGGGCGGCGGCGCCTCCTTCGACGTCAACTCCTTCACCGTGTACGGCACCGACGTCACCCAGCAGGACCTCGGTCCGCTGACCTCCTCCAAGATCACCAAGGGTCGTACGTTCAAGGCCACCGAGACGGACGCCAAGGTCGCGATCGTCGACGCCGCGTACGCCAAGGAGAAGGAGCTCGCGGTCGACAAGACCGTCACGATCTCCGGCACGAAGTACACGATCGTCGGAGTCTCGACGGCGGACAGCGGTGACGCGGCCGCCAACGTCTACGTCCCGCTGAAGCAGGCACAGACGCTCGCCGACTCCAAGGACAAGGTCACCACGGTCTACGTCAAGGCCGCCGACTCGCAGGCGATCGACACCGTCAAGGCCGCCATCCAGAAGAACATCTCCGGCACGACGGTCACCACGTCCGCGGACCTCGCCGACACGGTCTCCGGTTCCCTCTCCACCGCCTCCGACCTCGCCTCCAGCGTCGGCAAGTGGCTCTCCATCGCCGTCCTGGTCGCCGCCTTCCTCGTCGCGGGCCTGCTCACCTCCTCGGCGGTCAGCCGCCGCGTACGGGAGTTCGGCACCCTCAAGGCGCTCGGCTGGAAGAGCGGACGCGTCACCCGCCAGGTCGTCGGCGAGGCACTCGTCAACGGCCTCATGGGCGGTGTCCTCGGCATCGCCGTCGGGCTCGCCGGCGCCTACGCCGTGACCGCCATCAGCCCCACCCTCACCGCCCAGCTCGGCTCCCCGGGCGGCGGAGGCGGCATGGGAGGCGGCGGCCCGATGGGCGGCGGCGGCCCCGGCCGCCAGACCGCGGCCAAGACCCTCGACATCGCGCTGACCGCCCCGGTCTCCCTCACCACGATCCTGACCGCCGTCGCGCTGGCGGTGGCGGGAGGACTCATCGCGGGTGCCTTCGGCGGCTGGCGGGCCTCCAGGCTGCGCCCGGCCGACGCCCTGCGCCGCGTCGCGTAACGCCGCCCCCGCCCCTCCCCCCCCGTACGTACAGCAGGAGTCCACACGTGTACCAGCTCAAGGGCGTCACCAAGCGCTACATGCGCGGCAAGAACCCCGTCGACGCACTCGCGGGCGTCGACCTGACCATCGAGGACGGCGGCAGGCTCGTCATCCAGGGTCCGACCGGCGGAGGCAAGTCCACGCTCCTCCAGATGCTCGGCGGGCTGGACAGACCCACCTCCGGCACCATCGAGCTCGACGGCGTGGACCTGGCGAAGCTGCCCGAGTCCCGGCTCACCAAGGTCCGGGCGGAGTCCATCGGCTTCGTCTTCCAGAGCTTCAACCTGATCCCGACGCTCACCGCCCAGGAGAACGTCGAGACCGCGCTCGTCCCGCTCGGCCTCGGCGCCAGGACCCGCCGGGAACGGGCCGCGGAGGCCCTCGAATCGGTCGGCCTCGGCGACCGTCCCACCCACCTGCCGGGCGAGATGTCCGGCGGCCAGCAGCAGCGCGTCGCGATCGCCCGTGCGCTCGTGAAGCGGCCCAAGGTACTGCTCGCCGACGAACCCACGGGCAACCTCGACGAATCCATGCGCGACGAGATCATGGAACTGCTCGACGGGCTGTGGAAGGAGCACGGGCTGACCTTCGTGATGGTCACCCACGACAGTTCCCTCGCCCGCAAGGCGCCGCGGGTGGCGACCATCCGCAAGGGCAAGGTGACGGTGACGGAGAACGCGGCGGCCTGAGGCCGGCGGTACGTGGCGCTCCCGGCCGACGGGCGGGGGCGCCGCGTCACGCGGACGCGTGCGCGGCGACGGACCTGCGGTAGGTCCGCAGGTCCCCGCGCCTCACCTGGCGCAGCCCCGCCACGTCGTCGTCGGCCACGCTGCTGGGCCGTGGGCATTCGGGCTGCGCGATCCCGGGCTGTGGGTTGCCGGGCTGTCCGCTCGTGGACCGTGGGACGCAGGTCCGGGCGGGTTGCGGGCGCAGCCAGTACCAGGGCTGCAGCGGAGGCCGGACCAGCCCGTACAGCCAGCGCCTGACCAGCTGCCCCAGCCCCGGCCGGCGGGCGTCGGGCAGCCCGACCACCCGTACCCCCATGATCAGTTTGCCCGCGCTGCCCCGGACGGCCGCCGTCAGCAGCACCTGGTTGACGAAGGAGAGCGCGAGGGCCGGCAGGGCGGTCAGGACCACCGCCCGGCCCGTTTCGGCCGCATGCACGTACGGCCGGGTCAGTAACCCGGCCGCCAGCAGACAGAGGTAGCAGTCCAGGGCGATCGCGAGATACCGCCGCATGCCGTCGGCGCCGGACGGCAGGGAGGGCGGCGGCCGGAGCAGACCGTACGGGGGAGGCGGCATCGCGCTGTCGTGCGAGCGGGGCGGGCGCCCCAACGCCGTTTTCCTGTAGGTACGTTGACTTCCGGTGGCGTTCCGGGCCCCCCGTGGCGATGTCATGACGGCATCATGACCGATCGTCAGCCGGCGGGAGCTTCTCCTGCAGCCCCGACTTGCCGAGGATGTCGGCCGGGCGGCGCGGGAGCACGGTCAGCAGCCGCCGCCCCCGGGTAGCCCGTAGCGGGAATCCAGCCGGTACACGCCGGCCCGCGGCACCGTGAGCCGTGTCCAGGCGCCGTCCCGCCCCACGCACGCCCCGCCGTTCGCCCGCAGCCAGGGCGAGTACGCGATCCGCACCCGCACCGACCCCGCCGACGGCATCCGCACCACCAGCGTCGCCGCGTCCCCGCGCACCACCTCACCCGGCGCCGACACCGGACCGGCCGCCCCGCGGACCCGGTAGACCCGCCACCAGGTGTCCTGCCACACCGGTTCCAGCCAGTCCGCGCCGCGCCGGACGAGGGCCGCCTCCGCCTCGGCCGGACTGTCCGGCGTGCCGCTGTGCAGCACCACCAGGCCCACGCCCCACCGGTCGAGCCAGTCGCGGTACGCCGCCGGTGCCAGCGTCCTCCCGTAGAACAGCCGGCCGCGCTCCACGTCCAGCTGGCGGTTCCAGCCGCGCGCCATCGTGACGTGCGGGGCGAGCAGGGCCGCCTCCCGGTGGTTGCGGGCGGGGACGACCTCCACCCGGGTGCGGTCCGCGCCGAGTGCGTGCAGCGCGGCGACGACACCGTCGGTGTGCACGGCCCAGTCGGGCACGGTGGTGGAGACCTCCAGGTCGTCGCCGGTCTTGTCCAGCACCCAGCCGGTGTTGACCAGGAGGACGCCCGCGAGCACCGCGGTCCCCACCCGCCGGACCGCCCCTGCCCGGCCCCGGACGCCCGTGAGCAGCGCCGCGAGCAGCACGGGCGGCCCGGCGAGCCCCACCAGCCGCTCCACGTTCGTCCCGACCGGCGAGGCGACACAGAAGGTCAGGACGACCCCGGTCGCGTACACCGCGGCCGCGAACCTGACCACCCGCCAGCCGCCCGAGCGCGGCGCGGCGAGCCACACGGCCGCGCACGTGCCGAGCGGCATCCACAACACGCCCGCACGCATGGGCTGTTCGCCCGTGAACGGAAACAGCACCGCCGTCGCCGCGACCACCGCGACCGGCGCGGCCAGCAGCGCGAGCGCCCTGCGCCCCTGCCTGTCCAGTCCGTACGCCGCACCCGCCACCACCAGGAACAGCCCCGCCACCGGACTTGCCGCCGTCGCCAGGGCGGCACACCCCGCGGCGACGACGGGGCGCCCCGTCACGTACGACAGGGCGGCCAGCCCGATCGCCGCGCCCAGCGCGAACGTCGTACGCCCGGAGGCGACGTTGCACCAGATCCCGAACGACCCCAGCACCGCGGGCGCCACCGGCCACCGCACCCCGCTGCGCACGCACAGCCGCCCCAGCGCCCACGACCCGCCGAGTCCCGCTGCCACGGAGACCGTCCGCACGCCGAGGACGGCCATCAGGTGCGGGGTGAGCACGCTGTAGCTGGCGGTGTGCATCCCGCCGTACCAGGAGAGGTTGTACGCCGACGAGGGATGGCGCCCCGCGAAGTCCGCCCACGCCAGCTGCGCCGCGAGGTCCCCGCCGCCGGTGGACAGGGCCGCGGCCCACACCACGTACAACGGCACGACCGCCAGCGTCGCCACGAGCGGTACCCGCCACGGCGGACTCCGGTCGACCGCCACGCCCGGGCTCGAACTGCTGCGCGGCCGCGGGATCTTCGCGGACAGGCGGCCGGGCGCTTGCGTATGCGTACGAACACGTTCGGTGATCCCCACTCCGCACACCCTACGGCGGGGCGGGGCACTCATCCGGCCCTCACACTCCTGCCCGGGGGGCTGTGAGCTTCGCCACCGTACGGGTCGTCATGACGACGATCGTGGTCAGTATGGAGGCGGCTCCGGGCTTCTCCGGGGCCACGCTGGGACAATCGCCCGGTGCGACGGTCCTCCCCCCGACCGGTGGCGCTTCCAGGGACATGGAGCGCCGTTGTGCACGAGCCCACCCATGGAAGGTCTTGATCAGATGCCCGCCACCTCCGGCTCCGTCAGCCCGCACACCGCCTCCACCCGCGTCATCGAGCCGCTCTACGCGGAAGTTCTGCGACGCAACCAGGGTGAGAAGGAATTCCACCAGGCGGTACGCGAGGTCCTCGAAACCCTGGGCCCGGTGCTGGCACAGCGGCCGGAACTGGTCGACGCCCGGATCATCGAGCGGATCTGCGAGCCCGAGCGGCAGCTCATCTTCCGTGTGCCGTGGTCGGACGACTCCGGCGACATCCACGTCAACCGCGGTTTCCGCGTCGAGTTCTCCAGTGCCCTCGGCCCGTACAAGGGCGGACTGCGCTTCCACCCCTCGGTCAACCTCGGCATCGTGAAGTTCCTCGGCTTCGAGCAGATCTTCAAGAACGCCCTCACCGGCATGCCGATCGGCGGCGGCAAGGGTGGCGCGGACTTCGACCCGAAGGGCCGCTCCGACGCCGAGATCATGCGGTTCTGCCAGTCCTTCATGACGGAACTCCACCGCCATCTGGGCGAGTACACCGACGTGCCCGCCGGTGACATCGGCGTGGGCGGCCGTGAGATCGGCTACCTCTTCGGCCAGTACAAGCGGATCACCAACCGCTACGAGTCCGGCGTGCTCACCGGAAAGGGCCTCGGCTGGGGCGGCGCCCAGGCCCGCACCGAGGCGACCGGGTACGGCTGCGTCCTGTTCACCGCCGAAATGCTCCGCAGCCGCGGCGAATCCCTCGACGGCCAGCGCATCGCCGTCTCGGGTTCGGGGAACGTGGCCATCTACGCGATCGAGAAGGCCCAGCAGTTCGGCGCGACCGTCGTGACCTGCTCCGACTCGGGCGGCTTCGTGGTCGACGAGAAGGGCATCGACCTCGACCTCCTCAAGGAGGTCAAGGAAGCAGGCCGCGGCCGCGTCTCCGACTACGCGGAGCGCCGGGGCGAGCATGCGCGCTACGTCCCCGGTACGGGTGTCTGGAACGTCCCCGTGGACGTCGCCCTGCCCTGCGCCACCCAGAACGAACTCGACGAGACCGACGCCATCGCCCTCGTACGCCACGGTGTGAAGGCGGTCGCGGAGGGCGCCAACATGCCCACCACCCCCGAGGCCGTCCGCATCCTCCAGGACGCGGGTGTCGCCTTCGCCCCCGGCAAGGCGGCCAACGCGGGCGGCGTGGCCACGAGCGCGCTGGAGATGCAGCAGAACGCCTCCCGCGACTCCTGGACCTTCGCCCACACGGAGGAGCGCCTCGCGGAGATCATGCGCCACATCCACGACGCCTGCTACACGACGGCCGAGCGCTACGGCAGCCCCGGCAACTACGTGGTGGGCGCGAACATCGCGGGCTTCGAACTGGTCGCCGACGCGATGCTCGCGCAGGGCCTGATCTGATCCGCCCGGCTCGGGGCGGCACACGTCCCGAGCCGGCCGGCGGGGGCACGCGGCCTCACACCCGTCTGCGGGAGAACTCCGCCAGACCGGTGTTCACCACCAGCACCACCGCGAGGACCGCGGCCGCCACCGGATGACCCGTCCCGTGGACCGCGGCGGCACCTCCGCCGAGCACCACCGCCTTCACCGCCAGAACCCCGGCGAGCGGCAGCCGGACCCGCGCGCGGGGCGCCGCGAACAGCGCCCACAGGACGACGGCCGCCGCAGGTGTGCCAAGTCCCAGCAGCAGCGAGGCCGCCCAGCCGTCCACGGCCGTGAAGCCCCACCAGGCAAGGCAGCCGATCGCCACCAGTTCGAGGACGAAGGCGAGCACCTCGTTCGCGGCGAACCACCACGGACGGCCCCGCAGGGCGGTGAGGTGGCTGTGGTCGTCGCTCGCCGTCATCGGATCCGAACTCTCCTTCGATCGAGGCTCCTTGGGCGCAAGGGTGCCACGTGCCGGCGCCGGCTCAGGAGCCTTCGGCCATACGCGCCCCGGGCTGCCGCCCGGCCGGGGCCAGGAAGGACGTCCGGGGCAGTGCGGCGTCGGCGGTGCGGGGCGACTCGGCGGTGGACGGGTCGGTCGTGGTGAACATCGACGGGCTCCCGCCCCCGCCGTCCCAGGTGTTGCCCTCGGAACGGGCGGAGTCCGCGAGTACCGGCTCCGGTCCTTCCGCGTTGTCCACGGCCGCGTTCGCGCTCAGCACGGCGGACGAGCTGGCCAGGTAGAAGCCGGTGCCGTTGCGGAAGGCGGTGTTGCGGGTGAGGCGGATGGCGCCGGGATTGCCCTCGTCGTTGAAGCCGAGCCCGGCGTTGTCCCAGGCCGCGTCGTCGGTCAGCACGTGCGCCACCGAGGCGGCGGTGTTGCCCCCGCCGAGCGTGAAACCGTTGCCGTTGCGGTAGGACCAGGTGCTCTCCACGGTGACCGGGGTGGTGAAGCCGCCGAGGTCGATGCCGTCGGCCCCGTTGCCGAAGGCGCGGCAGCCCCGGACCACGTTGCCCACACCGGAGCCGAACTTGACCGCCAGGCCGACACCGCCCGCCGGTTTCGGCCCGTTGGAGTGGAAGTCGCTGTCGAGCACACTGTTGCCCTCGGTACCGGAGTCGCGCAGGGTGAGCCCGGACTCGGCGTTGTCGTGCAGGGAGAGCCCCCGGAAAACGTTGTCCCGGCAGCCCCGGCAGACGTACGCGTGGCTTCCCGAGCCCCGGATCTCCAGCCCCTGCACGGTCCAGTGATCCGCCTGCTGCGTGATCGCCCAGGTGTCCGCGGGTACGCCGGACGCGTCGATCACCGGCCGTTCGCCCCGGACGTTGCTGAGTGTGATGCGGCGGTCGGCGGTGCCGTCCGTGCCGATGTCCACCCCCTGGTCCGGCCGGTACGTGCCACCGCGCATGGCGATCGTCTGTCCGGGCCGGACCACCGACACCGCCTTGCCGAGCGTGGCGAAGGGCCGAGCCCGGCTGCCGTCGCCCGAGTCCGAGCCGCCGGGCGCGAGATAGATGTCGGCACTGGTCACTCCGATCGCCCCCGACCCCTTCCGCGCAGCAGCAGCCGCCTTCGTCGGGACCGCGGAAGGCGAGGCGGTGGCGGAACGCGCCAGAGCCGGACGGGAAGGCGTAGGGGCCGTCGGCTGCGCGGGGCGGCTCGCGGCCGGTGGCGCCGCCTGCGGAGAGGGCGCGGGGGAGTGCCACACCGGGTAGGTCAGGGCCCCGGCGACGACCGCCAGCACGGCAGCGGAGGCCGTGACCGACTTCGCCGTGAGGTGGTGCAGGTAGCCGCGGACCCCGCCGACCGCCGTCTGCCCGATCACGGACGCGGTCTCCACGCTCAGCCGCACCCCGTCCAGCAGCCCGCCGGGGATCGGTACGAGTCCCAGCCCGGGCAACAGCTTCTCCGGCGCAACCAGCCCCGAACCCTCGGCCCCGCACAGCGGGCAGCCCCGCACATGCCGGGTCAGTCTCTTGCGCCAGAGGGCACCTGTGCTGCCGTCCCAGCCCTGCGCCGCGTCCGCCAGCCCGGGGCAGCGGGGCGTGACGGCCAGCGCGCGGACGACCGTGCGCGCGGCCTCCAGCTGGACCTTCATGCGCCGTACCCGCACGGCGGTGTGCCGGGCGTCCAGGCCGATGGCACCGGCGACCTCGGCCCGGGTGAGGCGGCCGGCCTCCTCCTCCCACCACAGGGCGAGCAGCCGACGGTCGTCCCCGTCCAGCCAGCGGGCCGCACGGGCCAGTTCCCTGCGCTGCCCGGTGAGTTCCAGCTCGGCGACGGTGCGCTCGGCGAAGTCGGTGAGCGGGTCGGCGACCTCCTCCACCTCGTGCCGGTGGAACCGGTCGCGGGCCGTGCGCCGCTGGTGCTGCTGGATCTCCCGGTACGCGATGGCCACCGCCCAGGAGCGGAACCGCTCGGGCTCGCGCAGCGACGGCAGCGCGCGGACGATCCGCAGCATCACGTCCTGCACCAGGTCGTCGACGTCGGGGTGGCCGTTGAGGGCCCGCCCGACGATTCCGTATACCAACGGCAGGTGGACGCCGAGCAGTTCCTCCATCGCCCCGGTGTCGCCGCCCCTGGCCCTGTGCACCAGTGCCGGAACGTCGCGCACCGTAGCTCCGGTCCCGCTGTCCGTCATCCCGTCACGACTCCCTCGTCCCCTTCGGGGCCGGTCACCGGACGGCCCCGAACAAGCGGCCGACAGGGCCCCGGAGCCACGCATCGTGGCACAACGTGACCGACCCGTAAAGAAGTTGCCGCTTCCACCACAAGCGAACCCGGGCAACTTCCGCCTCCAGGGCCCCGGAGAAGTTTCTTCCAGGTTTTCTGTCATCCCCCTCCGTTTCGCGCATCTACCTGGGCACTGCGGCTCCAAAGCACCGCAGCAACCGTCCATCTGGAGGAGCGAACGATGTCCGAGAAACCGAACAAGAGACGGCGCGCCCTGGCACTCGCACTACCGGCCGCCCTCCTCGTGGCCGGTGGTCTGGTGTCGACGGCGGATGCGGCGGAGCTGCCGGCCGCAGGGGGTGTGTACCAGCTCGCCGTCACGAAGAGTGGCAAGTGCGTCGATGTGCCGGCGGCGTCGACGGCGAACGGTGCGTTGCTGCAGCAGTGGGGCTGCACGGAGGGGGCTGCGTGGCAGCAGTTCACGCTGACGGCGGACGGTTCGGGGCGGTACCGGCTGGTGAACAAGCAGAGTGGTAAGTGCGTGGATGTGCCCGACTATTCGAAGGTGAGCGGGGTGCAGCTCCAGCAGTGGGGGTGTGCCGGGCAGACGAACCAGCAGTGGACGCTGACCCCGAGCGGTACGGGGACGTACCAGATCATCAATGTCAACAGCGGTCTGTGCATGAGTGACAAGGACGCCTCCACGGCCAGCGGTGCCGCGATCATCCAGGAGACCTGCACCGCCAACAGCAACAAGCAGTGGGCCTTCAAACCGGTCGGCGGTTCCACCGGCCCGACCACCGTCGCCTCCGACGGAACCGGCACCTACCGGACGGTCCAGGCCGCGGTGAACGCGGTCGGCACCGGCAACGCGAGCCGCGTCACCATCACCATCAAGCCCGGCACCTACCGCGAGCAGGTGACCATCCCCGTCGACAAGCCCTTCATCACCCTGAAGGGAACCGGCGATTCGGCGGACGACGTGGTCGTCATCGGCAACCGCAACGCCGGCACCTACGGCACCGCGGGATCGGCCACCGTCGTCGCCAAGGGCCACGACTTCCAGGCCCTCAACCTGACCATGGCGAACGATTTCGACGAGAACAGCTCCGACACCGGCGACCAGGCGCTCGCCCTCTACCTCGACGCCGACCGCGCCGTCCTGGACGACGTCAGGCTGCTCGGCGACCAGGACACCTTCCTGGTGAACAACAGCGCCCGCGCCTACATCGTGGATTCCTACGTCGAAGGCACCGTGGACTTCATCTACGGCGGTGGCATCGCCGTGTTCCACACCTCCACCATCCACGAGAAGCGCAGCACCGGCGGCCCGATCACCGCGGCGAGCACCCCTGCGGACAGGGCGTACGGATTCCTGTTCTACCGGTCCACCGTGACCGGCGCCGTGGCGAACACCACCCAGCTGGGCCGCCCCTGGCGCGCCGACGCGCAGGTCCTCTACCGCGAGACCTCCCTCTCCTCGGCCCTCGCCACCGCCCAGCCGTGGACGGACATGTCCACCAACTCGTGGAAGAACGCCAGGTTCTCCGAGTACCGCAACACCGGCGCCGGAGCCACCGTCAACGGCAACCGCCCACAGCTGACGGACGCCCAGGCCGCGAACTACACGCCGCAGAAGTACCTGGCCGGCACGGACGGCTGGAACCCGGTGCGCTGACCGGGCTCCCGCATCCGAATCCCTACGCATCCCGTTCGAGAGGAAAGAAAGCATGCGCAAGCACAGGAACAGGCGGAGGACGCTGGGGCTCGGAGCCCTGGTGACGTCGCTGCTGCTGGCCGTCGGAGGCGTCCTTGCCGGTGGTCTGGTGTCGACGGCGGGTGCGGCGGAGCTGCCGCCCGCGGGCGGTGTCTATCAGCTGGTGGTGAAGACGAGTGGCAAGTGCGTCGATGTGCCGGCGGCGTCGACGGCGAACGGTGCGTTGCTGCAGCAGTGGGGCTGCACGGAGGGGGCTGCGTGGCAGCAGTTCACGCTGACGGCGGACGGTTCGGGGCGGTACCGGCTGGTGAACAAGCAGAGTGGTAAGTGCGTGGATGTGCCCGACTATTCGAAGGTGAGCGGGGTGCAGCTCCAGCAGTGGGGGTGTGCCGGGCAGACGAACCAGCAGTGGACGCTGACTCCGAGCGGTACGGGGACGTACCAGATCATCAATGTCAACAGTGGTCTGTGCATGAGTGACAAGGACGCCTCCACGGCCAGCGGTGCCGCGATCATCCAGGAGACCTGCACCGCCAACAGCAACAAGCAGTGGGCCTTCCAGCCCGTGTCCGGAGGGCGCACCTGGTCCGACAAGGCCGACGGCTTCGCCTCCACGGGAGGCGGCACCACCGGAGGGGCGGCCGGGCCCACCGTCACCGTCACGAACTTCGCCGACCTGGTGAAGTACGCCACCGCTTCCACGCCCTACGTCATCAAGGTGGCGTCCGCGATCACGGTCACCCCGTACGGGCACGAGATACCCGTGAAGTCCGACAAGACCCTCATCGGTGTCGGTACCTCCGGGCAGATCGTCGGCGGCGGCCTCTTCCTCGGCACCGGCGTCCACAACGTCATCATCCGCAACCTCACCATCCGCGACACCCGGATGACAGAGGACGATCCCGATGACAAGGACTACGACTACGACGGCATCCAGATGGACACCGCCGACCACATCTGGATCGACCACAACCGCATCGAGCGGATGAACGACGGCCTCATCGACAGCCGCAAGGACACCAGCTACCTCACCGTCTCCTGGAACGTCATGGGCGAGCAGAACAAGGCCTTCGGCATCGGCTGGACGGAGAACGTCACCGCCCGGATGACCATCCACCACAACTGGATCCACGACACCAACCAGCGCAACCCCAGCATCGACAACGTCGCGTACGCCCACCTCTACAACAACTACCTGCAGAACGTGACGTCCTACGGAAACCTCTCGCGCGGCGCCTCGAAGACCGTCATCGAGAACAGCTACTACCGGAACGTCGCCAACCCCTACAACATCGACACCTCGGCGGCATCCCTGACCCAGACGGGCAGCATCTGCGTCTCGTGCACCGGCAAGCAGCAGACCAACGGGACGACCTTCAAGCCGGGCGACCACTACAGCTACACGCTGGACCCGGCCGCGGACGTCCCCGCCCTGCTCCAGCAGTACGGCGGCCCGCAGAGCACCATCGGCAAGTGACCGGACCCGTAGGACCCGGATCCGTCGCACCACACCCGGCTTAGCCAACAGCAGATTCGCCCGGCGCGGAACGCTTCCACCTCCCGCGCCGGGCGCAGCGCTCCTAGGCTGGGGTGATGAGCAGCCACGCGCAGAACCGCGCCCGCGTCATCCCTCTGCGTCCCGTCCCCGCGACACCGGGTCCCGCGCCCGCCGCCAGAGAGCCGCTCTGGCGGGACGTCGTCGGGGACGTCCTGCGCCGCGAGCGGCTCGCCCAGGGGCGGACGCTCAAGGACGTGGCCGAGGACGCCCGGATCTCGATGCCGTACCTCTCCGAGGTCGAGCGCGGCCTCAAGGAGGCCTCGTCCGAGGTCCTTGCCGCTGCTGCCCGCTCGCTCGGGCTCGGGCTCACGGACGTGCTGTCCCTGGCTCAGCAGGAGCTCGCCCGGCAGAGCCGGACCGCACCCGCCGGGGCTCCGATGGGCGCAGTGCTGCTGGCGGCCTGAGCCCGGGTACGGGACACGCGCCGCTTCCTGCGTGATGCGCGGACGGGGATCCGGCCGACGGCACTGGTCATTTCGCCGATGGCGGGCAGCTCCTCGCCGAGGACTCTGGGCGGGTCAGGCACCCGTATCCCCGTCAGGAGTGCTCCATGCGTCGTCGATCCCCGCGTCGGCTTCTCGGCGTTCTCGCGTCCGCCGCGGTCGCGTTCACCCTCTTCTCCGCCGCCCCCACGGCCGGCGCGGCCGAAACAGCGCAGCCCGCCTCCGCCGCGCAGTCGGCCGACGCGGCCGTCCAGCCGCTGTCGACGAGCACACCGGTCGTCTTCGTCCACGGCTACACCGGCAACGCGTCCAACTGGACCACCGCGATAAGCGTCTTCCAGCTCAACGGCTGGTCCAGCTCCAAGCTCTTCGCCTACGAGTACAACTCGTACGGCAACAACGTCTCCAACGCCCAGGGCCTCGCGTCCTTCGTCAACAACGTGAAGGCGCGGACCGGCGCGAGCAAGGTCGCGATCGTCAACCACTCGATGGGCGGCCTCGTCAGCCAGTACTACCTGAAGGTGCTGGGCGGCAACACCAGCGTCAGCCATCTCGCCTCGATCGCCGGCGCGAACCACGGCACCACGTACGCGGGCGCCTGCCTGATCTACACGACCTGCCAGCAGATGTACCCCGGCTCCTCCTTCATCGCCCAGATCACCGCGGGTGACGAGACGCCGGGTGACACCAAATACGCCAGCTGGTACTCGGCCTGCGACGGAATCATCATTCCGTACACCAGCACCCGGCTGAGCGGCGCGACGAACAACGACGTGCTGTGCCAGACCCACATCGGGTTCCTGGCGGACACGGTCGTGCTCGGTCAGATCGCACGCTTCGTCGCCTCCTGACCTGCCCCGCACGACACGTGGGCCCCGTCACCGGCAGCAGCCGGTGACGGGGCCCACGTCACTGCGCGGAGCCTCGGCTCACGCTCCGGGAGCCGGGGCGATGCCCGTCGGGCAGGCGCGGCCCCAGTTCGTCTCGGAGGGGGACTCCAGCGTGGCTCCCGTACCGCCGATGCCGCAGTAGCCGTCCGGGTTCTTGTCCAGGTACTGCTGGTGGTACGGCTCCGCCGGCCACAGCGTGCGGCCCTCGGCCGGCAGGATCTCCGTGGTGATCTCGCCGAAGCCGGCGCCGGTGAGGACCCGCTGGTACGCCTCGCGGGACGCGGCCGCGCCCTCCGCCTGCTCCGCGGTGTGGGTGTAGACCGCCGACCGGTACTGCGTGCCCACGTCGTTGCCCTGGCGGAAGCCCTGGGTCGGGTTGTGGGACTCCCAGAAGAGCTTCAGCAGCTCCGCGTAACCCACGACCGTCGGGTCGAAGACGACACGGACCGCCTCGGTGTGGCCCGTCAGGCCCGAGCAGACCTCTTCGTACGCCGGGTTCTCCGTGAAGCCGCCCTGGTAGCCGACGAGGGTCGTCCACACGCCTTCGGTCTGCCAGAACTTGCGCTCGGCACCCCAGAAACAGCCCAGTGCGAAGTCCGCGACCTCCAGACCCTCCGGGTACGGGCCGGTCAGCGGGTTGCCGAGGACCGTGTGGCGGGACGGGACCGGGAATTCGGGGACGGGGCGGCCACGCAGGGCCTCCTCGGGGGTGGGGAGCTGCGGGGTGCGGTGGTTCAGGAACATGCGGGGGCTCCTCCGGGGTCGGTGTTCAGTGCGTACAACGCCACGGGGGCGCCGTGGATTCCGGCACCCCCTGCCCGTCGGCGGCTACTGCGGCAGCGTCGCCGGGCTGCCGCCGTTCGCCTCGTACCCGGCGACGGCCAGCGCCCGGTACACCGTGTACTCGGCGGCCGGATCGGAGTCCTGGATCCAGGGCAGCGCACCCACGTGGCCGTCGATGTGGACGAGCTGGTGCATCGCCTCCGACCAGCGCTCCATGCGGACGAGGAAGAGGACCAGCAAGTGCCGGACGTGGGCGAGTACCGGATCGTCCGCGCGGGCGGCGTGCACCGCGAACATCGCGCCCCCGACCGCCTTCGTCACGACGGTACCCCGGTAGAAGCCCTGCACGAGGTTGACCTCCGGCAGGTTCTCGTACAGCGCGAACAGCGGCAGCGCGGCCAGCAGCGAGCCCTGCGGGGCGCGGGCGGCGGCCGCGGTGGCGAAGCGGTCGACGAGCTCGGCCGAGCCGTGCCACTTCTCGCACCAGAAGTGCAGGGCGGCGATGTGCGCACCCATGTGGGCGGGGGCGCGGTCGATGACCTTCGCCCACACCTGGTCGAACTGCTCGTGGGAGTAGCCCAGTCCGCGGGCGACGGCCAGTTCCACGATGTACGGGACGGGGTCGCCCGGCGCCAGCAGCGCCGCCTCGCCGCACACCGTACGGGCCTCCTCCAGGATGATCCGGAAGTCATCGGTGCCCACCGCGGCGGTGCGCCACGCCTGCTGCACCAGGAACTCGGCGTGCACCGCCGCGCCGCCCGCGTCCTTCGGGGCCTCGGCCCGCCACTTCCGCAGCCACGCCCCGCCCTCACCGGGCCGCCGCGCCAGCTCCAGCGAGGCCGCACCGGCGAAGGCCTGCACCCGCTGCCAGCGGATCTCGCTCTCCTTGGGCGTGCCCGCAAGCAGCTGGGAGGCGGCCCGCCACTCCTGGGTGCCCTGCACGACGTCCAGGACATCGAGAAGGTCCTGGTCGGGGCCGGGCATCCGGATGTCCAGCTCCTCCTGGCGCACGAACCCGTAGTTCTCCGGGTCGGCGGCGTCCGGGGAACCGGGCGCGACCTGCCGGATGCCGCCACGGCGGCGCAGCATGATCGGGCCCACGACCACGGCGAGCATGCACAGGGCGAGCAGGAACCACAGAATCTCCATGGCTCCATTGTCCCTTGGCGGCGCAGCGGCCGGTAAGTGCCCTCTTGACGAACTACGCTCGGTCCTCATGAGCGACCAGCACAGCTTCGAGACCCTTGCGATCCACGCCGGCAACACGGCGGATCCCCTCACCGGCGCCGTGGTCCCGCCGATCTACCAGGTGTCCACGTACAAGCAGGACGGCGTCGGCGGGCTGCGTGGCGGCTACGAGTACAGCCGCAGCGCCAACCCCACCCGTACCGCCCTGGAGGAGAACCTGGCGGCCCTGGAGGGCGGCAGGCGCGGCCTCGCCTTCGCGTCCGGCCTCGCCGCGGAGGACTGCCTCCTGCGCACGCTGCTCACGCCCGGCGACCACGTGATCATCCCGAACGACGCCTACGGCGGCACGTTCCGGCTGTTCGCGAAGGTGGCCTCGCGCTGGGGCGTGGAGTTCTCGGTCGCCGACACCTCCGACGTGTCGGCGGTACGGGCGGCGATCACCGCCCGCACCAAGGCCATCTGGGTGGAGACACCGTCCAACCCGCTGCTCGGCATCACGGACATCGCGGCCGTCGCCGGTGTGGCCCGGCAGGCGGGCGTGCGGCTGGTCGTCGACAACACCTTCGCCAGCCCCTACCTCCAGCAGCCGCTCGCGCTCGGCGCGGACGTCGTCGTGCACTCGACCACCAAGTACATGGGCGGGCACTCGGACGTCGTCGGCGGTGCACTCGTCGTCAGCGACCCCGAGCTGGCCGAGGAGCTCGCGTACCACCAGAACGCGATGGGCGCCGTCGCCGGGCCGTTCGACGCGTGGCTGGTGCTGCGCGGCATCAAGACCCTCGCGGTCCGTATGGACCGCCACGACGAGAACGCGACCAAGGTCGCCGACCTGCTGACCCGCCACCCCAAGGTGACCAAGGTCCTGTACCCGGGGCTGCCGGAGCACCCGGGGCACGAGATCGCCGCAAAGCAGATGAAGGCGTTCGGCGGGATGGTGTCCTTCCGCGTCGCGGGCGGCGAGGAAGCGGCGGTCGAGGTCTGCAACCGCGCGAAGCTGTTCACGCTCGGTGAGTCGCTCGGCGGTGTCGAGTCGCTGCTGGAGCACCCGGGCCGCATGACGCACGCGTCGGCCGCCGGCTCCCCGCTGGAGGTGCCCGGCGACCTGGTGCGCCTGTCCGTCGGCATCGAGAACGCCGACGACCTGCTGGCCGACCTCACGCAGGCGCTCGGCCAGTAGACACCTCCGTCCGGCGGCCGTGACGCATCACGGCCGCCGGACGGCTCCGCTGTCAGACAGCTACCTTCTCGTCCTCCAGCGAGGCCCGGATCTGCTCGCGCAGCTCGGGGCTGTCCGTGTGCTCGTGGACCGAGACGGCGTGTTCGGCGGCTGCCCGTACGACTTCGTCCTCCTCGCCGGTGATGGCGAGTGAGCAGTTCGACACGCTCGGGTACTTACGGCAGTCGGCGATCTTCCGTGTCATGACAGCCTCCTAGGCTCGTACCTGGCGACTCTTCCAGGATAGATCCGAGCGAAAAGGGATGCCCAGCGGCTGTCGCCGGCCGCCCTGCGGGCGTCGTCGGCCCGGGAGGCGCGAGAACCGGTGCGCCGCCGGTCAGTTGTCCTGTACCGGCTGGTGTGCGGCTTGCCGCGCCGCCAGTGAGGCGTTGAACCGGGTGAGAAGGGCGCAGAAGGTGTCGCGTTCCTCCTCGCTCCAGCCGTCGGTCACCTGGGACATCAGCTCGCGCCGCGAGGCCCGGACCTCGTCGAGGCGCGCCTGGCCGCGCGGTGACAGCTGCAGCACGACCGCCCGGCCGTCCTCCGGGTGCGAGGTGCGCTTGACCAGGCCGGTGTCGACGAGCGGTGCGACCTGCCGGGTCACGGTCGAGGAGTCGATCCCCATGCCCGCGGCCAGCGCCTTGACGCCCATCGGGCCTTCCCGGTCGAGCCGGTTGAGGAGCAGATAGGCGGCGCGGTCCATGGAATTGCGGACCTGGCCGACACCGCCGAGGCGGGTCTGTTCGGCACGGCGGGCGAAGACGGCCACCTGGTGCTGGAGAGCATCGAGGAGGGGGTCGGTACCCGGGTGTCCGGGGGCGGCGCCCCCGGAAGGAGACGCAGCAGTCGTCATGTCCTGAGGGGGCATGGCCGGGGGCTCTCTTCGTGCGGTGTCGGATGGGTGGGGGACAGAGTACGCGGCCACGGGGCAACGTGTACCAGCGCTGCACAAACCTATGGACACCACCGCAGGCCACCATGAGATGCGAGGGCCGCGACCGCTCCGAGCTGCAAGACTTGCTGTCATGACCTACCGGACGCCAGGCCCCTTTCCTCCGCTGATCCTCGACGACATCCGTGGGGCGCAGAAGATGCTGTCCGGGGTGGCCAGAACCACCGGGATGGAGGGCAGCCGCCATCTGACGGCACTGGTCGGCGCGCCGGTCCACTTCAAGTGCGAGAACCTGCAGCGCACCGGCTCGTTCAAACTGCGCGGCGCGTACGTACGGATCGCGGGCCTCAGCCCGGTGGAACGGGCCGCCGGAGTCGTGGCCGCAAGTGCCGGAAACCATGCGCAGGGTGTCGCACTGGCCTCCTCGCTGCTCGGCGTACGGTCGACGGTCTTCATGCCGCTCGGCGCCCCCCTGCCGAAGGTGGCGGCAACACGCGAGTACGGGGCGGAGGTTCACCTCCACGGACACGTCGTCGACGAGACGCTCGCCGCCGCCGAGGAGTACGCGGAACGGACCGGGGCCGTCTTCATCCACCCCTTCGACCACCCGGACATCATCGCGGGCCAGGGCACCGTGGGCCTGGAGATCCTCGAACAGTGCCCGGAGGTCCGCACGATCGTCGTCGGCATCGGCGGCGGCGGTCTCGCCGCGGGCGTCGCCGTCGCCGTGAAGGCGCTGCGCCCCGACGTCAGGATCGTGGGCGTGCAGGCCGCGGGCGCTGCCAGTTACCCGCCGTCGCTGGCGGCCGGGCACCCCGTGGCGCTCGACTCGGTGCAGACCATGGCCGACGGCATCAAGGTGGGCCGTCCCGGTGACATTCCGTTCGGGCTCGTCCAGGAACTGGTCGACGAAGTCCGTACGGTCTCCGAGGACGAGCTGTCCAGTGCCCTGCTGCTCTGCCTGGAACGGGCCAAGATGGTCGTCGAGCCCGCCGGGGCGAGCCCGGTGGCTGCGCTGCTGAGCGACCCGAAGGCGTTCCGCGGGCCGGTGGTCGCCGTACTGTCCGGCGGCAACGTCGACCCCCTGCTGATGCAGCGCATCCTGACGCACGGCATGGCGGCGGCAGGCCGCTACCTCAGCCTGCGGCTGCGGCTGACGGACCGGCCGGGGGCGCTGGCCGCGTTGCTCGCCACGCTTTCCGTGGCCGACGCCAACGTGCTCGACGTCAGTCACGTGCGGACCGATCCGAGGCTGGGGCTCACCGAGGCGGAAGTGGAACTGCACCTGGAGACGAAGGGCCGGGAACACTGCGAGGAGGTCGCGGCCGCACTGCGGGAGGCCGGCTACCTCGTGATGGGCTGAGCGCCGGGCCGAGTGCCGGACCCGGCAACGGGCTTGGTACGGAAAGCTGTTGTGGCTCACGATGTATCGCGATAGCGTGCACCGCCGAACAGTCCGTGGCTGACACCGGACCACCGGCAAATCTAGGATCCGTTCTCAGGAAGTCACCGAAGCAACTGGGGGAGTCCCACATGCCAGGCGCCATTTACGCCGAAGGCCTGGTGAAGACCTTTGGCGAAGTACGAGCACTGGACGGCGTCGACCTCGACGTACCGGAGGGCACCGTCCTGGGACTTCTGGGTCCCAACGGCGCCGGCAAGACCACCGCCGTACGCGTTCTGACCACTCTGCTCCAGCCCGACAGCGGCAAGGCTGTCGTGGCGGGCATCGACGTGCTGAAGAATCCCAACGAGGTACGCCACTCGATCGGGCTGTCCGGCCAGTTCGCCGCGGTCGACGAGTACCTCACCGGCCGCGAGAACCTGCAGATGGTCGGGCAGCTCTACCAGCTGAGCTCACGTGACGCGAAGAAGCGGGCGGGGCAGCTCCTGGAGAAGTTCAACCTCGCCGACGCGGCCGACCGCACCGCGAAGACGTACTCCGGAGGCATGCGCCGCCGTCTCGACCTGGCGGCCGCGCTCGTCGTCTCCCCGCCCGTGATGTTCATGGACGAGCCCACCACCGGCCTCGACCCGCGCAACCGGCAGCAGCTCTGGGAGGTCATCCAGGAGCTCGTCGCAGGCGGTACGACGCTGCTGCTGACCACGCAGTACCTGGAGGAGGCCGATCACCTCGCCCACGACATCTGCGTCATCGACCACGGCAAGGTCATCGCCCGCGGAACCTCCGACCAGCTGAAGGCCCGCACCGGCGGGGAGCGCGTCGAGGTCATCGTGCACGAGCGGGACCGGATCGAGGCCGCCCGCTCGGTGCTCGCCACGTACGGCAAGGGCGAGATCGCCTTCGCCGAACACACCCGCAAGCTGACCGTCCCGGTCAGCGGCGGAGCCAAACTGCTCGCCGAAGTCATCCGCGACCTCGACGCCAACGGTGTGGAGATCGACGACATCGGCCTGCGCCGCCCCACTCTCGACGACGTCTTCATCTCGCTCACCGGCCACGCCGCCGAGCTGGAGAAGAACGAGGAGAGCGGACCGACACCCGCCGCGAAGAGCGGCAAGGAGGCCGGGCAGTGACTGCCACCACGGAAACCCCCGAACTCGCGCCGGTCAGTCAGCGCGGCGGCATCAGCCAGTCGGTCGCCGACTCCCTCGTCGTCGCCAGACGCAACCTCATCCGCATGGCCCGCATCCCGGAGATGGTCATCTTCGGGCTGATCCAGCCGATCATGTTCGTGGTGCTGTTCACCTACGTGTTCGGCGGCTCCATCAAGGTCGGCAGCACCATCTCGTCGACGGACTACAAAGAGTTCCTGATGGCGGGGATCTTCGCCCAGACCGTCACCTTCGCCACGGCCGGGGCCGGCGCGGGTATCGCGGACGACATGCACAAGGGGCTGATCGACCGCTTCAGGTCGCTGCCGATGGCCCGGGGAGCAGTCCTCACCGGACGTACCCTCGCCGACCTCGTGCAGACCGCGCTCACCCTCGTCGTGCTCGCCGGTGTCGCCCTGCTCATCGGCTGGCGGACCCACGAGAACCTCGGCAAGGTGCTGCTCGGCTTCCTGCTGCTGCTCCTGCTCGGGTACGCGTTCTCCTGGATCGGCGCGCTGATCGGCCTCGTCGTACGGACACCGGAGGCCGCCACGTCGGGCGGACTGATCTGGCTCTTCCCGCTGACGTTCATCTCGAACGCCTTCGTGGACGCCAACCAGATGCCGACCGTCCTGCGCCACATCGCGGAATGGAACCCCTTCAGCGCCACGGTGCAGGCCTGCCGCGAGCTGTTCGGCAACCTGCCGCCGGGCTTCGTCACCCCGGAGGCCTGGCCGATGCAGAACCCGATCCTCGCCTCGGTGCTCTGGTCGGTCCTGATCGTCGTGGTCTTCCGCACCCTGGCGGTCCGCAAGTACCGCTCGGCCACCGCCTGAGCACGACAGCGAGGAGCCCCGGCCGCGCATGCGGCCGGGGCTCTCTCATGACTGCTGCGGATCAGCCCGTGTACGGCTTGGCCGCGATGATCTTCACCGAGGCCGTCTTGCCGTTCGGCAGCTCGTAGTCCGCGTCGTCGCCGATCCTCTTGCCGTTCACCCCGGTGCCGAGCGGCGACTGGGGGGAGTACGTCTCGATGTCCGCGCTCGCGTACTCGCGCGAGGCGAGCAGGAAGGTGACGGTGTCGTCGGGGTCGCCGTCGAAGGCGATCGTCACGACCATGCCGGGCTCGACCACTCCGTCGTCGGCAGGCGCCTCGCCGACCTTCGCGTGCTCCAGGAGCTGGGTGAGCTGGCGCACCCGGAGCTCCATCTTGCCCTGCTCCTCCTTGGCGGCGTGGTACCCGCCGTTCTCCTTGAGGTCACCCTCCTCACGTGCTGCCGCGATCTTGACGGCGATCTCCGCGCGCGCGGGACCAGTGAGGCGCGCCAGCTCAGCCTTCAGCTGGTTGTACGCCTCCTGCGTGAGCCAGGTGACGTTATCGCTGGTCTGGGTCATCACAGGGTGCTCCTCGTCGGTACTGGGAATACAAAGCATCGCCCTACCCCAAGCATGTGCTGCCACGGGTGGGCGAAACCACGAGCCTAACAATTCCCCGCGAAAAGGGGGAGAAGGTAAACGCTCACATGCGCATCCGTGCAGGTGAGCGCCGGGGCGTGCGTATCAGGCGCGGCGCGCGCCCGGCACTGCGATCAGCCGCCGGCGGTACACGCCAGCAGTTCCACCGCGGTCGCCCTGGACGTCGTCCGCAGCGAGACGACCTCGTCGATCCGCTCGGAGCGCTCGTCGAAACGGAAGTCCTTGCGGGCCACCTCGCCGCCGTCCTGGCTCAGCGCGCGGACCGTGCAGTACCCGTCGGTGTCCCGGTCCTTGCGCACCTCCAGGTGCGCCTGGGCCCGGTCGTCCGAGACGATGTCGGACTTGATGAGCTCCGCGCTGATGTCCTGGCCCGCGACGTAGTCGTAGCCGAACCAGCCGATCATGCCGAGGAAGGCCACACCGAGCACAGTGCCGACGATCTTGAGCTTGCGGTCCGCACGCTGATCCTCGGACCGGCCGTAGCGCCCTTCGGGCAAGGCCTCGCGCACCGCCGCCATGATCGTTCCTCCCGTACAGGGGATCGAGGAATTTTCCACCCCCCGGGTCAGTCACTATAGAAGCCGACCATCGCGACCAATCACTGAGGACCGAGTCTTGACCGAGCAGCTGAGACTGATGGCCGTTCACGCCCACCCCGACGACGAGTCGAGCAAGGGCGCGGCCACCATGGCCAAGTACGTGTCCGAGGGGGTGGACGTCCTGGTCGTCACCTGCACAGGGGGCGAGCGGGGATCCATTCTCAACCCGAAGCTCCAGGGGGACGCGTACATCGAGGCGAACATTCACGAGGTGCGCCAGAAGGAGATGGACGAGGCCCGCGAGATCCTGGGCATCGACCAGCAGTGGCTCGGCTTCGTCGACTCGGGTCTGCCCGAGGGCGACCCGCTGCCGCCGCTGCCCGAGGGCTGCTTCGCACTGGAGGACGACGAGAAGGCCGCGGGCCGCCTGGTCGCGAAGATCCGTGCGTTCCGGCCGCAGGTCATCACCACGTACGACGAGAACGGCGGGTACCCGCACCCCGACCACATCAAGACCCACACCATCTCGATGATCGCCTTCGAGGGCGCGGCGGACGCCGAGAGGTTCCCCGAGGCGGAGTTCGGGCCCGTCTGGAAGCCGCTGAAGCTCTACTACAACCAGGGCTTCAACCGGCCGCGCACGGTCGCCCTCCACGAGGCGCTGCTCGCTCGCGGGCTGGAGTCCCCGTACGGCGACTGGCTGGAGCGCTGGAAGGAGTTCCAGCGCGAGGAGCGCACGCTGACCACGCATGTTCCGTGCGACGAGTTCTTCGAGATCCGCGACAAGGCGCTGATCGCGCACGCGACGCAGATCGACCCGGACGGCGGCTGGTTCCGGGTCCCGATGGACATCCAGCGGGAGGTCTGGCCGACGGAGGAGTACGAGCTGGCCAAGTCTCTCGTCGATACGTCCCTCCCCGAGAGCGACCTCTTCGCGGGCATCCGCGACAATGCCTGATATGTACGCGACCCAGGCACTGAACCAGCTCGTCCCTCTGGCCAAGGAGGTCGACGACAACAAGGTGACGCCCGGCGTCCTCGGCTTCCTCGTCTTCGCGGCGCTCGCCGTGGGCGTGTGGCTGCTGATGAAGTCGATGAACCGCCACATGGGCAAGATCGACTTCGAGGAGGCGCCGGACCCCGCGGCCGAGAAGACGACGCCGGCGGCGGCCCCCGGCAAGAAGTAGGCGCGCGCCCCGGACCGGGGCGCGGGCCTTTGTCCTCAATCGCCGGACGGGCTTGATCGCGGGCCCGGTCCGCGGGGTGCGCCCTGCGCGGTGCCCCTCCGGAGTGTCTCCCCGGCGCCTGCCACCCGGTGGTCGCAGGCACGCGACGGCCGGTCCGGGGCCGTGCAGGAGGGTCCCCGCAGGGCGACGAACAACGAGCAGGTGCACCCGCGTGGAGCGCGCACGTTCGTTGCCCGAGGAGACACTCCGGAGGGGCACCGGGCCACCCCCACGCACGGAGTGCACCCCGCGGACCGGGCCACAATCGAGCCCGCCCGGCGATCGAGGGCAGAAGCCCGAGCCGCTTACGGCCGCACCCCCACCGGCACCCCCATGACCTCCCGCGCATGCCGTGACGGGGTCAGGCCGAGGCGCCACGCCTGCCAGCCGTCGTCCAGGTCCACGCCGCGGTTCAGGACGACCGCGAATGCCTCCGCGCAGTCCTCCAGCTTGCCGTCCCGCATCGGATGGGCGGCCCCGAGCAGGTCCGCGAGCTCCTGCTGGGCCACGGCCGTACCGACCTCGCTGCCCCCCGGTGACGCGTACGGCAGCAGCGTGCACCGCAGGAACGCGGCCCAGTCGCCGCCCCTGACGTCCCCGTACGAGGCGAACAGGCCGATCGCCTCGTCGCACAGCTCCAGTGCCTGCGCCGTACGGTTGTTGCCGCCGTCGATCAGAGCCAGCTCCAGGCAGGTCCAGGCCTCACCGTGGGCCACCCCGATGCGCCGGAAGTCGGCCCGCGCGTCCACGAGGAGCTGCCGGGCGAAACCGGAGTTGCGCAGGTTGCCCGTCTGCGCGGCCCGCTGGTCGCGGGTGACGCGCCCCGAGTGGTGCCGGGCGCACGCCAGCCCGTAGACGTCCCGCATCCGGGAGAACATCGTGCGGGACCGCTCCAGCTCCCGTACCGCCTGATCGGTGTCTCCGTCCTCCTCCAGGGCCTGCCCCAGGTAGTACCGCGTCCACGCCTCGCCCCGCGCGTCCTCGTTGTCCCGGTGCCGGGCCAGGGCGCCGCGCAGCTGCTCCACCGCGGGGGCGGGGTCGCCGTCCAGCAGCCGGGCGCGGGCCAGCTGGGTCAGGGCCCAGGCCTCCCCGCGCTCGTCCCGGGTGCGGCCGTACAGGTCCAGCGCGGTCGTCAGCTCCTCCTCGGCCCGCGCCACCTCGCCCATTCGCAGGCAGACCTGGCCGAGCTGGAAGTGCGACCAGGCCTCACCGTGCAGCGACTCGCCCTCCCGGTGCAGGGCGAGCGCGGTGTCCAGGAGCGTCAGGGCCTCGGCCAGGTTGGCCCGGTCGCGCTCGACGGCCGCCAGGGCGTGCAGGGACCAGGCCCGGTCCTCGGCCTGCTCCGGGGACGCCTGCAGCGCGAGCGCCTCCCGCAGCCGCACAGAGGCCTCGGCCAGGTTGCCCTGGTGGTGCAGGGTGATGCCGAGCGAGCAGAGCGCCAGCGCCGCACCAGCGTCGTTCTGCGCCTCCCGGTAGAGGCCGACGACGGAGGAGAGCGTGGTGCGGGCCTTGTCGAGCTCGCCGAGCTGTCGGGCCGCGATGCCCGTACGCCACTGGACCGACCGCTCCAGCAGCCCCTGGTCGACCGCCTGCGTCAGCTCGCTGATCTCGCCGAGCCGGTAGAGGTCGCCGCGCAGCAGGCAGTAGTCGCACAGGGCGCCCAGCAGATGGAGCACGGCCCCCTGGTCGACTCCTTCGGCGTGCCGCAGTGCCGAGGTGATGAAGCTCGACTCGTCGTCCAGCCAGCGAAGCGCGGCGTCCAGCGAGCTGAAGCCGTGCGAGCCGAACTGCCCGGCGCGGGTGGACATCTTGCCGTCCACCATGCGGATCACCGCGTCGGCCAGCTCCGCGTAGTTCTGGATGAGGCGTTCCTGCGCGGCGGTACGGTCCGCCGCCTCCTCCTCGTCGAGCAGCCGGGCCAGGGCGAAGTCCCGTACGAGGTCGTGCAGCCGGTAGCGCGAGCCGCGCACATGGGTGAGGAGCCCGGCCCGGGACAGGGTCTCCAGCAGCCGTGCGGCCTCCTGCTCCTCGGCGGACAGCAGGGACGCGGCAGCCGCCGCGCCGAGGCTGGCGCGCCCCGCCAGGGCGAGCCGCCGCAGCAGCCGCCTGGCCTGCTCGGGCTGGTCGGTGTAGCGCAGCCACAGGGCCCGGTCGACAGGCGCGACCGGACCGTACGCGCCGAGGTCGGCCGCGAGCGCGCTGCGGGTCCGTGCGCCGAGCGAGGAGCCCGCGACGCGCAGGGCGAGCGGCAGCCCGCCGCACAGTTCGACGACGGCGTCCGTGGACGGGTAGTCGTACGGCCCGTCCTCCTCGTCCTCGGCCGACTCCCGCAGCAGCTCCTCGGCGCCCGCCGCGTCCAGTCCGCCGACCGGCAGCTGGTGCACCCACGCCGGGATTCCGTCGGGCAGTTCGAGCGGTTCGCGCGCGGTGACGAGCACGAGGCTGTCGGAGCGCTCCGGCAGCAGCGTGCGGACCTGGGCGGCGTCGGTGGCGTCATCGAGGACGATGGTGACGGGAGTGCCGGTGAGGTGCTGGTGGTAGAGCTCGCTCAGACGCCGTACGTGCTGCTCGGCGGAGGACCTCTCCCGGAAGAGGAGCTGTTCGCGCGGTGCGCCCAGCCGGTTGAGCAGGTGCAGCAGGGCGTCCCGGGTCGCCAGCGGGGCCTCCCCGGACACATTGCCGCGGAGATCGACCACGCACGCCCCCCGGAACTGGTCCCTGAGCGCGTGAGCGGCTCGCACGGCGAGGGCCGTGCGCCCGGAACCGGGGGTGCCGTGCAGGACGACGACGGTCGGCTTGGTCTCCGTGGAGGCGCGGGCGGCGTGCACCCACTGGGCGATCTGCGCCAGTTCGCCGCGGCGGCCCGTGAACGGGCCGTCGGCTGCGGGCAGATGACCGAAGGACTGTTCGAGCAGCGACCGGGTGCGGGCGGCCGCGCTGCGGTCCCCGCCGCGCAGTTGCGGCACCACGGAGGAGGCCGCCTTCTTCGGAGTGCGGGAGGAGGCGGTCAGCATGCGCTGCTGGTCCAGGAACGGGCGGATGCCCCGTACCTCCAGTGCCGTCAGCCACTGCAGCCGCAGCTGTTCGGGGCCGCCGGGCTGGTTCAGCGCGCCCGCTCTGCGATGCGCGGCGGGCCAGTGCGACGCGGTGGCCCGGGCGACGGTCGCGGTCGCCCCCGCGACGGCGACCACGGCGCCCGCCCCGAGGGCGAGACCGGCCGCGGTGCCGAGCGCGAGGTCCGCGCCGAAGGCGGCGACGGAGGCAACCCCCGTCACCACCAGGGGTGTTCCCAGCGAGGCTCTGCTGAACCGCTCCGACAACGGCCTCTGCCCGGCCTCCGCGGCGTCGAGCGCGAGCGTGTAGGCGGCGTACTCCTCAGCCGCGCCGGCGGCCATCGTGTCGAGCGCGCCCCGCGCACGCGCCAGGAGCGCGCCCGAGTCGGTCCGTCCGCCGGTCCGCCGCGCTTCGTCCTCCACGGCGCGTACCAACAGGCGTTCTGCTTCCGCCCGATGGCTGTCCCGCATGCGTCCCCCTAGGTTCCAGCGACTGCGCATCAACCAGCTGTCATGGTCACCCAGTGTCCTGCGTACGGCGCGTCAGCGCGAGAGAGCGAGGCGATCAACCGGTAGGGGGACCGGGTACGCAAGGATTGGGTCATGGCCAACCGACTTGCGCAGACAACCTCCCCGTACCTCCTCCAGCACGCCGACAATCCCGTCGACTGGTGGCCGTGGTCGCCCGCGGCTTTCGAGGAGGCCCGCAGGCGAGGTGTTCCGGTGCTGCTGAGCGTCGGTTACGCCAGCTGCCACTGGTGCCACGTGATGGCGCACGAGTCCTTCGAGGACGCGGCGGTGGCGGACTACCTGAACGCGCACTTCGTGCCGGTGAAGGTCGACCGCGAGGAGCGTCCCGACGTCGACGCCGTGTACATGGAGGCCGTGCAGGCCGCGACCGGCCAGGGCGGCTGGCCGATGACGGTGTTCCTGACCGCCGACGCCGAACCTTTCTACTTCGGCACGTACTTCCCGCCCGAGCCCCGTCACGGCAGCCCGTCCTTCCAGCAGGTGCTCGAAGGTGTCGTGGCCGCGTGGACCGACCGCCGCGAGGAGGTCGCGGAGGTCGCCGGGCGCATCGTCCGGGACCTCGCCGGCCGCTCCCTGTCGCACGGCGGGGAGGGTGTGCCCGGTGAGCCGGAGCTGGCCCAGGCGCTGCTCGGGCTGACCCGGGACTACGACGAGAAGCGCGCGGGCTTCGGCGGGGCGCCCAAGTTCCCGCCGTCGATGGCCGTCGAGTTCCTGCTGCGCCACCACGCCCGTACGGGGGCCGAGGGCGCCCTGCAGATGGCCGAGGACACCTGTGTGGCCATGGCGCGCGGCGGGATCTACGACCAGCTCGGCGGCGGCTTCGCCCGCTACTCGGTGGACCGGGAGTGGGTCGTACCGCACTTCGAGAAGATGCTGTACGACAACGCGCTGCTGTGCCGTGTGTACGCCCACCTGTGGCGTGCCACAGGATCGGAGCTGGCCCGTCGGGTGGCCCTGGAGACCGCCGACTTCATGGTGCGCGAGCTGCGGACGGCACAGGGCGGTTTCGCCTCGGCACTGGACGCCGACAGCGAGGACGCGCACGGACGGCACGTCGAGGGCGCGTTCTACGTCTGGACGCCCGCGCAGCTGCGCGAGGTGCTGGGCGAACAGGACGCGGCTTTCGCCGCCGCGCACTTCGGGGTGACCGAGCAGGGCACCTTCGAGGAGGGAGCCTCCGTCCTGCAGCTGCCCGCGACCGCGGAGCCCGAGGACGGCGCCCGGGTCGCCGATGTGCGGGCCAGGCTGCTGGCGGCGCGTGAGCTGCGGGTGCGGCCGGAACGGGACGACAAGATCGTCGCCGCCTGGAACGGCCTGGCGATCGCGGCGCTCGCCGAGACCGGCGCGTACTTCGGCCGGCCGGATCTGATCGACCGGGCCACGGAGGCCGCCGACCTGCTCGTACGGGTCCACATGGGCCCCGTGGCCCGGCTCTGCCGTACGTCCAAGGACGGCCGCGCGGGCGACAACGCCGGGGTCCTGGAGGACTACGGCGATGTCGCGGAGGGCTTCCTGGCGCTCGCCTCCGTCACGGGTGAGGGCGTCTGGCTGGAGTTCGCCGGTTTCCTGCTGGACATCGTCCTGGAGCGGTTCAAGGGCGAGGGAGGGCAGCTGTACGACACGGCGGACGACGCGGAGCAGCTGATCCGCCGCCCGCAGGACCCCACCGACAGTGCGACCCCGGCCGGCTGGACGGCGGCCGCGGGAGCGCTGCTCTCGTACGCGGCGCACACCGGTTCGGAGGCGCACCGCACGGCGGCCGAGGGCGCGCTCGGGGTGGTGAACGCGCTCGGGCCCAAGGCCCCCCGGTTCATCGGCTGGGGGCTCGCCGTCGCCGAGGCGTGGCTGGACGGGCCGCGCGAGGTGGCGGTCGCCGGGCCGGTCGGCGGTGAGCTGCACCGGACCGCGCTGCTGGGCCGGGCGCCCGGTGCGGTGGTCGCGGCGGGCGAGGCCGCCGACGCCGGTACGGAGTTCCCCCTGCTGGTGGACCGGCCGCTGGTGGGCGGGGTGCCGACCGCGTACGTGTGCCGGCACTTCGTCTGCGACGCGCCGACGACGGACGCGGCCGAGCTGGCCGGGAAGCTGGGCGGCTGAGCCCGGCGGGACGCTCAGCCGTGCTGGTAGGCGACGAGCGAGATGCCGACGTAGTGGACGATGAAAGCGGCCAGCGTCAGTGAGTGGAACACCTCGTGGAAGCCGAACCAGCGCGGCGAGGGGTTCGGCCGCTTGATGCCGTAGATGACGCCGCCCGCGCTGTAGAGCAGCCCGCCGACGACGACGAGGACGAGGACCGCGATGCCGCCCGTGCGCATGAAGTCGGGCAGGAAGAACACCGCGGCCCAGCCCATGGCGATGTAGCAGGGGGTGTAGAGCCAGCGCGGCGCGCCGACCCAGAACACCCGGAAGGCGATACCGGCCGCCGCGGCCCCCCACACCGCCCACAGGAGCGGCCGCCCGGTGGACTCGGGCAGCAGGAGCAGGGTCAGCGGGGTGTAGGTGCCCGCGATGATCAGGAAGATGTTGGCGTGGTCGAGCCTGCGCAGCACGGCTTCGCCGACCGGGCCCCAGGTGCCGCGGTGGTAGACCGCGCTCACGCCGAACAGCAGGCAGGCACTCGCGATGTAGATCGCGCAGGCGACCCGGGCGCGCGTGCTGTCGGCCAGGGCGATCAGGGTGATGCCCGCGATGACCACCGCGGGGAACATTCCGGCGTGCAGCCAGCCGCGCATCCGTGGCTTCTCGGGGACGGGGTCATCGAGGACGACGGGTCCGGACGCGGCGGCAGAAGTCATGACCGCATGCTACCTACGCAACCGTAGGTAACGAATTCGAGTGGCGATGCTCACGTGGGCGGCCCTCTGGACATATGGGCGCGATGGTCGGATGATCAAATGAGTGCGGTCGGCACCGGATGAGCGCCAGGGGAAAATGAAGGGGTCAGCATCCGGGTCGCAGCCCCCACGGGGCACCTACAACAGACACCCTCGACAAGGAGCGATCGTGGCGCGCGACATCGCGGCTCCCCTCACTGTTCCCACCCAGCACCAGGAGCTCGTCTCCTGGGTAGACGAGATCGCAGCCCTCACCGAGCCGGACCGTGTGGTCTGGTGCGACGGCTCCGAGAGCGAGTACGAGCGCCTGTGCGAGGAGCTCGTCGCCAAGGGCACCTTCACGAAACTTGACCCGGTCAAGCGTCCGAACTCGTACTACGCCGCGTCCGACCCGAGCGATGTCGCCCGCGTCGAGGACCGCACCTTCATCTGCTCCGAGAAGGAGCAGGACGCGGGCCCGACGAACCACTGGAAGGCCCCCGCCGAGATGCGGGAGATCTTCACGGGCGAGAAGGGTGTCTTCCGCGGCTCCATGCGCGGCCGCACCATGTACGTCGTCCCGTTCTGCATGGGCCCCGTCGGCTCACCGCTCTCCGCCATCGGCGTCGAGATCACCGACTCCGCGTACGTCGCCGTCTCGATGCGCACCATGACGCGCATGGGCAGCGCCGTCCTCGACGAGCTCGGGACCGACGGCTTCTTCGTCAAGGCCGTCCACACGCTGGGCGCGCCGCTGGAGGAGGGCCAGGAGGACGTTCCGTGGCCGTGCAACTCCACCAAGTACATCTCGCACTTCCCCGAGGACCGCGAGATCTGGTCGTACGGTTCCGGCTACGGCGGCAACGCCCTGCTGGGCAAGAAGTGCTACGCGCTGCGCATCGCGTCCGTCATGGCGCGTGACGAGGGCTGGCTCGCCGAGCACATGCTCATCCTCAAGCTCACCCCGCCGCGCGGGGAGAGCAAGTACGTCGCGGCGGCCTTCCCGAGCGCCTGCGGCAAGACCAACCTCGCCATGCTGGAGCCCACGATCTCCGGCTGGACCGTCGAGACCATCGGCGACGACATCGCCTGGATGCGCTTCGGCGAGGACGGCCAGCTGTACGCGATCAACCCCGAGGCCGGCTTCTTCGGCGTCGCGCCCGGCACCGGCGAGCACACCAACGCCAACGCCATGAAGACCATGTGGGGCAACTCCGTCTTCACCAACGTCGCGCTCACCGACGACGGCGACGTGTGGTGGGAGGGCATGACCGAGGAGCTTCCCGCGCACCTCACGGACTGGAAGGGCAACGACTGGACCCCCGAGTCCGGTACGCCCGCCGCGCACCCCAACGCCCGCTTCACGGTGCCGGCCGGGCAGTGCCCGATCATCGCGCCCGAGTGGGAGGACCCGAAGGGCGTGCCGATCTCGGCCATCCTCTTCGGCGGCCGCCGCGCCTCCGCCGTCCCGCTGGTCACCGAGTCCTTCAACTGGCAGCACGGTGTCTTCCTCGGAGCCAACGTGGCCTCCGAGAAGACCGCCGCCGCCGAGGGCAAGGTCGGCGAACTGCGCCGCGACCCGTTCGCCATGCTGCCGTTCTGCGGCTACAACATGGGCGACTACATGAAGCACTGGGTCGAGGTCGGCGCCGACAAGGCGGACCAGTCGAAGCTCCCGAAGATCTACTACGTGAACTGGTTCCGCAAGAACGAGGCGGGCAAGTTCGTGTGGCCCGGCTTCGGCGAGAACAGCCGCGTCCTGAAGTGGATCGTCGAGCGCCTGGAGGGCAGGGCCGAGGGCGTCGAGACCCCGATCGGCATCCTGCCGGCCAAGGGCTCCCTGGACACCGACGGTCTGGACCTCTCCGAGTCCGACCTGGACTTCCTGCTCAACGTCGACAAGGAGGTCTGGCGCGAAGAGGCCGCGCTGATCCCCGAGCACCTCAACACCTTCGGCGACCACACGCCGACGGAACTGTGGGACGAGTACCGGGCGCTGGTGCAGCGCCTGGGCTGACGCCCCTTCGATCTCCGTGGCCGGGCATCCCGACATCCGCCCTGACCTGTGGGGGTCAACTGCCCGCCGCGGTAGGGACGTGCACGAACACGCCCCTGGCCCCCGGAGCCCCTCACGGCTCCGGGGGCTGTCCCTTTTCGGTGGGAACACCCGTGTAACGCCAACTCCTTGCGCACACTCTCTTCACAACAGTTGCATGGTCCTCACAGGGCGCCGCGGGGACACCGCAGGCGCCGACAACTCTGTGGGGGGACGCAGTTGAACAGGTCACGGCACAGAAGACGCAGCATGGCGACACTGCTCGCGCTCGCACTCGCGGGTGCGGGCCTGACGGTGCTCACCGCACCCGCCGCCCACGCGGCCGAGGACGATGTGGCCAAGCTGCCCATCTCGTCGTTCTCCTCCATGGTCGTCGACTCCGTGCACGAGCGCGTCTACGTGAGCGACGACACCCGCCTGCTGAACACGAAGTCGTCGGTGCTCGTCTACAACTTCCAGGGCCAGCGCGTCGCCACGCTGCCGAGCACGGCCGGTGCCGTGAGCGGCCTCGCGCTCTCCACGGACAGCACCAAGCTGTTCGTGTCGGAGATGGGCCGGATCGCGGCGTACGACACCGAGACCCACGCGAAGACCACCCACGCCTCCACCTACTACTGGGGCGAGTGCGGGCGGCAGGTCGCCTACTCGGGCGGCAAGGTGTGGTTCACCGAGATCGCGTACGCCACGCAGTGCGACGATCGCGTGAGCCAGCTGTACGGCACCGGCAGCACCGGGGTCTACACGACGGGCTGGGAAGGCGCGGGCAGGCTGCACTTCGCGACCACACCCGGTGCCCCGGACCTGCTCACCACGGGGCAGACGCTGAGCACCGGAGAGGCCAACCCCTACCTGACCACGTTCGACAGCAGCGGCGACACGCTCGTCCGGGGCCCGCAGCGCCGCTTCGCCGACAGTGAGGGGGCGGGTGCCCTCGACCTCAAGGACCTGGCGCTCACCCCGGACGGCAGCCGACTGGCCGTCGCCGACGCCGCCTACGGCACCCGGCTGCTCGACGCGGCCGGCCTTTCCGATGCCCCGACCGCCTACCAGCCGCTCCCGGAAGGGGCGACGGCCTCGGCCGTGGCCTTCAGCGGCGACGGCAGGTACATCGCGCGAGGCGCCGCCGCCGCAGGCTCCGTGCCCGACCTGCTGATCCAGAAGGCGGACCCGGAAGAGGGCACCACCGCGTCCGAGTTCGCCTTCGAGGGCGAACTCGACGGCGCCCGGATCGCCCCGCGCGGTCTGGGGTGGTCGAACGACGGCTCCCGGCTCTTCGCCGTGAGCACCAACGCCTCGGGCACCTCCTACTGGCTGCACGTGATCCAGCCGCCCGCTGCCCAGTACGACTCCCGCTTCACGGGCTCCCTGTCCACCACCCCGGGCCGGGCGGTCGTCGGTGAACCGCTGGGAATCCGGGGCCGGCTGGAGCTCGACGGGCCCGCCCCGGCCGAGCCGGTGAAGGTTTCGGCCGTGCGCCACGACGCGAACGGCGACCGCAAGCTGGCGGCCGTGGAGGTGGGCGAGGACGGCTCGTTCACGGTCCTCGACGTCCCCTCACTGGTCGGAGAGGCCGCATACACGCTCTCGTTCATGGGCGATGTGACTCACCGTCCGGCCGAGGACGTCACCCTTGCCGTCGCCGTGGACAGGGCGCCGACGGCGATCGTGCTCAGCGCACCGGCGGAGGGGGCGAAGAACCAGAGCCTGGAGATCACCGGCACCCTCACCGGCCAGGGCCGGGCGCTGCCCACGGGCATCACCCTGTCCGTGCAGCGCACCGACAAGCGGGGCACCGGCACGCTGACCTCGGCGGCCGTCGCGGCCGACGGCACCTTCCGGATCAACGACCTGCCCTCCGCGCGGGGCGAGGTGGTGTACACGGTCAGCTATGCGGGCGACGCCCTGCACAGCGCCTCGACGGCGTCCGTGACGGTGCGCGTCCGCGCCGCCTAGCCCGTGCGGTGGCACCCGGTCCACGAGTCTTCGCGACCCGTGGACCGGGGCCGTCAGAGGGCGCCGACCAGCTCGGGCGGCGCGGCGGAGTCCGGCGCGGCCGGGTCCGGCGCGGTGGCCGTCGGCATCGCGGCCGTGTGCGCGTCCATGCGCTCGGCCGAGAGGATCGCCACGGCCGTGTCGGCGCGGGACGCGGCGACCACCAGGGCCCGGCCCGCGAGGGCGTGGGCGCGGCGGTGGAGAGTGGCCGCGGGTGCGTCGCTCAGGCCGGCGTGCCGGGTGGGCGGGGTCCCGCGGAGCCGGGCCACCTGCTCGGCGATGCGGTCGCCCGCGGTGCCGAGCCCCAGCTCGTCGGTGACCGCGAGGAGGGCGGCCAGATGGCCGGCGAGTTGGATGTCCAGCTCCTCCTCACGGGTGCGGTGCGGGAAATCGGCGTCGTCGGCCGGTGTGTGGACCGATTTGGTGCGGATCGGCTCGTACATGGGTGGCCTCCTGGTGTTGCAGTAAGGCCATCCTAGCTTGGATTCAGTCTAAAGTTGTGGGCGATCCGGAGAATGGGCGGACCGCCCGGTCCCGCACCCGGTCTCAGGGCTGGCTGTATCCGTCCAGGAAGTTCCCGATCCGGGTCATGGCGTCGGTCAGATCCTTGGTCGACGGCAGGGTGACGACCCGGAAGTGATCGGGTTCCGGCCAGTTGAAGCCCGTCCCCTGCACCACCATGATCTTCTCGGCGCGCAGCAGGTCGAGCACCATCTGCCGGTCGTCCTTGATCTTGAAGACCTTGGGATCGAGTTTCGGGAAGAGGTACAGCGCCCCCTTCGGCTTCACACAGGTCACGCCGGGAATCTGCGTCAGCAGGTCGTACGCCGTGTCCCGCTGCTCCAGGATCCGCCCGCCCGGGAGCACCAGATCGTTGATCGACTGCCGTCCGCCGAGCGCGGTGGCCACGGCGTGCTGGGCCGGCATGTTGGCGCACAGGCGCATGTTGGCCAGGATCGTGAGCCCCTCGATGTACGAGGTGGCGTGCGCCTTCGGGCCGCAGACCGCCATCCAGCCGGAGCGGTACCCGGCGATCCGGTAGTTCTTGGAGAGCCCGTTGAAGGTGAGCACCATCAGATCGGGGGCGATGGCGGCGGTCGGGGTGTGGGTCGCGCCGTCGTACAGGATCCGGTCGTAGATCTCGTCGGAGCAGACGACGAGGTTGTGGCGCCGGGCGATCTCGGTCAGCCCGCGCAGCATCTCGTCGTCGTAGACCGCACCCGTCGGATTGTTCGGGTTGATGATCACCATGGCCTTCGTGCGGTCGGTGATCTTCCGCTCGATGTCGGCGAGGTCGGGCATCCAGTCGGACTGCTCGTCGCACCGGTAGTGCACGGCCGTGCCGCCGGCCAGGGATACCGAGGCCGTCCACAGCGGGTAGTCGGGAGCGGGGACGAGCACCTCGTCGCCGTCGTCCAGCAGTGCCTGCATGGACATCTGGATCAGCTCGGACACGCCGTTGCCGAGGTAGACGTCCTCGACGTCGAGGTCGATCCCCTTGGTCTGGTAGTGCTGCATGACCGCGCGGCGCGCGGACAGCAGGCCCTTCGCGTCGCCGTAGCCGTGCGCCCCCGCGAGGTTGCGCAGTATGTCCTCGAGGATCTCGGGCGGGCACTCGAAGCCGAACGCGGCAGGGTTGCCGGTGTTGAGCTTGAGGATGCGGTGACCTGCTGCTTCGAGCCGCATGGCCTCTTCGAGCACGGGGCCGCGGATCTCGTAACAGACGCCTGAGAGCTTCGTGGACTGGATGACCTGCATGTCTGCGAGCTTACGACCGTGTTTCACCCGGTGCTCGGAGTACGGCCCCGGGTTGCTCCCTCAGGGGCCGTACGCCGGTCCGTCCCGTCTTCCATCGGCATGCCGCCCACGGCCGCCCACCGTGGGATGGGCCGGTCGTGGCGGCGGTGGGGCTTGGAATGGGGGCGTGACGTACGGAGGCGGGTGAGATGCGCCACGCCGCCGGACTCACCCGGGCAGGACGGTCCCCACGGGGAGCCGTACGCCGAAGTCGTCGGCCAGGACGCGCAGCACCTCGGCCGCGTCGCCGAGCTCCCGTTCCACGACGGTGCCGTCGTCGGCGGTCTCGACGAGGGTGCGGCCGGACAGCGCCCGGTGGAGGCCGGGCAGGGTCCGCTGGGCGTACACCGCCTGCTGGAAGGGCGAGCGCGGATTGGTCGCGACGTGCCAGTTGATGACTTCGAAGTCCGGAGCCTCGAACGGCTCCAGGGTGAACTCGTACTGCGGCTCCCAGACCCCGCCCTTGTCCGTCTGCAGCTCCCACAGCTCGAGCGGTCCGTCGTGCGGCGCGTGTACGAGCCGGTGGTGGCGCGGGGTGTCGTGCAGTTCGGTGTCCACGATCAGCGGGATGGGCTCCAGCAGCGCCCCGCTCGCGCCGAAGCCGACATCGGCCAGGAAGACGGTGGGGGCCGTGGGGTCGGCGGGGTCGCTCTCCGTCTCCACCTTCAACAGCATGTGTGTACGGGGCCTGATGTCGCCGGGCGCGGCGCCCAGCACCACCCGCGCGGCCAGCGGCGTCACCCGGAATCCGAGCTGGGTCAGGGCCGCGGTGAGGAGGGTGTTGTGCTCGTAGCAGTACCCGCCGCGTTCGCTGCGGACGAGCTTCGACTCCACGTCGGGAAGCGCCAGGGAGGGCGCACTGCCGAGGACGGGTTCCAGATTCTCGAACGGGATGCCCAGCATGTGGGCGCGGTGCACGGACCGCAGCACCTCCCGTGTGGGGCGGCGCTCCCCGGACCAGCCGATGCGGGCGAAGTAGGCGTCGAGGTCGAGTGTCATGCACCGACCCTACAAAGCCGCCCCGGGTGTGCTCCCGGGCCTCCGCATACCGGAGCGGGCGGGATCTCCCGGGTCGTCAGGCGCCGGACGGCGGCTCGATGCGCGCCAGCCAGGCGGTGAGGAGCGTTTCGAGCTGTGCGGCTTCCTCGGGGGACAGGGTGTCCAGCAGCCCCCGCTCGTTGCGCATGTGGGCGCCGAATGCCTGGTCGATGACATTCCGCCCCGCCGGGGTGAGCGCGACGACGCGCCCCCGGCCGTCGGCCGCCGAACGGCGGCGGGTGACGAGGCCGTCGCGCTCCAGGCGGTCGATCCGCTTCGTCATGGCGCCGGTCGTGACCATGGTGTGTGCCGCCAGCTCCCCGGGGGCCCGCTCGAAGGGCTCACCGGCACGCCGGAGAGCGGCCAGCACGTCGAACTCGCCCTCGCTCAGGCCGTGGCGCCGGTAGACGGCGCAGAGCTGCTCGGTGAGCAGCGCGCCCAGCCGGTGCAGCCGCCCGATCACTGCCTGCGGCCGGACGTCGAGGTCGGGGCGTTCACGGGCCCACTCGGCCTGGATGCGGGCTACGTGGTCGAGCGGCGCTTCGGAGTCCTCCTGCATGACTTCACTATAGCTTCCATGGAAGGCATAATAGTTTCCATGGAAGCTAGTGTGCGGTGGACGCTGGTCACGGCGATCGCTCCCGTGGCCTGGGGTACGACGTACTTCGTCACCCATGAGTACCTGCCGGCCGGGGACCCGCTGTACGGCGCCGCGATCAGGGCGCTGCCCGCGGGGCTGCTGCTCCTCGCCGTACGCAGACAGCTGCCGCGCGGGTCGTGGTGGTGGCGCAGCGCCGTTCTGGGGCTGCTCAACACGGGCGTCTTCTTCGCCCTGGTGTACGTCGCCGCTCAGGTGCTCCCGACCAGCCTGGCCTCGACGATCATGGCGACCTCGCCGATGGTCATGATGATGATCGCCTGGGGGCTGGTCGCGGAACGCCCGCACGTACGGCACCTGGCCGGTGCGGGCGTCGGCGCCGGGGGAGTGGCGCTCATGCTCCTCACGGGTGCGGATCAGGTCGAGCCGCTGGGTGTGATCGCCTCCGTCGCGGCCATGCTCCTGTCGTCCCTGGGGTACATCCTCGCCAAACGATGGGGAGGCGGGGTGGACGTCCTCGCCTCCACGTCCTGGCAGCTGATCGCCGGCGGGCTCCTGCTGCTGCCGTTCGCGGTCGTCGTCGAGGGGGCGCCGCCGCACCTGGACGCGCCCGCCCTGCTCGGATTCGGCTACGTCTCCGTGGTGGCGACGGCGCTGGCCTTCGCCGCCTGGTTCGCCGGGCTGAGGCACCTGCCCGCGGCGACGGTGGGCCTGGTCGGCCTGCTCAACCCCGTCACCGGTGTCCTTCTGGGCACGGTGATCGCGGGCGAGGTGCTCACGGTGCGTCAGCTCTGCGGGCTGGTCCTGGTGCTGGCCGGAGTCCTCCTCGGCAGGCCCGTCGTCAGGAAGGTGAAGGCGGCGCGGGCGGTGAGTTCCGTGCACTGATTCGCTCGGCGGCTTGAATTCGCCCCTTGTGGGGCACCTCTCCATACGCAAACATGCGCATGTCAAAAACCGGAAGAACTCCGGTCACAGGCATATACGGAGGGGACCCCCACATGAACAAGCCTCTCATCGGCGCACTTTTTGCTGTCCTGTTCCTCGGCGCGGGCATCGCACCCGCAACCGCGGCCACCGGCCCCGACACCGCCGAAGTCCGGGTGAAGGCGGTCGACTTCGCCGGGACGGTCGCGCTCAGCAACTGTTCCGGCTCGGTCGTACGGGCACCGTCCTCGCAGCCCGGCGACCCGGCCCTCGTGCTGTCCAACGGGCACTGCCTGGAGAGCGGCTTCCCCGACCCGGGCGAAGTCGTCCTCAACCAGGCCTCGACGCGGAGCTTCACGCTGCTGAACGCGGCGGGCAGCGGTGTCGGCACCCTGCGCGCGAGCAAGGTCGCGTACGGGACGATGACGGACACGGACGTCTCGCTCTACCAGCTCACCAGGACGTACGCCCAGATCGAGAGCAGCTACGGCATCAAGGCGCTGGAACTCGACTCCGCGCGACCGGTCCAGGGCTCCGCGATCACGGTGGCCTCGGGCTACTGGAAGCGCACCTACAGCTGCGACATCGACGGGTTCGCCTACCGGCTGAAGGAAGGCGCCTGGACCTGGAAGGACTCGATCCGCTACACCTCCGCCTGTCAGACCATCGGCGGGACGTCCGGCTCCCCGGTGATCGACGACGCGACCGGCAAGGTGGTCGCCGTCAACAACACCGGTAACGAGGACGGCCAGCAGTGCACGGACAACAACCCGTGCGAGGTCGACGAGAACGGCACCGTCACCGTCCGCGAGGGCATCAACTACGCCCAGCAGACGTACGGCATCGTGCCGTGCATCGGCAGCGGCAACCAGATCGACCTGAACCGGGCCGGCTGCGCGCTGCCCAAGCCGTAGCGGGAAGCGGCCGTCGAGCCGGGGTTGCCACCCCGGCTTCGACGGCCCCTTCCGTCGGAGGTTCACCCGAGGAGCGCCTCCCTCAGCCCCGCGCCCGCCCCGTACCCCGTACCGCGCGGCCGGCCAGGGTGGTGGTCCGCCTGCCGTCCTCGATGACGAAGCGGCCGTCGATCAGGACGTGCGGGATGCCCACCGGCAGGGTGCGGGGCTCCTCGAAGGTCGAGCCCGCCGCCACCGTGGCCGGGTCGAAGAGGACCAGGTCCGCGCGGTAGCCCTCGCGGACGAGGCCCCGGTCGGGCAGGCGCAGGCGGGCGGCGGGGCGGGAGGTGAGGTGCGCGACGCACTCCTCCAGGGTCAGGATGCCCAACTCCCGTACGTACCGCCCGAGGTACTGGGGGAACGTGCCGTAGGCGCGCGGGTGGGGCTTGTCGCCCTGGAGGATGCCGTCGCTGCCGCCGGTGTGCACCCGGTGGCGCATGATCTGCTGGACGTTCTCCTCGTGGCCCACGTGCTGGAGGATCGTCGTGCCGAGCCGGTCCTCGGTGAGCAGCCGGCGGGCGGTCACCCAGGGGGCCTCGCCGCGCAGCCGGGCCGACTCGGCCACCGTACGGCCGACGTAAGCGGACAGGGCCGGTGCGCCGACGCCCGAGATCTCGATCGTGTCCCACTCGATCGGGACACCGTGGCAGCCGTCCGAGCCGACGACCTCCAGGTGATGGCGTATCCGCTCCGCCGTCGCTTCGTCCGCGAGCCGGGTCAGCACCGACTCCGGACCGCCCTCGCCCGCCCAGCTCGGCAGCATCGCGACGAGCGTCGTGCAGCCGGGGGTGTACGGGTAGGTGTCCAGGGAGATGTCCGCGCCCGACGCGAGGGCGTCGTCCAGGAGTGCGAGGAGGTCCGGTGCCTTCCCCTTGTTCACGCCGAAGTTCATGGTGGCGTGGGCGAGATGGAGGGCGCAGCCGGCGTCGCGGGTGAGCTGCACCATCTCCTCGTACGCGGCGAGCGCCCCGGCACCGTACGAGCGGTGGTGCGGGCAGTAGTAGCCGCCGTGCTCGGCCACCACCCGGCACAGCTCGGTGAGTTCGGAGTCGTTCGCGTACATCCCCGGGGTGTACGTCAGCCCTGAGGACATGCCGACCGCGCCCTCGGCCATGCCCTGCGCGACGAGTTCCTTCATCCGGGCCAGCTCGGCGCCGGTGGCCGGCCGGTCCTCCCAGCCGACCGCGAGCATCCGTACGGTGCCCTGCGGGATCAGGTAGGCGGCGTTGACGGCGATGCCCTGGCCGTCGAAGTTGCGGTCGAGGCGGTCCAGGTACTCGCCGACGGTGCGCCAGTCGAAGTCGATGTCCGAGCCGTCGCCGTTCCAGCCGGCGATGGAGCGGCGCACCTCGGCGAGCGTGCGGTCGTCGGCGGGGGCGTAGGACAGCCCGTCCTGGCCGAGGACTTCGAGGGTGACGCCCTGGGCGGCCTTCGCGCTGTGGTCGGGGTCGCGCAGCAGGGCCAGGTCGCTGTGGGCGTGCATGTCGACGAAGCCGGGGGAGAGCGCGAGGCCGTCGGCGTCCAGGGTGCGGGCGGCGGTGGGGCGCGGGCCGTCGCCCTCGCCCCGGATCTCGACGATCCGGCCGTCGTCGATGCCTACGTCGGCTCGGTGGGCGGGGGCGCCGGAGCCGTCGATGACGGTCGCGTCGCGGATGACCAGGTCCATGGTGTGGCTCGCCTTTCAGGGGGCCGGTCCCGTGACCGGGGCTCCGCCGCCGGACCCCACGCCCTCCGGGCGATTGAGGAGCGGGGTTCCGGGGCGGAGCCCCGGTCACGGGAAGGGGCGGGGCGGGGAAACGAACCCCGCAGGGGTCAGAAGAACGTGCGGATGTAGTCCGTGACCGTGCCGTCCGCCTGCACCAGCGGAATCAGCTGCCACTTGTCGAAGCTCGTGCACGGGTGGGACAGCCCCATCCCGACCCAGTCGCCCACCTCCAGCTCGGCGCCCTCCTCCGTACCGACCCAGGTGTGCTGGTCGGACAGACCGGTGACCGTGATGCCGGTGGCGGCCCGCACCGAGCCGTCGCGCGCGGACCGTACGACCTGCGCCTGCGGGAGGTCGAGGTCGTACGCCGCGTCCCGCTTGCCCGCGTTGAGGAACGCCTGCTCGCCGGAGGGGCGTGAGACGACCTGGGCCCAGAGCCGGAAGGCGGGCTGCAGGGCGCCCTCCTCCGGGACGCGGTTGAACGGGGTGATGCGCAGGTAGTGGCCGTCGTCGTGCGAGACGTACGCCCCGGAGCGCAGCAGCTTGCAGACGGGGCGGGAGAGTTCGGGAATCCCCGCGAAGACGTCGGCGACCGCGTCGAACCAGGCGCTGCCGCCCGCGCTGATCAGGATCTCGTCGGCCGGGGCGAGCTTCGCGAAGCGGCCGGCCGCGTCGAAGCCGGCGGCCAGCGCGACGAGACGGCGCAGCCACTCCCGTACGCGCTCGGGGGAGGCGTCGGGCACCTCGCCCTCGTACCCGGCGACGCCCACCAGGCGCAGCGTGGACGTGGCGGCCACCGCGTCGGCGACGGCCACGCAGTCGGCCTCCGTACGGGCACCGGTGCGCGCGCCCTGGCCCGCGCCCAGTTCCACGACGACGTCGACGGGGCGTACGGCGCCCGCGGCGCGCAGGGCCTCGTCCATCAGCTCGACGCCGCGCACGGAGTCGACGTAACAGGCGAACGTGAAGTCCGGGTCGCCGTCCAGCTCGGCGGCGAGCCAGCGCAGCGCCACCGCGTCGACGACCTCGTTGGCCAGGAAGATCCGCTGGATGCCGTGCGCACGGTAGACGCGTGCCTGGTGGGGGACGGCGGCCGTGATGCCCCAGGCGCCGTACTCCAGCTGACGGGCGAAGAGCTGCGGGGACATCGACGTCTTGCCGTGCGGTGCGAAGGCCAGGCCGTGCCGCTCGGCGTACGTCTCGAGCAGCGCGAGGTTCGCCTCGACCGACTCCGCGGACAGGGCCAGCACCGGGGTGGTGAACCCGCCGGTGAAGAGGTTCCGGCGTTCGGCGGCCAGGGCGCCGACACTCAGTCCCTCCGCGTCGGGGGGCAGCGCCTTGAAGCGGTGGTCGACCCGTTCGTCGATGAGTGCCGTGACGGACTGCTCGGCGGCCAAGGGAGCCTCCTCGAAAGTGATCGTTGCATCATGTGCAACACCCATTGCGCATATCGCTTGACGCTGTCTAACATCCGAGCCGATGCCGGGTCAATGGTGAGCACCGGCGCCGACAGCCGACCACGAGGAGCCCAGAGTGTCCGGATCCGCAGCCGGGACAAGCACCGCAGACGCGGACGTCGTCTGTCTCGGTGAGTCCATGGTGACGTTCCTGCCCTCGCAGCCCGGCCGCCTCGCCGACGTCCCCACCTTCGGCCGAGGCATCGGCGGCGCCGAGTCCAACGTCGCCTGCGCGCTCGCCGCGGCCGGCCACCGGACCAGGTGGGTCAGCCGGGTCGGCGCCGACGGCTTCGGCGACCACCTCGTCGCCGCCGTCGCCGGATACGGCGTGGACACCTCCGCCGTACGACGCGACCCGGACCGCCCCACCGGCATCTACTTCCGCACGGCGACGGACCGGGCCACCGACACCCACGAGGTCGCCTACTACCGGGCGGGATCCGCCGCCTCCGCGATGTCCCCGCACAACGTCCCGTACGAGGACCTCCTGACCGGCCGCATCCTGCACCTGTCCGGCATCACGGCCGCACTCTCCGCGGACTGCCTGGCACTGCTCCAGGACCTGACCGCCCCGAGGGACGGCCGCCCGCTGGTCTCCTTCGACGTCAACCACCGCCCCGGCCTGTGGCGGAACGGCGCCGCGGGACCGGACGTACTGCTCGACCTCGCCCGCCGCTGCGACCTCGTCTTCGTCGGCGAGGACGAGGCCGAGGAGGCGTGGGGGGTCGGCGGAACAGCCGCGATCCGCGAGGCACTGCCGGAGCCCGCGGTCCTGGTCGTCAAGCGCGGGAGCGAGGGAGCGACGGTGTTCTCGCGCGGTGCGGAAGGCACCGACACCGCCACCACCGTCCCCGCCCTCCACGTCGACGTCGTCGCCCCCGTCGGCGCCGGTGACGCCTTCGCCGCCGGATTCCTCTCCGCCACCCTGCGCGAACTGCCCGTACGGCACCGGATCCGGCACGGCCACCTCATGGCCGCCGCCGTCCTCACCGTCCCCGGCGACCTCACCGGCCCCCCGGCCCGCGCGTACGCGGACCGTCTCGCGGACCTCGACGACGACGCCTGGGGGAGACTTCGTCTCGGCCCCGGGTGGACGGGGGACGATCCGGAGGTACGTACGCCGTGAACGAGCGCAGCGAGAGAACAGACAAGAGGGGCATCCCGGACGAAGTCCTGGCCGAGGGCAGCGAGGCACGCGCATGAGCCAGACCGTCGACCGCGCGCTGAGCATCCTGCCGCTGCTCGCCCAGGGCCCCGCCGACCTCGGCCAGGTCGCCGAGCGGCTCGGCGTCCACAAGTCCACGGCGCTGCGCCTGCTGCGTACGCTCCACGAGCACGGACTCGTCTACCGCCAGCAGGACCAGCGCTACCGCCTGGGCGCCCGGCTCTTCGCCCTCGCGCAGGAGGCCGTCGAGAACCTCGACGTCCGTGAGATCGCGCACACCCACCTCGTCGAGCTCAACGAACAGTGCGGGCACACCGTCCACCTCGCCGTGTACGAGGAGAACGAGGTCCTCTACATCGACAAGGTCGAGAGCCGCTACCCGGTGCGGATGTACTCGCGGATCGGCAAGCCCGTCGCGATCACCGTCGCCGCCGTCGCCAAACTGCTCCTGGCCGACCTGACCGAGCAGGAGCGGCGCGCGATCGCCGAGCGGCTCGACTACCCCATGTACACGTCCCGTTCGACCCCGAACGCCGGCGCGTTCCTCAAGGAACTCGCCGGCGTGCGCGAACAGGGCTGGGCCACCGACCTCGGTGGCCACGAGGAGTCCATCAACTGCGTCGGCGCCCCCATCCGGGGTGCGGACGGGCGGGTCGTCGCCGCCATGTCGGTGTCCGCACCGAACGTGGTCGTCACGGCCGAGGAACTCCTCACCCTGCTCCCCCTGGTGCGCCGCACCGCCGACACCATCAGCCGGGAGTACTCCGGCGCCACCCCCACCAAGAAAGCCTGAACCGTCATGACCGAGAAGACCGCACTCACCCCCAGCACCCACACCGCTCCGCCCGCGAAGTTCTCGCACGGCGTGAAGAAGGGGAACATCCTCCAGGTCGCCGGACAGGTCGGCTTCCTGCCCGCCGACCGCGACGGGACCGGCCGGGCGCCCACCCCGGCCGGCCCGACGCTGCGCGAGCAGACCCTGCAGACCTTCGCCAACGTCAAGGCGATCCTGGAGGAGGGCGGCGCGAGCTGGGACGACGTGATGATGATGCGCGTCTACCTCACGGACGTGGACCACTTCGCCGAGATGAACGCGATCTACAACGCGTACTTCGAGGAGCAGGGGCTCAAGGCCCCCGCCTCCGCCCGCACGACGGTCTACGTCGGCCTCCCCGCGGGACTCCTCATCGAGATCGACGCCCTCGCGGTCCTCGGCTGACCCGCTTCCCCCACCGCCCCACCCGCATCACGGCCCGGCGCCCCGTCCCCTTTCGCACGGGAGCGCCGTGCCGCGCTCCCCCCTGCCCCGAAGGACCCCCCTGTTACCCCCCGGAGTTGACCGAACATGCTGCTCGCTGCCCCACCGGCGCCGGCCGAGATACCACCGCACACCGGTGGACTGCTGCTCCTGATCGACGGCACCGCAGGACTGCTGACCGTCGCCGCGCTCGGAATCGCGCTCCTGCTCCTCCTGATCATCAAGGTCAGGCTGCAGCCGTTCGTCGCGCTGCTCGCCGTCTCCATAGCCGTCGGCCTGGGTGCCGGTCTCTCCGTCACCGAACTCTTCGGCACGGTCCAGAAGTCCGCAGCCGTCTCCGTCATCGAAGCCGGCATGGGCGGCATCCTCGGCCATGTCGCGATCATCATCGGCCTCGGCACCATGCTCGGCGCGATCCTCGAGGTCTCCGGCGGCGCCGAGGTGCTGAGCACCCGCCTGCTCAACCTCTTCGGCGAGAAGCGCGCCCCGCTCGCCATGGGCCTCACCGGTCTGATCTTCGGTATCCCGGTCTTCTTCGACGTCGGCATCTTCGTCCTGGCGCCGATCGTGTACGCCGCGGCGAAGCGCTCGGGCAAATCGATCCTGCTGTACGCGATGCCGCTGCTGGCCGGTCTCTCCATGACCCACGCGTTCCTGCCGCCGCACCCCGGACCTGTCGCCGCCGCCGGGCTCTTCGACGTCTCCCTCGGCTGGGTCATCCTGATGGGTGCCGTCGTCGGCATCCCGTCCGTACTCGCCGCCTGGGTCTACGCCGCCTGGATCGGCAAGCGCATCTTCGTCGAGGTCCCGCAGGACATGGTGGAGGCCGCCGAGGAGGCCAAGGCCGCCGTCGCCGCCGAACAGCGCGCCGACGGGGTCACCCCCCGCGAGAAGCCCGTCGCGCTCGGCACCGTGCTCGCGATCATCGGCGCGCCCCTGGTGCTGATCCTCGCCGCGACGTTCTCCTCCATCGCGCTGGACCCCTCCACCCTGCGCTCCGTCATCGAGTTCTTCGGCAGCCCGTTCGTCGCGCTGACCATCGCGCTGTTCCTCGCGTACTACCTGCTGGGCATCCGGCGCGGCTGGTCCCGCAAGTCCCTCGAATCGGTCTCCACGTCCTCGCTCAAGCCGGTCGGCAACATCCTGCTGGTCGTCGGCGCGGGCGGGATCTTCGGCGCCGTGCTCAAGGCCAGCGGCATCGCGGACGCGCTCGCCGACACCTTCAACGACGTCGGCCTCCCGGTCATCCTGCTCGCCTGGCTGATCTCCGTGGTGCTGCGGGTCGCCCAGGGCTCGGCCACGGTCGCGATCGTCACCACGGCGGGCATCGTCGTCCCGCTGGTCGAGGGCCAGGACATGTCGCAGGCGCACCTCGCGCTGATCATCATGGCGATCTCCGCAGGTTCCATCTTCGCCTCGCACGTCAACGACGGCGGGTTCTGGATGGTCTCGAAGTACTTCGGCATCTCGGAGCGCGACACCCTGAAGTCGTGGACGGTCCTGGAGACGGTCCTGTCGGTCGCGGGCTTCGTGGTCGCCGCGGCGCTGAGCCTGGTGATCTGACCCCTCCGGCCCGCGGATCCGACCCCTGCGGCCGCACCGGGATCCGGTGCGGCCGGAGGGGCCGGTGCGACGCGCCCCCTTGTGCGATCTGCCTCTTTGCGCTTCGTTGATCGGCATGGTGGACACAAGCGGAACCACAGAGTCAGGATCAGGGACGGGGCAGGGACCCGTCGCAGGATCAGGAACCGGGGAGCCCGACTCCCGTCCCCGTAAATCCAGTTGGAAGTACATCGGACCCGGCATCGTCGTCGCGGCCACCGGCGTCGGCGCCGGGGACCTCGTCGCGACACTCATCGCGGGGAGCAAGTTCGGCTACACCCTCATGTGGGCGGCCGTCATCGGCTGCCTCGTCAAGATCTCCCTGGCCGAGGCGGTGGGCCGGTGGCATCTCGCGACGGGCCGCACCCTCTTCGACGGCTGGCGCAGCATCGGCGGGTGGACCACGGTCTACTTCGCGATCTACGTCGTCGTCTGGGGCTTCGTGTACGGCGCGACGGCCATGTCCTCCAGCGCCCTGCCCATCGTGGCGCTGTTCCCCGACGGGCCGGGGCTGAAGACCTGGGCGATCATCACCGGGCTGGTCGGCCTGGTCTTCGTCTGGTTCAACCAGTACGCCGTCTTCGAGAAGGTCATGACGGTCCTGATCGGCGTCATGTTCGTCGTCGTGGTGTACGTCGCCATCCGGGTGGTGCCGGATGTGGGGGCCTCCTTCGCGGGCCTCCTGCCCGTGCTCCCGGACGGCTCGCTGATCTACACGCTCGGACTGATCGGCGGGGTCGGCGGCACCATCACCATGGCGGCGTACGGGTACTGGGTGAACGCCAAGGGCTGGAGCAACTCCTCCTGGATGAAAGTGATGCGGCTCGACAACAGGGCCGCCTACATCACCACCGGCGTCTTCGTCGTCGCCATGCTGATCGTCGGCGCCGAACTGCTGCACTCCTCGCAGATCGCCCTGACGAAGGGCGACCGGGGGCTGATCGACCTCGGCCAGATCCTTGAGGACCGCTTCGGGGCGACCACCGCGAAGCTGTTCCTCGTCGGCTTCTTCGCCACCTCGTTCTCGTCGCTCATCGGCGTCTGGCACGGCGTGAGCCTGATGTTCGCCGACTTCGTCGAGCGGATGCGGGCCGGCCGCCGCAGCGGGGACACGGAGCGGGCGGGCAGCGAGACGATCGGCCGCCAAGAGCGGTCCGTCCCCTTCCGCGTGTACCTGCTCTGGCTGACCTTCCCGCCGATGACCCTGCTCTGGCTGGACGAGCCGTTCGGCCTGGTCATCGGTTACGGGGTGCTCGGCGCCTTCTTCATGCCGTTCCTGGCCCTGACCCTGCTGATGCTCCTCAACTCCTCCCGCACGCCCAGGGAATGGCGCAACGGATGGCTCAGCAACGGGATGCTGGGCGCGGCGGGCCTGCTGTTCGTCGTGCTGTGCGTCCAGCAGGTGCGCGACCTGCCCTGGTGACGGCGCCGTAGGTGTCCGCGGGAACGCAGCAGCGCCGCCGGGGGAGCGGCGGCGCTGCTGGCTCGAAGGTCCGACCCGGTTACGGGAGCCCGTGGACGTGCGGGCCGACCGCGTTCGACCAGGCGTTGCCCGCCGTGGCGTCCCAGTTCGTGGACCAGGTCATCGCACCGCGCAGGTCCGGGTAGGTCCTGGACGGCTTGAACGAACCGCAGTTCGTTCCCTTGGCGAGGCAGTCCAGGGCCGCGTTCACGATGGACGGGGCGACGTAGCCGCTGCCCGCGCCGCGGGTGGACGCCGGGACGCCGAGGCCGACCTGCGACGGTGCGAGGCCGCCCTCCAGCTGGATGCAGGCGAGCGCGGTGAGGAAGTCCACCGAACCCTGCGAGTAGACCTTGCCGTCGCAGCCCAGCATCGAACCGCTGTTGTAGTACTGCATGTTGACGACGGTCAGGATGTCCTTGATGTTGAGCGCCGTCTTGAAGTACTCGCCGGACGTCGACTGCATGTCGATGGTCTGCGGCGCCATCGTGATGACGAGGCCGGAGCCCGCCTTCGACGACAGGGAGCGCAGCGCCTTCGTCATGTAGGTCGAGTTGAGGCCGTTCTCGAGGTCGATGTCGACCCCGTTGAAGCCGTACTCCTGGATGAGCGCGTACACCGAGTCGGCGAACGCGGTGGCGGAGGCGTCGCTGTTGACCGCGATCGTCCCCTTCTCACCGCCGATGGAGATGATGACGTTCTTCCCCGCGGTCTGCTTGGCCTTGATGTCGGCCTTGAACTGGGCGACGGTGTAGCCGTTCAGGCCCGCCGAGTCCAGGTTGAAGGTGACGGCACCGGGCGTGGCCGTGGCGTCCGCGAAGGAGACGGCGATGATGTCGTAGTTCGCGGTTACGTCGCTGAGCTTCTGGACGGTCGCGCCGTTGTTGAAGTTCTGCCAGTAGCCGGTCACCGCGTGCTTGGGCACGGAGGTCACGGGGCCGGGGCCGGGGTCGTCGGCCTTGGCCGTACGGCCGCTGACCGCAGCCGACTTGACCGACTCACCGGCGGAGTTGGTGGCGCTCACGGAGAACTGGTAGGCGGTGTCCGCGGCCAGCCCGGTCACGGTCGCCGAGGTGCCGGTGGAGGTGGTCGCCTTCGTGCCGCCCCGGTAGACGGTGTACCCGGTGGCGCCGGAGACCGCGTTCCAGGACAGGGACACGGAGGAGGACGTCGTCGTGCCGACGGTCAGACCGGCGGGGGTGCCGGGGATCGCCGGTTCGGGGTCCGTACCGCCACCGCCGTCGGGACCGGTCACCTCGACGTCGTCCGCGAAATAGGCCGCCTGGCCGTACCAGCCGTGGGTGTAGACGGTCACCGACGTGGTGGAGGCGCCGGTCGTGAAACTGGTCCTGAGCTGGGTCCAGGAACTGGACCCGGGGGACCAGGTGGAGACGTCCGTCGTCCCCGTGCCGCTCGCACCGATGTAGGCGTATCCGCCCTGCACCCAGGAGCTCAGGGAGTACGTGGAGTTGGGCTTCACCGCCACGGTCTGCGTGCACTTGGCGTTGTCCTGGCCGGCCGGGGTGCCCTTGAGGGCGGACGCACCGCCGTGGACGGGCGAGGAGACGGCGCTGCCGCTCCCGGCGGAACAGGTCCAGTTGGAGAGCCCGGACTCGAAGCCGGCGTTCTTGGCGACGTTGACGTCGGCCGCCTCCGCGCTGCTGACGAGCCCGGTGACGGTCAGGGCGCCGGCCGCGAGGGCGGCGACCGCCCCGCCGAGGAAGGCCCGGGAACGGCCTCTTCTGTGTCTGCTGCCTGCGGAGCGTTCCACTTGCTGCCTCCGGTGGGGGAGTTGGGGGTGCTGGCGCGAAACGGTGGCCACCGCTGGCCATAAACTGGTCCAGACCAATCAAGTTGTCAAGACCTCTGGCGACAGCTCGTCCCAACCCGCACAATGAACGAGGCGCTCAGGCGTCGTCCTGCAGCCGTGCCGCCACGTATCCGCTCACACACCCCACAGCCAGTACGGCGTTCGACATGAACAGCCCCTCCGCGGCCATCTCCTCCCACTGCACCGCCATGTTCAGCAGCTGCGCCACGATGGGCACGGCGATCGCCGCGGCCATGTGCTGCGGCAGCGAGTGGCGGAAGGGCTCGCGGTGCATGCGGGCCGCCGCCCATGCGGCCAGGGCGAGGCAGATCGCGTTGGGTATGTGGATCAGCAGCAGACGGCCGCCGAAGGTCTCCATCCGTTCCGGGGTGGCCACGTGCTCGTACACGACCGTGGCCTGCACGTACTCGGTGACGACGAGCACGACGATGCCGGCAGCCCAGGCGCGGGCCAGCGCGAAGACGGCTGCCCCGCGTCCGTCGTCCCGGTGGGTGGGGGTCCCGGGGTAGCTGTAGCGAGTCATGCGGGTGTGCCTCCGTATCGGCCGGTGAACAGCATCGAACGACCTACTTCACCGTGATGCTTTCGATGATCCGGTCCAGGTCGGATGCGGCCAGCGTGCCCTTGGCGGCATCGATGCGGACCGCGTACGTCTTCTTCTCCGAGTCCAGGCCCGTGATGATCACGCCCTTGACGCGGGTGCCCTTGGCGGGGGTTCCGTCCTCGCCGCCGGAGGTGAACTCGAACTCGACGCGCTTGGCCTCCCGCACCTCCTCGGGACCCTTGACGGAGACGTCCGACTGCTTCTTGAGCGTCGCCCCGAGCGCGATGCCGGCCTCGGCGCCGATCGCCGCCTCCTCCACCGAGTCGGCATTGGTGAAGTCCAGCTGCACGGTGATGGTCCCGACCGTCCTGCCGTCCTTCGTCAGCCGGGCCCCGGCGGCGTTGAACTTGCTGCGCTCGGCGTCGCTCTGCTCCTTGAAGGCGACCGGGTGCGCCACCGAGACGGCCGGGGTGGTGAGCTTGCCCCACCCCTGCGGTGTCGTACCGGTGGCGGCGTCGTCGCCGCATCCGACGGCGAACACGCCCAGGGCGAGTACCAGGCCCCCGGCGACCACTCCGCGCCCGGCGCGTCCGCCGCGAGGTGTCCTGTCCTGCTTGATTCCGCTGCTGTCCATGGCTGGCTGCTCCTGTCGGCCGTGATCAGTTCGCACAGTAGCTGTACGGCACATAGCTCCGGCTGCCTCCGTTCGGCGCCCCGAGGAACTCCGCGTCGTTGAGCATCTCCTCCTTCTTCTCGGTGGACACCGAGAAGCCGACGCTGAGGCCCAGGTTCAGCTCGAATCCGTACTCGGCGGCCTCGGTCTGGCCGGTGTAGGTCGTCCGGCTGGAGAGCCCGTTGTCGAAGAGCAGCTGCCCGAACGGGTCGTCGGCGCCCGGCCGCGACGTCGGCGCGTTGTCGTTGAACATGTAGCTGAAGGGCATGCCGTACTTGCCATTCCCGTTCAGCCACTCCTGTGCGATCTGCCGGTCGGCGTCGCCCTCCGGTCCCGGCTTCAGCACCACCGAGTTGGTGACCACCTCGATGCCGGTCTCCGAGTCACCGCCCTTGACGCCCCCGCTGCCGCCGCGCTTGTCGGTACCGGACTTCCCGTTGTCGCCGCCGACCTTGGCACCGTCCTTGACGCTGCCCTTCTCCACCGTGCGCGTCATGTCGATGCGCAGCAGCTCGCCGGTCTCCTTGTCGTGGGTGACGGTGATGGAACCGGTCTGCGTGGTGGAGGCGCCGGCTTCCCCGCTGATCGGCCCGGCCTCGTAGGAGGCCTTGGTGCCGTACTCGATCGCCGCGGAGTACGTGTACGCCTTGGTTCCCTTGAAGTTGTTGTCCGTCCAGGTCACCTCGGGCGAGAACTTGAAGTTGCCGCCCAGCGCCGCGCTCAGCTTCTTGTCGTCGCCCGCACCGATCTTGATACCCGCGGCGGCGCTGGCCTCGAAGCCGACCTTGCCGTAGCTGATGTGCCGGTCGCCCAGCTTCTCGTCGATGCTCTTGCGGAGCTTCTCCTCCTCGGCCATGGGGCCCTTGCCGAAGAGGTAGAGGATGCCGTTGCCGAGCCCGGCCCCCTGGGAATTGGCGTGCCGGTTGGCCAGCTCGTACGTCTTGAGCTTCTCGATGTCGTCGCGGAAGGACTTGGCCTCCTCCTCGCTCTTGAAGACCCAGGTGTCACCGTTGGTGACCTTCAGGCCGGCCCCGAGCTCCACCTTGTCCGAACCGAACTTGCCGACCTTGGCGCCCGGCTTCCAGTCCTTCTTGGCGGCGATGGAAGCGGCGTCGGTGAAGGTCATGGTGACCTGCTGGTCGTTCTCGTCGACCTTGCCGTCACCGTTCATGTCGGTCTTCGACTGGAAGGTCTGCTGCTGGAAGCCGTACTCCTCGCCCCATTCGATGAACAGGACCTTGGCCTTCGCGCCGGCCTTGTCGGAGATGGAGGAGAGCTGACAGAGCGGTGGCTCGTAGTCGGCGTCCGTCTTGGGAGCCGCCTGGTTCTCTCCGCCGCTGCCGCACTCCCCGAAGGTGACGGCGCACTTGAACCGCTCGGCGATGCGACCGCCGACCTGGGTCGCGGTGAGCGCGCCGATGATCGAGGTCACGACCACGACCATGCCCACGTACTCCGTCGCGGTGGCGCCGCGGTCGTCGAGCGGCAGGCCGTACCAGCTCCTGTTGCCCCGCCGCCCGGAAAGCGACGGTATTCGCCCGATCTGATCCATTCGAGGAGCTCCCTTCGCACCCGGCAGCCACCGCCGGCAGGAACCGGAGACTACGGAGCGAAGCAGGTTGCGGGCGTGGGTCCTGGGGCCCCAATCCGGGCCCAGAGTGCGAGGTGGGCCCGGATTCCGCGTCCCGTGGCGGAACGGGAACCGCCCTCACCGTGCTGACGTGCAACAACAGGGAGTGGATCACGCCTAATCGTGAAGTACATGATTAAACCTTTTGCTGGTACGGAATTTAACGACCGGTCACATCTCCCGATTTGGGTACGCGGGCCCTGTGTGGAACTGCTGTGGAGTGACTTACTGGGGGCCGAAAGGTGTTCTCTGCATCCGGGTACGTGGATAAAGTGCTGGATCAGGAGCACGGAGCAGGGAGCGATTGCGGCCGGCGGTACGCGGCGGCCGGAGCCGAACGGGGAACAGCGTGCCGACCGCAATAGCAGTGACCAGTGCCGACCTGGTCCTACCGCCCACCGACCAGCAGACGCCGCCCGCGGCGCTCCTGCAAGCGCCCGGTAACCAGGCGTTGGACCAGGCACTGGTGGACATGCAGGTGCTGCTCGACCAGCACGGCTATGTCATCGCCGTCTATCCGGCCAACATCGCGACCGCCCACGAGCGGCGGCTGCACACCATCCGCAACATGCTCGAGAGCGATCGGATCGCCCTGCTCAAGGTGGATCTCCCGCCTCTCGGACTCGCCGTCCTGGTGCGTCAGCTCCGGCAGTTGTCCATCTGCGACTTCAGCGCCGGGGTGGTGGCATCCGCAGCCAGGCTGCTCGCCCACTACATCCACGCCGGCGCCCTCCTCAACTCGGTCACCAAACTCGACCGGGTCCCCGTCAGCCTGAAGGCCCACGCCAAGTCATGGGTGCCCGGCTCGCAGTTCGGGGTGCTCGCCAACCCGAACCCCCAGCTGATCAAGATCGGTACGGGAGAGCTGGCCGGCCCGGAGTTCGGTACGCACCTGCTGGTCGCCAAGGGCCAGCTGCAGTCGGACTGGGTGACCGGCACGATCGCACCGGCCTGGCAGGTCCAGGCCGTGCACGAAGTCGCACTGCCCTCGGATTCACCGGGCTGGTGGGGCACGTCGAAGATGATCGAATTCGCTGCTTTCCTGCCCGATATCTCGGTCATCTACCAGCTGGTTTCTTCGGTCCGCAGGGAGGTTTGCACCTGGTGCGGAAATGAACTCATCGGCGACCGCTGTGGGTTGTGCTCGGCGCCACTGAAGCCGCAGGAGAACCAAACGCGCGCTTCCGGTGTCCTGAACCAAGGAACACCCATGCGCCAAGGGTCGTAGAACACCGCACCGTGCGTCCCCGCTGTGCTCCTCGACAGCCGGACAGGACAGCCCGGACCGAAAGGCTCCGGTGTCCCCACGCCCGTCCGGCACGGCCCCGCACGTCCCCGCTCCGCCTCATGATCCGAAACGGCACGAAACCGCTCCGCCCATCTGCCCGCTCATCGGCCCACGTCTCCCAACGAGGTTGCTCCGCTCATGAACTCACGGCAACGCCGCGGCGTCATCCTTCTGCTCCTGTCGGTCCTCTGTGCCTTCGGCGCCTTCGCCGGTGTGCTCTCGGTGATCAGCGACGTCAACTCGAAGGTCGGACCGGAGGTGACTGCCTACCAGGTGAAAACGGACGTGGCGCCGTACACGGCGCTTGAACCGGGGCAGTTCGAGAAGGTCGAGATGCCCAAGCGCTGGCTGTCCGAGAACGCGGTCACCGACCTCGCGATCATCAACGGCAAGATCGCCGTCACCCAGCTGCGCAAGGGCTCCCTCCTCCAGGACGACATGCTCGTCAAACGCCCGAGGGTGGAGAACGGCGAGCAGGAGATAGCCATCATGATCGACGCCGCGACCGGTGTCGCAGGCAAGATCCGCCCCGGCAACCTCGTCAACATCTTCGCGACCTTCGCCGCCGAGAACGAGGGCGACAAGGCCACCTCACGCGTCATCGTGCCCAACGCCAAGGTCATCGACGTGGGCCAGCTGACGGCCCTGGACCCGAAGCGGGACGACCGCAACAGCGGCCCGAGCGAGGCGGTGCCGATCACCTTCGCCCTCAACACCACGGACGCCCAGCGCGTCGCCTACGCCGAGTCCTTCGCCGAGCACGTACGCCTCGCCCTCCTCCCGGAGAACAGTCCGACCACGCTCCGTCCGGGCGAGGGCAGCTACAACCTCGACGAAGACAAGAACAAGTGAGGGCCGGATGAGCACAAGAATCCTCCCGGCCGTCGGTGATGCCGACGCCGCCCGATCCATCACCACACTGCTCAGCCAGCTCCCCGACGCGGAGCCGGCCGGGCCTCTGGGTGACTCGACCTCGTTGCTCGACACCCTGGCACGGCTGGCCGGCGAGTCCCTCGACGAGCTGCCCGAGGTCGTGCTGGTGCATGAGCGGATCGGTCCGGTTCCAGCGCTCGAGCTGATCCGGGAGGTGGCCCTCCGCTTCCCGGCGGTCGGGGTCGTGCTGGTCACCACCGACGCGAGCCCGGGGCTCTACTCGGCCGCCATGGACTCCGGTGCGCGAGGCCTGGTCGGTCTGCCGATCTCGTACGAGGAACTGGCCCAGCGAGTACAGGCCGCCGCGGCCTGGTCCGTGGGCGTCCGCCGCCACCTGGGCCAGGGTGCGGACGTCTTCACCGGCCCGGGCGGCACGGTCGTCACCGTCAGCGGCGCCAAGGGCGGCGTCGGCACGACGGTCACCGCCGTCCAGCTCGCCCTCGCGGCCAGGGCGTCCGGGCACACCGTCGCACTGGCCGACCTGGACCTGCAGTCCGGCGACGTGGCCTCGTACCTCGACGTCCAGTTCCGCAGGTCGATCGTCGACCTCTCCACCATCCAGGACATCTCGCCCCGCGTGCTCCAGGACGCCCTGTTCAACCACGACACCGGAATCGGGCTGCTGCTGGCTCCGGGAGAGGGGGAGCGGGGCGAGGAGGTCAGCGACCGGGTCGTACGCCAGACCATCAGCGCACTCAGGCACCGCTTCGAAGTGGTGATCATCGACTGCGGTACGCACATGAACACGGCCAACGCCGCAGCGATCGAAATGGCGGACCGGACCCTGCTGGTGACCACGCCCGACGTGGTGACGGTCCGGGCCGCCAAACGCATGGTCCGGCTCTGGGACCGGCTGCAGATCCGGAAGGCGGAGGAGACGATCACGGTCGTCAACCGCTACACCCGCAACACGGAGATCCAGCCGCCACTGATCGAGAAGATCACGGCCACGAAGGTGGCCCGGATCGTCATCCCCGCGAACTTCAAGGAACTGCAGGCGGTCGTGGACGCGGGCCGAATGCAGGATTTGGAGGCCAAGTCCACGGTGAAGCAGGCACTGTGGGGACTCGCGGGAGATCTGGGACTGGTCAAGAACGCCGAAAACGCGGACAAGCAGGGCAAGTTCAAGGGTGACCGAGGTGCAATCGGTGGCCGGCGCGGACGTGTGAAGTGACGAGCGAAACGATGCGACCGAGGGGGACAGTTGAACCATGAGACTTCCAGGAACGGGACCTGTCACAGGCCCAGGAGGCGCAGCCGAACACCTCATACCCGGCGTACCGGAGCCGCCGGGTGACGAGGTCATGTGTGCCGTACGAGGCCGCCGGGGCGGACTTCGGAGCGACCGGGGACAGACCGCGATCGAGTTCACGGGCACACTCCCGCTGATCCTGGTCACGCTGGCCCTGCTCTGGCAGGGCGCCGTGATCGGCTACACGTTCATGCTGGCGGGCAACGCCGCCGACAAGGCGGTCACCGCGGCCACGTCCACGTACGGGAGCCGGGAAGCGGCCTGCGAGAAGGCCGGACGGGAGGACCTGCCCAGTGCTTGGGCCGCCGACTTCGACTGCGGTGTGACCCCTGGCGGTGGCCTGGTGAAGGCCACGGTCGACGTGAAGGTTCCGCTGTTCTTCCCCGGTGCCTTCAACCTGCCGATGACGCTGACGGGCGAGGCCGCAGCCAACACGGAGAGGCTTGGACCATGGTGACGCACGTCCTGCCCATCAAGCCCGCCCGGCGTACGAGGACGGATCGCGTCCGCAGGATGCGCAGTACCTCACAGCAGGGACAGGCTGCCATCGAGTACGTGGGCGTGCTCACCCTTCTCCTCGTCGTCGCCCTCGCCGTCGTCCAGCTGGGCATCGCGGTGTACGCGGCTCAGCAAGCCGGCACGGCATCCCGCGCGGCGGCCCGCGTCGCCTCGTACGACCGGGCGAGCACGAGCGCGCAGCAGGCGGCGCGGGAATCCATGAGCGGATGGCTGGCCGACGGCGCCACCGTAGTCGAACGTCCCGGATTCGACGAGACGACGGTGACGGTAAGGATCCCCATCCCCGCCCTGCTCCCGATGCTCGACTTCGGATCAGTCACGAAGAGCGCCACCATGCCACGCGACTGACAGCCGTACCACCGCACCACACGAGGGAGTTGAGAGCATGAGTCTGCGGGCGCGCATCACCAGTCCCGAGCCGACGAACGGGCTGAGCGAGGAGAGCCAGCTGGTCGGGATCTACCGCGCCAAGCTTCTGGAGGAGATCGACCTCGCCGAGATGTCCGCCCTCGCGGCGGCCGAGCGCAGGGCGCGCCTGGAGCGCGTGCTGGGCCACATCATCAGCCGTGAGGGCCCCGTCCTCTCCTCCATGGAGCGTTCGCAGCTCATCCGCCGGGTCGTCGACGAAGCCCTCGGCCTCGGCATCCTGGAGCCCTTGCTCGAGGACGCGTCCATCAGCGAGATCATGGTCAACGGTCCTGAACAGGTCTATGTGGAGCGCGGGGGCCGGCTGGAACTCCTCCCGCTGCGTTTCTCCTCCAACGACCAATTGATGCAGACCATCGAGCGCATCGTCTCCACGGTCAACCGCCGTGTGGACGAGGCGAACCCCATGGTGGACGCCCGGCTGCCCTCCGGCGAGCGTGTCAACGTCATCATCCCGCCGCTCTCCCTCAAGGGCCCGATCCTCACCATCCGCCGGTTCCCCCGGGCGTTCACGCTCCAGGAGATGATCGGCCTCGGCTCGCTCGACGAGCACATGCTGATGCTGCTCGCCGGACTCGTCCGCGCGAAGTTCAACGTGATCGTCTCCGGAGCCACCGGTACCGGAAAGACCACCCTGCTCAACGCGCTCTCCGGACTGATCCCGAACGGCGAGCGCATCGTCACCATCGAGGACTCCGCCGAGCTCCAGCTCCAGCAGACCCACGTGATCACGCTGGAGAGCCGTCCCTCGAACGTGGAGGGCAAGGGCCAGATCACCATTCGCGACCTGGTCCGCAACTCCCTGCGTATGCGCCCCGACCGCATCATCGTCGGTGAGGTCCGTGGCGGCGAGACCCTCGACATGCTCCAGGCCATGTCCACCGGTCACGACGGCTCGCTCGCCACCGTCCACGCCAACAACGCCGAGGACGCGCTGATGCGTCTGCAGACGCTGAGCTCCATGTCCGAGGTCGAGATCCCGTTCGTGGCGATCCACGACCAGATCAACAGCGCCGTCGACGTGATCGTGCAGCTGACCCGTCACGCCGACGGCTCGCGCCGCATCACCGAGATCGCCGTCGTCGACTCGCACGGCCGCGAGGACTACCGCATCGTCTCGGTCTGTCGCTTCGCCGCCCAGCCGATCGCCGCAGACGGTCGCGTCGTCGGCAAGTTCGAGTACTACCCGCTGCCTCGCCGCGTCGCCGAGCGCTTCTACATGACGAGCGAGGCCATCCCGGCCGCGTTCGGTGTCGCCCGGTCGGAGGAGCAGCTCGTCGTTCGCCGGTCCGCCGCCTGACCCGGTCCTGTTCGTCCCCGTCCCTGCCCGCCGCTCACTGAGAAGGTCCCCGCCCGACATGGATAATCTTCCGCTCCTGACGATCGGAGTCACACTGCTTGCCGGCCTGTTCGCCGTCCTCGGCGTGCACGGCTACTCGGCGGGCAAGGCGCAGCGGCAGGTCCTGTTCGACCGGATGTCCCAGACCGGGCAGGTCACGATCGGCGGGCGGGTCCGGCGCTTCCGCGGGATCGACCGGCGCCTGCGGACGACGAGCCTCGGCAAACGCATCGAGCGCAAGATCTCGGCCACGGGCCTCGATCTGACGCCGGGCGAGTACGCCGTCTACGTCGTGGCCGCGCTGCTGGGCCTCTACTTCGTCATCGGGTCGATCTTCGCGTCGTTCTTCGGACTCCTCGCCGCGTGCATCGGCCTGTGGGGCGGCAACGCCTTCCTCAACTACCAGCGCACCAAACGCACCGAGGCGTTCATCAACCAGCTGCCCGAGCTCACCCGCGTCCTGGCCAACGCGACCCAGGCCGGACTCGCTCTGCGCACAGCGATCGGGATGGCGGTCGAGGAGCTCGACGACCCGGCACGGGAGGAGCTTCGGCGGGTGGCCGACCGGCTGGCCGTGGGCCACACCCTCGACGACGCGCTCAACGAACTTGTCGAACGGCTGCCCTCCCGTGAGCTGACCGTCCTGGTGTCCACGCTGATCCTCTCCAACCGGGCCGGCGGCACGATCGTCTCCTCGCTGCGCAACCTGACGGAGACGCTGGAGGAGCGCAAGGAGACCCGGCGAGAAGTCACCACGCTCCTGTCACAGGTGAAGGTGACAGCGGTCGCGGTCCCCATCCTCGGGATGGGCTTCCTGCTGATCATCAACGGGATGCGGGACGGGGCCCTGGACGACATGACGGCCGCGACAACGGGCCGGATCGCCGTACTGGTTGCGGCGGGCCTGTACGGCTTGGGCTTCTTCCTCATCAACCGGCTCACTCGCGTCCGTATCTGAATCCGACGGCCCGAAGAATTAGGAGAGAGGACACACCATGGACCTTCTGATCGCGGCCGTCTTCGGACTCGCCGTCTACGGAGCCTTTCACGGCATCCGCATGTACCGAGCCGACGCCAAACTCCCCGGGGACCTGGCCGTCGCGCTGGAAGTCGGTGCCACCCGCACGACAGCGGCCGGTTCCGCGATCGACCGCCTCGGCATGCGATACGCCCCCCGGGTGCTGCGCATGATGGGCCCCAAGCGGGTCGACAAGGTGCGCCGCAAGCTCGACATGGCGGGTAACCCGGGCGGTATGACCGTCGACCGTTATGCGGCTCGCCGAGCTGTCTACGGCGGCCTCGGCGCCATCGCGGCGCTGGCCATGCTGATGAACGGGCAGCCCATCCTGGCCGTCCTGCTGGCTGTGTACGGCTTCTTCTGGACCGATGTGATCATCAGGGCGGCCATCGGGCGCCGCAAGGACGACATCGACCGGACCCTTCCGGACTTCCTCGATGTCCTCGCGGTCGTGGTCTCCGCCGGCCTCGGCTTCCGGCAGGCGCTGGAGAGGGTCTCCGAGAAGTACTCGGGCCCGTGGGCCGACGAACTCCGCATCACACTCCGCCAGATGGATATGGGTGTGAGCCGACGTGAAGCCTTCGACCAGTTGCGCAAGCGCAACGAGTCGGAGCAGGTCTCAATGTTCGTCTCCGCTCTCCAGCAGGGCGAGGAGCTCGGTGCACCCATCGTGGACACCCTGATCCAGATCGCCAACGACATGCGCCGCACGGATGCCCAGAACGCCCGCCGCAAGGCCTCCAAGGCCGTGCCCAAGGCCACGCTCATCGTCACCAGTTTCATGCTCCCCGGAACGATGATCCTCATCGCCGTGGGCTTCTACTACGCGGCCGACGTCAACATCGGAGATGTCTTCGGAGGCTGAGCGTGCAACGCGACGAATACGGAGAGGAGGAGGTGAACCAACCATGGGACCACGAACGGAGCAGCTCGCTCTGACAGGCGGTCCGGACGCGTCCACGGTGGCAGGTACGCCCGGCCATGTGCCGGCCCTGCCGATACAGGTGAACGCGCTCCAGGCACTGTGCCGTCAGCTGTTCGGCTTCCGGCTCGCGATGACAGCGCTCGCCGCCCCGTTCGCGCTCAACGGGGTCGACGACGAGCTCGGCAGCTGGCTCGTGGGCGCCGCTGTTCTCGTCACCGTCATGGTGTCGTACGTGCTGATGCGCGACTGGGAGCGCTTCGGCCCGATCCTCCTGCGCCATCCCACACTGCTCGCCGCCGACATGCTCTTCGGTGCGCTCCTGCTCTTCGCGGCCTCTCCGGGCTCCACGCTGTCCTACGTCACGGTCTGCACGCCGCTCCTTGCCGGCCTGGTCTACGGCTGGCGCGGCGGTGCGATCTTCGCCGCACTCCAGTCGCTGCTGCTGGCTGCTGCGTACGGGGTGAGCGAGAAGGTCGAAGCGGACGCCTCGGCGCTCCTCGTGGTGGGGCTCTGCATCATGGCGGGCGCGGTCGGCAGCACCCTGCGGGGTCTGCTGCTCCGGTTCGGCGCGGCCTCCCAGGCGCTTACTGATACCCGAGCCCGCCTCGCCGTCAACGGTGCGGTGGAGGAGGAGCGGGCCCGTCTCGCCCGTGAGATGCATGATTCCGTCGCCAAGACCCTCCACGGCCTCGCACTCGCGGCGGAGGGACTGGCCAGCACGGCGGACCGCATGGACCCGCTCACGGTCAAGCACCAGGCGGAGCTCGTCGCCCGGTCCGCCCGCCGGGCCGCAGCCGAGTCCCGGGAGTTGCTTTCCGATCTCCGTAGGGAGTCCGGCCTGGACGGTGGCGTGGACGTCCTCGATGAACTGGAGGCACGCACGCGCGACTTCGCGCGCCGCCATGGCGTCAAGGCGGCCTTCCACAGACTGAGTGAGGGTCCCGTTCCGCTCATTCCGCACGCCGTGGCGAGGCACGCACTCACGATCGCGACCGAGGCGATGGAGAACGCCCAGCGGCACGCGCGCCCCAGCTATGTAGACGTCTCCGCCGGCTTGGTCCGCGACGTGGTGCGCATCAGCGTCTACGACGACGGTGAGGGCCTGCCCCCGGGCACGTCGCTCGCCGACCTCCGTAAGGCAGGCCACTTCGGCCTGGTCGGCATGGTCGAGCGGGCCGCTTCCATCGGCGCGCGCATCCGTATCGGCCGAGGCCGAGCGGCACGGGGGACCGAGGTACGCCTGGACCTCTCGCTCGCCGCGATGGATCTGGCACCTCCCGCACTCCCCAGCACCCCGGAGTACCGGCCCCCGCTCGGGCAGGTCCCCGGCCAACACGTATGAAACCGAAACTGACGCTCACAGACGAACAGTTACAACACAGTCCCCACCCTTGAGAGAGGAGGCCGCACCATGTCGGACGAGATCTCCCGCAGCTCCGGAGAGCAGTGGACACAGCACCCGCATGTCTCGCAGCACACGTCCTCGCATCCCAGCCCGCTCAGTTCCCACCACACCTCCGGTGCCTCGACCGCCGCGGCATCCGGAGAGCTTCCTGCCTTCCCCGGCCTTGCGGCCATGCCCCCACCGATGCCCCTCAGGGTCGTTGTGGCCGACGACAATCCGGTCGTACGCGCCGGGCTGACGGTTCTGCTGCAGGGCCGCGACGACATCGATGTGGTCGCGGAGGCGGGTGACGGCCGTCAGGCCTACGAAATGACGGTGCAGCACCGCCCGGATGTCGTCCTGCTGGACGTGCGTATGCCAGGGGTCGACGGCATCTCCGCGTTGCCCCACCTGGTGCGCCTCGCACCGGTCCTGATGATGACCTACAGCCGCGAGAGCGAGATTGTCCACGAGGCACTGCGGCTGGGCGCCGGTGGGTACCTCGTGCACGGCGAGTTCACTGCGGACCAGCTCGTGGCCGCTGTGCGGGACACGAAGGAGGGGCGGGCCCACTTCACGTATTCGGCGTCCAGCGCTCTGCTGGAGTCGGTGCGAGGGGGCGCCAGTCCGTCGGGGCAGGGTGGCCAGCCCTTGCCTGAAGGGCTCGGAACGGCCTTCACCGGACAGGGGTACCGACCGGCGTCCCCTCCGGGACATCAATCTGCATCCGCACACAGCGCGCGGGACCGGGCAATCCCCACATCGGGATCGAATGGCCAGGTCAGCTCAGGGCGAGCGGAGTTGGGGCAATCCCAGTTCGCTCAAAAGGCTTCGCTTGCGCAACCTTCTGTGGCACATTCAACTTCAGAGGCATCCTCGATGGCGCCTCAGGGAATGGTCGACGAGCTGAGCGAACGGGAGGTGGAAGTGATGGGTCTGATCGCGTCGGGCATGACCAATCAGCAGATCGCGGCCACCTGCTTCATCAGCCAGAAGACCGTCAAGAACCACATCAACCGCATCTTCGCCAAGTTGAACGCCAGCAGCCGGGGCGAGGCCATCGCCTACTGGCACCGTGCGTCGTCCGGGGGGTCGACGAATCGTGGCTGAGCGCGCCGTGGGCCCGAAGGCCCAACTGAACCAATGGGCCCGGAGTTGGGCCCGCAGGCCCATGTGGGCGGGTGTTGTCCCGACGTACGTTTCTCATGTCGAAAGCGAGACCGGCCAGGAGGAAGCCGGAAGCGCGGACGACACGAAGACTTACGTAGCAGTGTCGGCCGACTCACGGTCGGCCGAACTTGGAGGGGAACACCATGTCGAACATCACCCTGAAGGCCGCCACCACCACGCAGACCTACGTCAACGGCTGGAAGAACACGGCCGTCGAGGCGATGAAGCGTCGCAGCGACAAGGGTCAGGGCGCCATCGAGTACGTGGGCATCACCATCCTGGTTGTGGCGATCGTCGTTGCGCTGCTCAACACCAACATGGGTGCGACGATCGGCAACAAGTTCACCACCAAGATCAACGAGGTTCTCAACAAGTGAGTCCGCGGACTCACAGCGAGTCAGGGCAGGCCGCACCGCTGTACATCACAGCGGTGGCGGGCCTGCTCTTTCTCGCGTTGATCTTCTTTGCGTTCGGTGAAGCGGATGTCAAACGCAACGGTGCCCAGACCGCGGCGGATGCCTCTGCGTTGGCGGCAGCCCAGCAGTCCCGCAGTCTGGAAGCGCTGGACCTGCGAGCCCACATATTGGACAGGGCCTACCTCGCCCTCCTGTTCAACAGCCCTTTCCCCGGTACCCACAACGGTTGTGGGAAGGCGTCGAGGTTCGCTGCGCAGAACGACGCCACCAGCGTCGAGTGCCGCATGCTCTTCGATGGCCGCTGGGGATTCCGGGTCGGTGTCGAGTCGAACAAAGGGATGAGCGCGAACCTGGTTCCGGGTACCAAGGGGAAGCGCGCGAAGGCCACTTCAGTGGCTGTCGTCGAACCTCGCTGCAAGTTCGTCCCGAACCCGGACTTGTCGTCGCCGTCGCCCGGCGCGCTCGCCTGTGACACCAAGGTGTGGGTGATCGACCCCAAGGATCTGGCGCTTCTGCCGGAAATGACCGATCTCTTCACCGTACGCCTAGCCGAAGATTGACCGCGATCGTAAAGGACCTTGACTGATGAGTACTCCGCACGTGAGGAAGCTGCGCCGAGCAGCAACGGCCGTAATTCTTGCGGCCGGCCTCACCCTTTCCGTGGCCGCCTGCGGCGGTGATTCAGGCAAGGGTGAGAAGGAGAGTTCGTCCGCCTCTTCGTCGAAGCCGGCTGAAGACTCCGGAAAGGGTGAAGGGGAGACGGTACCCGACACCAGCAAGGTTCTGGTAACGATCAAGAGCGACTCCGGAATCGACATGGTGATCAACTCGGCGAAGCGCGACACCGGCGGCTTCCTCACCATCAGCGGACAACTCAAGAACACAGGCAGCGGTCTGTACACGACTCCGATCCAATGGAGCGGTGAGGAGCAGGCCGTCGCCGGCACCGGACGGTCGCTCGCAGCCATGACCTTGGTGGATTCAGAGGCAAAGAAGCGCTACTACGTGCTTCGCGACACGGACAACAGGCCGCTGACGACGAGCGGATTCGACCCGAGCATCGAGGCCGGAAAGAGTCTCACCTTCTTCGCACAGTTCCCGGCTCCTGCCGCGTCGACCAGTCAGGTCGACCTTCAGTTCCCGGGCTTCGCCAACGCGACGATTGAGATCTCTTGATGAGTAGCGCCATCATTAGCACCCAGGGGGTCCGGGCCCGGGTGGCGATGACCGTGCTTGCCGGGGCAATGGCCTTCGGAGTCGTTGCGGCGCCCGACGCCGCAGCAGAGGACAGCCCGTACCCGTCGGCGTCCGCAGAAGTGCCGGTAAAGGTGGATCCGAACGACACGGATCTCAAGCTGCCGGATGGTGCCACCCTTGCCGCGCCCAAGGTCCTCGACATCAAGTCCGTCATCGAGGACCTGGGCGGGGAAGAGCGTCGTGAGGACACCAACACCGACATCAAGTTCGCACTCCAGGCCGAGGTCCTCTTCGGCAAGGACAGTGCCAAGCTGAGCTCCGCGGCCAACGGGCGCATCAACGCGATCGCTGCCGAGATCAAGAAGCAGGACGCGAAGAAGGTCCGTGTCTTCGGCTTCACCGACAACCTGGGCTCCTCCGCGCACGGAGACGTTCTCTCCAAGCAGCGTGCGGAGGCCGTGCACAACGTCCTGGAGTCGTCGCTGTCGGGGTCCGGCATCACGTTCGAGATCCGGGGCTACGGCGAGCAGTACCCGATCGCTGACAACGGCACGGAAGAGGGCCGTAAGAAGAACCGCCGGGTGGAGGTCTCCTTCCTCCGCGCCGAAGGTTCGCAGAGCTGAACCGTCCGGGGAGTACCCGCACATTCCCGGGGCTCGCCGCACGGCCCAAAAGGGGCCTCACGGCAGCGGCATCCACACCGCTGCCGTGAGGCCCCGCCTTCTGTCAGTGGTGGCTGCCACCATGAGGACATGGCCAACCCGAACCTGACCGCCGGAGGCCTCTGGCGGCTGCACCACGACGGCCAGGAGATCGCCCGGCTGACGGTCACCGGCGGCGACATGCCCTGGATCCACGCCGAAGTCGAGACCCTCCCGGGATTCGAACAGTTCCGCCCGGTCTTCGCCGAGCAGGAGCGGGCTGCCGACGAGGAGGACTGGGAGCGGATCGACGCGTGCTGCACCCGGATAGGCGCTGCGCTCACCCTTACGTCTCCCGACGGCGAACGGGTCACCGAGTTCATGCTGCGCATCCATGGCGACGGCACGGCCGGCTGGCGCTGGTGAGACGGGCAGGCACGGAGGCTGACGGGCGTCAGAGCAGATGGACAGGGAGGAGCCGCCTGTTGCGACGGGCGCCGTCGCCGCGCCCAGTGCCTGTCGGCCGTCATGGTCGGCGACTGGGCGTCTGAATCCGGTGGATTGGGTCCTGGGGCCCATGCTTCGCGCGCCGTGCCGTGGTCCGATGGAGTGTGTGAACTCTCCGCGCGCAACGGCTGGTTGGGGGACGCAGCATGTCTGGCACAGGCGGATTCGCGGTTTCGGGCGGTGCCGGAGACATACCGGCTCCGGCGGGCAGGCAGTCGTTGCCGAGGCCGTTGCAGGCGGTACTGCTGCTCGTTGGGCTGCTGTTCGCCTTCACGGTCCTCGGCGGCATCGGCGTACTGACGCTGGCGTCGTCGGCCGACGCCATCGACGGAGAGCTGCTCGGGCTGCTGCTGTACGCGGCGTTGCCGGGCGCGGCAGGGCTCGCGCTGTCGCTGCATGTGCGGACGGGTGATGTCTGGATCTGGCGTGGACTCATTGCCGTCCACGTGTGGTTCGTCCTCGGGGCACTGGCGGCTCTGGGCGATGGCGGGCAGGGTGCGCCGCAGCTGGTGATTCCTGTCGTCGTCCTGCTCCTGCTGCTGCGCCGCAGTTCGCGTGACTGGTTCGGCCTGCGCATGGAGCAGCGGGCCGATCACCGGCGGTTCAGCATCGCGCGGATGATCAGGTGGCGCAGGGACGGCGGCCAGAGCGCCCTGGAGTACGTGGGGCTGGTGCTGGTCGTCGTGGCGCTCATCGGCGGTCTGATGGCGGCGGGGATCGGCGGTCAGATCGCCGGCGGCTTCCGCAGTGCGGTGTGTGAAGTGATCGGCAGTTCGTGCCCGGCGCCGGGCAGCGGTGACGTGGTGGCCGGTGAGGGCGCCGACTCCGGTGGTACGGATGCTGGCGGGTCGACCGTGGCCGGTGGTACCGATGCCGGTGGGACCGGCTCCGGCGGCACGGGCGGGGACGGATCGACCGTGGCCGGCGGTACGGATGCGGGTGGGGCCGACGCGGGCGGGGCGGACGCGGGCGGGGCGGGTGCCTCGGGTGGCGGTTCGGACTCCGGAGGCGCCGGCGCTTCCGGTGGCAGTGGCGGCACGGTCGTTCAGGTGGACGAGGGCGGCGACGACGTGGACGCCTCCGCGGGGGCGGACGGCGGTGATCCGGGAGAGGGCGACGACGAGGGCGAGAGCTGCACCTCTGGCTTCGGCGCGTTCCTCTCCTGCGCAGGGCATCAGACCGGCGGCTTCTTCACCGGTGTGTTCGCCAACGGCCTGTGGGGTGACGTCACCGGCACGATCGACACCGTCTTCCATCCCGTCAAGGCGTGGAACGGCCTGATGGACTACGGCAGCAGTCTCGGCGACAAGTGGTCCCAGGACTCGGAGGGCGCAGGCGACAAGTGGTCCGACGGCGACTACGTCGGGGCTGCCTGGGACTGGACGAAGGCATCCGGCGGTACCGGGCTGAAGGTCCTGGACGACGTCTTCATCGGTGATGAGGTACGGGATCTGTGGAAGGACGGCAACGAGGGCCAAGCGATCGGTACCGGCCTGTGGAACATCGGGTCCCTCTTCATCCCCGGATACGGCGAAGCCAAGCTCGTCGGCAAGTTGGGGAAACTGGGCAAGCTCGGGAAACTCGGCAGGCTGGGCGAGGTGGCCCAGAAGGCCGCGGACGCCTCGGCCAAGGCCAGGAAGGCAGCCAAGGACGGGGACGTCGAGGGCGCCAGGAAGGCCGCCGACGAAGCCCAGGAACACGCGGACGAGGCTGCGGACGAAGCAGGGCTCACCGGTTGCACCGTCGGACTGGGCGGACGCCTGCACGTCCCGTACGGCGGGGGCGGTGCGGGACTGGGACTGCCCGGCTCCGGCAGGGGCACCCTGGCGGCGGCGCGGGCGACCGTGCCGGTCCTGCTCCTCGCCAAGGAGTGCGACGAGGTCGACCCCGAGAAGAAGGCCGCTGCCGAAGAGGCGCAGAAGCAGGCCGACGAGGCGAAGAAGGCCGCCGACGCGGCCAAGCGCAAGAAGGAGCTCGAACGGGCGAAGAACGCCCCGAAGCCCGCCTGGTACAACGACCTGACGAATCCGCGCGCCGGCACGAAGGACAACGGCGACGGGAAGTGGAAGTCGATAAAGCCCGGTGTCTGGAACTATCCGACGGAAATGGGTGCGCGTTACCAGGAGCAGATCTCGAAGGTGGCGCGCGGGAAGGAGTACCGAGTCGAACTCGACAAACTCACGGGCAATCCGGTCGACTTCGACGGCTGGGACTCGACCCGCGGTACCTATCTGGAGGCGAAGTACGGGTACCGGGGGCCGGATTTCTACAATGCGGAGACGGGCAGGCTCACATCCGGCATAGCCGACCGGTGGGCCGATCAGGCGACCCGTCAACTGGACGCGGCTCGTGGGAAACCGGTCGAATGGCACATGTCCGATCCGGAGGTGGCCGAGGCCGCGAGGATCATGTTCGAGGACAGGGGCATCGACGTCGAGGTGATCGATACGCCCGGAGACGTCACCGGTTGACCATCGGGTTCCGGACAGGACCGGACAAGAAGAGCTGATCGCTGATCACGGTGCCGGGAAGCCGTCGCCCAGGGAGTCTGTCGTGCTGGATGTCGGTGTCAATGGGTTCTGGGGTACTCGGGCGGAGAGCCTGCGGTCGATCGCCGAGAGGTGGTTCGCGACATTCGAGGGCCTCAGGGGCCTCGACGCCACGAGCTTCCACGGTTGGCACGAGGCGGGCAACGATCTCCCGTCCGACCCCATGCTGACTCCCGCAGTGCCCGCGCTGACCGAGTACGTGGAGCGGAGGAACACCGGGCCGGACCCCGACGTGGCCGGTTACACGGCCTCCCTGTGGGCGCACAGCCCCGGGATGCCGCGAGTGGTCGTCGCCATCCACGCGGGTGGGTCCTCCCCGTACGTCACCAATTCGGTTTCGGTTTCCTTCGGCTCGCGCACAGTGGATGAGGACGCGGAAGTGATCCGGCGGGCCCCCGAGGTCCTCCACATCATCGCGGATGCGTGGGACACCGATACGGGGCAGGTGTACAACAGGTCCCAGCTCAGGGCTGTGTCGAAGCACTTCGCCCTCAAGAACTCCGATCCCCGTTGCGGCCGGGCCGTCCAACTGTCCGCCCGGCGTGCGGCGCTGGCGCCCGACGGGCTGCCGGGTACGTATACCCGTACCGCTGCGGGCGGCTTGCTCATCGACCTCACGCGCGGCGGTACGGAGGCCCCGTCCGACGAGACGATCATCGAGGCCAACACGGTGCTGCGGGCGGCCGGCGCGTTGGAACCGCTCGCCACCCCGTTCGACCGGGCGACGTTCTGACACCGGGCCCGCGGCAGGGAAGACTCCGTCCGGACCGAGGTCGTCCAGCGGCTGCTCGATGCCGAAGTGGGCGAGGGAGGGACCTGCGGCTCGCGTACGGTCAGGTGGTTGATCCCGGCGTCCGCGGAGAGTGCCTGGACCGCCTGCAGATAGGCATCCTCGACCTGGCCGTGGTCGCTGACGGTGTTGTCGGCGCCGGTGTAGTGGCCGTGTTCGTCACGGTCGGCGGGGTCGTACTTGGTGACGCGATAGACGCAGGGCAGCACGATCCCATCCTCCGGCATGGGTCGGACTTGGCTTGCCTCCATGAACCAAAACCGGTCTCTGGGCGTCGTTGCCCATGATCGGACGAGACGTGCGACGGGCGAAGGACCATGGGACATGCGATTACTCATTGATGTACTGGAGGGGGACCGGTCCGTCGTCTCCCGCGGTGCGATCGCAGTGAGAACCGCACGGCACTTGTGCCGCCGCCGTGACTCGTCTGTCCGAATGGCCCGTGAGTGACAGGGTCGCGAGCGGACCGAGGCCCCCGCTTCAGCAGGAGCCGATGTCGTACCCGGCTGGCAGAGTTCCCAGCCATGGACACCTCGGAATTCTGGACCGTCATCGAGGCCGCTCGCTCTGCCGGCGCAGACAAGCCTTTCGCCGAAGCCCTGGTCGATGAACTGGCCACCCGTACGGAGGACGACATCCTCCGCTACCAGGAACGCTTCGACGAGGCGCACGGAGCCGTGTACCGCTGGGACGTGTGGGCAGCCGCCTACCTCATCGGCGGCGGTTGCTCGGACGACAGCTTCATGGACTTCCGCGCCGGCCTGATCGGGCTGGGCCGCGAGTGGTACGCGAGGGCGGCGGCTTGCCCGGACGTTCTTGCGGAGCACCCGGCGGTGGCAGCCGCTGCGGAGGCGCACATCGACGAGATCGTGTTCAACGAGGCCGTCAACTACGCGGCCAGTTATGCGTTCGAACGCGTCGCCGGGGATGGGGCGGACTTCTACGAGGCATGGAACGAGTACAGCGCCTCACGGAATGCCGGCTCCGAAGCAGCCTCCGAAGGCATGGGCGAAGACTTCGATTTCGATGACCCCGATGAGATGCGACACCGACTCCCGCTGCTCGCCGCTCTCTACTTGGGTGACACCCCCTGACCTTGTTCACGCTTCCGGCTCTGGCTCAAGTTCTGTGGAGTCGGCAACCTTGAGCATCAGCCGCCCTGATCAGGGTGGCGTCAGCCTTCGTCGCCGAGCCCCATAGGTCGTCTCAGGCGGCTTCGAAGCGCCCGGTCCACGGTGATCATCATGGAATGGATGCCCTTCGAAATCTCGGAGCGGGGGAGCAGGGAAGTTCGTATGATCGCGGCAGGGATGGGGCTCGTAGCGCAGTGGTCGTCGCGCCTTCACCGCATGTGGGAGGACACCGGTTCGAATCCGGTCAGCCCCGTCCCCGCTCCCGCTCGGGAGCCGGTCGCGAGTCCTTTCCGCGGCGGCCCCCGTCGCAACGCAAGACGCATCCGCGCGTCCGGCGTTCCGGAGGCCAGCAGGTGGCGTTCAGCTGGAGTACACGCCCTTTCAAGATCGTGTCACCAGAGTTGCTCCTCGTGCCTACCTCACACTCGCGTGCCGGCGTCGCCTCTGCATGCGCCACGGCTTTGACGCTCTCAGGACTGCTCCTCACAGGGATGCTGGCCGCTCAGCCCGCGGCTGCCGCGGACCCGACCGGTTACCCGAACGTTCGGATCAACGAAGTCACCTCGTCGAACAACGACACGGTGGAGCTGTACAACACCGGCTCGACCGCAGTGAGCATCAGCGGCTGGAAGATGTCCGACGACAGCTTCTCGCCGCAGTCGTTCAGCCCGTCCTCCAGCACGATCCCGGCCGGCGGCTTCGTCACCTTCAACTCGCCCAAGGGGCTGGGTGATGCGGACAAGCTGGTCATCTATACGTCCGGCGGCACGGTGGTCGACCGCGTCGAGTGGGCGACCGGCAAGGCCAAGCCGGCGATGGTGCGTTGCGGCGACGGCTCCGGGACGTGGGTGACCGCCGCCTCGGCGTCCACGTTCGGCGCCCCGAACGCCTCGGGCTGCCCGTCGTCGATCCCGGCGGCGAGCCGGGCGCGGATCAACGAGGTCACCTCGAACGGCTCCGACACGGTGGAGCTGTACAACGGCGGAACGAGTGCGGTCAGCGTCGGGTCGTGGAAGTACGTCGACAGCGACACCTCCCACGCTCCGGTGTCGATCTCGTCCTCCTCGCCGAGCGCGACCAGCATCCCCGCGGGTGGCTACGTCACGTTCAACTCCACCATCGGACTGGGTGACAACGACTCGGTCTTCCTCGTCGACAGCAGCGGCAACACCATCGACTCGGTGACCTGGGCGACCGACGGTGCCAAGCCGTCGGACGAGCGCTGCGCCAACGGCACCGGCTGGTTCCGGACCGCCGCGACCGCGACGCCCGGAAGCGCGAACTCCTGCTCGGGCAGCGGCGGCGGCACGGGGGGCGGCGGCACCGGGACCGGTCAGCTGCTGGGCGGCGGCGGCTCGCTCACCAGTGGCTGCACCCCCGAGGCGCCCAGCGGTTCTGGTTCCACCCCGTCGGGCACCCTGGCGTGGCCGGGCGGGCTGGACGTCACGATCGCGGACAACGTCTGCGCGTTCACCACGTCCACCGGCCCGGAAGGCCGCGACCTGAGCGGCCTGGCGTTCGACCCGGCGAACCCGTCGGTGCTGTGGGCCGCCAAGAACAAGAACTGGCTGTACAAGCTGGTCAAGAGCAACGGCAAGTGGGTCCCGGACGCGACCTGGAGCGCGACCGGCAAGCAGATCCGCTTCGCGGGCGGCTCCGGCGAACCGGACGCCGAGGGTCTGACGGTCGGGAGCAACGGCCACATCTACGTGACCTCCGAGCGCGACAACACCAAGAACACGGCGCCCAAGGACACGATCCTGGAGTTCGACCCGGCGGCGACCGGATCGACGCTGTCGCCGGTTCACCAGTGGGACATGACCTCGCAGTTTCCACAGCTCGACACCGGCAGCAAGGATGACGCCAACCTCGGCTTCGAGGGCGTCGGGTACGTACCGGACAGCTGGCTGACTACGAACGGCTGGGCCGACCCGCTCACCGGCGCCGCCTACAACCCGGCGAACTACCCGCTGCACGGGTCGGGCCTGTTCTTCGCCGGCCTGGAGTGGGACGGCTCGCTGCACGTCTACGGCCTGAACTCCGACGGCACCTTCACCACGTTCGGCAGGATCGTGACAGGAAAGGCCTCCGTGATGGACGTGACCTTCGACGACGGCACCCAGCGTCTCGTCGCGACCTGCGACAACACCTGCGGTGAGACGCACACGTTCATGAAGGTCAACGCCTCCGGTGCGATCGTGCCGGACGTGACCTACACGAACCCGGCCGTCATGCCGGCAGACAACCTGGAGGGCTTCGCGATCGCGCCTGCCGCGACCTGTGTCAACGGCTTCCGCGAGGCGGTCTGGAGCGACGACGGCATCTACGGCTTCGGCTCCGGAAGCTCCTCGTACGGACACACCCTCTACAGCGGCACCTTCCCCTGCTGACCCTGTTGATCCTGCCGACCACGGAAGGCGGGCCCACCACGGGGCCGCCTCCCCGGTAGGGCGCCCAAGCAGTACGCAACGATGAAGCTCCTGGTAGGCGGGGACACCCGCCGACTACCAGGAGCTTCGTCGTGCCTGCCCCGGGACCGCCTCCAGCAAGTGGAATCCGGCCGCTCCATAAGGCTGTCTGGTTCCTGGGGGTGCAAGGTGAATTGGGTGAATGTACAACCAGTCCAGACCGATGCGGCAAGGTGAAGATCGGATCAGGTACTGCGAAGCTTCCTACCAAGGAGATCGGTTGGCGATATTGGACAACAAGTTCATGACGCGGCCACCGCGCCGTATGCGGCGCCGCCTTGTCCTCTGTTGCGCTTCCGTGTTGTCCGTTGCTCTCGCCGCAGGGTGCACCAGCGACACCAGCGGGGCAACCGGGCCGGGCGCGTCGAAGAGCAGGCCGGGACAGCAGCCGACGAACCCCTCCGACGCGCCGGCCCGCACCGAGGCGAAACTCGCTAAGCAGCTCGAGGAAGTTCTCGGCACGGAGGAGGTCAGTGACAGTGATCCCCTTTTTGTCGAGGCGGGTCTTGAACGTGTCAGCGACGGAATCCACACCGAGCCGGAACTGGTACGGGGGCGCTCCTACGAGTTGGCGGTCGCCTGCGCCGGACAAGGCGGAGTGACCCTGTCCGTAGCCCTGGACAACCCCGCCCGCCGTACCGTGCATTGCGATGGCGTCCCTATTCGGCTGCGCGTCACAGGTTCAGCGGCCAAGGTCGGGATCGATACCGAGGGGATGCCGGGGGCCACGGGAATGGTTGCCTGGCGCCTGGACAAGGCTGACGGGTAGGTCGCAGGCCCACCGGGAACCGGTCCGCCATGGCGGGCTGCCTGAGGTTGCTCCCCGCGTCGTTCCCGCTCTGCGGTGTGCGACGGGGGAGCGACCTGTGCGTCGGAATCCTCTGCGCCGGTGTCCGGGCGTGTCAGGCGATGCGGATGATGCTCCTGCCGAGGGTGGTGCCGTCGGCGAGCTGTTGGACGGCGGTGGCCAGGTCCGCCAGGTCGAACTCGGCGGTGATGTCCACGCGCACCTGGCCCTCTGCGACGAGGTCGAGTGCGCGGCGGACACTGTCGGCGAGTCGCTCGGGGTGCGTCTGGCCGAGCAGGTTGCTGTTGTAGGTCACGAGCGACTTGCCCTGCATGAGGAGGTCGTTGGCATCGGCCAGTACCGGGTCGAAGGTGCTGAGGTTTCCGTAGGCGGCCAGTCGGCCGTGTGCCGCGAGCTGGGCCAGGTTCGTGCTGCGGGTCGGGCCGCCGACCGGGTCGAGGATCACGTCGAAAAGCTCGTTGCCGAGCTTGGCCGGGAACTCCTCGCGCAGCAGGAGTTGGTGGTAGCCGAACTGCGCGGCGTAGTCGGCCCGCGCCGCGTTGCCGACGACGCCCACGATCCGCGTGGCCCCGGCCGACGCGGCGAACTGCGCGGCGAGTGTGCCGACTCCGCCGGCGGCGGCGTGGATCAGCACGCTCTCGCCGGGCCGCACGCGGGTGGCCGTATGGATCAGGTCGTAGGCGGTCGGAGTGCTCCAGCCGACACCTGCGGCCGACCGCAGCGGGATTCCGTCGGTGTCCAGCGTGAGTACGGACGGTGCGACGACCACCTCGGCGTGGGCGCCTCCCGTGACCAGGGCGGTGACGGGCCGGCCCACGCGGCTTGCGTCGACGCCCTCGCCGACCGCGGTGATGTGTCCGGACGCCTCGAAGCCGGGGACGAAGGGGCGGGGCACGGGGAAGTGGCCCGCCCGGACCATGGTGTCCCCCCACTGGACCCCGGCGTAGGCGACGCGGATGGCGACTTCGCCGGGGCCGGGGGTGGGCTCGTCGAGTTCGGTGACCCGGTACTGGTCATCGGTGTCGAGGATGACTGCCTTCACGGTTACAGCTCCTTGCGTTGACTCAGTATCCTTATATTCGAACCGTAGGTATATAAGGTTCCTTAGTCAACCCATGAATCTGTCATTGGAGTGGGAGCGCATGGTGGACACCCCGGTCGAGGAGTACCTCTGTACCCGGATCCGGCGGGCGGAGCAGGCGCTGATGGCGCACCACGAGGCGGTGCTGCGCACCCACGGGCTCGCCATGACGCAGTACGCCGCGCTGCTGGCCCTCTCCCGCGAGGGCGGCATGTCCGGTGCGCAGCTGGCCCGTTCCTGCGGGGTGACGCAGCAGAGCATGGGCAGCGTGCTGGCCAACATGGAGACCAAGGGCCTCATCCGCCGGGAGGCGTCGCCGGTGCACGCCAAGGTGCAGATCGCCACCCTGACCGATGACGGTCAGGTGCTGCTGGACCGCGCCTACCAGGAGGTGGTCATCCTCGAGCGCGCACTCACCGACTCGTTCTCGCCCGCCGACCACGCTGCGCTGTGTGAGCTCCTGGAACGCGCCACCGCCGTCCTGGCCCAGCAGACGCGCCGGGCGGGCGACCGGTCGGCCGACTGAGCGTCCGCGCCGCGGCCGCGGAGGCCTGGACCGCTCGTAGGGGCAGGCGTCCGAGAACCGCGGCTCAGCGCTTCACCGGCTCATGGCCGGGGCGCAGGCCGTTGACCATGAGGTCCAGCAGGTGATCGGCCATGTCCTCCTGCACCTGCTCGCGCATCCAGGCGGCGGCGTTCATCAGCGCATGCACGTCTGCCGCCGTGACGTCATCGCGTACCGCGCCCGCCTCGCGGGCGGCGTGCAACAGGGCCTCGGTGATCGCGGCCATCCGTCCACAGGCTTCGTGCAGCTCCGAGGCCTCGTCGTCGAGGCTCTCCATCAGGAGCGTGGCGAGCCCCCGGTACGCCGCCGCGTGGGCGGTGACGGCCCTCATCCACTTCGCGAGCGCGTCCAGTGCCGAGCCCTGTCGGGGCAGCTGATCGCCGAACTCGAAGAGTGCCGTGTGCCGTTCGCGCAGCAGGGCCGCGCACAGTGCCCGCCGGTTCGGGAAGTGCCCGTACAGGGTCCCGATCGCGACGCCGGCCTGGCGGGCGATCTTCTCCAGTGACGCCCCTGTGCCCTGCTCGCGGAACACTTCGTCCGCCGCCGCCAGGATGCGGTCGTGGTTCCGCTGCGCGTCGGCGCGCGGCCGGCGCGTTCGGGCGTCGCTCATCCATCTGCCCCTTGCCAAGTCGAGGGTGCCTCGACTTATTATTCCGAGGACCCCTCATCTTAGAGGAAGGGCTTCACATGATCTTGGTAACCGGAGCAACCGGATCCATCGGCAAGCATCTGGTCCAGCAACTACAGCAACTCCAGGTGCCGTTCAAAGCCCTCGTCCGGGATGCCGGCAAGGGCCGTATGCTCGGCTGCCCGTACGTCGTCGGAGACTTCGACGACCCCGAGTCGATCGACGCGGCACTCACTGCCGTCGACCAGGTCCTTCTCAACGGTGCAGGTGCGGTCCCCACCGCGGACGGGGCGGAGCAGCCCATGGTCGCCCAGCAGAAGGCGGCCATCGACGCGGCTGTGCGTGCCGGTGTGGCGAAGATGGTCAAGATCTCGGTCTGGCGTGCTCACCAGGGCGGCAGACTCGCGGAAGGCGCGCACTGGGACATCGAGCAGCACCTGAAGGCATCGGGCATCGAGTGGGCCCTCCTCCAGCCCAGCGGCTTCATGCAGAACTTCATCACCGGAGCGGGCACCTTCAGCGACGACGGAAGCCTCATCGCCCCGGCGGTCGATGCGCCCGTCTCGTACATCGACTGCTACGACATCGCCGCGTGCGCGGCCGCCCTGCTGACCGAACCCTCGGGCTCGGGGCGGAGTTTCGTGCTGACCGGCCCCGAAGCGCTCACGATGGCCGAGATCGCCGGGCAGCTCTCCAGCGCGCTGGCCAAGCCTGTCGATGTGGTCGGCCTCAGCAGCGACGACATGGCGGCCAGGCTCCAGGCGCAGGGTGTACCCGCACAGTTCGCCCTCGACGTCGCCCACCTCTGGGCGGACGTCGGCACCGGCTCCCTGGCCGCGACAACGCCCGAGGTCAAGAACCTGACCGGCCGTGAACCCCGCACCTTCGCCGAGTTCCTGGCCGCCAACCGGGCCGCCTTCCGCTGAGCGCGGGCCCGGAGGCCGTGACCCGCGGTTCCGGATTGGGTCGGGAGGTGGGTCCCTGGGCCTACGCAGCGGGCCCGGGGGGCTGAATATTCTCGCCGGTGAGCCGGTTGACCGGCGCCGAAGCGAAGTGTTCACGCTGTGATGGGGTGAGGCGTTCCATGGGTGCCGGGTTCTTCCACTCGTACCACCTGGGCTGGACCCGGGTGGATGCCGGGACGCTGCTCGGCGATCTCGAAGCGGCGGGGCTCCGGCTGGCCCATCCGGTCACCGGGCGCATCGTGCTCGACAGCCAGGACCCCGCATCGCCGGTGTCCGGCGGGACCCGGTCGCCGGTCTCCAGGGAGCAGCTGCTCTCCATCGCCGGGCTGGAGCGACTGGACGGGATCGGTGTGCGGCTGTGGGTGAGCCATGACCTGGACGTCCTGATGCGTATCCGCCGGGCGGGGCCGCGGGTGGCCGTGGCCGAGTTCGGTCTCGGAGGGCTGCCCCCGGAGGAGTTGGAGAAGGCCGTACGGGCGATCAGGCTGACGGTCGGGCGGGCGTCCGTGCTGTGCATCGGCTTCGTCGTCGACCGCGAGGGTGCGACCGCGGGGACGGACTGGGACGGGGTGGTCGTCGACGGCACGGCCGGTCTCGACAGGTGGCCCGACGCCGTTGCCGTACGGGAGGGCATCGCGTCCGGGCACCCGCAGCTGGCGGCCCTGGAGTCGGTGGAGCAGTCGCCGTGGCGGGTGTACGGGAACGCGGTCCTCAGCGTGTGACGCAGCCCCGGCGAAGAAGCCTGCGAAATGGGGTTCATCGTGTGCGTATTGAGGTCGGGCCTCGGCGTGAATTGGGGAGGAAGCACTCCTGAATCGCGGGCGGTTACGGGTGCAGGGCCGCCAGGGCCGCGCGGATCTGGGTGACCACGCGGTCGGGGTGGCGGAATACCTCGACCGCGGTGAAGCGCAGCACGCGGCGGACCTCGGGGCAGGCCTGGAGCTCGTTGAACCGGCGCAGATCGATGGCGTGGGCCTCGCGGGTGCCGTGGCAGGCGTAGCCCTCGACCTCGACCACCAGGCCGTGGGACCGGAAGAAGAAGTCCGGGTGGAGGGTGCGGCCGGACGGTGTGCGCAGGGCGGCCTGTGTTTCCGGGTGCAGGCCGGCGTCGTGCAGGTGGAGGCGGGCCAGGGTCTCCGCCGGGGAGCCGGACCGGGCGTCGGTGAGGGGGAGCCAGGCGCGCGCCCGCACCGCCCCCCGCCGGTGGGTGGCCAGCTCGGCGCGGAGAGCGGCCATGTGGACGAGCGGCGGGCGCTGGACTCCTCGTACCGTACGGGTGGCGAGCGCCGAGTCTGCGGCGGCGACGGCCTCGTCGCGGGGGAGGCACCGTATGAGGTCGCCCACCGTCCGGGCGGCCGACGTGGTGGTCAGCCCCCGGCGGACCGTCCGGTCGGCCGCGTCGAGGGGCAGGCGGTGGACGCGGGTCCCCGGGCGGCGGCGGTATGCGCCGGGGCGCGGGTCGGTGAACTCGGTGGCATGGCAGGTACGCGAAGGGTCGAGGATCTCGACGAGGTGCAGGGCTGCCGCCGTGCGGTGGCTGCACACCAGGTGGGGCTGCAGGCTCTGTACGACCCAGGCGTGGGTCAGCCAGTCCACCAGCCGGCCCGGAGCTGCCCAGGCACCCGGGTGGATGGGCTGCCAGCCGGCCGCTGCCAGCCGCTGGTACAGCGGGTGCGCCGGCCAGCCCGCTTCCCGGGCCCTCGCGGTGAAGAGGACGCCGCCGGGTGCGAGGGACGCCAGTTCCCGTATCTGACGGGCCCTGCGGACGGCGCGCGGTTCCTGCGGGTCGGGCGGGCGCCATGTGCGGATCGGGCGGCTCATGGCACAACAATCCACGAAGGGGGCGCGGGCTGCGGAGGGCTGTGGATAACGGGATCCCTAACTGATCGTTTCAGAATGACTTGGCCGGACTGGCTTTGTTCACGAGAACCGGCTCTGGCTCATCTTCTGTGGAGCAGTGACGCTGCGTCCTGTCGAAAACCTGCTCACCCGACCTGGGTCCCAGTTGGCGCCCCTCCCGTCTCAGGTCCACGGCAGGCTTACTCCGCCGCGCGCCATCAGCTGCGTGCTCGTCGCGAGAGGATGGGGTGGTGATCCGCTACGACCCCGAGACACAGGCCCTGTACCGCCGCTATTGCCTCCCTGCGCGCCGCTACCTGAAGCTTGGCGGAGCGGTACTTCGCATGCCGCGCGAGGAGTACGAGCCATTCGTTCATGCCCTGGCCGCTGATGCGAGGGCTGTAACCGACGCCGAGCTCACCATCCTCTTCGAGGGCAGCTGGCGCGAGCGGCGCACCGCGGCATGGCTAGCCGCCGTCTCGCGCCGTGACCACTTCCGCGAGCGTCTGGGAGCGCTGCTGCTGGAGAGCGAGGTCTGCTTCGCGGGTGGGGCCTACTGCGTGGCGTTGGCGAGTTTCGGCACCGCGCGGGACGCCGACCTGCTCGCCGCTTACCTGGATCACTACCTGCATCGGCCCGACCTCGCCTACGACCAGCCGACAGCCATGGGCGCCCTGGCGTACACCGACTCCGTCCTGCACAGCGACCGGGCCAGCCGTTTCCTCCAGGAGGGCGGCCTGTGGCGGCAGTGGTTCCAGGACGCGCCCCACATGCACGGCGAGGACGGTATCTCCACCTACCTGGGCGGCATCCGCCTCGCTTGCACCGTCATCGACGAATGCGCCGACACCTGACCCCATCGGTCTTGTTCGCGTCGAAGACTCTGGCTCGTCGTCCTTGACGCGGCGACCCTCCGTCACGCCCACAGAAGTTGACCCAGAGCCCGAGAACCGACAGCAGATGTTCGCCACTTCGGGAGTCACTTGAGTGAGTCCCGGATTCCAATGGCTTGCGCTTCGTGGCATACGGGAAGCAATCGCCTGGGGCCTCTTCCCCCGGGCGTCGCCGGGGGAAGATAGACCCTCTTGATGCCACCGAGTTGTCGTGGACGGCTCTCGCCCCAGCTGGATCAGGCTGTGGGGCGACGGCGGGCGCGGAGCAGATGGACTCCCTTCACGGCGTGCCGACCTGGGGGGCGTCAGTCGGACCGGCGATCACGTACCCGCCGACGGGCGCGGTCGACAACCCGTGTGTCCGGTCACCGTCGGCGAACGAGCCGGCCGTTCAGGACGAGGTGCGCTGTCATGCCGAGGACGAGCCCCCAGAACGCCGAGCCGATGCCGAACAGGGTGACGCCGGAGGCCGTGGCCAGGAATGTGACCAGGGCGGCCTCACGGTCCTTGTCCTCCTTGACCGCACCCGTCAGGCCCGCGGACAGCGCGCCGAAGAGGGCGACGCCTGCGAGAGCGGCGACGAGTTCCTTGGGCAGGCCCGCGAAGAACGCCACAAGGGTGGAGCCGAACGCGCCGACCACCAGATAGAACGCACCGCAGGCCACCCCGGCGACGTAGCGCCGCCGGGGGTCGCGATGCGCCTCGGGGCCCGTACAGATCGCGGCGGTGATCGCGGCGAGGTTCACGGCGTGGGATCCGAAGGGGGCGAGCACGGCGGAGACCAGGCCGGTGGAGCCGACCAGGAGACGGTCGTCGGGGCGGTAGCCGGAGGCGGACAGCACGGCGACTCCGGGGGCGTTCTGCGAGGCGAGCGTGGCCAGGGTCAGCGGGACGGCGATGCCGATCAGTGAGGCGACGGAGACGCTGGGCGCGGTGAACACCGGCTGCACCAGGCCGACATGGTCGAGGCGGATGTGCAGGCGTGACGTGGCCGCGCTGCACAGGACGCCGACGACGAGGGCGATGAGCACGGCGTACCGGGGGAGCAGGCGCCTGCCCAGCAGGTAGGCCAGCAGGACCGAGCCGGCGATGAGCGGGGTGCCTTCCAGCGAGGTGAACACACCGGTGCCGAAGGAGAGGAGGATGCCCGCGAGCATGGCGGAGACGACCGCGCCCGGCACCATCCGCATCAGTCGCCCGAAGACCCCGGTCAGTCCGATCAGGGCGATCACGACACCGGAGACCACGAAGGCGCCGATCACGTCTCCGTACGCGTACGAGCCGATGCTGGTGACCAGGAGCGCGGCACCCGGGGTGGACCAGGCGGTGATCACCGGCATACGGGTACGCAGGCTGAGGGCGATGCAGGTGAGGCCGCTGCCTATCGAGATCGCCCAGATCCAGGAGCCGGTGCGGGCGGCGTCCAGGTGCGCGGCGTGGGCGGCGGACAGCACGATGACCAGCGGACCGGAGTAGGAGACGACGACCGCGACGAGCCCGGCGAGGACCGCCGAGAGCGAGAGGTCGCGTGCGAGCCCGGGGCGTGGCGCCTGCCCGGAAGGCCCCGAAGGCCCGGAAGCTTCGGTGGGCCCGGAAGCTTCGGTGGGCCCGGAAGCTTCGGCGGGCTCGGAAGGCCCGGAAGGCCCGGAAGGCCCGGAAGGTTCGGCGGGCGCGGCAGACTCGGAGGACTCGGCGGGCTCGGGAGGACCGTTGCCCTCCGCCCATTCGTCCGTCGCCGGGGTCGAAGGACCGGGCATCGCTGTAGCGCCTCTCCGCTCTGGGGGGCTCGTAGCCGTACGAACCGTAGGGACTTACGAACCCTTACACGAACGGACGCGGTCGACCCGCCGGTTCCGGCCCGCGAGACGGACGTCTGCCGGGGCGCATTGGGCTCGGGGCTGGGCCTACGGGCGGCGGGAGACCCCCAGTACTACATCCGGGCGGTCGTGCGCGATGGGAAGCTCAATCACCGCGTTCCCGTCCGCGGCGCCGTGACCCGGCGTCCTGACGAGGTTCTGGCAGCGAGACGGAAGAGACGAGGGCCGCGTCCATGGGTGTCGACGCAGTGCTGAAGCGCGTGGACCGGCCCGGCACCAGTCCCAGGCGGCGCCGGCTGACCCAGGTCGACGTGTTCGTGGACGACGCGGACACGTTCGCCCGCATCTGCGGCGGGAGCGCCCTGCCGATGCTGTCCCGGGTCGACCTCGACGGAACGCTGGTCCTGACCGCCGCCGACATGGAGCAGTTGCTCACCGAACTCGACGGAACCCGCAGCCGCACCACCGGGGCGGCGCAGCGAGCTGCCCTGGACGCGGTCGGGCGCATCGCCCGGATCTGCCGGGACGATCCCGCCACGGAACTCCATCTGGAGGGCGACTGACCGCCCGGGCGCACAGTCGCAGGAGCGGGATTCCCGTCCGGGCGTGCCGAGTTGGGTCCGTGGGCCCAAGACGGGCGACCGCCCGGAAAATAGCGTCGTCGCGGCAGATGATCGACGCCCGCCCCGGCGCGCCCCCACAGCGCCGGGCCGGGCCGCAACCGGAAGGTGACGACGGATATGCCCACGGCTGAGCAACTGACCCTGACCGACGAGGAGTCCCGGCTCCTCCAGCAGGGCCTGATCGAGTGGAGCGGCCCCGCACGCTGTACGGAGGAGTTCGCCGTGGCCATGGGCTTCGACGGTACGGAGGATCTGAACCGCCGGGGCCTGTGGATCCGAAGAGCCCTCGCCGAGAAGGAGGCTCTGGACCCGATGGACTGGGCGCGGGCGCTGCTCGCGACGGAGCTCGCCTTCGCCAGCGATGTGGTCGGCTCGGGCTACGGGTGGTCGACCACGACCGGCTGGCCCGACGACACCACGGTGCGCGTCCTGCGCTCGACCCAGCTGAAACTGATCCGTACCGTAGCTCCGCTGGTCGGCCGGGGCCTCGGGACCCTGACCGAGGCCGAGCAGTAGGGTCACCGGTCGGCCCGCGTCCGCAGAGTTGGGTCCGTGGGCCCAAGACGACTGCCGTGTGCGGTAGTTAGCGTCGTATGCATGCCAGTTCTGGGGGTTGTGCGTCGTCGGTTGCGCCGTTGGTCGCGGGGGTTCGTCCCGCGTACGGATGTGCGTCTTGCGGGTCTGCGCCGGTCGCAGCGGGGTCAGGGTGCGATCGAGTACGTCGGCCTGGTCGTTGTGGTCGTGGCCATTGTGGGCGCCTTGTTGGCGACGGGGATGGGCCCTCAGCTGGCGGAGCGGTTCGGTACGGCCGTCTGTCAGGTGACCGGTGGCGGCAACTGTGGCGGCGGTGACGGGACCGAGGCCCAGGGCGGCGACTCGGGTTCACCGGGCGACGGGTCCCCGGCGTCGGACGACGGTTCCCCCAAGACGCAGACACAGATCGATTATGACGATGCGTTGAAGGACCTTCAGGATGCGCAGAAGGAGGAGAAGACCAACTCCGACAAGGCTGTCGAGGCGGCCAAGGAGCTTGCGAAGATCCTTGCCGAGGAGTTGGGGATCACGGATGCGCTGGACTGTGTCACCAAGGGTGACATGGGTGCGTGCACCGAGACGTTGATCAATGTGCTGCTGAGTCTTGTGGGGGGTGCGGTCGGGAAGCTCGCGGCGAAGTACGGGGCGCCGTGGAAGTGGAAGAAGGCCGTCGAGCTGATCAAGAAGCTCAAGAAGCACGGTGGGGACCTGTATGACGGGCTGACGGGTCTGATCAAGAACCGCAAGAAGGTTCAGGACGCGGAGAAGAAGCTCGCCGACGCGAAGAAGAAGCTCGACGCGGAGAAGAAGGACCCGCCGAAGAAGGACGAGAAGGCCGACGACAAGCCGACCACCTGCCCGGTGAGCCACAGCTTCCCGCCCGGGACCCCGGTCCTGGTCGCCGACGGCGGGCGCGTCCCGATCGAGTCGCTGCGGACGGGGGACGAGGTCGTCGCCACCGACCCGGTTCGCGGTCTCTCCGAGGTACGCAGGGTCACGGAGACCTTCACCACGTACGACGACAAGGAGTTCACCCGGCTGAGCACCTCCGCCGGTCAGGTCACGGCCACTGACACGCACCCGTTCTGGCTCACCGGCCGGCAGCGGTGGGTGGACGCCGGCGACATCGTGACCGGGGACCGGCTGCGGCTGCCCGGCGGTGCTTCGCTCCTCGTGACCGGCGTCTCCCGGTACACCGAGCAGCAGACCACGCACGACCTGTCGGTCGAGGGAATCCACGCGTACTACGTCGGTGTCGGCGCCGCCAGCGCGCTCGTGCACAACAACGACTGCGAATTCGAGACGGACCCGAGCGTCAAGGGCCCCGCGGCCGGCAAGAAGCTCAAGCCGCCGCACCCCCGTCACACCGTCGCAGGGGCGCGCAACGGCATGGTGAAGGAGAAGAACACCGTCATCCTCAAGGGCAATGAGGCGGACATCCAGAACGACATCAAGGGGATCGCGGAAGGCAAGGGGAAGCTCGTCGACAACGGCAGCGCCTACGAGATCAACGGCCGCAAGTACGGGGTCGAGGAGAACGGCCGGACCTTCCCGATCTCCGGCAAGGGCCTCGTGGAACTCGACAGGAACGAGTACGCGGCCCTCAAGGAGATCGCCAAGGCGGGAGGGAAGACCGATTCGCCCGCTTTGACAAGGAACCCGCGATTCGCCGACCATCCCGAAGTGGTCGAGAAGGCCAAGAAGGTCTACGACGGGACCTATTCGTGACTGTGCTCTACACCTTCCTCTCGGTGCACCGGCCGGAACCGCGGACCATCGCGGCGGCGCTGGCCGGTGCGATCGGTCTGCCGGTGGCGGACACGGACGTGGCCGACGAGGACGACGAGCAGACGTACGACCGCAACTGGGACGCTCCGGTGCTGTGCACCTACCGGGGCGTCGGCGGGGACGTGGCGCTCTCCTGGGACGTCTCGGTATCGGACGCGGTGACGTCCCCGCCCGACGAGTCGGAGGCGGCACTGCGGCTGGCACTGCGCCTCGGTACGACCGTGCTGTACCCCGCACAGGAGCAGGCACCGTCGGCGTACTGGGCGGCCGGCCCGGACGGGACGGTCACCCGGGCGCGGTTGCTGGAGACGGACGGCGAGGGGGACGGGGAGCCCCCGGCCCTCGTGGTCGACGCGGTCGAGGCATCCATGGCGCAGCTACCGACCGCACGCGTCGAAGTGCTGGCCGAGATCCTGCGGGGGGAGAAGCTCGGCACCCCGGTCGCCGATGGTTTCGCGGACACCACGGACCCGGGGCGCACCGCCCCCGCGGAGAGCCCCGTGAACCGTGCGCGCGAGGCGCTGCTGCTCTGGGAGCGGCTGGTACGCCGCATCGCTGCCGACTGGGGGCCGACCGGGCGCTACCCGTTCGACCTGTACGCCGAGGACCTCGGCACCCGCGACCGCCTGGAGGAGCTGATCGAGGCGGCCTCGGGCGATGAGCGGGAGCGGCTGGCCCGAGCCGTCGCAGCGCTCGACGACGTGTTCCGCGGACACACGGAGGACGACGGCGGCGCGCTGCTCGGACATCTCACCCGGTCGGGCACGGCGGTCGCCGAGCGCGGCTGGTGGTGGTGCCGCCGCCCGGCCCGGCCGCCCTGGGACGGCTGAGGACGCGAGCCGGCGAGGAGGCGGCCGGGGCATCGGCGATTGGGAGCGGGGCGGGCGCCTGTGCTCATAATCGGCCGCATGCACGACAACCTGACCAGCGCCCGGCCGTCGGTGCCGCCTCCGCACGGGCACGCCGTCCGTCTCCGCGCCGCGGCGGCGTTCAAGGCCGCAGCCCCCGCCCTCGGGGCCTACGCGGTCGTACGGGTCACCGGGCTCGTCGTCTTCTGGGTCGCCGCCTCCCTAGCGGGCAAGGACGCGCTCAAGCTGCTCGGCGGTCGCTGGGACTCCGTCTGGTACCAGCGGATCGCCGAGCACGGCTACCGCTACACCGCCACCCTTCCCGACGGCAGCGTCCACTCCGACCTGGCCTTCTTCCCGCTCCTGCCCGCGCTGGAACGCGCCATCGCCGAGGTGACCCCGCTCACCGTCCGGGGAGCGGGGATCACGGTCGCCTGGGCCGCGGGGCTGCTGGCGGCCTGGGGGATCTTCGCCGTCGGGGCGCGCCTGCACGGGCGGCGGACCGGGGTGGTGCTGGCGGCACTGTGGGGCGCGTATCCCACCGCGTTCGTGCAGTCGATGGCGTACACCGAGACTCTCTTCACCGCGCTCGCCGCCTGGGCGCTGTACGCCGTGCTCAGGGACCGCTGGATCGTGGCGGGCGGGCTGTGCGTCCTCGCGGGCCTGACCCGGCCCTCGGCGGCCGCGCTCGTGGCCGCGCTGGCGGTCACGGCCCTGGCCGTGCTCGTACGGGAGTACCGGGCAGGTGACCGGAAGGGCCTCGTGCGCAGGCATGCGCGCATGCTGGCGGGCGTCTGCCTCGCACCGCTGGGCTGGCTCGCGTACGTGGTGTTCGTCGCCGTGCGGGAGGACAGCCCGTTCGCGTACTTCGAGGTCCAGGCCGCCTGGGGCAACAGCATCGACGGGGGCCGGGCGCTGGCCGCCTTCATCGTCGGCCTGCCGCTGCCCGCCGCTCTCGGGCTGTGCGTGGCGCTCGGGCTGCTGGGCTGGCTGGTCGCCCTGTGCGTACGGCAGCGGCAGCCGCTCCCCGTCCTCGTGTACGCCATCGCCGTCGTCGTCATCTCGCTGATCGGCTCCGGGTACTTCGGCTCCCGGCCGCGCCTGATGATGCCGGCGTTCCCGCTGCTCCTCCCGCCCGCCGTCGCGCTCCTGAGGCTGCGCACGACGGCCCGTACGGCCACGGCCGTCGGCGTGCTCGCCCTGGCCTCCGCCGCCTACGGGGCCTGGACGCTGCTCGGCTCGGGACCGCCCTGACCGAGGCGGTGTCCGCCGCCTCCTGGCTCCGGGGGCCGCCATTGGGCCCACGGGCCCACGCGCCCGCGGACTCCCGGTTGTTAGCGTGCAGACTCCGGGTGCACTGTCGGTCAGGAGCGTTGAACGATGAAGGTACGTACGACTGTCATGGCGGCGACCGCGGCTGTCCTGTGTCTCACGGCTGTCGCGTGCGGGCCGGGCGACAGCGCGGACAAGGGTGAGCGCAAGGACAGCGGGAAGGCCACCGGCAAGGCGAGCGGCAGCGCGAGCGCCTCGCCCGCTCCGGGCTCCGACACCGGATCCGCTCCGGGACCCAAGCCCACCAGCAACGGCAAGACGCTCACGGAGGCCGAGCTCCTCAAGGTGGCCCTGGCCAACGGTGAGCTGCCGGACTACGACTTCGCCAAGATGCCGGGCGGCGACGAACGCGGCACCGAGCAGTCCGAGAACCCGGCCTGCCGGCCGATCGCCTCGATCATCAACGGATCGCCCGAACCCGCCCCGGCCGCCACCGTCTTCCGTACGGCCATGGACGTCTCGGAAGAGGGCCAGGACGACCAGACGGTCGTCACGGAGATCCTCACCTCGCACGCACCCGGCGGGGCGGAGCAGCTGCTGAGCTCGGTGCGCGACGCGGTGAAGGCCTGCGCGGGCGGCTTCCGTACGACGAGTGACGACGGGCCGTCCACGTACACCGAGGTCAAGGCGCTGCCCGCGCCGAAGGCGGGGCAGGAGTCGCTCGCCTACCAGGTCACGGGCAGCATCGAGGGGGAAGGCGTGCCGCTGGTCTTCCAGCTCGTACGGACCGGTTCGACGGTCGTCACCTTCTACGCCGCCAACTTCACTTCGGCCAGGACGCCCGAGGTGCCGGCCGCACTCGTCACCGCACAGGCGGCCAAGCTCCCCTGAGCCCCGGCAGGCGTACGGCCGGGGTCAACGCAGCACCGCCATGCCCAGTGCCGCGAACAGGGCCACGAGGACCAGTGACGCGGCGGCGATCGCGGCGACGTTGCGGACGCGTTCCTTCGTCGGGCGGGACGTGACTTCGATACCCGTGTGGGACGGGAAGGCGTAGTAGTCGCGGTGCGGGTCCGCGTGGACGCGGACGTGGGCCAGCGGGAGGCGGCGGAGGGTCGCGCGGCGGGCGACCTCGTCCTTCCGCGGGGCCAGGAGCGGGTCGATCAGGGTCCGGTCGGCCTCGTCCAGGTCGTCCGGGAGTTCGTCGGCCGCGCCGCGCAGCACGGTCTCGTGCCACCGGCCCGCGTTGCCGGTCGTGCGCCTCAGGTCCAGTCTGCCGAGCCGCCGCTCCTTCTCCCGGCGGGGGCTCTGGTTGATGTAGCCCTCGGTCCACACCGTGAAACGGCCGGTGCCCTCGCACTCCTGGTGGATGACGCGCTTGGTGCCCTCGCAGGTACCGCACTGCACGGAGCCCGTCTTCTTGCAGGTGGTGCAGTCCAGTTGGCGCCGGCCGCCGCACTTGGGGCAGGCCACCTGCGAGGTCCGGCAGCGTGTGCAGAGGACCCGGTGCGCCGAGGGGGCCGCGGCGTACGGGTGCGCAGGTCTGCCGGCGCGTCTGCGCCCCGTGCCCTCGCACTCCCAGCAGGCGTCCGGGCCGCCCTGGCAGACGGGGCAGTCGACGAACCGGGGGCAGTCGCGGACGCCGCGCCCGCCGCACGCCCCGCAGGAGTTCGTTCCGCCCTTGCACTTCTCGCACCGCTCCTCACCGAGCGAGCCCCGGCGCACCAGCCGCCAGGCGTCGTGCCGCTCCGGATCGTCGGGCGGGGCGACCCGGTAGGACTCGATGGAGGTGTACGTCGGCCGTCCGGCCAGTTCCTCGCGGCGGCTGCCGGGCTCCCGCATCGGGCGTTCGCCGCGCTCCTCGACGGACCGCACGATGCGGAAGTCCAGCAGGAACTGCCAGGTGAGGGCGGCGGCGCCGGGATCGGCCAGGCGGGCGGAGACTCCGCGCCGGCGTGCGTACACCTCCACCGCCTCGAGTATCTCCGTGTCGGACGGCACCCGGGCCACGGTCGCTCCCCCCTGTCGACGACCAGACGCTCAGGGTAGGAGCGGCCCGCAGGTCCGGCAAGGTCGATACGGCGGGGTGCGGCAGGGGCGCCCGCGGAGCGCCCCGCGCCCGACTACCGTGTCGTGGCGGTCACTTGGACCCGTGTGCCCGGCCGCAGCCCCCACTTCTCCATCGCGCCCGCCTCCGACTCCACCACATGGCGGGCGCGCAGCCGGGGCAGCCCGAGGCGGCCCGGCTTCATCGTGCGGACCGCCAGGACGTTGAACTTCCGGTCCAGATACGCCACATCGATGGTGAACCGCATCCGGAAGGTGTGCACACTCCCGCACGGCGTGATCAGGAGTGCCCCGTCGACGCCCTCCACACCCAGCAGTCCCCGCATCCGCGCCCGGTAGGACGCCGCGATCCGCAGCGGCACCTCCTGCGTGCCCGTACCCGTACCGACCGTCAGCGTTCCGCCGCCATTGCGCCATTTCCCCATGGGCACCGACCGTAGCCGCCGGAGCCCCGATCTGGGTCCGGATCGGTCACTGGTGGGCCCCAGGGCCCAAGACCCCTGCCGTGCCGCCGGATTAGGGTCGGCGTCGTGGACGCCACACTGATTGCGGTCGCCGCCCTCTGGGGCGCCGCCACCGGACTGCTGCTCCCGCGCGCCGCCTACCGGTTCTCCGTCGAGCCGGAGGAGCCCTGGCGGGTCGCGTGCCCGGCCGGGCACGCACTCACCGGCCCGGGCCGCGGCTGGCTCGGCTCGACCCGGTGCGCGAACTGCGCCGTGGCCGTCCCCTCGCTCCCGGCAGGCGCGGCCCCGCAGGCCGCCCCGCCGGCCGGACGGCACCGCTACGCCCCCGCGGTCCTCGCCCCCGTCGTCACCGTCCTCGCGTGCGTCGCCCTCGCCGCCGCCACCGGCGCCCGGCCCGAGCTCGCCGTCTGGCTGCTGCTGGCCCCGGTCGCGGTGCTCCTCGCCGTCATCGACCGCAGGGTCCACCGGCTCCCCGACCGGCTGACGCTGCCGCTGGCCGGTGCCGCCGTCGTGCTCCTCGGTGCCGTGGCCCTGCTGCCCGAGCACGCCGGGTCCTGGATCTCCGCGCTGCTCGGCGGAGCGGCGCTCGGCGGCTTCTACTTCCTGCTGTTCCTGATCAACCCGAACGGCATGGGCTTCGGCGATGTGAAGCTCGCCCTGGCCCTGGGCGTGGCGCTCGGCTGGTACGGGTGGGCGGTGCTGTGCGCGGGAGGCTTCGCGGGGTTCCTGCTCGGGGCGCTGTACGGACTCGGCCTGATGCTGCTGCGTCGGGCCGGGCGCAAGACGGGCATCCCGTTCGGCCCGTTCATGATCGCGGGCGCGCTGCTGGGGCTGCTGTTCGGCGGACTGGCCGCCTGACCGGGCCCCACGGAATTACGGTCGCGCGGCCCGCACCCGGCTGACACGATTCCCGTATGAGCGAACAGTCCCCGGCCGACGGGTCCCAGGCCTCCGACGCGCGCTTCGGCGCCCTGGTCGCCGAGGCCGCCGCCGTCTCCGTCGACGGCTGGGACTTCTCCTGGCTCGACGGGAGGGCCACCGAGGAACGCCCCTCGTGGGGGTACGCGCGGGCCATGGCGGACCGGATGGGGCGGGCGCGGGCCGCGCTCGACATCCAGACCGGGGGCGGCGAGGTCCTCGCCTCCGCACCCGAACTGCCGCCGCTCACCGTGGCCACCGAGTCCTGGCCCCCGAACATCGCCCGCGCCACCGCCCTGCTGCACCCGCGCGGAGCCGTCGTCGTCGCGGACGCCGACGAGCCGCCGCTGCCCTTCGGGGACAGCGCCTTCGATCTGGTGGTCAGCAGGCACCCGGTGACCACATGGTGGGACGAGATCGCCCGGGTGCTGACACCCGGTGGCACGTACTTCTCGCAACAGGTCGGGCCCGCAAGCGTCTTCGAACTCGTCGAGTACTTCCTCGGCCCGCAGCCGCCCGAGGTCCGCGCCGGCCGTGACCCCCGGCGGGCGCGGGCCGACGCCGAGGCCGCGGGGCTCGACGTGGTCGACCTGCGCTCGGAGCGGCTGCGCACCGAGTTCTTCGACATCGGCGCCGTCGTCTACTTCCTGCGGAAGGTGATCTGGATGGTGCCGGGATTCACCGTGGAGGCCTATCTGCCCCAACTGCGCTCCCTGCACCGGCACATCGAGGCCGAGGGGCCCTTCGTCGCGTACAGCGCCCGGTTCCTGGTCGAGGCCCGCAAGCCGCTGTAGCGCCAACGGGCATACGCTGAAGACGGTTTCACGGGCCGCCGGATGCAACGGCAGCACCCGCTCCTCCGTCCTACCCATGGGTAGTGCGACCCTGGTGGTTGAGCGCACAGCGAAGGAGCAGGTCATGACGGTGGGAAGGGATACGCCCGGCGAAGAGATCCGCCAACCCGCCGGCCGGCCGCGCCACGGCAACGCCGACTGGCTCACGGGTGCGCGGATCACCGCCGTCCACGGCCTGTTCTACCGCCCCGAGGGGCGCGCCGGGGAGCCCGAAGCCGTCGAATTCCTCCTCGACGGCGGCCAGTCGGTCCTCATGACCTGCGTCTCCGACTGGACGCTGCGGATCACCTCGGGCACCTGGCCCGGACTTCCCGACTGGTGCGTGCCCGCGGGGCAGTGGCAGTTCGCGCAACTGGGCCAGCTGCCCCCGCCGCCGTACGGAGGAGCCTGGACGGTCCTCGGAACCCAGGAGCGCCGGGACGAGCACGGCGAGGTGCACGAGGCCGTCATCCGGTGCGAGAACGGCGACTTCGTGATCATCGGCGGGGACACGGTCGCGATCCGCTTCGTCCGCCGCTGAGCCGCCGCGACGCGGGGCCGTCCTACGCGTGCGGCCGTCCTACGCGTGCGGGCCCACCGTCACCTTGCCCACCGTCAGCTCGGGCCTGCCCTCCAATACGGCACCCACCCGCTCCACCTGCTCCTCCAGCGCCCGCAGGTGAGCGGCGCCGAGGACGGACAGCGGCTCCACCGTCACGGCGATCCGCTTCCCCGACCGGCGCTGGTGCCAGACACCGGCGACCGTGCCGTCCACCAGCAGCACCGGGAAGTTGCCGGCCTGCCCGCCCGCGAGCGCGCGCTCGTACGCAGCGCCGGGGAACAGCCGCTCACGGGGGAAGGAGGCGATCGTGAACGCGTCGAAGTAGGGGAGCAGACGCACGCCGCGCGCGGGGGCCGCCGGGAAATCGGTGTCGCCCGCGGCCACCCAGGCGGTCCCGCTGTCCTCGAAGGCGACCTCTTCGATCGCGCCGTCCCCGGCCAGGGTCCCGAAGAGCTCTCCGGCCCAGCCGCGCGGCGCGGCGAGCCACCGGGCGAAGTGGGCGGGGGTGGCGGGACCGTACGCGTACAGGTAGCGCCGCACGAGCGCGGCCAGCGCCTCGGGGCCGGGCAGCGGCACGTGGCCGGGGTTGGTGTAGGTGGCCCTGCGGCCCCGGTTCGGGGCGTAGCACAGGGCGCCCCGGTGGCCGGCGAGGTGCAGCACCTGGCGCCAGCGCGGCCACATGTCCTGGAACCCGGGCATCACCAGGTCCCCGGCCCAGGGCCCGGTGCGGGCCACGACCTCCTCGGAGAGCTCGTCGATCGTCAGCTCCGCACCGGTCAGCGCGTCGGACACCGCCGCCACGACGGCCTCGACCTGGTCCGGCGTCATCCGGGCGTCCTTCGGGAACGGACTCGTCCCGGTCGGTACGGCGGAGAGGGCCCCGGTCCAGAGCGGGAGGTCGCCGGCGGGCAGCAGGTGCACCGTGCCGCGCGGGCCGAACGTCTTGACGAGCGTCCGGTCGGTCCACAGCGCCGTGCGCACATCGGCCCGGGTCGACCCCGCCGTACGCAGGCACACCGAGAGTTCCGCGGCGGACAGCACCTGGGCGTGCGCGCCGAGCATGGCGGCGACGGCTTCCGCGGGTGACGAGGGGCGCGCGGGCGAGGTGGAAGCGGTGCCCGGGGAGCGGCCGGTGTCCTCGGTCAGGGACTGCCGGGCCAGCCGCCGGGCATTCGCCTGGGGCCAGGTCACGGTCACGGTGCGGGCGCGTGTCGTCATGGACCGAACCTAGGACGTCAACAGGACAGTTCCGGTCCTGTACGGCTGGGGCGCGGAGCTTTCGGGTGCCGGAATCCGTGCTCACAGCGAAGTCCGGCGAACTCGGAGAGTAATTATGGAGTGGCGTGGCACGCAGCATCACTTACGAAGGGTTATGGTGGAAACCCCCCCTCGGGCCGGTCCGTAACCCCCCCCACGGACCGGCCCGTTTTTTTGTGGCCGGGCTGTGTTACCCCTGTGGCTCCTGTGCAGAAGCGGTACCGGCTCCGTGTCCGGGACCGGCTCCTCAGCCCCGGTTGGCCCAGATGTTGGTGCTCGCGGTGTCCACCGCGAAGGTGTCGATCTCCTTCAGTTCGGCCTCGGAGAGCGCCGGTGCGCCGAGCGCGGCCACGTTCTCCTCCAGCTGCCTCACACTCGACGCACCGATGAGGGCCGACGTCATGCGGCTGTCCCGCAGCACCCAGTTCAGCGCCAGCTGGGCGAGGGACTGTCCGCGGCGCACGGCGATGTCGTTCAGCCCGCGCAGCCGGCGCACCATCTCGTCGGAGAGAAGGTCCGGGTCCAGGGACTTGCCCTGCGAGGCGCGCGAACCCTCCGGGATGCCCTTGAGGTACTTGCCCGTGAGCAGCCCCTGGGCGAGCGGCGCGAAGGAGATGCAGCCCATGCCGGCCGTCTCCAGCGTTTCGAGCAGCCCGTCGGACTCCACCCAGCGGTTGACCATCGAGTAGGACGGCTGGTGGATCAGGGCGGGCACGCCCATCTCCCTCAGCAGCCGGGCCGCCTCGGCGGTCTGTGCGGCGTTGTACGAGGAGACACCCGCGTACAGCGCCTTGCCCTGGCGTACGGCGGAGGCGAGCGCCCCCATCGTCTCCTCGAGCGGCGTGTCGGGGTCGAAGCGGTGGGAGTAGAAGATGTCGACGTAGTCGAGCCCCATCCGCTTCAGCGAGGCGTCGAGCGAGGACAGCAGGTACTTGCGGGACCCCCACTCCCCGTACGGGCCCGGATGCATCTCGTAACCGGCCTTGGTGGAGATGATCAGCTCGTCCCGGTACGGGGCGAAGTCCTGCCGGAAGAGCTTGCCGAAGTTGAGCTCGGCGGAGCCGGGCGGCGGACCGTAGTTGTTGGCCAGATCGAAGTGGGTCACGCCGAGGTCGAAGGCGCGGCGGAGGATGGCCCGCTGGGAGGCGAGGCTGCGGTCGTCGCCGAAGTTGTGCCACAGGCCGAGCGAGACGGCGGGGAGCTTGAGCCCGCTGCGGCCCGTGCGGCGGTACTCCATGGAGTCGTAGCGCGACTCGGCGGCGATATGGGGGAGGGAATCAGTCACGTTTCTCTCCCTATCACGGACTTGTGACAGACCGGGTTGGGCCCTTACCACTCGTGCGCAGTAATGTGGCGGCTTCGGGAAATGCCGATGCGCGGCGCGAGAGTGTGATGTGCGGACTGCGCGGGATTCCCCCCGGGGACCGCCCCGGACCCCCGGCGACGGGGAGGACGGGCCTGCGGCCCGTACGGAACCGAGAGGGTGAACTCAGTGAACTTGCGCGACCTGGTGTACGGGCTCTACGCACGCCGGGTGGAAGGCCGCCTGGATCACGCGCAGGTGCCCAAGCACATCGGAGTCATCCTCGACGGAAACCGGCGCTGGGCGAAGGCCTCGGGCGGTTCGGCCGTGCAGGGACACCAGGCGGGCGCGGACAAGATCTCCGAGCTGCTCGGCTGGTGCAGCGAGACCGAGGTCGAGGTCGTCACCCTCTGGCTGCTCTCCACGGACAACTTCGACCGGCCCGAGGCGGAGCTCATCCCGCTGCTCGGCATCATCGAGAACACCGTGCGCAACCTGGCGGCCGACGGGCGGTGGCGTGTCCACCACGTCGGCACGCTCGACCTGCTGCCGGCGCGGACCCAGACCGTCCTGAAGGAGGCGGAGGAGGCCACGGCCGGTATCGACGGAATAATCGTCAATGTCGCCGTCGGCTACGGCGGGCGCCAGGAGATCGCGGACGCGGTGCGGTCCCTGCTGCTGGACCACTCCGCCAAGGGCACGACCTTCGAGGAGCTCGCGGAGGTCGTCTCCACGGACCTCATCTCCGAGCACCTCTACACCCGCGGACAGCCCGACCCGGACCTGGTGATCCGGACCAGTGGCGAGCAGCGGCTGTCCGGCTTCATGCTCTGGCAGAGTGCCCATTCGGAGTACTACTTCTGCGAGGTGTTCTGGCCGGCCTTCCGCAAGGTCGACTTCCTCCGCGCCCTGCGCGACTACGCGGCCCGCCACCGCCGCTACGGCGCCTGACGGACGGGTCGGGCCCGTCCGGCGACTGACGGCACGACAACCACGGGCGGCCCCCGTGGAACCCGGGCCGAAGTGCTGGTCCACCCCACGCGCATGGCTTCGCGTGTTCGAGGGAATACCCCTGTCAGGTCGATATCCAGTCACAACCAGGCGGATGTCGCAGCCAAGTGAGCGGAGCCCAGTCCGCTCGCCCGGGAGGCCCTTTGCACACGAAGGACCGCACATCGTGCGGCCGACGCGGAGGGCCGGTGTTCGGCCCGCGCAAGGGGTCCGAACCCGGTCCGTCCTCTCCCTTTGGGAAGTTCCGCGACGTCCGTCGCACTCCCCGACCTCGTCCGAGGGGGTACGTCCTTCCGTGGTGACCAGCACTAAGCGCCGCATGCCCGACAGGCGCACCTATGTTCTCGACACCAGCGTCCTGCTGGCCGACCCCAACGCCATGGCCCGCTTCGACGAGCACGAAGTAGTGCTGCCGATCGTCGTGGTCACGGAGCTGGAGGCCAAACGGCACCACCCCGAACTCGGGTACTTCGCCCGGCAGGCCCTGCGCCTGCTGGACGACTTCCGCGTCCGGTACGGCCGGCTGGATGCCCCGATCCCCCTCGGGGATCTGGGCGGGACGCTCCGCGTCGAACTCAACCATTCCGACCCCGGTGTACTGCCCGCCGGCTACAGGTTGGGGGACAACGACTCACGGATTCTCGCGGTAGCGCGCAATCTGCAGGCCGAGGGGTACGACGTCACCGTCGTCTCCAAGGACCTGCCGCTCAGGATCAAGGCGTCATCGGTCGGCCTCCTCGCCGAGGAGTACCGCGCCGAACTCGCCATCACCGACTCCGGCTGGACAGGGATGTCCGAGCTGTCGCTCTCCGCCGAACAGGTCGATCTGCTGTTCACCGAGGAGACGCTCTACGTCCCCGAGGCGGCCGACTTCCCCGTACATACGGGACTCGTCCTCCAGTCCGAGCGCGGCAAGGCCCTCGGCAGGGTCACCGCCGAGGGCAATGTGCGCCTCGTGCGCGGCGACCGGGAGGCCTTCGGGATCCACGGCCGCAGCGCCGAGCAGCGCATCGCGCTCGATCTGCTCCTCGACCCGGACGTCGGCATCGTCTCGATGGGAGGCAGGGCGGGCACCGGCAAGTCGGCACTGGCGCTCTGTGCGGGCCTGGAGGCCGTGCTGGAGCGCAGGCAGCACCAGAAGGTGATGGTCTTCCGGCCGTTGTACGCGGTCGGCGGGCAGGAGCTCGGCTATCTCCCCGGCAGCGAGTCCGAGAAGATGAGCCCCTGGGCGCAGGCCGTCTTCGACACGCTGTCGGCGGTCGCCGGGCGCGAGGTCATCGAAGAGGTGCTGGGGCGCGGGATGCTGGAGATCCTGCCGCTCACCCACATCCGGGGCCGTTCGCTCCACGACGCGTTCGTGATCGTGGACGAGGCGCAGTCACTCGAACGGAATGTCCTGCTGACCGTGTTGTCCCGGATCGGGACGAATTCCCGCGTCGTGCTCACCCATGACGTGGCCCAGCGGGACAACCTCAGGGTCGGCCGGTACGACGGAGTCGTCGCCGTGGTCGAGAAACTGAAGGGACATCCGCTCTTCGCGCACGTCACGCTCACCCGCTCCGAGCGCTCGCAGATCGCCGCGCTGGTGACCGAAATGCTGGAGGAAGGCCGGATCTGACACCGGAAGTCCCAAAGATGCCGCCCGGCGAGCCAAGGAGCTTAGCCGGGCGGCATCGTGTTGCGCCGTCATTTCCGTAAAACACTTGCTCCAAACGGGGTGTGACCTTTAACACGCAACACAGAATTGCAACGCCCCGTGTCCGTCCGGCAGAGTCTTGCTTCCGTCAGGCCCCGCATACGGCACTTGGGCACCTCCAGAGGCGCCACGCACCACACAACTCAACAATCGCCGTCCGTATGCCGCCCGCGAGCACCACGCGGCACTTCCGCAAGGAAGTTGCCCACCGGGCCCGTGCCTCCCGTGACCCAAGCAGTAGGGAGGCCAGCGTCAAGGGCACGATTGCGCCCGCGAGGTCACCTAAGCGGGCGATGCTGGAAGGACACCATGTGAGCCGGATCTCGGTCCGGGGGTTCGCAGTGGCATCTGCCACCGCGGTCACCACCGTAGGCGCCGTCGTCGGCGTTGCGTCGGGCAGCACTCCCGCTGCTGACGACAACTTCGAGGCTGCCGCAGCCGACACCACGCTGCTCGCAGACATTCCCGCGGGCCAGCAGGCCCAGGTTCAGACCGCTTCGTTGACGCAGCAGGCCGATGCACAGGCCTCCGCTGCCGACGCGGCGGCGAAGAAGTCTGCTGAAGAAACGGCCCGCATCCAGGCCGCCAAGGACGCCAAGTCGAAGAAGCAGGCGGCCGAGGACAAGCTGGAGGAGGAGCGCGAGGCGAAGGCGGAAGCCGATCGCGCGAGCCGCTCCGACGTCCGCGACGCCTCGTCGTTCTCGGCTCAGGGCTCCTACAGCGTGGCCGAAGTCCAGGCGATGGCCCGCCAGATGATGCCGGCCGACCAGTTCCAGTGCTTCAGCAACATCGTGGAGCGCGAGTCGGGCTGGAACTACAGGGCGTCGAACCCGTCCTCGGGTGCCTACGGCATCATGCAGGCGCTGCCCGGTTCCAAGATGGCGTCCGCGGGCGCCGACTGGCAGACCAACCCGGCCACCCAGATCAAGTGGGGCCTCAGCTACATGAACAGCGACCGCTACGGCAGCCCGTGTGCGGCCTGGTCGTTCTGGCAGGCCAACCACTGGTACTAGGAACCCCCGCGAGGTTCCGCTCTCAACCTCGTGAAGCCCCGCACCGTCATACGGTGCGGGGCTTCACGCGTGTACGGTCGATCCGAACAGCTCCGGGGGAGTGATGGGAGCAAGCGGGGGAAAGGGAAAGTTCATGTCAAAACTTCCGGGGTGGCTCGGGCGTCTGGGCGCCGAACTGACGCAGATCGGGGCGCGCCTGGAAGAACGGCGCGCCGAGGACGAACGCCGGGCCGACTCCCTGTCCTCCTCGACCCTCTCCACCGTTGCCGCCGCCAATGCGGCCGCCGCCGAGCAGGTGCCGCGCCCGCCCGCGTACGCCCCCTCCGTGGCCGCCAGGCCCGATCCGGTGGCGGCGATCCCCTGGGGGATGCGCGTCGCGGCCGAGGCCGGCTGGCGGCTGCTGGTGCTCGCGGGCACGCTCTGGGTGCTGATGCGGATCATCAGCGCCGTCCAGCTGGTCGTCCTGGCCTTCGTCGCCGCACTGCTCGTGACCGCCATGCTCCAGCCGACCGTCGTACGGCTGAAACGGCTCGGACTGCCGCGCGGTCTCGCCACCGCCGTCACCGCCGTGCTGGGCTTCGTCGTCATGGGCCTGGTCGGCTGGTTCGTCGTGTGGCAGGTGATGGACAACCTCGACACGCTGTCCGACAGGGTGCGCGACGGCATCGACGAGCTGAAGCGCTGGCTCCTGGACAGCCCGTTCCATGTCACCGAGTCGCAGATCAACGACATCGCGAAGAACCTCAGCGACACCGTCGGCACCAACACCGAGGAGATCACCTCGGCCGGACTGCAGGGCGTCACCGTGATGGTGGAGGTCCTCACCGGGATACTGCTGGCGATGTTCTCGACGCTCTTCCTGCTGTACGACGGGAAGCGCATCTGGCAGTGGGTGCTCAAGCTGGTACCCGCCCAGGCCCGGCCGGGCGTCGCCGGCGCCGGACCGCGTGCCTGGCGGACGCTGACCGCCTATGTGCGGGGCACGGTGATCGTCGCCCTGATCGACGCGATCTTCATCGGACTCGGGATCTACTTCCTCGATGTGCCGATGGCGGTGCCGCTGGCCGTCTTCATCTTCCTCTTCGCCTTCATCCCGCTGGTCGGCGCCGTGATCTCCGGGGCGCTCGCCGTGGTCGTCGCACTCGTCACCCAGGGCGTGTTCACCGCGCTGATGGTGCTGATCGTGGTGCTGGCCGTGCAGCAGATCGAGGGCCACATCCTGCAGCCGTTCATCCTCGGCCGCGCGGTGCGCGTCCACCCGCTGGCGGTCGTCCTCTCGGTCGCGGCGGGCGGCATGATCGCCGGCATCGGCGGCGCGGTCGTCGCCGTACCGCTGGTCGCCGTGACCAATACGGTGGTCGGCTATCTGCGGGCGTACGGGCGGGAGGACTCCCTGCGCCACTCGCCGCAGCCACACGGCGCGACGGCGATCGGGGTGGCGCCGACGGAGGCTCCCGGGGCGCGGCAGGCCCGCGAGGTGCCCGCCGACGACGACGGGACGGGCACGCAGGACGAGCCCGGGAAGCAGTAGCGCGCACAGACGCATAAGAAGGGCCCCGGGGACGGTCGGTCGTCCTCGGGGCCCTTCTCGTACATGGGTACTGCGGGTGTTACTCGGCGAGCACGGCCTCGGCCTCGAGGGTCACGCCGACAGCCTGGATCACCGAAGCGATCTTTACGGCTTCCTGAATGGTCTCACGGTCCACGCCGGCCTTGCGCAGCACCTGCTCGTGGGAGTCCAGGCACTGGCCGCAGCCGTTGATCGCGGAGACGGCGAGCGACCACAGTTCGAAGTCGACCTTCTCCACGCCCGGCTTGCCGATGACGTTCATCCGCAGGCCCGCACGGAGGTTCCCGTACTCGGGGTCCGACAGCAGGTGCCGGGTGCGGTAGAAGACGTTGTTCATCGCCATGATGGCCGCAGCCGACTTCGCCGCGGTGTACGCCTCGGCGGAGAGGTTGGCCTTCGCCTCCGGCTCGAGCTCACGCAGCACCTTCGGCGAGCGCGAGGCGATCGCGCAGGCGAGGACGGTGCCCCAGAGCTGCTGCTGGGGGAGCTCACTGTTCCCGATGACCGAGCCGAGGTTCAGCTTCAGGTCCTTGGCGAAGTCCGGAATCGCGGACTTCAGTTCGTCGAGTGCCATGGGGGTATCAGCTCACTCGCCCGAGAGGAGCGCGACCGGGTCGAGGGTGTTCTCGCCCTTGGTCCAGTTGCAGGGGCAGAGCTCGTCGGTCTGCAGGGCGTCGAGGACCCGCAGGACCTCCTTGGGGTTACGGCCCACGGAACCGGCGGTCACCATCGTGAACTGGATCTCGTTGTTCTGGTCGACGATGAAGACGGCGCGCTGGGCGAAGCCGTCCTCGCCCTCGATGCCGAGGTCACGCATGAGCTCGTGCTTCGAGTCGGCCAGCATCGGGAAGGGCAGGTCGGTCAGGTCCGGGTGGTCCTTGCGCCAGGCGTGGTGCACGAACTCGGAGTCACCGGAGAAGCCGAGGATCTGGGCGTCGCGGTCGGCGAACTCCTCGTTCAGCTTGCCGAAGGCGGCGATCTCGGTGGGGCACACGAAGGTGAAGTCCTTCGGCCACGCAAAGACGATCTTCCACTGACCCTCGTAGGTCTTGTGGTTGATCTGCTCGAACTCCTTGCCGGTCTCCAACGACACGCAAGCGGTCAGGTCGAACTGGGGGAACTTGTCACCGACAGTGAGCACGCGCACTCCTTGAAGCATAGGAATTCCCTTTTTGGGGGTGTTCCTGGGGGTTGGACGATCTCCACCTTGGCACAGAGTGCATTGATCGCGGAAATAGCTACACTCGGTCGTGATGATCGGAGGTACCTATCAGTGGCGTACGTAAATCAGGGTATTAGGGCCAAGCAGCCCAGTCTCTCGCAGCTGCGCGCCTTCGCGGCCGTCGCGGAGCATCTGCACTTCCGGGACGCGGCGGCAGCAATCGGGATGAGTCAGCCCGCACTCTCCGGAGCCGTATCGGCGCTGGAGGTGGCACTGGGTGTCCAGCTCATCGAGCGTACGACGCGCAAGGTGCTGCTCTCGCCCGCCGGGGAGCGGCTCGCGGTGCGGGCCGACGCGGTGCTGGAGGCCGTGGGCGAGCTGATGGAGGAGGCGGAGGCGGTGCGGGCGCCGTTCACCGGGGTGCTCAGGCTCGGTGTGATCCCGACCGTGGCGCCGTACCTGCTGCCCGCGGTGCTGCGGCTGGTCCATGAGCGCTACCCCGAGCTGGACCTCCAGGTGCACGAGGAGCAGACCTCCTCGCTGCTGGAGGGGCTGGCGGCGGGGCGGCTGGACCTGCTGCTGCTCGCCGTCCCGCTCGGCATGCCCGGTGTCACCGAACTGCCGCTGTTCGACGAGGACTTCGTCCTCGTCATGGAGCAGGAGCACCGGCTGGGCGGGCGCACCGACATTCCGCGGGAGGCACTGCGCGACCTGCCGCTGCTGCTGCTCGACGAGGGGCACTGCCTGCGCGACCAGGCGCTCGACATCTGCCGTGAGGCGGGGCGCACCGACGGGGCGCCGGTGACGACGACCGCCGCGGGGCTCTCCACGCTGGTGCAGCTCGTCGCGGGCGGTCTCGGGGTGACGCTGCTGCCCCGGACGGCGGTGACGGTGGAGACCGGGCGCAACGAGGCGCTGGCCACCGGGTACTTCGCGGATCCGGCCCCCTCGCGGCGGATCGCCCTGGCGATCCGCACGGGGACGGCGCGGCACGAGGAGTTCGAGGAGTTCGCCGCGGCGCTCCGGGAGGCGCTGGTGACCCTTCCGGTACGGGTACCGACAGCCGGCTGAGCGCGGCCCTGTCCGCAGAGGACGGGGCCGCACCCGTGCGGCGTCACTCCGTACGCAGGCCGTCCGGGCGCATCATGCGCCACAGCAGGGGGAGCGACAGCAGGGTCACGGCCAGGACGATGCCCGCGCCCGTGCCCGCCAGCGGCAGGAACAGCCACCACTGCGTCACCGTCTTGGCGATCATCCAGGTCAGCACGGCGCCGAGCCCGAGGCCGCCCGCGATCGCGGCCAGCAGGCCGATGACCACCGGGACCGCGGTCTGCCAGAGCACCGACCAGCCCAGGGTGACACGCCTGGTGCCGAAGGCGACCAGGACCGACAGCAGCCGCCTGCGCTCCCGGAGCTGCTCCAGCTGGGAGACCAGCATGGACGCGGCGATCAGCAGCAGGGTCGCCGCGGCACCGAACCGCAGGCCGGTCTGCACGCTCGCGTACTGCCGGTCACGCGTCACCGAGGTCAGGGTGCCGACCCGCATCCCGGGGTCGATCCTGGCCGCCGTGTTCCGTACGTACTCGGCGGCGTCCTCGACGCTCCCGTCGACCCGGATCTGCGCCATGGTCTGGGCGTTCGGCAGCGTGCGCGGGTCGATCGCGCCGACCGTCGCCATGATTCCCCAGTGGTCCTCGCCGAGCGGATCGCGGGCAGAGGTCACGGTCCGGGCGTCAGCGGGCAGTGTCCACCGCAGGGGCTTCGCGCCGGCCGCGGTGCCGACGGTCGGGTCGAGCTCGATCTCCTTGCCCTTGCGGGCGGTCCGGTCGACCCAGTCGGACATCTTCCTGTCACCCCTCGGATGGACGACGAAGACGTCTCCGTCCTTGCAGGAGGTGATCTCGGCGATCTCCATCAGGGTCGCGCAGTCACCGATGCTGAGGGAAGTGGTGGGCTGCAGCTCGTCGGCCGTGTACGTCCCAGGCCGGGTCACGTACGTCTCGACCGTCCCGATGACGGTCTCCACCCCCTTGGTGGCCCGGAACGCCTCGACGGTGCGGGTGGCCGCGTCCCCGGAGACCTTCTCGGAGTACGTGTGGAACTGGGCGCGCGAGGGGTCCTGCCCCGTGACCCGCTCGAAGTCGTCGCCCATGGCGGCGAACAGCATCTGCAGGGCCACCGCCCCCGCCACCGCGACCGTGATCCCGCTGACCGCGCGGGTCGCCGCCCCGCTGTTCAGCTGGAGCCGGCGGACGGCGAGCTGCCAGGGCACCGGGCCGCCGCGCAGCCGGTTCACGAACGCCTCGACGAGCCAGGGCAGCAGCAGCGCCAGCCCGACCAGGACCAGTACCGCGCCGGCCGCGATCGGGAACGGGCTGACGGGCGTCGTCTCGTCGACCCGGCCGGTGAGTCCCAGCACCACGAGACCCAGGGCGGGCATCGGCAGACGCCACCACAGGCGGCGCCTGCGGGCACGGGCGCCCCGTACGACGCCGAGCGGTTCGATGACCACGGACCGCAGGGCGGCCAGGGTGACGAACACCGCGGCGAGGGGCACCGCGACGGCGATCAGCGCCGCCAGCCACGGGGCGGGCACCAGATCGGACGGGAAGGCGCTGTGGTCCCACAGCTCGACGGCGCCCACGAACGACCGGCCCACCAGGAAGAACACCAGGCCGGCCAGCAGGCCGAGCACCGAGCCGAACAACGCCTCACCGGCCGCGATCCGGCGGGTCGACCGGATGTCCGTACCGACCAGGCGCAAGGCGGCGAGCCGGCGGTCGCGGCGGTCGCCGCCGAACCGCACGGCCGTGGCGATGAAGATCGCGACGGGCACCAGCAGGACGACGCAGATGATGATGACCAGCACCACCAGGAGGGGCGGGAGCCGATCACTCCCGGAGTCGTTCCCGTACCCGGCCAGGCGGTGGCCGCCGGCTGCGGTGGTCAGGCTGTCGCTGCCCGCGTAGAAGAGCAGCTCGCCAGGGGAGAGCAGACCAGGATCGCCGATCGTCCCGGAGATCCGGTACGGCAGCCGCTCCCTGAGGAGTTCGCCCTCGGAGGACGCCAGCAGCTCCCGGAGGGCCGGGGAGACCACCATCTCCCGCGGACCGGGGAAGCCCGCGACTCCGGGCGGGGTGGCCGGCCGGGTGCCCTCCGGGCGCATCAGGAACCCGCCGACGGAACGGCCGCGGTACTCCGTCTCCGCACTGATCCGCAGGACCGTGGTGTCCGACTTCGGGACGTCGGCCCTGCGCGAGGCCGCGACCTCCTCGCGGGCACGCTCGCGAGCGGAGCGCAGGTCCAGCAGCTGGGGGACGGACGAGGCGGCCAGCAGCAGTGCCACGCCGAGGCCGACGCCCACGGCGGTGAGCGCGGTCCGCGCCCAGCCCTCGCGCCCGCCCGCGGCGGCGAAGCGTATGCCGAGGCCGAGATCGCGCAGCCAGGTCATACGGCGTACTCCGCGTCGCGGGAGCGGCCGTCGCGCACGACGACGTCGCGGTCCGAGTACGCGGCGACCCGCGCCTCGTGCGTCACGAGGACGACGGCCGTGTTGGCCGACCGGGCGCACTCGGTGAGCAGTTCCATGATGCGCTCGCCGTTGAGGGAGTCCAGCGCACCGGTCGGCTCGTCCGCGAAGACCACCTTGGGCGATCCGACGAGGGCTCGGGCCACGGCGACGCGCTGGCCCTGACCGCCGGAGACCTCGCCGGGACGCTGGGCGGCCAGGCCGTCGACCTCCAGGCGCTCCATCCACCGCAGGGCCATCCGCTCGGCCTCCTTGCGCCGGGTCCCGTTCAGCCGGAGCGGCAGGGCGACGTTCTCCACGCAGGTCAGCTCGGGGACGAGCTGGCCGAACTGGAACACGAAGCCGAAATCGCTGCGCCGCAGGGCGCTTCGCTGTGCGTCCGACATGGCGGAGAGCTCACGGCCCGCGTAGGTGACGGTGCCCGAGTCGGGGGTGATGATCCCGGCGAGGCAGTGCAGGAGGGTCGACTTGCCGGAGCCGGAGGGGCCCATGACCGCGACGACCTCGCCGGGGTGGACGGAGAACGAGGCGCCGTCGAGCGCGGCCGTCGAACCGTAGGTCTTGCGCAGGTCGTGGGCGACGAGCAGGGAGCCGGCCGGGGTCACGCAGCCACCGCCGCGGCGAGCTGGTCCAGGCGGGCCGCGGTCAGTTCCAGCCAGCGCAGGTCCGCTTCGAGGTGGAAGAGGGCGTGGTCGCAGATCAGCTGGTCGGCGAGGTCGCCCTTGCGCTTGCGGTCGGTGAGGATGCGCATCAGGCGCAGGTGCTCGGAGCGCTGGGCGTCCAGCAGATCGGCGGCGCTGCGGCCGGTGAGCAGGGCCAGGACGACCTTCGTGTACAGGGTCGACTGGAGATACGGCTCAGGCTTCTCCGGCTGCGCCAGCCAGGTGGTGACGTCGGTGATGCCGGCGTCGGTGATGGCGTAGCGCTTGCGCTCGGGGCCACCGTCGGACTCGACGCCGTCGACCTCGACGAGACCGTTCTTCAGCAGCCGGGACATGGTCGCGTAGACCTGGCCGTAGTGGAGGGGCCGGTCGTGGCCGAACTTGTCGTCGAAGGCGCGCTTGAGGTCGTAGCCGTGGCGGGGGCCGGATTCGAGGAGCCCGAGGAGGGTGTGACCGATTGACATGGCGGCACTCTACATCGGGTGTATACCTCGCGTGTATATGGGTGCGGGGGTGCGGGGCCACCCCGGGGGCTCTGCCCCCGGACTGCCCCCGGACCCCCGGTCCTCAATCGCCGGACGGGCTTGATCCGGCACCCCGTACCGCGCGGTGCGGGCTTGAACCGGCGCCTTGTGCCGCTCGGTGCCGGCCCGCGAATTCAAGCCCCGCCGGCGATTGAGGCGCGGGGGTTCGGGGGCGGAGCCCCTGACGCGGGTGCGGGGTCACTCCGCGGCGCCCGGCTCCGGGGGCGGCGAATTCGGCGGGCGTCCCCGGCGGGGGATCGGGGCCGCACCGCCCGGCAGTCGCCCCGCCTCCGCCAGCGCCCTCCGCAGCAGGAACTCGATCTGCGCGTTGGCGCTGCGCAGCTCGTCCGAGGCCCAGCGGGCCAGCGCATCGTGCACCGCGGGATCCAGCCGCAGCAGCATTTGCTTGCGCTGCGGCCGCCGGGCGGCAGGGGTGGAGGCGTCGTCCGTCACTGGTAGAGCGTGCCCGTGTTCAGGACCGGCTGCGCCGCACGGTCACCGCACAGCACCACCATCAGGTTGCTGACCATCGCCGCCTTGCGCTCGGAGTCGAGCTCGACGATGTCCTGTTCGGCGATGCGGGTCAGGGCCATCTCGACCATGCCCACCGCTCCCTCGACGATCATCTGGCGGGCCGCGACGACCGCCCCCGCCTGCTGCCGCTGGAGCATCGCGGAGGCGATCTCGGGGGCGTACGCGAGATGGCTGAAGCGCGACTCGATGATCAGCACGCCCGCCGCCTGCACCCGCGCGGTGAGCTCGACGGCGAGCTTCTCGGTGATCTCCTCCGCGTTGCCGCGGAGCGAGAGGCCGCCCTCGTCGTGGGCGTCGTAGGGGTACTCGATCGCGATGTGCCGCACGGCCGCCTCGGTCTGCGTGGCGACGAACTCCAGGAAGTCGTCCACCTCGAACAGGGCCTGCGCGGTGTCCTCGACCTTCCAGACGACGATCGCGGCGAGCTCGATCGGGTTGCCGTAGGCGTCGTTGACCTTCAGGACGGCCGTCTCGTGGTTGCGGACCCGGGTGGAGATCTTGCGGCTGGAGGTCAGCGGGTTGATCCAGCGCAGACCGTCCGAGCGGATCGTGCCGACGTACCGGCCGAAGAGCTGGATGACCCGCGCCTCGCCCGGAGCGACCATTTTCACACCGCTCATGCAGAAGAACGAGGCGATGACGAGCAGCACACCGAGGATGAACAGGGGGATGCCGATGCCGTTGTGCCCGTTGGCTCCGAGGACGCCGCCGCCGATGGCCAGGCCGACGCCGACGAACACCCCGAGGACGGTCAGCAGCAGCCCGAGGCCGCCGGGGATGGAGTGCGCCGTGGTCTCCCTGACCTGGGGAGCGGGCATCTCGGGCGCGTCCGGCGTCAGGTCGGCGGCGGGGCCGGCGGAGTCGGGACGGTCGTGCGGTGCGGACATGGTTCCCCCGTTTCGTACGGCATAGCGCCGCGCTAGCAATGTGATTTCACATTATCCGACGTCGCAACCTTGTGCACCCCTCGTGAGTCGGTTCCTTAGTGACAGGTGCTGATTGTCACGTCCGGAAAAGACCGGATCGCTTGCCATTTGTCCGTGCTTTCGGTGTTAGCTGATTGGTCTGACCGGAGCAGAACGAGCAGAGGAACAGGAGCACCACAGCAATGGGTCGAGCGGATGCGCGACGAGCTCAGGGGCGGGGAGCGCGCCGGGCCGCGAAGAGCGGCGGCATACGCGGACTCTTCACCTGGCGGAAGATGCTGGGCACGTTCTTCGGGCTCTGCCTGCTGGTGATGGGTGCCTTCGTCGCGCTCTACATGTACGTGGACGTACCTGCGGCCAACGCCCAGGCCGAGAAGCAGAGCAACGTCTACAAGTACAGCGACGGCACGCTCCTGGCCCGTACCGGCACCGGCGTCAACCGGGAGATCGTGGACCTCGCCGTCGTGCCCAAGAAGGTCCAGCACGCCTTCGTCGCCGCCGAGAACAAGTCCTTCTACCGGGACCAGGGCGTCGACCTCAAGGGCACCACGCGCGGCGTGCTCAACACGCTCTCCGGCAAGGGCAAGCAGGGTGGCTCGACGATCACCCAGCAGTACGTGAAGAACTACTACCTCACGCAGGACCAGACGGTCACCCGCAAGCTCAAGGAGCTGGTGATCTCGCTCAAGGTCGACCAGCGGATGAAGAAGAACGACATCCTCGCCGGGTACCTCAACACCGTGTACTACGGACGCGGTGCGAGCGGCATCCAGGCGGCGGCGCAGGCCTACTACGGGGTCGACGCCAAGGACCTCGACGTCTCCCAGGGCGCCTATCTCGCGGCCCTGCTCCAGGCTCCGAGCCAGTACGACTGGGCGGTCGCCTCGCCGACCGGCAAGAAGCTCGTCAAGGAGCGCTGGGCCTACACCCTCAACAACATGGTCGATGAGGGCTGGCTCGACCAGGCCGAGCGCGACAAGCTGACGTTCCCCGTCCCGAAGTCCCCCAAGGCCGCCCCCGGCCTGGAGGGCCAGACCGGCTATCTCGTCGAGGCTGCCAACCAGGAGATGGCGCGGCAGGGCATCACCGAGGAGATGCGGGAGGCCGGCGGCTGGACCGTCACCCTCAACGTCGACAAGAAGAAGCAGAAGCAGCTCGAGAAGTCGGTCGACCGCCAGCTGGAGAGCAAGCTCGACCGCAAGGGCAACAAGACCGACGCGACCGTCCAGGCCGGTGCCACCTCCGTGGACCCGAAGACGGGCAAGGTTCTCGCGCTCTACGGCGGTGTCGGCGCCACCGAGCACTGGATGTCCAACGCCACCCGGCGGGACTACCAGCCCGCGTCCACCTTCAAGCCGCTGGTGCTCGCCTCCGCGCTGGAGAACGGGTCGAAGACCCAGGACGGCGACGTGATCGGTCTCGACACGGTCTACGACGGCACCAGCAAGCGCCCCGTCGTGGGCAGCGACATCCCGTTCAACCCGCAGAACGAGGATGACATCAGCTACGACAACCCCACCGTCCAGAAGGCGATGGACAAGTCGATCAACTCCGTCTTCGCGCAGATGGTCGTCGACGTCACCCCGAGCGCGGTGAAGAAGACCGCCCTGGCCATGGGCGTACCGGACAAGAACTTCCCCGTGGCCCCCGCGATCACCCTGGGCACCATGAACGCCTCGACCTGGGACATGGCCGGGGTGTACGCCACCCTCGACAACCACGGCAAGAAGGTCACCCCGACCATCGTGAAGTCCGCGAAGCACCGTGACCGCACCATGGAGCCGGTCGACGGCACCGGCGAGCAGGTGATCAGCCGGGCGTCCGCCGACACGGTGACCAAGGCGCTCACCGAGGTCGTCGACATCGGTTCCGGCCACGAGGCCAACACCTCGGCCTACGACGCGGCGGGCAAGACGGGTACGTCGGAGAACAACAAGGCCGCCTGGTTCGCGGCCTACACCCCGGAGCTCTCGACGGTCGTGGCCCTGTACGGCGAGTCCACCAAGGAGGGCGGAGGCCAGGTCACCCTGACCGGTACGGCCAACTCCGGCCGCGCCAACGGTGGCGGATTCCCCGCGAAGATCTGGGCGGACTACACGCTCGGGGCACTCGGCGGCGGCTCGGACGCCAGGTTCGACCTGGAGGGTGTGGAGCGCGGTGAGACGGCCGTGACCGAGAGCCCCTCGGCCACTCCGTCGGAGACGGAGACCCCGGAGGAGACCCCCTCCGAGGAGCCCGAGGAGCCCACCGAGACGCCCAGCGAGACGCCGAGCGAGGAGACGACGCCGAGCTGGCCGCCGAGCGAGTCGCCCTCGGGGACGCCGAGCGACGATCCCAGCGCGACGAAGGACCCCGATGACGGGGACCAGCCGCCGGGTGAGCGCCCGGGGAACGGTCTGCTGGGACAGTGAGCATGCGGAAGGGGCGGTGTCGTCGGACACCGCCCCTTCCGCATGCCGTGCGTCAGCCGCCGTTCACCTTCTTGGCGATCCGGTCGCCGACGGCCTTGTCGATGTTGCGCCAGTACTGCAGAGCACGCTCCAGGACCGGCTTGCTCACGCCGTTCAGCAGATGGCCCGAGACGTTGGAGACGAGCCGCTCCCGCGCCGCGTCGTCCATCACCTCGCGCACCAGCGTGCCCGGCTGGCCCCAGTCGTCGTCGTCCTTGCGCAGCGTGTACGCCTCGTGGACCATCTCGCCCGCCGTGGCCCAGCCCGCGGGCTCCCCGAAGCGGGCGGTGTCCGCCGCGGGGCCGCCGTACGAGTTCGGGGCGTAGACCGCACCCGTGCGCGCCGGCTCGTACCGCATGGGGCCGTCCTTCGCGTACGAGCGGACGGGCGAACGCGGCCGGTTGGGCGGCAGCTGCAGATAGTTCGGGCCGATCCGGTACCGGTGGGTGTCCGGGTACGAGAAGAGCCGGCCGAGCAGCATCTTGTCGGGCGACGGACCGATGCCGGGCACCATGTTCGACGGCTCGAAGGACGCCTGCTCGATGTGGATGAAGAAGTCTTCCGGGTTCTTGTTGAGCGTCATCCGGCCGACCTCGATCAGCGGGTAGTCGCCCTGCGGCCACACCTTGGTCAGGTCGAACGGGTTGAACCGGTAGTCCGGCGCGTCGTCGAACGGCATGATCTGGACCTTCAGGGTCCAGCTCGGGTGGTCGCCGCGCTCGATCGAGTCGAACAGGTCGCGGCGGTGGGCGTCGCCGTCGGTCCCGGCCATCGCGTCGGCGTCGGCCTGCGTGTAGAAGTCGATGCCCTGGTCGGTCTTGAAGTGGTACTTCACCCAGAACCGCTCGCCGCCCGCGTTCACCCACATATAGGTGTGCGAGCTGTAGCCGTTCATGTGGCGGTACGTCTTCGGGATGCCCCGGTCGCCCATCAGCCAGGTGACCTGGTGCGCCGACTCCGGCGAGAGGGTCCAGAAGTCCCACTGCATGTTGTTGTCGCGCACCGCGCTGTCCGGGCGGCGTTTCTGGGAGCGGATGAAGTCCTGGAACTTCATGGGGTCCCGTACGAAGAAGACCGGCGTGTTGTTGCCGACCATGTCGTAGTTGCCGTGCTCGGTATAGAACTTCAGTGCGAATCCGCGCGGGTCGCGCCAGGTGTCGGGCGAGCCCTGCTCACCGGCGACCGTGGAGAAGCGGGCGAGCATCTCGGTGCGCTTGCCCGGCTGGAAGAGGTCCGCCTTGGTGAACTGGCTGACGTCGTTGGTCACTTCGAAGACGCCATAGGCACCGGAGCCCTTGGCGTGGACCACCCGTTCGGGGACCCGTTCACGGTTGAACTGGGCCATCTTCTCGATGAGGTAGTGGTCCTGGAGCAGGATCGGGCCGTCGGATCCGACGGTGAGCGAATGTTCGTCGCTCTCCACCGGGATCCCGGCGTTGTTCGTGGTGTAAGGAACCTTGCCGGCTTCCTCGGTCACGATCGGCCTCCCGTCGGTGTGGGGTTTCGGTCAGGTCGCTTCGTTCACGACTGAAGTCAACTCCGCCGACGGGAGGTCGGCAACATCTGGAAAGGGTCCAGAACGGGATGAAGTACTACGAACCTTGAATAGTCATCTCGAACCAGACCACTTTGCCCGTGGAGAGCCGGGTGGCCCCCCACCTCCTGGCCAGCCGGTTGACCAGGAACAGACCGCGTCCGCCCTCGTCCGTGTCGCGGGCGCGGCGCTGCCGGGGCAGCTGAGGGGAGTCGTCGCCGACCTCGCAGCGAAGGATGTCGGTCCGCAGCAGCCGCAGGGTCACCGGGCGCTCCGCGTACCGCACCGCATTGGTCACCACCTCGCTGACCAGCAGCTCCACCTCGTCCGAGAGGGAGTCCAGCCCCCACCGGCTGAGCGCCCTGCGGGCCAGCCTGCGGGCCCGGCCCGGAGCTGCGTCCTCCGGTTCCAGGAACCAGTAGGCGACGTCGCTCGGCGCGATCCCGTCGAAACGGGCGGCCAGCAGGGCGATGTCGTCGTCACGGTCGCCGGGACCCAGCATGTCGAGCACGTCGTCGCAGAGCGCCTCCAGCGGCGGCGAATGGTCCGGCCCGGTCAGCTGCGCCGTCGCGGCGAGCCGCTCCCGCAGCTGCTCGATCCCGGTCCAGACGTCCCGCAGCCGGGACTCCACCAGACCGTCCGTGTACAGCAGCAGCGTGGCACCGGCCGGCGCGTCCAGCTCGACGGCCTCGAAGTCGACCCCGCCGACGCCGATCGGAGCACCCGGCGGCACCCGCAGCACCTCGGCCCGGCCGCCCAGATGCAGGAGCACGGGTGGCGGGTGGCCGGCGTTGGCGATGGTGATCCGGTGCGCGACCGGGTCGTACACCGCGTACAGGCACGTCGCCATCCGGTCGCTGCCGAGCCGCTGCGCCTGCTCGTCCAGATGGTGCAGGACCTCCTGCGGCGGCAGGTCGAGACCGGCCAGGGTCTGCGCGGTGGTGCGCAGCTGGCCCATGATCGCCGCGGACGTCATGGAGTGGCCCATCACATCGCCGACGACCAGGGCGACCCGGCTGCCCGGCAGCGGGATCGCGTCGTACCAGTCACCGCCGACCCGGGCCGTCTCGGCGGCCGGAAGGTAGCGGGAGGCCAGTCGTACGCCGGTGGGCTGCGGCAGCGAGTCGGGCAGCATCGTGCGCTGCAGCTCGTCGGCGATGTACGCCTCGCGGCCGTACAGCACGGCCTTGTCGATCCCGAGCGCGGTGTGCGTCGCGAGCTGGGCCGCGACCAGCAGGTCGTTGGCCTCGAAGGGCGGGCGGTCCGTGCCCCGGAGGAAGACGGCGGCGCCGATGACCCGGCGCCGGCCGCGCAGCGGTGCCAGGATCGCGCGGTGCCCGGTGGGTACGGTCCGGCCCGCCCCGAGCAGTTCGGGCAGGGCGACGCGGGCCGCGGCGGAGTCCCCGAAGACGGGACGCACCCCGCGGAGCACCTCGGCGAGCGCGCCGCCCGCCAGGACCTCGCACAGGTCGGCCGCGGGCAGCAGGCCGGCCTGCGGGTCGGTGACGGGCAGCCGCAGCCGCTCGCCCTCCGGGCCGTTCTCGCTGTCCTCGTCGGTCAGCCGCAGCCTGTCCGTGCGGCGCAGCCGCAGGACGAAGGGGTTGACCGGACGCTCGTCGCCCACCGGGAGCGGGTCGCGCAGATAGACGAGTATGGCGTCGGAGAACGTCGGCACGCTGGCCCGGCACAGGCCGAGCACGATCTCGTCGAGGTCTATGCCCCGGGCGATCCGGCGGGTCGCCGCGCCGACGAAGCGCAGCCGGTCGCCCTCGCGGCGGGTGACCGCCTGGGTGTCGACGCCGGGGGTGGCGGACTCCGGGGCGGTACCGGGTCCCGGATTCGGCACCGCGGAGGGACCGGGGATCGAGGCGGTGGCAGCCGCACCCGGTCCGGACTCCTGCTGCCGGGGCCGGGCGCGTTCCTGCGACCTGGCAGCGAGGGGCTGCCGGCCTTCGTGGGAGGTGGGATGCTCCGTCACGCGTGGGATTCCGTCCGTCCGGGCCGGTTGTATGAGGCAATCACCTCGTGGGGCGCCACTGTGCCCCGGCAAGAGCGGTAAGAACAACGGCTGTCACCGGATGCCCTCATGAGCGGGGCCGAAACCGTACGGCCGCGCGGTGGGCCGATATCGGTCATTCCGGCGACGGGGCAGCGGACAGCGAGCACATCTCCACCCCCTCGTAGCGGTTCAGACGACCGCACGACCCGCCCGGCTCCGTGTCCCGTGCGGCTCATGCGACGTGTGCGACTTGTTCGATGACTTGTGGTCAGGTCCCGTGCCGCGTCCGCCGGTTGTGGCGACGCGGATGGTGGAAGGCGATCCTACGTTTGCCCCCCTGGGGTGCATCAAGGGTCTCACGACCGGGTGGGGGCAGGGGTGCGGTCCCAGTCATCCGGCAGCGGGGGAACCCGCCACTGCGGATCCGGCCGCCAGTGCTCCCAGCCGTCCCGGAACGGAGCCCCCCAGGCCCGGATCACGTCGACCGCGGCCAGGCCCGCCTCCCGCACACCCCGGGCGGTGGCGGCATCCATCAGCCCGACCCGCTGGGCCTGGGCGAACTCGTCCTCGTCGAGCCACTCCCAGCTGCGGTCCGGGTGCACGGAGATGTCGAGAAAGTGATCCTCGGAATCGACGCCCCCGGCCCAGCGGGCGCGGGGTTCCTCGAGGTTGACGTACCAGTTGCGGAAGAGCCAGCCGCGGTCCCAGAACAGCCAGACCGACCACGGGTCGCCCGGCCGGGCGAGCTTCAGCACACCCGCGCCGAACCAGCGCGAACGCACCGTGGTGCGCGGGCGCGTGTAGCGGGTGGCCAGCGGCTCGGCGTGCACCTGGGTGCCGTCGGCGAGTACGGGCTTCACGCATTCCGTGCCGGGCGCCATCCACACGGCGAGCAGGTCGTCGGTGTCCTGGACCACGGTCACCGGCCGGCAGATGTGCACGGGGCTCCCGCCCCCGTTGCCGCGGTAGCGCCAGAGGATCTGGTCCCCCGGTGCCCAGTGCGTGCCGTTTCCCGCACCGGCACCGGTGCCTGCTCCCGTACCCGCTTCCGTGGCTGTCATGAAGAGATCTTACGGACGCGGGCGCCCGCCCGCTGCGATACGCGTCACGGCCTGGTCATACGCAACACGTCCAGGGCCTCGTCGAGCTGCTCCACACTCAGGTCGCCGCGTTCGACGTACCCCCCTGCCAGCACGGTCTCCCGGATCGTGGTGCCCTCGGCCAGGGATTTCTTGGCGACCTTCGCCGCCTCCTCGTAGCCGATGTACTTGTTCAGCGGGGTCACGACCGACGGCGAGGACTCCGCGTACTGCCGGGCACGCTCCACGTTGGCCGTGATGCCGTCGACCGTGCGGTCGGCGAGCAGCCGGGAGGCGTTCGCGAGCAGGCGCACCGACTCCAGCAGGTTCCTGGCGATCACCGGAAGCATCACGTTCAGCTCGAAGTTGCCGGCCGCCCCGGCGACCGCGACCGTGGCGTCGTTCCCCATGACCTGGGCCGCGACCATCAGCACGGCCTCCGGGATCACCGGATTGACCTTGCCCGGCATGATCGACGAACCGGGCTGGAGGTCGGGCAGATTGATCTCGGCCAGCCCGGTGCGGGGCCCCGAGGCCATCCAGCGCAGATCGTTGGAGATCTTGGTGAGCGAGACGGCGACGGTACGGAGCTGGCCGGACGTCTCGACGAGCCCGTCCCGGGCACCCTGCGCCTCGAAGTGGTTGCGCGCCTCGGTGAGCGGCAGCCCGGTGGTCCTGGCGACCTCCGCGATCACGGCGGCCGAGAAGCCGGGCGGGGTGTTGATCCCCGTGCCCACCGCCGTACCGCCCAGCGGGAGCTCGGCGAGGCGGGGGAGCGAGGCCCGCAGCCGCTCGACGCCGTAGCGGATCTGCGCCACGTAGCCGCCGAACTCCTGGCCCAGGGTGACGGGAGTGGCATCCATCAGATGGGTACGGCCCGACTTCACGACCTCCGCAAATTCGGCTGATTTCCGCTCCAGGGAAACCGCCAGATGCTCCAGCGCGGGGATCAGATCCGCGGTCACCGCGGCGGTCGCGGCGATGTGGATGGAGGAGGGGAACACGTCGTTCGACGACTGCGAGGCGTTGACGTGGTCGTTGGGGTGGACCTCGCGCCCCAGCCGCTCGGTGGCGAGCGTCGCCACGACCTCGTTGGTGTTCATGTTGGACGAGGTGCCGGAACCTGTCTGGAACACGTCGATGGGGAAGTGTTCGTCCCACTGCCCCGCGACGACCTCGGCGGCGGCCTCCTGGATCGCCTGCGCGATCTCGGGATCCAGCACCTTCAGCTCGGCGTTGACCTTCGCGGCGGCGGCCTTGATCCGGGCCAGCGCCTCGATGTGGGCCCGCTCGATCCGCTGCCCGGACACGGGGAAGTTCTCCACGGCGCGCTGCGTCTGGGCCCGCCACTTGGCGTGCGCGGGGACCCTCACCTCTCCCATCGAGTCGTGCTCGACGCGGTACTGCGGGTCCTCGGTCGATCCGTCCATGTGTTCCAGCCTCCTGATGGAGATGAGCGCGTGTCGCGTTCCAGGTATTCCGGCGGCGTCATCCGCCAGTAAATACCTGGAGCAACTCCATGAACCGGCAGGGCGCGGGCGGGCGTCCCCGCGACCGTGCCGCTGTGTCAGCCCAGGGGGGTCCCGGCGCCGTCCCGGTCACCTCGACGCGGCTGCCGTACCCCTCGCAGCGCCCCTTTCCGCACCCCTGGTCCGCCGGCCTGCTGCGCGGACACCCGCAGCAGGAACGCCAGCGCGACCACGATGGCGGCCCCGTGGGACCACGCGACCACGGTCAGGGGGCTGTAGCCCTCCAGCGCGGCCGCCACGATGATCATGCCGACGCCGAACCCGAGATTCTCGAAGGTCGCGGACAGCCCGAACGCGTGGCCGCGCAGCCGGGCGGAGAGCGTCTGCAGGTGCGAGGTGTACGAGACCTCCGTCAGCCCGTCCGCCGCCCCGGCGACCAGCGCGACGACAGCCGTCGCGGCGAGCGGCAGACCCACGAACGCGAGGATGAACGCCGCCGACATCACCACCGTCCCGTAGCCGAAGCCCAGCGCACCCACCGCGCGGCCCGTGCGCCGTGCGTACCGCTGGATCACCTGCTGCGCGCCGATGTTCCCGACCGCCCACAGGCACCAGAACGCACTGACGAACACCGCGGGGTGCGAGGCGTCCAGCGCGCTGGAGTGGACGGGCAGCGCGGCGTTGTGGGACGAGGAGCCGAAGGCGTCCACCCCGCGCAGGGCCACCATCAGCCCGAGGCCCGGAGCGGCGGCCAGCGCGGCGAGGGCGACGGGCATCCGCCTCCGCCCCGGCGGCTCCGCCTCCGCGCCCCCGGCCGGCACCGCCTCCGCGCCCGTGCCCGCGGCGCCGCCCGCGACGGGCAGCAGCGCAACCGTCACCGCACACACCACGAAGGTCGCCGTATCGATGACGAAAGCCGCCGTGTAACCCACCAGCGACACCACCACACCGGCGGACGCGAACCCGGCCACCATCGCCACCGAACGCGCCGTGATGGAGAGCGAGTTCGCCCAGGTGAGGCGTTCCGGGGCCACCATCTCCGGAACGGAACTGCGCAACGCCACCATGAACAGCGTCCCGCAGGCCCCGACGACCACGCAGACCGCGATCAGCGCGCCCGTCCGCAGTTCGTCGGGCGCGAGGACCAGCGACAGCATCACCGCGGCCTGCGCGGCGTTCGTCCACAGCATGACGCTCTTCGCCGTGAAACGTGCGAGCAGTGCGCCGGCCGTCAGTCCCGCGGCGAATCCCGACGCCAGCCGCACGGCCATGAACAGCCCCATGGCGAGCGCCCTCCCCGTCGTCGCATAGACGAAGAGATTGAGCGCCACGGTATTCAGGAAGGTGCCGTACGAGGAGACGGCGTAACCCGCGACGAGAAATCGATAACGGCGTTCCGGGCGGGCCGTGTTGTTGTCCGTGGTGTTGATACCGGGCGTCATCCGCTCATACTCGCCGGGCGGTCCGGCCCGCAGGACCCCTACCGCCCACACATAGGCAATCTGCACACATGTGAAGAGCGGTCATTCATGCCACCGCCAGATGATTGCCGCACACCGTCGTACAAGAGCACGTCCCGGGTGAGCGGGAATGCCCCAGGGGCGCCCCCGCGGTAACGGGAACGCCCCTGGATGCGCGCGGGCCGGTCAGCCGAGGCCGGGGCCGCGCACCGGAATGCTGGTGAACGTCGGTGCCGGGGCGGGCTCGGTGAAGAAGTCGTTGCCCTTGTCGTCGACCACGACGAACGCGGGGAAGTCCTCCACCTCGATGCGCCAGACCGCCTCCATGCCGAGCTCCTCGTACTCGACGACCTCGACCTTCTTGATGCAGTCCTGCGCGAGACGTGCCGCGGGGCCGCCGATCGAACCGAGGTAGAAGCCGCCGTGGGCGTCGCACGCGTCGGTGACCTGCCTGGACCGGTTGCCCTTGGCGAGCATCACCTTGGAGCCGCCCGCCGCCTGGAACTGCGCGACGTAGCTGTCCATGCGGCCGGCCGTCGTGGGGCCGAAGGAGCCGGACGCGTAACCCTCGGGGGTCTTCGCCGGGCCCGCGTAGTACACCGGGTGGTCCTTGAGGTACTGCGGCATCTCCTCGCCCGCGTCGAGCCGCTCCTTGATCTTGGCGTGCGCGATGTCGCGCGCCACGACCAGCGGGCCGGTCAGCGAGAGCCGGGTCTTGACCGGGTACTTGGTCAGCTCGGCGAGGATGTCGTCCATCGGCCGGTTGAGGTCGATCCGTACGACGTCACCCGCCTCGTCGAGGTGCTCGTCGGTGGTGTCCGGGAGGAAGCGCGCCGGGTCCTTCTCCAGCTGCTCCAGGAAGACGCCCTCGGCGGTGATCTTCGCGGTGGCCTGGCGGTCGGCCGAGCAGGACACGGCGATGGCGACGGGCAGCGAGGCGCCGTGCCGGGGGAGGCGGACCACGCGCACGTCGTGGCAGAAGTACTTTCCGCCGAACTGCGCGCCGATGCCGATCTTCTGCGTCAGCTCGAAGACCTTCTCCTCCAGCTCCTTGTCCCGGAAGCCGTGGCCGGTCGGGGAGCCCTCGGCGGGCAGCTCGTCCAGGTAGTGCGCGGAGGCGTACTTCGCGGTCTTGAGCGCGAACTCGGCCGACGTACCGCCGACGACGATCGCCAGGTGGTACGGCGGGCAGGCGGCCGTCCCCAGGGAGCGGATCTTCTCCTCCAGGAACTTCATCATGGAGGTCTCGTTGAGGACCGCCTTGGTCTCCTGGAAGAGGAACGACTTGTTGGCCGAGCCGCCGCCCTTGGCCATGAAGAGGAACTTGTACGCGCCGCCGTCCGTCGCGTACAGCTCGATCTGGGCCGGGAGGTTCGAGCCGGTGTTCTTCTCGTCCCACATGTTCAGTGGGGCCATCTGCGAGTACCGCAGGTTGAGCTTGGTGTACGCGTCGAAGATGCCGTGCGACAGGGCCTCCTCGTCACCGCCCTCGGTCAGCACGTTCTGTCCGCGCTTGCCCATGACGATCGCCGTACCGGTGTCCTGGCACATGGGCAGGACACCCGCGGCGGCGATGTTCGCGTTCTTCAGGAGGTCGAGTGCGACGAACTTGTCGTTCGACGATGCCTCGGGGTCGTCCACGATGCGCCGCAGCTGCGCCAGGTGGGCGGGCCGCAGGTAGTGCGAGATGTCGTGCATGGCCTCGGCGGCGAGGGTGCGCAGGGCCTCCGGAGCCACCTTGAGGAACGTACGGCCGTCGGCCTCGAAGGTCGAGACGCCCTCGGCGGTCACCAGCCGGTACGGCGTGGTGTCCTCTCCCAGTGGGAGCAGATCGGAGTACGCAAACTCTGGCATTACGGCCATTCCTCACTCGGTGACAGCGCCGTCCTCCCTTGGGCAGCGCATCAACCAGGGTAGGACCCCGCGGCGGCGGTGAGCCTGTGAGGTAAGGCTCACCCGGATCCGGCCCGGTGCCTTCGTCCGGATCATGACGGGCCCGTGGCCCGATCCGTCACCGGGCCGGGGCCGAACGGGGCCGGATCCCGCGGAAGTGGCGCAGGGGTACTGGTCGCGATCTATCGCGTTTGGGTACGCTGGGCCGGTGGACCTCGAGAAGCAGCCCCAGCAGCCCGTCGCTCCGGCCGGTCCCGCGCCCGCCGGTATCCGCGCATCCGATGCGGACCGCGACCGGATCGCGGACATCCTGCGGGAGGCCATGGCCGAGGGCCGGCTGACCGCCGAGGAGCACGCCGAGCGGGTCGACCTCGTCTACCGGGCCAAGACCGTGGGTGAACTCGAGCCGCTGGTCCAGGACCTGCCCGCGGGCAGGGCCGCCGGCCGGCCGGCCGCCTCTCCGTACGCGTACGGCCCCGAGGGGCCGAGCGGGCCCGCCGAGAACCTGGTGGCGGTCTTCAGCAGCTCCACCCGGAAGGGCCGTTGGCGCGTCGGTGGCCGCACGAACGCCTTCTCGCTCTTCGGCAGCATCGAGATCGATCTGACCGAGGCCCTTTTCGGCCAGCGTCTGACCGTCATCAATGCGACGTCCATCTTCGGCAGTGTCGAGATCAGGGTCCCCGAGAACATCTCGCTGCGCGGCAGTGGCACAGGTGTTTTCGGCAATTTCGAAGTCGACACACTGGAATCGACAGACCCGGAAGCCCCGGTGGTCGTAGTCAACGGCTATTCCGTCTTCGGGAACGTCGAGGCAAAGCCCAAGCGTGGCAAGCTCATTGCCAACCTCCACGACCAGCTGCGCAAACACCTCGGCCACTGAGGCGGGGTGGCCGGTACAGCTCGAATTCCGGCCAGAAGGCGGGTGAGCGGAATTGGGTGGACCCGAAGCCGGGGCCACTCAGTGCATAGGCGCGCGCACAGCGGGTAGGGAGTGCTGCATCGTCTCTCGCTCGCGAAGCCGTCGTCAGGAGTAGACCGTGCTGCAACTGCCGCATCAGCCCCTGCAGGTCGCCGCCGTGCCGTCCCAGCGCAGTCCTGCGCGGGAGGACCAGGCAGGCCCCTGGCATGCGGAGGCGGTGTGCCGCCGGGACGAAGCCGGGCTGTTCTTCGCCCCGTCGAAGGAGCCGACTGCTGCCCGGCTGTCACGCGAGGAGGCCGCGAAGCAGGTCTGCGCGCGGTGCCCGGTGATGGTGGACTGCCGCGAACACGCGCTCATACAGCCCGAGCCCTACGGGGTGTGGGGCGGCCTCACGGCCGCCGAACGCCGCGTGGTGCTCGCCCGGCGCCGCAGGCGCGACATCGAACTGAAGACGGCGGCCCCCACGGAGCACCTCGCAGCCGGCTGAGACCTGCGGGCAGGGGTGAGGGGGCTGCCCACCGGCAGCCCCCTCACCCCTGCATGCACGGTCCTACTTGGCGCGGTCGAAGTCGATCGCGCTGTAGGCGCGCAGCTTCGAGAGCCGGTGCGTCGAGTCGATCTTCCGGATGGTGCCCGACTTGGAGCGCATCACCAGGGACTCCGTGGTCGCCGTCTCCGCGCGGTACCGCACACCGCGCAGCAGCTCGCCGTCGGTGATCCCGGTGGCGACGAAGAACACGTTGTCCCCGCTGACGAGGTCGTCCGTCGACAGCACCCGGTCCAGGTCGTGCCCGGCGTCCAGCGCACGCTGACGCTCGGCCTCGTCCTTGGGCCAGAGCTTGCCCTGGATGACACCGCCGAGGCACTTTATGGCGCAGGCCGAGATGATGCCCTCGGGGGTGCCGCCGATGCCCATGAGCAGGTCGACGCCGGTTCCCTCGCGGGCGGCCATGATGGAGCCGGCCACATCGCCGTCGGAGATGAACTTGATCCGGGCGCCCGTCTCCCGGATCTCCTTGACGATGCCCTCGTGCCGGGGGCGGTCCAGGATGACGACGGTGACGTCCTCGGGAGTGGAGTTCTTGGCCTTCGCGACGCGTCGGATGTTCACCGACACGGGCGCGTTGATGTCCACGAAGTCGGCCGCCTCGGGGCCGGTCACCAGCTTGTCCATGTAGAAGACGGCGGACGGGTCGAACATCGCGCCGCGGTCGGCCGCGGCCAGCACGGCGATCGCGTTCGGCATGCCCTTGGCGTTGAGCGTGGTCCCGTCGATCGGGTCGACGGCGATGTCGACCTCGGCGCCCGTGCCGTCGCCGACCCGCTCGCCGTTGAACAGCATGGGAGCTTCGTCCTTCTCGCCCTCACCGATGACGACGATGCCGTTCATCGACACGGTGGAGACGAGGGTTCGCATGGCCTTCACTGCGGCGCCGTCGGCGCCGATCTTGTCGCCGCGGCCGACCCAGCGCCCGGCGGCCATGGCGGCGGCCTCGGTGACCCGGACCAGCTCCAGGGCCAGGTTGCGGTCGGGGGCCTCCGGAGAGACCTCGAGCTGGGACGGCAGATGATGCTCGGACATCGGAGCGCACCTTTCTGTACGACGACGACCGGAAAAGAGGGTGCTGTGACTCTATCGGTAGGTCGATAAAATGAGCAGGGCGGGTCACGTATGAGCGGAAGCCCCGTGGCCGGGCGCCCGGGAGCCCATGCCACCATTGAGTCCGTGGCAAGCAAGCGAGGCAAGCAGACCGTCCGGGACATGTTCCTGTCGATGATGGTCATCACCGCACTGGCGGGCGTCATCTACATCTTCGTCCCGCACGACGACAAGGCCGATCCGGTCCGCGCCGTGGACTACAGGGTCGAGCTCGCGACGGCGAGGCGCGCGGCACCGTATCCGGTGGCCGCCCCGGCCGGGCTCTCGAAGGAGTGGAAGCCGACCTCCGTCTCGTACGAGGGGCAGGCGGGCGCCGGCTGGCACCTGGGCTTCCTCGACCCGGACGGCAAGTACGTCGCGGTGGAGCAGTCCACGTCCCCGGCGAAGAAGTACGTCCCCGAGGTCAGCCAGGACGCCAGGAACACCGGGCGTACCCGTGAGGTGGCCGGTGAGGCGTGGCAGCACTGGGAGGGCCCGAAGTACGACGCCCTCGTGCTGCACGCCGAGGGCGTGACGACCGTGGTCACGGGCTCGGCCTCGACGGAGCGGCTGACGGAGATGGCGGCGGCGCTGAAGACGGCGTCCTGACCCGCGTTCCCCCGTACACCGAAGACCCCCGCGGCGCCGAGCGCTGCGGGGGTCTTCGGTGTATGCGGGGCCTCAGACGGTCGTGACGACCTCGTCGTAGGACAGGCGCGGCAGCCGCGGGAGCGAGGCGTCCTCGCCCGGCTTGCCGATGTTGACGACCATGAGCACCTGGTGGTCGCCGTCGAGGAACTCCTTCTCGATGCCCGCGGCGTCGTAGCCGGTCATCGGGCCGGCGGCCAGCCCGGCGGCGCGGACGCCGACGATGAAGTAGGCGGCCTGCAGCGCGGAGTTGAGCGCGGCGGACTTCTCGCGGACCGGACGCTCGGAGAAGAACACGTCCTTGGCCTGCGGGAAGTGCGGCATGAGCGCGGGGAGCTCCTCGTGGAACTCGTTGTCCGCGACGAGGATCGCGACCAGCGGCGCGGCGGCGGTCTTCGGCCGGTTGCCCTCGGCCATGTGCTGGACGAGCCGCTCGCGGCCCTCTGCCGAGCGGACCAGGATGACGCGCAGCGGCGACTGGTTGAACGCGGTGGGGCCGTACTTGACCAGGTCGTAGATCGCCTGGACCTGCTCCTCGGTCACCGGCTCGTCGGTGAACGCGTTGGCGGTGCGGGCCTCGCGGAAGAGGAGGTCCTGGGCGGCGGGGTCAAGGACGAGGGACATCTGGGGGGTACCTTCCGGACGGCTACGGGGTCACGCGGGCCCGTGGGCCGCGCAAAGCGATGTGATCACCGTAACCGAGATATTGATTAACGTTCAACTAAATCTGTCCCAGGGTGATCGACCGCACAGTGCTCCGCCCCGCCCCGTTCCCGCTCGGGCGGATCCGGCGCCGCCGTCCGGCTCAGTCCGTGCGCTCACCCTCGGCGGGCTCGTCCGGGCCGGCCAGCGCCGCGTCCAGCCGGGCACGCGCGCCCTCCAGCCAGCGCCTGCACACCTTCGCCAGCTCCTCGCCCCGCTCCCACAGGGCCAGCGACTCCTCCAGCGTCGTGCCGCCCGCCTCCAGGCGCCGCACGACCTCGATCAGCTCGTCCCGCGCCTGCTCGTACCCGAGCGTGCCGGTCGCCGCAGCGGCAGTCGTCGTCCCGTCGTCCGTCATGCGTTCACCCTATTCGTGAGCTGTGACATCAGGGGCCCGGCCACCGGCCCGCGACCCGGCCTCCGGTGCGTCACTCGGCCACCCGCACCGTGAACTCGCCCTCCGACACCCGTGCCCGCAGCTCCTCGCCCGGCTCCCCGGCGTCCGACGGGGAGCGCACCACATGTCCGTCCGGCCGCTGCAGCACCGCGTACCCCCGCTCCAGCGTCGCCGCGGGCGACAGCGCGACCACCCGCGCCCGGGTGTGCGCGAGCTCCGAGTCGGCCCGGTCCAGCAGATGGCCCAGCACCCGGCGGCTCCGCCCGGCCAGCGCGTCGATCTCCGCCGCCCGCTCGTCCACCATCCGCTGCGGGCGCTCCATGGCGGACCGGCCCAGCGCGTGCGCCAGCCCCCGCTCCTCGCGGTCGAGCAGTCCCCGTACGGTCCGCAGTGCCCGGTCCCGGAGCTGCTGCACCCGGTCGAGCTCCTCGCCCACGTCCGGGACGACCTTCTTGGCCGCGTCGGTCGGTGTCGACGCCCGCAGATCCGCGACCAGGTCGAGCAACGGGGAGTCCGGCTCGTGCCCGATGGCCGACACCACCGGCGTGCGGCACGCGGCCACCGCACGGATGAGCTGCTCGTCGGAGAACGGCAGGAGGTCCTCCACGCTGCCGCCGCCGCGCGCGACGACGATCACGTCGACCTCGGCCAGCTCGTCGAGCTCCTTCACCGCCTGGACGACCTGGTTCACCGCGTGCACCCCCTGTACGGCGGTGTTGCGCACCTCGAAGCGCACCGCGGGCCAGCGGCGCCGCGCGTTCTCCAGGACGTCGCGCTCGGCGGCCGACGCCCTCCCGCAGACCAGGCCGATCAGTTGGGGCAGGAACGGCAGGGGCTTCTTGCGGTCCAGCGCGAAGAGGCCCTCGGCGGCCAGCGACTTCTTCAGCTGCTCCAGCCGGACCAGCAGCTCGCCGATGCCCACCGGCCGTATCTCCGTGGCCCGCAGGGACAGCTGCCCGCGGGGCGCGTACCACTCGGGCTTGGCGAGGACGACGACGCGCGCGCCCTCCGTCACCACATCGGCGATCCGGTCGAACACCTGGCGGAAGCACGTCACGCTCACCGAGATGTCGTGCGACGGGTCGCGCAGTGTCAGAAAGACGACGCCCGCGCCCGGCCGCCGTGACAGCTGGGTGATCTGCCCCTCGACCCAGACCGCACCGAGCCGGTCGATCCACCCCCCGATGAGCCGTGACACGTCGCCGACGGGCAGCGGAGCTTCCGGGGACGTAGTGAGAGCCATGCGGCGAGCGTATCGGCCGGGACGGACATCGACGGGGGAACCCGGCCCGCCTCCCGGCCCTCGGGGCGCCGCCCGCCCCCCACCGCGCTCCTCAGACCGCCCGCCGCCCCCACTGGGCCCCCAGCACCACCAGGCCGATCCCCAGCCAGCACAGCCCCACCAGCTGGGCGCTCGTCGTCGCCTCCAGGATGACCGCGATCAGCACGCCGGCGCCCACGACCGGCAGGAGCACATGCCGCCACCAGTTCGGCGGGCCCTCCATCCGGCGTACGGCGAACCAGCCCACCACCGACGCGTGCAGCAGCACGAACGCCGTGAGGGCGCCCACGTTCACGACCGACACCAGATGGTCGAGCCCGTCGTCGCGCCGGGCCGCCCACACCGCCGCCACCAGCGTCACGATCGCGGCGCCCCCGATCGCGACGCGCGGTACCCCGGACCCGCCGTCGACCCGGGCGAGGAACGACGGCAGACGGTGCTCCCGGGCCATGGCGAACACCAGCCGCCCGGCCGCGGCCTGCCCGGCCAGCGCGGCGAAGGCCGCCCCGATGGCCTTGCTCACGGCCACCAGATCGTGCAGCCACGTCCCGACCGAGGCGTCCACCGCGTCGTAGAACGCCGACCCCTGCATCACCGGGTTCGCCGCCAGCTCCGCCGAGCTCACGGGCTCCAGCAGCGCCGCCAGGTACGACTGGACCACGAACAGCACCCCGGCGAGGACGAGACAGAACAGCACCGCCCGCGCCACCTTCGCCGAACCCCCCGTCACCTCCTCCGCGAACGAGGCGATCGCGTCGAAGCCCAGGTACGACAGCACCGCGACGGACACCGCCCCCAGCACCGCCGTCATCGAGAAACCGGTGTCCCCGGTGAACGGCGTCAGCCAGCCGCGCTGCGCCCCGTCCCTGGCCAGCACCACCACCGCGGACACCACGAACACCAGCAGCACCACGATTTCCATGGCGAGCACCGCGAAGCCCACCCGGGCCGCCGCCCTCACCCCCCACAGGTTGAGCAGCGTGGTCACGGCCACCGCGATCGCCGTCCACACCCACCGCGACACCTCCGGGACGAGCGCGTTCATCGCGATCCCGGAGAAGAGATAGGCGACCGCCGGAATGAGCAGGTAATCGAGCATCGCCATCCAGCCCGCGATGAAGCCCGGCCCTTCCCCGAGCCCCTTGCGGGCGTACGCGAAGACGGAACCCGCCAGCGGGGCCACGCGCACCATCTGGGCGTAACTGAAGGCGGTGAAGGCCATCACGACGGTCGCCACGACATAGACCAGCGCGACAGCGCCGTCGGACTTCGCGTCGAGCGTGCCGAACACGCCGACCGGGGCCATGGGGGCGATGAACAGCAGCCCGTAGACCACCAGGTCCCGGAAGCCGAGCGTGCGTCGCAGCCTTCCGCCGTCCACGCTGCTGCCCGCCATGAGTCCTCCGTCGCTCGCCTGCCCGCCGCACAGGGCTTCAGTCTCCCGACCCCGCCGAGCCCGCGCCTGTTCGGTACGGCCTTACGATGGGACGCATGACTGCTACTCCTGCCCGCCGTGTCCTTCTCGCCGCTCCCCGTGGCTACTGCGCGGGCGTGGACCGTGCCGTGATCGCCGTCGAGAAGGCCCTGGAGCAGTACGGGGCCCCGATCTACGTCCGGCACGAGATCGTGCACAACAAGTACGTCGTGCAGACCCTGGAGAAGAAGGGCGCGATCTTCGTCGACGTCACCGCGGAGGTCCCCGAGGGCTCCATCGTGATGTTCTCGGCCCACGGCGTCGCGCCGACCGTCCACGCGGAGGCCGCCGAGCGCAAGCTCGCCACCATCGACGCGACCTGCCCGCTCGTCACCAAGGTCCACAAGGAAGCCGTCCGCTTCGCCAAGGAGGACTACGACATCCTCCTGATCGGCCACGAGGGCCACGAGGAAGTCATCGGCACGAGCGGTGAGGCCCCCGACCACATCACGCTGGTCGACGGCCCCGAGGACGTCGCGGGCGTCTCCGTACGCGACGAGTCGAAGGTCGTCTGGCTCTCCCAGACCACGCTCTCCGTCGACGAGACGATGGAGACGGTGGACGCGCTCAAGGAGAAGTTCCCGAAGCTGATCTCCCCGCCGAGCGACGACATCTGCTACGCCACGCAGAACCGTCAGATCGCGGTGAAGAAGCTGGCCGAGGACGCCGAGCTGGTCATCGTCGTCGGCTCCAAGAACTCGTCGAACTCGATCCGCATGGTCGAGGTCGCCCTGGACGCCGGCGCGCCCGCCGCGCACCTGGTGGACTTCGCCGCAGAGATCGACGAGAGCTGGCTGGAAGGCGTCAGCACGGTCGGCCTCACCTCGGGTGCCTCGGTCCCCGACGTCCTGGTCGACGGAGTGCTGGAGTGGCTGGCCGAGCGGGGTTACGGCGACGTCGAGACGGTGAAGACCGCGGACGAGTCGATCACCTTCTCGCTGCCCAAGGAGCTCCGCAGGGACCTGCGCGCCGAGGCGGCGGCACTCTCCGCCGAGTAACGGGAACGCACCCCGCACGGCACGGATCCCCGCCCCGGGAAGTGATCCGTGCCACCTGCCCGTACCGTGGATTCCATGGAGATCTTCGGTGTGGACATCGGCGGGTCAGGGATCAAGGGTGCGCCCGTGGACCTGGACCGCGGAGAGCTGGCGCAGGAGCGCCACAAGGTACTGACACCGCATCCGGCCACGCCCGCGAGCGTGGCCGACGGTGTGGCCGAGGTCGTCGGCCACTTCGACTGGCGGGGCCCGGTCGGCATCACGTTCCCCGGGGTGGTCACGGGCGGCATCACGCGTACCGCGGCCAACGTGGACAAGGACTGGATCGACACGGACGCCCGTGCGCTGCTCAGCGACCGCATCGGGCAGCCGGTCACGATCCTCAACGACGCCGACGCGGCCGGAATCGCCGAGATGACCTTCGGCGCGGGCCGCGGCCGCAAGGGCACGGTGATCATGCTGACCCTGGGTACGGGAATCGGCAGCGCCCTCTTCACAGGCGGTCAGCTGGTCCCCAACACCGAGCTCGGCCACCTGGAGCTGCACGGGCACGACGCGGAGAAGCGCGCCTCCACGAAGGCCAAGGAGGACGAGGACCTGAGCTGGCACCACTGGGCGCACCGGGTGCAGAAGTACCTGGTCCACGTGGAGATGCTGTTCTCGCCCGAGCTCTTCATCATCGGCGGGGGAGTCAGCCGCAAGGCGGAGAAGTTCCTCCCCCTCATCGAACACGTACGGGCCGAGATGGTTCCGGCCGAGCTGCAGAACAACGCGGGCATCGTGGGCGCGGCCATGGCGGCCGCGGGGAACTGACCCGGGCTACGAGCGGGGGCGGCGCGCACCCTGACCGGTCCTGGCCAGGTACCGCTGCCGCTCCCGCATGTGCCGGATCTTCCGGACGGTCGCGATGATCCCGGCGATGAGCGTGCCGCCGTACAGCCAGCCGGCATGGACGGCGAGCGCGGTGACGACGGCCATCGTCTGCCCGCCGAAGCCGCCCGTGCCCCCGGCGACGGGGATCACACCGACGGCGAAGGCGATGGGCACACTGATCGGTGCCGTGACCAGGTCGGCGGGCCGCACCCAGAGCGCCGTCAGCGCGCTGACGGGCAGGAACAGCACCCCGTACACGACCTCGGAACCGCCGAGGAGCAACTGGTCCAGGCAGGCCAGCAGGAACATGGCCAGGGCGGCGAAGAGCCCGGCGCCGATGCCGGTCAGCCGGGGGTTGGGAAACCTGCGCAGCGCGAGCACCACCGGTGCGACGGTGCGGGACCTGGGTGCCGGCCCCGGTGCGACCGCTACTCCCACGCCTGCCGGCACCGGACAGGCCGCGGCCTCGCCGAGGCCGCCCGGCGGGGACAGCGGGGCCTGCTGGGGCTGCCTGCGCTGCGGGGTACGTGTCCTGTGCTGCTCCACCTGGACAACCTAGGTCGCGGTGCGGGTCCTTTCGGGCGTTGGACACGCGCTTTGGCCGACCTTGGCCCTGCGTTCGATACCGCACGGCCGAAACCGGCCCCGTCCGGCCGCACACCCGCCCCGCCCCGGACCCGTGACCGGCCGCCCCGCCCCGCCCGTAAACTGGAGAATCGGTCCACCCCGGGCCCGCCCGCCACAGCCCCGCAGCTCACTCATCGTCCTCACTCCAGGAAGTCGCCAACGTGTCGCTCACGATCGGAATCGTCGGCCTGCCGAATGTCGGCAAGTCGACCCTGTTCAACGCCCTGACCAAGAACGACGTGCTGGCGGCCAACTACCCGTTCGCCACCATCGAGCCGAACGTCGGAGTCGTGGGTGTCCCCGACCCGCGCCTGCACACGCTCGCCGAGATCTTCGGCTCGCAGAAGCTGCTCCCCGCCACCGTCGACTTCGTCGACATCGCGGGCATCGTGCGCGGCGCGAGCGAGGGCGAGGGCCTGGGCAACAAGTTCCTCGCGAACATCCGCGAGTCCGATGCGATCTGCCAGGTCATCCGTGCCTTCAAGGACGAGAACGTCGTCCACGTCGACGGCAAGGTCTCGCCCAAGGACGACATCGAGACGATCAACACCGAGCTGATCCTGGCCGACCTCCAGTCCGTCGAGAAGGCCGTCCCGCGCCTGACGAAGGAGGCCCGCCTCCAGAAGGAGAAGGTCGCCGTCCTCGCCGCGGTCGAGGAGGCCCAGAAGATCCTCGAGGCGGGCGACACGCTCTTCTCCGTGGGCATCACCGCGGCCACGGAGAAGGGACAGCTCCTGCACGAGCTGCACCTGCTCACGACGAAGCCGTTCCTGTACGTCTTCAACGTCGACGAGGACGAGCTGGTCGACGAGGACTTCAAGAACGAGCAGCGCGCCCTCGTCGCCCCGGCCGAGGCCATCTTCCTCAACGCCAAGATCGAGTCCGAGCTGATCGAGCTCGACGACGACGAGGCCCTCGAGCTCCTCCAGTCCATGGGCCAGGAAGAGCCCGGCCTGGCGACCCTCGGCCGCGTCGGCTTCGACACGCTGGGCCTTCAGACCTACCTCACGGCAGGCCCGAAGGAGACCCGCGCCTGGACGATCAAGAAGGGCGCCACGGCCCCCGAGGCGGCCGGTGTGATCCACACCGACTTCCAGAAGGGCTTCATCAAGGCGGAGATCATCTCCTTCGACGACCTGGTCGAGACGGGCTCGGTCGCCGAGGCCCGCGCCAAGGGCAAGGCGCGCATGGAGGGCAAGGACTACGTCATGCAGGACGGCGACGTGGTGGAGTTCCGCTTCAACGTGTGATCGGTGCATTACCGCGGGACAGGGCGTTCCGCCAGGTTCGCAGATGGCGAGGGGTCGGCTCTTCCGGGAGCCGGCCCCTCGCCGTTCCGGGTGTCCTGACGTTCGGTCACCTGGCCCGGGCGGCCGGAGCCGGCCACGTCTCCCGGCTGGTGGCGAACTGCTGGGTGGCGGGGCCGGGTACAGGCTGCTGACCGGCCTGCCGGGCGTTCCCCGTCAGGCGGACTCGCGTACGACCAGTTCCGGTTCGAAGACGACCGACGTCGGCTCGGAGCGCACGCCTTCGACGTGTTCGCACAGGAGCTTGGCCATGGTTTCGGCCATCTTCTCCACCGGCTGACGGACCGTGGTCAGCGGCGGTCGGCACACCGAAGCGGCGCTCGAGTCGTCGAAACCGACGACCGCGACGTCCTGCGGTATGCGCCGCCGGCGCTCACGCAGGAGTTGGCAGGCGCCCTGTGCCATCAGGTCGTTGGCCGCGAAGACGCCGTCGACGGAGGGGTCCTCCTCCAGGAGCCGGCTCATCGCCGCCGCGCCGCTGTCGAGGGTGAACGTGCCCTCGGCGATCAGCGGGGCGGGGTGGCCGGCGGCGGCCAGCGCGTCACGGAAACCGTCGAGCCGGGCCCGGGCGGCGGGAAGGTTCTGCGGAGCGGGGATCGCGGCGATGCGCCGGCAGCCGCGGGCGAGCAGGTGCTCCGCGGCCAGCTCGGCCCCGGAGTAGTTGTCCAGGTCCACGAAGCTGAACGGCTGGGGCTGGGCCGGCCGTGCGTACAGGACGGTGGGGATCCCGGCCGAGGCGAGCAACTGCGGCAGCGGGTCCGGCGCTTGGAGCGACACCACGAGGGTGCCGTCCACGTTGCCCTGCCGCGCGTAGTCGACGACCTGCTCCCTGGCCGCCTCCGACTCCGCGAACAGGAGCACCGGGTGGATGGCACGGCTCCGCAGGTACCCCATGGCGCCGTCGACCACCCGTCCGAAGAACGGGTCCGCGAACACCTGGGCGGCGAACTCGTCACCCGCGCCCGAGATGATGAGCGCGATCGTGCCCGCGCGCCGGGTGACGAGGAACCTCGCCGCGCGGTTCGGGGTGTACCCCGTCCGTTCGATCGCGACACGGACCAGGTCCTGGATGGCGGGGTCGACGTTGCGCACACCGTTGACCACCCTCGACACAGTGGCGCGGGACACCCCCGCCTGCTGCGCGACGTCTTCCAGTGTCGGTGCCCCTCGGTTCATGGCCGGATTTTAACCCTCGGTGCCGAAACCGGTACACGCGGCGGGAGTTCGCACGAAACCGGGATACCGCCGCCGACGCCGGCGCCGTGTCGTTCACCGGCCGCGGACGACCAGTTCGCTCACTCCCGCCGGCTTCTCCGCGTCCGCCGAGCGCACCGTCACCCGCACCTGGCGCGCGAGGTCCCCGGACCGGTACGGCCGCCAGGTCCCGCCGTCGAGCGACGTCTCCAGGGTGTGGGAGGCGGGAGCGGTGTCGGACCACCGGGGGGTGATCGAGGTGACCCGCAGGACCCGGCGCAGGTCCACCGCCAGGGTTCCTGTCGCGCCCTCGGGGGACCAGGCCGTCGACGGGCTGCCGTCCACCGCCGCGACGGCGTACAGGCCGGGGGTCTCGGAGGTGGCCGTCGCGGGGCGGCATCGCGCGGCGTCCGCCGTCACGGCGAGGTCGGGACGGCGGGTGGGGAGGGTGAGCGTGGTGGAGAGGCGGCGCGGGCCCGACGGGGTGTGGACCGTGAACGGGGCGCCGTCCGTCAGCCGGACCGTGGTGCTGCGGGGGCCGATCGAGATGTCGTACGTACGGCCCCGGTAGCGCAGCCCTGTCAGTTCCACGCCCTCGCGGAGCTGGGGCGGCAGGAGCGGGTCGAGCCGTACGCCGTCCTCGCGCAGCCGGAGGCCCGTCAGGCCGTGGGTGAAGACCTGGAGGAAGCCGCCCTTGCCGGTGAGGAAGTCCTCGGCGGGGAAGCCGGAGAGCGGGTCCTCGGCGCCGGACTTCTCGCCGCGTGCCTCGGAGAAGAGGTTGAAGGGGCCGCGGACGAACGGCCGTACGGCACGCTGGAGATACGTGTACGTGGCGCAGCCGGGTTCCCCGATCGCGGCCGCGTCGATCGCGTGCACCGAGTCCGTCATCGCGGGGCCGTCCGGATCGGTGCGCGCGGCGTAGTAGTCGAGTGTCGCGGCGGCGGCACCCTCCTCCATCGGCCACTCCAGCGGGTAGACGAGCAGCACGGTGTCGGCCTGCTTGATGGTCGAGCCGTTGTACCCGGCGTACTGGAGGAACAGCTTCCGCTCGGCGTCGTACGGGATGCGGAGCCCGTCGGCGACCCGGGTCCACCCCGCCGGTGCCGGGTGGCCGAGGAGCTGGGCGGCGCGGGTCGCGTTGCGCAGAGCGGTAGCGGCGACGGCGTTGGTGAAGACCCCGTCCGTGACCCCGTTGCTGTACTCGTCCGGGCCCGCGACGTTCCTCACCGAGTAGCTGCCGTCGCTGTTCGCCGTGGCGTGTGACTGCCAGAAGTCGGCGATGCCCTCCAGGAGCGGCCAGCCCCGGCTCTCGAGCCAGGTCCGGTCGCCGGTGGCCAGGTAGTACTGCCAGACGGCGAGCGAGATGTCGCCCTGGAGGTGGTTCTGGGTGAGGCAGTGCGGCGGGTCCCAGCTCTGGCACTCGGAGTCGAGCCGGCCCCTGCTCGCGCTCGTCCACGGGTAGAACAGGCCGCTGTGGCCCAGCTTCTCGGCGTTGGCGCGGGCGGCTCCCCTGGTGCGGTAGCGGTACTCGACCACCGTGCGGGCCAGTTCGGGGCGGGTGGCGAGCAGCCCCGGGTACATCCACGTCTCGGCGTCCCAGAACACCATGCCTGCGTAGTTGTCGCTGGTCAGCCCCGCCGGGGCGATGCTGTCCGAGGAACCTGTGCGGGTGCCGGCGAGCAGGCCGTACTGCGCGGCACGCAGCCAGGCCTGCAGATCCGGGCTGCCCGGGACGGCGATGTCGGAGGCCCAGGCGGTCCGCCAGGCGGCCGCGTTGCCGGCGAGGACCCCGGACCAGCCGCGCCGGGCGGCGCGCCGCGAGGCGTCGCGCGCGGAGACGAGGGGGGTGCGGGAGGTGAGGGCGGTGTCGATGCCCACGTACTTCTCGAACGTGTACGAGCGGCCCGCCTCGACCCGGGCGGTCCGGGTGCCGTTGCCGGTACCCGTCTGGACGATCGCCCCCTCCGTGCCCGTGCCGAGCGTGCGGAACGTGCCGTCGTCCGCGACCGTCATCCGGCGCGCCCCGCGCTCGTCCAGCCGGCCCGTGACCGTTGCCGTGCCGCTCCAGTGCGGGGTCATCCGCAGGCGTACGGCCCCGGTGTGCACGTCGGAGCGGTCGGTCAGCACTTCGTACGTCAGATCGGTCGCCCGGCCGTCGGCGGTGGTCCAGCGCAGCGAGGTCACGACGACACCGCAGCGCAAGAAGGCGGTCTGCCGGTACCGCGAGACGCGGCCGGCGGGAGTGCCGGTGCCGAAGGTCTCCGTACCGACGCGCACGTCGAGGGTGGTCCAGCTCGGCAGGGCGGCGATCACCTCGCGGCCCTCGGCGAGGCCCTTGTCGCGGGCGTAGAGCCCGGAGACGAAGGCTCCGTCGTACCGTGGTGTGTAGAGGGGCCAGCCGGTCTTCCCGCCCGTCGCCGCGTATCCGGCGCCCGTGGCGGGCACCCGGTGGCCCAGATAGCCGTTGCCGACGTAGGGGTCGTATCCCGCGGCCTCGCCGAAGGCGGTGGACGTCGGCGCCCAGGAGGCGCCGTCGGAGGCGGCGGACGCACCGGATGCGTCCCGGGCGCCCGCGTGGCCCGTCCGCCCGCACGAGGCGGGCGGTGGCGCCGTCACGGGTGCGGCGGTCCTCGCGCCGGTCGCGTACGAGAGCGGCGGCAGGGGGGCGATCAGTGCGCCCGCCACCAAGGACGTGAGAACAGAGATGCGCGTGAGGCTCACCGTACGAAGGTAGGCACGGCGGCGTCGCGGGTAGGGCTGCGGCGCGCGGGTGAACGGCTGATCGGACGGCACATCGGAGCGGACCGGTCCAGGGCAGAGGGAGAACGGCATGTCGTATCCGGAACCCAAGTACACGGACGGCGAGGGCGAGATCAGCGCGCAGTACCGCCCGGCGGACACCACGCCGAATCTGCTGACGCGCAGCGGTGGCACCACGCACTACCTGGCGACCACGGAGTCGACGCACGGCGAGTTCGGGCTCTACCGGATCAACATGGCGCCCAGGGCCGGTGGCCCTGCCACGCACTTCCACCGCACGATCTCGGAGTCGTTCTTCATCCTCGGCGGGACGGTGCGGATCTACAACGGCGAGCGCTGGGTCGACACGACCGAGGGCGACTTCCTGTACGTACCGCAGGGCGGCCTGCACGCCTTCCGCAACGACTCGGACGCACCCGCCTCGATGCTGCTGCTGTTCACGCCCGGGGCGCCCCGCGAGGAGTACTTCGAGAAGGTGTCGCAGGTCTCCGACTGGCCGGAGAAGGAGCGTGCCGAGTTCTTCATCAGGCACGACACGTACTGGACGGACTGACGGGCGGTCACGGCGCGGGGCGGATTCCGGTCACGGTGCGGGCGCCAGGCCCGTCTTGAGGCCGGCGCCGCACAGGGGTACGACGACGCTGCGGTCCGTCCAGTCGCCCACGGCCGCCCAGCAGGCGACCCCGGTCGTCTCGACGAAGAAGCCGCGGGCCGCCAGGTCCTGCTGCGCGGCACGGATCCGTTCCTCGGTGACGGTGAGGAAGGTGCCGCCCGACTCCCTGACGGCCGCAAGGATCTGCCGGGCGCGCGGCGGACGGGGGATGGCGATGCCCTCGGCGAGGGTGGGGGAGGCGTGGACGGGCGAATCGAGCAGTTCGCCGGCGCCCGCACGGAACGCCTCCGCGAGCGGGGACACAGCCTCGGCCTGTACGGCGATCAGCGCGGGACGGCGGTCGATCAGGCCCTGCGCGAGGAGTTCCGCCGTGGCCAGGGCCGCGCCGAGGAGCAGGGTGCCGTTGCCGACCGGCACGGCGATCGCCTCCGGCAGCGTGCCGCCGAGGTCCTCCCACATCTCGTAGACGTAGGTCTTCGTGCCGTGCAGGAAGTACGGGTTGAAGACGTGCGAGGCGTAGAAGGTACCGGGCCCGTCGGCGGCCGCGCGGGCGGCCCGTGCGGTGGCCTCGCGGTCGCCGGGCACGATCTCCAGCCGGGCGCCGTGCGCGCGGATCTGCTCGGTCTTCTTCGGGGACGTGCCCTCGGGGACGTACACCGTGCAGGGCAGGCCGGCGCGGGCGCAGTACGCGGCGACGGCCGTGCCCGCATTGCCGCTGCTGTCCGCGACGACCCGCTCCGGGGCGAGGCGGCGGGCCAGTTCGGCCAGCATGACCGCGCCCCGGTCCTTGAAGGAGAGCGTCGGCATCAAGTAGTCGAGCTTGGCCGAGACACTCGCGGTGAGGGGGACGAGCGGGGTCCTGCCCTCGCCGAGGCTGACCGCAGGACCGCGGAGGGGCAAGGCCTCTTCGTAACGCCACAGTGAACTCACGCGTCCGGTGAGCGAGTCGAGGGACATCGGTGACCGGACGTCGAAGTCGAGGTCCCAGGGCCCCCGGCAGAGGGGACAACACCAGGTCAGCTCGGTCGTGTCTGCGCGGGTCCCGTCCTGCGGGCAGCGATAGGTGGCCATGCCCGCCAGCATGTCAGCCATGTGGCGAATGTATTGCTCATGCCAAGACAGTCTTGTGGGATTCCTATGGATGGGCCAATCTTTCGCTGGCAGCAGGGCACGCCGCCGTACGAGGAACCCGGAACGCGGTTCTGTCGTGTCTGGTTTGTCATGCCCATGTTGTTGTTTGGCCGAAGGCACCCCGCTCGACCGAATGCACCCCCCATGCACCGCGATGCAGGTCAATGCACCCCCAGGCATCCCCCACCAGCGCACCGCAAACGAGGAGGACCCCTCAGATGGCAGTGAAGCGTCACGCACGCTACGCGCGAAGACTGGCCGCGACGAGCGTCATAACCGGCGCGGCCCTCGCCCTCTCGACCGCGGCGGCCTTCCCGGCCCTCGCGACCCCGAGCGCGGCGGAAGGCCGGATCGAGAACGCGGGCGCCCCGGGCGCCATCAGCGGCAGTTACATCGTCACCCTCGACGAATCCGCCGCCGACGCCGGATCCGCCGACGGCAAGGCGCTCGCCGCGGAATACGGCGCGAAGATCAAGAAGACCTACAGTGCGGCGCTCAACGGCTACGCCGTCGAACTCCCGGCCGAGCAGGCGAAGAAGTTCGCCGCGGACCCGGCAGTCGAGTCCGTCGTGCAGAACCGGACCTTCACGATCTCGGGCACCCAGCCCTCCCCGCCCTCGTGGGGACTGGACCGGATCGACCAGACGGCCCTGCCGCTGAACCAGAGCTACACCTACCCGGACAAGGCGGGGGAGGGCGTCACCGCGTACATCATCGACACCGGTGTACGCATCAGCCACAACGACTTCGGCGGCCGAGCGTCGAACGGCTACGACGCCATCGACAACGACAACACCGCGCAGGACGGCAACGGCCACGGCACCCACGTGGCCGGCACCGTCGCCGGGACCTCGTACGGCGTCGCCAAGAAGGCGAAGATCGTCGGCGTCCGCGTCCTCGACAACGCCGGCTCCGGCACCACGGCGCAGGTCGTCGCGGGCATCGACTGGGTGACGGCCAACGCCGTCAAGCCGGCCGTCGCCAACATGAGCCTGGGCGGCGGCGCGGACACCGCGCTCGACACCGCCGTGCGCAACTCGATCGCCTCCGGCGTCACCTACGCCGTCGCGGCGGGCAACGAGTCGACGAACGCCTCCACCAAGTCCCCGGCGCGCGTCGCCGAGGCCATCACGGTGGGCTCCACCACCAGCACCGACGCCCGTTCGAGCTTCTCGAACTACGGCACCGTCCTGGACATCTTCGCCCCGGGCTCCTCGATCACCTCGTCGTGGAACACCGGTGACAGCGCGAGCAACACCATCTCGGGCACGTCGATGGCAAGCCCGCACGTCGCCGGTGCCGCCGCCCTGTACCTCGCCGACCACCCGGGCCAGACCCCGGCGCAGGTCTCGGCGGGACTGGTCGCCGCGGCCACCAGCGGCGTCGTGACGAGCCCGGGCACCGGGTCGCCGAACAAGCTGCTGAACGTCGGAACCGGCACCACCCCGCCGCCCACCGGCACCAAGTTCGAGAGCACGACCGGCTATACGATCGCCGACAACGCCACGGTCGAGTCGCCGATCACCGTCTCCGGCATCAGTGGTAACGCTCCGTCAGCGCTCAGCGTTCCCGTGAACATCACGCACACCTACTCCGGCGACCTGAAGATCGACCTGGTCGCGCCCGACGGTTCGGTCTACAACCTGAAGGCGTACGGGACCGGCGGCAGCGCCGACAACGTGATCACCACCTACACGGTGAACGCTTCGTCGGAGGTCGCCAACGGCGCCTGGAAGCTCCGGGTCAGCGACAACGCCACGTACGACACCGGGAGGATCAACTCCTGGGCACTGCAGTTCTGATGCCGGACCGCTTCTGAGCCGGACATGAACGCACGCGGGGCGGCTGCCGACGGCAGCCGCCCCGCACGCTTCCTCCGGGAGCCCGGCCTGATCCGGGCGGGAGGGCTTAGCGGCGATTGAGTCCGCGGTCGACCGCGGACATCAGCTCGCCGTCGTCCGTGTCGCCGTCCAGCGACCAGAACATCGCACCGCCGAGACCGCGGTCACGGATGTACGAGGTCTTGGCGCGCAGCACCTGCGGGTCGTCGTACGTCCACAGCGTCGTCCCGTCGAACAGCCAGGCGTGGCCGTTGCGGGTGTCGCGGTGCACCGTGTACTGCCCGGAATCGGCCAGCTTCTTGAGGGCCTTGTAGTCCTCGTAGCCCGCCGCGTACGTGGCCGGGGCGGGCGCCGTCGCCGGCTGCCCGAGACCGTCGCCGCCACCGGTCACTCCGGTCCAGCCCTGCCCGTAGAACGGCATGCCCACCACCAGCTTGCGGGCGGGGGCACCGCGCCTGATCCAGTCGCGGACCGTCTGGTCGACGCTGAAGTCGCCCTTCGCGTACAGGGCGGACTGTTGGGCGGTCGTCGTCTCACCGGAGACGTGGAAGTCGTAGCCCTGGAGGTTGACGAAGTCGAAGTCCCGCATGATGCGGCGGACATCGAAGCCCGCGTCGATCTTGGCGGGGGCGGTGGGAACGAACGCCGAGAGCTCGTAGTGCTTCTGACGTGCCTTCCGGTCCGTCAGTGACTTCTGCGGCTTCTGCGACGTCGCGTAGGCGTCGAGCTGGGTACGGAACTCGTGCACCAGGGCGGTGAAGTTCTTCTTGTCCTCGGGGCGGTAGACCGTGTCGGTGTCACCGGCGGAACCGGGCCACTCCCAGTCGATGTCGATGCCGTCGAAGAGGCCGGCCGCGGCCCCCTCGCCCCCGCGTACGCCGTCGACGGGCAGGTTGCCCTTGATGTACAGGTCGATGCAGGACGAGACGAGGGCCTTGCGGGAGGCGGCGGTGCGGGCCGCGTCGGAGAAGTGGGTGGACCAGCTCCAGCCGCCCAGCGAGATCATCACCTTGAGGCCGGGGTGCTTGGCCTTGAGCTCGCGCAGCTGGTTGAAGTTGCCCGCGAGGGCCTGGGTGTCGGTGTCGGCGACGCCGTCCACCGATCCCGCGGCATCCAGCGGACGGGCGTAGTCCGCCCAGGCGTCCGCCTCGCCGGGCACATTGCCGGTGAAGCACCTGCCTTCGGCACTGACGTTGCCGAAGGCGTAGTTGATGTGGGTGAGCCTGGCCGCCGCACCGCTCGTGTCCAGGTCCTTGACCTGGAAGTCGCGTCCGTAGACGCCCCATTGGGTGAAGTAGCCGATGCTCTTGTACGCGCGGTTGTGGCCCGCGCCTCGGTCGTCGCGGCCGCCGTCGTCGTGGGCGCCGTCGGCCGTGGCCGCGGGGGCGATGCCGGCCAGCAGCGCGAAGGCGCAGGCGGCCGTGGTCAGTCTGGACAGGGTTCTTCGACGCATGGGACTCGTTCCTGTGCGTGTGCCGGAGCTGGAGAGCCAGCGAGAGCCGTGCTGTGCAGAGGAAGGTATTGGTCTGGACCAAAAACGGTCAAGAGCCCGCGCGGCGTCGCGCGAGGTATGCGCTGGTCGGCGAGGAATCATCACATCGAGTGAAACTGTGGCCTGTGCTTGCGGTGCACAACCGACGGTTGCCAGGCTGTTGCAGTCTGTCAACCTGTTGGGAGTGGCCTGTGACTTTCGGTGAGCAGCCCGCCTATCTGCGCGTGGCGAGCGATCTCAGAGAGAAGATCGTCAACGGCGCGCTGCCGCCTCATACCCGCCTGCCGTCGCAGGCGCGTATCCGCGAGGAGTACGGAGTCTCGGACACCGTCGCGCTGGAGGCGCGGAAGGTGCTGATGGCCGAAGGGCTGGTCGAGGGGAGGTCGGGCTCCGGGACGTACGTGCGTGAGCGCCCGGTCCCGCGCCGGATCGCCCGCTCCGGCTACCGGCCGGGAGCCGGAGCCAGTCCGTTCCGCCAGGAACAGACGGCGGAAGGCATGCGCGGGACCTGGGAGTCCCGCAGTGAACAGGAGGGCGCCAGCCCCGAGATCGCCGAACGCCTCGGCATCGAGCCTGGCGACCGGGTGATGCGTACGAGGTACGTCTTCCGGGACGCGGGCGAGCCGATGATGCTCTCGACGTCCTGGGAGCCCCTCGCCGTCACGGGCCGTACGCCGGTGATGCTTCCGGAGGAGGGCCCGCTGGGCGGCTGCGGCGTGGTCGACCGGATGGCCGCGATCGACGTCGTCGTGGACAACGTGGCGGAGGAGGTTGGCGCGCGCCCGGGGCTGGCGGAGGAGCTCCTGGCGCTCGGTGGTGTGCCGGGGCACGTGGTGATGGTGATCGGGCGCACGTACTACGCGTCGGGGCGTGCGGTGGAGACGGCGGATGTGGTCGTGCCCGCCGACCGCTACCGGATCGCCTACCATCTGCCGGTCAAGTGACCGGCCGTGCGGGCTGTACCGGCCGTGACGACCGCTATGAGGGATGGTGTGTCCGCCGTCCGTGACGAGGAGTTAACTCCCCCTCGCCGCCCTTAACCCGCAGGCAATCGCCGACTGTGGGGGCTTGTCATGTCCGGCTCGTAACTTCCCGTTCGTCACCCGCACACGGACCGACGAACGGGAAGTCACCGATGACGGACACGGCAACGCCCACAACGGCCGAGGTGCCGCCGCCGGCGCCGGAGGACGGCGCCGGGGCGGCGCCCCGGCGCAGCTATGCGAAGCTCGCGGCCGACGAGAGCCGGGAGGACTACTCCCTCCGCTACGCGCCGCACTCCTTCCGGCGCTGGTCGCCCTCGATGGTCGCGGGTACCGCGCTCGGCGGTATCGCCTATCTCGCCGACTTCGCGATCGGCGCCTCGATCGTCTTCACCTACGGGTTCACGAGCGGGTTCGCGTCGATCCTCGCCGCCGCGGCGATCATCTTCCTCACCGGCATACCGATCGCCCGGGCCTGCGCGAAGTACGGCTTGGACATGGACCTGGTCACGCGAGGGGCGGGCTTCGGCTACTTCGGATCGACGCTGACCTCGCTGATCTACGCGTCGTTCACGTTCATCTTCTTCGCCCTCGAAGGCTCGATCATGGCGCAGGCCATGCACCAGGCCGTCGGGCTGCCGGTCGAGGCCGGCTATCTGATCACCACGCTGATCGTCATCCCGATCGTCTTCCGGGGCATGGGCGCACTGGCCAAGGTGCAGGCCTGGACCCAGCCGGTCTGGATCATCGGCATGATTCTGCCCTTCGTGGTGCTGGCCTTCGAAGCCCCGGACGCCTGGGGGGCGTTCAGCTCCTTCGGCGGCACGGAGGGGGCGGGCTCGGGCTTCTCCTGGGTCGCCTTCGGGCTCGGTACGGGCGTCGCGCTCTCCCTGATCGCCCAGATCGGTGAGCAGGCCGACTACCTGCGCTTCATGCCGGCCAAGACCGAGACCAACAGGCGCCGGTGGAATCTCGCCGTCCTCGCGGCGGGACCCGGCTGGGTCATCATCGGCGCGGCGAAGCAGCTCGGCGGCGCGTTCCTCGCGTTCGTCGCGCTGGAGGCGGTCGGCAAGACGCACGCCCTGGAGCCGATCGCGCCGCAGATCGAGGCACTGAAGCCGTGGCTGGGGTCGTTCGCGCTCCCCGCAGCCGCGATCTTCGTGATCGTCTCCCAGGTGAAGATCAACGTCACCAACGCCTACAGCGGCTCGCTGTCCTGGTCGAACTTCTTCTCCCGGATCACGCACAAGCACCCCGGCCGGGTCTGGTACATCTTCCTCAACCTCGCCATCGCGCTGACGCTGATGGAGATGAACATGTTCGCGGCCCTGAACAAGCTGCTGGGCTTCTACTCCAACGTGGGCATCGCCTGGATCGCGGCGGTCGCGGCCGACCTGGTCATCAACAAGCGGATCGGGCTGAGTCCCCGGTACATCGAGTTCAAACGCGCCTACCTCTACGCGGTCAACCCCGCCGGATTCGGTGCGATGGTGATCGCCTCGACCGTGTCGATCCTGGCCTTCTTCGGGCTGTTCGGCGTCTACGCGGAAGCCTTCTCCACCTTCATCGCGGCCGGACTCTCGCTGGTCCTGTGCCCGTTGATCGCCTGGGCGACCAAGGGGAAGTACTACCTCGCCCGGCCGAACCCGGTGAACGGCCCGGACGTCGAGATCGCCGACATCACCGCCACGCACACGTGCGCGGTGTGCGAAACCGCCTATGAGCTGCCCGACATCGCCGACTGCCCGGTCCAGTCGGGGCCGATCTGCTCACTGTGCTGCTCCCTGGACGCGGAGTGCGGCGATGTCTGCCGCAAGGAGCAGGGCGCGGGCCCGGTTCTGCTGCCGTCGCCCACGGTGCGTACGGCGGCCGACTGACGCGGGACGCTCGTGAGGGGGCGCATCCGGACGGGTGCGCCCCCTCACGCATGACCGGATGTGTATCTCTTTGTGTAAACACGCATCCGCTGAGTGAAGGTCAGGCGTACGCTCGGGCATATGCGTACTGCGGTTTCCTGGGGATCCTTAGAGACGTGCACGCCGGTGGGGAGAGGGGCGAAATGCTTGGGAGGGACACGATGACCGACAGCGGTGCCGTGCTCCCTTGGCTGGTGATTCGGCAGGACGACAACGGCAACAGATACCGCGTCGGCCGCTATGCGACACAGGACGAGGCGCAGAAGATCGCGGACAGCCTGGAGCGCCACGGGCACAAGCAGCTCTACTGGGTGGAGCGCGTGGGCCAGAGCGCTCGCCCCTGACGGCCGCGGCCTCCGGGGCCGCGCCGGCCGCCCCCGTCTGCTGCCCGTACGGACCGCCTGCGGTCCGGGAATGACTCCGAGCTGTCGCCGGGGCCGTCCGCTGTCGAGGACGGCCCCGGCCGCCGTCCGTCGCGGACGTGGCGGCCCGGCATGCCGGACAGCGCCGTATATTCGCGTCCCGGAAGCCCTTTTCCCGCACGTCCTCGGACAGCACGTCAGGCGTGGGGGCGGCCCGGATGTTGTCGGTAGCGCCGGCTGCCGGCGAGGTGTCGAACGCGCCTGAGCCGTTGAACGTGCTGAGGCGCCGAGCGCGCCTGAGCCGTTCGAACGCGCTGAGCCGTCGAACGCCCTGAGCCGCACCCCACCGCATCCGAAGCTGCGGCAGACAGATGGTGAGGACGGAACGATGCCGGTGCTGATCGACACGGTGGCCTGGGTGCGGGTGGAGAACGGCAGGATTCTCTGCGCGCGACCGAAGGGGAAGGACATCTTCTACATCCCCGGAGGGAAGCGGGAGAGCGGGGAGACGGACCTGCAGACCTTGCTGCGCGAGGTCGAGGAGGAGCTGACGGTGAACGTCGTCCCGTCGACCGTCATCCATGCGGGTACGTACGAGGCGCAGGCGCACGGCCATCCGGACGGTGTGGTGGTACGCATGAGCTGCTACTACGGCGACTACCGGGGCACGCTGGCCGCCAGCAGTGAGATCGACGAGATGGCCTGGTTCTCCTACGGGGACCGTGCCCTCGTCCCCCCGGTCGACCAGTTGCTCTTCGATGATCTCAACGCCACGGGCGAGCTGATCTGAGCCCCTGGCGCATGCACCCGTACGCCCCACCTGTCGGGTCCTGCGATAGGCTGCACCAAATTTCGGGTATGTGCTGATTATCCCCTCCGAGTGGGGTGCACCCCCCGTTTTTGGTCTTGGGAAGTGATCGGCGTGACCGATACCGAAGGCGACTGCGCCGAGTGGAGCTTTCCGGCGGTGCCGGGCTCCGTGCGCAGCGCCCGGCATGCGGTACGCGATGCGCTGCACGTCTGGGGGCTCGACGCGGCGGTGGGAGACGTCGCCGTGCTGCTCGTGAGCGAACTGGTGACCAATTCCCTGCGCTATGCGGACGGCCCCATCGGGGTGCGGCTCGTGCGCCCGCAACCGGACGGTGAGGGTCCCGGTTCGCGGACCGCCGGGCAGGCCCTGCTCGTGGAAGTCTCCGATCCGCTTCCGGATGCGCCCACCGAACGTATGGCCGGACCGGAGGACGAAGGGGGGCGCGGGCTGCAGCTCGTGGCTTGTTCTGCGCGCCGCTGGGGGACCCGGCGCGGAAAGAGTGGCAAGACGGTGTGGTTCGAGCTCGCTCTCCCTGGTTAGGAGTGGGAGGGGACGCACAGCGATCATCGGCGGTCAGGCAGAACCTGGCTGAAAGGGACTGAGACCGTGCTGTGATCGTGAACGCCGTGCCGGTAAGGCCCGTAGTGCTGAATACTGCGGGCAGGACCGGTCCGGTGTGTGAGCTGGAGGGGACGGTCGCGTGAGCGAAATATCTGGGTCGGCGGGCGACGTCGTGTGGCAGAGCAGCCCGCCTGGCTCGATCTATGACTACATCAGGGTCGCCTCCTTCTCGATCGGGCCTGACGGGCTGATCGAGCAGTGGAGCCGGCGGGCCGCCGGTCTGTTCGGCATGGCCTCCCACGAGGCGGTGGGCAGGGATCCGGTCGAGGCGTTCATGCCTGACGAGCTGCGCTCGGACGCTCATCGGCGGGTCGGCGAAATCCTCGACGGCAAGGAGTGGACGGGTCTCGTCCCGTTCCGGATTCCGGGCGAGGGCGGCGCCGAGGGTCTTGCCGAGATCTACGTCATGCCGAGCGAGACGGGGAGCGGCGAGCGTGCCGCGCTCTGCATCGTCGTCGATGTCCGGGCACTACGGCGCATCGAAACTGATCTTGCCGCATCGCAGGCGATATTCGGCCAATCTCCCTTCGGCTTCGTGCTCTTCGGCGCGGACTTCACGGTCGTACGGGCCAACCAGCGGTTCGCCACGGTCTTCGGCGGCGAGGCGGACGACCACCGCGGACGCACGGTGGACGACTACCTGGCCGGCCAGGAGGCCGACCGGCTCTCCAGCACGCTGAAGCGCGTCCTGGAAACCGGTGACGCCGTCACCGACCTCCAACTGGTCGGCACCGTCCCCGGCTCCAGCGACCGGCGCCACTGGTCCATGAACCTCTACCGGGTACACAGCGGTGCCGGACGCCCCATCGGCGTCGCGGGCCTCGCCACCGATGTCACGGGCCGGCACATCGCCGCCCGCGAGGCAGCCAGCGCCCGTCGTAACCTCGCGCTTCTCAACGAGGCCAGTGCGCGCATCGGCAACTCCCTCGATCTGGAGACCACCGCCCGCGAGCTGCTCGACGTCGCCGTGCCCGGTTTCTGCGACCTGGCATCCGTGGACCTCTACCAGGGGCTGCTCACGGGCGACGAGGCCTCGCCCGGAAGCTGGGGCCGGCTCCGGCAGGAGTCCGGCGGCGGTTCGGCGGAACTGCGCCGGGTCGCCCAGGCCAGCGCCGTCTCCGACGCGCTCCCCGACGGCCTGCCGGGTGCCAGCATGAGCGGCGGTGCCGATCCCGACGGGAACGCGCCCCCGGGGCCTCCCGCGCTCGGCGCCGTCCACCGCTACCCGTTCAACTCGCCCTGTGCCGTCGCCCTGCGCACCGGCCATGTCGAGGACGTGCCAGGTGACGAACGCGGCTTCGTGCACTCCACGCTCGCCGTGCCGATGGTCGCGCACGACATCGTCATCGGCCTCGTCCAGTTCTCCCGCACCAAGGGCAGCGAACCCTTCGGCGAGCGGGACCGGGCCCTGGCCACCGAACTCGCCGCACGTGCGGCCGTCTGCATCGACAACGCACGCCTCTACCGCCGCGAACACGAACGGGCACTGATACTCCAGCGCAGCCTCCTCCCCCCGGGCGACCCCGAGGCCGCAGGCCTCGACATCGCCTGCCGCTACCTCCCCGGCAACACAGCCACCGAGGTCGGCGGGGACTGGTTCGACGTGATCGAACTCCCCGGCCATCGCACGGCCCTCGTCGTCGGTGATGTCATGGGCCGTGGGCTGCGGGCCGCTGTCGCCATGGGAGAGCTGCGCACCGCCGTACGCACACTGGCGCTCCTGGACCTGGAGCCGGCCGAGGTGCTCTCCGCCCTCGACGAGGTCGCCCGTGGCCTCGGCACCCCGGGCGGCGGCGACCGGAGCGACGCCTTCGGTGGAGGCGGCGGCGCCCAGTGGCCCTCACGCGTCGCCCACAAGTCACGCGAGGCGGACCTCTCCGAGGTCTACCTGGCGACGTGTGTGTACGCGGTGTACGACTCCGTTACCCGGCGGTGCACCTTCGCCAACGCCGGTCATCTCCCCCCTGTGGTGGTCGAGCCGGGCGAACCGGCCCTGCTGCTGGACGTCCCTCCCGGAATGCCGCTCGGCGTCGGTGGCGAGCCCTTCGAGGAGGTCGAGGTGGAGCTCAAGGAGGGCGCCCTCCTCGCCCTCTACACCGACGGTCTCGTCGAGTCACGCGACCATCCCCTCGACGAGGGCCTGCAGGCCTTCAGGGAAGCCCTCACGGAGCCGTCCCAGCCGCTCGAGGACGTCTGTGACCATGTGCTGGCCACCCTCGACACCCGTCACGGCGAGGACGACATCGCCCTGCTGATGGCGCGCATCCAAGGGCTTCCGGTGGATGCCGTGGGCGACTGGCGGCTTCCCCGCGAGCTCCGTTCCGTCGGCCGGGCCCGCGAGCTGGCCCGTGCCCAGCTGACGGCGTGGGACCTCGACGACCTGGTGGACACCACCGAACTGCTGGTCAGTGAGCTCGTCACCAATGCGCTGCGCTACGGCGAGGGCGAGATCAGACTCAGGCTCCTGCGCGACCGCACCCTCGTCTGCGAGGTATGGGACGCGGGACTGGTCCAGCCACGGCGGAGGCGGGCACGCGACACCGACGAGGGCGGGCGTGGGCTGCAGTTGGTCGGACTGCTGAGCGCGGCCTGGGGGTCACGGCGGACACCGCGAGGCAAGACGGTGTGGTTCGAGCTGGCGCTGCCCGACGGTGAGCCGGCTGCCGAACTCTCGGTCGAGCAGCTGCTGAGCATGTACTGACCGGGAGCCGGGAGCCGGGAGCCGGGAGCGGGGCGGCGTGAGGCGTGCGGCGTGTGGGCGGGGCCTACGGCCTCCGGCCGCCTCATGAGCCCGACTTCAGGGCGGCGAGCCGGGCCTCGACCTCCGCACTCTCACCGAGGCTGTCCAGCTGCTCGAACTGTGCGTCCAGGGACGACGCGGCGAGCTCCTGCTTGCCCACCGCCTTCGCCTCCTCGCGCCGCACCTTGTCCTCGAAGCGGCTGAGCTCACTCGTCGGATCCATGACGTCGATGTTCTTCACGGCGTCCATCATCTGGTTCTGCGCCTGAGCCGACTTGGAGCGCGCAACCAGCTCGTCGCGTTTGGACTTCAGCTGGGTCAGCTTGGTCTTCATCTGGTCCAGGCCCGTCTTCAGCTTGTCCACCACCACCGTCTGCGAGGCGATGGTGGGCTCGGCGGTCTTGGCCTCCTGCTCCGACTGGAGCTGGCGGCCCAGCGCCACCTTGGCCAGGTTGTCGAACTTGTCGGCGTCGGCGGCCGATCCCGCAGCGCGCAGCTCGTCGGCCTTCTTACTGGCCGCGAGGGCCTTCTGCCCCCACTCCCGCGCCGCGTCGACGTCCTCCCGGTGATCCTGCTCCATCAGCCGGAGGTTGCCGATGGTCGCGGCCACGGCCTGCTCCGCCTCCGAGATGTTGCCCGTGTACTCGCGGATCAGCTGGTCCAGCATCTTCTGGGGGTCTTCCGCCTGGTCGATCAGGGCATTGATGTTGGCCCGCGCCAGCTGTGTGACGCGCCCGAGGATGGTCTGCTTGGTCATGGCACCTCTCCTTGTGTGAATGACAGCGACTGACGCAACGTGAAAAAGTCCGCGGCTGACGCAAAGCGCCGTCCTTCAGAACCTCAGAACCTCAGAACCGGCCTCCGCCGCCCCGTCGGCCACGGGTTCCCCCACCGCCGAAGCTGCCAGGGCCGCCTGAGAAGCCTCCGCCTCCGAAACCTCCCGAGAACCCCCCTCCGAATCCCCCGCCCCGGCCGCTCCCGCCGAGGAGTCCGCCGAGGAGGATGCCGCCCAGCACCGCCCCGCCCATCCCGCTTCCCCCTCCTTGTACACCGCCCGGACCGTTCTGGTTCCGGTAGGCACGCACGTCCTGTTCGGCCAGGCTCTGCGCCAGCCCCGCCAGGGCGTCCGCTTGCTGGGCCTCGCTCAGGGCGCCCTGCGGATCGTTCGATTCACCCAGTTCCCGGGCCCGCTCCCACCGCCGCTGGGCCTCGGCCAGCCGGGTGCGGGCCTGGCTGCCCACCGCTCCTCTGTTGGTGGTGATGTAGTCCGCGGCGGCCCCGATCGCCGAACGCGCGGTGAGCATCGCCCGGTCGAGGAGCGAGCGGGCGCGCAGGTTTCCGTGCTCCTGCTCGCGGGCCCCGGCGAGGGCTTCGTCCAGCGCCGCGTCCGCCTCCTCCACCCTGCGCAGAGCGTCGATGGGGTCGTAGGGGCCGGCTTCCACCTCGCTCCGCACATCGCCGAGCACCGACGACGCGCGCGCGATCCTGCCCTGCAGATCCGCGGTGGAGACTCCCTCGGCCGTACCTTTCAGCAGACCTCCCGCATCGGCCAGATCCGTTTCCGTCTCGGTGAGGGCACCTGGCAGCTTGCCCGCAGCCTCGGCCAATTCCACGGCACGCCGGTCCACGGCATCGACGAGTGCGGACGCCTGCCCGATCGCGCCCTCGGCGGCCCGGACGTACACCGCGGCCTTGGCGTTGTCGCCGTCGGCCACGGCCTGGCGCGCCTGATCGAGACCGGACGTGGCGAACAGCAGCCGGTCCTTGGCCTGTTCGACGTCGTCGGCCACCGGTGCGGCGGCCGACTCCGTATACCGGCTGCGCATTCCGGTGAGCGTGGACTCCGCCGTGGAGATCCGTCCGGAGAGGTCGGTGAAAGCAGCCTCCGCAGTCGCCACGGCCTGGGGCGCGGTCTGCTCGAGGGCGCGCAGCCGGTCGAAGTCCTCGGCCACGGCGTCCAGACGTCCGTTCGCCTCCGCGCAGCGGCTGACGATCTCGTCGAGCATGCGGCGCCGTGTCGCGTCGTCCTCCGGGAAGGCGTCGTCGAGTTGCTGCCGCAAGCGGAAGGCCGCGGTCAGCTCCGACTTGGCGTGGTCGACGGCCTGGGAGAACGGAGCCGCCGCCTCCTCGCCGAACTGCGCGGTGGCGAATCCGAGCTCCTCCTCGCTGGTGCGCACGGCGTCGTCCGTGTCCACCAGGTCGGCCTTGGCCTGTGCGTCGAGTTCCGGCAACGGCGTCGGCGGCTCCGCCGATTCCTGTGCGCCGCTGCCCCAGCCGGCCGCGGCAGGGGTCGTCCGGCTCGACGTACGCCTCCTGCGGCGGGTGTACGCGTAGGCGGCGACCGCACCTGCGGCGCCGACGACGGCGATGGGCACGATCAGGTTCCCCGCGCTGCCACTGTTGGAGTCGCTGCCGGTCCCGGGATCCGAGGCACCCGGTGTGATCGCGGGGGTCGGAACGGGCCGGCCGGCGAGCACGGCGGCATAGCCGTTCGCGGCGCCGATCGCGGCCCCGGCCCAGTCGTTCTGCCGCAGAGCCGGTTCGATCGCCGTGCTCGCCACGTCCTGGAGCTGTCCGTCGGTGAGCCGCGACCCCTGGTCGACGGAGTAGGCGTACTGCCGGTCGTGCGTGGCCACGGCCAGCAGCACGTCGTCCTGTCCGAGCCCGTTGCGGTTCGCGGTCTCGTCGGCCCAGGTCTGCGCGTCGCGGCCGGAGAAATCGCGTACGTAGACGACGAAGAGCTGGATCCGGCTGCTGTCGAACAACTCGTCGAGCGCGGACTCGACCTGCTGGTCACGGTCGCCGAGAGCCCCCACCTTGTCGGTGATCTGCCCGTCGCGGGACAGCACGACGGGGTCGTCGGCACGGGCGCCCGGCGCGGCGGGCAGAGCGATCCAGCACATCGCTGCCAGCACGGCGAGGAGGACCCTGGCGGGTATGGAGATCCGGGCACGGCTCGCGGGCTGCATCACATTTGGGAGGCTATGTCCGCCCAGTTCCCCTCGCGACCCGGCGCCCTCGGTCCTTGGACGGGCCGGCTGACCGCCGTACAGCCGCTTCCGCCACCCCGCCTCGCAACGCCATGGACGGCGGCACGGATGAGGAGTGGGGGAGTGCCGCGCAGCGGCTCCGCGTCCGATCGGGCGACCTGGGCGCCCTGAAGAAGGAACGGAAGTGGCTGAGGATTGCGTCTGTGACGCCAGGGACGAAAGCGGTGCGGGCCTTCCGGCAGGGGGACGTCATGCCGCCCGTACTGCAGCGGCACAGCGAAACTCAGGGGGTACGGACATGGGCACAGGGAAGAAGGCCGGAACGGTGCGGAACAGGTGGGCCCGCTTCCGGTGGACCTGGCCGCGACGCATCGCTCTGGCACTGGTCCTGCTGCTCGTCCTGCCGGTCCTGACCGCGGGCATCGCGCTGCGGCTGAACTACACCGGGGATCCGGGCGAGGACACCCGTACCCGCAGCCGTGATGCCATCTGGCTCGGCCATGCGTGGGTCGACGGGCGCAAGGGCGACAGAGACCTGGCGGCCTTCGCCGCACAGATAGAAGGAACCGGCATCAAGGACCTCTACGTGCACGCCGGACCGCTGGAACACGACGGCACCCTGCCGGCGAAGCGCTATCCGAAGGCGCAGTGGCTGATCGACGCGGTGCACCGCACCCTGCCCGGCATCCGGGTACAGGCCTGGCTCGGCGACGTTCTGGCGACCGAGGGGCCCGACGGCCTGCGCCTCGAAAGCGCCGCGTCCCGCGCGGCCGTCGTCACCTCCGCGCGGCAGATACTCGACGCGGGGTTCGACGGAGTCCACTTCGACCTGGAACCCCTGCATTCCGGGGACGGCCACTACCTCTCCCTCCTCGACGATCTGGGCGAACTCACCGGTGCCCGCAAGGCGCAGCTCTCCGTTGCCGCCCACCAGATCGATCCGGTACCCGCCGCGCACAGCATCCTCGGCGCGTTCACAGGCAGGGAGAAGTGGTGGTCGCAGGAATTCTTCGGTGAAGTCGCCGGGCGGGTCGACCAGATCGCCGTGATGTCGTACGACAGCTGGATGCCGTTCGAGGGCACCTACGGCGGATTCGTCGCCCAGCAGACCGCGCTCGCTCTCGAGGTGACGCCCGAGGACACCGACCTGCTGATGGGCCTACCGTTCTTCCACGAGAACGATCTGGGCCACCGGGACGCCGCGGAAACGGTCGAGGCCGCGGTCCGCGGTACCAGGCTGGGCCTGGCACGGACGGACCGCGACCGGAAGCGTTTCGGCGTCGCCCTCTACGTCGACTTCGCCGCGCGCGAGGGCGACTGGGCGGCCTATCGGGAAGGCTGGCACTGAGTCCGCCTCGCGGCGCAGGAGTCAGATGCCGAACCGCTCCTTGGCGAGCAGCGGGCGCACCCGTGACCGGAAGCCACCTGTCCGGAACGGCCGTTGCAGCAGTCCGGGCCGGATGGCCTGCGCCAGCGCCGCGGCGATCATGCCCTGGTCGAGCGCGAGCATGAAGTCGCTGACCCGCCCGGTGCCGACATTGACCGAGTCCCGGAAGCCGTATCCCTCGTGGTACGCGCCGAAGTCGCGCTCCAGCGCGCGGAGGTTGGCCACCGCCTCGTGCGGTGCGTACGGGAGAGCGAGGAACGAGGCGTGCGGAGTGACCACGCCGTTGGTGAAGGCGGACGGGGCGGGAAGCGGCGAGCCGTCCGTGGTGTACGTACGGTCGGTGTTGGAGGCGTAGCCGTCGACCTGCATGCCGAGAGCGTCCACGCCGTACTCCTGGTAGCCGCCCTCGGGGACATTGGAGGGGGAGAATCCCCAGTACCCGTACTCCACCTCGTCGAGACCGTGCTCGATCTGGCTGCGGACGTAGCGCCGGTGCGTGAGGCCCCAGGACTGCGGTGACCACTCCGGCTCCGGTACGAACAGCGGCACCATGAGTGCCTCGAACATCGAACCGCCCCAGGTGGGGATGATCTTCCGCCCGCCGTGGGTGTAGTGCCCCTGCCACACGCGGACACCGTCGACGACCGCGTACCTGCCCTGCGGGTGCTGCTCCTGCTCATGCTCGGGAAGCATCGTGCGCAGCAGGTGCCAGTAATGCTCGGCGGGCAGGGAGCCGTCCGCGATGCCGAGATAACCGGCCATGCGGGGCTCGGTGTTGAGCGCGCCGTAGTGGTGGGCGGTGGGCTCCTCGGTATCGGTCCAGAACCCGCCGCGCAGCTGGCCGGGTCCGGCGACCGGGTCGGCGGCGTCGTACGGCGTGTAGTAGTAGGACCAGTCGGCGGTCGCGAGGATCCGTCCGATGCGGGGGCGCAGCGACGGTGCGGCGTCGGCGGCGATCCGCAGGCCGGTGACCAGCCAGGCGTTGTCGACGGAGGAGAGGAACGGGCGGACGGGGTCACCCGTGCCGGGCCACTCGGTCAGCACCGAACCGTCGTGGGCGTCGTACCAGTTGAGCCAGAAGCCGTGGTGGCGCTCCAGCTTCTCGACGGCGGACACCGTGCGGCCCAGCGTGCGGAGCATCGCGTCCTCGCCGATCACGCCGAGCCCCGCGGCCGCCACGGCCGCCCACAGGCCGCAGCCGATGTTGGTGGGGGAGGTCTGGCGGGACGGGACGGGGCCCGACCCGCTGAGGTCGATCTTGTCGGCGGCGAGACCGAAGTCCGTCGTCATGGCCTCGATCGAGCGGTACGTATCGCGGAACCAATGCAGCAGCTGCGGTGTATCAAAGGCATGAAGGGAACGAGCGGTGCGCGTGGATCGAAGGGCCCCGGCCGTGGGAGCGGCCTGGGCGGCGGATGCGGAGGGAGCGGAGACGGCTCCGAGGGACAGGGCAGCGGCCCCGGTCCCGGCAGCGGTGAGAAATGTTCGACGGTCCATCAGAACCTCTCGAAGAAGAGTCATCGTCTGTCACGGATGTTGTTCGGATTCAGATGGCGGCCGGACGAGGTGGGGCCGCGGAAATGCAGTGGGGGAGCCGACGGCCGTCAGGTGCCGACGACTCCCCCACCGGAGAGAGCCATCACGTGGCTCCCCGTCCTGGGGCCGGTCTCAGCCGGCGGTGCGGGGCAGTTCGCGGGAGCGGCCGAGGGAACCCAGCCAGACGGCCGACGGCCGCGCGGTTCGCTCGAAGGTCTCCAGGTCGACGGCGATCAGGCCGAACGTCGGCTTGAACGAGCCCCATTCATAGTTGTCCAGTGCGCTCCAGGCCAGGTAGCCCTGGATGTTGAGGCCGTCCTCCAGCGCGGAGGCCACCTCGTTCAGGGCACCGGCGTAGTAGTCGACACGGCGGGTGTCGTCGGAGGTCGCGATGCCGTTCTCGGTGACGATCAGAGGCACGTCGCTGCCGACCACCTCGGCGGTGTGGCGCAGGGCGTATCCGACGGCGGCCGGGTAGTACTCCCACTGCGTCAGCGTCCGCTCGACCGTCTCGGACGCGGGAATCGGGCCGTCGTGACCGATCCGGGTGCGGGTGTAGGACTGGACGCCGATCCAGTCGTCGCCGCGGGAGGCCTCGATGAAGATGTCCTCGCGCGGGTGGCGGTAGGCGGCGGTGACATCTTCGGCGCCCGGGATCGCCTGGTAGACCTGGTTGGCGATGGTCCAGCCGACCTGGATGCCGGCGTCCAGGGCACGGATCTCCTTCACGGCCGCGTGGTGGGCGGCGATGACGGCCTGGGTGGTCTCGTCGTCCGGGGTGGGCAGCCCGGCGGGCGGGAAGCCGATGTCGCCCCGCTTGGCCTGACCGGCCATCACGGCGATCATGTTCGGTTCGTTGATCGTGCAGACATGGCTGACACCGGTGGAGATCACCGGCGCGCAGGCCGCGGCATAGCGGGCGAAGAGCTCGGTGGCACCGTCGGCCGTCCAGCCGCCGCGTGCCTCGAACCACTGCGGCACGGTGAAGTGGTGCAGGGTGACCATCGGGCGCAGGCCGCGCTCGATCGCTCCTTCGACCATGCGCCGGTAGTGGGCGAGCTCGGCCCGGGAGAACTGCCCCTCGGCCGGCTCGATGCGGGCCCACTCGATGGAGAAGCGGTAGTCCGTGAAGCCCAGTCCTGCCAGCAGGTCCATGTCCTCACGCCAGCGGTGGTAGCTGTCGCAGGCGTCCAGGCTGGGCTCCTGGATGTGGGTGCCGGTGGAGTGCTCCTTGACCCACCAGTCGCTGTTGGTGTTGTTGCCCTCGATCTGGTGGGCGGCTGTGGAGGCACCCCACAGGAAGCCTTCGGGGAACGGGACCGGGGTGTGCGTCATCGCGGAATGTCTCTCTTGTGCGTGAAGGGGTGTGGCCGAGGGGGTGGGGCACGGCCTCGTGAGTGCGTGTGGGGCTGCCCGGGCGGGCTACTTCAAGCCCGCCGTGGCGATGCCCTGGGTGAAGTGCCGCTGCAGGGCGATGAAGAGGATCAGCACCGGCAGTACGACAAGGAACGCTCCGGCCATCAGCATCCCGTTCGATCCGCCGGCCTTGTTGGGGTCCGTGGCGAACGTGGCGAGGGCGACGGGGAGGGTGTACTTGTCCGGATCGTTGGTTGCGATCAGGGGCCAGACGAAGTTGTTCCAGGAACCGAGGAAGGTGAAGATCGAGAGCGTCGCGAGGGCGGGCTTCACCAGCGGCATCACGATTCGCCAGAAGATGTACCACTCGCCGGCCCCGTCCATCCGGGCGGCCTCCAGCAGCTCGTCCGGGATCGACTGCATGAACTGCCGCATCAGGAAGACCCCGAAGGCCCCGGCGGCGAAGGGCAGCACCAGACCCGCATACGAGTCGATCAGCTGGAGCTTGCTCATCAGCACGAACAGCGGCAGCAGCATCAGGTTTCCGGGAACCATCAGAGCACCGAGGACGACGCCGAAGATCTTGTTGCGGCCGACGAAGTTCAGCTTGGCCAGCGCGTACCCGAGCATCGAGCAGAACACCAGATTCGAGACGGTGACCAGCACCGCCACGATCACGGAGTTCATGAAGTAGAGCGGCAGATTCAGCTTGTCGAGCAGTTCCCGGAAGTTGTCCAGGGTCCACTCGGTGGGAATCCACACGGGGGGACTGGCCGACAGCTCGGAGGTCGTCTTGAACGACGAGAGGGCCATCCACAGGAACGGCGCAGACATGATCAGCAGGCCCAGCGAGAGCAGGGCATAGGCCAGGGGACGCCTCAGGTTCCGGGGCTTCCTCGCCGGCGCCGTCCGTACGGCACCGGGTGCATTGCCGACGGTCATTTCGTGTTGTCCTTCAGCAGTCGGAGCTGCAGCACCGTGATGCCCATGATCACTACGAAGAGGACATACGCCATGGCGCTCGCATAGCCCATGTGGAAGAAGTTGAAGCCCTCGCGGTACATGTTCAGCGACACGGTGAGCGTGGAGTCGGACGGGCCGCCCTGCGTCATCACGAACGGCTCCTCGAACACATTGAGGTATCCGATGGTCGTGATGACCGTGGCGTAGAGGACCGTGGGCCGCAGCAGGGGCACCGTGATCCCGCGGAACTCCTGCCACACTCCGGCACCGTCCAGCTTTGCGGCTTCCCGCACCTCGGTGGGGATGGCCTGCAGACCTGCGATGAAGAGCACCATGACCGTACCGACGTTGCGCCAGACCGCCATCGCGATCATCGACGGCATGGCCAGGGTCTCGGAGCCGAGGAAGTCCGGTGCGGTCAGACCCACTTCGGAGAAGAGACCGGCGATGAGGCCGTCGCTCGGATCCAGGACGAAGCGCCACACCACGGCGACCGCCACGATCGTGGTGACCACCGGTGCGTAGAAGCCGACGCGGAAGAAGGTCCTTGCCCGGTCGATGCCGTTGTTCAGCAGTACGGCGACGACCAGTCCGAGGGCGATGGTCAGGGGGACGCCGATCACCACGAAATACGCCGTGTTGAAAAGCGACTTGAGGAACTTCTCGTCGCTGAAGAGATTGACGTAGTTCTCGAAGCCGATGAAGTTCGCGTCCCAAGGGCGCGTGACATTGCGCAGCCCGAAGTCCGTGAAACTCATCAGCAGAGTGGCGAGGATCGGGAATGCCATGAAGACGGTGAAGAGGACGAGGAAGGGGGTGGAGAACAGCCAGCCGGCCGCGTTCTGCACACCCATCGACGCCTTGCGCCCCTGCCGGCCCGGTCGGCCCCGCTGGTCATGGGGCAGGGCGCCCGGGGACGGAGAAGTCCCGGGTCCGCCCTGCACCTCGGCCGCCCGCGCGGCCTTTCCGGTCGTAGTGCTCATGGCTCCTACTTCACGAGGCCTTCGATCTCGGACTGCGCGGTCTTCAGCGCGTCCTCGGGGGAAGCCTTGCCCTGCGTCACCTTGGCGATGGCCTGGTCGACCTTGTCGGTGATCTCCGTCCACTTGGCCGTGGACGGCGAGGCCTTGGCGGTGTCCATCTGCTTCTTGAAGATCTGGAGGTTCGTGTCGTCGGCGAGCTTGCCGGAGGTCCAGGCCGCGGTGTTCGCGGGGAGGTCCTTGGTGCGCTCGTACCAGTCCGCCTGGCCCTCGGTGCCGGTGAGGTACTTGATGAGCTCCGTGGCGGCGGCCTTGTGCTCGCTGTCCTTGGAGACCACCAGGGAGGACCCGCCTGCCATGGAGACCGAGGACTTGTCCGCCGGCACGGCCGCCACCGCCCACTTGCCCTTGAGCTGCGGCTGGCCCTCGTTCAGCAGGGTGACGTGCCAGGGGCCGCCGAAGAACATGGGGACCCGGCCGTTGCCGAAGTCCTTCACCACGTCGTAGCCGGGCTGCACGGACTTGTTGGAGAGTCCCTTGTCGAAGTACGAGCCGTACTCCTTGAGCGCCCTGACGGCCTCGGGGCTGTCGATGACCGCGTCGCCCTTGTCGTTGACGATCTCGCCGCCGGCGGAGTACAGGAAGGAGTAGAAGTTCTGCACCGTGTCCAGGCCGCTGGGCTGGATGGACAGGCCCCACTTGGTGCCCGCCTTCTTCTGGTACGCGGTGGCGAGGTCCTGCATCTCCTGCCAGTCGGACGGCGCCTTGTCGACACCGGCCTTCTCGGCCAGGTCGGTGCGGTAGTAGAGGACGCGCGTGTCGACGTACCACGGGACGCCGTACGCGGTGCCGTCCACCTCGCCCTGGTTCCAGCCCGCGGGGAAGAAGTCCTTCTTGTCGAAGGTCTTGGTGTCGACCGGCTCCAGGACGCCGAGCTCGGCGAACTCGCCCATGTAGCTCCCGCCCATCTGCGCCACATCCGGCAGGGTGCCGGCCGCGGCGGCGGACACCAGCTTCTGGTGGGCGACGTCCCAGCCGACCGGGGTCACCTTGACGGTGATGTGGGGGTTGGCCTTCTCGTAGACCTTGGCCACATCTGCGAGCTTCTCGCCCTCGGCGCCCATGGCCCAGACGGTGAGCGTCTGCTTCTTGTCCGCGGCGACATCGGCGCCGCCGGAGCTCCCGCAGGCGGTGATGCCGTAGGCGAGCGCGACTGCGATACCGGCGGAGACGGTTCTGGCGGTGCGGGACATGGAGGGCTCCTCCTTGAGCAATCCGGATGTATGCGCTGCCTGTAAGCGCATACATCACTCTGCGACAGTTCTTCGCGAATCCGCAAGAGGGTGCTGGGTCACACTCGTGCAACGTGCTCGACACCTGGGGGCTCGACTGTGGAACGGTAAGCATGCCGTTTGCGAATTAGAAGTGGATGTGACTGATTCCGCTTGATTGGGAGGGGTTCGGCGAGGTTCCGGCGAGGATCCAGGCAGGGGCCGGTGGGCGAAAGCGAGCGCGCTACCGTCGTGGCCATGGCTTCGTTCGCGCACGGCTTTCCCTTCGATCCGGCCCACGGGCACACGCTCGACGAGCTGCTGCGCGTACCTGCGCCGACCGCGCCCGAGGATTTCGAGGCGTTCTGGCAGGAGCGGTACAGCGAGGCCCGTGCTGTCGCCACCGCTCCCGAGATCGGCCCCGCGGAGGGTGAGCGCGACGGCGTCCGGCTGCACGAGGTGTCCTTCACCTCCGTGGGCGGGGTACGCCTCGGCGGCTGGCTGGCGCTGCCCGTCGAGGGGCCCGCGGAGCACGGCTTCGTCATCGGACACGGCTACGGCGGCCGGCACAACCCGGGGGCGGAGGTGCCGCTGCCGCTGCCCCGGTCCGCCGCGATCCTGCCCTGCGTGCGCGGGATGGGAAGCCGTGGTCTGTGGCCCGGCATTCCCAGCAGGGCCGCCAGGCATGTTCTGCACGGCATCGGGTCGCGTGACACCTATGTCATCGGCGACTGCGTGGCCGACCTGTGGTGCGCGGCCTCGGCCCTCCAGGAACTGCTGCCGGAGCTGCGCGGCCTCGGCGCCCTCGGCTATGTCGGCGAGAGCTTCGGAGGCGGCCTCGGCGCACTCGCACTGCCCTGGGACGAGCGGTTCGGCGCCGCGCAGCTCACCGTTCCGACCTTCGGCAACCATCCGCTGCGGCTCACCCTGCGCTGCAGCGGCAGCGGGGAGTCGGTACGGGCGCACCACCGTGACCACCCCGGCGTCACGGACGTTCTGCGGTATTTCGACGCGGCCACGGCCGCCGCGCGGCTGGAACTGCCGACGTTCGTCGCCGCAGCGCTGTTCGATCCTGCGGTGCCGCCGCCGGGACAGTTCGCCGTGCACAACGCGCTCCCCGGCCCGCGGGAGCTGCTGGTGCTGGGCGCCGGGCACTTCGCGTACGAAGGGAGCGCCGCCGAACTGGCCGAGCTCCGCACCCGTCGTCGGCGGTTCTTCGGGGAGTGGCTCGGACGGTGACCCGGAGGACGCGGCTCGGACGGTGACCCGGAGGACGCGGCTCGGACGGTGACCCGGAGGACGCGGCTCGGACGGTGACCCGGAGGACGCGGCTCGGACGGTGACCGGGGCGCGGCTCGGACGGTGATCCGGAGGACGTGGCTCGGGCAGTGACCGGATCGGCGCCGGCCGCAAAGGGCGCCCGGGTCAGCCGCAGCCGCAGCTCGCCCGCCTGGCCGGGGAGACGGGCAGCTCCAGCGACACGGGGTCACGGTTCCGGTCGGCCAGTCGTTGCACCAGCAACTCCACGGCCTGTTCGCCCAACTGTCGAATCGGCTGCCGCACGGTCGTCAGCGACGGCCGCACGATCCGGCTCAGCGGGATGCCGTCGAATCCGGTCACAGCGATGTCCTCGGGGACCCGGACCCCGCGCCTCTCCAGCGCGCGCAGCGCGCCCACCGCCATCTGGTCATTGGCGAAGAGCACCGCCTGCGGCCGCTCGGAGTCCCGGTCGAGCAGTGTCTCCGCGGCGCGGGCGCCCTCGGCCTGCGTCATCATCTCCGTCCGCAGATCCGGTGCGTCCGGAACCGGCAGGCCGGCGTCGCGGCACGCCTCGCGGAAGCCGCGGAACCGCGCCTCGGCATCCGGTGACGCGGGGTCGCCCCCGACGAAGGCGAGCCTGCGCAGGCCGTGGTCCTCGATCAGATGGCGGGCCAGCTCGCGCTCCCCGTCGGCGTTCGCGACGACGATGTGGTCGAGGTGGTCGATCTCGCGCGGCCCGGCGAGCATGACCACCGGCAGCCGGCGCGATATCACCTCGAGGTCCTCGGTCGGCACGGTCTGCGCCAGTACGGCGAAGCCGTCCACCCGCCCCGCGACCTTCGCGACGAGGCTCTCCGGCCCGCCTTCCAGCGACGCGGCGATCAGCAGGGCGTAACCGTGCCGGCGCGCCGCCCGTTCCATGCCGCGGATGATCTGGTCGGAGTACAGCATCACCGCGTCGTCGGCGTCGCTGTCGGCCTCCGCGTCCGCCTCGGCGTCGGGGTCGGCGTAGTCCGGGAAGCAGAGGCCCAGCACACCGGTGGTGCGGCTGGCCAGGCCACGGGCGTTGCCGCTCGGTACGTAGCCGAGTTCGCGGGCCGCCTCCAGTACCCGCTCGCGCGTCTGGGCGCGCACGGAATCCGGGTTCCGGTACACCCGGGAGACCGTGGCAATGGAGACGCCCGACCGCTCGGCGACGTCGTACACCGTGGGGGCGCTCACTCGACCGACCGTCCGCTTCTTCTTCCGTAGCGACGCGCCTGATGCGTGTGCTGGTACGTGTGCTCCTGGATGGCCGGCGCGGTCGCCGACCGGTCCTTTGAAAGCGCATTCACCCTAGATCGCGGGCTGGCGGGCGAGCAAGAGCGAACGGTGTGGCGCGCGCCGCGTTCACGCTCCCGGAACCCCTTTGCCGAACGCTGGGCAGAAAATAGACAGGCTGCCTTGCAAGGTGCCCTGTCCATCCTTACGGTCGAAGGATGTCCAGTACCTCCCCGGACCCCCGGGACCGCAGGCCCGCCGACCCGAGCGCCGAGCGCGTGGCGACGGACCTCGCGGCAGTGGTGGGCCGGCTGCTCCGGCGCTTGCGCACCAGCTCGGCCGACAGTCTGCTCACGCCCTCCCAGCGGTCGGTGCTGGCGAGACTGGACGAGGGCGGACCCGCCACAACCGCGGCGCTGGCCCGCGCCGAGCTCGTGCGGCCCCAGTCGATGCGGCTGACCCTCGGCGCGCTGGGAGACCTGGGTCTCGTCGCCCGCGCCCCCGACCCGTCGGACGGGCGGAAGTCGGTCGTGTCCCTCTCGGACGCGGGGCGCAGCACGCTGGCCGAGGTCCGGGCCGCCAAGCGGAGCTGGCTGGCCGAGGCGATCACCGCCGAACTGGACGGGGAGGAGCGCCGTACGGTCGCCGAAGCCGTCGCGCTCATCGGCCGCCTCGTCGAGAAGTGACGACCGCTCGACTCCTGCTGATCATCCCGACCGTCGGCGACCGCGCCCCGCGCGCACGCCACGGATCACCCGACCCCCCCCGCACCACAAGGAGTACGCGCATGAGCGCCACCACCCTGGACCCGAACACCGCACTCGTGGTCGTCGACCTCCAGAAGGGCATCGTCGGCCGCCCCACCGTCCACCCCGCCGCCGACATCGTCGCGAACTCGGCGACCCTCGCCGACGCCTTCCGCGCCAAGGGCCTCCCGGTCGTCCTGGTCCGTGTCACCGGCGGAGCCCCCGGCCGTACGGACGCCTCCGCGCCGGCCGGCCGGCCCGCCGCGGACTGGGCCGACCTCGTGCCCGAGCTCGGGCCCCGCGAGGGCGACATCGTCGTCACCAAGGAGCAGTGGGGAGCCTTCCACGGCACCGACCTGGATCTGCGGCTCCGGCGTCGCGGCATCACCCAGATCGTGGTGACGGGCATCGCGACCAGCATCGGGGTGGAGTCCACCTCCCGTTCCGCCCACGAGCACGGTTACCACGTCACCATCGCCACGGACGCGGTCACCGACATGGACGCCGACACCCACCGCAACAGCGTCGAGAAGATCTTCCCGAGGCTCGGCGAGACCGACACCACCGCCGCGATCATCAAGCTCCTCGGCTGAGAGGCCCAGGAGGCCAAGGGTCCAGGGCGCCAGGAGCCCAAGCCCGGTCAGGGCCCCTCCCGCCGCCTGATCTTGTTCCCCAGCCAGACCAGCGGGTCGTACTTGCGGTCCACGGCCCGCTCCTTCAGCGGGATCAGCGCATTGTCCGTGATCTTGATGTGCTCGGGGCACACCTCCGTACAGCACTTGGTGATGTTGCAGTAGCCCAGGCCGTGCTCCTCCTGCGCCGTCGCCTTCCGGTCCAGTCCCGACTCGGCGGCGGCGTCCAGGGGGTGCATGTCCAGCTCGGCCACCCTCATCAGGAAGCGGGGCCCGGCGAACGCCGCCTTGTTCTCCTCGTGGTCGCGCACCACATGACAGGTGTCCTGGCACAGGAAGCACTCGATGCACTTGCGGAACTCCTGGGAGCGGTCCACGTCGACCTGCTGCATCCGGTAGTCGCCCGCCTTCACCCCCTGCGGCGGTACGAAGGCGGGCACCTCGCGCGCCTTGGCGTAGTTGAAGGTCACATCCGTCACCAGATCGCGCACGACCGGGAAGGCCCGCAGCGGAGTGACCGTGATCGTCTCCTCGCGGCTGAACACCGACATGCGTGTCATGCACAGGAGCCGGGGCCGTCCGTTGATCTCCGCGCTGCACGAACCGCACTTGCCCGCCTTGCAGTTCCAGCGCACCGCCAGATCGCCCGCCTGGGTGGCCTGGATCCGGTGGATGATGTCGAGGACGACCTCCCCGTCGTTCACCTCGACCGCGAAGTCCTTCAGCTCACCGCCGTCGGTGTCCCCGCGCCACACCCTGAACCGGGCTTCGTAGCTGCTCACTCGTACAGCTCCTCTTCGGCGAGGTACTTGACCAGCTCCTCCTTCTCGAAGAGGGAGAGCAGGTCGGGACGGATGGGTTCGGTCGTCGTACGTACGAGCTCGATCAGGCCGCCTGCGGGATCGTCGTTCCCGGCGAGCCGCGCCAGCAGGTTGACGGGGCGCCAGGAGCGTTCCATCGAGGGGCAGTCCTCGCGGGTGTGCCCGCCACGGCTCTCCGTACGCTCCAGCGCGGCCCGGGCGATGCACTCGCTGACCAGCAGCATGTTCCGCAGGTCCAGTGCGAGGTGCCAGCCGGGGTTGAACTGCCGGTGCCCCTCGACGACGGCGTGCTGCGCCCGTTCCCGGAGCGCCGCCAGTTTCTCCAGCGCCTGCTCCATCTCGTGCTCCCGCCGGATGATGCCGACCAGGTCGTTCATCGTCTGCTGGAGTTCCTGGTGCAGGGTGTACGGATTCTCCGCGGGTGTCCCGCCGGTGCCGGCCGCCTCGGTGCCGAACGGCCGCAGGGCCTCGGCCGCCGCCGTGTCGATCCGGTCCTGGTCCACCACGGGCGGTGTGTCGAGCGAGCTCGCGTACTCGGCGGCGTGCGCTCCTGCCCGCCTGCCGAAGACCAGCAGGTCCGAGAGGGAGTTCCCGCCGAGCCGGTTGGAGCCGTGCATGCCGCCGGCCACCTCGCCCGCCGCGTACAGCCCGGGGACGGCGAGGGCGCTGGCGGTGTCGGAGTCGACGGCGATGCCGCCCATCACGTAGTGACAGGTCGGTCCGACCTCCATCGCCTCCGCCGTGATGTCGACGTCCGCCAGCTCCTTGAACTGGTGGTACATCGAGGGCAGCCTCCGCCGGATCCTCTCCGCGGGCATCCGGGTCGACACGTCGAGGAACACGCCGCCGTGCGGCGAGCCGCGGCCCGCCTTCACCTCGGAGTTGATGGCGCGGGCCACCTCGTCGCGGGGCAGCAGTTCGGGCGGACGCCGGTTGTTGTCGGGGTCCTCGTACCAGCGGTCGCCCTCTTCCTCCGACTGCGCGTACTTCTCCTTGAACACATCGGGGACGTAGTCGAACATGAACCGCTTGCCCTCGGAGTTCCGCAGTACCCCGCCGTCGCCGCGCACCGACTCGGTGACGAGGATGCCCTTCACCGACGGAGGCCAGACCATGCCGGTCGGGTGGAACTGCACGAACTCCATGTTCAGCAGCGGCGCTCCCGCGAGCAGGGCCAGCGCATGGCCGTCGCCGGTGTACTCCCAGGAGTTCGACGTCACCTTGAAGGACTTGCCGATGCCTCCCGTGGCAAGGACCACCGCGGGGGCCTCGAGCACGAAGAAGCGGCCGGACTCCCGTTCGTAGCAGAAGGTGCCGGCGACCCGGTCCCCGTCCTTGAGGACCTGGGTGACCGTGCACTCCTGGAAGACCTTCAACCGGGCTTCGTAGTCGCCGAATTCGCGGTGGTCCTCCTGCTGGAGGGCGACGATCTTCTGCTGGAGCGTGCGGATCAGTTCGAGGCCGGTACGGTCCCCGACGTGTGCGAGCCGCGGATACTCATGGCCGCCGAAGTTGCGCTGGGAGATCTTCCCGTCCGGCGTACGGTCGAAGAGCGCACCCCAGGTCTCCAGCTCCCAGACCCGGTCGGGAGCCTCCTTGGCGTGCAGCTCGGCCATCCGCCACTGGTTGAGGAACTTCCCGCCGCGCATCGTGTCGCGGAAGTGGACCTGCCAGTTGTCGCCCGAGTTCACGTTGCCCATGGAGGCCGCGATGCCGCCCTCCGCCATGACGGTGTGCGCCTTGCCGAAGAGCGACTTGCAGATGACCGCGGTACGCGCCCCGCGCTCCCTGGCCTCGATCGCGGCGCGCAGGCCGGCACCCCCGGCACCGACCACGACGACGTCCCACTGCTGCCGTTCGAGCTCTGTCATTCAGAAAAACCTCGGATCGTCGAAGGCGCCGGAAGCGACGAGGTACACATAGAAGTCCGAGAGCGCCACGCTGATGAGCGAGGCCCAGGCGAGCAGCATGTGCCGGGCGTTCAGCCTGCCGACCCAGCCCCACAGCCGGTAGCGCACCGGGTGCTTGGAGAAGTGCCGCAGCCGGCCGCCGATGATGTGGCGGCAGGAGTGGCAGGACAGGGTGTACGCCCAGATCAGCACGATGTTGACCAGGAAGATCAGCGAGCCGAGCCCCATGTGGCCCCAGGCGTAGTGCTCGTCACGGAAGGAGAGCACGGTGTCGTACGTGAGGATTCCGGCGACCGGCACCGCGGCGTAGAAGAAGTAGCGGTGCATGTTCTGCATGACCAGCGGGGAGCGGGTCTCGCCGGTGTACGTCGTGTGGGGCTCGGCGACCGCGCAGGCCGGGGGCGAGGCCCAGAAGCCCCGGTAGTAGGCCTTGCGGTAGTAGTAGCAGGTCAGCCGGAAGCCCAGCGGGAAGATCAGGATGATCAGCGCGGGGGAGAGGCCCCACCAGCTGCCGAGTACGTCCCAGTTCGGGCCGCCCCGCATCGGTACGCAGTTCTCCGCCAGGCAGGGGGAGTAGAACGGCGACACGTAGGGGGCCGCGTAGTAGTCGGCGTTGGAGAACGCCCGCCAGGTCGAGTAGACGATGAAGGCGAAGAGGCCGGCGGCGGTCGCGGCGGGCGCCAGCCACCACCGGTCGGTGCGCAGATGGCGGGCGGCGATGGCGGCGCGCGACGCTCCGCGCACCCCTGCCCCGGCGCCCGTCGTGCCCGCCGGCGGCGCGGCGGACCTCGGTGGTTCCGTACCTGGTTCCGTACCGGTGGCCAAGGAGCTCTCCTAGAAGGCGTGCCTGCCGCGGACGCCCAGACCCTCGTCGTCCGAGTCCGTCCACAAGGCGGCGTCGTACGGCGTCTCGGTGATGGTGATGACCCCGGGGCCGGGACCGCCGGGAGTGTCGGGGCCGGGGGTCTCCGTCGCGGCGGAGTCCTGGGCGCGCAGCTGCGCGATGGTCCGCTCCAACCGGCCGACTGTGCGGACCAGGTCGTCGAGGCAGTGCTGAACGGCTGTCAACTCATCGTGCAGAGACATGATTTGACCAACCTCCCGCGATGGCGGAGCGCAGTTGTGTGCCTGAGAGTGTTGCGCGTCACACCGCTGCTCCACAAGGGTCCGGCAGGCCCCCGTGGCCGGGGCGCGGGCGTGGGGCCGCTCGGGTGAGGTTTGCCGCCGTACGGGCCGTGTCTGCCGTCCGACGCGCGTGGAGGTGGGTTCAGTGGGTCAACGAATCAGTGTGATCAACTGCAAATGCCACCAGAACGAATAATCCGGTCCATTCCGGTACGGGTGGGCCGGGCCGGCCCCGGAGGTATCAGCCATGGCCCACCTCGGCGTCCCACAGGGGACGGCCCGAAAGCGCCGCTCGGTCGCGCTCCTGGCGACAGGCGTCCTCACGATCCCGGTGCTGGCCGGCTGCAGCTCGGGCGGCGAGGGCGCCGCCTCGGTAGCCGTCCCGCAGGACATCGCCCCGGCCTCCCGCGACCGGGTCACCGAGGGATCCACGCTCAACTGGGCGATCGACGCGGTGCCCGCCACCCTCAACACCTTCCAGTCCGACGCCGACAGCGCGACCACCCGGATCACGGGCGCCCTGCTGCCCTCCCTCTTCCCCATGGACGCGCGGGGTGAGCCCAGGCTGAACCCCGACTACCTGGAGTCGGCGAAGGTCATCGAGCAGGAGCCGAAACAGGTCGTCCTGTACAAGCTCAACCAGCAGGCCGTGTGGAGCGACGGCCGGGAGATCGGCGCTCCCGACTTCGTCGCGCAGTGGCGCGCGCTGAGCGGCAAGGACTCGGCCTACTGGACGGCGCGCAACGCCGGCTACGAGCGGATCGAGAAGATCGAACGCGGCAAGGACGACCTGCAGGTCAGAGTCACCTTCTCCAAGCCCTACGCGGACTGGCGCGCACTGTTCTCCCCGCTGTACCCGAAGGAGGTGACCGGATCCCCGGGCACCTTCAACGACGGCGCGAGGACGACGCTCAAGAGCACCGCAGGACCGTTCCGGCTGCGCGGCGTGGACAAGGCCAAGGGGACCGTCACCCTCGACCGGAACCCGCGCTGGTGGGGTGCCGAGGCCAAGCTCGAATCCCTCGTCTTCCGGACCGTCGAACCCCAGAAGCGCGACAAGGCGCTCACCGCGGGCACCGTCGACGTCGCCGACGTCGACCCGGCGACCGCGAACCGTATCGCCCTCGCGGCCCGCTACCGGGGAGGCAACGGACAGCCCGCCCACGGCCCTGGAGCCGACATCACCCCCGCGGCGGCCCTGCGCTCCTGGGCGCTGGCCCACGGATCGGACGAGGAGGCCGCGGAGACCGCACAGGCGGCCCGCGCCGAGAACCGGGCGGCAATCGCGGCGTACGCGGCCGAGCAGAAGTCGCTGGGCAGTTTCGCCGTACGCAAGTCCCTGGAGCCCGCCTACACGCAGCTCGCGATGAACGGGGAGTCGGGCCCCCTCTCCGACGACCGGGTCCGTCGCGCCGTGGCCCGTGCCCTGGACCGCCAGGAGCTGGCCGACATCGTCCTGAAGCCGCTGGGCCTGCCTGCGAAGCCGCCGGGCAGCCACCTGGCGCTGGCCGGGCAGCCCGCCTACAAGGACGGCAGCGGTGCGCTGGGCGACCAGGACACCAAGGAGGCGCAGGCGCTGCTGGGCGACGCGGGCTGGACGAAGGGCGGAGCCGCCGTGACGCCGAAGGAGGCCGGCAGCGAGGCCGACAAGAAGAAGGCCGAGGAGAAGAAGGGGACGAAGCCCGAGGCCGAGAAGTCCGGGAAGGCCGAGAAGCCGGCGGAGAAGCCGGAGAAGTCCGCGAAGCCCGCCGAGTCCGACGAAGCCGGGTCCGACGAAGCCGGGTCCGACGAAGCCGAGTCGGACGCGGCAGGGTCGGACGACGCGGGCAAGGACGACCGGGCCTCCCGCGACGAAGGCCTGTACATCGTCGGCGACGACAAGCCGGGAGGCCGGCCCGCCCGGGTCCTCGCCACCGCCCCGGCCGCCGCGGCCCACAGCGCCGCCCTGCAGCGCCAGGCCGCCGCGCTCACCGGCGCCGCCGGGGACGGAGCCGGCACCAAGGTCGCCGCCCAGGACAGGCAGCCGGGCGGCGCGGCGGGCGCCTACGCCCCCGTGGGCACGGCGGCACCGGCCCCCGCCTCGGTCCGCGGCCGACTCGGCAAGGACGGCAAGCCGCTGACGCTGCGCTTCGTCCTGCCGTCCGGCCCCGGCTCGCAGTCACTGCGCAGCGTCGGCGAAAGGATCGTCGAGATGCTGGACACCATCGGCATCGGAACGCAGATCACCAAGGTCTCGGACGACAGCTACTTCAAGGACCACATCGCCTCCGGCGACTACGACCTGGCGCTGTACTCCTGGCCCGCCACCGCCTACCCGGCGACCGACGGCCGGCCGATCTTCTCCAAGCCCGAGCCCGCCACCGACGGGTCGCTGCTCGTCGAGCAGAACTACACGCGGGTGGGTTCGGACCACATCGACCAGCTCTTCGACCAGGCCGTCTCCGAGCTCGACGCTGCGGCGTCCAGGGATCTGCTGAAGCAGGCGGACGCACGGATCTGGGCCGCCGCAGGATCGATTCCGCTGTATCAGCGGCCACAGCTGGTCGCCGTGAACAAGAAGCTCGCCAACGTCGGTGCCTTCGGCTTCGCGGCACCCCGCTACGAAGACATCGGATTCACCGGGCGACAAGCGGCAGGTTCCCCCGCGAATCGTAAGAAGTAGCAGGTCAAAGCCGTATCGGAAGCTCAGAACCAGCTCAATTCCCTTGCCCGCCGGGACCCCCGGCGGGCAAGGTGGTTTCTGCCCAGACCCGGGCTGCTCACCCCCCACACCCCCCTCCGTCCGGCCTGTCACAGGTCGGATGATGACTTAATACCGGCTGAATATCGGCTGAATACTGCTTGGAGTCCGGTCCTGCGGATCGGGCCGGGAAGCCCAGGACGCGTCGGGCCCGTACCATTGGACTAGCCGTGGCGTGTCCGCCCGGCGGGCGTACGAGGACTCGAGACCGACTGAGACGCCTGATCCCACGATCCGAGAGAAGCGCAAGCCACCCATGCCCACGCGCCACGACATCCGTAACGTAGCCATCGTCGCCCACGTCGACCACGGCAAGACCACGCTGGTCGACGCCATGCTCAAGCAGGCGGGCGCCTTCGCGGCCCACGCCGCGGAGAACCTCGACGAACGCATGATGGACTCGAACGACCTGGAGCGTGAGAAGGGCATCACGATCCTGGCCAAGAACACGGCCGTGAAGTACCACCCGAAAGATGGCGGCGACGTCATCACCATCAACATCATCGACACCCCCGGCCACGCCGACTTCGGTGGTGAGGTCGAGCGAGGCCTGTCGATGGTGGACGCGGTCGTCCTGCTCGTGGACGCGTCCGAGGGGCCGCTCCCGCAGACCCGCTTCGTGCTCCGCAAGGCGCTGACGGCCCGGCTGCCGGTCATCCTCTGCATCAACAAGACGGACCGCCCGGACTCCCGGATCGCCGAGGTCATCGACGAGACGTACGACCTCTTCCTGGACCTGGACGCCGACGAGGACCAGATCGAGTTCCCGATCGTCTACGCCTGCGCCCGTGACGGCGTCGCCTCGCTGACCAAGCCCGAGGACGGCACGGTTCCGCCGGACAGCGACAGCCTGGAGCCGTTCTTCAGCACGATCCTCTCCGCGGTCCCGGCCCCGGAGTACGACGCCGACGCGCCCCTCCAGGCCCACGTCACCAACCTGGACGCCGACAACTTCCTCGGCCGTATCGCGCTGTGCCGCGTCGAGCAGGGCGAGCTCCGCAAGGGCCAGACGGTCACGTGGATCAAGCGCGACGGCACGATGTCCAACGTGCGCATCACCGAGCTGCTGATGACCGAGGCGCTCACCCGCAAGCCCGCCGAGGTGGCCGGCCCGGGCGACATCTGCGCCATCGCCGGTATCCCGGACATCATGATCGGCGAGACCCTGGCCGACCTCGAGAACCCGATCGCGCTGCCGCTGATCACGGTCGACGAGCCGGCGATCTCCATGACCATCGGTGCGAACACCTCGCCGCTCGTCGGCAAGGGCGGCAAGGGCCACAAGGTCACCGCCCGGCAGATCAAGGACCGTCTGGACCGCGAGCTGGTCGGTAACGTCTCGCTCCGCGTCCTGGACACCGAGCGCCCCGACGCCTGGGAGGTCCAGGGCCGTGGTGAGCTCGCGCTGGCGATCCTCATCGAGACGATGCGCCGCGAGGGCTTCGAACTCACCGTCGGCAAGCCGCAGGTGGTCACCAAGCAGGTCGACGGCAAGACGCACGAGCCGATCGAGCGCATGACCATCGACTCGCCCGAGGAGCACCTCGGCGCCATCACGCAGCTCATGGCGACCCGTAAGGGCCGCATGGAGACGATGACGAACCACGGTTCGGGCTGGGTCCGCATGGAGTGGATCGTCCCGTCCCGCGGCCTCATCGGCTTCCGTACGGAGTTCCTGACCCAGACCCGCGGTACGGGTATCGCGCACTCCCTCTTCGAGGGCCACGAGCCGTGGTTCGGCGAGCTGCGCACCCGTCACAACGGCTCGCTCGTGGCGGACCGTGCGGGCGTCGTGACGCCGTTCGCGATGGTCAACCTCCAGGAGCGCGGTGTCATCTTCACGGAGGCGACCACCGAGGTCTACGAGGGCATGATCATCGGTGAGAACTCGCGCTCCGACGACATGGACGTGAACATCACCAAGGAGAAGAAGCTCACCAACATGCGTGCGGCTTCCGCGGACACCACGGAGAACGTGGTGCCGGCGCGCAAGCTCTCCCTGGAGCAGTCGCTCGAGTTCTGCCGCGACGACGAGTGCATCGAGGTGACCCCGGAGACGGTCCGTATCCGCAAGGTCGTCCTGGACCAGAAGCAGCGGGGCCGTACGGCCTCGCGTGCCAAGAACGGCTGACGCCTGGTCCGGAGCGCCCGCTCCGGTCTGCGAACCGCCTGCACTAGCCATTGACATGAGGCCCGGACCCCCGCAGAGACTGTGGGGGGCCGGGCCTTTCGTCAATCGGTTTTTCTGACCGAGGTGTCCGGATATCGGGCGTCGCTCTCCGGAACATGTGTTAACGGTCCGTTTCGCGGGTGTCTGTCTGGGATCCCTTTGTCCGGATTTCGGTCAACCACGGCTTCCTGATGTTGTCAAACCGAGACCCTTTAAGTGTGGTTTACAGCTCGGTGTTCCTTAATAGTTGGCTCCATTGAGCTCGGGTCAATGGGTCGACGCACTGTGGGGAGTGCGGACTCACGAGCACACTCGGGGCACTGAAACGATCGCCGTCAGGGGTGTCGGTGGATCTCTCCAGTGCCCCTCTTGTAGTCAAAAGTGGACTCATGAGGAGGAAACCCATGCGCGGTGCCAAGAGCGCCAAGTGGGTCGCGGGAGCGGCAATCATCGCCCTGGCCGCGACCGCCTGTGGCGGCGGCGACAGTGACGACAGCAGCGACTCGGCTTCGAAGGAGAAGGGCAAGCCTGCGGGCTACGTGTCCATCGACGTCGGTGAGCCGCAGAAGCCGCTGATTCCGGCTGACACCAACGAGTCGCTCGGCAGCTACGTCATCCAGTCGCTGTTCACGCAGCTGCTGGACTTCGATGCCGACGGCAACATCGTCTACACGAACGCCGAGTCTGTTAAGACGACCGACTCCAAGACGTGGACGGTCAAGCTCAAGGCCGGCTGGAAGTTCCACGACGGCACCCCCGTCACCGCCGACTCGTACATCAAGGCGTGGAACTGGTACGCCAACAGCAAGAACAACCAGCAGAACGCCTTCTGGTTCGAGGACATCAAGGGTTACGCGGACGTCCACCCCGAGAAGGGTGACCCCAAGTCCGACGTGATGTCCGGTCTGAAGCTGGTCGACGACACCACCTTCACGATCGAGCTCAACACCGCCGTGCCGTACTTCGAGTACAAGCTCGGCTACGCGACCTTCGCCCCGCTGCCGGAGGTGTTCTACAAGGACACCAAGGCGTTCGGCCAGGCGCCGGTCGGCAACGGTCCCTACATCTTCGAGAAGTGGGACCACAAGAAGCTCATCCGCGTCAAGGCCAACCCTGACTACCAGGGCCCGAACAAGGCCAAGAACAAGGGTGTCCTCTTCAAGAACTACGCGACCGTCGAGGCCGCGTACCAGGACCTCCTCTCCGGCAACCTGGACATGATCCGCCAGGTCGGCCCGAAGGACCTGCCGAAGTACAAGCAGGACCTCGGCGACCGCGCGATCGACCAGCCGTACGCGGCGATCCAGTCGCTCGTCCCGACCTTCTACTCGAAGACCTTCAAGGGCATCAACCCGAAGGTCATCCAGGGTCTGTCGATGGGTATCGACCGCGACACGATCACCAAGACCGTGCTCAACGGCACCCGCAAGCCCGCCACCAGCTTCACGCCTCCGGGCGTCGCCGGTAACCAGGACCTGGGCACCGACGTGTTCAAGTTCGACCCGGCGAAGGCGAAGGCGCTCGTCACCGAGGGCGGCGGCGTTCCCGAGAACAAGATCTTCATCCAGTACAACGCCGACGGTGGCCACAAGGAGTGGGTGACCGCAGTCTGCGAGTCCATCCGCAACTCCACCGGTGTGGACTGTGTCCCGGACGCCAAGCCGGACTTCCAGACCGACCTGGAAGCGCGTGACAACAACCAGGTCAAGTCGATGTACCGCGGTGGCTGGGTCGCCGACTACCCGCTGAACGTCAACTTCATGCGGGAGCTGTACGGCACCACCGCTGAGGCCAACAACGGCCGGTTCTCCGACAAGGAGGTCGACGCGGCCTTCAAGAAGGGCGACAACGCCAAGACCCTGGACGAGTCGATCAAGGCTTACCAGGAGGCCGAGAAGCTCGTCCTGACGAAGATGCCGGCGATCCCGCTCTGGGAGTACAAGACCAACGGCGGCTACTCGAAGTCGGTCGACAACGTGACGGTCGACTTCCACGGTGACTACAACATCACCGAAGTCACCGCCAAGTAACACGCCTGAGGGCCCCCAACAGGCCATCAGCCGCCCACACAGGCAGTAGGTCCCGGGGGCCGCTCTTCGAATCCGGAGAGCGGCCCTTGGGCTGCATTATCCCTAAATCGGAGGCAAACATGGGGCGTTATGTCGCGCGGCGACTGCTCCAGATGATCCCGGTCTTCCTCGGATCAACGTTGCTGGTCTTCTCCATGATGTACGCGCTGCCCGGCGATCCCGTGCGCGCGCTCGCAGGTGAGCAGACCGTCGACCCGACGCAGATCGCGAACATGAAGAAGGAGCTGGGTCTCGACCTTCCGCTCTGGCACCAGTACTGGAACTACCTCATCGGCCTTTTCCAGGGTGATTTCGGCACTCAGATCGCCAGTGGCCGGCCGGTGGCGGACATCATCTCGGAAGCATTTCCGATCACGGTCAGACTGGCCCTGTTTGCCTTCATCTTCACGGTCCTCGTCGGTATCTCCATGGGCATCTTCGCCGGTCTGAAGGCCGACACCTTCCGGGACCGTGGACTGCTCGTACTGACGCTCCTGCTGATCTCCGTGCCGTCCTTCGTGCTGGGCTTCCTCGGCCAGTACTTCTTCGCCTTCCAGCTCGGCTGGGTCCAGCCCAACGTGAGCATGGAAGCCACCTGGGACGAGCTGATCCTGCCCGCGGTCGTACTCGGGTCCCTGTCACTCGCGTACGTCGCGCGACTGACCCGTACCTCGGTCGCGGAGAACCTGCGCTCCGACTACATGCGTACCGCTGTGGCCAAGGGGCTGCCGCGACGCCGCATCGTCGGGGTCCACCTGATGCGCAACTCGATGATCCCCGTGGTCACCTTCCTCGGCACCGACCTCGGTGCGCTGCTCGGCGGCGCCGTCGTGACCGAGGGCATCTTCAACGTCAAGGGTGTCGGTTCCGCCGTCTTCGACGCGCTGAGGCACCGCGAGGGTGCCACGGTCGTCGGCATCGTGACGCTGATCGTCATCGTCTATCTCGTCGCCAGCCTGGTCGTCGACCTGCTTTACGCGGTCCTGGACCCGAGGATCCGTTATGCCTGAGACGCTCAAGGAAACCACCGCGGGCCAGCTGCCCGAGGCGACTGCCGCACCGGCTCCCGCCGCCAAGGCGGGCAAGCCCCGCAGCCTGTGGTCGGACGCCTGGCACGACCTGCGGCGCAGCCCGCTGTTCGTCGTCTCGGCCGTCCTGATCGTCTTCCTGCTGACGATGGCGGTCTTCCCCGGCCTGTTCACCGGCGCGGACCCGCGCTACGCGGACCTGGCCCACCACTACCTGCAGAAGCCCAAGTGGGGGAACTTCTTCCAGGAGGACTGGTTCGGGTACGACATCCAGGGCCGCTCGATCTACGCGCGTGTCGTCTACGGCGCCCGCGCCTCGATCACCGTCGCCGTCGTCGTCACCGCCCTCGTCACCATCCTGGGCACCGTGGTCGGCATGCTCGCCGGCTACTTCGGCGGCTGGATCGACACCCTGCTCTCCCGGATCACCGACATCTTCTTCGGCGTTCCCTTCATCCTCGGCGCGATGGTCGTCCTGACCTCGTTCGCGGAGCGCCACATCTGGGTCGTCATCCTGGCCCTGGCCTTCCTCGGCTGGACCTCGATCGCCCGTGTCGCACGCGGCTCCGTCCTGACGATCAAGCAGGCCGACTACGTGATGGCGGCCAAGGCGCTCGGCGCCTCGACCACCCGCATCCTGCTCCGTCACATCCTGCCCAACGCGATCGCCCCGGTGATCGTCGTCGCGACCATCGCGCTCGGCGGCTACATCTCGGCCGAGGCCACGCTGTCCTTCCTGGGCATCGGCCTCGCCGAACCGACCGTGTCGTGGGGTGTGGACATCTCCTCCGGCCAGGAGCAGCTGCGCAACGCCGCGTTCGTGCTGATCATCCCGTCGGTCATGGTGTCGATCACCGTTCTGGCGTTCATCATGCTCGGCGATGCGGTACGCAACGCCCTCGACCCCAAGCTGCGCTGAGGGAGGCGTACATGACCATCATCGACAAGACGGCGGATATTCCTGCTCCGCGTGGTTCCAACGACGAGAGCGGCCCGCTGCTCGAAGTCCGCGATCTGCACGTGGAGTTCCACACCCGTGACGGCGTTGCCAAGGCCGTCAACGGGGTCAACTACAGCGTCAGCGCGGGCGAGACCCTCGCCGTGCTCGGCGAGTCCGGCTCCGGCAAGTCCGTGACCGCGCAGGCGATCATGGGCATCCTGGATATGCCCCCCGGCCGCATCCCCAAGGGCGAGATCCTCTTCCGCGGCCAGGACATGCTCAAGATGTCCAACGAGGAGCGCCGGCAGATCCGCGGCCAGAAGATCGCCATGATCTTCCAGGACGCGCTGTCCTCGCTGAACCCGGTGCTCTCCGTGGGCTACCAGCTCGGCGAGATGTTCCGTGTGCACCAGGGGCTCTCCAAGAAGGACGCCAAGGCCAAGGCCATCGCGCTGATGGACCGGGTGCGCATTCCGGCGGCCAAGGAACGGGTCAACGACTACCCGCACCAGTTCTCCGGCGGTATGCGCCAGCGCATCATGATCGCGATGGCGCTGGCCCTGGAGCCCGACCTGATCATCGCGGACGAGCCCACCACGGCGCTCGACGTGACCGTCCAGGCTCAGGTCATGGACCTGCTCGCGGAGCTCCAGCGCGACTTCAACATGGGCCTGATCCTGATCACGCACGACCTCGGTGTCGTCGCCGACGTGGCCGACAAGATCGCCGTGATGTACGCGGGCCGGATCGTCGAGACCGCCCCGGTCCACGAGATCTACAAGCGCCCCGCGCACCCGTACACCAAGGGTCTGCTGGAGTCGATCCCGCGCCTGGACCAGAAGGGCCAGGAGCTCTACGCGATCAAGGGCCTGCCGCCCAACCTGCTGCACGTGCCGTCCGGCTGCGCCTTCAACCCGCGCTGCACGATGGCGCAGGACATCTGCCGTACGGAGATCCCGGCACTGCGCCCGGTCACCGAGCAGGACGGTACCGAGCTGGTCGGCCGCGGCAGCGCCTGCCACTTCTGGAAGGAGACGATCCATGGCTGACCTCGAGAAGGAGTCCGTGGACGCCACCCCGAACGTCACCGAAGTGGAGACGGTCGACGCGGCCACCGAAGCGGAGGCCGTAGCCGCCCTCGAAGCCCCGGTGTCGCAGGGGGAGCCGATTCTTCAGGTGCGCAACCTGGTCAAGCACTTCCCGCTGACCCAGGGCATCCTGTTCAAGAAGCAGGTCGGCGCGGTCAAGGCCGTGGACGGGATCTCGTTCGATCTCTACCAGGGCGAGACGCTCGGCATCGTGGGCGAGTCCGGCTGTGGCAAGTCCACGGTCGCCAAGCTCCTGATGACGCTGGAGCGGGCCACCGCCGGTGAGGTCTTCTACAAGGGCCAGGACATCACCAGGCTGTCCGGCCGCGCGCTGAAGGCCGTGCGCCGCAACATCCAGATGGTGTTCCAGGACCCGTACACCTCGCTGAACCCGCGCATGACGGTCGGCGACATCATCGGGGAGCCCTTCGACATCCACCCCGAGGTGGCCCCGAAGGGCGAGCGGCGCCGCAAGGTGCAGGACCTCCTGGACGTCGTCGGTCTGAACCCGGAGTACATCAACCGGTACCCGCACCAGTTCTCCGGCGGCCAGCGCCAGCGCATCGGCATCGCCCGCGGCCTCGCGCTCAACCCGGAGATCATCATCTGCGACGAGCCGGTCTCCGCGCTCGACGTGTCGGTGCAGGCGCAGGTCATCAACCTGATGGAGAAGCTCCAGGACGAGTTCAACCTCTCCTACCTCTTCATCGCGCACGACCTGTCGATCGTCCGGCACATCTCGGACCGGGTCGGCGTCATGTACCTCGGCAAGATGGCCGAGATCGGTACGGACACGCAGATCTACGACCACCCGACGCACCCCTACACCCAGGCGCTGCTGTCGGCGGTCCCGGTCCCGGACCCGAGTGCCCGTGACGGACGCGAGCGGATCATCCTCTCCGGTGACGTCCCCTCGCCGGCCAACCCGCCGTCGGGCTGCCGCTTCCGTACGCGGTGCTGGAAGGCCCAGGACAAGTGCGCCACCGAGGTGCCGCTCCTGGCGATCCCCGAGCGCTTCAAGGCCTCGGACACTCCGGCCGCGCACGAGTCGGCGTGCCACTTCGCCGAGGAGAAGGACGTCGTGCACGCGGCGTAGCTCGTCGGTCAGCTGAACGGAAGACGCCCGGCCCCCCAGGGGGCCGGGCGTCTTCGTGTGTTCGGGCCGGTCCCCGTACGGCGGACATGAACATGCGACGCAGTGTCATATGAGGTGATATGAGGCATTGAGCTACTCACGGGAACCCTAGGAGGCACTCCATGCGCGGAGCCACACACGCCAGGTGGGCCGCATGCGCGGTCGCCGTCGCCCTGGCAGCGACCGCCTGCGGCGGCGGGGACGACAGCGGTGGCGGTGGCGGCGCGGACGGGATCGTGAGCTCCTCCTGGGGCGACCCGCAGAACCCGCTGGAGCCGGCCAACACCAACGAGGTGCAGGGCGGCAAGGTCCTCGACATGCTCTTCCGCGGGCTCGTGCGGTACGACCCCAAGACCGGCGAGGCCGAGAACGAGATCGCCGAGAAGATCGAGTCCACCGACTCGCAGAACTTCACCATCACCATCAAGGACAACTGGACCTTCAGCAACGGCGAGAAGGTCACCGCACAGTCGTTCGTCGATGCCTGGAACTACGGCGCGGCGCTGAAGAACAACCAGAAGAACGCGTACTTCTTCGCCTACATCGACGGCTACGACGCGGCCCACCCCGAGACGGGCAAGGCCACCACCGACACCCTCTCCGGCCTCAAGGTGGTCAACGGGACGACCTTCACGGTCAAGCTGTCCCAGAAGTTCTCGCTCTGGCCCGACACCCTCGGCTACGCGGCCTTCGTACCGCTGCCCAAGACCTTCTACTCGGACCACGACGCGTGGCTCTCCAAGCCCGTCGGCAACGGTCCGTACACCGTCGACTCGTACGCCAAGGGCTCCTCGATGAACCTGCGCCGGTGGGACGACTACCCCGGCACGGACAAGGCGCAGAACGGCGGCATCGACCTCAAGGTCTACACCGACAACAACACCGCCTACACCGACCTGACGGCCGGCAACCTCGACCTGGTCGACGACGTGCCCGCCTCGCAGCTCAAGAACGTCGAGGCGGACCTGGGGGACCGGTACATCAACACCCCGGCCGGCATCATCCAGACGCTCGCCTTCCCGTTCTACGTGAAGGCGTGGAACACGCCGGACGCGGTCAAGGTCCGCCAGGGCCTGTCGATGGCCATCAACCGGGAGCAGATCACCGACCAGATCTTCCAGAAGACCCGCACCCCCGCCTCCGACTGGACCTCCCCGGTCCTCGGCGAGGACGGCGGCTTCAAGGAAGGCCTGTGCGGCGACCCGTGCGAGTACAACAAGGCCGAGGCCAAGAAGCTGATCGAGGACGGCGGAGGCATCCCCGGCGGCCAGCTCAAGATCTCGTACAACGCGGACACGGGCTCCCACAAGGAATGGGTCGACGCGGTCTGCAACAGCATCAACAACGTCATGGGCAACAACGAGGCCTGTGTCGGCAGCCCGGTCGGCACGTTCGCCGACTTCCGCAGCCAGGTGTCCACCCAGAAGCTGACCGGCGCCTGGCGCGCGGGCTGGCAGATGGACTACCCGCTCATCCAGAACTTCCTCCAGCCGCTCTACTACACCAACGCCCCGTCCAACGACGGCAAGTGGAGCAACGAGGAGTTCGACGGCCTGGTCAACAAGGCGAACGCCGAGACCGACAAGGCCACGGCCGTCAGCACCTTCCAGGACGCGGAGAAGATCCTCGCCGAACAGATGCCCGTGATCCCGCTCTGGTACCAGAACGGCAGCGCCGGCTACTCGGACCGGGTGGAGAACGTCGCCCTGAACGTCTTCAGCGTCCCGGTGTACGACCAGATCAAGGTCAAGTGACCCGAGCCGGGCGGCCGGTGCGGACCACCGCGCCGGCCGCCCGGCTTCCCGGTCCCTCCGCTGTTCGCCCCGACCCCCGGAGCCCTTCATGGGACGTTATGTGATCCGGCGGCTGCTGCAGATGATCCCGGTCTTCTTCGGCACCACGCTGTTGATCTTCCTCATGGTGAACGTGATGGGCGACCCCATCGCGGGCCTCTGCGGCGACCGCCAGTGCGACCCCGCGACCGCCGCCCAGCTGCGCACCGAATTCGGTCTCGACAAGCCGGTCTGGCAGCAATACCTGACCTACATGGGCCACATCTTCACCGGGGACTTCGGCACCGCGTTCAACGGGCAGGAGGTCACGGAGCTGATGGCCAGCGCCTTCCCCATCACCATCCGGCTCACCATCGTCGCGATCGTGTTCGAGATCGTCATCGGCATCAGCCTCGGCGTCGTGACCGGACTCCACCGCGGAAGGCCCGTCGACACCGGGGTACTCATCCTGACCCTGGTCGTCATCGCCGTACCCACCTTCGTCACCGGCCTGCTGCTCCAGCTCCTCCTCGGTGTGGAGTGGGGGATCATCAAACCGTCCGTCTCCCCCGAGGCGCCGCTCGACGAACTCATCGTCCCCGGCCTCGTGCTGGCCTCCGTGTCCCTGGCCTACGTCACCCGCCTCACCCGGACCTCGATCGCCGAGAACGCCCGCTCCGACTACGTCCGTACCGCCGTGGCCAAGGGTCTTCCCCGGCGCCGGGTCGTGGTCAGGCACCTGCTGCGCAACTCCCTCATCCCCGTCGTCACCTTCATCGGTACGGACGTGGGCGCCCTGATGGGCGGGGCCATCGTCACCGAGCGCATCTTCAACATCCACGGAGTCGGCTACCAGCTCTACCAGGGCATCCTGCGCCAGAACACGCAGACCGTCGTCGGGTTCGTCACCGTGCTGGTCCTCGTCTTCCTCGCGGCGAACCTGATCGTCGACCTCCTGTACGCCGTACTCGACCCGAGGATCCGCTATGCCTGAGCCGCAGCAGCCGTTCGACGAAGCGATCTCGGGGGCCGGGGCCGGCGGTGCGATGGACCTGGCGGTGGACGAGGGCACCACCCTGGAGAAGACGCCCGGCGGCCCGGAGGGGACCGGCCCCGCCGGCAAGCCGCGCAGCCTGTGGTCCGACGCCTGGCGGGATCTGCGCCGCAACCCGGTCTTCATCATCTCCGGGCTGATCATCCTCTTCCTGGTGATCATCTCGATCTGGCCGTCGCTCATCACCGACCAGGACCCGCTCGACTGCGATCTGAGCAAGGCCCAGGAGGGCTCCCAGCCCGGTCACCCCTTCGGCTTCGACGGACAGGGCTGCGACGTCTACACCCGTACCGTCTACGGGGCGCGGACCTCGGTCACCGTCGGCGTCTGCTCCACGCTCGGCGTCTCCCTGCTCGGCGGTGTGCTGGGCGGCCTCGCCGGCTTCTACGGAGGCAAGGGCGACGCCGTCCTCTCCCGCATCACGGACGTCTTCTTCGGCATCCCCGTCGTCCTCGGCGGCCTGGTCTTCCTCTCCGTGGTCACCAGCTCCACCGTCTGGCCCGTGATCGGCTTCATCGTGCTCCTGGGCTGGCCCCAGATCGCCCGCATCGCACGAGGCTCCGTCATCACCGCCAAACAGAACGACTACGTCCAGGCGGCGCGGGCCCTGGGCGCCTCCAACTCGCGGATGATGCTGCGCCACATCACCCCCAACGCCATCGCCCCGGTGATCGTCGTCGCGACGATCGCGCTGGGTACGTACATCTCGCTGGAGGCGACCCTCTCGTACCTGGGCGTGGGCCTGAAACCGCCGGCCGTCTCCTGGGGCATCGACATCTCCGCCGCCTCCCAGTACGTCCGCAACGCGCCGCACATGCTGCTCTGGCCCGCCGGTGCGCTGGCGATCACGGTGCTCGCCTTCATCATGCTCGGCGACGCGGTGCGCGACGCCCTCGACCCCAAGCTGCGCTGAGGAGCCCGCTGCCATGTTGCTCGAAGTGCGCGATCTGCACGTGGAGTTCCACACCCGCGAGGGGGTGGCCAAGGCCGTCAACGGGGTCAACTACTCGGTGGCCGAGGGCGAGACGCTCGCCGTCCTCGGTGAGTCCGGCTCGGGCAAGTCGGTCACCGCCCAGGCGATCATGGGCATCCTCGACATGCCGCCCGGGAAGATCAGCGGGGGCGAGATCCTCTTCAAGGACCGCGACCTGCTGAAGCTCAAGGGCGAGGAACGGCGCAGGGTCCGCGGCCAGGAGATGGCCATGATCTTCCAGGACGCGCTGTCCTCGCTGAACCCGGTGCTGAGCGTGGGGCAGCAACTGGGCGAGATGTTCGTCGTGCACCGCGGGATGTCCCGCAAGGACGCGAAGGCCAAGTCCATCGAGCTGATGGACCGGGTGCGTATCCCGGCCGCCAAGGAGCGGGTCGGGAACTTCCCGCACCAGTTCTCCGGCGGCATGCGCCAGCGCATCATGATCGCCATGGCGATGGCACTGGAACCCTCGCTGATCATCGCCGACGAGCCGACCACCGCCCTGGACGTGACGGTCCAGGCCCAGGTGATGGAGCTGCTCGCCGAACTGCAGCGCGAGCTGAACATGGGGCTGATCCTCATCACCCACGACCTCGGTGTGGTGGCCGACGTCGCCGACAAGATCGCCGTGATGTACGCGGGCCGGATCGTCGAGACCTCGCCCGTCCACGAGATCTACAAGGCACCCGCCCACCCGTACACCAAGGGCCTCCTCCGGTCGATCCCGCGCCTGGACCAGAAGGGCCAGGACCTGTACGCGATCAAGGGGCTGCCGCCCAACCTGCTGCACATCCCGCCCGGCTGCGCCTTCCACCCGCGCTGCCCGATGGCCCAGGCCGTGTGCCGTACGGACGTCCCGCCGCTGTACACCGTGGACGAGAGCCGCCGGAGCGCCTGCCACTTCTGGAAGGAGACGCTCGATGCACGCTGAGGACCCGAGCCGTAGGGGCGTCACCGCCGGGGGCTCCACCCTGGTCTCCGAGGTACGCGAGAGCGGTCCTGCGCGGCCGTACGCGGAGGGCGACCCGATCCTGGAGGTGCGCGGCCTGGTCAAGCACTACCCGCTCACCCGGGGCATCCTCTTCAAGAAGCAGATCGGGGCGGTCAAGGCCGTCGACGGGGTCGACTTCGATCTGGCGGCGGGCGAGACGCTCGGCATCGTGGGCGAGTCCGGCTGCGGCAAGTCGACCGTCGCCAAGATGCTGGTGCACCTGGAGCCGCCCACCGGGGGCTCCATCCGGTACAAGGGCGAGGACGTCACCAAGATGTCGGGCCGTGCGCTGAAGGCCGTGCGCCGCAACATCCAGATGGTGTTCCAGGACCCGTACACCTCGCTGAACCCGCGCATGACGGTCGGCGACATCATCGGGGAGCCGTACGAGATCCACCCCGAGGTGGCGCCCAAGGGGAGCCGGCGCCAGAAGGTGCAGGACCTGCTCGACGTGGTCGGTCTGAACCCGGAGTACATCAACCGGTACCCGCACCAGTTCTCCGGCGGCCAGCGCCAGCGCATCGGCATCGCCCGCGGCCTCGCGCTCAACCCGGAGATCATCGTCGCCGACGAGCCGGTCTCCGCACTCGACGTGTCGGTCCAGGCCCAGGTGGTCAACCTTCTCGACCGGCTGCAGGCGGAGTTCAGCCTGAGCTTCCTGTTCATCGCGCACGACCTGTCGATCGTCCGGCACATCTCGGACCGGGTCGGCGTCATGTACCTCGGCCGGATCGTCGAGATCGGTACGGACGAGGAGATCTACGACCACCCCACGCACCCGTACACGCAGGCGCTGCTGTCCGCCGTTCCGGTGCCGGACCCCACGGCCCGCGAGTACCGCGAGCGGATCATCCTGCACGGCGACGTCCCGTCCCCGGCGAACATCCCGTCGGGCTGCCGCTTCCGTACGCGCTGCTGGAAGGCGCAGGAGCGGTGCGAGCTGGAGGTGCCTCTGCTGGCCGTCCCCGCGGTCTTCCGGGAGACGGACACACCGGCCAGGCACGACTCGGCCTGCCACTTCGCCGAGGAGAAGCAGGTGGTACCGCCGGAGGGGATCCTGGAGACCCCCGAACCGGAGGACGCGCCGCCGTCCCTGCGCAAGGACGATCCGGGAGAAAAGAAATGATAAAAGGGCATCACATTCGTTAACACAGAGGCAACTTGACTGTCGCCGCACCGATATACGAACGCACCACCATGAAGAACGTACGGCCGTGCGGGTGCCGTGAACCGGCCGGGGTGCTCATCACGTCGCCCCGGCCGGTTTCCCGTTCCCCGCCTTTCCCCACAGGTCCCCTTGTTCAACGGCGGACCGCGGTGGAGTATCGCTGGGGTGATACTCACCCGGGGAGCCAGAATCACCGGTGCGGTGCTGTGCGCCGTACTGGGCGTCATCGTCGCGGGCTGGATCGTGCGGGACGTCCGGGCGGCCGGCGACCCGCTGGACCTGCTTCGCTACTGGGCCGGATACACCGACGCACGGCCGGAATCGCTGCCGGCGACGGCGCAGTCCGACATCGTGCTCCTCGCCGTGTACGTCCTCGCCACGATCGCCGCCCTGCGCTCCTCGGTGGCCGCTTCCGCGCTCGTCGCCACCGGCGTGGTCACGCTCGCCCTGCGGCTGCCCGGCGTCTGGACCACCGGCGCCTCCTGGACGGACGGGCGCTACGGCGACGAGCTGCGCACCCGCGCCCTCCTCAGTACCTTCGTCGCGCTGGCCGCCGGGCTCGCGCTCGTCGTCACCGGGGCGGCGGGCCGCAGGCCGTCCGCGGACTTCTACGAACCGGGGCCCACCCGGCCCGGCCAGGGAGCCGCGGTCGTCGCCTTCCTGGTGCTCGGCGCCTCGGGCGCCGTGCTGATCGCCTGGGAGATCCGCCAGTTCGTCACGCTGCCGTCCGCGGTGTATCCCGACTGGTTCATCGGCGGGGACGCCGTCCGGGTCGAACTGACCAGTGCGCCGCCCGGCTGGAGCACGGTGGCTCTCGCGGTGCTCTGCCTCGTCGTCGCGTTCACCGCGCTCTTCCACGCCGTCCACGCCCGACCGTTCGGCATGATCGCCGCCGGGTTCCTGCTGCTCTCCGGAGGCCTCGGGATCGCCCGGGCCGTCCACCACGAGATGCTCGACCGCTTCGGGGACCTGGGGACCGAGTACCAGCTCATCGTGCTGACGTCATTCTTCCTCGCCTTCGCCGGGGCGGCAGGACTGATCGCGCTGTCCCGCAGAGGCTTCGAGGACGCGGACGGGGACAGCAGGGGCTACGACAGCTACGGAGCGGGCGGATACGGCCCGCCGCCGGGCGACGGCTACGGATACCCGCAGGGACCCGGCCGGGGCCCCGCTCCGGGGTACGGCTACCCCCAGGCGCAGCCGCCCGGCCCGGGCCCCGGCTACGGGCCGCCCCCGGGCGGCGGATTCGGCCCTCCGCCGCCCTCGTCCCCGCCGCCCGCCTGGTGACGCCTACGACAGCCCCAGCGACCGCCTGAGGAAGTCCACCTGGAGCAGGAGCAGATTCTCCGCCACCTGCTCCTGGGGGGTCATGTGCGTCACCCCGCTCAGCGGCAGCACCTCGTGGGGCCGGCCCGCCGACAGCAGCGCCGACGACAGCCGCAGCGCATGGGCGACGACCACGTTGTCGTCGGCCAGACCGTGGACGATCATCATCGGCCGCGCCTCCTCGGCGGGCCGGGAGAGCCCCTCGTCCGTCACCAGGGAGTTGTACGCGTACACCTCGGGCTGCGCCGCGGGGTCGCCGAGATAGCGCTCCGTGTAGTGGGTGTCGTACAGCCGCCAGTCCGTCACCGGGGCGCCCACGACAGCGGCATGGAAGACATCGGGGCGCCGCAGCACCGCGAGCGCCGACAGGTAGCCCCCGTAGGACCAGCCGCGCATCGCCACCTTTGAGAGATCCAGCGGGAACCGTCCGGCCAGTGAGTGCAGGGCCTCGATCTGGTCGTCCAGGGTGAGGGCGAAGTCGTCCCTGATCGCCTTCTCCCAGCCGGGCGAGCGTCCCGGCGCGCCGCGGCCGTCCGCGACGATCACGGCGAACCCCTGGTCGGCGAACCACTGGGACGTGAGATGCGCATTGTGCGCGGCGACGACCCGGCGGCCGTGCGGGCCGCCGTACGGGTCCATCAGGACCGGAAGGGGGCCGTCGGACTCCTTGTAGCCGGAGGGGAGCAGCACGGCGCACGGAATCCGCTGTGCGCCCCCCTCCGTCAGCTGCACCCGGGCCGTCAGCACCGGCTCCTGGGCGTGGCTGGCGACGGTGGCGGTCCGCCTGCCGTCCCGCAGGACCCGCACCACCGTTCCCGGGTGCTCCAGGGACGCCGAGAGCAGCACCGTCACGCCGCCCGAGCGCACCGCGGAGTGCACTCCCACGCCTTCCGAGACCCGCTCGACGCCCAGCTCGTTCACCCGGTACACATGGCTCTGCCCGGTCTCCGGATCCGCCGCCTTCTCGCCCGCTGTCGCCGACACCAGGATGTCCGACTCCCCGATGTCCAGCACCGACTGGATGTGCAGCTGTGCCCCGGTCAGCGGCCGGTCGCCGACCGACAGCACCCGCGCGCCGCCCTCGTCCGCGATCCGCACGAGCCGCCCGTCCGGCGCCCACGCGGGCACACCGTCGAAAAGATCAAGCCAGACCGCGTCCTCGTCGACGTGCACCGTACGGGTCGTTCCGCTCTCCGTGTCCACGGCCAGATGCAGCTGACTGCGCTGGTCACGGGCCTGCACCAGGATCAGCGGGGCGCCGTTGGACGACCAGTGCACCCGGGCCAGATACGGGAAGCGGGTCCGGTCCCAGACAACCTCCGTACGTGCCCCGTCCAGGCTCATCACGAAGAGCCGCACCTCGGCATTGGGCGTCCCCGCGGCCGGATAGCCGACCTCCGAGGGCTTGTTGCCCGGGTGTGCGGGGTCGGCGATCCACCACCGCTGGACGGTGCTGTCGTCGGCCCGCGCGACCAGCAGGCGGTCCGAATCGGGCGACCACCAGAAGCCCCGGTAGCGGCTCATCTCCTCCGCCGCCACGAACTCGGCGAGGCCGTACGAGGTGTGCGCGTCCTCCGGCTCGGCGACGGCACGGTCCCCGTCGCCCGCCGCGCCCACGACCCGCAGTGCGCCGCGGGTGACATAGGCGATGTGCCTGCCGTCCGGGGAGGGACGCGGGTCGATCACCGGGCCCGGAACCGGCAGGGCGCGCGCCGTGCCGGCCCGCAGCTCGGCCACGTACACCTTCCCGGAGAGGGCGAACGCCGCCAACTCGGCCGCATCGTCCACCGCGTAGCCGACGATGCCCGCCGATCCCTCCCGCACCCGTTCGCGCCTGGCCCGCTCCTGCGGCGACAGCTTCTCCGCCGAACCCCCCAGCAGGGCCTCGGGGTCGGCGGCGATCCGCTCCTCGCCGGTTCCCGGGTCCAGCACCCAGAGACTGTTGGCCCGGTCCGTGCCGGACGCCGAGCGGAGGAAGACCACCCGCGTCCCATCCGGTGAGACGGTGAAGGCCCGGGGTGCGCCCAGAGTGAACCGCTGGGTCCGGGCGTGCTGGCGGGCGAAGGACAGCTTCTGCGAGGTCATGGCTCCGAACCTAGCCCGGAGGGAGCCGCACGTGCGCCCCTCGTGCTGCTGTGCCCCGATCAATGCGTTGGCACGGATAGTTATGATCCGTAGCGCTCGGTGGGTATGAACCTGCTGGCTCCACGTGTGCTGCCCGTCCCGACCGTACTGATGGAGGTGAACCGCCGTGGCACTCTCGATTTCGGCGGTGGTGCTGCTGGCGATCGTCGTCTTCCTGCTGATCCGGAAATCCGGACTGAAGGGCGGACATGCGGTGGTCTGTGTGTTGCTCGGGTTCTACCTGGCGAGCTCGTCGATCGCGCCGACCATCTCGGAGGTGACGTCGAACGTGGCAGGCATGATCGGGGGCATCAAGTTCTGAGGTGGGGAGTCGGCCCGGACCCGGGCGGGCTCGTAGGGTGGACCCATGAAGGACCTTCCTGCCCGCCGTCTGCTCCTGGTGCACGCGCACCCCGACGACGAGTCGATCAACAACGGCGCCACCATGGCCAGGTACGCGGCCGAGGGCGTCCACGTCACCCTGGTGACGTGCACGCTCGGCGAGGAGGGCGAGGTCATCCCGCCGGACCTGGCGCACCTCGCCGCGGACCGTGACGACGCCCTGGGCGCCCACCGCGTCGGTGAACTCGCCGCCGCGATGAAGGAGCTCGGGGTCACCGACCACCGCTTCCTGGGCGGCCCCGGCCGCTTCCGCGACTCCGGAATGATGGGCACCGGGCAGAACCACAGGCCCGGCGCCTTCTGGGACGCGGACCCGGACGGCGCGGCCGGGCACCTCGTCGAGGTGATCCGCTCCGTGCGCCCCCAGGTCCTGGTCACCTACGACCCCGACGGCGGCTACGGCCACCCCGACCACATCCAGGCACACCGCGTCGCGATGCGCGCGGCCGAACTGGCCGCGGATCCCGCGTACGGCGACGGCACCGGTGACCCGCACACGATTGCGAAGATCTACTGGAACCGGGTGCCGCGCTCCGTGGCCGAGGAGGCCTTCGCCCGGCTTCGGGACGCCGCCCCGGACGCCTTCCCGGGGATCGCCGCCGTCGACGACGTGCCCGGCGTGGTGGACGACGCGGAGATCACCGCGGAGATCGACGGCTCGGCGTACGCCGCCGCGAAGACCGCGGCGATGAGGGCGCATGCCACCCAGATCGCCGTGGACGGGCCGTTCTTCGCTCTTTCGAACGACCTCGGGCAGCCCGTTTTCACCACCGAGTACTACCAGTTGGTGCGCGGGGCCCGCGGCAGGGACGATGATGCCCGGGAGCACGACCTCTTCGCAGGCGTGCCGGACGTGGCGGCAGCACCGGGAGCACAGGCATGAGCAGCAGGCAGAGACAGCGGGCCGCATCGCAGTCGCCGCGCACCAACGCGCCGCCCAGAGGCCCTGAGCAGACCGGTCTCGCCGCACCCCTCAACCCCGCACGGATCGCCCTGTACGTCGGTCTCGCGGTGCTGGGCGCCGTCGTCGGGCTTGCGGGCGCACTCGTCCAAGCGGGCCTGTTCCCAGGAGGGTTGCTGCTCGCGCTCGCCGCGTCGGCCGGACTGTTCCACGGGGGCCGGGTGCTCGCCCGGACCCAGCTCGGTGCGCTGGCACCGGCGGTGGGTTGGTTCATCGCCGTCGTCGTCCTGCTCAGCGGCCGTCCCGAGGGCGACTACGTCTTCGGTGACGAGATCGGTCTGACGCTCTTCATGCTCGGCGGCATGGGTGTCGCTGTGATGTGTGCCACCATGTCGCGGCTGCCTTATTCGGCCACCAACACCGGCCGACCGGGCACGTGATGTGCCACATCCGCTCCCGGATTGCCCCCCTCCACGGTGACGGGTGCATCCTTGTTTTCCCCGCGGGCGGAGAGTCTGTCGGCGGCGGCCAGTATGGTGGTGCGCGCGCCGAGCCGTCCCCTGGCCTGCGGCATGGGGGAAGTACGGGCGGCGGAGCCAATCGGGAGAACCTGCTTTGAGTCGTGAAACTGACAGTTCGTCCTCCGGGCCCCAGGGGCGCGGCGGAGCCGCGTACCCGTCGGGTACGCCGCCGTACGGATCACGCCAGTATCCGTCGCTGCACCCGTCTCAGGACGGGCCGGAGGAGACTCCGGAGCCTGTGGATCCGCCTCGGCCCGAGGAGCCCAGAACCGAGACGACGCTGACGACGCGCATCCGGATCAACATCCCGGGTTCGCGTCCGATCCCGCCTGTCGTCGTGCGTACGCCGATGAGTGACACCGGCACCTCCGGCGGCCGTCCGGACGCCGAGCGCACGGGCAGCACACCGAGGCCCGGCGCGCCCGCGCCGTCGTCCGGTGCCGCGGCGGGCGCCGGCGAGCGCGGCGGTTCCGGCCCGGAAGCCCGGGACGGCCAGGCCGCCGAGGCGTCCGCCGAGAAGCCGGCCAGGGAGAAGAGCGGCAGCGACTGGTTCGCGCCGCGCAAGAACCCGGCGCCTGCGCCCGGCGCAGCGGCCCCCGGCCCTTCCGGGCCCCCTGCCGGGCCGTCCTCCACGGGCGGCGGACAGGGCGGCGGGCAGGGCTCGGCGCCTACACCGCCCCGCGCCGAACCGCCGTACTTCTCGGACGGTCCGCAGCCTGGCGCCCCGCGCCCCGGGCGCAGCGCCCTGGACGACATCGACGCGGACATCCCCGGTGGTTCCCGCCCCACGCCGAATCTCGGGGTGCGCACACCGGGTCCGTCCGGTCCGACCAACGGTCCGGTCACGGGCAGTTCGTCCCTGACGCCGAACCTCGACGGCATGCCCGGCATGGGCGGCCCCGCGGGCCCCGGCGGTCCGGCGGGCCCCAGGCCTGGCGGTCCGTCCCAGGGCGGCCCCGGCGGTCCGCTCGGTCCCGGTGGTCCGGGTGGTCCCGGCGGCCCCTTCGGTCCCGGTGGCCCGTCCGGCCCGGGTGGCCCCGGCGGCGTACCGCCCCGGATGTCCGACGACACGGCGATCCTGACGCCGCAGGCCGCGGCCCCCGCTCCCGGCTCCGCCGGCCATGTCTCCGGTGACACGCTCACCAGCGGCATCCCGGTCGTCCCGTCGGATTCACGTTCGGCGTTCCCCGGTGGCCCCGGTGCCCCCGGCGGTCCCCGTGCCGACCTGGGGTCCGACGGCGCCATGGGCAGCGGACCGGCAGGTCCGGGCCGCCAGGCGTCCGCTCCGGTACCCCGGCCCGTACCGAAGTCCGCACCTCCCGCGAAGAAGGGCCGTTCCAAGCTGGTCCTCCTGGGTGCGGGCGTCTTCGTGCTGCTCGGCATCGCCTACGGCGCCGGACTGCTGATGAACCACTCCGAGGTCCCCAAGGGCACCACCGTCCTCGGCGTCGACATCGGCGGCGGCACGAAGGAGGAGGCGGTCACCAAGCTCGAGGCCGCCCTCGGGAAGCGCGCCCAGGCGCCTCTCCAGCTCTCCGTGGACGGCAAGAAGCAGAAGCTCGCCCCGGACAAGGCCGGACTCACCCTGGACAGCCAGGAGACCGTCCGCGGCGCCGCGGGCAGCGACTACAACCCGGTCTCGGTGATCGGCTCCCTGTTCGGCGGGGCACGCCCGGCCGACCCGGTGATCCCGGTCGACGAGGAGAAGCTCGGGGTCGCGCTGACCGACCTGGCGGGTGTCTCCGGATCCGCGAACGACGGCACGATCAAGTTCGAGCCGAACAAGGCCGTGGCCGTCCCCGGCAGGACCGGCAAGGCGCTGGACGTCAACCGGTCGATGATCTCCGTCCGCGATGCCTACCGCGCGCAGGTACAGACCGGTGAGCCCGCCGTGGTCGAACTGCCCGTCGCCACCACCCAGCCCACGATCACCAAGGCCGAACTGGACCGGGCCATGAAGGAGTTCGCCGAGCCGGCGATGTCCGGGCTGGTCACGATCAAGGCCGGTCCCAAGCAGATCGACTTCGGTCCCGCGAGGTCCCTGCCGCAGATCCTGTCCATGAAGCCGGTCGAGGGCAAGCTCGTCGCGGTCTACGACAGGGAAGCGATCAACACCCTGCTGGACGGTGTCTTCGACGGCATCATGATCACCAAGGGCGACGGGAAGCAGCACGAGGTCAGCGCCACCGACGTGGCCCAGGCCATGCAGACCGCGCTGCTCGGCAAGACCCCCGCCGAGCGCACCGTCGCGATCAACCTCGGCGGCGAGGGCTGACCGGCCCCCACCCCCTGTGGCCGCCCCTGTCCGGACTCCGGGCAGGGGCGGTGCCGTGTCCCGGTCCGGCGGCTGCTGTCCTGCGTCCCGGGCCGGCCGGGACGGCGGTCCGTGCGGCGGTGCCCGGGCGGGATCGCCGGTCCTCGCCGCGCCCGGCGTCGCCATCGGCTACCTTGCGAGCGGTGACGCGGTCCGCCCGGTCGCCATCGGCCACCCCTGCGTACCGGAAGGACACCGTGCGGGCGTGAGTGACGACGAGACGTACGCGGTGACGGCGGGCCCGCCGCAGGGCAGGCACCAGTTCGTCATCAAGCTCATGTGGATCGGCATCTGGCTCGCGTTCATGAGTGCACCGGTGAAGGACCTCCTCGACGGAGACCGCACGGGGTGGGCACGCGCGTTGGGCACCCTGGGGCTCGTGGTGTTCGTCGGGGTCTATCTCGTGCTGGTCTTCCGCCAGACGTCGAAGGGCATGGGGCGGCAGCGCGTCCTGTCCACGATCGCCTTCCTCGGCGCCCTCGCCGTACTCCTCGCGCTGACGTTCGGGGCCCCGTGGCTCGTCCTGTTCGTATACGTCTGCGTCTCGGCGGGCGCCACGCTGCCTCTCCGGTACTCGCGCCTGCTGATCCCCCTGGTCTGCGCCGTGATGGTGGGGACCGGGCTCACCCTGCACGATGCCCGTGAGACCGTCACCGCGCTCGTCTTCCCCGCGCTTCTCGGCGGATTCGCCATGACCGGCGTACGGCAGCTGATCCGTACGACCATCCAGCTGCGCGAGGCACGCGCCACCGTCGCCCTGCTCGCCGCCAACGAGGAACGCCTGCGGCTCGCCCGCGATCTGCACGACCTGCTCGGGCACTCGCTCTCCCTGATCACGCTCAAGAGCGAACTGGCGGGCCGGCTGCTGCCCGGGCACCCCGACCGGGCGGCCGAGCAGGTCGCCGACATCGAACGGGTCAGCAGGCAGGCCCTCGTGGACGTGCGCAGCGCGGTCACCGGCTACCGGCGGCCGACCCTTCCCGGCGAACTGGCCGGGGCCCGTACCGCACTTGCCGCAGCGGGCATCACCGCCGACATACGGGCCGATGCCCCCGAGGGCGTGCCGGAGGTGCCGGAGGAGGTGCTCGCCTGGGGCATGCGGGAAGCGGTGACGAACGTCGTGCGCCACAGCGGTGCCCGGCGCTGCACGATCACCCTCACCCGGCGCCAGACCCTCGAAGGGCCCCTGCTCGAACTCGTCGTCGCCGACGACGGACGTGGCGCCCCGGGCCCGAAGGCGGGCAACGGGCTCACCGGCATCGCCGAGCGCCTGGCCGCGGTCGAGGGGACGCTCGTCACGGGACCGGCCGACGGCGGACCCGCCCCGGGCAAGGGCTTCGCACTGACCCTGCGCGTCCCTGTCGGTTCCGGCCTAGGATCCACAAAATGAGCATGATCAGACTTCTCCTCGCCGAGGACCAGTCCATGGTGCGCGAGGCTCTGGCGGCACTCCTGGGCCTGGAGCCGGACATCGAGGTGGTCGCCCAAGTGGCCCGCGGGGACGAGGTGCTGGACGCGGCGCGCGAACACCGCGTCGACGTCGCCCTCCTCGACATCGAGATGCCGGGCCGCACGGGTATCGAGGCGGCCGCCGAGCTTCACCGCGAGCTGCCCGGCGTCAAGATCGTCGTCGTCACCACCTTCGGACGCCCCGGCTATCTGCGCCGGGCCATGGAGGCGGGCGCGGACGCGTTCCTCGTCAAGGACGCCCCCGCGTCCCAGCTCGCCGCGGCCGTGCGCAAGGTGCTGGCGGGCGAGAGGGTGATCGATCCGGCTCTTGCGGCCGCCGCGCTCGCCGACGGTGCGAGCCCGCTGACCGACCGTGAGCGCGATGTGCTGCGGGCGGCGGCGGACGGCTCCACCAATGCGGAGATCTCGGGTGCGCTGCACCTCTCGCAGGGGACGGTACGCAACTATCTGTCCACGGCGATCCAGAAGATGGCGGCCCGCAACCGCGCGGAGGCCGTTCGGATCGCCCGCGAGAAGGGCTGGCTCTAGGACCCGGGCCGGCCGGTGAGGAAGGGAACCATGTCCACCAGGTGGAATCTGACGATCGACTGCGCACGTCCCGCGGAACTGGCGCGGTTCTGGGCGCTGGCGCTCGGATACGTGGAGAAGCCCCCGCCCGCAGGGTTCGCGAGCTGGGAGGAATGGTTCGCCCACCACGACATCCCGGAGGACGAGTGGGGCGACGGCGCCTATCTGTCCGACCCGGACGGTGTGGGCCCCGCCCTGTCGTTCCAGAAGGTCCCGGAGCCCAAAGCGGCGAAGAACCGGGTGCACTTGGACGTGCAGGCCGGCGGTGGCCGCGAGACGCCCTGGGAGGTGCGGTGGCCGCGGGTCGTGGAGGCCCGGGAGCGGTTGACGGCCGCCGGCGCCACGGTGGTCGCGGAGTACGACATGCAGGGCAGGCCCGACCATGTGATGTTGGCGGACCCGGAGGGCAACGAGTTCTGCCTGGTCTGACTCCTGGCCTCCCGCTCCCGTCCCCTTCCGCCCGACAGGGCACTGACCGGTCCCGCGCAGAAGGAACGGGGCCCGGCCGCAGCTGCGGCCGGGCCCCGTTCCTTTCCGTTCGCTGCTACGGGAAGGAGACCACCTGTGACGGGACGGTGGTGTCACCGGAGGTGGGGGATCCGGTGTCGTTGATGACGTGTTCGTACTGCCCCTTGCCGCCCAGGGACACCACGAGCAGGTCGTGGAACTTCACACCGGGCTTCACCGGTGCCTGGAACCCGTGGTGCTGCTGAATGGTCGGGTCGACGTTGTAGTAGCAGTAACTGCCCATGCCCCAGCCCTCATGGGTGGTCACCGAGTCGGCCACCTTGTAGGCGGCGTACCCCTTGGTGTCGCCGTTCTGGATGGCGGCCTGGTTGGGGGCGTCGTACGCCTTCTCGTTCTGGAAGAAGATCGTCTTGCCGTTCTCGCCGTACCACTGCACGTCGTACTTGTTGAAGTGCTCGACGAACAGCCCGGTGGCCAGCACGTCGTCGCCGTTCACCCGCAGACCGTAGTCGGACCGGTTGGTCTCCCAGCCGACCCCGTCGCCGTGGTCGGCGCGCCAGAGCCAGGTGTGGTCGATGATCGTGTCGTCGCTGTTGACGACCATGCCGGTGGTCGCCTTGCCGGCGCCCGCTCCGCCGACGCGGACGAACACGTCCTGGAGCGACGTCGGGTTGGCCGAGTGGTCGGCGGAGGCGCCCTCGGGGCCGACCTCGACGAGCGTCTCGGAGTTGACCGGACCCGCGTCGATCAGCAGACCGGCCAGCTTCACGCCGTCGACGTCACCGACCTTGATCGCGGTCACCCCGTTGTCCGGGATGATCGTGGCGAGCCCCAGGCCGAGGGCCACGGTGTCCGCCCGGTTGATGTTGATCGTCCGGTCGACGTGGTAGACACCCGGCGTGAACAGCAGGTGCAGCCCCTGCTCCACGGCCGCGTTGATGGTCTCGGCGGTCGCTCCGGGCTTGACCACGTAGAACTGGCTCAGCGGGATCGACTCGCCCTGAGGGGTGCCGTTGCCCCACGTGGTGCCGCGCGCGTTGGTGCGCTTGGCGGGGACGAAGACCTTGTAGTCGGCGCCGTCCAGGTAGAGGAACGGCTTCTCGCGGGAGACGGGGGTGGTCTCGAGCGTGGTGTACGGGGGTTCGGGGAAGCTCTGCGCGGGTGCGCCCTCGACTCCGGAGAACGTCATGTTCCAGACGCCGTTGCCCCAGCTGCCGATGGAGCTGTCGCGGGTGTACCACTGCTGCTGCGAGTAGGGGCCGACCTGGCCGTCGATCTTGCTGTCGGCGATGTAGCCGCCGCTGGCCCAGCCGTATCCGTCGGGCGCGAGGTTGAGGCCGCCCTTGACGTGCATGCGGCGGAAGGGGGCGGCCTGGGAGACGGCCCAGCGGTTGGTGCCGCTGACCGGGTTGAGGGCCAGGTTCTCGGCCGAACGCCAGAAGTTCTGGGTGGCGTTGCCGTTGAACCAGCCGGCGTCGACGGTCACATCACCGTTGAAGGTGGTGTCGTCGGGGTTGAGGCCGAGGCCGGCGATGGAGGTGTAGAAGCCGATCTGGGCGTTGATGTTGCTGTACGTGCCCGGCTTGAACATCAGCGCATAGCGGTCGGTGCCGAACTGCGCCGACTCCTGCTTCTTGAAGATCTCGTCGACCTTGCCCTGGATGTTCGGGGTCGAGGGGTCGAAGACCAGGACGTTGGGGCCGAGGTCGCCGCCGCCGGGTATCTCCTGGATTTCCTCGCCGAAGGCCGTCTGGGTGGCGGGGACCGCCATGAGGAGCGACACGGCGAGCGCCGCGAAGCCGAGGGCCCGGAAGCGGCGGCGCCTGTGGGGGGCGGTCCGGCCGGTGGGGCTCGTGGGGGGAACGTGCATGAAGTACATCTCCTGAGTCGTGGTACGGGTGCACGACGTACGTCCGAGAGAAGCGAGAGAGCGCTCTCTCGTGTCGGCGATGTAACCGCCATTGGTCAGTACGCGTCAAGAGGTGTGCGTCAGAAGCCCCGGCTGTTTGCTGATGACGCCACAATTAACCGCTGCGGAAAGGCAATTCACCCGCTATGGGACCAGTTCGCGGCGCCGGTGACTTCACAGGATGACGACGCCGTCCGGGCCCGTCCGGGGTGACCGTCGTGACTTCAGGCCCGGACGGGCATGCGTCATCCGGCGTCCGTGTCCTGGACGGTCCGGATCTCGCGGATCACGCGGGCCGGATTGCCCACCGCCACGACATCGGCGGGCAGGTCCTTGGTGACCACCGCGCCCGCGCCGACCACCGTGTTCTCACCGATGGTCACCCCGGGGCAGACGATCACTCCGCCGCCCAGCCAGACGTTGTCGCCGATCGTAATGGGCTGCGCGGCCTCCCACTTGGCCCGGCGGGCCTCCGGTTCCACCGGGTGGGTGGGAGTGAGGAGCTGGACGTTCGGGCCGATCTGGACGTCGGCGCCGATGCTGATGCGGGCGACGTCGAGGAACACGGCACCGAAGTTGACGAACGTGCGGGCGCCGATCGAGATCCCGTAGCCGTAGTCCACCCGGAGCGGGGCCCGGACCTCCACGCCCTCGCCCAGCTCGCCGAGCAGCTCGGCGAGGGCCGCCCGCCGGGCCTCGGGGTCGGCGGCCGAAGCGGAGTTGAACCGCTCGCTCAGCAGGGCCGCGCGCAGTGCGTCGGCGGCGAGCTCGGGGTCGTCGGCGATGTACGGCTCGCCGGCGAGCATGGCTTCCTTCTGACTGGTCACGTCGTAAGCCCCTCAGTTGTCCGCGGTCGCCTCTTCCGGACGGAACACGCTAGTTCAGCAGCGCCCGGGCGGCCCGGGCGCGTTCACGGATCGCCTGTGCCGCAGTCGGCTCGATCGCGTCGACGACCTTTGCGTACTCCTCCATCTCCGCCGCCCCGCGCAGGAACTCCCCGCGCTGTACGAGCAGCTGAGCCCGCTCGTAGCGGAGCCTGGCCGGGTGCGAGGGCAGCAGCAGGGACAGTTCGAGCGCCCACAGCGCCACGTCCGTGCGCTCGGGGCGGGCCGCGGCCCAGGCCCTGATGTTGTTCAGGATCCGCAGCACGGTCTCCAGCGGTCCCGCGGGAGCCAGCATCGAGGCCTCGAGCGGTGCGCCGGTCGCCCCCGCCACCATCAGCTCGGCGTCCTCGCCGCTCAACGGCGCTCCGCCGGCGAACGGGTCGGCCAGTACCCGTTCCGCCGGATCGCCGAACCCGACCACGAAGTGCCCCGGCAGGGCCACCCCGTACACGGGTGCGCCCGCCCTCCGCGCGACCTCGGTCCAGACCACGGAGAGCAGGATCGGCAGGCCCCGGCGGCGCAGCAGCACCTGTTGGAGCAGTGAAGACTCCAGCCGCTGGTAGTCGGCGGACGAGCCGGCGAAACCGCACTGCTCGCCGAGCAGTTCCCCGAGCGCGGACGCCCACGCGACCGCGCCTCGCGCACCGTACGGAAGGAGCCCCGCCAGCCGGTCCAGCTCGATCTGCGCCGCGTCGATGCCGTACGGATCGGCGGAGGGCCGGGAGTCGGCCGCCGTCGGGGGCCCCGCCTCCGCGCCCACCAGCAGGCAGAGCAGCGCGAGGTCCGGCCGCTCCGCGCGGGCCTCGTCGGCGAACTGCCGCCGGCGTTCGGCCGCACCGGAATCCTGAGCGCTCATATACGACTAATCCCCTGCTGTTCCCGCTAGGCGGACCGGAAGTGGTGGTACCGATGGTGGGTGGCGAATCCCATGCCGTCGTACAGCGCGCGTGCACCGTCGTTGTCCGCCTCGACCTGGAGCCAGGAGGCCGACGCGCCCTCGTCCAGCGCCTTGCGGGCCAGCGCGGTCATCACGGCCGTGGCCAGACCCCGGCGCCGGTACTCGGGGCCCACCTCCACGGCCATGAACCCCGCCCAGCGGCCGTCCACGACACAGCGTCCGATGGCGGCGGGCACCCCGTCGGCGCCCTCGCCCGGAACGGTGGCGAACCACACCGAGGGGCCGCTGCCGAGCACCTTTAGCACCTCGGCGCCCGGGGCGTGCCCCGGGGCGGCGAATCGCTGGTACCGGGAGAGCCACGCATCGTCCGTCCCACGGGCGAGCCGCACCGCGGAGACGTCCGCATCCAGGTCACCGACCGGAGCGAGCGCCCCGATCCGCACTTCGGCCGACACCTCGCGCCGCCATCCGTGCTCCTCCAGCGCCGCACAGAGCTGCTCCTGCGTGCCCTGGGCGCCGGTGGCGGTCTGGATGTACGCGGGCAGGCCGCGCTCCCCGTACCACCGCAGGATGTGCTCCAGCGCCGCGTCGAGCGGCAGTCCGGGATCGCCGAGCGGGAGTACGGAGTTGGCGCGGCGGGTGAATCCGCCGGCGGCGCGCAGCTGCCAGTCGCCCAGCGGCGCGCTCTCCACGGGCTGCCAGGCGCGCGCGGCGACGCGTGCGAGTTCGTCGAACGAGGCGGCGGGGCCGCGACGGCGGGCCGGAGCGGCGGGCACCACCTTGCCCGCCACCAGCGACGATTCCGCCATATGGACACTTTCGCCGCTCCGGGGCGTGATGGAGAGCACCCCGTTGTCCCACGATGTGAGAACGCCGACCGTGTCCGTGAACTTGGGGGCCTCACCGGGGGCACTGATCAGTTGGCGGACGGACACGCGTTTGCCCACGTCAGCAGCTGTCATGCGAACCTCAAGCCGTCCGCTGATGGTGAATTCCATAGGTCAGTGCGCCCCTCCTGTTCGGATCGTGCCCCGGAACGGAGATACTAGGTGCGGGCATCGACGACGCCGCGCTCCCGCGCGAGAGCCAACGCCCTACCGAGGAGGAACGACAGCGTGACCTACGTCATCGCGCAGCCTTGTGTCGACGTAAAGGACAAGGCCTGCATCGAAGAGTGCCCCGTCGACTGCATCTACGAGGGCTCACGGTCCTTGTACATCCACCCGGACGAATGCGTCGACTGCGGAGCCTGTGAGCCGGTCTGCCCGGTGGAGGCCATCTTCTACGAGGACGACACCCCGGAGGAGTGGAAGGACTACTACAAGGCGAACGTCGAGTTCTTCGACGACCTCGGTTCGCCCGGTGGCGCCTCCAAGCTGGGCCTCATCGAGCGCGACCACGCCTTCATCGCCGCGCTGCCGCCGCAGAACCAGTAACAGCGGCCGCACGAGCGCCGCCCGGTCCCGTACGGCTCGTCACCGTGCGGGACCGAGGTGTTTCCAGGCATGCACGTCCACGTACGAGAAAGCAGAGATCCGTGTCTGCAGCAGTCCCCGTCTCCTCCCGGCTCCCGGTCTTCCCCTGGGACAAGCTCACGCCCTACAAGTCGACGGCTGCTGCCCACCCGGACGGCATCGTCGACCTGTCCGTCGGCACGCCCGTCGACCCGGTGCCCGAGCTGATCCAGCAGGCACTGATCACCGCCGCCAACAGCCCCGGCTACCCGACGGTATGGGGGACCGGAGCCCTGCGCGACGCCCTGACCGGCTGGGTGGAGCGCCGGCTCGGCGCCGTCGGCGTGGAGCACGAGAACGTCCTGCCGGTCGTCGGCTCGAAGGAGCTGGTGGCCTGGCTGCCGACCCAGCTCGGCCTCGGCGCGGGGGACAAGGTGGCCTACCCGAGGCTCGCCTACCCGACCTACGAGGTCGGCGCGCGGCTCTGCGGCGCCGAACCCGTCGCCTACGACGACCCCACCGAGCTGGACCCGGCCGGGCTCAGGCTGCTCTGGCTCAACTCGCCGTCCAACCCGACCGGCCGCGTCCTGCCCAAGGACGAGCTGGCCCGCATCGTCGCCTGGGCCCGTGAGCACGGCGTGCTCGTCTTCAGCGACGAGTGCTACCTGGAGCTCGGCTGGGAGGCCGAGCCGGTCTCCGTGCTCCACCCGGACGTCTGCGGCGGCTCGTACGAGGGCATCGTCGCCGTCCACTCGCTCTCCAAGCGCTCCAACCTCGCCGGTTACCGGGCCGCCTTCGTCGCCGGCGACGCGGCCGTCCTCGGCGAGCTGCTCCTGATCCGCAAGCACGGCGGGATGATGACGCCTGCGCCGGTCCAGGCGGCGACGGTCGCGGCGCTGGCCGACGACACGCACGTGGCCGAGCAGCGGGCCCGGTACGCGCAGCGGCGCACGGTCCTGCGGGAGGCGCTGGAGGCCCACGGCTTCCGGATCGAGCACAGCGAGGCGAGCCTCTACCTGTGGGCCACGCGCGACGAGCCGTGCTGGGAGACCGTGGCGTACCTGGCCGGGCTCGGCATTCTGGTGGCGCCGGGTGACTTCTACGGGCCGGCCGGGGACCGCTTCGTACGGGTGGCCCTGACGGCCACGGACGAGCGGGTGGCGGCGGCGGCCAAGCGGCTGTCCTGACGCGATACGCCGATGGGCCTCGGGAGTGCGCACTCCCGAGGCCCATCGGCGTATCGGTGCCGTGTACGTGCGGGTGGATCAGCCGATCGGCAGGCCGCCGGTGGGGAGACCGTCGGTCGCCAGGGTGTCGTTCGCCAGTTCGCCGCCCGCCACCGTGCCGGCCTTCTCGAGGGTCTGGCCGGCGACCGGGAGGGTCGTGCCGACGACCTTGCCGCCGGTCTCGTTCGCCACTCCGGTGCCCTGCTTCGAGGCGGAGTCCAGCGTGCTGCTCACGCCGGCACCGTCGAGCGTGGTCAGGCCGCCCAGGGCAGGGGTCTGCGGGAGCCCCGCGGCACCTGCGGCACCGGCCGCACCGACCACGGGTGCCGCGCCTGCGGCGATCAGCAGCGCGGCACGGGCGATCCGACGGGTCAGGGGGAGGGACATGATGCTCCTTCGACGGGACTACAACGGTTCCGGGCAAATGTGGAATTTGCCTGTCCGGTGATCCGGACGCACTGACAACCGGTCGAAGGGCAGGGAAGGTTGCGGCCCGCAAAGGTAAAGACTGGGTAATGCGTCAGATAATCCGCAACGGAGGAACCCGGGCAAACAATGCATTCCATCGGCGTCGGACGAACCGTCACTTCCCTTTGTTCGCACGGAAATCCGGGGGCGGGCGGGGCTCGTGGGAAGGGTGACGCGAGGGGGGTTGCGGGAAGGGTTGGACGGCCCGTACGGGCGACACCCCGTACTACTGTGCGAGCCGCATTCGGACTGCGGTAGTGCCCGATTCCTTATGTTCCGTCCGCCAGCCCGCATCTGCGTTCCACACCCGGCCGGCATACGAGACCTCATCGATCCGCAGCGCGTCGGCCCGGGCGACCGCCCAGTGGGCCAGCTCCCAGCCGCGCCGGGGTGCCGTGTCCTCGGCGGTCTTCACGGCGGTCCGCACGGGCACCGAGACCGTGCCGGCGGCCGAGGCTCCGGCCGCCCCGGCGGCAGGCAGGACATCCTTGCCGAAGGCGCGCACCAGCTCGGCCCGCACTTCGGCCGCGTCCCCGGGGGTGGCCGCCGCCGACAGCGTGCAGCTGAGCGAGGCGGGCGCGCGTCCGGTCAGCGCGGCGGCCAGCAGCGCGGCATCCGGCTCGTGCTTGGCGTACGCCTGCGGGAACCCGCTCTTCTGCACCCGCTGCGCGGCGACGGTCAGCGGCAGCCGCGAGTAGCCCGGAACCTCGGCGAGGTGCTCGTAGAACTTCCCGGACGAATAGACCGGATCCATGATCTGCGCCGGCGTTCCCCAGCCCTGCGAGGGACGCTGCTGGAAGAGTCCGAGCGAGTCCCGGTCACCGTGGTCGATGGTGCGCAGCGCGGACTCCTGCAGCGCGGTGGCGAGCGCGATGGTCACCGCACGCTCCGGCAGACCGCGGGTGGTGCCCACCGCCGAGATCGTCGCGGCGTTGGCGGCCTGGTCGGGGCTCATCTCGTACGTACGCCCCTCGGTGCCGTCCCCGTCCGCGGAGCGCACGGTGCAGCGGGGAGCACCCTTGTTGCCGGAGACGTACTGCACGGCCAGATAGCCGGCCAGGGCCACGAGCACGGCGAAGGCGGCCGCGACACGGAAGAAGCGGCTGCGGCGGGTGGAAGTGGCGGTCCGGGGCACGGAGCCCACCGTACTGGAGGGTACGGGCGGGGCCGAGACCGAAGTCCTTTAGGGTCGTGACCATGGACGGACACACGCTTGACCTCGCTCTCGGCGGACCCGAGCTCACGGCCCGGCTCGTCGACTTCCCGTCGGTCAGCGGGCAGGAGAAGGACCTGGCCGACGCGATCGAGGCGGCCCTGCGCCCGCTGCCGCACCTGACGGTCGAGCGGCACGGCAACAACGTCGTGGCCAGGACGCAGCTGGGCCGTGCCGAGCGCGTCGTACTGGCCGGCCACATCGACACCGTGCCGATCGCGGACAACGTCCCGTCCCGGCTCGACGAGAACGGTGTGCTGTGGGGGTGCGGAACCTCCGACATGAAGTCGGGCGTCGCCGTGCAGCTGCGGATCGCCGCGACGGTGCCCGAGCCCAACCGTGACCTCACGTTCATCTTCTACGACAACGAAGAGGTCGCCGCCCACCTCAACGGCCTCGGACACGTGGCCGAGGCGCACCCCGACTGGCTCGACGCGGACTTCGCCGTCCTCCTGGAGCCGTCCGACGCCCAGGTCGAGGGCGGCTGCCAGGGCACGATCCGGGTCCATCTCCAGCTCGAGGGGGAGCGGGCCCACTCCGCGCGCAGCTGGATGGGATCCAACGCGATCCACGCCGCCGCCCCGGTGCTGGCGAAGCTCGCCGCGTACGAGCCGCGCCGGCCGGTCATCGACGGGCTCGAGTACCACGAGGGGCTCAACGCCGTGAGCATCGAGGGCGGCGTCGCCACCAATGTCATCCCGGACGCCTGCACGGTGGTGGTCAACTACCGGTACGCCCCCGACCGCACCGCCGAGGAGGCCGAGGCGCACGTCCGTGAGGTCTTCGCGGACTGCGGCGTCGCCGGTCTCACGGTCGACGACCACTCCGGCGCCGCGATGCCCGGCCTCTCGCACCCGGCGGCCAAGGCGTTCATGGAAGCGGTCGGCGGTACGGCACAGCCCAAGTTCGGCTGGACGGATGTGTCCCGGTTCGGCTCCCTCGGCATTCCCGCGGTGAACTACGGGCCCGGGGACGCACTGTTCGCGCACAAGCGGGACGAGCAGGTGGCCGTCGAACGGATCACGCACTGCGAGGAGCGCCTCCGCTCCTGGCTCACCAGCTGACTCACGGCATTCCCCTGCTCGTAACCTCGGCCGATCTACGCTGAAGCGACACGCACATCGCATGTCGGCGGAGGGAGCAGATCATGGGCAACCCGGAGGACGCACGGATCCCCGAGGGCGCGCAGGTTCCTGAGGGCGCGGTGAGGCCCGAGGAGCAGCGGCTGGGCCCGGTACTGCGCCGCAGGGACCAGGTGCAGCCGGGCACGACGGATCAGCGGCTGCTGGATTCCGAGGGCGATTCCGAATGGGTGCACACGGATCCCTGGCGCGTGATGCGCATCCAGTCGGAGTTCGTGGAGGGCTTCGGGGCCCTCGCCGAACTGCCGAGCGCCATCAGTGTCTTCGGTTCCGCCCGCACTCCGGCCGACGGACCGGACTACGAGGCGGGTGTGCAGATCGGCAGGGCGCTGGTCGAGGCGGGCTTCGCGGTCATCACGGGCGGCGGCCCCGGGGCGATGGAAGCGGCGAACAAGGGCGCCCGGGAGGCGAAGGGGGTCTCCGTCGGACTCGGCATCGAGCTGCCGTTCGAGTCCGGACTGAACCCGCACGTCGACATCGGCGTCAACTTCCGGTACTTCTTCGTTCGAAAGACGATGTTCGTCAAGTACGCGCAAGGCTTCGTCGTCCTGCCCGGGGGCCTCGGCACGCTGGACGAACTGTTCGAGGCGCTGACGCTCGTGCAGACAGGCAAGGTGACCCGCTTCCCGATCGTGCTGTTCGGCACGGCCTACTGGCGCGGGCTGGTGGACTGGCTGCGGGACACGGTGGTGGCCCAGGGCAAGGCGTCCGAGAAGGATCTGCTGCTGTTCCACATCACGGACGACGTGGACGAGGCGGTCGCCCTGGTGACCAAGGAGGTCGGCCGGTAGGGGCCCGTCCCGGCGCCCCCGCCCGCCCCCTCGGCTAAGCCAGTCCCCGGCGGGCCACCGCAGGCGCGCGGTGGCCCGCGATGGAGGCCACCATGTCCAGGACCTGGCGAGTCTCCGCCACCTCGTGCACCCGGTACACCTGCGCGCCCAGCCAGGCCGACACGGCGGTGGTCGCGAGCGTGCCGATCACGCGTTCCTTGACCGGCTTGTCGAGGGTCTCCCCGACGAAGTCCTTGTTGGACAGCGAGACCAGCACCGGCCAGCCCGTTGCCGTCATCTCGCCCAGCCTGCGCGTCGCCTCCAGCGAGTGCCGGGTGTTCTTCCCGAAGTCGTGACCGGGGTCGATCATGATTCCGTCCGGCCTCACCCCGAGCCCGACGGCCCGCTCGGCGAGGCCGACCGTCACCCGCAGGATGTCCGCCATCACGTCGTCGTACGTGACCCGGTGCGGCCGGGTCCGCGGCTCGGCGCCGCCCGCGTGCGTGCACACGAGCCCCGCCCCGTACCGCGCCGCGACCTCGGCGAGCTTCGGGTCGACGCCGCCCCACGCGTCGTTCAGGAGGTCCGCCCCGGCCTCGCAGACGGCCTCGCCCACGTCATGGCGCCAGGTGTCCACGCTGATCACCACATCCGGGTGGCGGCGGCGCACCTCGGCGACGAAGCCGACCGTGCGGCGGGCCTCCTCCTCGGCCGTCACCTCCTCGCCGGGGCCGGCCTTCACCCCGCCGATGTCGATGATCGCGGCACCCTCCGACACGGCCTGTTCGACCCGGGAGAGCGCGGGCTCGTCGCGGAACGTCGCACCCTGGTCGTAGAAGGAGTCGGGGGTCCGGTTCACGATCGCCATGATCACCGGCTCGTGCGGCCCGAATTCCCGCCGCCCAAGCCTGAGCGCACCGCTTCGCATCCCTGGTTCCTCCTCGGTAGGTCGCCTGCGACCCTAACTGTCGGTGCCGCATGGCACGATCTGACCCGGACAGGTTTCCGCTCCCGGGGAGATGCACGTGTTCTGGTTCTTGCTGCTCACGATGGCCGTGGTGGTGGCCGCGGTCACGCTGGCGGTGGTCGGCGGAGGCGGAAGTGCGGTGCTGCAGGACGTGGAGCCCGAGCGGCTCACCGACCCGCTGCCGACGAACCGCCCGGTCGGCCGCGCGGATATCGAGGTCCTGCGGCTGCCGCTGGCGGTGCGCGGCTACCGCATGGCGGAGGTGGACGATGCGCTGGGCAGGCTCGGCGCCGAGCTCGCCGAGCGGGACGCTCGCATCGCCGAGCTGGAGTCCGCGCTCGCCGGCGCTCAGGCGACCGCGGTGACCGGTCCCGACCTGTTCAAGCGGCCGGGCGAGCCGCTCGGCGGGGAGAACGGCCGGGACAGCGCCGGCGACGACAGCCGTGACAACGGCAGGCCGCCGGGCGAGGAGGGACCGCGATGAGCGACGCCCGACCGGCCGCCGACGGCGGTCTGCGCTGCCCCTGGGGCCTGTCCACGGAGGACTACCTCGCCTATCACGACACGGAGTGGGGCCGTCCGGTCCACGGCGACGACGCCCTCTTCGAGCGGCTCTGCCTGGAGGCGTTCCAGTCCGGGCTCTCCTGGCTGACGATCCTGCGCCGCCGCGAAGGGTTCCGCAGCGCCTTCGCCGGGTTCAAGATCTCCGCCGTGGCGGAGTTCACCGACGCCGACAGGGAACGGCTCCTCGCGGACGCCGGCATCATCCGCAACCGGGCGAAGATCGACGCGACGATGGCCAACGCCAAGGTGCTGGCCGGCTGGGGCGAGGGCGAGCTGGACGCACTCATCTGGTCGTACGCCCCCGACCCGGCCGGCCGGCCCGCCCCGCGCGCCCTCGACGACATCCCGGCCGTCACCCCGGAATCCACGGCGCTGGCCAAGGACCTCAAGAAGCGGTCCATCCGCTTCGTCGGCCCCACGACGGCCTACGCCCTCATGCAGGCCTGCGGCCTCGTCAACGACCACCTGGCCGACTGCGTGGCCCGTGAGGCGCTCCAGGGGTCGTCCAGCGGGTCCTGACCGGCTCCAGGACGTCCGGCGCCGAACTGCCGAACTGCCGGACGACGAACCGCCGAACGGCCCCGACGTCACCCGCCGGGGCCGGTCGGCCGCGGCCGCTACTTGCCGAGGTACTTCGGCGGCTGCTTGGCGAGGAACGCCTCGACCGCGATGGTGTGGTCCTGTGACGCGCCCGCCCGGGTCTGGAGCTCGTCCTCCTTCTCCAGCGACTCGGCGAGCGTGTGGCCCGCGCCGTACGCCATCGACGCCTTCAGCGCCGCGTACGCCACCGTCGGCCCCTCCGCGAGGGCACGCGCCACCGCCAGGGCCTCCTTGGCCAGGTCGGCGGCAGGCACCACCTTGTTGGCGATGCCCAGCTCGTACGCCTCCTGCGCGGAGATCGAACGCGGGAAGAACAGCAGGTCGGCGGCGCGACTCGCGCCGATCAGCCGGGGCAGCGTCCAGGAGACGCCCGAGTCGGCCGTGAGGGCCACGCCCGCGAAGGACGTGTTGAAGGCGGCCGTATCGGCGACCACGCGGTAGTCGGCCGCGAGTGCGAATCCGAAACCGGCGCCCGCGGCGACCCCGTTGACCCCTGCCACGACGGGCTTCTCCATCTCGGTGATGGCCCGCACGATCGGGTTGTAGTGCTCCTTCACGGTGCTCAGCGCGTTGCCGCCGCCCGACTCGCGGGCCTCGGCGAGCTTGGAGACGTGCTCTTTGAGGTCCTGGCCCACGCAGAAGGCGCGCCCGGTGGCGGTGAGCAGAACTGCTCGTACGGCGGTGTCCTCGGCGACGGATCGAAGGGCGTCGCGGAGCGCGACCTTCGCCGCGGTGTTCATGGCGTTCATCGCGTCGGGTCGGTTGATCGTGATCGTCGCGAGCCCGTCGCTCACGTCCGTGAGCACGGCATCAGCCGTGGTGTCGGCCATGTCGGCCATCGCTGGGTCTCCTTAACGGCTCCGGCATTGTGCCTGTCCAGGCAAGCATGGCCGACGTCGGACGGGCCTGAGATGTGACCTGCGTCTAACAATTGGCTCTCGGCTGAGGGCCGATGGCGGCGCAGTATCGCAGCCGGATCGCCGAATTGGGTGGTTTTGAGAGAGTGCGTTGCGCAAGCGATGCCGACCGATGTTGGTCATCGGGGTCTCCGATGCGGGATAATGCGAAGGAAGCAATGTGTTCGACGCCGGTGAGGCAGCGCCTGTCATGGGGCCGCCGGTTGGGATGAGCTGGTTTCAGGAAGGGGAACGAGCATGGCGGCCATGAAGCCGCGGACGGGCGACGGCCCGCTCGAGGTGACAAAGGAGGGGCGGGGCATTGTCATGCGCGTTCCGCTCGAAGGCGGCGGTCGGCTTGTCGTCGAGCTGACTCCGGACGAGGCCGATGCACTCGGCGATGCCCTGAAGAAGGTCGTCGGCTGACGTAGACGCGCCCACACTTCACCACTGCCCCGGCACGGATTTCCGTGCCGGGGCAGTGGTGCGTCACGGATCAGGTGGCACGGCCTCAGCCGCGTCGCACCGCGCACAGCAGCCCGTCGCCCACCGGCAGCAGCGTCGCCATCAGCTCCTGGCTCTCCCGCACCGCCCGCAGCAGCTCACGCAGGCGCAGTACCTCGGCCGGCTGGGCGGCGGAATCGATGGTGCGGCCGTCCGCGAAGACGCCTTCGAAGCAGACGAGACCGCCGGGCCGCAGCAGGCGCAACGATTCAGCGAGGCAGTCCAGGCTCTCCAGCCGGTCACCGTCGCAGAAAACAAGGTCGTACCCGCCGTCGGCGAGCCGCGGCAGTACGTCGAGGGCGCGCCCGGGGATGAACCGTGCCCGGTTCGTGGCGAAACCCGCAGCCCGGAACGCCTCGCGCGCGAACTGCTGGCGCTCCGGTTCCGGATCGACGGTGGTCAGTACGCCGTCGGGGCGCATCCCGTTCAGCAGATAGATGCCGGACACGCCCGTACCGGTGCCGATTTCGGCCACCGCTTTGGCGTCCGCGGCGGCAGCGAGCAGGCGCAGCGCAGCTCCGGTGCCTGGGGACACCGAGCGGAGCCCTGCCTCGCGGGCCCGGTCACGGGCCCAGCGCAGAGCTGCGTCCTCGGCGACAAAGGCGTCGGCGAACGCCCAGCTTGTCTGCCGGTTGGCGGTAATGACCCTCTCCTGTCCCCGTAGTTGGCGCAACGGTGACTGTATCCGCTGGAGCCGGGAACCCGCAGATGGGACCGGGCGTTAGGTAGAGGCAGGGGAAAACACATGGATCGGACCCGCCGGCCGGGCCCGGAATATGGCCCTTGTTCCCGGGTACGCCCGGGTGACAGCAGGTAAAAAGGCTTATCCGGAGCTAACGGGCGAGGTGGCTATGGTAGGGGCTCCACTGGACACCACCAGAGCCGATAGGGGAGGTGCGGCTGCGCCTGTGGATCGGGGAGGAGTGCTGCGGCGCTTTCTCAGGTCGGCGGGTGAGCCGAAATCCGTGACCAACATTGCTGACCGTTCTTCCAACGATTCCGCACCGACCGCGACCTTCGCCTCAGATGCGGATTCTCAGGCGTGGACCCCGCCCTCATGGGAAGAGATCGTCAGCACGCACAGCGGTCGCGTGTACCGCCTTGCCTACCGGCTGACAGGAAACCAGCACGACGCCGAGGACCTCACCCAGGAGGTCTTCGTCCGCGTCTTCCGATCGCTGTCGACGTACACGCCCGGCACCTTCGAGGGCTGGCTGCACCGGATCACGACGAATCTCTTCCTGGACATGGTCCGCCGCAAGCAGCGGATCCGTTTCGACTCCCTGGGCGACGACGCCGCGGAGCGGCTGCCGAGCCGTGAGCCGTCCCCTCAGCAGGTCTTCAACGACACCCACTTCGACGCGGACGTCCAGCAGGCGCTGGACACCCTCGCGCCCGAGTTCCGTGCGGCAGTCGTGCTCTGCGACATCGAGGGCCTCTCTTACGAGGAGATCGCCGCCACACTCGGCGTGAAGCTCGGGACCGTGCGCAGCCGTATCCACCGGGGCCGCTCGCACCTGCGCAAGGCGCTGCAGCACCGTTCCCCGGAGGCACGCGCCGAGCAGCGTTCGCTGGCGGACGCGGTCCTGGCAGGGGAGGGCGGAACGGCGTGAGCGCCACAGGTCCGACCCCCGCGGAGCAGCATCTCGGGGACCGGCTCGCCGCGCTTGTAGACGGCGAGCTCAAACACGACGCCCGGGAGCGGGTCCTCGCCCACCTGGCGACCTGTTCCAGGTGCAAGGCCGAGGCCGACGCCCAGCGGCGGCTGAAGAGCGCCTTCGCGACCGCCACCCCTCCGTCCCCCTCCGAGGGGTTCCTTGCCCGTCTGCAGGGCCTTCCCGGGGGCCCCGGGAGTGACGACGACGGCCCGAGCCGCCCCTTCGGCAGCGGACGGCGCTTCGGGGAGGGACTCTTCCCCGAACTGCAGCACCCCGACGGACGTACGGGCACGGCCTCCGGGTCCTCACCGCTGGACGGATTCGGCTACCTCCCCACCGCGCACGGCTCCACCGCCGTGCTGCCGGGCGGCCCCGCCGGATCGGCCTTCCGCATCCACGGAGTGGGCCGCGAGGCAGACCGTTCGCCGTGGCGTGCCCGGCGCTTCGCGTTCGCCGCGGCAAGTGCCGTCTCGCTGGCAGCCATTGCGCTCGGCGGCGCCCTCCCCCTGGACCAGGGTCCCGACGTGCCGCTCAGCGCGGAGGGCGCGGGAAGCAGCGTGACGCCGCTCGACGCCGACGCACGGACCGGCAGTGCCAGCGCCGCGGCCAGCCGCAGTGGCGGCGGTGCCCTCGCGGTCGGTGAGAGCCCGGCCGCGGTCGCGCCCTCGCCGTCCTCGTCCGCCCGGCCGGTGCTCGCCGCCGCGCCGTCGCTCCTCAGCACGACGATGCTGAGCGGGCACTCGTACGCGTACCCGGTGCTGAACGTGACCGTGCCGCCGCTGATACGCCCGACCGATGCCGGCCCGCTGTTCTCGGCCACGCTCGGCGGGGGAGCGGACCCGAAGTCGGCGGCGCCCACGGCGACGGCCGCGCCGCAGCTGCGTGACCACGCGATGCCGCTTTCTCCCCTGCGCTGACCGGGACCCTGCGCACGGATTCGCAAACCTGGTTGAATTCCGGGAGGGACGCCCCTGTGGGGGCGTGCAGAGGCCAGTTGCGGGGAGAGCATGGACGACGGAAAGCCCAGCGGGCCGAAGGCGAAGTGGTGGAGCCGTCCCTCGACGGGACGTGCTGTCCCTGCCGAGCCGGAGGACTCGACGCCCGTCGCGGACACGGCCGAGGACACCGCGGTCCACGGGACGGCACCGGCAGCGGAGCCGGCGGCCGAAGCAGCACCCCGGCCCGCCCCCGCGGTCGCCGAGCCGCCCGCGCCTCCGCTCGCCGAGCCGCCCGCCGTCGCCGAGCCGCCCGCCCCCCGTGCACAGCCGCTGCACGCTCCCGACGAGTACAGCACCCCGCCCTACGGAGGCCCGGGGCCATGGGCGCCCGCGCCGCCCGTGCAGCGCCCGGTGCCGACCCCGGCGCACGGCACCCCGGTACCCCCGCCGTACGCGGGGACGAACGGGCAGGGGACGGCCGTCCATGCCCCGGCACCGGTACCCGTCCCGGCCCCTGCCCCTGCAGGGCAGGGCCCCGGTGAGGCGTACGCACCGCCGCCCCAGCCCCACGCGGTGCCGCAGCAGCATCACCACGGCGCGCCCCCGCAGCAGCCCCAGCCCCACCCCGCCCAGCACGAGTTCCAGCCGCAGACGTCCCAGTGGCTGCGCTACGACCCGTGGGGCGCGCCCCAGCAGCCGCTCACCCACCCCGGCCCGCCCCTCGGCGCCGACCCGCAGCCCCGCAGGCGCCGTCGCGGATCCGCCCTGATCGGTGCCGCGTTGCTCGCTCTCGTCGCCGGCGGGATCGGCGGCGGCATCGGCGCCTACGCCGAGCGCAACGGGGGTCTGACCACGGTCGAGCTTCCGCAGGCCGGCCGGGACAGCGGAGGCAGGGCGCCCGACAGCGTCGCGGGCATCGCGTCCAGTGCGCTGCCCAGCGTGGTGACCCTGCACGTCAGCGGTTCCGCCGAGTCCGGCACGGGCACCGGCTTCGTACTCGACAACAAGGGCCACATCCTCACCAACAACCACGTGGTCGCTCCCGCGGGTTCCAACGGGGACATCACCGTCACGTTCAGCGGGGGAGAGACCGCGCAGGCCGAGATCGTCGGCAAGGACAGCGGCTACGACCTGGCGGTCGTCAAGGTGACCGGCGTCTCGGGCCTCAAGCCCCTGCCCCTCGGCAACTCCGACAACGTGCAGGTCGGCGATCCGGTGGTGGCCATCGGTGCCCCCTTCGACCTGTCCAACACGGTCACGTCCGGCATCATCAGCGCCAAGCAGCGGCCCATCACCGCAGGCGGCGAGAAGGGTGACGGCTCGGACGTCAGCTATGTCGACGCCCTGCAGACCGACGCCCCGATCAACCCCGGCAACTCCGGCGGCCCGCTCGTCGACTCCGAGGCCCATGTCATCGGCATCAACAGCGCCATCCGTGGCGCCGACAGCGGCTCCGGCCTCGACGGCGGTCAGTCCGGCTCCATCGGCCTCGGCTTCGCCATACCGATCAACCAGGGCAAGCGCGTCGCCGAAGAGCTGATCAACACGGGCAAGGCCACCCACCCGGTGATCGGCGTCACGCTGGACATGAAGTTCACCGGCGACGGCGCCAAGGTCGGCGGAAAGGGCGCTGACGGCGGGTCCGCGGTCACCGCCGACGGTCCCGCGGACAAGGCGGGCATCAAGCCGGGCGACATCATCACCGAGGTGGAGGGCGAGCGCGTGCACAGCGGTGAGGAACTGATCGTCAAGATCCGTGCCCACCGGCCGGGCGACCGGCTCGGCCTCAAGCTGACCCGTGGTGGCAAAGAGCTGTCCATGACTTTGACGCTCGGCTCGGCGAGCGGCACCTGACGGCCACCGGCAGGTACCGCCCGGACAGCTTCGCCGGGTACCGTGGAGCCGGTCCGGGCCCCTGACGACCTGGTGGCGGAGAACCGCGGAGAACACGCAGAGAACACGAGGAGCAGCAAGGTGTTCAATGACATAGGCGCACTCGAGCTCCTGACGCTCGTGGTTCTTGCCGTGCTCGTATTCGGTCCGGAGAAACTGCCGAAGGTCATCCAGGACGTCACGCGGACCATCCGCAAGATCCGTGAGTTCTCGGACAGCGCCAAGGAAGACATCCGCTCGGAGCTCGGCCCGCAGTTCAAGGACTTCGAGTTCGAGGATCTCAACCCCAAGACCTTCGTCCGCAAGCAGCTCATGGACGGCAACGACGACCTGGGGCTCAAGGAGATCCGCGAGAGCTTCGACCTGCGCAAGGAGATGGCCGATGTCACCGACGCGGTGAACGGCCGTGAGAGTGCCTCCTCCGCCTCCGGCGCCGGTGCTGCGGCAGCGTCCGCCGTCGGCGCGTCGGCCGGTTCCGGTTCCGCGCCCGATCTGCTCAAGAAGCCCGCGCAGCCCGCGAAGGACGAGCGTCCGCCGTTCGACGCAGACGCCACCTGAGACCGGTCAATCCCGACTCGTCCGGACGGTATGGCTATTCTCCATCTGTCCGGTTGCGAGGTTGCCCATGCCCACGGGGGGAGGGCCGCTCCGGATCAGTGCAAGATCGAGGAGGCGGCCGGACAGATGGAGACGACGAGTCGGGTAGGGGCGGAAGACGCGCCCAGCGCAGTCACCGCAGAGGGGGTGCCGGCGACCCGGCGTACTGTCGACGGCTATCTCAAGGCGCCGTTCCCCTGGTACGGGCTGGACGGGGCCTTCACCGGCCCGCGCTGGCTGATGCAGGTCACCGCCTCGGCGGACGGCACCGTGCAGCACGGTTCCACCGGGCACGGCGAGGAGCCGGTGGTGCGGGCCGACGCGGGCGCCGAGAAGGCTCGCTTCGCGGTGGTCGTGACGGTGGCCAGCAGTCCGGTACGGCGCAGTGGTGACGGCACCGGTGTGCTGGACGCCACCACCGTGTCCTCGGCGGCCTGGCTGGCGGGCTCCGGTCTGCTGGCCTACACATGGCCCCCGCAGATGGACCACACCCTGCGCAACGAATGGCTGAACCAGCAGACCGAGACCGCGTTCGAACTCGCCGACGACCTGGGTGAGGCGCCCTGGTCGACGCTCTCCCTGCCGGTGGACGGCGTTCCGGTGGAGTTCCACTACCGCGAGTCCGAGTTCGGCTGGGTGCTGGCGGGTTCGGCGCCCGACGGGGTGCACATCGGCGCGTACGGGCGTGGGATGAGCGCCTACGGCCTGGGCTTCGCCGTGGTCGGCGACATCGCCGCGTACGACAACTGAGCGAACGCGCGGCGGCGAGCGAACCGTCCTGGGACAACAGTGCCGGGGCGGCAGCGGTCAGGGGCGGCACCTCCGAGGAGGTGCCGCCCCTGACCCGTCGGACCGCTCAGAACTTGTTGCGCGGGGTGAGCCCCAGCGACATGCCGGACAGGCCGCGCTGACGGCCGCTCAGCTTCTCCGCGATGGACCGCAGCGCGGCGCCGGCCGCGGAGTCCGGGTCGGACAGCACGACGGGCTTGCCCTCGTCGCCGCCCTCGCGCAGGCGCACGTCGATCGGGATGGTGCCCAGGACCGGTACCTCGGCGCCCACCGTCTTCGTCAGCCCCTCGGCGACCCGCTGGCCGCCGCCCGAGCCGAACACGTCGACGATCTCGTCGCAGTGCGGGCACGGCATCCCCGACATGTTCTCGACGACGCCGACGATCTTCTGGTGGGTCTGCACGGCGATGGAGCCGGCCCGCTCGGCAACCTCGGCCGCGGCCTGCTGGGGGGTCGTGACGACGAGGATCTCGGCGTTCGGCACGAGCTGTGCCACGGAGATCGCGATGTCACCGGTGCCCGGCGGCAGGTCGAGCAGCAGGACGTCCAGGTCGCCCCAGTACACATCGGCGAGGAACTGCTGCAGCGCGCGGTGCAGCATGGGCCCGCGCCACACCACCGGGGCGTTGCCCGGGGTGAACATGCCGATGGAGATCACCTTCACGCCGTGCGCCGACGGCGGCATGATCATGTTCTCGACCTGGGTGGGCTTGCCGTCCACGCCGAGCATCCGGGGCACGCTGTGGCCGTAGATGTCCGCGTCCACCACGCCGACCTTGAGTCCGTCGGCCGCCATCGCCGCGGCGAGGTTCACGGTCACCGAGGACTTGCCGACGCCGCCCTTGCCGGACGCGACCGCGTAGACCCGGGTCAGGGACCCGGGCTTGGCGAACGGCACCTCACGCTCCGCCGTGCCGCCGCGCAGCGAGGAGGCGAGCTCCTTGCGCTGTTCGTCGCTCATCACGTCAAGAGTGACCTCGACCCGCGACACGCCCTCGACACGGGCCACCGCGTCGGTCACGTTCTTGGTGATCGTCTCTCGCATCGGGCAGCCGGAAACCGTGAGGTACACGGTGACAGCGACCACACCGTCAGGATCGATTTCGACCGATTTCACCATGCCCAGCTCGGTGATCGGTCGGTGGATCTCCGGGTCGTTCACTGTCGCCAGTGCTTCACGCACCGCGTCTTCCGTAGCCATAGGACGATGGTACGGCGCCGGTGCCTACGCGCGGGTAGCCCTTCAGCGGTCGCCTTCGTCACTCTCGACCTGGAAGAGGACCTGTCGCTCCTCCATGTCCTTCACCATGGCTTCCAGCTCCGAGCGGATCCAGTCCCGGGTGGCGACCTCGCCGAGACCCATCCGGAGCGCCGCGATCTCGCGGGTGAGGTACTCGGTGTCCGCGATCGACCGCTCGTTCTGCTTGCGGTCCTGCTCGTGGGTCACCCGGTCGCGGTCGTCCTGGCGGTTCTGTGCGAGGAGGATCAGCGGGGCCGCGTACGAGGCCTGGAGGGACAGCATCAGGGTCAGGAAGATGAACGGGTACTGATCGAACCGGAACTTCTCCGGCGCGAAGATGTTCCACACCACCCACAGGATGATGATCAGCGTCATCCAGACGATGAACCGTCCCGTGCCCAGGAAACGGGCGATGCGCTCGGAGAAGCGGCCGAACGCCTCGGGGTCGTACTCCGGCAGCAGCCTGCGCCGCTGGGCCTTCGGCTGGTCGAGCCGGGGCCGCGGGGGCCGCACGATGCCCGACGCGCCGGTAGACGCGGCCCTGGGGCGGTCCTCACCGGTCATCGGCGATCCCCTCCTCGCCCTGGAAGTCGGTCTCGCGCCAGTCCTCGGGCAGCAGGTGGTCGAGCACGTCGTCGACCGTCACCGCGCCCAGCAGCGACCCGGTCTCGTCCACCACGGGAACGGAGACCATGTTGTACGCGGCCAGAAAGCTGGTCACGGCCGACAGCGGGGTGTCCGGCGTCAGGGGTACGAGATCGCTGTCGACGAGCGAGCTGACCAGCGTGAACGGCGGATCGCGCAGCAGCCGCTGGAAGTGCACCGTGCCCAGGTACTTGCCCGTCGGGGTCTCGTCCGGTGCCCTGCAGACGTACACCTGCGCGGCCAGCGCCGGGGAGAGGTCCTGCTGCCGGACCCTGGCCAGCGCGTCCGCGACCGTCGCGTCGGGCCGCAGGATGATCGGCTCGGTCGTCATCAGACCGCCCGCGGTCCGCTCCTCGTAGGACATCAGTCGCCGTACGTCGGCGGCGTCGTCCGGCCGCATCAGCGCCAGCAGTCGTTCCTTGTCCGCCTCCGGCAGCTCCGAGAGCAGGTCGGCCGCATCGTCCGGGTCCATCGCCTCGAGGACGTCCGCCGCGCGGTCCTCCTTGAGCTTGCCGAGGATCTCCACCTGGTCGTCCTCGGGGAGTTCCTCCAGGACGTCCGCGAGCCGGTCGTCGTCCAGGGCGGCGGCGACCTCGGCCCGGCGCTTGGGCGACAGGTGGTGCAGGGCGTTGGCGACATCCGTCGGACGCAGCCGTTCGAAGGTGGCGACCAGGCTCTCGGCACCCTGGCCGTGCTCGTCCAGCGAGAAGCCGCTGATCGCCGACCACTCCACGGTCAGCGTCTCGCCCTTGCGGCGCAGCGCGCCGCCGCGCCCCTTGCGTACGAAGAACTTGTCGATCTCCCAGTCGCGGCGGGCCGGCAGCTGCTGGATCGCGACATCGAGGACGGTGACCTCCTCGTCGGTCTCGACCAGGTGCACCCGCCGGTCAAGGATCTCGCCGAGAACGAGTCGCTCGGTCGGGCGCTGCTCGAAGCGCCGCATGTTGACCACTCCGGTGGTGATGACCTGACCCGACTCGACGCCCGTCACCCGGATCATCGGCAGGAAGATCCGCCGCCGGCTCACCACTTCGACGACCATCCCGAGCAGCCGCGGCGGTTTGCCGCCGACGCGCAGCATGGCCACCAGGTCGCGGACCCGGCCGACCTGGTCGCCGTTGGGGTCGAAGACCGGCACACCGGAGAGGTGCGAGACGAAGACACGGGGAGCGCCTGCTGCCATCCTGTGCGCCTCCCTGAAGTCCCTCACGCCCTCCTTTGCGTGATCAGGCTAGCCCGTACCGCGACGGTGTGCCCCGGTGGACCCGTCCGTACGGCGCACTGCCGAAGGGCGTACGCGGCACAGGTACGCTGCCGTCTGCCACCCCCCGACACACAGACGAGAGGCAGTGCGCCCGTGACCTCTTCCGCCCCGGCCGTCCGGGCCCATCGCCGGACCGCTCTCGCCGTGGTGCTCTGTGCGGGCCTGACGGCCGCGCTCACGGCCTGCGCCGGAGAGGACCCGGACAAGGGGACCAACGGCGTCGGCAAGCTGACCGCGGCCCGGATCGATCAGAAGGCACGGGCGGCGGCGGACGCCGCGGACGCGGTGCGGCTCGCCGGAAAACTGGTCAGCAAGGGGGGCACGTACACCCTGAACATGCAGCTCAGCGCCGATGGCGGCACCGGATCGGTCACCTCGAAGCAGAGCACGTTCGCGTTGCTGCGGATCGGCGACGAGCTCTTCCTCAAGGCCGACGCGGGCTTCTGGAACCACGAGGAGTCGGGCGACGGCGACAACGAGGACGACCAGGCCGCCGCCGACAAGCTGCAGGGCAAGTACGTGAAGGTCCCTCAGGACGACCCGACGTACAAGCAGCTGCGCGGCTTCACGGAGAAGAAGATCCTGCTCGACGGGGTCCTCGCACTGCACGGAAAGATCAACAAGGGCGACCGCGACACGATCGGCGGGGTGCGGACCGTGCAGATCATGGGCGGAAAAGGTGAGGGTGGCGCGCTCGACGTCTCCCTGGAGGGCACCCCGTATCCGCTGCGCGTGGCGCGTGGCGGGGGCGGCGGCATCGTCACCCTCGCCGACTGGGGCAAGGCCTTCACACTGGAGGCGCCGCCGGAGAGCGCCACCGTCGACTACGGCGGCGAGCTCCCCAAGTCCTCCGGCTGAGCGCGGACCCGTCCGCCGGCTCCTCCCGGCCCGACGGCTGCCGGTCCGTCAGCTCTTCCTGCGGCGCTTGAGCAGCAGCCGGGGAAGCGCGGCGGGCGCGGGCTGCCGCGTGGTCGCCGCCGTGGGCAGCGGGGCCGCGGCCAGGGAGCCGTCCGGCAGTTCCGTACGGGAGGCGCCCGGTGTCAGCCGTACCACCCGGCACTCACGCGCCCACCGGTCAGTCATCTGTTCGGCGTCCGGTGCGTTCAGCCGCTTGCCCTTGAGCTCGGCGACCGCGGCCTCCCACTCCTCGGAGTGCGGTTCCAGCACGGCGACCGCGGCGGTCCAGGCGACGAGCCTGCCGCCCTTGTCCTTGCTGCGCACGGTCACTTCGGCGGCGCCGCCGTCCACCAGGCCCTCGGGGAGCGGCTGCTCCCCGGGGCCGTCGCCGACGAGCACGGCCGCGGCCTCGTGCCAGACGTGCCACAGGGCCCGGGCGGGGCCGGTGCCCCGCACCCAGATCAGGCCGGACTTCTTGGTGGCCTCTTCGACGAGAGCCCGGCCCAGCAACACGTCAGCAGCAGTCATGCCCGAACTCTATTAGAGCCAGCCGTTGCGCTTGAGGCTGCGGTGGATGGTGAAGCAGACGATTCCGATGACGCCCATCACCACCGGATAGCCGTACGTCCACCTCAGCTCCGGCATGTGATCGAAGTTCATGCCGTACACGCCGCAGATCATCGTCGGTACGGCGATGATGGCGGCCCAGGACGTGATCTTGCGCATGTCCTCGTTCTGCGTCACCGTCGCCTGCGCCAGATTGGCCTGAAGGATCGAGTTGAGCAGTTCGTCGAAGCCGATGACCTCCTCGTGCACGCGGGCGAGGTGGTCGGCGACATCGCGGAAGTACTTCTGGATGTCGGGATCGATCAGCCGCATCGGGCGCTCGCTCAGCAGCTGCATGGGCCGCAGCAGCGGCGACACGGCGCGCTTGAACTCCAGTACCTCGCGCTTCAGCTGGTAGATCCGGCCCGCGTCCGAACCGCGGGGCCCGCCCTTCGCCGGGGTGGAGAACACATCGATCTCGACCTCGTCGATGTCGTCCTGCACCGAAGCGGCCACCGCGATGTACCCGTCGACCACATGGTCCGCGATGGAGTGGAGCACGGCGGAAGGGCCCTTGGCGAGCAGCTCCGGGTCGTCCTGGAGCCGGTGGCGCAGGGCGCGAAGCGAGCCCTGTCCGCCGTGCCGGACGGTGATGACGAAGTCCCGCCCGGTGAAGCACATCACCTCGCCGGTCTCGACGACCTCGCTGGTCGCGGTCAGCTCGGCGTGCTCGACGTAGTGGATGGTCTTGAAGACGGTGAACAGCGTGTCGTCGTACCGCTCCAGCTTGGGCCGCTGGTGGGCATGGACGGCGTCCTCGACGGCGAGCGGGTGGAGGCCGAACTCCCGTGCGATACCGGCGAATTCCTCCTCGGTCGGCTCGTGCAGGCCGATCCAGGCGAATCCGCCGTCCTCACGCACGCGCAGCATCGCCTCGTGCGGGGTCTGGCAGGCGTCGGCCGCGAGCCGGCGCCCGCCCCGGTAGACCGCGCAGTCGACGACAGCGCTGGAGACGGTCGGGTCGCGGGTGGTGTCGTAGCTGTTGTACGGGGTGTTGCTCTTGCGCAGGGACGGGCGCACGGCGGCGCGCAGGTCGCGGATCATCGACAAGGCTGGCTCCTTCACGGAGGGCCGTCGGCGGGGGCGTGGAACAGCCCGGAATGGGGACGTGCGCTCACGTCCGCAAAGCGGGCGGCACCGCGCAGGCGCGATGACGGCGTTCGCTACAGACAGGCAAAAACGAGGGGCTCTTCCGTTGCGCGAACTGCCGCGAGGACGTCCTGGGAGGGCGTCAGATCACAGAAGGTAGGCGTCGTGCGGAAGAACGGTTGGTACTGCACGGTCGACTTGGATCCACCGCAGCCCCACCTCCTCCGGCCGGTCCCCCGTGGGGGATCACGTGTGCCGGGACTGAGAGCAACGCTTCTGCGTGCTGTCCCGGCCGACGGCCCAGGCTATCAGCCACCCCGGGGCCAATCCGTACCTTTGCCCGTTCGAAACGCGTTCTATGCTCGCGGCATGGGAGAAATTCTTGCTCTGGTCGAGGCCCGGCTCCGTACGGCCCTGGGCGAACCGGACGCACGCGCCGATGTGACGTTCCTCGGCACGGACCGTATCGAGGTGCTCCGCTTCATCGACGGCGACGTGGTGCGCTACGCCACGCTCGGCATGTCCGCACAGCCGATGGCCGATCCCACCTCGCCCCTCGCCGACCCGGTGAAGGGCCCGCGCGCGGAACTGGTCCTGTCGGTACGGGCCGGCCTCGCCGACACCGACCAGGTGCTGCGGCCGCTCGCGGTGCTGGCCGCCTCCCCGCAGGTCGAGGGATTGATCGTGACCCCGGGCGCGTCGCTGGACCTCGGCCAACCGCTGTGGTCCGGGGCACCGTTCGACGCGGTGCTCGTCGCCGAGCCGGGCGGCCTGGTCGAGGACCTGGAGCTGGACGAACCGATGGACCCGGTGCGCTTCCTGCCGCTGCTGCCGATGACCCGCAACGAGGCGGCCTGGAAGAGGGTCAGGGGGGCGCAGGAACTGCAGGAGCGCTGGCTGTCCCAGGGGACGGATCTGCGAGACCCGCTGCGTTCCTCGGTACCCCTGGACTGACCGGGTCCGCGGGGTCGCCGCGCTGCGGACGGGTGATCGTCCTTGACGCGGCGACGACCGGGGAGGACCGTTGGGCCCTATGAGGGGCGAACCCAGTTGCCCGAAGTGCGGTGGCCGGGTCAGGGCGCCCGGTCTGTTCGCCGATTCCTGGCAGTGCCCCGAGCACGGCCAGGTGCATCCGATGCAGCCGGTGATCCCACCCAGTGTCGAGGCGCTGGGCGTGGTGGTGCACCGGGCTCAGGTGCCGGTGTGGATGCCGTGGCCGCTCCCGGTCGGCTGGCTGTTCACCGGCGTGGCGTACGCCGGTGACGACCGCAGCGGCGGCCGGGCGACCGCGATGGCGTGCTCCGGCCCCGGTCCGCTCGGGGGCATGGGCGAGCTGCTGCTCGTCGCGGAGGAACTCGGCGTCGGACTCGGCGCGCGCTACGCGGGCATCGAGGGCCTGGACCCCGGTGCCGGATTCGGTGCCGAGGGCGCACCGGACGCCAAGGTGCACGCCGCAGGGCGTCCCACTCCGCTCTGGCACGTCAAGGACGCCCCGGACGACCGGGCGGTGTTCGCGGGCGAGGCACGCGGTCTGTGGCTCTGGGCAATCATCTGGCCCGAACAGTCCGGCCTCCTGATGTACGACGAACTGGTGCTGACCGATCTGCGCGACGCCGGCGCGGAGGTGGACCTCCTCCCGTGCGGGGCCCTCACACCCCGGCTGCTCACGCCGCCCTGACCGGGGCCGCGGCGACGGGGCCGGGCGCGCCGTGCCCGGCGGTTATCCTTGACCGTCCCCCTGTCCGCAGCCTGCCCTGGAGTACGCGTCGTGCGCATCGATCTGCACACCCACTCCACCGCGTCGGACGGCACGGACACCCCCGCCGAACTGGTGGCCCGTGCCGCCGCGGCGGGCCTGGACGTCGTCGCCCTCACCGACCACGACACGGTGGGTGGGCACGCGGAAGCGGCCGCGGCCCTTCCTGAGGGCCTCACGCTCGTCACGGGCGCCGAGCTCTCCTGCCGCATCGACGGCATCGGCCTGCACATGCTGGCGTACCTCTTCGATCCCTCGGAGCCCGAACTGGCGCGCGAGCGCGAGCTCGTACGGGACGACCGGGTGCCGCGCGCGCAGACGATGGTGGCCAAGCTCCGGGAACTCGGCGTACCGGTCACCTGGGAGCAGGTCGCGCGGATCGCCGGGGACGGCTCCGTGGGCCGTCCCCACATCGCCACCGCGCTGGTGGACCTCGGCGTCGTCGACACCGTCTCCGACGCCTTCACGCCGGCCTGGCTCGCGAACGGCGGACGCGCCTACGCGGAGAAGCACGAACTCGACCCGTTCGACGCGATCCGGCTGGTCAAGGCCGCCGGCGGCGTCACGGTCTTCGCCCACCCGCTCGCCGTCAAGCGCGGCGACGTGGTGCCCGAGGCGGCGATCGCCCGTCTGGCGGCCGCGGGGCTCGACGGCATCGAGGTGGACCACATGGACCACGACGAGCCCACCAGGGCCCGGCTGCGCGGCCTCGCGGGCGACCTGGGGCTGCTGCCCACCGGGTCCAGCGACTACCACGGCACCCGCAAGACCGTACGGCTCGGGGAGTACACCACCGATCCCGAGATCTACGGCGAGATCACCCGGCGCGCCACGGGAGCCTTCCCGGTGCCGGGAGCCGGCGGAGCCCGCCGGGCGTAACGCGCCTCCCGCACGCTCCTCACTCCTGTTTCCGGCGGCACCCCTGTCGCCCCCTCGCAGCGTCCGGCCGTCCTCGCGGCCCCGGACATGCGCACCCCTGTTCGGCCCGCTCTTCTCTCGCAAGGCTCACTGTGTTCGACGTCGCTGTCTTCGGATCCCTTTTTCTCACCCTTTTTGTGATTATGGATCCCCCCGGAATCACTCCGATCTTCCTGGCCCTCACCGCGGGCCGTCCCGCCAAGGTGCAGCGCAGGATGGCCCTTCAGGCGGTCGCGGTCGCCTTCGGGGTGATCGCCGTCTTCGGTCTGCTCGGTCAGCAGATCCTCGACTACCTGCATGTCTCCGTCCCCGCGCTGATGATCGCGGGCGGGCTGCTCCTGCTGCTGATCGCGCTGGACCTGCTCACCGGCAAGACGGACGAGCCGACGCAGACCAAGGACGTCAATGTGGCTCTCGTTCCGCTGGGGATGCCGCTGCTCGCCGGGCCCGGCGCCATCGTGTCGGTGATTCTGGCGGTGCAGCACGCGGACGACGCGGCCGGTCAGCTCTCGGTCTGGTCGGCGATCATCGCCATGCACGTCGTGCTCTGGGTGACCATGCGCTATTCGCTGTTGATCATCCGTGTGATCAAGGACGGCGGTGTGGTGCTGGTGACCCGGCTCGCCGGAATGATGCTCTCGGCCATCGCCGTCCAGCAGATCATCAACGGGGTCACCCAGGTCATCCAGAACTCCTGACGCCCGGACAGCACAGCGCCCCCGCACAGACCTTCCGTGCGGGGGCGCTTCTCTTCAACGGCGCAAAGCGGTGTAAGGCGTTACGAAGCCGAACTGTCGGCCGGCCGGATGTAGATGCGCTGGCCTATGGCCGCAGCCTGCTGCACGATCCGGTTGACGGAGGCGGCGTCCACGACGGTGCTGTCCACGGCGGTACCGTCGACATCGTCGAGTCGCATGATCTCGAAGCGCATATGGCTTCCCTTCGTCTGATCCTCCTGCTGGAGAACTACTGGGAGGACGGGCTGGCCGTCCGCAAGGATGAAGAGCGCAAGGCGTCTGCGTCTCGCGCTCCACGGGGGGTACAACGGCTTGCCCTCTACAAACATTCCCTACGCTAAGGAAATTTTTTGGATGTCTAAGTACCCTTCAGTAATTGAGCATGCGCAGACAATGAGGACCGCATGAACGACGCGGACACGCAGCCGGACGAAGGAGCGGGCATCCGCGAGCAGCTGGACCGCACCAACGAGCTGCTCCAGCGCGTGCTCGCCGAGGTGTCCAAGACGCCCTCGACCCACGCGATCTTCGTGGACGCGGGTTATGTCTACGCCGCGGCCGGGCTGCTCGTCACCGGCACCGAGGACCGCCGATCCTTCGACCTCGACGCGGAAGGGCTGATCGAGGCCTTCATCGACAAGGCCCGCACGATCTTCGCGGACAGCAGGCTGCTGCGCGTGTACTGGTACGACGGAGCCAGGCGCCGGATCCACACGGTCGAGCAGCAGTCCATCGCGGAGCTCCCCGACGTCAAGGTCAGGCTCGGCAACCTCAACGCCAACAACCAGCAGAAGGGCGTCGACTCGCTGATCCGTACCGACCTCGAGTCACTGGCCAGGCACCGGGCCATCAGCGACGCGGCACTCGTCGGCGGCGACGAGGACCTGGTCTCGGCCGTCGAGGCGGCACAGGGCTACGGGGCACGCGTCCACCTCTGGGGCATCGAGGCCGGCGAAGGACGCAACCAGGCCGAGCCGCTGCTCTGGGAGGTCGACAGCCAGCGCACCTTCGACCTCGACTTCTGCCGCCCGTACGTGACCCGGCGCTCCGTCACGATGTACGAGGACGACAGCCCGGCACCGGCCCGCGAGGACGTCCGCTTCGTCGGCGCGCAGATCGCCGCCACCTGGCTCTCCTCGCGCGGCCGGGAATCCCTCGCCGATCTGCTGCCGGGACACCCCTACCTGCCGGGCTCCGTCGACCAGGACCTGCTCGTCGAGGCCGAGCGGCTGCTCCAGCACTCACTGCGCGGGCACGCGCACCTGAGGCGAGCGCTGCGCGACGGCTTCTGGCAGCACCTGCAGGCGCAGTACTGACACCTCCGACAAGGTGCACGTGACCACGACGAAGGCCGGTCAGGGCGGGCCGGGGGCGAAGGACAGCATGCGGGCTTCGTGCTGGTCGTCGGCGCCGCTCACGCTCGCCGACGTGATCACGACCCGTCCGTCGGCATAGGCCAGCCGCCCGCCGGCCATCTCGTACTCCTGCACCGTGGTCGATGCGGGGTGTCGCAGCACCACCTTCTCCGTACCTGCGGCACCCGGGCCCATCAGGAAGGTCCGGCCGGGGCGGCTCGGTGTGGCCGACTCGTAGACGAGCACCGCCTTGCCCTTCTCCGCACGCAGGGGGTGCAAGGTGCGCAGCTCGTTGCTCTTGACCCCCCAGAGGAACTTCCCGGTGGCCAGGTCGTACAGGCGGATCCTGTCGTTGCCGCCCAGAACGATGAGGCCGTTGCCGACCGCGGTGCCGCGACAGGGCTGGATGTCGCCGCCGCTCCCGTACCCGGCGCATCGCTCGATACTCGTGCCCCGCGGGTCGATGGTGGTGCCGGGCTTTCCTCCCGGGCCCAGGGCCACGACCCGCCAGTCGTCGATGTGATCCACGGCGTTCTCCGTGGTGAAGACGACCGGATCGACGGAGATCATGCTTCCGACCTTCCATCCGGTCCTGGTCCGGTGGCGCCACAGGACCTTGCCGGTGAGCGGGTCGATCTCGCGGAGCTGGCTGTGGTTCTTGCTCTGGTCGACGTCGATCGCGCAGTCGGACTTCACCAGGAGCCGGGAACCGCCCGCCACGTCGTCGGGGAAGCACTTCCCCGGGTCCTCCCAGGGGATGTCGAACAACTCGGTACCGTCATCGACCCGGTAGGCGGTCGCCTTCATGCTCCGGGCGATCGCGAAAGTACCGGCGCTGATGGCGCTGTGCACGATGAACGTGTTGTCCCCGTCACCGGTCTCGGGGAGCTCCTTGTACCAACCCGGCTTCCCGGTCTTCAGATCGATCATCCGCAGTTGGTTGCACCGGTTGTTCCGCCCGGAGTCGGCCCGCTTGTGGTAGACGAGCACGACCTTGCCGTCGGGCGTGGGGTTGGCCGGTGTCTCGCAGACGGGAGCGGGCAACGGCATGCTCCAGACCTCGGCGCCGTCCGAGAGACGGTAGGCCGCGACCTTTCTGTGCAGGGCCTGGACAACGGTGTCGCCGACGATCCACAGGTCGTAGAGCTTCTGGTGCCCGCTGGGAAGATCGGTCTTGTCGTCGACGATCCACGTCGCCGCGTCCCCCGGCTTCCGTGCGGCGTTGATCTCCTCCGTGGTCGGGATGTGCTTCGCCTGCGGGGTGCCGACCGCCGGGGAACCGGGCGGGGCCATCGGCGCGGAGGGGCTGGACGATTCCTTCGCCACGGGGGTGGCGGGCCCGTCCTTTCCCCGGTCGGCGAGGGCGTACACCCCTCCTCCCACGGCCACGAGCAGGAGCGCGACGGCGGCGGCGATGACCGGTGCTCCGCCGAAGCGCCGCCGACGCGGTGGCGGTCCGGGCGGCGGCCCGAAGCCTTCCGAGGCATACGGGTTGCCGGGAACCGGCTGCTGCGGCGAGCCCGGTGTGTACCAGGGCTCGGTCGGGTCGGGCATGGGTCTTCCCCCTGAGACGCGCCACTCGGTCAGGAACCTACTTCTCGGGCTCAGGCTCGGGAGACGCCGGGCGGAGGTGTGCTCCGTCGTCTTACGAGGCGGCCCGTGAAGATCACTGGTATGGACGCGCCTCGCGCCGTTGCGGTTCTCCCGCAACGGCAAGGGACCGCACGGTCGCTGAGAAGCCGTCAACCATCCTCGAAGAGCTGGTTCTCCGCCCACGGCGATGCTCGGGCAACAGCGTCAGATCGATCACTGATTCCGCTTTCCTGACGTGAACGGCCCGGACACGGGGGCCACGCACTTGTCGACGACGGTCCCCTCGCCGGCCGCCGAGCCCTCCAGGCAGAGCCGTCCGCCCTTGTCACGCAGGTCGAGGAAGAACCGTGTGGTCGCACCCGACTGCTTCAGGCCGTGAATGCGCTCGTCGCCATAGCCGAGGTCGTTCAGGATCGTCCTGACCTCGGCGGGGCTGGGATCCACCAGATCCCGGAGCGCCTGGGCGATGCGCTCCTCATGGAGATTGCTCGCGCACCAGTCACGAGCGTTCAACTCCACTTCCGGCCCCGCCGTGGGGGCGGCGGGCTCGACGTCCGGCGGTGTCTCCACCGCACCAGCCGGCAGTGGCAGCGCCGGACCGCTCGGCGGCGGCTCCGGCGGGGCGCTCGGGGGGCACGACTCCTCGACCCTGTCTGCTATCTCCGTGAGGCCGGGCCGGGCCTCGGCGGTGTCAGCGCGCTCGCTTCGCAGTCCTCCGGCGCTCGTCTTCTCGGTGCCGCAGGCGGCGAGCGCCAGAGCGGCAAGAGCTGTCATGACGAGCGTGTGCCGTGTGCGGCGTGGGAAGCGGGTAACCGTGCTGGTCAGGGCGGGGTTTCGTCTCATGCGCCAAGTCTGTGATCAAGCCGCCCCCCGCACGTGAGTACTCGTACTCACGTGCGCGGGGGGACTCGCTCAAACTTCGATCAGACGTGACCGAACTTCAGCGGGGCGAGACACCGGTGGATGAAGAGCAGGATCAGAGGCTGTTCCAGAACGAGACGAGCGCCGCCGCCGTCACGTCCGGCCTGGCCGTGTTGGGGGAGTGCTCGGCTCCCTCGACCACGGTGCGCCGCGCACCCAGCCGCCGCGCCATGTCGTCCAGCAGCGGCACGGGCCAGACGTCGTCGCTCTCGCCCGACACCACGTGGACGGGCAGGGGCAGGGCGGCGAGCTCGGCCACCCGGTCCGGCTCGGCCGAGAGCTGGGCACCCGTGGCGATCAGCTGCGCGGGGTGGTGCCGCATCCAGCGGCGGCGCAGGTCCTCCCCGTCCCCGGTGTCCGCGTCCTCGGGCGGATCGAGGGCGCGCATGGCCTGCCAGACGTCGGCCATGCTCCAGCGGGTCAGGGCGTCGCTGAGCAGCTGGGCCTTCTTCTGCTGGGCGGGGGCGATCTCGGCCGGTCCGGACGACATCAGGGTGAGCGAACGGAACGGCGACGCGTCGAGCAGCACCGCGGCGCGGGCGATCTGGCCGCCCAGGGAGTGCCCGAGCAGATGGATCCCACCGGTTGCGGGGGCGCCGTCGGGGCCGGCGAGCGCGGCGGCCTGGGCGAGTACGTCACGGGCCAACTCGGCCTGTGCGTAAGACTCCTGACGGTCCGTCCCCTCGGTCTCGTACTGACCTCGGCCGTCGACGGACACCACCCGGAACCCGGCATCCGCAAGAGGTTCGAGCAGGGCGATGAAGTCCTCCTTGCTGCCGGTGTACCCGGGCAGCAGAAGGGCGGTGGAGTGCGCTTCGGTACGCGGTGCCGCGTCCAGCACGGCGAAGTCCCCGCGCGCGGTACGCAGCATGCGGGCACGGGCACAGGGGGGCGGGGCGAAGGTGGGCGGCCGGCTCATGGGGCGAGGTTATCGCCGGTGGCGGTACCGCGCCCGGGAACGCGTACGGCCCCGGTCCCCGCGGGTGCGGGAACCGGGGCCGTACGGGCGGACCGGAGTGATCAGCCTTCGGTCGTCGCTGCCTCGGCGGCGGCCGTGGTCGCGCGGGCACGACGACGGCGCGGCTTCGCAGGTGCCTCGTCCTCGGACACGGCAACGCTCGAAGCCGTCTCGGAGACTGCGGCCTCCGCCTTCACGGCGGCGCGCGGCCGACGGCGGCGCGGCTTCGTCTCCACGGCGTCCTCGGTGGCGGCCGGAGCAGCGGCCACCGCCTCGGTCTTCGGCTTGGCGGCGGCGCGGGGCCGACGGCGGGCCTTGGTGTCCGGCACGGGCTCGGACGCCGGAGCGATCTGGAAGTCGACCTCGTCGACGACCGGCTTGACGACACGGGCGCGGCGGCGCGGCTTGGTGACGGGCTCCGCCACCGGTGCGGCAACGGCCACGGTCTGGAAGTCGACCACGGTCTCGGCGGCCGGGGCCACCGTCACCGTCTCGGCGACAGCCTTCACGGTGGTGGTCCGGGCGCGGCGGCGGCGAGGCTTCGCGTCGGCCTCCGGCTCGGCCTCGGCCACGGGTGCGGCCACGACGGTCTCGACGACAGCGGGCGAGGCCGGAGCCTCGGCCACGGCCACCGCGGACTCCACGACGCCCTCGGGGGCGCCGACGCGGGCGCGGCGACGGCGGCGCGGGGTACGCGCCTCCGTCTGCTCCTCGCCGGCCTCCGTGGACGGCGCGGGCACGGTGACGGCGCCTTCCTCGGAGGCGCTGCCGCCCCGGGTGCGACGACGCTGACGCGGGGTGCGCGGGGCGCGCTCCTCACGAGGGGCGGGGGCGGTCGCGGCCGACTTGCGGCCGCGGCCGCCGGTCTCGCCGAGGTCCTCGAGCTCCTCGGCCCGCAGACCCGCACGGGTCCGCTCGGTCCGCGGCAGAACACCCTTGGTGCCCGCGGGGATGTCGAGGTCCTCGTACAGGTGCGGCGAGGTGGAGTACGTCTCGACCGGGTCCGGGAACTTCAGGTCCAGGGCCTTGTTGATCAGCTGCCAGCGCGGGATGTCGTCCCAGTCGACCAGCGTGATCGCGATGCCCTTTGCGCCCGCGCGGCCGGTGCGGCCGATGCGGTGGAGGTAGGTCTTCTCGTCCTCCGGCGACTGGTAGTTGATGACATGGGTCACACCCTCGACATCGATACCGCGCGCGGCGACATCGGTGCAGACGAGGACGTCCACCTTGCCGTTGCGGAACGCCCGCAGTGCCTGCTCACGGGCGCCCTGGCCGAGGTCGCCATGGACCGCGCCGGACGCGAAACCGCGCTTCTCCAGCTGGTCGGCGATGTCGGCGGCCGTGCGCTTCGTACGGCAGAAGACCATGGCCAGTCCGCGTCCGTTGGCCTGGAGGATGCGGGAGAGCATCTCCGGCTTGTCCATGTTGTGCGCGCGGTAGACGTGCTGCGCGGTGTTCTTGACGGTCGTGCCCTCGTCGTCGGGCGACGTGGCGTTGATGTGCGTCGGCTGCGACATGTAGCGGCGCGCGAGAGAGATGACGGCGCCCGGCATGGTGGCCGAGAACAGCATCGTCTGGCGCTTCGGCGGCAGCATCGTGATGATGCGCTCGACGTCGGGCAGGAAGCCGAGGTCGAGCATCTCGTCGGCCTCGTCGAGGACGAGGACGCGGATGTGCGAGAGGTCGAGCTTGCGCTGGCCCGCCAGGTCGAGCAGACGGCCCGGGGTGCCGACGATCACATCGACGCCCTTCTTGAGGGCCTCGACCTGGGGCTCGTACGCCCGGCCGCCGTAGATCGCGAGAACGCGGACGTTACGGACCTTGCCGGCGGTGAGCAGGTCGTTGGTGACCTGCTGGCACAGCTCGCGGGTGGGGACGACGATGAGAGCCTGCGGCGCGTCGGTGAGCTTCTCCGGCGCGGCGCGGCCCGACTCCACATCGGCGGGGACGGTCACGCGCTCCAGGAGCGGAAGACCGAAACCGAGCGTCTTGCCGGTGCCGGTCTTGGCCTGGCCGATGACGTCGGAGCCGGAGAGCGCTACGGGGAGCGTCATCTCCTGGATGGGGAAGGGGGACGTGATGCCGACAGCCTCAAGGGCTTCGGCCGTCTCGGTAAGGATTCCGAGGTCGCGGAAGGTAGTCAGGGTGCTGCCTCTTCTGTGAGACGCGGTCCGAGGCGAACGCTGGGGGTCGTACCGTGCCGGGGTTGGTCATCCGGCCGTGGATGGGCCGGGTGGCGCGGGACCACTGCCGTCGCTCGAGCGCTCGTGCCGCTGAGGGGGCCCCTCATCTGCGGTCGTACGTGTCGCACACACCGCGTGGAGGGCTGTCGGGTCGGAGCCGATCGGGCCACCGACCGGGCATCCTCATTCAAGGTCGCGCTTCTGGCACATGAAAATGCTCAGTAAGCGCAATACCACTGTACCCCGGATTCGCGCATGTGTGTTGGGCGAATTCATCGGAACGGTGTGATGTCTCCGGCTGACCAGGCCCTTCCGTCCCGGAGCGGGCGGGCTATTCTGCGCTCCATGGAGACGCCTGACAACGCCACTGAAGCATCCGAAGAAGCCCCCGTACCCACCGGGATCGCCGCCCAGGACTGGGCCACCGCGTCCGCCGACCCGCAGTACCGTGCCGCAGTCGTGGATCTGCTGGGCGCGCTCGCCTATGGCGAACTGGCGGCCTTCGAGCGGCTCGCCGAGGATGCGAAACTCGCGCCGACACTCGGCGACAAGGCTGCACTGGCAAAGATGGCGTCCGCCGAATTCCATCACTTCGAGCAGCTGACGGACCGGCTCACCGCGATCGAGGAGGAGCCGACGGCGGCCATGGAGCCGTTCGCCAAGGCGCTGGACGACTTCCACCGGCAGACCGCGCCCTCGGACTGGCTCGAGGGCCTGGTCAAGGCGTACGTGGGCGACTCGATCGCCAGTGACTTCTACCGTGAGATCGCGGCCCGCCTCGACACGGACACCCGCTCCCTCGTGCTGTCCGTGCTCGACGACACCGGGCACGGCAACTTCGCGGTCGAGAAGGTGCGGGCCGCCATCGAGGCGGAACCCCGTGTGGGCGGCAGGCTCGCGCTCTGGGCCCGTCGGCTGATGGGGGAGGCGCTCTCCCAGGCCCAGCGGGTGGTCGCCGACCGGGACGCCCTGTCGACGATGCTCGTGGGCGGGGTCGCGGACGGCTTCGACCTGGCCGAGGTCGGCCGGATGTTCTCCAGGATCACCGAGGCCCACACCAAGCGGATGGCCGCACTCGGCCTCGCGGCCTGACGGACGCCGCTACTGGGCCGCCGCGGACCGGACCGGCCGGCTGCGGCGCGGGCGGATGAGCAGCGACAGGGTCACCGCCCCGACCAGTACCGCGCCGACCGGTGTCGCCAGGACATGGCCGGAGCCCAGCGCCGAGTGCGTCAGATACGCCCCGAACAGGGCCCCGAGCGCCCCGGTGACGAGCACGGTGCGGTGGGACGGGAGCCGGTCGGGCAGCCGGCGGAGCGCGACCCAGGACAGTGCGAGTCCGAGCACGACGGAGCTGATGGATTCCCAGAGCACAGAGTGTCACCTCGCTTGATTGTGCGGCGGGCAGATCGGTCGTAGGCGGTATTACCCGAGGCCGCGGAATGCAACCCTCCCCCGCCCCCGCGAAACCCCTCCGGGGGAAAACCGGTGGTGAAACGGTTGGGGCGGGAAAACGGGGGCAGCGGAAGAGGCCCGGCGGATGTTCTCCGCCGGGCCTCTTCCGCTGTCTTTCGGGTCGCGCGACCTACAGCGCGCCGAACCCCACCCGTCGGGTGCTGGGCTCGCCGATCTCCACGTACGCGATCCGGTCGGCCGGCACCAGAACCTTGCGGCCCTTGTCGTCCGTGAGGCTGAGCAGCTGCGCCTTGCCGCTGAGCGCCTCGCCGACCGCGCTCTCGACCTCTTCGGCGGAAAGCCCGCTCTCCAGAATGATCTCCCGGGGCGTGTGCTGCACCCCGATCTTGACCTCCACGGCTATGTCCCTCCGACGGTCCGTCTCTGCGCGGTGAACCGCGCCGTACGCAGCACACATTAGCCCGGTGAAGGGAACGACCACGGGTCGACCGGCAACGCCCGCAGCGAACACCGGCGCCTGCCGCGCCGGGGACTCAGCTCTGATCGGTGCCGTGCAGCGGGAATCCCGCGATGCCCCGCCACGCGAGCGAGGTCAACAGCTGTACCGCGGTGTCACGCGGAATGCCGGACCGGCTGGAGAGCCAGTAGCGCGCGACCACCTGGGAGACACCGCCCAGGCCGACCGCGAGCAGCATCGACTCGTCCTTGGACAGACCCGTGTCACCCGCGATCACGTCGGAGATCGCTTCGGCGCACTGCAGCGAGACCCGGTCGACCCGCTCGCGGACCGCGGGCTCGTTGGTCAGGTCGGACTCGAAGACCAGGCGGAAGGCGCCGCCCTCGTCCTCCACGTACGCGAAGTAGGCGTCCATCGTGGCCGCCACGCGCAGCTTGTTGTCCGTCGTCGAGGCAAGGGCCGTGCGGACCGCCTGGAGCAGCGACTCGCAGTGCTGGTCGAGCAGGGCCAGGTAGAGCTCCAGCTTGCCCGGGAAGTGCTGGTACAGCACCGGCTTGCTGACACCGGCCCGCTCCGCGATGTCGTCCATCGCGGCGGAGTGGTAGCCCTGCGCGACGAAGACCTCCTGCGCAGCGCCCAGCAGCTGATTACGTCGGGCGCGGCGGGGCAGGCGAGTGCCCCGCGGGCGCGCTGCCTCTGTCTGCTCGATGGCTGTCACGCCGCCTCCCAAATTTGTGATCAAGCACAGCCGTTCAGTACACGCTGCGCCGTGCAGCCATCGTACTTTTGAGTAACCCGGGTGTGCGCGGCGCGGACGCAGAATTTCACGGACCGGACTGCTGCGGTAGCCATAGATGTGTCAGGTGATGCCGCAAAGCAGGGCGTATTACCGGTAATCGTCCTCATCTTGTGCGACAACGCGGGCCTGCTCCGCCGCATCGGCCTCGTTTGCCTTGGTCCGGTCGATGTCGGTGAGCGGTTCGTCGCGCTCCTGCCGGATGTCGGCGTGCTGCTCCGCGGCGTCGGCTTCGGGCGTCTCCTGGTCCGGTTCGTCGGACTGGGCGTCCTCGAAGGTCTCCGGGTCGCTCGGGTCGACCGTCATGATGGCTCCCTTCCTTCCCTTGAAGCCTAGGAGCAACCCTTCGGGGGCGCGATGTGGCCTGTGATGGCGAACACATGAACCAGCGCGTGATCGTCTCGTAACATTGCCGCATGTCTTCGACCGAGCTGCCCGGTACCCGCGCCGCCGCCGCCGCGCTGGCTCCCACGGTCAGTGCTGTGAGGGTTGCGGAGGGTGAGAAGCTTCGCTCCGTCCCGCTGCCCGGCCTCACGCTGACCGTCCGTGCCCGCCCCGGGGCGACGGCGGGTCTCGCCCCCGCTCTCTATGTGCACGGCCTGGGCGGCTCGTCCCAGAACTGGTCGGCGCTCATGCCGATGCTGGCGGACGTGGTCGACGGGGAGGCGGTCGATCTGCCCGGCTTCGGGGACTCCCCGCCGCCGGACGACGGCAACTACTCGGTCACCGGACACGCCCGGGCCGTGATCCGGCTGCTGGACGCGGGGCAGCGCGGACCCGTTCACCTTTTCGGGAATTCTCTGGGCGGCGCCGTTGCCACCCGGGTCGCGGCCGTCCGCCCCGATCTGGTGCGCACCCTGACGCTGATCTCGCCCGCCCTGCCCGAGATCCGGGTGCAGCGGCCGGCCGTGCCGACCGGGCTGCTCGCACTCCCGGGCGTCGCTTCCCTGTTCTCCCGGCTCACCCGGGAGTGGACCGCGGAACAGCGCACCCGCGGTGTCATGGCACTCTGTTACGGCGATCCGGCACGTATCTCCGACGAAGCCTTCCGCCACGCGGTGGCCGAGATGGAGAGACGGCTGGAGCTGCCGTACTTCTGGGACGTCATGACGCGCTCGGCACGGGGCATCGTCGATGCCTACACACTGGGCGGACAGCACGGGCTGTGGCGCCAGGCCGAGCGGGTGCTCGCACCGACCCAGCTCGTGTACGGCGGACGGGACCAGCTCGTCTCGTACCGGATGGCACGCAGAGCGTCCGCGGCCTTCCGCGACTCGCGGCTGCTGACACTGCCCGACGCGGGGCACGTGGCGATGATGGAGTACCCGGAGGCGGTCGCCCAGGCGTTCCGGGAACTGCTCGACGAATGCGGCGGGAGCTGATCCGGGGCGTGGGACGACACAGTCGAAAAGGCCCGGCGGTCAAAGGGCGCGATACCGGGGCCGCTGCCGTGGCCGACGGCGAACGCGGCGCCACCCGCTCCGAATCAGGCCCCGGGCGGCGCAGGGTGGACTCCGCCGCACCGTCCGCAGGGGACGGGCACACGCCGTTCCACGATGTTCCGCAGGCGCGCGGCGGCCATCCCGAGCAGCGTGAGCAGGGCGGCGGCTGGGGCACGGGTACGCAGCAGCGGTACGGCGACTGGCAGGGGCTCGGCCCCGGTCAGCAGGCCTACGCCCGACAGGCCGTGGCGCGGCAGCTGACGGCACAGCAGGCGGCGCAGCGCGCGGCCGACCGGCGCCCGACCACAGGGCCGCAGACCGGTGGAACGCCGCTGATACCGGGCCCCCGCAGGGAGTTCGTCGACGCGTTCGACCGTGCGGACGCGCCCACGGCGCAGCCCGAGGAGGCCGAAGGTTCCGACGGATCCGGGGACGTCCCGGGCACCGGTGCCCGGGAGGGCAAGGGGGGCAAGGGCCGCGCCTTCACCGGGATCGCGGCCGCCGCGGTGACCACGGTGCTCGCGGTCGTGGTGGCCGGACAGGTCGCACAGGACTCCGGGGGTGACTCCTCGGTCGCATCGCAGGCCGCGGGTGTCGACCGGCAGGGCCCCGAGGACACCTCCCGCTCCGTGGAGCGGCAGACCCCGCAAACGCAGCCGCAGCAGGTGGAGGCCAAACCCCTGACGTACGCGCAGAAGATGGCCAAGCCCTATCCGCTCACCCCCACGCTCAAGGGGTCCGGAAAGTTCGAAGCCGTCCCGGGGCTGGCGAAAGCGCCCGGCAAGGGGCAGAAGTACAGGTATCGGATCGACGTCGAAAAGGGCCTCGGTCTCGATGCGGTCCTCTTCGCCGAGGCCGTACAGCAGACGCTCAACGACGACCGCAGCTGGGCGCACAACGGCGCCATGACCTTCGAGCGGATCTCCTCCGGCGAGCCCGATTTCGTGATCACGCTCGCCAGCCCGGGCACCACCGGGATCTGGTGCGAGAAATCGGGTCTGGACACCACGGAGGACAACGTCTCCTGCGATTCCGCCGCCACGGACCGCGTCATGATCAATGCGTATCGCTGGGCCCAGGGTGCCTCGACCTTCGGTCCGGACAACCTTCTGGCCTACCGTCAGATGCTGATCAACCACGAGGTCGGGCACCGGCTCGGACACAACCATGTGAGCTGCCGCACTCCCGGCGCACTGGCGCCCGTCATGCAGCAGCAGACCAAGACATTGGAGCTGGGCGGCATCAAGTGCCGGCCCAATCCGTGGGTACATCCCGGCAGTTGAGCCGCCGCCGGACCACCGGTCCCACATGTCGAGACGGGCGTCTCATTCCGCGTTGACATCGGGGAAGGGGTCGTCCATATTTCTCGGCATGTCACGCAGCCCCGCATCCTCCGAGAGCACCGCCCTTGAGCGGGCGCTCCTCGGCGTGGCCGGGCACTGCGTAGCCGACATTCTCTGTCGCTGACGCCTGCTCGAGCGCGCGTCGGCCCTTTTCCGCCCCCTTTTTCCGGGGCACCCTCGGTCATGACTGCCGCGCCCGGGCGTATTCCGTCCGCAGGCGCGGCATTTCGGTGTTCGGTCTCCTTCCCCGTTCCGGGGCAGAACCTCATGCGTCTGCGCGGTACTTCTTTCTCCTTTTCCCGCCGCAGCACACCGAGAGGTCATCTTCCGATGAGTCAGCCGTCCGTCATATCGCGTCGTGTGGCAACGACCGCAGCCGTCAGCCTCGCCCTGGTCGCGGGTCTTGCCGCCTGCGCGGGACCCCAGGACACAACGGAGGGCGACGGCGAGTCCGGCGCCGGGGGCAAGCCGCAGAAGGGCGGCACCCTCACAGTCCTCAACAGCAACCCGCAGGAGGACTTCGACCCGGCGCGCCTCTACACCTCGGGCGGCGGCAACGTCCCCTCCCTCGTCTTCCGTACGCTCACCACCCGCAACCGGGAGGACGGCGCCGCGGGCGCGCAGGTCGTCCCCGACCTGGCGACCGACCTGGGCACGCCCAGCAAGAACGCCACCGTCTGGACGTACACCCTCAAGGACGGGCTGAAGTACGAGGACGGCACCGCGATCACCAGCGCGGACATCAAGTACGGCATCGAGCGGTCCTTCGCCGCCGAACTCTCCGGCGGCGCGCCCTACCTGCGCGACTGGCTCATCGGCGGCGCCGACTACCAGGGCCCGTACAAGGACAAGAAGGGCCTCGCCTCGATCGAGGTGCCCGACGCGAAGACCATCGTCTTCCACCTCAACAAGCCCGAGGGCGAGTTCCCCTACCTCGCCACGCAGACCCAGACCACCCCGGTGCCCCAGGCCAAGGACAAGGGCACCAAGTACGAGGAGCACCCCGTCTCCTCCGGGCCGTACAAGGTCGTCTCCAACGAGAACGACGGCGAGCGGCTCGTCCTGGAGCGCAACCCGCACTGGTCGGCCGCCACCGACGAGGAGCGCAAGGCCTACCCGGACCGGATCGACGTACGCTCCGGGCTGGACTCCGCCGTCATCAACCAGCGCCTCTCCGGCTCCCAGGGCGCCGACTCCGCCGCCGTCACCACCGACACCAACCTCGGCCCGGCGGAACTCGCCAAGGTCTCCGGCGACAAGAAGCTCGCCGCCCGTGTCGGCACCGGCCACTTCGGCTACACCAACTACATCGCCTTCAACCCGAAGGTGAAGCCGTTCGACAACCCCAAGGTGCGCCAGGCGATCTCGTACGCCGTCGACCGCTCCTCGGTGGTCAACGCTGCCGGCGGGTCCTCGCTCGCCGAGCCCGCCACCACCTACCTGCCGAACCAGAAGTCCTTCGGATACACGCCCTACGACCACTTCCCGGCAGGCGAGACGGGCAACGCCGCCAAGGCCAAGGAGCTGCTGAAGGAGGCCGGTTACCCCAAGGGCCTGACCGTCACCCTCACCCACTCCAACGACAAGGACTTCGAGACCAGCCCGGAGATCGCCACCGCCCTCCAGGCCGCCCTCAAGAAGGCCGGCATCACCGTCGAGCTCAAGGGCCTGGAGAGCAACGACTACTCCGACACCATCCACAGCGCCTCCAAGGAGCCGGGCTTCTTCCTCGCCCACTGGGGTGCCGACTGGCCCTCCGGCGGCCCGTTCCTCGCCCCGATCTTCGACGGCCGCCAGATCGTGAAGGACGGAGCCAACTTCAACACCGGCTTCCTGAACGACGCGTCGGTCAACAAGGAGATCGACGAGATCAACAAGCTCACCGACCTGGACGCCGCGGCCCAGCGCTGGGGCGCCCTGGACAAGAAGATCGGTGAGCAGGCGCTGACCGTGCCGCTCTTCCACCCGGTGTACAAGCGGCTCTTCGGCCAGGACATCAAGAACGTCGTCATCAGCGACTGGACCGGCGTCCTCGACATCTCCCAGGTCGCGGTCAAGTAGCCATGTCGGAAGCACTTCTGGTCCAGGAGGCGGGAGCGGCCCCGGTGGCCGCTCCCGCCTCGGGGGCCCGGCAGTTCCGGCAGCGGCTGCGCGCACAGCGCGCGGCCACCGCCGCGGCGGTCGTGGTCCTCCTGCTCATCCTGGCCGCCCTCGCCGCGCCGCTGCTCACCGCGCTCGCGGGCCAGGACCCCAACACCTACCACCCCGACCTCGTCGACTCGGCCGCCGGCGGGGTGCCCATCGGACCCTTCGGCGGCATCAGCGCCGAGCACTGGCTCGGTGTCGAACCGCAGACCGGCCGAGACCTCTTCGCCCGCGTCGTCTACGGAGCCCGCGTCTCCCTCGGCGTCGCCGTCGTCGCCACCCTCCTGCAGGTCGCCATCGGCCTCGTCGTGGGACTCGCCGCGGCACTCGGCAACCGCTGGGTCGACCAGGTCCTCAGCAGGATCACCGACATCAACGTCGCCCTGCCGCTCATGGTCATCGCCCTGGGACTCCTCGCGATCGTCCCGCCCGCCTTCCCCCGGCCCGTCCTGATCGCCCTGGTCATCGGCGGAATCAACTGGGCCGGCACGTCGAAGATCGTGCGTGCCCAGGCGCTCAGCCTGAAGTCGCTCGACTTCGTCGCGGCGGCCAGGCTGAGCGGACGCGGGAAATGGAGCGTCGCCCGGCGCGAACTGCTGCCCTCGCTCGCCGCGCCCGTCATCACGTACGCCGCGCTGCTCTTCCCCGTCAACATCACCGTCGAGGCTGCCCTGTCCTTCCTCGGCGTCGGCATCAAACCGCCCACACCGTCCTGGGGGCAGATGCTCACCGAGGCGGACACCTGGTACCAGTCGGCCCCCACCTATCTGCTGCTGCCGGCCGGGCTCCTCTTCGTCACCGTGCTCGCCCTGACCGTCTTCGGCGAGGGCGTCCGCACGGCTCTCGACCCGCGGGCCGCGTCCCGGCTGCGGATCGGCACCGGACGCAAGGAGCGCAAGGAACCTTCGAAGGGGCGGGCGTCGTGACCGGATTCCTGCTGCGGCGCATCGGCGGCGCCGTCTTCGTACTCCTCTCCCTGACCGTCATCCTGTACGCGGTCTTCTACGTCGCCCCCGGCGACGTCGCCCAGATCGCCTGCGGTCCGCGCTGCTCGCCCGCACAGGTCGCCCAGGTCACCGAACAGCTCCGGCTCGACGACCCGGTGTACACGCAGTACTGGCACTTCCTCCAGGGCATCGTCGCCGGGCACGACTACTCCACCGGGACGGGCACCGAGCACTGCCCCGCGCCCTGCCTCGGAGTCTCGTACCAGAGCGACCAGCAGGTCACCCAGCTGATCCTGGCCAAACTGCCGGTCACCGGATCGCTCGTCATCGGCGCGTTCGCCGGCTGGGTCCTGCTCGGCGTCGGTACGGGAGTGCTGTCCGCCTGGCGGCGGGGCCGGATCACCGAGCGGGTGCTGACCTGGCTGACCCTGGCCGGCACGGCCACGCCCGTGTTCGTCATCGGGCTGCTGCTCATCATCGTCTTCTGCTCCACCCTCCAGTGGCTGCCGTCGCCGACCTACGTGCCGTTCGCCGAGGACCCCGAACAGTGGGCCTGGGGGCTGCTGCTGCCCTGGGTGTCCCTCGCCCTCATCGAGTCCGCCAAGTACGCCCGGCTGACCAGGAGCTCCATGCTGGAGACGCTCGCCGAGGACCATGTGCGCACCTTCCGCGCGTACGGGGTCAGCGAGCGCGCCATCATCGGGCGGCACGCGCTGCGCGGTGCGCTCGCACCGGTGATCGCGCTCAGCGCCCTCGACTTCGGTTCCATGTTCGGCGGCGCGGTCCTCACCGAATCCCTCTTCGGGATCCCGGGCATCGGGCGCGAACTTGTCCACGCCGTCAAGGTCGTCGACCTGCCGGTGGTCGTCGGCATGGTGCTCGTGACCGGCTTCTTCGTGGTGCTCGCCAATGCCGTCGCGGACGTCCTGTACGCGCTGGCCGACCGACGGGTGGTCCTGTCATGACAACGCCGCTGATCCGGGTCGAGGACCTCACCGTCGACTTCGGAACCGTCCGGGCCGTGGACGGACTCTCGTTCACCCTGGAGGCGGGCGGCGCGCTCGGCGTCGTCGGCGAATCCGGCTCCGGCAAGAGCGCGACCGCGTACGCGCTGCTCGGACTGCACCGCGGTACAGGGGCCCGGGTCACCGGGTCCGTCCACGTCGCCGGCACGGACGTGGGCAGCGCGGACGAGAGCGGACTGCGGGCGCTGCGGGGTGCGAAGGCCGCTATGGTCTTCCAGGACCCGCTCTCCTCGCTCGACCCGTACTACACGGTCGGCGACCAGATCGCCGAGGTGTACCGGGTGCACACCTCCGCCTCGCGGCGGGCCGCGCGCGCCAGGGCCGTCGAGGTCCTGGACCGGGTCGGCATCCCCGACGCGGCGCGCCGGGCGGGGTTCCGGCCGCACGAGTTCTCGGGCGGGATGCGGCAGCGTGCGCTCATCGCGATGGCGCTGGCCTGCGAACCGCAGCTGATCGTGGCCGACGAGCCGACCACGGCCCTGGACGTCACCGTGCAGGCCCAGATCCTGGACCTGCTGCACGACCTGCGCCACGAGACGGGCATGGGGCTGTTGCTGGTCACGCACGACGTGGGCGTCGCGGCGGAGAGCGTGGACGACGTACTGGTGATGCAGGACGGGCGCGCGGTGGAGCGCGGCCCGGTCGCCGAGGTGCTGGGTGCGCCCCGGCAGCCGTACACCCGTGAACTGCTCGCGTCGGTACCCCGGGCGGATGTGAAACGCGTGCCGCGGATCCCGGGCCCGAGGGCTGCGGAGGCGGGCGGCGAACCGCTGCTCGAAGCCGTCGGCCTACGGCGGGAGTTCGGCCGGGGCGCACGCCGGGTCACGGCCGTGGACGGTGTCTCGCTCACCGTCCGCCGGGGCGAGACCCTGGGCATCGTGGGGGAGAGCGGCAGCGGCAAGACGACGCTCGGCCGCATGCTTGTGCGGTTGCTCGACCCGACGGCGGGCCGGCTCCGGTACGGGGGTACGGAGATCGGCTCCCTCTCGGAGAAGGCGCTCCGCCCGCACCGCCGTGAGCTCCAGATGGTCTTCCAGGACCCCGTCGCCTCGCTCAACCCGCGCCGCTCGATCGGTGAGTCCGTCGCCGATCCGCTCCGTGCGGCGGGCGGGAGCGACGAGACACGGATCCGGGACCGGGTGCGCGAACTGCTGGAGAGGGTAGGACTCGACGCCGACCGGTACGAGCGCTACCCGCACGAGTTCAGCGGGGGGCAGCGGCAGCGGATCGGGATCGCCCGCGCACTGGCGGCGGAGCCGAAGCTGATCGTGTGCGACGAACCGGTCTCCGCGCTCGACGTCACGACCCAGGCCCAGGTGATCGCGCTGCTCGCCGAGCTCCAGCGCGAGCTGGGCATCGGCCTGGTCTTCATCGCCCACGACCTGGCGGTCGTACGGCAGGTCAGCGACCGGGTGGCGGTCATGCGGGCGGGCCGGATCGTCGAACAGGGAGAGGTGGACGAGGTGTACGGATCCCCGCAGGACCCGTACACGAAGCAGCTCCTGGCGGCTGTTCCGGCGCTCGATCCGGCACGTGCGGCCGTGCGCCGCGCCGCCCGCAAGGAGCTGGCCGCAGCCTGACGCCCTGTAACCGAACGGCACCTTATCGCGACAGAACGCGACGGGGGCGGGAAAGTTACGGTGGTTCACCCCTTTCGGTGGTGCGACGGACAACCGTCCGTCGCACCACCGGCGTATCCGCTTACGGTCGTCCCGCTGTGAGTCGCCGATCAACGGCGGCCGCCCACAAGGGAGATCGGGGGTGTGCTCGTGCGGATCGGACTCCTCACGGACGGTGGTTATCCGTATGCGACCGGTGAGTCCAGACTCTGGTGCGACCGCTTGGTGCGCGGTCTGCCCCAGCACGAGTTCGACCTCTTCGCGCTCAGCCGCTCCGCCCACCAGGAACAACAGGGCTGGGTGAGGCTCCCGGACCGGGTCGCGCGGGTGCGGACGGCGCCGCTGTGGACGCACGACGACGAGGCCCGGCACGGACTCCGTCCGAGAGGGCTGCCCGGCCGGCTCGCCACCGGCCTCGGGCGCTCGTACGGGCGGCGCGACCGGCGGCGCTTCACCTCGCACGTGACGGCGCTCGTCGACGCGGTCTGTGCGGGGGGCGACGCCGCCGCGGAGACCGGCGAGGACACCGGGCGGGCGGCCGCCTGCGCCGCGTCGGCGGACCGCTTCACCGACGGCCTCTACGGTCTGGCCGAACTGGCCCGGGAGCGCGGTGGCCTGCACACCGCACTGCGCTCCGAGGTGACCGTACGGATCGTGGAGTCGGCGTGCCGCGCCCCGGGGACCGGACGGACCGTGCACGGCGCGACCGTCCCCGACTACCTCGCCTTCGCCGCCGAACTGGAGCGCGTCCTGCGCCCGCTCTCCCTCGACTGGTACGACGAGGAGAGCCTCGGGGCGGTCGACCTCTGCCACGCGGCCTCCGGCGGCGCCGCGGCCCTGCCCGGGCTGCTGGCCAAACGCTTCTTCGGAGTACCGCTGCTGGTCACGGAACACGGTGTACCGCTGCGGACGCACTATCTGGCCGCGCCCGAGGCGCCGTTCGGTGCGCCGGTGCGCGCCCTGCTGGCCAACTTCCACGGGCAGCTGGCCTCCGAGGTGTACCGGCAGGCCGCGGTCATCACGCCCGGCAACACCCATGTACGCCGCTGGCAGGAGCGGTGCGGGGCCGACCGCGCCAAGCTGCGCACGGTCTACCCGGGCATGGAGGCGGAGCGCTTCGCGGCCGTCGGGGAGGGCGACGACGACGGCGGTCCGGACACGCTCGTCTGGATCGGACGGATCGAACCCGCCAAGGACCTGATCGCCCTGCTGCACGCCTTCGCCGAGGTGCGCCGGGCCGAACCGGACGCCCGGCTGCGCATCTTCGGGGCCCCGGCCCAGGGCGGCGAGGGGAACACCTACCTCGCGCACTGCAAGGCGCTCGCCGCCCAGCTCTTCCCCGACGAGGCGACGGACGCGCACGCCGTGGGCGACAACCCGGTCACCTTCGAGGAGATCGGCGGCCCCGAGGTACCCGACCTGGCGGAGGCCTACGCGGCGGGCGGTGTCGTCGTCCTGTCCAGCGTTGTCGAGGGCTTCCCCATCAGCCTGGTCGAGGCGATGTTCTGCGGCAGGGCCACCGTCTCGACGGACGTGGGCGCCGTGGTCGAAGTCATCGGCGGTACGGGGCTCGTGGTGCCCCCGCGCAACCCCCGGGCGCTCGCCGACGCCTGCGTCGCGCTGCTGCGCGACCCCGAGCGCCGCGCACGACTCGGCGCCGCGGCACGTGCCCGGGCGCTCGAACTCTTCACCGTCGAGCAGAACCTTGCGGCATTTCGCGGCATTTATCTGGACCTCGTGATGCAGTCCCCGGCCCGATGGGCGGCGACAGCGGGTCCCGAGGACCCCGACGGCCCGCCACGCCCCTTCGCCACACCCCCCGAGGCCCATGTGCTGGGCCACCTGCCTCCCGCCCCGGCGGCTTCGGGCGCCCCCCGGGTGCCGAGCTGGGCGGTCGGAGCCGAGGAGGGCGTGTGCGCGGGCGCACGCCGAGCGGGGGACCGCGATGCGTGACGACCTGACCGGCCATGACCACGGAGGACCCACGATGGGCCGACCGACCGACGTCCGGGCCGGAGCCGCCGCACTGCCGGAGCGCGCCCCGGAGGCCACCGCGACGGACCCGCTGTCCGCCACGGCCACCGGCGACACGGACGGCGGGACGTCCGCGTCGCCGGCCGGCGGTGCCCCGGAACCGGCCGCCCCCGGCGTCCGCGCACCCGAGATCGCCTACCACCCCGCCCGCAGGCCCGCCGCGCGGCGCGGCCCCGCCGACCCCGTGAAGCTGCTCATGCACCGGCACCGCGACCTCTGCGAGCGGGCCGTCGACCCCCTGGAGATCGCCGCCGGTCTGGAGGCCCACGGGCTCACCGACCGCACCGCCGCCCGCTACCGGCACCGTGACGTCTTCAGCCTCGCGGAGGAGCTCTACGCCCGCGTACCGGGCGCTGTACGGCCCACCCCCTCCGACGCCCCGCAGCCGGGGCCCGACACCGAGGCGCGGGCCGGCTGGACGCTGCTCGCGCTGCTGCCCGGCGCCGCGTGCCTCGCGACCGTCGGGGCGCTCAGGGCCACCGAAGGGGTCCTCGACGGGGAGGCGCGGTTCGCCGTGACGGCCGTCGGGGCGCTGCTCGTCGCCCTCGCGCTCCGGCTCTGCCTGCGGACCGGCCCCCTGCGCACCGCGGACAGCGTCGGCGGCGTCACGCTGTACGTCTGCTGGCTCCTCGGTTACGCGGTGTACGGCGACGATCTGCTCGGCCAGGTCATCAGCGGTGGTCCCGACGGGCACTGGGCGGCGGCGCCCGCGCCCGTGCTCGGGCTGGCGCTGGCCGTGGCCCCCGCCGCCTGGTGCGCGCACCTGTTCGCCGTGCACGCCCGCGACCGCCTCGCCGGCAGCCACGGGCTGGCGGAGTTCGGTGACGGAGTACGCCCCCTGCTCCTCGGCCTCGTCGCCGTCTTCCTGTGCGCGCTGGGCGCCCTGCTGTTCCTCGCGGATCTCGGCTACGGGGGCGGCGGAGCCCCTCTCGCCCCGGCCGCGCTCGGAGCCCTGCTCTTCCTGGCCCGCCTGCTGGCCGTCCACGGCTTCCCCGAACCCGCCGCCACCGGACTCGCCGCAGCATGCGCCGTCGAAGTGGCCGCTCCCTTCCTGATCCTGGCCGGGCGGCTGCCCGGTCTCGACCTCCTCGCCCGGCCCGTCGAGGCCCTCGTCATGACGGCCGGCACCGGAGGAGTACCCACCCTGGCCTGCGGCGTCGCCGCCCTCGGCCTCCTGATCCACGCCTCGGTCGCGCTCTCCCGGGCTTCCGCCCACGCCACGGCGTAACCAGAGAACGCCCATCCGCGGAGCCGACGCCGCGGACCTTCCTCCCGCACCACACCTTCCTCAAGGAGACACCGGACATGACCCCCCAATCCCTCGCACCGGCAACCCGCCGTCGGCACTCAGGGGGCGCGCGATGAGGGTTCTGCTGCTCGGAGCCAATGGATTCCTCGGCCGCTTCGTCGCCGACCGCCTGCTCGCCGACCCCGCCGTGCACCTCACGGCGCTCGGCCGCGGCGACGACGCCGACGTACGCTTCGACCTCGCTGGCGGAAGTCCCGGAGCGCTCACCCGCTTCCTGGACGCGGTCCACCCCGGAGTCGTCGTCAACTGCGCGGGCGCCACCCGCGGCGGCGCACGCGACCTCACCCGCCACAACACCGTCGCCGTCGCCACCGTCTGCGAGGCCATGCGGCGCAGCGGCTGCAGCGCCCGGCTCGTCCAGGTCGGATGCGCCTCCGAGTACGGGCCCTCGCAGCCCGGTTCGTCCACCCCCGAGGACGCCGTGCCCCGTCCCGGAGGCCCGTACGGCGTCAGCAAGCTCGCCGCCACCGAGCTCGTCCTCGGCTCCGGCCTGGACGCCGTCGTCCTGCGGGTCTTCTCGCCGGTCGGGCCCGGCACCCCGGCGGGCTCCCCGCTCGGCAGGCTCGCCGAGACGATGCGCCGCGCCATGCAGTCCGGCGACCCCGAGCTCAAGCTCAGCGGCCTCGGTGTGCAGCGCGACTTCGTCGACGTACGGGACGTGGCGCGCGCCGTCCACGCCGCTTCGCTGTCCGCCGCCCAGGGCGTCGTCAACATCGGCACCGGCAGGGCCGTGAGGCTGCGCGACGCGGCGGCGGTCCTCGCCAGGGTCGCCGGATACGCGGGCGCTCTCCACGAGCTGGACTCGCCTCCCGCCCGGCTCCCGATCGGCGCGCCCCGGACCTCCGCGGAGTCCGTCGTCGAGCATCTCGCCGCGACCCCGTCCCCCTACCCGGACGGCTGCGGCGCGTGGCAGCAGGCCGATGTGCGCACCGCCAGGGACCGGCTCGGCTGGCGCCCCCGGATCAATCTGGAGGAGTCCCTGGCCGACATCTGGATGGAGGCGGCATGCCGTATCTGACCAGTACCGGCGCCGCCCTGCGGACCAGCGGCGCCGAACAGCTCGGCGTCGGCGTCCCCGGCTACGCCCATCCGATGCTCGCCCCCACCGAGTGGGCCGAGCTCAACCGCCCCGGCACGCCGCTGCACTGGGCGGTCCTCAACATCGACAACGGGCCGGGGGCCCGACCCGACCCGCACTGTCTGGAGGCGGCGGGCCGCCTCCGTAACGCCCGGGAACGGGCCCTGCACGGAGAGGCTCCCGACGACGCGGTACGGGCGGCGGGCGGCCGGCTGCTCGGCCACCTCGACCTGGCCTTCGGCAGCCGCCCCTTCGGGGAACTGGTCGCCGACGCCCAGTCCTTCCTCGACTGGTACCGGGTCGGCGGCTTCTACCTCGACCGCTGCCCCGCCGAGCGCGCCGGCCTCCCGGCGGTCCGCCGGCTCACCAGCACCCTGGGTGCGCTCCTGGAGGACAGCGACAGCGCGGACGGGGGCGGCATGCTGGTCCTGGGGCACGGCACCCACCCGCATCCCGGCTACGCCGAGGCCGCCGACCAGCTGGTCACCTTCCGCGGGCCGTGGACCGACTACCGCTGGTCGCAGGTGGCCGAGTGGACCGCCGCGTACGAGCCGGGCCGCTTCGCCCACTTCGTCCACGGGGTTCCGCGCACCCACCTGGAGGAGGCCATGCGCGTCGCCCGGTGGCAGGGCGCGGGCACGATCTTCTTCACCGACCGTGACGACCGACGAGGACAAACGAACCCATTTGCGGCACTGCCCAGCTACTGGGACGAATTTGTCTCGCGGATCGGACCCGGTATCTCGGAATGAGGAGCGGCGTGGCAGTGTTACGGCAGAACAACCGTACGTAGATGAAGTACGTAGAAACCGACCACCTGCATTGTTGAGGTTCCTGTGTCGCTGCCACCCTTGGTCGAGCCAGCTGCTGAGCTCACCGTCGACGAGGTCCGCAGGTACTCCCGCCACCTGATCATCCCGGATGTCGGGATGGACGGACAGAAGCGGCTGAAGAACGCGAAGGTGCTCTGTGTCGGCGCCGGCGGGCTCGGCTCGCCGGCCCTGATGTACCTGGCCGCGGCCGGTGTCGGCACGCTCGGCATCGTGGAGTTCGACGAGGTCGACGAGTCGAACCTGCAGCGCCAGATCATCCACAGCCAGGCCGACATCGGCCGGTCCAAGGCCCAGTCGGCCAAGGACTCGGTGCTGGGTATCAACCCGCTGGTGAACGTCGTCCTTCACGAGGAGCGGCTCGAAGCCGAGAACGTGATGGACATCTTCGCCCAGTACGACCTGATCGTGGACGGCACGGACAACTTCGCCACCCGCTATCTCGTCAACGACGCCGCGGTCCTGCTGAACAAGCCGTACGTCTGGGGCTCGATCTACCGTTTCGACGGCCAGGCGTCCGTCTTCTGGTCCGAGCACGGTCCCTGCTACCGCTGCCTCTACCCGGAGCCGCCGCCCCCCGGCATGGTCCCGTCCTGCGCCGAGGGCGGTGTCCTGGGCGTGCTCTGCGCGTCCATCGGCTCCATCCAGGTCAACGAGGCCATCAAGCTGCTCGCCGGCATCGGCGACCCGCTGGTCGGCCGGCTGATGATCTACGACGCCCTGGAGATGCAGTACCGCCAGGTCAAGGTCCGCAAGGACCCGGACTGCGCGGTCTGCGGCGAGAACCCCACCGTCACCGAGCTCATCGACTACGAGGCCTTCTGCGGCGTCGTGTCCGAGGAGGCCCAGGAGGCGGCGGCCGGCTCCACGATCACTCCCAAGCAGCTCAAGGAGTGGATCGACGGGGACGAGAAGATCGAGATCATCGACGTCCGCGAGCCGAACGAGTACGAGATCGTCTCGATCCCGGGCGCCAAGCTGATCCCGAAGAACGAGTTCCTGATGGGCAACGCGCTTCAGGACCTTCCGCAGGACAGGCGCATCGTCCTGCACTGCAAGACGGGTGTCCGCAGCGCCGAGGTCCTCGCGGTCCTCAAGTCGGCGGGCTTCGCCGACGCGGTGCACGTGGGCGGCGGCGTGATCGGCTGGGTCCACCAGATCGAGCCCGAGAAGCCGGTCTACTAGGTCTTCCGCTGTACGGAAGGGGTCGGCTCCGCACCGGGGCCGGCCCCTTCCGCATGGGGCCGTCAGCCGCAGGTCCGGCCGTCCGCCGGGATCTTCCCGTCCAGGAAGTAGGCGTCGACGAGCGAGGTGACGCACGTGCTCTCGCCGTACGAGCCGTGCCCCTCACCCTTGTTGGTCACCATGATGCCGACCCCCTCGCCCAGCTCGTCGGCCATCTTCTGCGCGCCCTCGTACGGTGTCGCCGGGTCGCCTGTCGTGCCGATGACGAGCATCGGCGCGGCGCCCGGAGCACTCGCCTCCGGCGTGTCGTGCTCCCCCGCGACCGGCCACCGGGCGCACCATCCGGCCGTGTCCCACGCCAGGAACGGGCCGAAGACCGGCGACAGTTCGCGGAACTCGGGCAGCAGTGCCCGCGCCTCGGACGCCGTCGGCCTGGCCTTGGTGTCGGCGCAGGAGATCGCCCGCTGCGAATGGTTCTGGGTGTCGTAGTGCCCTTCCTCGTCACGGCCGTTGTACGAGTCGGCCAGCCGGAGCAGCCCGTCGCCCGTGCCACTGTTCTGGGCCTCGTCGAGCGCGTCCGTCAGGGTCGGCCAGCCGCTCTTCGAGTAGAGAGGGGTCACGATGCCGGTGATGGCGAGCGTCTCGTTGAGCCTGCGGCCCGAGGAGGTCGGCAGGGGGTCGGCGTCGATCCGCCGCAGGAGCGCCGCTATCCGCCGTGTGCCCGCCTCCGGGTCCTGGCCGCGGTCCTCGAGGTAGTTCTCCAGCGCCCGCTGGAAGCCCGTCGCCTGGTTGCGCGCGTGGCCCACGGTGTCCGCCGTCGGGTCGACGACCGCGTCCAGCACGACCCGTCCCACGTTCTTCGGGAAGAGATGGGCGTACGTTCCGCCGAGCTCCGTACCGTACGAGATGCCGAAGTAGGAAAGCTTCTCGTCGCCGAGCGTCCTGCGGATCACGTCCATGTCCCGGGCCGCGTTCGTCGTGCCGACATGGGGGAGCACCTTGCCGGACCGGCGCTCGCAGCCGGCGCCGAAGTCCGCGCCGTCCTTGACGAACGCGGTCTCCTCCGCAGCCGTCTCCGGGGTCATGTCGATCTCGCGGTAGGCCTTTTCCTGCTCCTCGTCGGTGCGGCAGCGGACCCCGGAGCTGCCGGCGACGCCGCGGGGATCGAAGCCGACGAGGTCGTAGCGGGTGTTCAGCTTCCGGTACGAACCGGCGGCGCGCGGCAGGATGTCGACGCCTGAGCCCCCGGGGCCGCCGAAGTTGAAGAGCATGGAGCCGATGCGCCGGCTCTTCGCCGTGGCCTGCTTGCGGATCAGTGCGATGCCGATCGTGTCGCCGTCCGGGCGCGCGTAGTCCAGCGGGACGTCGACGGTGGCGCACCGCCAGGCGGGACCGGGTGCCCTGCCGCCCTCCGGGGCTTCGCAGCGCTTCCAGCTCAGCTTCTGGGGGGCGGACGAGGAGGACGGCGGGGAGCCGGGCCGCGCGGACGCGGTTTCCGGGGACGCGGGCTGAGGGGGTGCGGGGCTGTCGCATCCCGCCAGCACTCCTGCCGTCAGCAGGGCCGCCCCGGCCAGGGCAGCGGCCCTGGCGGCCCGTCCGCGTACACGCATGTGCGTTCCCTCCCCGTTGCCCGGAGCCCGATTCCGCGAAGGCGGTGGGCGCACGCGGGCGTTTCAGATGCCCGGTCATGCTAAGGGCTGTCATTCACAGACCGTGCCCGTCGCCGGTACCTTCCCGTTCAGCAGATAGCCGTCCACGGCCCTCTGCACACAGACGCTGCCGCCGTTGTACGCACCGTGCCCCTCGCCCTTGTAGGTGAGCTCGATCCCGACCCCCTTGCCGAGCTCGGCCGCCATCGCCTTGGCGCCCGCGTACGGCGTCGCCGGGTCCCCGGTGTTGCCGATGACCAGGATGGGTGCCGAACCCGGGGCGCTGACGTCGGGAGTTTCCCAGGCGCCCGCGACGGGCCAGCCGGTGCACGACATGAGTCCCCAGCCCAGGTAGTCGCCGAAGACCGGGGAGGCCTCACGGAACGCGGGGAGGGCCGCCCTGGTCTGCTCCAGGGTGAACCGCTCCTTGGAGTCGGCGCAGTTGATGGCCGCGTTGGCGGCGTTCGAGTTGTCGTAGCGGCCGTCCTCGGAGCGGCCGTTCAGCGAGTCGGCGAGCGCGAGCAGCAGCCCGCCGTTGTCACCGTCCGCCTCGTCGAGACCCTGTTCGAGCAGCGGCCACGTCTCCTTGGAGTAGAGGGCCGACGCGATGCCGGTGGTGGCCTGGGTCTGTGTCAGTTCGCGTTCGCCGAGGCCCGGGACGGGCTTCTTCTCCAGTTGGGCGAGGAGTGCGGCGATCCAGTCCTGGACCTCCTGCGAGGTGGAACCGGGGAGCCTGCAGTCGTCGCGCTCGGCGCAGTCGGCGGTGAAGTTGTCCAGGGCGAGCTGGAAGCCCTCGGCCTGGCCGAGCGAGGACTCCTTGGAGTTCTCCGTCGGGTCGACGACGGCGTCCAGGACCATGCGGCCGACCTCCTTCGGGAACTGGTGGGCGTAGACACCGCCCAGTTCCGTCCCGTACGAGATCCCGAAGTAGTTCAGCTTGTCGTCGCCGAGCACTTCGCGGAGCAGGTCCATGTCCCTGGCGGCATTCGTCGTACCGACGAAGGGCAGCACGTCGCCGGAGTTGTCCTCGCAGTCCGCGATGTAGGACTTCTGGTCCTCGACGAAGGCCTTCTCCTCGGCGGCGTCGTCCGGGGTGCCGTCCTTCTCGTACCGCGCGTCGAGTTCCTCGTCGTCCGAGCAGGCGACGCCCTCGCTGCGGCCCACCCCGCGAGGGTCGAAGCTCACCAGGTCGTAGCGGGTACGGAGCGTCTCGTACTCCGTTCCGAAGGACGGCAGGGTGGCGACACCGGAGGCGCCCGGTCCGCCGAAGTTGAAGACGAGCGAACCGATCCTGCGGTCCTGGTTCCTTGCCCTGGCCCGGACGAGCGCCAGTTCGATGGTCCTGCCGTCCGGCTCCGCGTAGTCGAGCGGCACGTCCATGAAGGAGCACTCCCATACCGCCCCGCCCGGCAGCGGGGAGGGCGAGGCCCCGCTGCCCTGGGCCTCGTTCGGGGCGGGACAGGGCTGCCAGTCGAGCTTCTGGGAGGACAGCTCCTCCGCCGTCGCCGTGGGGGAGGCGGTCGATGCCGTGGAGGGCTTCGCCCGGTCCGTACCCCCGCTGTCGTCGCTGTCGGAACAGGCCGCCAGCGGCAGCAGCACGGCGGTGGTGGCAGCGAGGGCAGCGGCACGCAGGGCGGGGGAGGTCCTCATGACCCCATCGTGCGGCGGGGCGCTGGGGAGCGCGCGGGGCACGGTCCATGCGAGTGGCACGTGCCCCGCGCGGTTTGTTCCGGAGCGTGTCCTGGGACGCGCTCTAGAGCTCGCCCTTCCGGGTCAGCTGGTTGAAGCAGATCCAGCCGGGAAGCACCGGCAGCCACAGCGTCATCACGCGGTACAGGAGCACCGCAGGCGCCGCGACCTCCTTCGGCAGGCCCACCGCGATGAGACCCAGGGTCAGCGCACCCTCGACCGCCCCCATACCGCCCGGGGTCGGCGCCGCGGATCCCAGGGCGTTGCCCGCGAGGAAGACCACCGCGATGCTGGCGTAACTGAGCTGCGGTACGTCGGGACCGCTGAACGCGCGGATGGACGCGTCCAGGCAGAGCACGAACAGGCCGGTCAGCAGCAGCATGCCGCCGATGCCGGTGACCAGCTTCTGCGGGCGCTGCACGACGTCGAGCATGCGGGGCACGACCCCGGCGAACAGCGACCGCACCCGGGTCACGATGAACTTCCGCATGAAGGGGATCGCGGTCACCACCAGCACGAGCACCGCGACGGTGAGCAGCCCCGCGATGACCGTTCTCGACGGGGTGAGCGAGTCCGGCGTCTTCTCCGTACCGGTCAGATAGCCGAACAGGGCGAGCAGCAGGATGTGGCAGCCGAGACCGAACAGCTGGGAGGCGCCGACACTCGCGACGGCGAGCCCCGGGCGTACTCCGGCGCGCTGCAGGAAGCGGGTGTTCAGGGCCACACCTCCGACCGCCGCCGGTGCGACGATCTTCACGAACGACCCGGCCACCTGCGCCAGCACCGTCTTGCCGAACGGCACCCGCTCCGGCACGAAGCCCAGCAGGCTCATGGCCGCCGCGATGTAGCTGAGGGCGGAGAAGCCCAGCGCCGCCGCCACCCAGCCCCATTCCGCCTGCTCGACGACCGTCCCGAAGTCGGCCTCGGTGACCTGCGAGATCAGGAAGTACGCGGCGATCGAACCCGCGATGAAGCTGAACAGGGTGCGCGGCTTGATGCGTTCGAGCCGCACCGGCTCGACCGGCGCCTGCGGCCGGATCAGCAGCACCTGCCGGCGGATCTGCGCGAGCAGGTCCTCCTCGCGTGCCTCGTCCAGGGCGTCGTCGATCGCGCGCTTCTCGGCCTGCTTCTCCGTGCGCAGCGACTTGCGTGCCGTCTTGCGGTCGCCTGCCGCCGCTTCGTCCTGCCCGTCCGCCCTGGCCTGCTTGGCCGACTGGGAGGCCTCGAGCACGGCCTCACGCTCGCGCTGCGAGCGCTCGCGGGCGATCCTGCGCAGCGTCGCCCGGGTGGAGCGACTGAGCGCGATCGGCTGGAGCAGCGGCAGGCTGTCGGCCACGGCGTCGGGACCGAGCACGGCGAGCGCCCCGGCCACCGCCCGTTCGGCACCCACCCGAAGCCCCGTGGTGGTCAGCAGCTGGGCGACGTCCATGCGCAGGATCAGGTCGCCGGCGGCGATCTCACCGCCGCGGAGATCCGTGACGAACACCGTGCCGGAACGATCCACCAGAATCGCGTCACCGGTGAGCCTGCGGTGCGCGATCCGCCGCGACTGGAGCGCCTTGACCTGCCGCCAGGCGCCGCGCACCAGGTCGTCGGTGATCTCCTCGTCCTCCATCGAGTCCAGCGAGCGCCCGCCGATGTGCTCGTACACCAGCATCACGGCGTCGGGACCGAGCTCGGAGGTCGCGATCAGCTTGGGCGCGTTGGCCCCGGCGGCGATCGCCGCGTACGCGAGCAGCGCCTCCTGCTCCAGAGCCTGGCGCAGTGACTGGATGGAGCGGCGCTGGGTGATGCTGCGCAGGGTGAGCCTGCGCCACACCCGGTAGAAGAAGCCCTGTGCCTGCTGTTCCCGGTCGACGACCGTCACATCCAGCGGTGGACCGTCCTCCAGGGTGACCAGATAGCGGCGGCCGCGGTCGCTCTGGTCGACGTTGTCGGCGGTGTCCTCGGTGCGCATCGCGGCGACCGGGTGGAAGCCCACATGGCGCAGACCGGCCATCAGGTGCTGGCCGGTCGGACGGACGTTCGGCGAACCGACCGCGTACAGCGTGCCGTACGCCACGGTCCAGCCGATGAGCACGGTCAGGATGATCGAGAACGGCGTGGTGTAGCCACCGACCAGCATCGCGAACGCGTCCAGGAGCAGCACCACCCACAGCACGACCCGCCAGCGCGGTCTGCGCGCCATGCCCACCGCTGTCATGTAGGCGATCACGGGGGCGAGATAACCGTGTACGGGATCGGTGAGCGCGTCACCGGGCTGCGGCTGGGTCAGCGCGTCCTGGATCGTCCCGGACGCCGATCTCGCGACCCAGAGGTCGGTGGCCAGCGTCACCCCGTGGGCCAGCACGGCGGCGAGCACGCCGTCCGCGATGCGCAGCCCGTCACGTTTGACCAGACGCTCGATCGCGAAGGCGACCGGTACGAGCAGCACAGCGATGCTGGACACCAGTCCGGCGATCTTGATCAGCAGGTCGGGCGCCTGGTCGGTGCCCTTGGAGATGTCGTCCTCGAGGCCGGTGGTGGTGCCCTGGGCGAAGGCGGCGATGGAGAAGAGAAGGACGATCGCGAGGACACCGACGAGGAGCCGCAGCAGATCGGAGGGGCGGTGCACACGGGCGGGCAGCAGCGGCTCGTCACCCGATACGCGGTCGGTCAGCCCCGCGCCGGCCGTGGCGAGGGTCGAGCCCGCGAGGTGCTCCCCCTCGGTCCCGGGGGTGCTCCGGTCGTCCGTGGCGGCGGTCTGCGCATCCGGGGCGTCGGCCGCGTTCGGCCGCGGCTCCGCATCAGAGGCGTCGGCCGCCTTCGGTGGCTGCACGCCCTGCTCCTTCGTCGCCTCTGATTGGTCTTCGTGTTCTCGTATCACCGGTCACCGCCCGCATGATGGTGGCACGGCCTGCAGACAGAGGGGGGCATCAGGGTGCATTGCACGGGTGCGCGATGCGCAACATACGCTCCTTTGCCCTCGCGTGCACGCTGTGTGATCAGGGCGACACCGAACCGGCACGGCTGTCGGTGGCGTACGGCAGGATGTGCCGGATGAGCGAAGACCGGACGAGCGGCGGCGCTGCCGGTGCGGCGCCGCAGCCCCCCACGGACGCGGAACTGCCCGAGTACGCGGAGCGGGTCCTGGACGTCGCCGACCTGATCCCGCCCGGCCGCGTCATGACGTACGGCGATGTGGCGGAGTGGCTCGGCGACGGCGGACCGAGACAGGTCGGCCGGACGATGGCCCTGTACGGCTCCGCGGTGCCCTGGTGGCGTGTCGTGCGGGCCGACGGGGCACTGCTCCCGGGGCACGAGCTGCGGGCGCTGGACCACTACCGCGAGGAGGGCACACCACTGCGCGAAGCCTCGCGCAGTGGTGTGCACCTCCCGCGCCTCGACATGAAGCGCGCCAGATGGGACGGCGTCACGGACGCGACAGGCCGTCCGGGCAGCGGTCCGGACCACGGTCCGGCCGGGGGCGAGGAAGCTCACATCTGACAGCTTCGGCCATCGCGCGCCCAGGAGACATGCGCCGGGCCGGTACGGGACACGAGCCGGATCCGCGGGGCGCACACGTGACGAGGGACGCAGCCCAGTCGCTGCGCGCCGGCCCGCCGCTGGCGTAGCGTCGTCCACGCGCGGCACGCTCCGCTCCTTCGTTCCCAGCACACCCAGGCCACCCGAGCAGACCGAGTACACCCACCAGGACCGGCGATCCACGTGAGCTCCTCCTTCACCACCCGGAACAGTCCGCACCGTCAGGCACGGCGGCGGACCCCGGGCGCCTACCGGCTGGTGCGCACCCCGCCGGGATCCGTGGACCCCCCTCTCCTGGACGCAGGTCAACGCGCGGTGGTTGACCACCGGACCGGCCCGCTGCTGGTCCTCGCCGGACCGGGCACGGGCAAGACCACCACGCTCGTCGAGGCCGTCGCCGCCCGCGTGGCCGCGGGGACCGACCCGGCCCGCATCCTGGTCCTCACCTTCAGCCGCAAGGCGGCCGTGGAACTGCGCGACCGGATGGCGTCCCGGCTCGGTGGCCCCAGGGGCCCGCAGGCCACCACCTTCCACTCGTACTGCTACGCCCTGGTGCGCGCACACCAGGACGCCGACCTGTTCGCCGATCCGCTGCGGCTGCTCTCCGGACCCGAGCAGGACGTCACCGTCCGCGAGCTCCTCGCGGGCCAGCTCGGCCTCGAACAGGCAGGGCTCGCCCATGTCCGCTGGCCCGACGAGCTGCGGGCCTGTCTGACCACGCGCGGCTTCGCCGACGAGGTGCGCGCGGTGCTGGCCCGCAGCCGCGAACTCGGTCTCGGCCCGGACGCCCTCGCCGCCTTCGCGCGCCGCACCGGCCGCCCGGACTGGAGCGCCGCCGCGCAGTTCCTCGCCGAATACCTGGACGTCCTCGACGCACAGGGCGTCCTGGACTACGCGGAACTGGTCCACCGGGCCGTCCTGCTCGCCGAGCGTCCCGAGGTCGGCGCACTGCTGGCCCGGAGCTACGACGCGGTCTTCGTCGACGAGTACCAGGACACGGACCCGGCCCAGGTGCGGCTGCTGCACGCGCTCGCGGGGAACTCCGGGAGCGCCCCGGGCACCGGGGGAGGCCGGACACTGATCGCCTTCGGCGACCCGGACCAGTCGATCTACGCCTTCCGGGGCGCCGATGTGAACGGCATCCTCGAGTTCCCCGACACCTTCCGCCGTGCCGACGGCGCGCCCGCCCCCGTCGGTGTCCTCACCACCTCGCGCCGCTCCGGCGCGCAGCTGCTCGCCGCCACCCGGCTGCTCACCCGCCGGATGCCGCTCACCCGCCTGCCGTCGGACAAGGTCCGGGCCCACCGCGAGCTGTCCGCCGTACGCGGAGGCGGCCGCGTCGAGACGTACACCTATCCGACCGCTTCCACCGAGCTGGAGAACATCGCCGACCTGCTGCGGCGTGCGCACCTGGAGGAGGGCGTGCCGTGGAAGGACATGGCGGTCCTCGTGCGTGCCGGAGGCCGGTCGATTCCCGCCGTGCGCAGGGCGCTGACCTCCGCCGGTGTGCCGCTGGAGGTGGACGGCGACGACCTTCCGCTGCGACATGAGCCGGCGGTCGCACCCCTGCTGACCGCGCTGCGGACGGTGGCGACGGCGGCGGTGGGCCGCGCCGTGCCCGAGCGGCACGAGGACGCCGGGACGGGCGAGGACACCGCCCACGGCGACACCGACAGTGACAGTGACGGCGACACCGACACCGACACTGACACCGACAGCGCCGCGGATGCGGGCCGGCTCGACACCGAGACCGCCCTCACCCTCCTCACCTCCCCGCTCGGCTCCATGGACGCCGCCGATCTGCGGCGCCTGGGCCGTGCCCTGCGCGACGAGGAGCGGGCCGCCGGCAACCGTGTGCCGCCGCCGTCCGGCGAGCTGCTGGCCCGGGCCCTCGCCGAGCCCGAGCGCCTCGTCGCGCACGATCCTGCATACGCCCGCGGCGCCCAGCGCCTCGGTGCGCTCCTGCGCAAGGCCCGCGAACTCCTGGAGGGCGGCGGCACCGCCGAGGAGGCCCTGTGGGCCCTGTGGGACGGCACCCCCTGGCCCGGAAGGCTGGAGCGGGCAGCCCTGCGCGGCGGCGCGGGCGGCCGGAACGCCGACCGGGACCTCGACGCCGTGTGCGCCCTCTTCGAGACAGCGGCCCGCGCCGAGGAGCGCACCGGAGGACGAGGCGCGCTCAACTTCCTGGAAGAGGTCGACGCCCAGGACATCGCCGCCGACACGCTCTCCCGGCGTGCCGTGCGCCCCGATGCCGTACGGCTGATGACCGCGCACCGCTCCAAGGGCCTGGAGTGGCGGCTGGTCGTCGTCGCCGGGGTGCAGGAAGGGCTCTGGCCCGACCTGCGCCGCCGCGGTTCGCTCCTCGAGGCGGACCGGATCGGCCGTGACGGCCTGGCCGAACCCCTCACCCCGGGGGCGCTCCTGGCCGAGGAACGCCGCCTGTTCTACGTCGCGGCCACCCGCGCCCGGGAACGTCTCGTCGTCACGGCCGTCAAGGCCCCCGCCGACGACGGCGACCAGCCGTCACGCTTCCTCACCGAACTCGGGGTCGAACCCCGCGACATCACCGGCCGGCCCCGCCGTCCGCTCGCGGTCGCCTCGCTCGTCGCCGAACTCCGGGCGACGACCGTCGACCCCGCAGCCTCGGCCGCCCTGCGCGACGCCGCCGCCCACCGGCTCGCCCGGCTCGCCGCGCTGGCCGACGACGAGGGCCAGCCGCTGGTGCCCGCGGCCCATCCGTACCGCTGGTGGGGACTGAACGAGCCGACCCGTTCCGAGGTGCCGCTCCGCGACCGGGACCATCCCGTCGCGCTGTCCGGGAGCGCCCTCGACCAGCTGGCCAACACCTGCGCCCTGCAGTGGTTCCTGGGCCGTGAGGTGAAGGCCGACGCCCCGGCGACGGCCGCGCAGGGCTTCGGCAACGTGGTCCACGTACTCGCCGACGAAGTGGCCTCCGGCCGTACCGCCGCCGACCTGGACGTCCTGATGGAGCGCCTGGACTCCGTCTGGAACGGCCTGGTCTTCGACGCCCCCTGGAAGTCCCAGCAGGAGAAGGACCAGGCGCGCGCCGCCCTGGAGCGCTTCCTGCGCTGGCACGTCATGGACCGCACCGGTCGCACCCCGGCCGCCAGCGAGCACGACTTCGACGTGACGCTCGAAGCGGGGGAGTACGCGGTGCGCATCCGGGGCTCCATGGACCGGGTCGAACAGGACACCGAGGGCCGGGCGTACGTCGTCGACTTCAAGACCGGGAAGGGGGCCCCGACCAAGGACGAGGTGGCCGCGCACCCCCAGCTCGCCGTGTACCAGCTGGCGGTCAGGGAAGGCGCCGTCGACGACGTCTTCGACGGCCGGCGCCCCGATTCCGGCGGTGCCGAACTCGTACAGCTGCGCCAGCCGGCCCCGAAGAAGGAGGGCGGCGACGCCCTTCCCAAGGTGCAGGCCCAGGAACCCCTGTCGGGGGAGTGGGTCTCGGACCTGCTGGCCACGGCAGCCGGCCGCGTCCTGGACGAACGCTTCACACCCACGGCCGGTCAGCACTGCACCCACTGCACCTTCCGGGCCTCGTGCAGCGCACAGCCCGAAGGCCGTCAGATCATCGAGTGACGTCCCGGGTGAGCCGCCCTGCGACGTCCCGGGCACCGGACCGGGTGCTGTCCGGGGCACTGTCCCGGGCCCCTGCCCGTGCTCTGTCCGGGCAGGACGGCTTTGTCGGTGTCTCCGGTTAGCCTCTCTGGAGTGTCCTCGCGTATCACCGACCCCGAGCAGCTCAAGGAGCTCCTCGGGATCCCCTTCACCCCGGAGCAGACGGCCTGCATCACCGCGCCGCCCGCCCCGCAGGTGATCGTGGCCGGAGCCGGCTCGGGGAAGACCACGGTGATGGCGGCCCGCGTGGTGTGGCTCGTCGGGACCGGACAGGTCGCCCCGGAGCAGGTCCTCGGCCTCACCTTCACGAACAAGGCCGCGGGCGAGCTCGCCGAGCGGGTCCGCAAGGCCCTTGTCGCAGCCGGGGTCACCGACCCGGACGTCATCGACCCGGACAACCCCCCGGGCGAACCCAGCATCTCCACGTACCACGCCTTCGCCGGCCGGCTGCTCACCGATCACGGCCTGCGGATCGGGCTCGAACCCACCACCCGTCTCCTCGCCGACGCCACCCGCTACCAGCTCGCCGCCCGGGTGCTGCGCGAGGCCCCCGGCCCCTTCCCGGCGCTGACCAGGTCCTTCCCCACGCTGGTCAGCGACCTGCTGGCCCTGGACGCCGAGCTCGCCGAACACCTCGTACGCCCCGAACAGCTCGCGGAGTACGACACCGAACTGCTCCGCACGCTCGCAACGGCCAGGCTCAGCAACGCCGAGCTGCGCAAGATCCCCGAGGCGGCCGAGGCCCGCCGCGAGCTCCTCGAACTGACCCGGCGCTACCGGGCGGCCAAACGCAGCCGCGATCTCCTCGACTTCGGCGACCAGATCGCACTCTCCGCCGAGCTGACCCTCACCCGGCCCGAGGTCGGCGCCATCCTGCGCGACGAGTTCCGGGTCGTCCTGCTCGACGAGTACCAGGACACCTCCGTGGCCCAGCGCCTCCTGCTCGCCGGCCTCTTCGGCGGGTCGGGCGAAACCGCGGCCGGCCACGCCGTCACCGCCGTCGGGGACCCGTGCCAGGCGATCTACGGCTGGCGCGGCGCCTCCGTCGCCAACCTCGACGACTTCCCGCACCACTTCCCGCACGCCGACGGCACCCCCGCCACCCGCTACTCCCTCAGCGAGAACCGCCGCAGCGGCGGCCGCCTCCTCCACCTCGCCAACGGCCTCGCCGACCCCCTGCGCGCCATGCACGAGGGCGTGGAGGCCCTGCGGCCCGCGCCCGGTGCCGAGCGGGACGGCATGGTGCGGTGCGCCCTGCTCCGTACCCACGCCGAAGAGATCGACTGGCTCGGCGACTCCCTCGCCCACCTCGTACGGACCGGCACCGCACCCGGGGAGATCGCCGTCCTGTGCCGGACCGCAGGAGACTTCCCCCTGATCCAGGCCGCCCTCGTCGCCCGGGACATCCCGGTCGAGGTCGTCGGGCTGTCCGGGCTGCTGCACCTCCCCGAGGTCGCCGACCTCGTCGCCGTCTGCGAGGTCCTCCAGGACCCCGGGGCCAACGCCTCGCTCGTCCGGCTGCTCATCGGGCCGCGCTGGCGGATCGGCGCCCGGGACCTGGCACTGCTCGGCCGCCGCGCCCGCCTCCTCGTCCACCGTGCCTCCCACGGCGAGGACGACGACTTCGACCCCGACCGCCGTCTCGCCGAAGCGGTCGAAGGCATCGACCCCGCCGAGGTGATCTCGCTCGCCGACGCCCTGGACACCTTCCTGGAGTCCGGAGGGGCCGAGGACGACGGACTGCCGTTCTCGGCCGAGGCACGCGTCCGCTTCGCCCGCCTCGCCACCGAGCTGCGCGACCTGCGCCGCTCACTGGCAGACCCCCTCATGGACGTACTGCACCGCGTCCTCGGCACCACCGGCCTCGAAGTGGAACTCTCCGCGTCGCCGCACGCCCTCGCCGCCCGTCGCCGCGAGACCCTCGCCAACTTCCTGGACGTCGCCGCGGGCTTTGCCGCAGTCGACGGGGAAGCCTCCCTGCTCGCCTTCCTCGGCTTCCTGCGCACCGCCGCGCAGTACGAGAAGGGCCTGGACAACGCCCTGCCCGGCGGGGAGAACACCGTCAAGGTGCTCACCGCGCACAAGTCCAAGGGCCTGGAATGGGACGTCGTCGCCGTGCCGGGGCTGGTCACCGGTCAGTTCCCCAGCGGCCAGTCCCGGGACGCCTGGACCTCGCAGTCCAAGGTGCTGCCGCACGCACTGCGCGGCGACGCGGCCACCCTCCCGGTCATCCACTCCTGGGACGCCAAGGGCCTCAAGGCCTTCAAGGAGGAGATGAAGGAGCACCAGCACACCGAGGAGCTCCGCCTCGGCTACGTCACCTTCACCCGCCCCCGCAGCCTGCTCCTCGGCTCCGGCCACTGGTGGGGCCCGTCCCAGAAGAAGACACGCGGCCCGTCCGCCTTCCTCGAGGCGCTGTACGAGCACTGCGCCGCCGGATACGGCGAGATCGAGGCCTGGGCCGACGAGCCCGGGGAGGACGAGGAGAACCCGGCACTCCAGGAGAAGGACACCGATCAGGCCTGGCCGCTTCCCCTGGACGACGTGTCCATGGCCCGCCGCCGCGAGGCCAGGGACACGGTGCTGGCCCACCTGGAGGCCTTGGCCGCCACTCCCGTACCGGATGTGTACGAGGAGGGCCCCGCCCTGGCGTACGAGGAGCCCCCGTACGACGAGGATGTGGAACCCCCGTACGACAACGGGGAGGAGCTGTACGACGAGACCGACGCACCGTACGACGACCCGTTCCCCGACGGTGCGCCCTCCCACGATGCCCCGCCCACCCCCCAGGTCCCCGCCGCCCGCACCCCCGCGGACGCGGAGCTCACCCCGGAGGAATCGCGCACCCTCGCCTCCTGGGACCGCGATCTCGACGCCCTCGCCGGTGAACTGCGCCGTGCCCGCGCATCCGTGCGGGACGTCCTCGTACCCGCCTCGCTCTCCGCCACCCAGCTCCTGCACCTGGCCGACGACCCCGAGAGCTTCGCGCGGGAACTGGCCCGCCCCATGCCCAGGCCCCCACAGCCCGCCGCCCGCCGGGGGACCCGCTTCCACGCCTGGGTGGAGTCCAGATTCGAGGAGCTGCCGCTGCCCATGCTCGGCCCCGACGAGCTCCCCGGGGGCGACGACAACGACACGGAGATCGCCGACGAACGCGATCTCGCCGCGCTCAAGGAAGCCTTCGAGCGCAGCGTGTACGCCCGGCGCACCCCGTACCGCGTCGAGACCCCCTTCCAGATCACCCTCGCCGGCCGGGTGATCCGGGGCCGGATCGACGCGGTCTACCGCACGGGCGACACCTACGAGATCGTCGACTGGAAGACCGGCCACCACCACACGGCCGACCCCCTCCAGCTCGCCGTCTACCGCCTGGCCTGGGCCGAACTGCACGGCCTTCCGCCCGAAGCGGTCGCCGCGACGTTCCTGTACGTACGCACCGGGGAGACCGTCAGCCCCGCCCGGCTGCCGGGCAGGGCAGAGCTGGAGCAGCTCCTGCTGGACGAGTCACCTCCGCAGGGCCGTTAGGCTCAGGACCATGAGCGACACCCCGGACAGCGCCGTCCGTACGTACACCGAGCAGCACCGCACAGCCTTCCTCGACGACCTCGCCGAGTGGCTGCGCATCCCGTCCGTATCCGCACAGCCGGAGCACGACGGAGACGTACGGCGCAGTGCCGAGTGGCTCAAGGACAAGTTCGCGCAGACCGGATTCCCCGTCACCGAGATCTGGGAGACGCCCGGCGCCCCGGCCGTCTTCGCCGAGTGGCCGTCCGACGACCCGGACGCACCGGTCGTCCTCGTCTACGGCCACCACGACGTGCAGCCCGCGGCCCGCGAGGACGGCTGGCACACCGACCCCTTCGAACCGGTGATCCGCGACGGCAGGATGTACGGACGCGGCGCGGCCGACGACAAGGGCCAGGTGTTCTTCCACACGCTCGGCGTCAGGGCGCACCTCGCGGCAACCGGCCGCACCACCCCCGCCGTGCATCTCAAGCTCCTCGTCGAGGGCGAGGAGGAGTCCGGCTCCCCGCACTTCCGCGCCCTGGCCGAACAGCGTGCGGGCCGCCTCGCCGCCGACGTCGTGATCGTCTCCGACACCGGCATGTGGGACGAGAACACCCCGACCGTCTGCACCGGAATGCGCGGCCTCGCCGAATGCGAGATCGAGCTGCACGGCCCGGGCCACGACATCCACTCCGGATCGTTCGGCGGCGCCGTGCCCAACCCCGCGACCGCCGTGGCCCGCCTCGTCGCCGCGCTCCACGACACCCAGGGACGGGTCGCGGTCCCAGGGTTCTACGACGGCGTGGCCGAACTCACCGACACCGAGCGCGCCCTCTTCGCCGAGCTGCCCTTCGACGAGGCCACCTGGCTGCGCACCGCCGCTTCGCAGGCCACCGCGGGCGAGGCCGGGTACACCACCCTGGAACGCATCTGGGCGCGTCCCACCGCCGAGGTCAACGGCATCGGCGGCGGCTACCAGGGGGCGGGCAGCAAGACGGTCATCCCCTCGTCCGCCCTGGTGAAGCTGAGCTTCCGGCTCGTCGCAGGCCAGGATCCGGAGCGCGTCCAGCAGATGGTCCGCAAGTGGGCCGAGGAACAGATCCCGGCCGGCATCCGCCACCGGATCACCTTCGCCCCCGCCACCCGCCCCTGCCTGACCCCGCTGGACCACCCCGCCCTCCAGGCAGTGGCCCGTGCCATGGGGCGGGCCTTCGGGAAGAAGATCCTCTTCACCCGCGAAGGAGGCTCGGGCCCCGCCGCCGACCTGCAGGACGTGCTCGGCGCACCCGTCCTCTTCCTGGGCATCTCCGTACCGTCCGACGGCTGGCACGGCCCCGACGAGAAGGTCGAGATCGACCTCCTCCTCAAGGGCGTGGAGACCGCCGCCCATCTGTGGGGCGAACTGGCCGCGGCACCACGCTGAATCTCTGATCACCCGATCCACCCCCGGGGGAGTAGGAAGCACCTGTGAGCACCTTCGACAACGCCACCGCTGACCGTCCGATCGGCCTCACCGCGCCCAGCGGCATCGACCGCTCCGCGCACCACAGGCTCGACGAGGCCTGGCTCGCCGCGGCCTGGAGCCACCCGACGACCAGAGTCTTCGTCGTATCGGGCGGGCAGGCGCTGATCGACGACACCCCGGACGGCGGCACCGAGCTCGTCATGACCCCGTCCTTCGAGGCGCCGCTCACCGAGACCCACCGCTACTTCCTCGGGACCGACGAGGAGGGTGTGCGCTACTTCGCCCTCCAGAAGGACTCCCTGCCGGGCCGCATGGACCAGTCCGCCCGTCCTGCCGGCCTGCGCGAGGCGGGGCTGCTCCTGGGCGCGCGGGACGCGGGGCTCATGGTGCACGCCGTGGCCCTGGAGAACTGGCAGCGGCTGCACCGCTTCTGCTCACGCTGCGGCGAGCGCACCGTCATCGCGGCAGCCGGCCACATCCGCCGCTGCCAGGCCTGCGGCGCCGAGCACTACCCGCGCACCGACCCCGCGGTGATCATGCTGGTCACCGACGACCAGGACCGGGCCCTGCTGGGCCGCCAGGTGCACTGGCCGGAGGGACGCTTCTCGACGCTCGCGGGCTTCGTCGAGCCGGGCGAGTCGATCGAGCAGTCCGTGGCCCGCGAAGTGTTCGAGGAGGCGGGCGTCACCGTCGGCGAGGTCGAGTACATCGCCAGCCAGCCCTGGCCGTTCCCGTCCAGCCTGATGCTCGGATTCATGGCACGCGCCACCTCCTCGGAGATCAACGTGGACGGCGAGGAGATCGAGGAGGCCCGCTGGTTCTCCCGCGAGGACCTGACGGCCGCCTTCGAGTCGGGCGAGGTCCTGCCCCCGTTCGGGATCTCGATCGCCGCGCGCCTGATCGAGCTCTGGTACGGCAAGCCACTCCCGAGGCCGGGCGGCGCCGGCTGACGGCGGGTACGCGGGCGGGGTGCGGCGGCAAGACGCGGCACCCCGTGTGACGTGTACAGGGACGCTCTCGGTAGAGTCCCCGGCCATGTCCGAACCGAGCGTCCACCACGCGACCATCAACGCCATCACGGCCAACGCCGGACGCTCGACTCTGGCGTTCAAGCAGGCGAACACGGACCGGCACCACGGAACGGCCTTCTGGTTCAACGACCTCATCGACTCCACGGCCGACTCCGAGGTCATCAGCCAGTACCTCGTGACGGCTGCGGAGTTGACGCGGTACGACCTGGGCGAGCTGACGCTGCGACCCGAACTGTGCGACCCCGTGATGAGCGCGGAGAAGCTCCTCATGACGGACTTCGCCGACGGGTGGACCGTCCTCGGGGACCTGGGCGTCGCCGTGCTGCCCACGGCCGGGCTGCATGCCCACGGCACCCGCAAGGGCTGGAGCTGGGCGACCGACGAGATCACGGACGGTCTCGCCGCGAACGACGAGGACATCGCGCGGATCGGTGCCGAACCACAGCCCGCCTACATCCTGGGCCACGACGTGGGGGAGACGCGGGGAGAGAGGCTGATGGCCGTCGTCGTGGGCGAGGTGGCACGCGGGACCGACGGCAGCGTCCACTGGGGTTCCACCGTGCCGGAGGGGTGCGCCGGTGCGCCGGTCTTCGTGGGGACCGAGCTCGGAGGCGGCAGGCTCAAGCTGGTCTGTGTCGGAGTCGTCCTGCCCGGTGAGAAGCAGAACCGGATAGCGACCTTCGACCGCATCAGGACCGCCGTGCGGGAGCTGGCGGACGATGCGGGCCCGGAGCCGGACTCGGAGCCGGGCCGCTACCAGGAAGCAGGACGACGGCCGAGCTGGTGGCGCAGGCGTCCCCGCCGTCAGTGATCCGCGCGCAGTGCGGCCGGCAGGACTCGCCGGCAGGCACGCGGCACGCAGGCAGGTAGCCCGCGGGCAGGCAGCAGGAGCAGGCAGGCAGCACGCAGGCATGGCGACGGCCCCGGAGCTTCAGCTCGGGGCCGTCGCCATGCGTCTCTGCGTCAGGCGCCGATCTTCTGCTTGACCTGGGCCAGCGAGGGGTTCGTCAGCGTCGAACCGTCGGGGAAGAGCACGGTCGGAACCGTCTGGTTTCCGCCATTCGCCTTCTCGACAAACGCTGCCGAATCCGGGTCCTGCTCGATGTTGACCTCGGTGTACGCGATGCCTTCGCGGTCCATCTGGCCCTTGAGCCGGCGGCAGTAGCCGCACCACGTGGTGCTGTACATCGTCACAGTGCCCGGCATGTCGCTGGTGCTCCCTTGTCTCGTCCGTCTCGCTGGAAGGCGGAAAGAACACGTTCCCGTACCTTCCCGCATGCAGGGAACGTACGGGACCCGGCCGCCATTCCCGCGACCGCACCCGTATCAGTACGACAAACGGCACCCCCTGTGGACAACTTCCGCACCGGCCCCCTGCGACCTGGCAGCATGGCGGGGTGACAGCAGCAACGCATTCCACCCTTTTCCCGCAGGTTCCCGAGTCCGCGGACGCCGTGCTCGACGGGCTCGACCCGGAGCAGCGCGAGGTCGCGCTGGCCCTCGCCGGACCCGTGTGCGTGCTGGCCGGAGCCGGTACGGGGAAGACGCGAGCCATCACGCATCGCATCGCCTACGGGGTCCGGGCCGGGATTCTCCAGCCGACGACCGTGCTCGCCGTCACCTTCACCAACCGCGCCGCCGGCGAGATGCGGGGCAGGCTCCGCCAGCTCGGCGCGACCGGTGTGCAGGCGCGGACGTTCCACTCCGCCGCCCTGCGCCAGCTCCAGTACTTCTGGCCGAAAGCAGTCGGTGGTGCGCTGCCGCGGCTGGTGGAGCGCAAGGTCCAGCTCGTCGCCGAGGCGGCGGCCCGCTGCGGCGTCCGGCTCGACCGCAACGAGCTGCGCGACACCACGAGCGAGATCGAGTGGGCCAAGGTCACCCAGACCGTGCCCGCCGACTACCCGGCCGCGGTCGCCAAGACCCAGCGCGACGCCCCGCGTGATCCTGCCGAGCTGTCACAGATCTACGCGATGTACGAGCAGCTCAAGCGCGACCGCTCGGTGATCGACTTCGAGGATGTGCTGCTTCTCACCGTCGGCATCCTCCAGGACCGGCACGACATCGCCGAACACGTGCGCACCCAGTACCAGCACTTCGTCGTCGACGAGTACCAGGACGTCAGCCCGCTCCAGCAGCGGCTCCTCGACCTCTGGCTCGGCGACCGGGACAACCTGTGCGTCGTCGGTGACGCCAGCCAGACGATCTACTCCTTCACCGGGGCGACCCCCGACCACCTGCTGAACTTCCGCACCCGCCACCCGAACGCGACGGTGGTCAAGCTGGTGCGGGACTACCGCTCCACCCCGCAGGTCGTCCATCTGGCCAACGGACTGCTGAGCCAGGCCAGCGGCAGGGCGGCCGAGCACCGGCTCGAGCTGGTCTCGCAGCGCGAGAAGGGCCCCGAGCCCTCCTACACGGAGTACGCGGACGAGCCCGCGGAGGCCGAGGGCACCGCCCGGCGGATCCGTGACCTGATCGCCGCGGGTGTCCCGGCCGGCGAGATCGCCGTGCTGTACCGGGTCAATTCCCAGTCCGAGGTCTACGAGCAGGCCCTCGCCGACGCCGGTGTGCCCTACCAGCTGCGCGGCGCGGAGCGCTTCTTCGACCGCGCGGAGGTACGGGAGGCGGGCGTCGCCCTGCGCGGCGCCGCCCGCGCCGGGGGCAACGACTCCTTGCTCGACGGAGCCGAGGGACTGCCCTCCGAGGTGCGGGCCGTGCTCTCCACCAAGGGGTGGACCTCCAAGCCGCCCAACGGTTCGGGTGCGGTCCGGGACCGCTGGGAGTCGCTGGCCGCTCTGGTGCGTCTGGCCGAGGATTTCGAACAGGCCAAGCCGGGAGCGACGCTCTCCGACCTCGTGGCAGAGCTCGACGAACGGGCCGCCGCCCAGCACGCCCCCACGGTCCAGGGCGTCACGCTGGCTTCGCTGCACTCGGCGAAGGGGCTGGAGTGGGACGCCGCCTTCCTGGTCGGGCTCACCGAGGGCATGATGCCGATCGCCTACGCCAAGACCGATGAGCAGGTCGAGGAGGAACGCCGGCTGCTGTACGTCGGTGTCACCCGGGCCCGCTTCCACCTCTCGCTGTCCTGGGCCCTGTCCCGCTCGCCGGGTGGCCGCGGCGGCCGTCGGCCGACCCGATTCCTGAACGGACTGCGGCCCGGATCGGCCGCCTTCGGCACACGGGGCGGCGCGGGGGGCGGCGGAGGCATCGACCGCGGCTCGGCCACGGGCACGGGCAGCGGAGGTTCCGGGGCTGCGGCCCGGCCCAGGCGCCGCGGGCCGGTGCTGTGCCGGGTCTGCGGCAAGACCCTCACCGAAGCCGGCGAGATGAAGCTGATGCGCTGCGAGGACTGCCCGTCGGACATGGACGAGGGGCTGTACGAGCGGCTGAGGCAGTGGCGTGCGGACCGGGCGAAGGAGATCGGCCAGCCCGCGTACTGCGTGTTCACGGACAAGACGCTGATGGCGATCGCCGAGAGGGTGCCGGACACCGAGGGGGAGCTGGTCGTCATCGCCGGTGTCGGCAACCGGAAGCTGACCCGCTTCGGAGCGGATGTGCTCGACATCTGTGCAGGTCGGACGCTGGAACCGGAGCCAGGAGCGGGCGATGACGACGTGTGAGGAAAACTCGTCGAAAAAATAGTTTGCGCCCGCAGCAGTCATCACCATAGGTTCTTAACCACGGGAACAGCGACTTCTCTGAAGCCCTGATTCCGTGCTGTACTTATCCGAATACGCAGGACCGGCCCCGGCCGGTCCCCTGAGACGCCGAGAGGAGGCGATTCCTGTGATCAGCATTATCAACACCGTCAAAATGACCGATCCGTCGGTCGCCTCCGCCTGCTCGCTCGGCTTCGCCTGCTCTTCGGAACTTTCGCTTCGTACCACCGGTGTGTCCGGCGTCTCCGTCGGCAGCCCGCTGTCCCTGGCGAGCCTGCCCGTCCGGGAGCGCAATGAGCGACCGACCGAGGCACCGGCAGCAGCAGTAGCGAAGGGACAGGCTCGCGCCTATGCCTTTGCGGCCGTCGGTGCCGGAGCCAAGAAGCAGACGACACAGCACCACACGATGTGGGCCTTCCGTGGGCCTGAACCCTGGAGTGATCCAGCCTGATCCAGCATCAGGCCGGCGCCTTCAGGGCCGCGGAACCCCACTCGGGATCCGCGGCCCTTTTGTTTTGTCCGAACGGATGAGACGAGACGAAGGAGCCTCGGGACAGCAGGACCTGGTACCAGCCGCCAACCGGCCAACAGGCCGGCACGACCAGACGAGGACAACACCACCGTGCAAACCGAGACGCACGCCCCGTCCGTACCGCCTTCCGACACGATCACGCCGCCCGGCCTCACGGAGGACTCCACCTTGACCCCGCTCACCGCGCTCACCGCGCTCACCGCGCTCGACGACGCCATCGAGAACCTCGGCGTACCTGTCCCCTGCCGTTCGTACGACCCGGAGGTCTTCTTCGCCGAGACGCCGGCCGACGTCGAGTACGCCAAGTCCCTCTGCCGGACCTGTCCGCTCGTCGAGGCGTGTCTCGCCGGCGCCAAGGAGCGTCGCGAGCCGTGGGGCGTCTGGGGTGGCGAGCTCTTCGTCCAGGGCGTCGTCGTCGCCCGCAAGCGTCCGCGTGGCCGTCCGCGCAAGAACCCGGTCGCGGCGTGACCGCCGGCCTGGGGGTCATGTCCCCCGCACGAACAAAGCGCATCGGAACCATCGACCGTCCCCAGACCCATGACCCCCGAAATCAGGCACCAATGATCACCCCCACGAAGGAGCCCGTCGGCTCCGCGACCCCGGACGTCACCATCATCGGCGCGAACGACTCGCGTCAGAACAGGACCCGCGAAATGCAACTCATCCCAGAAGCCCTGGCCCGTGCGCATATGCACGACCGCCTGAGGGAAGCCGAGGTGGATCGCCAGGCAGTGCGCCTGGTGGCCGCCCGGCGGATGCAGCGCCGGGCGGAGCGTGCCTCGATGCGCGCCCGCCGTGCGCTCGCCATGGCGGTCATGCACTAACAGCGCCGCCAGCAGCACGATGTGGCCGCCGCGCGACGGCGGCACGGCTGCCGGGGCAACCGCTCTGCCCCTGGCGCAGCCACCCCACCCCTTCCGCGGGGCCGGTCCGAACAGGCCGGCCCCGCGGTGCGTTGTGCCGAGCCCGCCGGGCCGACGGGGATATCGTCGCGAGGTGGACGAGGAGACTGATCACCCGGCGCGGCCGGGTGCCGGGCAGGTGTCATGTGCCCGGTGCGGTGTCGTCGCCGATGGCGACACGGCACCCGTGACCTGGATCTGCTCCGTGGAGAACGGCAGACGCCAGTACATCTGCGAGGACTGTTCCCGCACCCATATCCGGTCGATCGAGGGCCGACTGGACTCCGACTGGTGGTGACCGGGGAGTGACGGGGAGGCCGCAGCGTCAGGAAAGGCTCCGGGCCTCGACCGCTGCGTCCTCCTGGCCGTACGCGCCCTCCAGATCGTCCTCGCCCACCTGATCGTCCTCGCTCTCCCGATCCGGCTCGTGCTCCAGGAGGAATCCCGGCAGCCAGGACTCCAGTTCGTCCCGCAGACGCACCGTGGCGCCGAGCTGGCACAACACACCGATGGTGCTCAGCGTGACGCGGTGTATCAGCAGGTAGGACGGCGGAAGGTTCATCTGCTTGCCCAGCTGGTGGGCGGGGGAGCGCGGGTCGGCGATGCGGGCGGCCTGACTGCGCAGCCAGGAGCGGGTGAAGGTGAACTCGTCCACCTGCGCCGGTTCGATGATCGGGAGGAGATAGTCGAGCACGGCGTCCGGTGCGAGCTCGATCGAGTCCTTGACGAACCCCGCCTCACGGAGCATCTGGTACACGGCCTCGGCATCACCGTCCAGCGTCATCCGCAGCGAGTCGCCGATGGTCCGCGGCAGTCCGCCCGGCAGCCGGTCCACCGTTCCGAAGTCCAGGACCCCCAGCCTCCACCTGCCGGCATCTCCGCCGGTGCTGCCGGCATCGGCGGCCTCATCTACGGCGGCCTCGACCTCGGTGTCCGCGCCCAGCGGAGGCAGCAGCCGGAAGTTGCCCGGATGGGGGTCGGCGTGGAGGAGACCGGTGCGTGCCGGCCCCGAGAACAGGAAGCGCGCGAGCAGCTGACCGGCCCGGTCCCTCTGGTCCGGAGTGCCGTCGGCGATCACTTCCGACAGAGGGATCCCGTCCATCCACTCGGTCACAAGGACCTGTTCGGACTGGTGCACCACTCCGGGGATCACCACATCGGGGTCGTCCTCGAACTCCGCCGCGTGCTCCTGCTGGGCCTGAGCCTCCAGCGCGTAGTCCAGCTCCTCCGAGACCCGGTCCCGCAGTTCCGTGATGAGCGGTTTGATGTCCATCCCGGGAATCAGCGGACCGAGCAGCCTCGCGAAGCGGCTGAGCTGGGTCAGATCCGAGAGCAGCGCCTCCCCCGCGCCCGGATACTGCACCTTCACGGCGACATCGCGTCCGTCGTGCCACACAGCGCGGTGCACCTGCCCGATCGACGCGGCTGCGGACGGCCGGTCCTCGAATTCGAGGAACAGTTCCCGCCAGTCCTCACCGAGCCGCTCGGCCAGCACCCCGTGGACGGTGCGGGTCGGCATCGGCGGAGCGGCCTCCTGCAGTTTGGTCAGTGCCGCCCTGTACGGGCCTGCGACATCTTCGGGCAGCGCCGACTCGAAGACGGACAGCGCCTGCCCGAGCTTCATGGCACCGCCCTTCAACTCGCCGAGGACCTTGAAGAGTTGATCCGCCGTGCGCTGTTGGACCTCGCGGGCGACGATCTCCGCGGACTTGCCGCCTATCCGCTTGCCCAGGCCCCACGTGGCACGCCCGGCGAAGCCGAGCGGCAGCGCGGCCAGCTTCGCGGTCCGGGTGACCGCCTTCCGGGGAAGATCAGACATGTGCCCCTCCAAGTCCCAGACTGCCGTGCCGCGTGAGTGTTCGGCCCTGCTCCGTCGGCGGCGGTCACCCCGCCATTGTGTCCTGTGCGGCGCCGGCCGCGGAGGTGAGCTCCCCCTCAGTCTGCCCGGCGGCGCCACAGGAGCAGTCGAGGTGCGCACCCAGCCGTTCGGCCCGCCACTCCAGCAGAGGAAGCGCGGCCTCCCACCGGGCACCGGTGACGGCCGGGAGCTCCCCGTCGAGAAAGGACAGCGCATGGGCTGCCGCGAGGCCGGCCACCGCCGTCGCCAGCCCCAGATCGCAGGCCGGCACCGTGCTGCGCCGCCCGGACTTCCACTGCGCCAGCATCCGCGGCCACTGCGGGTCCTGCTCCGCACGGTGCAGTGCCAGGCAGCCCGCACAGCCGGTGCCGCCCGGCAGCACCAGCGGACCGACCACCCCGGTGGCCTCGATCACTCCCGCGTAGAGATGCGGCGTACCCGAGGCGATCCAGGGTGCGGCGGTATCCGGATCGGGGGCGTAGACCGAGAGGCCGTCCCGCGGGGCCACCACGATCAGGGACAGGGCGGGCTCGCCGCTCGCCGGAGCGCCCGCTGTCTCCGCCTGCCGGGGAGGTCCGCCGGCCGCGGACCGGCGGACCAGCTGCCGGGCCGCGGAATCCCGCCGCTCCCCGACGGCGGCCGCCGGAAGACCGCCGGGTGCGATGTCCCACGGCTCGGTGCGGCCACCGTCGAGCACCTCGACCCGTCCCACTCCGGCCCCGGACAACACCGCGGCGATCGTGGCGCCGACCCTGCCCGCGCCCCGTACCTGGACCCGCATCGCACGCCGGGCCGCGAGCCTGCGCAGCCCGCTCCCGGGTTCCGGATGGACGACCGAAAGTGACGCGGCGTCGGGACGCTGCCGCTCCAGGGTCTCGGCCCGCCGGCGTAATGCGTCGGCTTCCGGACCGCCCGCACTCAAGTCGTCGAGCAGCCCCGCCTCCGTCAGACGTGATACCAGGATGTCCACATGACGGTCCGACAGATCGAGTGCCCCGGCTTCTTCGCGCAGCAGCGGGAGGCCGCGTGTTCCGTCGAGAAGTTCGAGGAAACTCCCGGTAGCGATATCCATCGGACCCAGCGTCACAGCATGCGCGGGCGTCACACCGAATTGCACGGTGTTCCGTCCGCGCCAGGCCCGGCGCAGCGCAGGTTTCAACATCGGATGCATGACTTCTCCCCGGTGGGTGTCGGGCTGCGCCGGTCGGTATCGGCCGGCGGCGGGATCCGTTGTCAGAATGCAACGCGGTGGCGAAACGTGCGGAAAGTTATCCACAGGCTGGGGCATTAGTCGTTCAAATGGTGCACGGCGAGAAGTGGATCAACGCCGAACCGTCCGGGAGGCAGGACTTCCCGCGCCGACAGCGGGTAACGTCATGGCGTGTCCGCCGACTCTTCACCCGGCCTCGCCGGGGAGACCCCCGTGCGCAGCGCCGGACGCCACCAGCGCAGCGCGGCCGCCCACCAGCCCGCCGCATCGGTGACGAGTGCGGTCGAGGTCCGCAGAAGCGCCCGGCGCAGCAGAACGGTCTCCGCGTACCGCGAGGGCGACCGCACGATCGTTCTCATTCCTGCCCGGATGTCGGAGGCGGAGGAGCAGCGCTGGGTCGGCGTGATGCTCGACAAGCTCGCCGCCCAGGAGAGCAAGCGGGTGATCGGCGACAGCGAGCTCGCCGAACGTGCCGAAGGGCTCTCCGCCCAGTACTTCGAGGGCCGGGCGCGCCCCGCATCGGTGCGGTGGGTGACCAATCAGAACACCCGCTGGGGCTCATGCACCCCGGCCGAGGGCAGCATTCGCCTCTCGCACCGCCTGCAGGGCATGCCGGAGTACGTCGTGGACTACGTCCTCCTCCATGAACTGGCCCACCTCCTGGTTCCCGGCCACGGTCCGCGCTTCTGGCGCCTGCTGGAGGCGTATCCGCGTACCGAACGGGCGCGTGGCTATCTCGAAGGTGTGGTGGCGGCCGAGCGGCTCCCGCATCTGCCCACCGCACGTGAAGAGTGACGTTCGGTGATTCTGTACCGGGTCTGTACCGGCTTAGCTCAAAGGCGTGGTTTGCGGTTAGCCTGACGCGACGCATTTACATTCGGGATGGGGGACGGTCGTTACGCATGGCCAGGGAATTCCAACGCGGCCACAAGGCCAAGATCAGTGATCTCACGCCAGGGACGGATCTGTACGTAGGTGTGCAGATCGCCGGCCCGGGCCTGACGTTCGACATCAGCTGCTTCGGTCTCGATGCCAATGAGCAGCTCTCGGACGACCGGTATTTCATCTTCTTCAACCAGCCGAAATCACCCGAGGAGTCCATTCAGCTGCTCGGCGCCCAGGCCGGCGACACCGAGTCCTTCCGCGTCACCCTCGACCGCATTCCGGCGAACATCCACAAGCTTTCGTTCACCGCGACTCTCGACGGTGCGGGGCAGATGTCGCAGGTCGGCCCCGGGTACATCCGGATCGTCGCCGGCGGCGAGGAAGTGGTGAAGTACGCCTTCACGGGCTCGGAGTTCACCACCGAGCGCGCGGTCATGCTGGGCGACTTCTACCTCAAGGACGTCTGGCGGTTCGCCGCAGTGGGCCAGGGCTTCGACGGCGGCCTGGACGCGCTGCTCAAGAACTTCGGCGGCGAGGTCGCCGAGGAGGCTCCGGCAGCACCGCAGCCACAGGGTGCGGCGCCGTCGTTCGCGCCGCCCGCCCAGGCCACCGCGCCCCCCGCTTTCGGCGCCCCGGCAGCGCCCCAAGCCCCGCAGCCCGCACCGTCGTTCGGGGCGCCCGCCGCGCCGCAGCAGCCGGTGCACGCCGCGCCGACGATCGCGGCCCCCCTGGCACCCCAGGCGCCGGCCCCGTACGGACAGCCGCCTCAGCAGCCGCAGTTCGGCCAGGTCCCGGGCCAGGCCGCGCCGCCGTACGGTCAGCAGCCCCCGGCTGCCCCGCCGTTCGGTCAGCAGCCGCCCGCCGCGCCGTTCGGCCAGCAGCCTCCGGCCCCGTTCGGGCAGCAGCCTCCGGGCATGCAGCCCGGAGCGCCCCAGGGGATGGTGCCCCAGGGTGTCCCGCAGGCCGGTGCAGGGCTGCAGGCAGCCCTGCAGCCGTACAAGGAGACGGCCACCGGACAGCGCTGGACCTCGCAGAACCAGCAGCTCATGCGCGTGGACCTGACCATGGGAGGGACACCTGTGCTCGCCCGTCAGGGCAGCATGGTGATGTACCAGGGGAAGGTCGACTTCGGCTACAAGGGCGCCGGTTTCGCGGGCCGCATGGTCGGTAACGCCACCGGCCAGGAAATGCAGCTGATGCGCTGTACGGGTCGTGGACAGGTCTTCCTCGCCGAGGAGGGATCGCATCTGCACCCCATCGAGCTGCAGGGTGACGGCATCTGCGTCTCGGCGGAGAGCGTCCTCGCCTTCGACGAGTCGCTGCAGTACGAGGTGCGCAGGATCGAAGGGCACGGGATTCCCGGCGGCGCCCTGTTCACCATGCAGTTCCAGGGCACGGGCACCGTCGTCGTCAAGACCCACGGTGTTCCGGTCGTCCTGCCGGTCACCCCGACCACGTTCGCCGACTGCAACGCGGTCGTGGCCTGGTCGGCGGCGTCCCAGGTGATCATCTCCAGCCAGGTCCGGCTGCGCCGCAACGCGTATCCGGGCCACAGCGGGGAGACCGTGAACCTCCAGTTCCGGGGAGCCCCCGGGAACTTCATCGTCGTCCAGCCCTACGAGGTCTGAGGGAGCCCGTCATGAATCAGCAACTCGCGGGCTTCGCCCCGACCCCCGTCACGGCCCGGATGGAGAACCACGGCCGCACGATGCTCAAGGTCGCCATGGCCTCCGGGCAGGACCTCTACGCACGTACCGGCTCGATGGTGGCCTACGAGGGCTTCATCCAGTACGAGCCCAACCCGCCCGCCGTCCGCCAGATCGCCTCGCAGTGGATCACCGGCGAGGGCGCGCCACTGATGAAGTGCGCCGGTGACGGGCTGCTGTACCTCGCCGACTACGGCGCCGATGTGGTCGTCATCAATCTCAACAACGACTCGCTGTCGGTCAACGGCACCAATCTCCTCGCCTTCGACGGCCACCTCACCTGGGGTGTGGAGCGGGTCAAGGGCCTGGCCAAGTTCGCAGGCCAGGGCCTGTGGAACGTTTGCGTCCAAGGCACCGGATGGGTCGCGATCACCTCGCGCGGCACGCCGATCGTCGTCGACTGCGGACGGGGCGAGGACGAGACCTACGTCGACCCCGACGCGCTCGTCGCGTGGTCCCCGAACCTGAAGGTCAAGGGCAAGCGCAGCTTCAAGGCGAGCTCGCTCATCGGGCGGGGCAGCGGAGAGGCCTACCAGATGGCCTTCTCGGGTCAGGGCATCGTCGTCGTCCAACCGAGCGAGGACAGTACCGACCGCCTGCGGATCCGGAACTGAGCGGGGGGAGAACACATCATGCAGAGTCCGCTTTTCAGCCACACCGAACAGCAGTCGCAGGACCGGTACACCGTCCAGAACCCGCAGCTCCTGCGGGTCTCGCTGACCGGTCATGACGACGTCCTCGCCCGCAAGGGAGCCATGGTCGCCTATCAGGGGCTCATGGAATTCGACGGCGAGTACCAGTCGCAGGGACAGCGCAACGCCCGCAGGAACACGGGCGAGGGCCTCGACCTGATGCGCTGCTCGGGCCAGGGAACGGTCTATCTGGCCAACCTCGCCCAGTACATCCACGTGGTCGACGTCGACCGCGAGGGCATGACGGTCGACAGCGCGTACGTCCTCGCCCTCGACTCGTCGCTGCACACCGAGGTCATCGCGGTGGACAGCCAGTACGGGATCTCGGGCACGGGCAAGTACCAGCTCAACATCTCCGGCACCGGCAAGGTCGCGCTGATGACCTCGGGCCAGCCGCTGATGATGCAGGTCACGCCCGACAAGTACGTGAACGCCGACGCCGACGCGATCGTTGCCTGGTCGAGTGGGCTGAGGGTGCAGATGCAGGCGCAGACGCACTCCTCCGGCGTTTTCCGGCGCCGCGGCAACACCGGGGAGGGCTGGGAGCTCAGCTTCCTGGGCCAGGGCTTCGCGCTCGTCCAGCCGAGTGAGGTACTGCCTCCGCAGAACGCGCAGATCGGCCAGGGCGCGGCCGCCCAGTTCGGCGTGGGACAGCACGGCGCCCACAGCCAGAACCAGAACAACGCCTGGAACTGAGTCACCCGGATCCGGCACAGGTAAGGGGCGGCCTCTGTAGAGGCCGCCCCTTACCTGTGCCCGCGCGGGACTACCGGCCCTGCTCCAGCCGTGCCCGGGTCCCTTCCACCAGCCGTACGACGGAGGCGTCCGCCACCCCGGCCACCTCGTCGTAGGGGAACCAGCGCAGATCGAGGGATTCCTCGCTGATCTGTTCCGTCGCGCCGGCGGGGGCCGTAGCCGCGTACTGGACGTCCAGGTGCCAGTGGCAGGGCGCCGGGATGGGGTGCCGGTCCAGCCGGACCGGCCCGCCGGGCAGCAGGGTGAGTCCCGCTATCCCGGACTCCTCCGTGGCCTCACGCATAGCCGCGGAAGCCAGGGTGGAGTCCTGCGGCTCGCAGTGGCCGCCCATCTGGAGCCACATCTGCAGCTTCCTGTGCAGCGTCAGCAGAACCCGGCCCCGCTCCGGATCGACCACCAGTGCGCTGGCTGTCAGATGCCCGGCCCCGCAGGCCTTCCACATGCCGTCCGGGTGCCCGGCCAGATGGTCCAGGTACGTCCGGCGCAGCTCGCTCTGGTCCTCCCGGTCCGTGTCGTAGCCCTTGAGTACGAGAACGGCGTCGTCGTGCAGGCTCACTTGTCGGTGTCGTCCTTGCCGTCGCTCTTCGAGTCGTCCGCGTCGTCCGCGTCGTCCGAGTCGTCCGAGTCGTCGGCCGCGGGCTTCTGCGGGCCCTTCGCGGCCTCGCCGAGCATCTTGTCCAGCTCGGAGAAGTCCAGCTGCTCGTGGTGCACGAACCCGTCCGGGTCGTCCAGGTCCTGGGCCGTCGGCAGCATGTCCGGGTGCTCCCACAGGCCGTCACGGCCGTCGACGCCCCGGGCGTCCGTGAGCGAGGCCCACAGCCTCGATGCGTCCCGCAGCCGGCGCGGACGCAGCTGGAGGCCGATGAGGGTGGCGAAGGTCTGCTCGGCGGGACCGCCGGACGCACGGCGCCTGCGCATCGTCTCGCGCAAGGCGTCCGCCGAGGTCAGCCGGGACTTCGCGGCCTCGTGCACCACGGCGTCCACCCAGCCCTCGACAAGGGCGAGCGCTGTCTCCAGGCGGGCGAGCGAGGCCTTCTGCTCAGGAGTGTCCTCCGGCTGGAACATGCCCTGCTGGAGCGCGTCCTGCAGCTGCTCGGGCTGCGTCGGGTCGAACTGGCCGACGACGTCCTCGAGCTTGCTGGTGTCGACCTTGATGCCGCGCGCGTAGGCCTCGACCGCACCGAACAGGTGCGAGCGCAGCCACGGAACGTGGGCGAAGAGCCGCTGGTGGGCGGCCTCACGCAGCGCGAGATACAGCCGCACCTCGTCCTGCGCGACGCTCAGGTCCTTGCCGAACCGCTCGATGTTCAGCGGGAGCAGCGCGGCCTTGCCGGCCGGGCCCAGGGGAAGGCCGATGTCCGTGGATCCGACGACTTCGCCCGCGAGCACGCCGACCGCCTGCCCGATCTGCTGACCGAACATGGCACCGCCCATGGAACGCATCATCCCGATCAGCGGGCCCGCCATGGCCTGCATCTCCTCGGGCAGGACGTCGCCCATGGCCAGCCCGACCCGCTCGGCCACCGGGTCCACCAGCTGCTGCCAGGCAGGAAGGGACGCCTCGACCCACTCCGCGCGGCTCCACGCCACCGTCGAGACGGAACCGGAGGGCAACGACGTCACGCCGTCCAGCCACAGATCCGCCAGGCGCAGCGCCTCGGCGACCGCCGACTGGTCCGACGGGCCGACGCTCGCGTCCTTGCTGCCGTCAGGAGTGCCCTGCGACACCGTCTGGCGGGCGATCTGCTTGGCCATGTCCCAGTTGACGGGGCCGCCCTCGTAGCTCAGCATCTGGCCGAGCTGCTGGAAGGCCGCTCCCAGGTCGTTCGGGTTCATCGTGCCGAACATCGCTGCGAACGGGTTGTCCCCGCCCGCGCCCGGCCCGATGCCGAACGGGTTCGCCGGCCCGCCCGAACCCTGCCCACCTCCGGTGGGGTCCTTCTTCTTGCCCTCGTCGCCGTTCTCCGGCTCCTCCGGCGGAAGGCCGAATCCGAATGGGGTGTCACTCACGGGTTTCCTCGGCTCGTAGGGCCGCCGGCTCGAACCGACGGCGACTGCCCGACATCACCATCCAGCGTAGACACCAAAGGCCGCTTAGGGCCTCAGTGCTCCGCCGGCTCCCGGCCTGCGGCAGGATGGACGCCACCTGGTACGTACGCGTCATTCGGGTACGTACTGAAGACAACCGCTGGAGACGCCCGGTGAGTTCCCCAGATCCGCAGGTTCGCGCAGCGCGAAACCTGGCCGACCCCTCGCCCGAGAGCAAGCCGACGAAGAATTCTTCCAGAAGCCGGGGCCCCGTCGTCGCGGTCACCGGTGCCGCGACCGGCGTCGGTGAGCTTCTCACCGCGCATCTCGCCGCATCCGACGAGATCAAGCAGGTCATCGCCATCGATGAGCGCCGGGGGGAGGTGCCCGAGGCCACATGGCACATCCTGGACGTACGGGACCCCGCCATCGCGGAGAAACTGCGCGGGGCGGATGTCGTCGTGCACCTGGCACTCGATCTCGACCTGGAGACCGACCCCGCGGCCCGTACCGCGTACAACGTACGCGGCACCCAGACCGTGCTGACGGCCGCGGCGGCCGTCGGGGTCCACCGGGTCGTGCTGTGCACCTCGGCGATGGTCTACGGCGCTCTTCCCGACAACGACATCCCGCTGTCCGAGGACGCCGAACTGCGCGCCACGGCGGAGGCCACCGGTGTCGGCGACCTGCTGGAGATCGAACGTCTCGGGCGCCGCGCCCCCCGTGCCCACCCCGGACTCAATGTCACGGTGGTACGCCCGACCGTCCTGGTCGGCGGCACGGACACCGCGCTGACCCGCTACTTCGAGTCGCCGAGGCTCCTGGTCGTCGCCGGATCACGCCCCGCCTGGCAGTTCTGCCATGTCGAGGACCTGGTCAGCGCCCTGGAGTACGCCGCACTGGAGAAGATCGACGGGGAGTTCGCGGTCGGCTGCGACGGCTGGCTGGAGCAGGAGGAGGTGGAGGAGCTCTCCGGCGTGCGCCGGATGGAGCTGCCGTCCGCCGTCGCCCTCGGCGCAGCGGCCCGGCTGCACCGGATCGGCCTCACCCCGTCCCCGGCGGGCGACCTCGCCTACACCATGCACCCCTGGGTGGTCAGCGTGAGCCGGCTCCACGACGTCGGCTGGCGGCCCCGGTGGACCAACGAGGAGGTCCTCGGAGCGCTCCTGGAAGAGGTGGAGGGCCGCCACACGGTCGCCGGCCGCCGCCTCGGCCGCAAGGACGCCACCGCGGCAGGTGCCGCGGGAGCCACGGTCGCCCTCCTCGGTACGGCGGCGCTGGTCCGCCGCGCCCGCAAGGCGCGCCGGCGCTTCTAGGAAGGCCCCGGGCCCCTCGTCTCCCCAGGCGCGCACCGGGCGCTCCCGGGGGGACCTGTAGGAGGCTCCAAGCAGCCCGGCCGGCCTGCTGGTCGAAAACGCTATTCCGCGATGTCAGCGCCGTGCGGCACGATGGGTCCCATGGCACGCACCCACGACCACCCCGGCGAGCAGGCAGCCCAGGACCCGATCCGGCTGCTGGAGATCAGGGAGACACCGCTCTCCGTCGACGAGATCTTCCGTGCGGTCGGCGACGACGCCGCCGGTGGCATCGCGCTCTTCGTCGGCACGGTGCGCAATCACGACGACGGACAGGACGTCGGCATGCTCGGCTACTCCTGCCATCCGAGCGCCCAGGACGAGCTGCGCAGAGTGGCGGAGAAGGTCGTCGCGCAGTTCCCGGTGAGGGCGCTGGCCGCCGTCCACCGGGTGGGTGAGCTGGGTGTAGGCGATCTGGCGGTGGTCGTCGCCGTCTCCTGCGCCCATCGGGGTGAGGCCTTCGAGGCCTGCCGCAAGCTGATCGACGACCTCAAGCACGAGGTTCCGATCTGGAAGCACCAGCGGTTCTCGGACGGCACCGAGGAGTGGGTCGGCGCCTGCTGAGCGCAAACCGCCCCAGGGGTGTTCAGCCCCGATTTGCGTAACCGCACCCCTGCCATGAGCGTTGGTCCTGCAGGTGGTTAATCTTCTGATCGTCAGTTGCGGTCGCTCATGGGGTAGGGAGGTCGTGATGGCAGCACTTGCTTGGCTTCTGATTCCGCTTTTCGCCGCTCTCGGCGCGGCGATATGGGGAGGGTGGGCAGCCCGCAATCGAACGACCGGCGATGTCACCGAACTCGCCGGCTACGCCAGGTTCCGTGAGGCGATGGAGAAGTCGGACTCCGGTTCCGAGGCGGTCTGAGACAGCGGCAACTGTACGCAGTTGCCAATCCCGCATCGCGGCCACACTCCTCCTCCGCGCGTTCTCCGCGCGGCGAGCCGACCGGCGGCCCTTCGGCCGTTCCCACGGCACCCGGCCCCGCGCCCCGTACGGACCGGCCCCGACGGTGCACTGACAGGCCCTTCCCGTACTGTCGTTCCATGCCACGCCGCACCGCGACGATGCTCGCCTCCACGCTCATTCTGATCGCGCTGCTCTGCGTAGGCGTGCTGATCCCCGTGCCGTATGCGGAGATGTCTCCCGGCCCGACCGTGAACACCCTCGGCGACGCGCGTGGCGAACCCGTTCTGCACATCACCGGCCGCAAGACCTACCCGACGTCCGGGAACCTCAACATGACGACGGTCCGCGTCACCGGCGCGGACTACGACATGAACATCGTCGAGGCCGTCTACGGCTGGCTGGCCCACGACAGCGTGATCGTGCCGCACGACACCCTCTATCCGGACGGCAAGACGGAGGAGGAGTCGACGCAGGAGAACGCGGAGGAGTTCAGCCAGTCCCAGGAGAGCGCCAAGGTCGCGGCCCTCGAGGAACTGAAGATCCCCGTCACCTCACGCGTCGTGGTCTCCACCGTCGTCAAGGACAGCCCCGCCCAGGGCAAGCTGCACGCGGGCGATGTGATCAAGGCCGTCGACGGTACGGCGGTCAAGCAGCCCGAGGACGTCGCGAAGCTCGTCACCGAGCACAAGCCCGGTGAGGACGTCGTGTTCACGATCATCCCCGCCAAGGCGGCGGCCGCGGCCGAGAAGGCCGGCAAGGAGCCGAGGGGCACGCGTGAGATCACTCTCACGACGCGCAAGGCCCCCTCGGAGGACCGCGCGATCGTCGGCATCCAGGCCGGGACGGACCACACGTTCCCGTTCGAGATCGACATCAAGCTCGCCGACGTCGGCGGCCCGAGCGCCGGGCTGATGTTCTCGCTGGGCATCATCGACAAGCTCACGCCCGGCCAGCTGACGGGCGGAAAGTTCATCGCCGGCACCGGCACCATCGACGACAGCGGCAAGGTCGGGCCGATCGGCGGCATCAACATGAAGCTGGTCGGTGCGCGCGATGCCGGCGCCCGGTACTTCCTCACCCCGGACGACAACTGTGCCTCCGCGGCGGCCGACACCCCGAGCGGTCTCACCCTGGTGAGGGTGAAGACCCTCGACGACGCGAAGAAGTCGCTGGAGAAGATCCGCGCAGGGGACCCGGCCGGCCTGCCGAGCTGCTCGGCAGGCTGAGGCCGCCCCCGCGCGGCGGCAAGGGCCCGGACCGGCTCCCGCGCCACGGCAAGGGCCCCGACGGGCCCCCGCGCGACGGCAAGGGCAGAGACCGGCTCCCCGCTACGGCAGGGGCCGGGAACGGTTCCGCGGGACGGGATCAGCCCCGCGGAACCGCAGGATCAGGCCTCGAAGGTGGCCGCGAGCGCCTCGGCCAGCCCGGGGACCAGGCCCGCACCGGTCAGGACCTCGGTCGGGGAGTCCTTCTCCCGCAGTCGCACGGCCGAGTCCCGCGCCCCGTCCCGCAGAACAGCCACGGTCATCCGGACCTCCTGCCGGTCCGGGTGCTTGGCGACCCACTTGGTCAGCTGGCTGTCGCTCAGGCCTTCCGGTACGGAGGCCTCGGCGGACGGCGGCAGCATCAGCCGCTCCACCGTCATGGCGCAGCCGACCACGGCGTCCGGCCAGGCGATCGTGGCGAGGAATTCGTCCAGGGCGGTGCCGGCGGGAAGCTCCTCCTGCTCGATAGGGGTGAAGGCGGCGGTGGTCGACGCGGCGTCGTCGAGACCGAGCTGGGCGGCGAGGCCCGGCTCACTGGCGCGCAGCCTGGCGGTGTCGACGAGGGCGAACAGCCGGGCGGGCTGGTCCCAGCCGAGGCCTGCGGCGTAGGCGTCGATTTCGAGTACGGCGACGGTGAGGGGGCTCGCGGCCATCGGAGGGCCTGAGGGGGAAACGTTGGGCATGGTCAATATCCTGCCTCCTTCCGCCCCGGGAACGGGAACTAGGTAAAGCCTCAGTAAGTTGCATAGGTGGGCTCTACGATCGCTGGGCCTGCTTCACACGACCGCGAACTTCGAGGTGCGCACGTTGGCTTTCCAGATGCCGGACCGCGGCGGAGGCCCGACCGGGCCACGGATCAGAGTCGGCCGCCCGTCCCGGCGCGTCCGTACCCTGCTCATGACACTGGGTGTCCTGGCGGTCCTCGCCATGGCCTTTGTCATGTTCGCCGGGTTCTGGACAGACTGGCTCTGGTACCGCTCGGTCGCGTATTCATCCGTCTTCACCACCACCCTGTGGACCAAGATCGGGCTGTTCCTCGTCTTCGGACTGCTGATGGCCATCGCCATCGGCGTGAACATCTGGCTCGCGCACCGGCTGAGGCCGCCGCTGAGCGCGATGTCGCTGGAGCAGCAGAGCCTGGACCGCTACCGGATGAGCGTCGCCCCGTACAAGAAGTGGGTGCTGCTCGCGATCACCGCCCTCGTCGGGCTGATCGCCGGAGCGTCCGCGTCGGGCCAGTGGCGTACGTGGCTGATGTACGTCAACGGTGTGTCGTTCGGGCAGAAGGACCCCCAGTTCAAGCTGGACGTGTCCTTCTACGCCTTCGACCTGCCGTGGTACCGCTTCATGCTCGGCTTCGGCTTCGCCGCGGCCGTGCTGTCGCTGATCGCCGCAGCGCTGACGCACTACCTGTACGGCGGGCTGCGGATCACGAGCCCCGGCGCACGGGCCACGGGTGCGGCCACCGGCCATCTCTCCGTGCTGCTCGGCATCTTCGTCTCCCTGAAGGCCGTGGCGTACTGGCTCGACCGGTACGGCCTCGCCGTGAAGTCGAGTGACTTCAAGGCCACGGACAACTGGACGGGCCTGCGGTACGTCGACGCCAACGCCTACCTTCCGGCGAAGACGATCCTGTTCTGCATCGCCGTCATCTGCGCTTTGCTGTTCTTCGCGACGCTCTGGCGGCGCACCTGGCAGCTGCCGGTGATCGGCTTCGGCCTGATGGTGCTCTCCGCGATCCTGATCGGCGGGCTCTACCCGGCGATCGTGCAGAAGTTCCAGGTCCAGCCGAACGAGCAGGCCAAGGAAGCGCCGTTCATCCGGAAGAACATCGACGCGACCCGAGATGCCTACGACATCGACGACGCGCAGGTGGACGACTACTCGGGCAAGAGCACGACCACGGACGACGCCAAGCTCCGGGCAGGTGCGGACGCCGCGGCCAGCTATCGCGTGATGGACCCGAACGTCGTCTCGCCGGCCTTCCAGCAGCTCCAGCAGAAGAGGAACTACTACCAGTTCCCCAAGACCCTGGACGTGGACCGCTACAAGGGAACGGACGGCAAGGAGCAGGACACCGTCATCGGCCTGCGCGAGCTCAACCTCGACGGCCTCCCCAAGCGGAACTGGATCAACGACCACTTCACGTACACGCACGGCTACGGGGCCATCGCGGCCCGGGGTACCACGACGGGCACCAACCCGGCGGGCTCCCCGGACTTCACGGAGTCGGGCCTGCCGACCACCGGTGAGCTGCCGAAGTACGAGCAGCGGATCTACTACGGCGAGAAGACCGAGCAGTACTCCATCGTCGGAGGGCCCCAGAAGGAGCTCGACTACGAGGAGGACGGCGAGAAGACCACCAGCTACAAGGGCAACAGCGGGGTCAGTCTCGGCAACGCCTTCAACCGCGCTGCCTACGCCGTGTCCTTCAGTGAGCCGCAGATACTCTATTCCGGAGCCATCGGCGAGGGTTCGCGGATCCTGTACAACCGCACCCCCAAGGAGCGCGTCGAAGCGGTCGCGCCCTGGCTGACCATCGACGGTGACGCCTATCCGGCGGTCGTGGGCGGCCGGATCCAGTGGGTCGTCGACGCCTACACCACGACCAACGGCTATCCGTACGCCTCGCGTACGACGCTCGGTGACACCACGGCGGACTCGCTGACCACCAACCAGCGCGCCGTCGTCGCCCAGCAGAACCAGGTCAACTACATCCGCAACTCGGTGAAGGCCACCGTCGACGCGTACGACGGCAAGGTCAAGCTCTACGAGTGGGACACCGAGGACCCGGTGCTCAAGACCTGGCGCAAGGCGTTCCCCGGAACCGTGAAGTCGCGGGGGGACATCCCGCAGGATCTGATGGACCACCTGCGCTACCCGCAGGACCTGTTCAAGGTCCAGCGGGAGCTGCTCACGCGCTACCACGTCCAGGATCCCGCGCAGTTCTACAGCGGCAGTGACGCCTGGCAGGTGCCGGACGACCCCACCAACAAGGAGCCCGGGGCCGTTCCGCCGTACTACCTGAGCATGAAGATGCCGGACCAGGACGAGCAGAGGTTCTCCCTGACCACGACGTTCACACCGAAGGGGCGGCCCGACCTCGGGGCGTTCATGGCGGTGGACGCGGACGCGGCCAGCAAGGACTACGGCACCATAAGGCTGTTGAGAGTCACCACCACGGTGAAGGGCCCGGGCCAGGTACAGAGTGAGCTCAACGGCAACGACGACGTCGCCGAGTTCGTGAGGAACCTCAAGGGCACCGACTCGGACATCGAGTACGGCAATCTGCTGACCGTGCCGCTGGACGGGGGCTTCCTCTACATCGAGCCGGTGTACACGCGCGGTGGCACGCAGAACTATCCGCTGCTGCGCAAGGTGGCCGCCTCGTACGGGTCGAAGATCGTCTTCGAGAACAGCCTCGACGATGCGCTCAACGCGGTCTTCGGGGTGGAGGAATCCGATACGACCACCCCGCCGACGGAGCCCACCGAGCCACCGGGGGACACCACCGAGCCGCCTGCCACCGGGGAGGCCGCTCTGAAGAAGGCCATCGCGGATGCGCAGAAGGCGTACACGGCGGGTGAGGCGGCCCTGAAGAAGAACGACTGGACCGCCTACGGCAAGGCGCAGGCGGACCTGGAGGATGCCCTCAGGCGAGCGGCAGCCGCCCAGCCCAAGGCCGCCGGCGGTGCCGACGCGGCGGACACGGCGGCCGAGCCGGCCACGGCCGACAAGGCCGATGAGAAGGGCGAGGACCAGGGCAGCTGAGAAAGTTCCACCCCGCGTCGTGGTACGGTTTGAACACAACGACGCGGGGTGGAGCAGCTCGGTAGCTCGCTGGGCTCATAACCCAGAGGTCGCAGGTTCAAATCCTGTCCCCGCTACTGAAAACTGAGGCCCGGATCCTGAAAAGGATCCGGGCCTCAGTCATGCCGTCGATTGTCGCCCCGGGCACTTTCTCAAGTTGTTGGTGCGAAGTGCGGTTCGCAGGGCACGAGTTGGACTTGAACGTGTTTGACTTGTCTCTCTGTGGGCATGTCGACAAAACGCTGAAGTGACCTCACTGGCCGCGGTATACCAGGTGTACGCGGGTTGCAGGTGGTGCGACGATGGTATTTATGGGGGACAGGGCAACTCTGTTGGAGACAGGGCGGTTTGTGCAGCGACACGTCCGGAAGACGGAAAACGTGGCGGATGCGGTATTTGCCGCTGCCCTCGCCGAGGCCGCCGACCACGCTGACGACACCTCTGCCGAGGACGCCGCCTACGCCACGGACACCACAGATACCACGGATCATGCCGAGACCGAGGCGCGACACCGTCGTGCCGCGGAGGCCGGTGACGCCGCGTCGATGAGTGTCCTCGGCGCGCTCCTGCTGCGCCGCGGTGACCTCGACGGTGCCGAGTCCTACCTGCGTGCCGCCACCGCCGAGGGCGACCGGGCCGCAGCCAACAACCTGGGAGTCCTCCTCCACCAGCGCGGGTACCCGGACGAGGCTGCCGGGTGGTGGCGCATCGCCGCCGTCGCCGGCTCCGCCGCCGCCGCGCACGCACTCGGGCGGCACTTCCGTGAGTGCGGCGACGAGCCCGGGGCCGAGTACTGGCTGCGCCAGTCCGCCGAGCAGGGTCACGCGCTGGGCGCGTACGCCCTGGCCGACCTGCTCGAGCACCGGAGCGACGTCGGAGCCGAGCGCTGGCTGCGGGCTGCCGCCGAACAGGGCCACCGGGAGGCCGCGTACCGCCTCGCACGCATCCTGGAACGCAACGCTGTCGAGGAGCCGCAGGACGCCTTCGGTATGGGGCGGAGCACCGGGGAAGGTGCGCCGAGCGTTCTGGACGGCCGTGCGGCGACGGGGAAGAGTGACGGTCCCGTCGCGGGCCCGGCCGCCGGCCGGGTGGGTGAGGCCGAGCAGTGGTACCGGCAGGCTGCCGCGCGCGGTCACCGCCGTGCCGCCCTGCACCTGGGAGCCATCCTGGAGCAGCGCGGTGAGCTGAAGGAGGCGGGCCGCTGGTACCTCACCGCGGCCAAGGACGGCGAGCCCCGTGCTGCCTGCGCCCTCGGCTTCCTGCTGCGCGACGCGGGCGACGAGGAGAGCGCGGCCGTGTGGTGGCTGCGTGCCGCCCAGGACGGCGACGGCAACGCCGCCAACGCCCTGGGGGCACTCCACGCCGCACGCGGTGAGCAGCAGACCGCCGAGCGCTGGTACCGCGCCGCGATGGACGCGGGCGACGTCAACGGTGCGTACAACCTCGGTCTGCTCTGCGCGGCCCAGGACCGTACCCCGCAGGCCGAGCAGTGGTACCGCCGTGCCGCCTACGCGGGACACCGCGAAGCCGCCAACGCGCTGGCCGTGCTGCTTCTCCAGGCGGGCGACGGCACCGGCGCCGAGCCGTGGTTCTCCAAGGCGGCAGAGGCGGGCAGTGTGGATGCCGCGTTCAACCTCGGCATCCTGCATGCCGGACGCGACGAGGACCGTACGGCGCTGAGCTGGTACCAGCGGGCGGCCGCGGCCGGTCACACCGATGCCGCGCTGCAGGTCGGCATGGCGCTGCTGCGCGACGGTGAGGAGCGGGAGGCAGAGCGCCATCTGCGCTGCGCGGCCGGTGGCGGCAGTGCCGAGGCGGCGTTCCGGCTGGCCGGCGTGCTCGACCTGCGCCAGCCGCCGCCGGGACCGCCCGGACTGGGCGAGCCGATGCCGGAGAAGACCGAGTGCGAGGAGTGGTACGAGCGCGCGGCCGAGCAGGGGCACCGCCGTGCCCAGGTCCGGGCCGGGATGCTCGCCGCGGCCCGCGGCGACATGGAGAGTGCTGCCCGCTGGTACCGCGAGGCCGCCGAGTCGGGCAGCCGCAACGGAGCCTTCAACCTCGGCCTGCTGCTCGCCCGTGAGGGCAGCGAGCGCGAGGCCGCCCTGTGGTGGGGCCGGGCCGCCAACGACGGGCACGGCCGTGCCGCCCTGCGCCTCGCGCTGCTCGCCGCCCGCCGGGGTGAGCTCACGGAGGGGCAGCGCTGGTGCGCCCGTGCCGTGGAGCTGGGACCGGCGGAGGTGGCCGAGCGGGCCGCCCGGCTGCTGGAGGCGCTCCACCAGGAGCTCACCGCGTGAACGGTGCGCTCCTGGGGGCGCAGGTGCCCGCGGAAGGGATTTGCGCTGGTCGGCGGGGTACCGTAATGTTGCATTCACAACGACGCGGGGTGGAGCAGCTCGGTAGCTCGCTGGGCTCATAACCCAGAGGTCGCAGGTTCAAATCCTGTCCCCGCTACTGAAGACTGAGGCCCGGATCCTGAAAAGGATCCGGGCCTCAGTCGTATGTATCCGGGCCTCAGTCGTATGTCCGGTCGCGTGGAGGCCAAGGTCCCGCGAAGGGCAAGGTGCCGTGCACCGCGAGGTCCCGTGTACCGCGAAGTCCCGCACCCAAGGGGGGGGCGGGATCGGTCCGGCTCAGGCCGCGGCGGCGCAGTTCGGGCAGACGCCCCGGTAGGTCACCTCGACGTTGGAGACGGTGAAACCGAAGCGCTCGTCGGCCGGCAGGTCGGCCAGCGGATCTCCCGACGGGTGCACGTCCCGGATGGCTCCGCACTGCGCGCACACCAGGTGGTGGTGGGGGCGATGGGCGTTCGGGTCGTACCTCTTGGCCCGGCGGTCGGTCGACACCTCGAGGACCTCGCCGAGGGACACCATCTCGCCCAGCGTGTTGTACACGGTGGCGCGGGAGATCTCCGGCAGCCGGTCGACAGCCCTCGCGTGCACCTCGTCCGCCGTCAGGTGTACGTGGTCCCCGTCAAGAACCTCGGCCACGACACGCCGCTGCGCCGTCATGCGCCAGCCGCGTCCGCGAAGTCGTTCCAGGAGGTCACTCATGGGGTCCAGCCTAACAGTGGAGGGGCTGAGTCCCGAATGGGTGTGACTTTGGATGCTCACTTGACTTGGACTTTGTCCATTGTAGGATCGGGACTGGCATTGGCCAAGGGACAGGCTGTGCAGGGAATGACGACTGTGCAGAACATGAACGCAGGAGGCGCACGTGACGCAGGGACCGCTCACCACGGAGGCCGGCGCACCGGTTGCCGACAACCAGAACAGCGAGACGGCCGGCCCGGGTGGACCGGTTCTCGTGCAGGACCAGGCGCTGCTGGAGAAGCTCGCCCACTTCAACCGTGAGCGCATCCCGGAGCGCATAGTGCACGCCCGTGGCGCGGGTGCGTACGGCACGTTCACGCTGACCCGCGACGTCTCGCAGTGGACGCGCGCGAAGTTCCTCTCCGAGGTCGGCAAGCAGACCGAGACGTTCCTGCGCTTCTCCACGGTCGCGGGCAACCTCGGCTCCGCCGACGCGGTGCGTGACCCCCGCGGCTTCGCGCTGAAGTTCTACACCGAGGAGGGCAACTACGACCTCGTCGGCAACAACACCCCGGTGTTCTTCATCAAGGACGCCATCAAGTTCCCCGACTTCATCCACACCCAGAAGCGCGACCCGTACACCGGCTCGCAGGAGGCGGACAACGTCTGGGACTTCTGGGGTCTGTCGCCCGAGTCCACGCACCAGGTGACCTGGCTGTTCGGCGACCGCGGAATCCCGGCCACGCTGCGCCACATGAATGGGTACGGATCGCACACGTTCCAGTGGAACAACGAGGCCGGCGAGGTCTTCTGGGTCAAGTACCACTTCAAGACCGACCAGGGCATCAAGAACCTCACCACCGACGAGGCCAACCGGCTCTCGGGAGTGGACCCGGACAGCCACCAGCGCGACCTGCGCGAGTCCATCGAGCGCGGCGAATTCCCGTCCTGGACGGTGCAGGTGCAGATCATGCCGGCGGCCGAGGCGGCGAACTACCGCTTCAACCCGTTCGACCTGACCAAGGTCTGGCCGCACGAGGACTACCCGCCGGTGGAGATCGGCAAGCTCGAGCTCAACCGCAACCCGGAGAACATCTTCGCCGAGGTCGAGCAGTCCATCTTCAGCCCCGCGCACTTCGTGCCCGGCATCGGACCGTCCCCGGACAAGATGCTCCAGGGCCGCCTCTTCGCTTACGGCGACGCCCACCGCTACCGCGTCGGCATCAACGCCGACCACCTGCCGGTGAACCGCCCCCACGCCACCGAGGCGCGTACGAACAGCCGTGACGGCTATCTGTACGACGGCCGTCACACGGGCAGCAAGAACTACGAGCCGAACAGCTTCGGCGGTCCGGTCCAGACCGGCCGGCCGCTGTGGGAGCCCACCCCGGTCACCGGCGGCACAGGCAACCACGAGGCCCCGGGCCACGCAGAGGACGACGACTTCGTCCAGGCCGGAAACCTCTACCGGCTCTACTCCGAGGACGAGAAGGACCGGCTGATCGAGAACCTCGCCGGGTTCATCTCACAGGTCTCGCGCGACGACATCGCCGAGCGCGCGATCAACAACTTCCGCCAGGCCGACGCCGACTTCGGCAAGCGGCTGGAAGCAGCGGTACAGGCCCTGCGGAGCTGAGCCGTCGGACACGAGTGCGGGGTGGGGCAGCGGATCCGCTGCCCCACCCCGCACTTCTGTGTGCGCTCCCGTCACAGGGTGAGCCGGTGCACACCCCCCTGGACCGTCCCGACGTACAGCCGGTGGCCGTCCGTGGCCAGGCTGGTGGCATCCAGATTCTGGAGGCCCGTGGAGATGTTCTGCCAGCTCCGCCCGCCGTCGTCCGAGCGCAGCACACCCCGGCCGCCGCGCGGCAGCGCCGTCTCCCAGACGCTCGTGGTCGCCGCATAGAGGGTGTGACCGACCTTGAGCATGTCGCTCACCCGCAGGGGCAGCCGGCCGGTGTCGGCGGTGCGGAACGTCCGGCCGCCGTTGTCGGAGACCCGGATCGTGTCGCCCCCGATCAGCAGCTGCGAACCCGTGCGCTCGATGGTGTCGACACGGCCGTCGGTCACCTTGCTGACCGTCGCGCCGCCGTCGTCCGAGCGGTAGAGGCCGTCGGGCGCGCCCAGCAGCAGCTCCCGCGGGTTCCCGGGGTCACCGGAGACGGCGGTGAAGTACCTGTCGTGGATCAGGTTCTTCCACGTCGTACCGCCGTTCTCGGTGCTGAAGAGGCCGGTGCTCTGCTGGTTCCCGTACCCGACGTACACCCGGTCGGGGTCTGCCGGGTGCACGGCGAGCGAGGTCACCTGACCGGAGCTGTTCCCCTTCGCCTCCCAGGTCAGGCCCCGGTCCCCGCTGCGCTCGACGGAGAAGCCGCCGAACGCGTCCGCCTGGGTGCGCCACAGCACCCTGGAGTCCTGCGGGGAGACGACGAGCGCCGAGGTGCCGCTGCCGATGGTGCCCTCGCCACCCGTGGTGCCCCAGTCCGGATCCGCGGCGGGGACGGTGGTGCGCTGGGTGCCGATGTCGTCGGCCGCCAGCAGGACGTCGCCGCTGACCACCAGGTCGTTGACGGTGCCGCCCTGGATGCCGATACGGCGGTAGTCCTCGCCCTTCGCGGTACCTCGGTAGATGCCGTTGCTGCTGGCGGAGAGCGTCAGCGAACCGTCGCTCCAGCGGTCGAGATCGGTCAGCACGGACGTGGTGCTGACACCCGGCAGGAGCGACCAGTTCCGCCCGTGGTCACGGCCGACCCGGATGCCGTCCGACGCTCCCAGGTAGAGGTCCCCACCGGTTGCGGTGAGTCCGCTGACGCCGTAGCCCGGGTCGATGAGCAGGGACCAGTTCGCCCCGCCGTCGTGGGATCCGACGACGCCCGTACCGATCACGTGCACCGCCACGACCTCGCTGTCCGCGGTGATCTCGACGGTCGGGGAGCCCTTCGAGTCGTAGACCTGCCGTGCCTCGCCGAGCACGCCCGAGGCGACTCCGGACCGGGCCCACACCGCGTCGCCGGTGGCGAAGTACAGGGTGTCGCCGCCGATCGCCGCGTCGTAGACCGTGCCCGGTATTCCGGTCGGTCCGGCCGACCAGTGGTCACCGCCGTCCGTGCTGATCTGCAGTCCGCCCTCCGTGACCGCGATCAGGGTGCGGGTGCGCTCGTCCGCGACGAGCTGGTTGATCACGGAGTCGGGGGTGTCCAGGGTCTGCCAGGTGCGGCCCGCGTCCTCGGTCCGCAGGATCGAGGACGTCCGCGGGAAATTGCTCGCGCTGTTGACCGTGTACCACCAGCGGTCGGCGTTCCTCGCGTCGATGACCAGGCTTCCCGCGCCGACCTGGTCGGTGACGGGCAGCCGGTCGAGCTGGCGCCAGTTGTCCCCGTCGTCGGTGACCCAGGGGCCGACCTTCGAGTCCTGGGTGAGCGCGGCCCGCCCCGGCCTGTTCGCCGCGACGGTGATCTGCCCGCTCGCGTCGTACGGGCCGACCGGTGTCCAGCGGCTGCGGCGGCTGTCCGGCGGCGTGACCTCGAAGCCGTCGCTGCCGCGCAGGGTCTGACCGGTGGTGGTCCGCGCCCGGACGGACACCAGGTGCGTGCCCTCGCCCGCTCCGGTCACCCGCGCCTCGTAGACATTGCCTGACCGCAGGGTCGCCCTGATCTCACGGCTGTGGCCGTGCGGCGGCTTCACCGTCACGACGGGGGCCTCGGCGAGCGGGGCCGGAGTGAAGATCGCGACCCCGGAGTTGCCGTCGCTGGGATCGGGGCCCGCCTGGACGAAGAGCTGTCGTACGACGAGGAGGTAGGGCACCCGCACAGCCGTGCCGCCGGCCGGGGTGAGCGTCACCTCGCCGCTGATCTCCGCCTCGCCGGCAGGCCGGTCGGCCCGCACGGTCACCGTTGCGACGGCGCTCCCGCCCGCCGGGACGCGCAGCGTCCGCGGGCTCACGGTCGCGTCGCCGCTGACCCGCAGACGCACCGAACGGGTCTTGTCCGAGGCGTTGTTCACCGTCAGTTTCCGGGTCCCGCCGACCGACGGTCCCGCCGTGTCGGCGAGCCCGTACGACAGGGAGCTCGGCGAGGTCGTGAGGCCTGCGGCGGCCGCGTCCGCCGCGGCAGGGAGGTCGAGCCGGCCGGAGCCGTAGCTCGTCGGTTCGCCGTCCGCGACCTTCTCCGTGGCGCCGACCAGGTCGGAACGGACCTGGTCAGGGGTCTGCTCCGGGTGGAGCTGGCGGATCAGGGCCGCGGCCCCCGCGACGTGCGGCGCCGCCATCGACGTACCCGACATGCGGTAGTAGCCGGGGGCATAGAGGGCCTTGGGGACCGTGGAGAGGATGTCGTAACCGGGTGCGACGAGGTCGGGCCTGAGGTTCCAGCCGAGGTCGGGGCCGCGCGAGGAGAACGACGGGATCCGGTCCGTCACATCCGTACCGGTGAGGGTGATCTCGACCTTCCCGGCGCCCAGACGTGCCGAGAGCTCGGCGTACTGGGTGGAGTCGACGCCGAGCATGACGACGGAGTCCATCCGCATCGAGTCGCCGGATTCCTTGACGCCCGCGCTGTCCGCGGGGAGCCGCAGCGGGTCCGTGTCCGCGGTCCGGCCCTCGGGTACGGACAGGACCGGGCCTCCGCCCGAGGAACCGCCGACGAGCGCGACCGCGCCGCGCCGTTCGGCCTCGCGGGCCTGCTCGATCTCCCAGGTGGTGACGTCCTGGACCTGCTGGGCCACCGGTATGTCGAGGCGTACGGCCTTGCCCTCGACGTCCCCGGCGCGGTCCCAGTCCTCCGGAGCGCCCTGGCCCACGTCGACCAGTTCGGTCGTGAGCGGATTCGCGGGCGGGTTGGCGGACAGGACACCGCGGTACGTCTGGATCCTGCCGCCGTCCCGGTAGACGGCACCCGGCAGGCGCAGCCCGCTGACCGAGGCGCCGACCGCGATCACTCCGTCGGCCGCGGCGGGCGAGCCGACGGTGCCCGATCCGGGTCCCTCGTTCCCCGCGGCTGCGACGACCACGACTCCGGCCCGGGTGGCGGCCGTCGCCGCCAGGCCCAGCGGATCGCTGCCGTCGCCGTAACCGCCGATGCTGAGGTTGATGACATCGGCGCGGTGCGGGTTGGCCGGGTCGATCGCGGCCTCGATTCCGGCAACGATGTCGGAGGTGATGCCCTCTCCGTTGGCGTTCATGACCTTGTACGCGGTCAGGGCGGCCCCCGGTGCGACGCCGGTGACGCCGCCCCTGGCCGCGGCCCTGCACGCGATGATCCCGGCGACGTGCGTGCCGTGGCCGTTGTCGTCCATCGGGTCGTCGTCGCCGTTGACGAAGTCGTGGCCCGCGACGACCTTGTGGCCCTCGCCGAAGCCGCCGCCCAGGTCGGGGTGGCTGTAGTCGACCCCGCTGTCGAGCACGGCGACGGTCACGCCGCTGCCGTCGGCCCCCTTGCCGCCGGGGTCCTTGCGCTTCCAGACCTCCGGGGCACCGATGAGCGGCACGCTGGTGTCGGTGTACATCCTCACCTTGGCGTCGGGCTGGACGGAGACCACCCCGGGCAGCGCCCGCAGCGCCTCGGCCTCGGAGGCCTTGACCGTCACCGCCACCGCGTTGACCAGCAGATTCAGCTTGCGGGGCGAGCCCGGATGCAGGCCCGCGCGCTTCGCACCGTCGAGGAACGACTGCTGGCGTCCGGCCAGCGCCCGGCGGGCGGAGGCGACGGTGCCCGCGTCGGCCGAGCGGAGTCCGCTGCCGCCGGACGCGGCTGCCGCACCCGTCAGGGTCACGATCACCCGCTGCGCGGGGTCGTTCGCCGGGGTGGCGGTCGCGGGTGCCGGAGCCGCGGCGAGCAGTCCGCCGAGTGCGGCGGTCAGCGCGATTCCGGTCGTCAGTGCGCGCCGGGGAGGCCGGCCCGATCTTCGAATGGGGCGGGGTGAACGAGGGACCCGAGGGATTGCCATGACAGATGACTAATCGCCACGGCAGGGTCGGGACAACGATTTGGGCTGGCCCATTGCTGTCACTGGCACACACGGGCCATGATCCGCCGCATGTCCCAACTCACCGCAGCCGGTATCGAACCGTTCGACGAGAGCGTCTACCGGGCCATTCTCGTCCGGCACACCGCGGGCCCCGCGGACATCGCGGCGGACCTGGGGTCCACGCCCGAGCGCACCGGCCGCGCCCTGGACCGACTTCGGGACAACGGCCTGGTCGGACGCCTTTCGGGTACCCGTCGCCGCTATGCCGCGATCGATCCGAACGGGGCGGTCGATGCCCTCGTACGGGCCCGTACCGCCGAGTTGGACGGGGTGCGATCGGCGGCCGGAGAGCTGTCGCGGCTCTTCGCCACGGCCCGGCAGGGCAGCTCGGAACAGGTCGAAGTGGTCGACGGCAGTGAGGCGTTGGGCCGGTGGTTCGTACGGCTTCAGCAGGAGGCGCGCAACGAGGTCATCACGCTGGACCGTCCGCCGTACGCGCTCACCACATCCAATCCGGTGGAGTCGGCGGCCCTTTCGCGCGGGGTGCGCTACCGCGCGGTGTACGCCCCCGAGGCCCTGGAGTGGCCCGGTGTGCTCGGCGACATCCGGGAGCTCGTGGCGCACGGTGAGCACGCCCGGGTGCTGCCCGGGCTGCGGATCAAGCTCGCGATAGCGGACCGCCGGCTCGCCCTGATGCCGCTCACCCTGGACTTCACCGAGAACGTACGCGCCGCCGTGATCCGGCCGTCGGCGCTGCTCGACGGGCTGATCGACTACTGGGAACTGTGCTGGCGCACGGCCACCCCGCTGGACGCCCCGGTGGACGACCCGCTTGGCGAGGAGGACCGTCAGATGCTGACGTTGCTGGTCAGCGGCCTCAAGGACGAGGCGATCGCACGCCAGTTGGGCTGGTCGGTGCGGACGATGCGCCGGCGGATCAGCAGGCTGCACGAGCAGTTGGGCGCGGCCAACCGTTTCCAGGCCGGGGTGATCGCCGCGCGTCGGGGATGGATCGAGGGCCCGGCGACGGATCAGGCGAGCGGCCCGGCCTCGCAGGTGCTTGACGTGAATTGACGGGGTGTTGGGCCGCAGTTGAACGGTGTCATGACAGGCGTACGGCGCACCTCGGCCGCGCCCGCGACGACCTCCGTCCCCACGCGACCGGCCGGCTTCCGTGCGCGGAGCCGGCCGGTCGCGCGGTGCCCCCGCTCAGCCGACCAGCTCCACCGGAGGGCGGCGCGCGGCCGGAGCCCAGCAGCGGATGATGTCGCGCACCGACACGATGCCTACCGGTCCGTCGTCGTCCAGCACGATCAGGTGCCGGAAGCCGCCGTGCGTCATGGCCTCGGCCGCCTCCTCCAGGGTCCAGACAGGGGCGGCGAAGACCACATCGGTGGTGGTGTGACTGGAGGCGGTCTCGACATCGGGGTTCTGGCCCGATCCGACCGCGTTGAGGATGTCGCGTTCGGTGAGGATGCCGAACCCGCAGGTGTCCGGGTCATGGACGACGGCTGCTCCGACACGGCGGACCGACATCAGCCGGGCGGCCTGGCGGAGGGTGTGGGTCGGGCCGATGGTGAGAACCACCGTGCTCATGGCGTCACGGACGAGCATGAAGGGAGCCACCTCCTTCGTGAAGCGACTACGTGAGCCGATTCACAAGTTCACAAGTAGGGGGACTCTCAGAGTCGCACTGTTGGGGGACGGCAACAAGGGGTGGCGAAGACCGTTCGAGGGGCGTGCGGTGGTGCGGCACGCCCCTCGTGGTGCCGGTGCGCCCGCTCGGGCTCCCGGCATGGCTGCTCAGGCGGTGGGCCGCGTCGGGGGCCCGGTCCGGCCCGGTCAGTAGCGCTGGTTCAGATAACCCAGAAGTTCGTGGTGGAGCGTCCCGTTCGAAGCCGCCGCGTTGCCGCCGCCCGGACCGGGGACGCCGTCCAGGCTGGTGAACTGCCCGCCCGCCTCCTGGACGATGATCGCGTTCGCCGCCATGTCCCAGAGCGAGAGCTCCGGCTCCGCGCAGATGTCGACCGATCCCTCGGCGACCATCATGTACGGCCAGAAGTCCCCGTAGCCGCGGGTGCGCCAGCAGGCCCGGGTCAGATCCAGGAAGCCGTCGAGCCGGCCCTGCTCCTCCCACCCGGTCAGCGAGGAGTACGCGAGCGACGCGTCCGCGATGCGCTCCACCTTCGACACGTGCAGCCGCGTCGCGGAGGTCAGGCTGCGGCCGGAGAACGCTCCCGCGCCCTTCGCCGCCCACCAGCGCCGGTTCAGCGCGGGCGCGGACACCACGCCGACCACCGGCTGGAAGCCGTCCTCACCCGCTTCCATCAGCGAGATCAGCGTCGCCCAGACCGGCACTCCGCGTACGTAGTTCTTCGTGCCGTCGATCGGGTCGATCACCCAGCGGCGCGGACCGGTCCCCTCGATGCCGTACTCCTCGCCCAGAATCGCGTCGCGTGGGCGGGCCCGATGGAGGTGGCCGCGGATCAGCTCCTCGGCGGCCTTGTCGGCCTCGCTCACCGGCGTCATGTCCGGCTTGGTCTCGACCTTGAGGTCCAGAGCCTTGAACCGGTCCATCGTCGTCGCATCGGCGGCATCCGCCAGCACGTGGGCGAGGCGCAGATCATCGTGGTAGTCGGGCATGCCGTCACAGTATCCACAGGCACTCGTCCGGGCTACACGGCCCCGTGTGCAGGAGTGCTGCCGGAAGCCGGTGCGCGGACCCTTGACAGTGCGGGGGAGCGCGTCAACTCTGAATCGCAGATTCCCCGGCGTGGGAGGCAACGATGCCTGCAGCGCGAGAAGCCCTGCTGGACGCGGCACTGTCGGCACTGTCCAGGCTGCCGTGGACGGCGGTACGCATGGTCGACGTGGCAGCCGCCGCCGGGGTCTCCCGGCAGACCCTCTACAACGAGTTCGGCAGCAAGGACGGCCTGGCCCGCGCCCTGGTCCGGCGTGCCGCCGACGGCTATCTGGCCGGGGCGGAACGGGCCCTCGGCGCGCACGGGGCCGCGGGAGCGGGACCGGCGGAGCTCGCCCTCTGGACGGTGCGTGCCGCCCGGGCGAACGACCTGGTCAAGGCCTTGCTCACGGGGTTCTGGGGGGAGCGGTTACCCCGGCCCGTGGCCGCGGGGCCGTCGTCGTCGGTCGTGCCCGCGCAGCGCCGGGCCGATGCCGCACTGCCGACGCCCACGGAGTTGCTCGCGCTCGTCCGGGACCGGGCAGTGGCCGCACTCCAGAGCTCTCCTCAGGACGCCGCGGAACTGGCCCTGACCTGTGAGATCGCGCTCCGTCTCGCCCTCTCCTACGCGATCGTGCCGGCGGTTCACGCACCGTCCCCGGTCGGGGCGGACGCGGTGACACTGGTGCGCGAGGCCCTGGCACGGCACCCGGCACGCTGAAACACGCGGTGCGGTGCGCGGGGTGTACGGAAGCTCAGGTCGAGGAGCCCGACAGCTGCAGACCGATCACACCGACGATCACCAGCGAGATCGAAACGAGCTTGAGCGTGGAGACCACGTCGTCGAGGAAGACCATCCCGTAGATCGCGGTGCCGGCCGCGCCGATGCCCGTCCACACCGCGTACGCGGGTCCGACGTCGAGCTTCTTCAGGGACAGCGTCAGCAGCCCGAAGCTACCGAGGGCGAACACGCAGAACGCGATCGTCGGCCACAGCCGGGTGAATCCGTGCGAGAGCTTCAGACACACGGCGAAGCCGGTCTCCAGCAGTCCTGCGACCACGACCAGCAACCACGCCATCGTCAGGTGCCTCCCACGTAGGTGACTGCTTCGTCTCGCTTGACGCGATTATGCACTTACCAGTTGGGGGAGCTCGCAAACGTGCGCGAGTCGTCCGGGCCGGCGCCCCTCAGTCCCCCTCGCGCCGCTCCCGGGTCGAGAGCAGGCGCCGCAGGGAGTCGAGCCGTGCGGGATCCGCGTGCCCCTCCGAGACCCACGCGTCCAGGGCGCATTCGGGCTCACGGTCGTCATGGGTGCAGCCGCGCGGGCAGTTCTCCGTACCCGGCTGCAGATCGGGGAACGCGTTGATGACCCGGGACGGGTCGACGTGGTGCAGCCCGAACGAACGGACGCCCGGGGTGTCGACCACCCAGCCGCGGTCGTCCGGCAGCGGCAGCGCGAGCGCCGACGTGGTGGTGTGCCTGCCGCGGCCCGTGACTGCGTTGACCACACCCGTCGTACGCCGTCGGTCCTTCGGCACCAGGGCGTTGACCAGGGTCGTCTTGCCCACTCCGGAGTGCCCGACGAATGCGGTCACCCGGTCGTTGAGCAGCTCCCGCACCCGGTCGGCCGCGTCACCGTTCTCCAGTTCCTCGCGGCTGGTCACGATGTACGGGACACCCAGCGGGGTGTACGCCTCCAGGAGCTTGTCCGGTGACGCCAGGTCGGACTTGGTCAGGACCAGGAGCGGGGTGAGCCCGCCGTCGTACGCCGCCACCAGACAGCGGTCGATCATGCGGGGGCGGGGTTCCGGGTCGGCGAGCGCGGTGACGATGGCCAGCTGATCGGCGTTGGCGACGACCACCCGTTCGTACGGATCGTCGTCGTCCGCGGTACGGCGCAGGACCGAGCGCCGCTCGCCGATGCGGACGATGCGGGCCAGCGTGTCCTTGTCGCCGGAGAGGTCGCCGACGATGGAGACCATGTCCCCCACGACGGCCGCCTTGCGGCCCAGCTCACGGGCCTTCATCGCCATCACGGTGCGCCCGTCGACGAGGCAGGTGAGCCGTCCGCGGTCGACGGTGAGGACCATGCCGTCCTGGGCGTCCTCGTGCTTCGGACGGGTGTGCGTGCGAGGCCGGTTGCCCTTGCGGTTGGGGCGGACGCGGATGTCGTCCTCGTCCGGGTTCTTGCCGTAGCGGCGCATGTCCTCAGACCCCGCGCTTTCCCGGGGACGCCCCGAGTGCTCCCGGCGAGACGCCGACCGTTCCGGAGGGTTCACCGAGCATGCCGGCCCACATCTCGGGGAAGTCCGGCAGCGTCTTCGCCGTCGTACCGACGTTCTCGATCTCCACCCCCGCGACGGCGAGGCCGATGATCGCGCCCGCTGTCGCCATCCTGTGGTCGTCGTACGTGTGGAAGGTGCCGCCGTGCAGCGGGCGCGGGCGGATCAGCAGCCCGTCGGCGGTCTCGGTGACGTCACCGCCCAGGCCGTTGATCTCCTTCGTCAGAGCCGCCAGCCGGTCCGTCTCGTGCAGCCGCAGATGGGCGACGCCGCTCAGCGTGGAGGGGGAGTCGGCGAGTGCGGCGAGTGCGGCGATGCCCGGGGTGAGCTCGCCGACCTCGCTCAGGTCGACGTCGATGCCGTGGATGCGGCCCGATCCCGTGAAGGTGAGTCCGCGCTCCGTCAGTTCGCAGCTGCCGCCCATTGCGGTGAAGATCTCGCGCAGCGCGTCACCCGGCTGGGTGGTGCGCAGCGGCCAGTCGGGGACGGTGACCCGGCCGCCGGTGACCAGCGCGGCCGCGAGGAACGGCTGGGCGTTGGACAGGTCCGGCTCGACGGTCAGGTCGCGGCCGAGCAGTGCGGAGGGGGAGACCCGCCAGACGTTGGGCTCGCCGCCGCTCTCCGGCTCGTCGACCTGGGCGCCGACCGCGCGCAGCATGTCGACGGTCATCCGGATGTGCGGCATGGAGGGCAGGGCCGAACCCGTGTGGCGCACCTCCACCCCCTGGTTGAAGCGGGGTGCCGACAGCAGCAGGGCGGAGACGAACTGGGAGGACGAGGAGGCGTCGATGGCCACCGGACCGCCGTCCAGCGCGCCCGCGCCGTGGACGGTCAGCGGCAGTGCCCCGCGCCCGTCGTCGTCGATCCGGGCGCCCAGCACCCGAAGCGCGTCGATCACGCCGTTCAGGGGGCGCTCGTAGGAGCGGGGGTCGCCGTCGAAGTGGACCGGGCCGTCCGCCAGGCAGGCCACGGGCGGCAGGAACCGCATGACCGTTCCTGCGTTGCCGACGTCGACCGTGGCCGGGCCGTGCAGGCCGGCCGGAATGACCCGCCACGCCTCGCCCGAACCGTCAGGGCCGACGCCCTCCTCGATTCCGACGCCCATCGCACGGAGCGCCTGTGCCATCAGCAGGGTGTCCCGGGAGCGCAGCGGGCGGCGGAGCCAGCCCGGCTCGGAGGAGAGGGAGGCGAGGACGAGGGCGCGGTTGGTGACCGATTTCGATCCGGGCACGGTGACGGTCGCGTCGACGGCTCCGCTCGCAAGCGGAGCGGGCCAGAGGGCGGGGTGCACGGAACTTTCGGTCATGGCCCTCACTTTAGTGGCACACCGCAAACCCAGATCCCGTTCAAATGGGACGAAATAGTGATGTAACGCAAGGGTGGTACACGTGGCGGGGCGCTCCGGGCCGTCACAGTCCGAGCAGCCAGCGTCCGCCGCCGATCAAAGAGCAGAGCGACACCGCGTGGAAGAGGAAGAGCCATATCGCGGCCGGTGCGTGCGTCAGCCGGGAGAGCTGGTCGGCGTCGGAGTCCGGTGCGCCGCCGTGCCGCCGCTTGGACTGCAGCTCGAAGGCCGGGCGCACTCCGCCGAGCAGCAGGAACCAGACCACGGTGTACGCGAACGCCGACTGGACGGCGGCCGACGTCAGCCAGGACACCAGCAGGAAGGCCGCACCCGTGAGGATGACGGTCAGCGCCCCGTACAGATTGCGGATCATCACCAGCATGACCGCGAGCAGCGCGGTCGCCAGCCACAGCAGCAGCGTGATCCTGCCGTTGGTGAGCAGCCAGGCGCCGCCCAGGCCCAGCAGCGGAGGTGCGGTGTACCCGGCCGCCGCGGTGAGGATCATGCCGGCGCCGGTCGGCTTGCCGCGGCTGACGGTCAGCCCGCTGGTGTCGGAGTGCAGCCGGATTCCGGAGAGCTGCCGCCCGGTGAGCAGGGCCACCAGTCCGTGGCCGCCCTCGTGCGCGATGGTGATGGCGTTCCGGGAGAGCCGCCATATGAAGTTCGGCACGACGGCGATGAGCGCCAACGTGGCCGTCACGACCACGAGCCACTGCTCGGGCGCGGGCTGGGTGCCGAAGACGCGATCCCACAGATCGCCCAGTTCGGTGCTGTCCATGGTGCGGGCGGCTCCTTGAGGTACTTGAGGCTTTGGCGTCCACTCGACATGACGGTCGTGGCAGTCTGGCACTTATGTGCGGACGGTATGCAGCGAGTCGGCGGCCCGAGGATCTGACCGGGCTCTTCGGGGTCGAGAAGTGGGAACCCACCGAAACCCTGGAGCCCGACTGGAACGTGGCGCCGACCAAGGAGGTCTACGCGGTTCTGGAGCGTCCTGTGAAGGACGCAGACGACCAGCGTCCGGTTCGCCAGCTGCGCACATTGAAGTGGGGCCTCGTACCGTCCTGGTCGAAGTCTCCCGAAGGCGGCGCCCGCATGATCAACGCCCGCGCGGAGACCGTCCACGAGAAGCCCTCCTTCCGCCGCCCCTTCGTGTCGAGGCGCTGCATCCTTCCCGCGGACGGCTACTACGAGTGGGTCACCGGCGCCGACGAGCGGCAGCTGGAGGAGACGGGGAAGCGGAAACGCCCCCGCAAGCAGCCCTACTTCGTCACACCGGCGGACGGTGCGGTCTTCGCGATGGCGGGTCTGTACGAGTTCTGGCGGGACCGGACCCTGCCCGACGACCATCCGCAGTCCTGGTGGGTGACCTGCTCCGTGATCACCACGGAGGCGGAGACGTCCCCGCTGGCCGTGGCCCCCGCCGAGGGGCCCGCCGCGCTCGCCGACATCCACCCCCGGATGCCCCTGATGCTCACCCCCGACCGCTGGGACGACTGGCTCGACCCGGCGCGCACCGACATCACGGAGCTGAAGGCCCTGCTCGAACCGCCGCCCGGAGGGCTCATGCGCGCCTACCCGGTGGCCACGGCGGTCAGCAACGTCCGCAACAACGGCCCGGAACTGCTGGAGGAGCTGGCCGCGCCGGAGGTGAGCACGCTCTTCTGACCCGTCAGGATGGGTCCCGTGACCCGTGCAGAGACAGCGCAGTGGACCGAGACGGCCGATACGGAAGCCGGAGTGGCCAGGATCACCTGGCGGCCCGCCGAGAACGCCCGGCTGGTGCTCGCCGTCAGCCACGGAGCGGGCGGCGGCATCGAAGCCCGGGATCTCCAGGCCCTCGCCGCCGTGCTCCCCGGGCACCGGGTGAGCGTCGCCCTGGTGGAGCAGCCATGGCGGGTGGCGGGGAAGAAGCTCGCGCCCGCACCCCGGACCCTGGACACGGGCTGGCGGGGACTGTGGCCCGCGCTGGCCGCCCCGGGGCTGCCCGTCGTCGCCGGGGGGCGCAGCGCGGGGGCCCGGGTGGCCTGCCGTACGGCGACGGAGCTCGGTGCCCACGCGGTACTCGCGCTGAGCTTTCCGCTGCACCCGCCGGGCAGACCGGAGAAGTCCCGCAAGGACGAGCTGCTGGGGGCGGGCGTGCCCGTCCTGGTCGTGCAGGGCGGGCGCGACCCGTTCGGACGACCCGAGGAGTTCCCTCCGGGGGAGCACCGGATCGTCGAGGTGCCGTACGGGGACCACGGCTTCGCCGTACCCAAGAAGGCCCCTCTGACCCAGGATCAGGCCATGGAGCTCCTCACCGGTGCGGCGGCCGAATGGCTGGACGGACTCCCCTAGCCACGTGGTTCCGCCACCTCCCCGGCACCGGCGGGGCCCCGGGAATGCGGCGTGCGGGGCCGCTGTTGTTCGGGACGTCGGTACAAGAAAGTCCTACGTGGAGAGGGAGTCCGTCGCATGGGTTCGACCATCTGCCCGCGCCGCTCGAACACCGCTGATCTGGAGTGGACGGTCCTGCACGCGGCCAAGACCACTCCCGAGCGCGCCGTGAGCGGAGCGGATCGACAGCCCGCGTCGAAGCAAGGTCGACTATTCTCCGAGGCGAGCGGGTCCGGTTTCGGTTCCGCCACATCGTTGGAGGAGGTGGGTCCGGTCACTGGGACCGACACAGGGACCGACGACGGCCGTGCGGAGGAGACGACCGCCGAGCGCAATGCGCGCTTCGAGCGGGACGCCCTCGGATTTCTCGACCAGATGTACTCGGCCGCGCTGCGCATGACGCGCAACCCCGCCGATGCCGAGGACCTGGTCCAGGAGACGTACGCCAAGGCGTACGGCTCCTTCCACCAGTTCCGTGAGGGCACGAACCTCAAGGCGTGGATGTACCGCATCCTCACGAACACATTCATCAACTCGTACCGCAAGAAGCAGCGCGAACCCCAGCGGAGTGCCGCCGAGGAGATCGAGGACTGGCAGCTGGCACGTGCCGAGTCGCACATGTCGACGGGTCTGCGCTCGGCGGAGTCCCAGGCGCTGGACCACCTGCCGGACTCCGATGTGAAGTCCGCGCTGCAGTCGATCCCCGAAGAGTTCCGCATCGCCGTGTATCTCGCCGACGTAGAGGGCTTTGCGTACAAGGAGATCGCGGACATCATGGGGACCCCCATCGGTACGGTGATGTCCCGCCTGCACCGGGGACGCCGTCAGCTGCGCGGCATGCTGGAGGACTACGCGCGTGAGCGCGGGCTCGTCCCGGCCGGTGCCGGTGAGTCGGACGACAGGAAAGGCTCGACCTCATGAGCTGCGGAGAGCCGCACGAGACGGATTGCTCAGAGGTTCTCGATCATCTCTATGAGTTCCTCGACCATGAGATGCCCGAGGGCGACTGCACCAAGTTCGAGGTGCACTTCGAGGAGTGCTCCCCGTGCCTCGAGAAGTACGGCCTGGAGCAGGCCGTGAAGAAGCTGGTGAAGCGCTGCTGCGGTCAGGACGACGTCCCGACCGATCTGCGCTCGAAGGTGATGGGACGGATCGACCTGATCCGTTCGGGACAGGCCGTCCCGGAGCAGGATGTCGCGATGGGCGGGGCGGAACGGACCGCCACCGCAGAGTGACAGCTGCCGTCGCGCACCGCCGCACCCTCGCCGAGCGCCGGAACCCCGGCAGTGTCACCCGAATGTGCTAATCCCGCCCATCGGGACCCTCGGCCACGCCCAACTCGCTAGCCTGGCGCCTTCATCGACCAGGCTGGGGGCGGGCGGTACGGGTGAGGAGCACACCGGGGGCGGCGCGCGCATACATTCTGGCCGCGCTGATCTGCTCCTTTGTCTGCGCCCTGCCGGCGCTGTCCCCCGGGGCGGGCACCCCCTGGGGCACTCTCGCCCTTCTCACGGCGCTCTACCTGGTCTGTGAGCTGCCCGGGCGCTGCCCCTTCTTCGGCAGCTCCGTCCCGGTCACCGCCGGATCGTTCTTCCCCCTGCTGCTCGCCGCGGCCTTCCTGCTGCCGCCCGCTGCCGCCGTCATGGTCGCGATACCCGGATCACTGGCCGGCCGGGTCGAACAGCCGCCGGCGACCGCCCGCCGCGTCTGGCGGGCCGCACAGCTGTCCCTCGCGGTGTGGGCGGCCTCGTCGGCCCACACCGCGCTCGGTGGCCCGGCCACGCTCGGCGGCCCCGGCGGCGGTGCGGTGCCCGACCTCCCGTATGCCCTGTTTCCCGCCTGCGCCTCGGCGCTCGTCTTCAGCCTCGTCCTGGCCGCCCTGGACGGAGGCATCCTCGTCACGGCCGAGCGCGTGCCGCTGCGGCACGCCTGGCGCGGACTGCCGGCGAGCTCGCTGGGGCCGCATCTGGTGCACGCGCTGGCCGGGCTGATGATGGCCGTCCTGTGGCGCAGCTCGTACGGGCCGGTGTCCGCCCTCGTCGTCCTGCTGCCGATGTACATCTCCTGCTGGGTGTTCGCCCAGTACCACCGCCAGCACGCCGCCCACCGCGCCACCATCCGGGCGCTGGTCCAGGCCGTCGACATCAAGGACAAGTACACCCGCGGGCACAGCGAGCGGGTGGGCCGGGCCTCCGAGCTGATCGCCGTCGAGCTCGGCATGGACGAGCAGCGCATGGAGGCGCTCCGCTTCGCCGGGATCCTGCACGACGTCGGCAAGCTGGGCGTCCCGACGCGGGTGCTGCGCAAGGAAGGACCGCTGACCCCCGAGGAGCGCCGGGTCATCGAGCTGCATCCGGAGTACGGGCACGAGATCGTCCGGGGCATCGGCTTCCTCGACGAGGCGCGCGCCGCGATCCTCCACCACCACGAACGGCTCGACGGCAGCGGCTATCCGTACGGCCTCACCGGCGACAAGATCCCCGAGTTCGCCCGGGTCGTGGCCGTCGCCGACGCCTTCGACGCGATGACTTCGACCCGCTCCTACCGGCGTGGACGCCCCGTCCCGGCGGCGGTGGAGGAGCTGGAGCGCTGCGCGGGCAGCCAGTTCGACCCGCGGATGGTGCGGGCGCTCGCGCGGGCCCTGGACCGGCACGGCTGGTCCTCGGCGGCCGGCGCGGTCACCTCGGACGAGGAGACGTTCGGGGTGCCCCGACAGCGGTCGGGGAAGCCGGCGTCCGCCGCCGGCACCGCGGACCGGCACGGACGGCTCCGGTGAGCCCGATCGGCCGCCCCTCGCTGCCACCGGCCGTCCTCGCCGTCCGCGGTGCCGCCCTGGCCCTCGTCGTCGTCGCGCTCGGCCACACCCTGTGGAACGGCGTCGTCGAACCCGGCCACGCGCTCGCCTTCGGGGTCCTCGTCACCGTGGGCGAGCTGGCGCGCTGGGGCTCCCTGCCCGGCGAGCGGGAGCCCGCGCCGCTCGGGGCGGCCGGAGCGCTCGCGTACGCGCTGCTCGGACGCAGTGCCGGGGAGCCCAGCGCGCACGGCGTCCTCCAGGTGATCACCGTCGTCGCCGCGGCGCAGCTGCTCGCTTCCGTGCCCCAGCTGGCGCGCGGCAGCGGACCGGGACCCGACCGGGTCGCCCGCCGCATCCTGGCTGTCGCCTTCGCCGCGGTGTGTTTCCAGCCGCTCTTCAACTCGGGGCGGGCCGCGCTCTGGTTCGGCGAAGGACCGTACTTCGCCCTCTTCCTGCTCCTGCTGCTGGTCCTCACCGCCCTGTGCGACGCCGTCCTCGCCGCCCTGCTGCTGCACTCCCGCACCCGGTACCCGTTCGGGCCCCTTCTGCGTGACGAGCTCCGCGCCCTCAGCGGCATCGGCTCGGCCGTCTGTGCGACCGGTGCCGTCATGGCGCTCGGGGTCGCCGCCGGCGGGCTCTGGGCGCTGCCCGTCCTGTGTGTCCCGCTGCTGCTCACCCAGGTGTCCTTCCGCCGTTACGCCGCCGTCCGCACGACCTACCGCCAGACGATCACCTCGCTGGCCCGGTCGACGGAGATCGCCGGATACACCCAGCACGGCCATGCCCGCAGGGTCGCCGAGCTCTCCACCGCCGTGGGGAGGGAGCTCGGCCTGACCGGCCCCGAGCTGACCGTCCTGGAGTACGCGGCGCTGATGCACGACATCGGCCAGCTCTCGCTCGTCGATCCGGTGCCCGACGGCGCGACCGCGGGGCTGCCGCCGGCCGAGCAGCGGCGGATCGCGCTGCTCGGCGGCGCGGTGGTCCGGCAGACCGGGGTGGACACCGAGGTGGCGGTGGTCGTGGAGCAGCAGGCCGATCCGTACCGGGAACAGCCGATCACCGCCAGGATCGTCCGTGCGGTCAATGCGTACGACGACCTGTGCGGGGAAGGCGTCAGTGGCCCCCTGGGGGCGCTGGAGCAGCTCAGGCTCGGCACCGGCCGGGACTACCAGCCGCAGGTGGTCGAAGCGCTGGCCAGAGTCCTGGCGCGAGGCGGTCTGACCCCGGTCCGGTCTGGGTAACCCATGGGTAATGAGCGAGCGTCCACCCGGGCATGGTTGGATGCGAAGGAGAGCGGAAAACGAGGGTGCCCAGTCGGGACAGGCGGGAATCGTGAGGATCTTCGGGAAGGTACGGCATCGGCCATCCGCCTCTTGGCGGCAGGCCACGGACCGCGCGTTCACGCTGATCGGCGACGGCCGGTACGAGGACGCGGGGGCGCTGCTGACGCGCGCGGCGGATCTGGAGCCCTGGCTCTCGGAGTCCTGGTTCAATCTGGCGCTGCTGCACAAGTTCAGGCACGACTGGGAACAGGCCAGGGCCGCGGGCCTGCGCGCCGTCGCCCTGCTCGACAGGGAGTCCGGCGCCCCCGACTGGTGGAACGTCGGGATCGCGGCCACCGCGCTGCAGGACTGGCCCCTGGCCCGCCGGGCCTGGCAGGCGTACGGCCTCAAGGTGCCGGGCAGCGGCCAGTACAACGCGGCGGCCAACAGCGAGCCGACGGGCATGGAGCTGGGCAGCGCTGCGGTACGGCTGTCGCCCGAGGGCGAGGCCGAGGTCGTCTGGGGCCGCAGGCTCGACCCCGCGCGGATGGAAGTGCTGTCGATCCCTCTGCCGTCCTCCGGCCGGCGCTGGGGCGAGGTCGTCCTGCACGACGGGGTGCCGAACGGCGAGCGGATCACGGCGGCAGGCCCGTCCTACCCCGTGTTCGACGAGATCGAGCTGTGGGCGCCCTCTCCCGTACCCACCTGGGTGGTGCTCCTGGAAGCCGCCGAGGAGGCCGACCGGGACGCGCTGGAGCAGCTTGCGTCCGACGCCGGGTTCGCGGCGGAGGACTGGTCGTCCTCCGTGCGGCTCCTGTGCCGGGCCTGTTCGGAGAGCCCGATGGAGAGCGACGAGGGCGACGGGGAGCACCTGGACCCGCACGACCACAGCGAACCGGGCCACCCGGGCCCGCTGGGCCACCGCACCGCGGGCGACCTCTGGGTTCCGGAGCGTGAATGCGGCATAGCGGCGCCGGCCGGGCTCGTGCGCGGGCTGCTGGACAGCTGGGTCGCGGACAGTCCGGACAGCCGTGAGTGGCGCGATCTGGAAGAAGTCTGCTGACCGGTGCCCGTAGGCTGTACGGGCACCGATTCCGGTGCGGTTCTCACTGGTTTCAGGTTTGCAGGAAGGCGTACGGCGGACATGTCGCAGCAGGAGACGGACGAGCAGGTCGGCGTGGACGATGAGGGATTCCTCGTGGACACCGAGGACTGTGAGGCGCGCGAGGCGGCGTACCGCGAGCGCGGCACCTCCCGCCCGATCACGGTCGTGGGCAACCCGGTGCTGCACAAGGAGTGCAGAGACGTCACGGAGTTCGGTGACGAGCTCGCACAGCTGATCGACGACATGTTCGCCAGCCAGCGGACGGCCGAGGGCGTGGGCCTGGCCGCCAACCAGATCGGTGTGGACCTCAAGGTCTTCGTCTACGACTGCCCGGACGACGACGGTGTGCGGCACGTCGGCGCGATCTGCAACCCGGTGCTCGAGGAGCTGGCGCCGGAGGAGCGCATCCTCGACGACTCCAACGAGGGCTGCCTCTCGGTCCCGACGGCGTACGCCGCACTGGCCCGCCCGGACTACGCGGTGGTGCGCGGCCAGGACGCCAAGGGCAACGCGGTGAAGGTACGGGGCAACGGGTACTTCGCGCGCTGCCTCCAGCACGAGACGGACCACCTGTACGGGTACCTGTACATCGACCGGCTCTCGAAGCGGGACCGCAAGGACGCGCTTCGACAGATGGACGAGGGCACGCCGCGCTACGAGGTCGTCGCGAACGGCTGAGCCGTCCCCCGAGGACATGGCCCTGCTGCCGGTGAGCCGGCAGCAGGGCCTTCCTGTTGCCCCGGCAGATGGTATTCAACCGCCAACCAGTGTTTCCCATGGGGTAGTTGACGCGCGTCGACTCGTCCGACAGGCTCACCCCTACACCTCACCGTGGTAGGGAGACCCCCATGCTCAGACGTACCGCACATCTGTTGCTCGGCTTTGTCATGACCATGGCTTTTGCCGTGGGTGGCGCCGTCGTCACCGCGGGCCCCGCGCAGGCCGACGGCTGCTACACCTGGACCCGCACGCTGTCGTCCGGAGCTTCGGGCGCAGACGTCACCCAGCTCCAGATCCGGGTGGCCGGCTATCCGGGGTACAACTCCGTGCTGGCCATCGACGGCTCGTTCGGACCCGCGACCGCGGCCGCCGTCAAGCGCTTCCAGTCGGCCTACGGGCTCGCCGCGGACGGCATCGCGGGACCGGCCACGCAGTCCAAGCTCTACTCGCTCCAGGACGACGACTGCACCCCGATCCACTTCACCTATCCCGAGCTCAACAACTGCAACAGCACCTGGGCCGGCGGCGCGGTGGCCGCGGGAACGGCCAAGGCCAATGCGCTGAGCTCGATGTGGAAGCTGGAGGCGCTCCGGCACGCACTCGGTGACCAGCCCATCCGTGTCACCAGCGGATTCCGTTCCACCTCCTGCAACGCCGCGGCGGGCGGGGCGTCCAACAGCCGCCATCTGTACGGTGACGCGGTCGACCTGGGGTCCGGAGCGCACTCGCTGTGCACCATCGCCCAGCAGGCCCGCAACCACGGGTTCAACGGGATCCTCGGCCCGGGCTACCCGGACCACGGCGACCACATCCACGTGAACCAGGGGCCGAGCCACTTCTGGTCGGCCTCCCAGTGCGGCATCTGACCGCACACGCACCGCTGCCGTGCCCCGTCCGGGACCGATCGATCTCCCGGGCGGGGCACCGCCGTTCGCGGCTCAGGCCGCGTCGGTCATGGAGACGGGACCCCGGAACGTGCGGCGGTAGGCGTTCGGCGTCGTCCCCAGCGAGCGGACGAACTGATGGCGCAGTGCCGCCGCGTTCCCGAAACCGGTCCGCCCGGCGATCGTGTCCATGGTCTCGTCCGAGGTCTCCAGCAGGTGCTGCGCCAGCAGCACGCGCTGCCGCAGCAGCCAGCGGTACGGGGTGGTGCCCGTCTCCTGCTGGAAGCGGCGCGCGAAGGTGCGGGGCGACATGTGCGACTGGGCGGCCAGCTGCTCGACGGTCATCTCCTGGTCGAGATGGGCCTCCATCCAGGCGAGGGTGTCCCCGACCGTGTCGCACCGGGTGCGGGGCAGCGGGCGCTTGATGTACTGGGCCTGGCCGCCGTCCCGGTGCGGCGGCACCACCATGCGGCGGGCGATGGCGTTGGCGACGGCCGGACCGTGCGCCTGGCGGACCAGATGCAGGCAGGCGTCGATCCCCGCCGCCGTGCCCGCCGACGAGATGACCGGGCCCTCGTCCACGTAGAGCACGTCCGGTTCCACGATCGCCTTCGGGTAGCGGCGGGCCAGCTCGGCCGCGTGGCGCCAGTGGGTGGTGCAGCGGCGGCCGTCCAGCAGCCCGGCCGCGCCGAGGACGTACGCCCCCGAGCAGACGCTCAGCACCCTCGCTCCCCGCTCCACGGCCCGGCGCAGGGCGTCCAGGACCTCGTCCGGGTACTCCCGCTCCATGAAGTGGCTGCCCGCCGGTACGGCGATGAGATCGGCCTCCTCCAGCCGGTCCAGCCCGTACGGCGTGCTGATGGTGAACCCGGCGTGCGTCCGCAGGACCGGGCCCTCGGCGGAGACGACCGCGAAGTCGTGGACCGGCAGCCCCTCGTCGGAGCGGTCGAGTCCGAACACCTCGCACAGCACGCCGAGTTCGAAGGGGTGGACCTCGTCGAGCAGCAGAGCGGCGACATTCTTCAGCATGACGACAGTGTGGCAGTAATTCGATGCTCTATGACAGTCCTGCCACTGACCGAATCCGCTCGCACGGACGACAGTGGAGCCATGAACACATTCCTGAGCTACCTGGCCACAGCCGCACTCTTCGCCTTCGTCCTGCTGCCCGCGCTCGCCGGGCTCGCACGGGAGCGCCGGATCGACCGCGAGCTGCGGGACGCGGAACGGCAGCGGTCCGCGCAGCCCCCGGAAACGGCGGGCGCCGCGCAGCCGGTCACGGCCACGCGGCGCCCGTTCGCCGGAAGTTGGGCGAGGACCTGAGGTCTTTCGCCGAACCCTAGAAGTCGTCGTCGAAGCCGACCGAGCCCTCCACCGCCACCTGGTACGCGGAGGGCCGGCGCTCGAAGAAGTTCGTCAGCTCCTGGACCCCCTGCAGCTCCATGAACGAGAAGGGGTTCTCGGAGCCGTAGAGCGGCGGGAAGCCGAGCCGGGTGAGCCGCTGGTCGGCGACACACTCCAGGTACTGGCGCATCGACTCCGTGTTCATGCCGGGCAGGCCCTCGCCGCACAGATCGCGGCCGAACTGCAGCTCCGCCTCGACCGCCTCCTTCAGCATGTCGGTGACCTGCTGCTGGAGGGCGTCGTCGAAGAGCTCCGGCTCCTCCTTGCGGACGGTGTCCACGACCTCGAACGCGAAGTTCATGTGCATGGTCTCGTCACGGAACACCCAGTTGGTTCCCGTGGCCAGGCCGTGCAGCAGGCCGCGCGAGCGGAACCAGTACACGTACGCGAAGGCGCCGTAGAAGAACAGACCCTCGATGCACGCAGCGAAGCAGATCAGGTTCAGCAGGAAGCGGCGGCGGTCGGCCTGCGTCTCCAGGCGGTCGAGCTTCTCGACCTCGTTGATCCACTTGAAGCAGAACTGGGCCTTCTCGCGGATGGAGGGGATCTCCTCGACCGCGTCGAACGCTGCCGCACGGTCATCCGGATCGGGCAGATAGGTGTCGAGCAGCGTCAGATAGAACTGGACGTGCACCGCCTCCTCGAACAGCTGACGCGACAGGTACAGCCGCGCCTCCGGGGAGTTGATGTGCTTGTACAGCGTCAGCACCAGGTTGTTGGAGACGATCGAGTCACCGGTCGCGAAGAACGCGACGAGCCGGCCGATCATGTGCTGCTCGCCGGGGGAGAGCTTGGCCAGGTCGGAGACGTCGGAGTGGAGGTCGACCTCCTCCACCGTCCAGGTGTTCTTGATCGCGTCCCGGTAGCGCTCGTAGAAGTCCGGGTAGCGCATGGGGCGCAGCGTCAGCTCGAAGCCCGGGTCGAGCAGGTTCTTGGTGGTGTCGGAACTCATTACTGGCAGGCCTCGCAGGACTCGGGGTTTTCGAGCGAGCAGGCGATGGCGTCCGCGTCGGGCGCCGAAGCCTGCTGTACGGGAATGGGCGCGGCGGCAGCGGCCGTCCCGGATGCCGCACGGGCGATCCGGGTCGCCGGACGCGAGCGCAGGTAGTACGTCGTCTTCAGCCCCTGCTTCCAGGCGTACGCGTACATCGAGGAGAGCTTGCCGATCGTCGGCGTCTCCAGGAACAGGTTCAGCGACTGGCTCTGGTCGAGGAACGGCGTACGGGCCGCCGCCATGTCGATCAGACCGCGCTGCGGGATCTCCCACGCCGTGCGGTACAGCGCACGCACGTCCTCGGGGATCCAGGCGAAGCCCTGCACCGAGCCGCTCGCCTCGCGCAGCGCCTCCCGGGTCCGCGCGTCCCACACGCCGAGCTTCTTCAGCTCGTCCACCAGGTACGCGTTGACCTGGAGGAACTCACCGCTGAGCGTCTCGCGCTTGAAGAGGTTGGAGACCTGCGGCTCGATGCACTCGTACACACCGGCGATCGAGGCGATCGTCGCCGTCGGCGCGATGGCCAGCAGCAGCGAGTTGCGCATCCCGGTCTTCGCGACCCGGGCACGCAGCGCGTCCCAGCGCTCCGGCCAGTTCAGCTCGGTGTCGTAGTGGTCGGGGTGCAGCACACCGCGGGCCGCGCGCGTCTCGGACCAGGCGGGCAGCGGGCCCGAACGCTCCGCGAGGTCGCACGACGCCTCGTACGCGGCCAGCATGATCCGCTCGGAGATCCTCGTGGAGAGCGCGCGGGCCTCGGGCGAGTCGAAGGGCAGCCGCAGCTGGAAGAAGACGTCCTGCAGGCCCATCGCGCCCAGGCCCACCGGGCGCCAGCGGGCGTTGGACCGGCCGGCCTGCTCGGTCGGGTAGAAGTTGATGTCCACCACGCGGTCGAGGAAGGTCACGGCGGTGCGGACCGTGGCGTCCAGCCGCTCCCAGTCCATCTCCCCGCCGACGACGAACGCGCCGAGGTTGACCGAACCCAGGTTGCAGACGGCCGTCTCGCCGTCGTCGGTGACCTCGAGGATCTCCGTGCACAGGTTCGACGAGTGCACGACCCTGCCCGGCTCAGCGGTCTGGTTCGCGGTCCGGTTGGAGGCGTCCTTGAACGTCATCCAGCCCTGACCGGTCTGGGCGAGCGTCCGCATCATCCGGCCGTACAGCTCACGGGCGGGCATCGTCCTGCGGGCCAGGCCCTTGGCCTCCGCCGCACGGTATGCGGCATCGAACTCGTCGCCCCACAGGTCGACCAGCTCGGGGGTGTCGGCCGGGGAGAACAGCGACCACTCGGTGTCCGCGTCGACGCGCCGCATGAACTCGTCGGGGATCCAGTGCGCCAGATTCAGGTTGTGCGTGCGTCGCTGGTCCTCGCCCGTGTTGTCGCGCAGTTCCAGGAACTCCTCGATGTCCGCGTGCCAGGTCTCCAGGTAGACGGCGGCGGCACCCTTGCGGCGGCCCCCCTGGTTGACCGCGGCGACCGAGGCGTCGAGCGTCTTCAGGAACGGCACGATGCCGTTGGAGTGCCCGTTGGTGCCACGGATCAGCGAACCCCGGGCGCGGATGCGGGAGTACGAGAGGCCGATGCCCCCCGCGTGCTTGGACAGCCGCGCCACCTGGTGGTAGCGGTCGTAGATCGAGTCGAGCTCGTCCAGCGGGGAGTCCAGCAGATAGCAGGAGGACATCTGCGGGTGCCGGGTGCCGGAGTTGAACAGGGTGGGCGAGGAAGGGAGGTAGTCGAGCCGGCTCATCAGCCCGTACAGCGAGGCGACTTCGTCCAGGGCGCGCTCGGAGGTGTCCTCGGCGAGGCCGGCGGCCACCCGGAGCATGAAGTGCTGAGGGGTCTCGATGACCTGGCGGGTGAGCGGATGGCGCAGCAGGTAGCGGCTGAACAGCGTCCGCAGCCCGAAGTAGCCGAAGCGGTCGTCGGCCCCGTCGGCGACAGCCTGCCCGGCCAGCGCGTCGAGGGCGTCCGCGTGCAGCGTGACGAACTCGGCCGTACGGTCCGCGATCAGGCCCTCGCGGTGGCCGACGGCGACCGAGGCGGAGAAGGAGACGGCGCCCTGGCCGGCGGCCTCGTCGGCGATGGTGCGGGTGAGGAGCCGTGCGGCGAGCCGGGAGTAGGCGGGGTCCTCGGAGATCAGACCCGCGGCGGCCTCGGTGGCCAGCGAGCGCAGCTCGGCCTCGTCCGACCGGGCGTTGCGGCCGCGCAGCGCGGCGGCGGCGACCCGTCCGGGGTCGGTGTCGGGCAGATCGACGGTGAGGTCGGTCAGGGTCCGCAGCAGTGCGGTCCCGGGCCCGTCGGGCGTGGCGTGCGTGGACTCGGCTGAATCGACCGCTGAAACCGGATCGGCTGGCGCGATGGTCACTGGGACTATCCCTCGCTCGGCTCGGGGCCGGCGGGAGCGGGGGCAGCCGGGCAGGGCGATGCCCGGGTCGGGGCAGCACTGCTCACGGCGTCCACCGGCCCTCCGCGAGGCCCGGACGTCTGGCGTCCGGTTCGGTCGAGCCGGACGCGCTGTCGGCAGGTCTTCGGACTCCCGGGTGCGCAGAAGCACACCGATCACACCGTTGCGGGACAGTTCCGGATTCGCACCGGATTCCCCTGCGGAGACAGCGAGCACGAGCATACATGTGGGGGCCGCCGGACAGTGCAGCCCCCACATGTTGTGTCGCGCTCGATCAGAGGTCCAGACGGAATGTCAGGAGCGAGATGTGCTCGACGGGCTTCCAGTCCCGGTCCGGAGTCCGTACGAAGCCCAGGCGCCGGTAGATCCGATGGGCGCCGAGCATGGCCTGCTGCGTCGACAGGACGAGACCGGAGACGCCCTCCGTGGCCCGTGCCCGGTCGATACAGGCCCGCACGAGCGCCTCGCCCGCCCCGCGCCCACGGGCTTCGCGGGAGACGGCCAGCATCCGGAATTCGGCCTCGTCCGCCCGGGCGATGTCCGCCCACGGGCTGCCGGGTGCCGCGTAGGTCACGCCGCCGAGCAGCGTGCCGTCACCGCCCACCGCGACCAGCACCTCCGCCTCGGCGGCCCGGCGCCCGACCGCGCGCAGCTCGGCCAGATAGGGGTCGTCGGCGCCGAAGTCCAGCAACTCGTCCGCGAGATACGCCTCGGCGGTGATGCCGGCCAGTGCCTCGTGCTCCTGGGGGCCGACGGGCCTGATCGAGATGTCCATGGGCGGGAGTCTGCCGCAGGCGGAGGCGAGGGTCGAACTCCTTTGCGGCGGGACGGGAACGGAGCGGGCCGCCGCGCCCCCGTGGGGGACGTGGCGGCCCGCTGCGGAACCAGGCTCTCGCCGGGACGGGGTCAGTGACCGCCGCCCGGGGCGCCCACGGTGGCCGGCGGGAGTTCCACCTTGACACCCGGGTCGCCCGCGTCCGCCGTGTAGTCGGACGGGGAGGTCTCGTCGATCCCGGCCGGTGCCTTCAGCGCGTTCAGGACGAAGGTCAGCACGATCACCACGACGACGTTCAGCACGAACGCGGTCAGACCGATGTAGCCGATCTCCCCGATGCCGGGGATCTCCTTCGAGGACCCGCCGAAGTGCTTCTGGGTCGGGCTGGCGACGCCGTACGCGGCGACCGTGCCGTAGATCATGCCGACCGCCCAGCCCGCGATCAGGGCCCAGCGGTGGAACCACCGGGTGAACAGGCCGCCCACCAGGGCCGGCATCGTCTGGAGGATCCAGATCCCGCCGAGCAGCTGGAAGTTGATCGCGACCGTCTTGTCCATGGTGAGGACGAAGGCGAGCGCACCGACCTTGACCAGGAGCGAGACCAGCTTGGAGACCCTGGTCTCCTCGGCCGGGGTCGCGTCGGGCTTGATGAAGTCCTTGTAGATGTTGCGGGTGAAGAGGTTCGCCGCGGCGATCGACATGATCGCCGCGGGCACCAGTGCGCCGATCCCTATCGCGGCGAAGGCCACACCGGCGAACCAGTCGGGGAACATGTTCTCGAACAGCTGCGGAATGGCCAGCTGGCCGTTGTCCACCTTCACTCCGGCGGCGATCGCCATGAAGCCGAGCAGGGCCAGCAGACCGAGCATCAGCGAATACAGCGGCAGGATCGTGGTGTTGCGCCGGATCACGTCACGGCTGCGGCTGGAGAGCGTCGCCGTGATGGAGTGCGGGTACATGAAGAGCGCCAGCGCCGAACCGAGTGCCAGCGTGGCGTATCCCCACTGGCCCATCTCGCCCGGGACGAGGCCGGCGACGGGCTTCCCCGCAGCTTCGTTCTTGGTCGAGAACGCCTCGCCCGCCTTGGCGAAGATGTCGTCGAATCCGCCGAGCTTGATGGGGATGTAGATGATGGCCACCGCGATGACCAGATAGATCAGACCGTCCTTGACGAAAGCGATCAGCGCGGGCGCGCGGAGCCCCGAGGAGTAGGTGTACGCGGCGAGTACGGCGAACGCGATCAGCAGCGGCAGGTCCTTGATGAACCAGTGCGTGGTCTCACCGCCGCCGACGCCCATGACGTCCAGCACGGCCTGGATGCCGACGAGCTGGAGGGCGATGTACGGCATCGTGGCGAGGATGCCGGTGACGGCGACCGCCAGCGACAGCCCCTTCGAGCCGAAGCGTCCGCGGACGAAGTCCGAGGTGGTCACGTAGCCGTGCTTGTGCGAGACCGACCAGAGCCGCGGCAGGAAGGTGAAGATCAGCGGGTAGACGAGGATCGTGTACGGGACGGCGAAGAAGCCGGCCGCGCCCGCCGCGTAGATCGCCGCGGGGACCGCGACGAAGGTGTACGCCGTATAGAGGTCACCGCCGAGCAGGAACCAGGTGACCCAGGTGCCGAACGACCGTCCGCCCAGGCCCCATTCGTCGAGGCTCGCCTCGTTCTCGGCCTTGCGCCAGCGCGAGGCCATGAATCCGATGACCGTGACGGCCAGGAAGAAGAAGATGAATACGGCGAGTGCGACGCCGTTCACGCCGTCCTTCATGCTGACGCACCTCCCTTGCGGGAGCGCTGGTCACGCTGCCACAGCTTGTACGCGACCATCGTGAGAGCGGTCGAGATGAGCACCCAGAGCATCTGGTACCAGTAGAAGAACGGGATGCCGATAAAGGTCGGATCGACCTTCGCGTACGAACCCACCCAGAGCATCGCCACGAACGGCGCGATAAGACAGAGGGCGATAATCACCCTTGTGGGTGTCACTGTTGGTCGTTTCACGACCGTATCTTCCGGCATGTGGCGACTCCGTCCCCTCGCTGATCACCGATTGCAATGCGCACGAAATCTAGGCGAGGGTTCCGGCCACCGTCACCCCCCGTCCGCATTGCGGTCCTGCAACGGTCCTGCGTCGCCCGAAATGACTGATCCCCCTGCGCCGGCAGGGGGATCAGTCATATCGGTATTCCGGGGCTTTTCTCAGTCGGTGGGCCGCTTCAGACGGGCCACGAACTTGTACCGGTCGCCGCGGTACACCGAGCGGACCCACTCCACCGGCTCGCCGTCCCCGTCGATCGAATGCCGGGACAGCATGAGCATCGGCAGGCCGACGTCCGTACCGAGCAGTCCCGCCTCGCGCGGGGTGGCGAGAGAGGTCTCGATGGTCTCCTCGGCCTCGGCGAGCCGGACGTCGTAGACCTCCGCCAGCGCCGTGTAGAGAGAGGTGTACTTCACCAGCGAACGGCGCAGCGCGGGAAAGCGTTTGGCCGAAAGGTGGGTGGTCTCGATGGCCATGGGCTCACCGCTCGCGAGCCGGAGCCGTTCGATGCGCAGGACCCGTCCGCCCGCCGTGATGTCGAGCAGCCCGGCGAGCGTGTCGTCCGCTGTGACGTAACCGATGTCCAGCAGTTGGGACGTGGGCTCCAGACCCTGGGCGCGCATGTCCTCGGTGTACGAGGTGAGCTGCAGCGCCTGGGACACCTTCGGCTTCGCGACGAACGTGCCCTTGCCCTGGATGCGCTCCAGCCGGCCCTCGACGACCAGTTCCTGCAGGGCCTGGCGCACGGTGGTGCGCGAGGTGTCGAACTCGGCCGCCAGGGTCCGTTCGGGCGGCACCGGCGTGCCGGGCGGCAAGGTGTCGGTCATGTCGAGGAGATGGCGCTTGAGCCGGTAATACTTCGGGACGCGCGCCGTTCGCGTACCCGCGCCGGTCTCGCTCGTACTGCTGGCCCCGTCGGCACCCATGGCCCGCCTTCCCGACTGCTGCGTTGCTGCCGTCACCGGCTCCTCCGTCTGTCGCGGCTCACATGGTGGCACGGTCCGGTCACGGGTCGTCGCCCTCCCTTAGATGTCGGTCCTATAACGGACGCGAGTGCACTTCTTATACACCCTTGACACCCCTAAAGGTCTAGGCCAAGCTCCCGGTACTGGTCTAAACCATTAAAGACCAGGTCCCAGACCCACAGGCAGTACTGGTCGTACATTTCCGCGGTGGGCGGGGGGTTGCTGGTATCCCTGAGGAGGGTGTGGCATGAAGCGCAAGCTCATAGCGGCAGTAGGCGTCGCAGCGATGATGACCGGTATCGCGGCGTGTGGTGGGGACAGTGGCGACAACGCTTCGAAGGACCCGAAGGACCGTACCGAGAGCCTGACGGTCTGGCTCATGGTCGACGCGCAGAGCACCTGGCCGGAGCTGGTCAAGGATGTCAACGCCCAGTTCAAGGCGAAGTATCCCAAGGTCAAGGTCAACGTCCAGTACCAGCAGTGGGCGGACAAGGCCAAGAAGCTCGACACCGCCCTCGGTGGCGACAAGTTCCCGGATGTCGTCGAGCTCGGCAACACCGAGACGATGCAGTACATCCTGAACGGCGCACTCGCCGAGATCGACCCCAAGAAGTACGACAACTCGGACACCTGGATCAAGGGTCTGAAGGACACCTGCACCTTTGAGGGCAAGCAGTTCTGCGTGCCTTACTACGCCGGCGCCCGTGTCGCCATTTACAACAAGGACATGCTCAAGAAGGGCACCGGCAGCGACGTGCTGCCGCAGACCGAGGACGAGCTGTTCACGGCCCTGGACAAGGTGCAGGCCGAGTACGGCAAGAAGGACAAGCGCTTCTCGTCCCTCTACCTGCCGGGCCGTTACTGGTACGCGGCCGCCTCCTACGTCGCGGCGTACGGCGGCTCCATCGCCGAGTACGACGAGGGTGCGAAGGAGTGGAAGGGCAACCTTTCCTCCGCCGAGTCCCAGAAGGGCATCGAGCACTTCATCAACCTGGTCAAGAAGTACAACAAGGCCGACCAGACGAAGGACGAGCAGGACCACGCCAACGTCATGGCCAACGAGAAGGCGGCCCTGCTGTACGGCAACGGCTGGGAGGCCGGGTCCGTCGTCGACGGTGCGAACAACGGCAACCCGAAGCTCAAGGACAAGATCGGGACGGCCGGCATGCCCGGCCCGAACGGCAAGGCGCTCCCGTCCTTCATCGGTGGTTCCGACCTCGCGGTGACCTCGAAGTCGAAGGTCACCGACCTGGGCCAGGAGTGGATCTCCCTCTTCACCAGTGAGAAGTCGCAGGAGGTGCTCGCCTCCAAGAACATCCTCCCGAACAACGAGAAGCAGCTCGAGCCGCTGAAGGCCAAGCCGGAGACCGCCGCCGTCGCCAACGCGGTGCCGGACGCCTGGTTCACGCCGATCGCGCCGGGCTGGACCTCGATCGAGAAGGAGGAGGTCCTGGAGAACATGCTCCTGGAGATCCTCAAGGGAGCCTCGGTCGCCGACGCCGCCAAGAAGGCCGACGGCAAGATCAACGAGCTGATCAACAAGTAGTCCCTGAGCCTTCGGCTCTCCAGGCGGGGGCCCGCGACACCGGGTCCCCGCCCCCTTTCTTTCTTAGGTAGAGAACGCCGTGATTTCCGGGTGCGCACCCCCGGAATCCCGATGGAAGGTCAGCCACGTGACTGCTGCCGACACCCAGGCCGCCGGTCCACCGGTATCCGTACCGAGTGCCCCGGAGGAGATCGGGACCTCACCCTCCAAGCAGGATGCTGCCGGGCCGCGCCCGAAGAAGCGGCGGAAGAAGGGCGAGCTCCTCCCCTACTTCCTGATCCTGCCGGCGATCCTGGCGATCGCCGCCGTCTACGTCTACCCGCTGATCAAGACCGTGATCATGTCCTTCCAGGACCTGGGGCGCGCGGCTCTGTGGGGCAACGGCGAGACGCCGTGGGTCGGCTTCGAGCAGTTCACCAACATCCTCGGGGACCCCGAGTTCTGGTCGGTCACCGGCCGGACCGTCGTCTTCATGACCATCTGTGTCGTCCTGACCATGGGCATCGGCCTGCTGATCGCCCTGATGATGCTGCGCCTGTCCACCTGGGTGCGGCTCGTCCTGACGGTGGCACTGATCGCCGCCTGGTCCATGCCGCTGATGGTCGCCGCGTCCGTCTTCCGCTGGCTCGCCGACTCGGACTACGGCCTCATCAACACGCTGCTCGCCGACCTCACCGGCGACGAGGGCTGGCTCGGCCACAACTGGTTCCTCGACCCCTGGCAGGGCTTCGGCATCATCACGCTGCTGGTCGTCTGGGGCGCCATCCCGTTCGTCGTCATCACGATGTACGCGGCCCTCACCCAGGTCCCCAAGGAGCTGGAGGAGGCGGCAGCTCTCGACGGAGCCTCCGCGTTCGGTGTCTACCGCTTCGTGACGTGGCCCGTCATCAGGCCGGTCTTCACGATGGTCGCCACCCTGTCGGTCATCTGGGACTTCAACGTCTTCGGCCAGATCTGGCTGCTGCGCGGCAACAAGCCGGAGCCGGACTACGAGACCCTCGGCCTCTACTCCTTCTCCAAGGCGTTCGAGTCCACCTCCTTCAGCCAGGGCAGTGCGATCGCTCTGATCACCGTCCTGATGCTCTCCGGTGTCGCCGTGTACTACCTGCGCCAGCTGATCAAGACGGGAGAGGTCGAATGAGCACCTCCGCACCCTCGAACGCTCCTGCCCAGGTCCTGCGGCCCGACCGCAAGAAGAACCGCCTCGGCTACAACATCCTGGCGCTGGTCACAGCCGGCCTCATGGCCTTCCCGGTCTACTGGCTGATCGTCAGCTCCCTGCGCCCCAACCACGAGATCCGGTCGTACGACCAGACCCTGTGGCCCTCCTCCCTCACCTTCGACAACTTCGCGCGCGCGGTGAAGCAGGACAACTTCGCCACCGCGATCCAGTCGAGCCTGATCGTCTCGGTCACCGCCGTGCTCGGAGGCATGATCATCGCGACGCTCGCCGCGCTCGCCATCGGACGCTTCCGCTTCTTCGGGCGGAAGGCGCTGATGATGATCATGATCCTGGTCCAGATGCTGCCGCCGACCGCGATGCTGATCCCGATCTACCTGCAGCTCAACGCCCTGGGCGGCATCGACGAGTACTGGGGACTCATCGTCGTCTACCTGGTGTCCACGCTGCCGTTCGCGACCATCATGATCCGCGGCTTCGTGATCAACATCCCGGTGGAGCTCGAGGAGTCGGCGATGGTGGACGGCTGTACCCGCATGGGGGCCTTCCGCCGGGTCATCTTCCCGCTGCTGGCCCCGGGGCTCGCGGCCGCGTCCATCTTCGCGCTGGTCAACGCGTGGAACGAGTACCTCTTCGCGTACATCCTGATCAACGACAACTCCAAGTACACGCTCAACGTGTGGCTGATGACCTTCACCACCGAACGGGGCACGGACTACGGCGCGCTGATGGCGGCCTCCACGCTCATCTCCATCCCGGTGGTCATCTTCTTCATGATCATTCAGGGGAAGATGGCCACGGGGCTCACGTCCGGCGCAGTGAAGGGATAACGCGCGCGATGACCACCCTCGTATCCACCACGGACACCGTCACGCGCGATGCCCTCGCCGTGCTGCAGCCCGGGTTCACCGGCACCACCGCCCCCGACTGGCTGCGGCGCAGGGTCGGCGAAGGCCTGGCCTCCGTCGGCCTGTTCGGCCGGAACATCGAATCGCCCGAACAGCTTGCCGCGCTCACCGCGCAGCTGCGGGCCGAGCGGGACGACGTACTCGTCGCGATCGACGAGGAGGGCGGCGACGTCACCCGCCTCGAGGTCCGCAACGGCTCGTCCTTCCCCGGCAACAACGCCCTCGGCTTCGTCGACGACGTGGACCTGACCCGGGCCGTTGCCCGGGAGCTCGGGCGCCGGCTGGCCGAGTGCGGCGTCAACCTCAACTGGGCGCCGTCCGCGGACGTCAACTCCAATCCCAGCAATCCGGTCATCGGCGTCCGGTCCTTCGGCGCCGACACCGCCCTGGTCGCCCGGCACACCGCGGCGTACGTCGAGGGCCTCCAGGCCGCCGGCGTGGCCGCCTGCACCAAGCACTTCCCCGGGCACGGCGACACGGCGGTCGACTCGCACCACGCGATGCCCCGCATCGACGTGGATCTGGACACGCTGCACGCCCGTGAGCTGGTGCCTTTCAGGGCGGCCATCGCAGCGGGTTCCAAATCAGTGATGAGTGCACATATCCTGCTTCCCGCGCTCGACCCGAACCGCCCGGCGACACTGAGCCCCCAGATCCTCACGGGTCTGCTGCGCCAGGAGCTGGGCTACGAGGGGCTGATCGTCACCGACGGCATGGAGATGGACGCCATCGCCGGTACGTACGGCATCGAGCGCGGCTCCGTCCTCGCCATAGCCGCCGGCGCCGACGCCATCTGTGTCGGAGGCGGGCTGGCCGACGAGGAGACCGTGCTGCGGCTGCGCGACGCCCTGGTGGCGGCGGTACGGAGCGGTGAACTTCCCGAGGAGCGGCTGGCCGACGCCGCCGCACGGGTACGGGCTCTCGCGTCCTGGACGCAGCGGGCCAGGGGGGCTGCCTCGGAGCCGGGCGCGGACATGCAGGAGGGGACCGCGCCCGGCACCGGAGCCGACAGCGGCATCGGGCTCGTCGCGGCCCGCCGCGCCGTGAAGGTCACCGGCAGCGCCGAACCGCTCACCGGGCCCGCGTACGTTGCCGCGTTCACCCCGGTCGCCAACATCGCGGTCGGCGACGAGACCCCGTGGGGCGTCGCCGAGGAGCTGGCCCGGTTGGTGCCCGGGACCGGGACGGACACGTACGGCGACGGGACGCAGGCGGCCACGAACCAGGTGCTCAAGGCGGCGGGGGAGCGGCGCATCGTGGCGGTCGTCCGTGACGCGCACCGCCATGCCTGGATGGGGGAGGCGCTCGACGCCCTGGTGGCGGCGCGTCCCGACACCATCGTGGTCGAGATGGGCCTGCCGAAGGCGCCGCCGAGGGGGGCACTGCACATCGCCACCCACGGTGCGGCACGGGTGTGCGGGGTCGCGGCGGCCGAGGCGGTCACGGGCGTACGGAACGTGTGAGGGCGGTCCCGGTCGACGGGCGGAGTTCCGCCGACCGGGACGCGGCCTGTCGGAACGCGAGAGGGCCGGACACCCGCTGGGTGTCCGGCCCTCTTCCGTCGGGGTGTCTCAGATGCCCTGCCACGAGGGCTTCGCCGCATACGTGGCCCGGAAGTAGTCGGCGAGCTTCAGCTTGGACGCCGCCGCCTCGTCGACGACGACCGTGGCGCGCGGATGCAGCTGCAGTGCGGAGGCCGGCACGATCGAGGCGACCGGTCCCTCCACGGTCTGGGCGACCGCGTCGGCCTTGCCCTCGCCCGTGGCCAGGAGGATCGGGTGGCGCGACTCCAGGATCGTGCCGATGCCCTGGGTGATGACGTGGCGCGGCACCTGTTCGATGTCGTTGTCGAAGAAGCGCGCGTTGTCGACGCGGGTCTGCTCGGTCAGGGTCTTGATCCGGGTGCGGGAGGCGAGCGAGGAACACGGCTCGTTGAAGCCGATGTGCCCGTCGGTGCCGATGCCGAGCAGCTGGAGGTCGACTCCGCCGGCCTCGGCGAGCGCCTTGTCGTACGCCTCGCAGGCGGCCTGGACGTCCTCGGCGGAGCCGTCCGGGCCCATGAAGGACGCCTCGGACAGGCCGAGCGGTTCGACGACCTCGCGCAGCACCACGGAACGGTACGACTCGGGGTGGCCGACAGGCAGCCCGACGTACTCGTCGAGCTGGCAGATGCGGGCGCGCGAGGCGTCCACGGCGCCGGAGCGGACCTTGGCCGCCAGGGCCTGGTAAATGGGCAGCGGGGTCGAGCCGGTGGCAACGCCGAGCAGGGCGTCAGGCTTGCGGCTCAGCAGGGCGCCGATGGCACCCGCGATGAGTTTGCCGCCTGCCTTGGCGTCCGGGACGATGACAACTTCCACGCTGTGCCTGCCGATCTGGAGAGTGGCGTCATGTGGTATAGACCAATCGAAGTCCAATCTAGCAGAAGCGGGTAGTCCGGAGGTGAACTGTCCGCGCACGGAAACCCTTGCGTCGCCCCGCTGGCGGAGGTCCGGTTTGTCGTGTTCGACTCGTGCGAGCCAGCACCGACCGGGAGGTACCGTCATGTCCGATCGTCCGGGTGTGATCATGTCCGCAGAGATGTCCGAGCAGCCCGAGGTGCTCAGGCGCATCCTCCGCCGGGGGGCCGGCCCGATCGCTGCCGTGGCTGCCGAGATCGCGGCGAGGAAGCCGCGCTTCGTCCTGCTCACCGCGCGCGGTACGTCGGACAACGCGGCGCTCTACGCGAAGTACCTCCTGGAGATCCGGCTCGGCCTGCCGTGCGGGCTGGCCTCGATGTCCACCACGACGGCGTACGGCGCGAAGCCGGATCTGACGGACGTCCTGGTGATCACCATCAGCCAGTCGGGGGGCTCGCCGGACCTGGTCGCCTCGACGAAGGCCGCGAGGGAGGCCGGTGCGGTCACCCTCGCGGTCACGAACAATCCGGACTCGGGGCTGGCCGCGGTCTCCGAGCACCACATCGACATCCTGGCGGGCCCGGAGCGGGCCCTGCCCGCCACGAAGACCTACACCGCCTCCCTGCTGGCGCTCTATCTCTTCGTGGAGGCCCTGGGCGGTGGTGACGGGGCGGCCGCGGCCGCGGTGCTGCCGGACCTGGCCGACGGGATCCTGGGTCGCAGGGCCGAGGTGGCGGGGCTGGCCTCGCGCTACCGCTTCGCCGAGCGCATGGTCATCACCTCGCGCGGTTACGGCTACCCCACGGCCAAGGAGGCCGCACTCAAGCTGATGGAGACCAGCTACATCCCCGCTCTGTCCTACTCGGGCGCGGATCTGCTGCACGGTCCGCTGGCCATGGTCGACAACATCTCCCCGGTGATCGCCGTGGTCACCGACGGCCGGGGCGGAAAGGCCCTGCAGCCCGTCCTGGACCGGCTCCGTGGCCGCGGCGCCGACCTCTTCGTCGTCGGCCCCCAGGCGCAGGTGGAGGCGGCGTCCGCGGGCTTCGTGCTGCCGACGGCGGGAGTGGCGGAGGAACTGCAGCCGGTTCTGGAGATCCTGCCGCTGCAGATGCTGGCGTACGAGGTGACGATCGCCCGGGGGCAGGATCCGGACGCGCCGCGCGCCCTCGCCAAGATCACCGAGACGAGCTGACGTCCGGGAGCGGCTTCCGGGCGGCTTCCGGGCGGCTTCCGAGCGGTTCCGGGGCGGCTTCCGGGCGGTGCCGGTCCGGTCCGTCGGGCCCCGGAGACACCCGCGGGCCGCGGCGCCGGGACGGGACCCTCAGCCCGTCCGGCACCGCAGCCCGGAGCTACCTGGCCGGCGGTGTGCGGTGCCTCCGGCCACTGGAGACACCGGCGCAGTCAGGGCAGAGAGCGCCGGGTGTCTCGATCCGCTCTCCTGTGCGGGGAGAGCGGAGGTCTGTCTTGTACATGATGCTCTAGTTCCATCATGTGCATACCTGCTGCATTGTGGACTAGACCAATAGTCCGTGTCCATCCGCGGTCGCGGACATTTTTCTGAGCGCGACCGCACTGCACAGTGTCACGCATCGGCGGGCTGATCGGTTCGGAACCTGTCCGTATCCACAGGTACGCTCGCCCTGTGCCCTCCATGAACGACCTTGTCCGCCAGCACACAGCCCTGAGTGACACCGACCTCGAGTGGCTCCATCTGCTGGTCTCGGAGTGGCAGCTGCTCTCCGATCTGTCCTTCGCCGACCTCGTCCTGTGGGTGCCCACCCGCGACGGGACCCGCTATGTGTCCGTGGCGCAGATGCGGCCCAACACCGGGCCCACCTCCTACCAGGACGACATGGTCGGCCATCTGGTGCCGCGGGGCCGCCGGCCCCTGCTGGACGCCGCCCTGGACGAGGGGCGGATCGTGCGCGAGGGCGACCCGGAGTGGCGCGAGGAGGTCCCCGTACGGGTCGAGTCGATCCCCGTACGCCGTGAGGGCCGGGTCCTCGGGGTCATCGCCCGCAACACGAACCTCCTCACCGTGCGTACGCCGTCCCGGCTGGAGCTCACCTACCTCCAGTCCGCCTCCGACCTGGCCCAGATGATCGCCGCCGGGTCCTTCCCGTTCCCGGGCCAGCAGGTCGACATGGATGCTTCGCCGCGCGTCGGCGACGGGCTGATCAGGCTCGATGCCGACGGCGTCGTCCAGTACGCCAGCCCCAACGGCCTCTCCGCCTACCACCGTCTCGGCCTCGCCTCCGATCTCGTCGGCCACCACCTCGGCGCGACGACGGCCGAGCTCGCGCCCTCGCGCGGCCCGGTCGACGAAGCCCTGGTCAAGGTGGCGAGCGGGTACGCGCCCAGGGAGTTCGAGGTCGAGGGCGAAGGCGGCGTGATCCAGCTGCGAGCGATTCCGCTCAAGCCCAAGGGTGTCCGCATCGGTTCGCTGGTCCTGCTCCGTGACGTCACGGAACTGAGGCGTCGTGAGCGGGAGTTGATCACCAAGGACGCCACCATCCGGGAGATCCACCACCGGGTGAAGAACAACCTCCAGACGGTGGCCGCCCTGTTGCGCCTCCAGGCCCGCCGCATGGACTCGGAGCAGGGCCGCGAGGCGCTCAACGAGGCGGTGCGGCGCGTCGGTTCGATCGCCATCGTGCATGAGACGCTGTCCCAGAATCTGGACGAGCGGGTCGAGTTCGACGAGATCGCCGACCGCGTGATCGCGATGGTCTCCGAAATCTCGCCCGGCAAGGTCACCTGCCGCCGCACGGGCCGCTTCGGAGTCCTCGATGCGGAAGTGGCCACTCCGCTCTCGATGGTGCTGACCGAGGTGCTGCAGAACGCACTGGAGCACGCCTTCACCCCGGCCGAGTCCGGCACGGTGGAGGTGTCCGCGGTACGGGGCGGCTCACCCACCGAGGGGCGGCTGCTGATCACCGTGACGGACGACGGCCGCGGCCTGCCCGAGGGATTCGACCCCCAGCGGGCCGGCAACCTGGGTCTGCAGATCGTGCGGACGCTGGTGGAGGGCGAGTTGGGCGGCACCTTCGGCATGGTCCCGGGGCCGGGGCGCGGCACACAGGTCATCCTCGACATCCCGGTCACCAACGACAAATAGAGCGGCACCGCACAGAGCAGTGGGCCCGGACCGTGGTAACGGTCCGGGCCCACTGTGTGGTGCTCACGGTGCGATGCGCTTCGGGGGTACTGCGCGCTGCGACTCGAAGGCGGGGCTGTGCGTACGCTCTGTACGCGCCGCCTGGCTGAGGCTCGTCGTGCGGGGGGCGTCGGTCAGGCGCTGGCGTTACGCGCCCGGTTGCGAGCGGCGCGGCGCTTCATTGCGCGGCGCTCGTCCTCGCTGAGGCCACCCCAGACGCCGGAGTCCTGGCCGGACTCGAGCGCCCACTGCAGGCACTGCTCCATGACGGGGCAGCGACGGCAGACGGCCTTGGCTTCCTCGATCTGCAGCAGCGCAGGACCGGTGTTGCCGATGGGGAAGAACAGCTCCGGGTCTTCCTCACGACAAACGGCGTTGTGACGCCAGTCCATGGCTGCTACCTCTCCTTGGTATTACATGCGGATGCTTGTGAATGTGAACGCTTTCACGAATCCCCCCGCAGACGAAGGTCCGACTCCCAGATGAACTGGTTGTGGTCCTGTTGTGGTGAGGAGGGGTTCTGGCTCTCAGTGGAGGCCGATGTTGCGGGCCGTCCCGATCGCCATGTAGAGATTCGCAAACCTCGGCGGCGGATACAACCCCTTCTGGAAAGTTTTTTTTGATTCCTCGGTGTCGACTAGGTCACAGCCGTACTTCTAAGGGGTGGGGGCCAGCCCAAACGTTCGAGTTAAAGGACTTTGAGCCCTTCCACTCACACAATCACACGCAGTGCACGGCGTACGCCTGTGAACGTCACGCTCGTACGCAGTCCCAGGTGGTCACCGTCCATCTGGAAGGGCAGTGGAGCCTTTGAATGCAAGGTGAAGTCGGTGAGGTCATGGAGGGAGACTGCGTGCTTGCCGTGTGGGCCCTTCTCGGGGCTCGAAGTGAGCAGCTGGGTGGCATACCTCGCCACCGCGGGCGTCGTGAGGCGCTTCAGACCGAGGATGTCCAGGCCGGTGTCGAAGGATGCCTTCGGGGCGGCGTACATCGGACGATTCCCCAGGTAGGTCCAGGGTGCGGTGTTGCAGATTATGGACAGCGCGAGGTCCGTGACGGGGTCCCGGCCGGGCACGTCCAGGGTGATCAGGCCCTTGCGCCGGTGCGGTTCCTCCAGGAACTGGCGGATCACCTGGCGCACGTACAGCGGATGGGTCGAACGCTTGCCCCGCTCGCGTTTCTGTTCGACCCGGCCGAGGACGCCCGCGTCGAATCCGAGTCCGGCACAGAAAGTGAACCAGCGTTCCGGAACGGCTTCGTCCGCCGTGCCCGGGGTGCCGGCCGCCAGGCCGAGGCCGACCGTCCGTTCGCTGCGGTCGGCTAGTGCGTCCAGGATGGCGCCGGTCGCTTCCACGGCGTCGTTGGGAATGCCCAGGGCGCGTGCGAACACATTGGTGGAGCCGCCCGGAACCACGGCGAGACTCGGCAGGCTGTCCACATCGGGCCCCTTGTGCAGCAGGCCGTTCACGACTTCGTTGACCGTGCCGTCGCCGCCGAGGGCGACCACGAGGTCGATGTCGTCGGAGTCGGCCGCGCGTCGTCCCAGGTCCCGGGCGTGGCCGCGGTACTCCGTGGTCACGGCCTCGAGTTTCATCTCGCTCGCGAGGGCGTGGATGAGGACATCACGGGTCCGCGCACTGGTAGTGGTGGCAGCTGGGTTGACCACGAGAAGTGCGCGCATGCACGCCAGACTACCTACCGCGTTGTACCGGCCTGAAGTCCTGATCCGCTCGGTCCGCCGCCCGTAACGGAAAGTGACGACGTCCCGGGTCCGGTTCCGTTCCGGCTCGACCCCGGCTTCGCGTTCGGCGGGCCGGGATGCCAACCTGAATGGCGTGAGTACTCAGCAGAACGCGCCCTCCCCGTCGCCCTCGGCCGGCCCGGAGAGGCAGGGCCGGATCGCCGTCGTGGCCGCACTCAGTGCCCTGGAAGGGGCGGCGCTCGCCATCGGCGGGATCTACATGCTGGTCATGGGGCTGCTCGGCCGGCCCGAGAGCCCCCAGCAGGCCGAGATGGGCGGACTCACGCTGCTGGCACTCGGGCTGATTCCGCTGTTCGCCGCCCGCGGGCTGCTGCTGCGGCGCAGCTGGAGCCGCGGCCCCGCGCTCATCACCCAGCTCATGGCCCTGCCGGTCGCCTGGACGCTGCTGCGTGCGCAGGGCGCCCTGATCCCGGCCGGGATCGTCCTTGCCGCCGTCGCCGTGACAGCGCTCGTGCTGCTGCTCAACCCGGCGACCACGCGGGCGCTGGGCATCCGCGGGCCGCGGGCGACCCCCGAGGCCTGAGCCCGGGGGTGACCCCGGGGCGGAGCCCGAGGGTGACCCCCCGAGGCCCGAGCCCCGGGTCGTTCGTCCCCCGGCGCCCGCTCCGCCTACTCCTCGACGAGCAGCCGCTCGCGCAGCTGTGCGAGCGTGCGCGCCAGCAGTCGGGAGACGTGCATCTGGGAGATGCCGACCTCCTGCGCGATCTGCGACTGCGTCATGTTGCCGAAGAACCGGAGCAGCAGAATCCGCTTCTCGCGCGGCGGGAGGTCCTCGAGGAGCGGCTTGAGCGACTCCCGGTACTCGACACCCTCCAGCGCCTCGTCCTCGGAGCCGAGCGTGTCCGCCACCGCGGGGGACTCGTCATCCGTGTCCGGGACGTCCAGGGAGAGCGTGCTGTAGGCATTGGCCGATTCCAGGCCCTCCAGGACCTCCTCCTCGGAGATGCCCAGGCGCTCCGCGAGCTCGTGCACCGTCGGGGAGCGGCCGTGCTGCTGGGAGAGCTCCGCGGTTGCCGTGGTCAGCGACAGCCGCAGCTCCTGGAGGCGGCGGGGTACCCGTACCGCCCAGCCCTTGTCGCGGAAGTGCCGCTTGATCTCGCCGACGACCGTAGGGGTCGCGTACGTCGAGAACTCGACACCGCGGTCCGGGTCGAACCGGTCCACGGACTTGATCAGTCCGATCGTCGCGACCTGGGTCAGGTCGTCCAGTGGCTCGCCCCGGTTGCGGAATCTGCGGGCCAGGTGCTCGACGAGCGGGAGGTGCATGCGCACCAGCCGGTTGCGCAGCTCCGCCTTCTCCGGCGAGCCGTCGGCGAGCTCGCGCAGCTCGATGAAGAGTGCCCGCGCCCCGCTGCGGTCATGTGGATCGTGGTGCCTGTGCTCGCTCATCTGGCCCGCCCGCTCTGCCTGCGACTGCTTCACCGCGACCGTGCGGCCTTGGGTCCCGTCCGCACCGTCCACCGGGTGCGGCCGGGCCTGTTGCTCCGGGACGGCTGCTGGGCGCACCACCCCGGATCGGATCGTCTCGTCCCGCACAGGACCGTCCCCGTTCCCGTCGCTCACGCCGGCCCGGGTCCCGCGCCGCGCTGTTTGTAGAGGCTGATGCTGACCGTACGGTCGTCGGCGACCGTGGAGTCGACCTTGCCGGCCAGTGCGGAGAGCACCGTCCAGGCGAAGGTGTCGCGCTCGGGAGCGCGGCCGTCCGTGGTCGGGGCCGACACGGTCACCTCGAGGGAGTCGTCCACGAGGCGGAAGACGCAGCTGAGGACGGAACCCGGCACGGCCTGCTGGAGCAGGATCGCGCAGGCCTCGTCGACCGCGATGCGAAGATCCTCGATCTCGTCGAGAGTGAAGTCCAAACGCGCTGCGAGACCGGCCGTGGCCGTACGCAGCACCGACAGGTAGGCACCCGCAGCGGGCAGCCGGACCTCTACGAAGTCCTGATTCCCGGGCTCGCCTGCGATCTGGGACACCCTCACCTCCAAGGTGGCACAAACTCATTCGAGGCTCCGGGACGAGTGCCCGGAGCCATGCGGTCTTCGTCGGTTCTGTGGTTCGGCGACGCTATCGCGATCCATGATGCCGTGTCGCCGAGCCCCCATCCCCTGACCGTCACTCATGGTAAGCCCATGAGTACGCACAGTGGCTAGAGGTCTGCGGTGGTCAATTGCGAAGAACCGGCGCCGGTTTGACGTACCCAGACGTCAGACGATCGAACCGTCCTCGAAGCACCAGCGCCAGTTGTCGCCGCATTCGTAACTTCGCATGACCGGATGACCTGTCTCGTGGAAGTGCGCCGTGGCGTGCTTCAGGGGCGACGAGTCGCAGCAGCCGACGTGGCCGCAGGTGAGGCAGAGCCGCAGCTGCACGGGATGGCTGCCCGCGGCCAGACACTCGAGGCAGGTTTCGCTGAGCGGGGCGGGCTCGGGGCGCGGCATTTCGAGAACATGCAGGCACTCACTCATGATGGCCACGTTACGACGGATGCGAGGACGGTGAGATGGACGCGTTGCCGCTGGTGGCACTCGTAGCGGCCAGCGCGGCGGTCGCGGGGGCCGCGCGGCGGACCCCGGTGCCGGCCCCGTTGGTTCTGGTGGCCGTGGGCCTGCTGGCGGCGTACCTGCCGGGCGTACCGGACTACACGCTGGACGCGCACGTCGTGCTGCCGCTTCTGCTGCCCCCGCTGCTGTACACGGCCGCGGTCGACAGCTCGTACCTCGATCTGCGGGCCAATCTGCGGCCGGTCGCCCTGCTCTCCGTGGGGTACGTGCTCTTCGCCACCGTCGCGGTGGGCTGGCTGGCGTACCTGGTCGTGCCCGACCTGCCGCTGACCGCCGCGCTCGTGCTCGGCGCGGTGGTCGCCCCGCCGGACGCCGTCACGGCCGCCGCGATCGCCCGGCGGGTCGGGCTGCCCGCCCGGGTCACGACCATCCTCCAGGGCGAGTCCCTGGTGAACGACGCCACCGCGATCACCGCGTTCAGGGTCGCCCTTGCCGCCGCGGTCGGCGAGGGCGTCACCTGGGCCGAGGGGATCGGCGAGTTCCTGCTCGCGGCGGTCGGCGGAGTCGGTGTCGGCCTGCTGCTGATGGTGCCGCTGCACTGGCTGCGCACGCACCTCAAGGAGGCGCTGCTGCAGAACACCCTGTCGCTGCTGATCCCTTTCGTGGCGTACGCGGCAGCGGAACGGGTGCACGCCTCCGGAGTCCTCGCCGTGGTCGTCGTCGCGCTCTACCTGGGACACCGCTCCTGGCAGGTCGACTTCGCGACACGGCTCCAGGAAGCAGCCGTCTGGAAGATGGTCGCGTTCATCCTGGAGTCCGCGGTCTTCGCGCTCATCGGGCTGCAGCTGCCCTTCGTCCTGAGAGGGCTCGGCACCTACGGCGTCATCGAAGCCCTCTGGTACGCGGCCGCCGTGTTCATCGCAGTGGTCGTGGTGCGCTTCGTCTGGGTCTACCCCGCGAGCTACCTCCCCCTGTGGCTCTCCCGGCGCATCAGGGAACGCGAACCCGACCTGCCGTGGACCTCGCCGCTGATCGTGAGCTGGGCGGGGATGAGAGGCGTCGTCTCGCTGGCCATCGCGTTCTCCATCCCGCTCGTCACACACGACGGGGAGGACTTCCCGGCCCGCAACCTGGTCCTCTTCCTGACCTTCACGACCGTCATCGCGACCCTGGTCATCCAGGGCCTCACCCTGCCGCTCCTCGTGCGGGTGCTGAAGCTCCCGGGGCGTGACCCGCAGACCGAGACGCTGGCCGAGGCCCAGGCGCAGAGCGAGGCCTCCACGGCTGCGGAGACGCGTCTGGAGGAGTTGCTGTCCGATCCGCGCAACGCACTGCCCGACCCGCTCACCGAACGTCTGCGGACCGTCATGGAACGGCGCCGCAACGCGGTGTGGGAACGGCTCGGCGCGGCCAATCCGGTCACCGGGGAGTCGGCGGACGAGACCTACCGGCGACTCGCGCGGGAGATGATCGGCGCCGAGCGCGAGGTGTTCGTGCAGCTCAGGGACGAGCGCCGGATCGATGACGAGATGCTGCGCGCACTGCTGCGCCGGCTCGACCTCGAAGAGGCAGCGGCCTACCGGGAGTCGGACGGAGACTGAGTGTCCCAGGGCCCCGAGGACTCCCGGGGCCCTGTCGGCCCGGCTGCCCCGTCAGTCCGGCCGCCCGGTGATCACGGCGGTCACCGTGGATCCCCGGGCGAAGGCTCCCTCCTGGGCCAGTGCGGTCAGGGCGTACAGCAGCTTGGCCACGTAGAGCCGCTCGACCGGCAGGCCGTGGCGGTCCTCGAAGTCGTCGGCGAACGCGTGCAGCTCCGGGGTCGTACGCGCGTAGCCGCCGAAGTGGAAGCGCTCGTCCAGGGACCACTGCCCGGCCCGTGCGCCGAACGCCTCGTGCTGCAGGTTCAGCACGACGTCCTCCAGGAAGCCGCCGCGCAGCACAGGAATGCCCAGGGCGCGCTGCCCCGGACCGAGTCCGGCAGCAAGCCCCGCCAGGGTGCCGCCGGTCCCGCAGGCCACCGCGACCGTGTCGCCCCGCCCGCGCAGCTCGTGGCCGAGCGCTGTGCAGCCCTGTGCGGCGAGAGCGTTGCTGCCACCCTCCGGGAGGACGGTGCACGCCCCGAAGAGGCCCAGCAGCCCGTCCAGGACCTCGGGAGCGGCCTTCGAGCGGTACGTCGCCCGGTCCACGAAGTGCAGACGCATGCCGTCGGCCGCACACCGGGCGAGGGAAGGGTTGAGAGGGCGGTCGGCAAGTTCGTCGCCGCGTACGACCCCGACCGTGGGGAAGCCGAGCAGCCGTCCTGCGGCGGCCGTGGCGCGCAGGTGGTTGGAGTAGGCCCCGCCGAAGGTCAGAACGGTGCGTCCGGCGGCCGCCCGGAGATTGGGGGCGAGCTTCCGCCACTTGTTGCCGGGCAGGTCGGGGTGGATCAGATCGTCGCGTTTGAGGAGCAGTGTCACGCCGTGACGCGCGAAGCGCTCGTCCTCGGCCGGCTGCAGGGGCGAGGGGAGAGCCGGCTGCAGCCGGGAGAGGTCGAGCGCTTCGTGGTGCATGCACTCATTGTGCTGCCGGTGCGGCCTGTGCGGATGGCCGGCCGCTACTTGAGCCGGTCGTGGATCCGGGTGCGCATGCCCGTCATCGAGAAGCCGCGCGGGTCGACCTTCCCCGGCTGCCACTCCAGGTGGCCGATGACCGAAGGCGCGTCCCAGTGGTGGAAGCGGCAGACGGCCGCTGCCGCCTTCTCGACGGCTTCGAGCTGGACGGCGGGCCAGGGGTCCTTCCCGTCGCCGAGGTTCTCGCACTCGAACCCGTAGAAGTGCCGGTTTCCGTCGGTGTTGGCCTCGTTGTCCGTCGGGAGTCCCTTCTCCGCGATGACTGCGCGCAGGACGTCGTCGTCGCCGAGGCCGGCGTGGTTGGCGCGGCCGTAGCCGACCAGATGGACCCGGCCGTCCTTGGCGATCACGCCGTGGCAGAGCGGGCCGGGCAGGCCCGAGTAGCCGTCACGGCAGATCTCGACGGTGCGGGCGGTGCCCTTGGTGACGGTGTGATGGATCATCACGCCGTGCACCGGTCCCCAGGGACCTTGGTGATTGCGGTTGTGAGTACGCCAGTCGCCGACCTGGACGACGGTGAGCCCCTCGTCCTTCAGGGCTTTGAGGAAGTTGCTCGCGGACATGGGTGAGGACATGGCCGACTCCTTTGGTGCGTGGGGAGTGTGTCCGTACAGCGCTTGTACCGGAACGCGGGCCTCCGGGCCACCTGTTCGGGCAAAGTGCGAGTCGTTCCGGACAGTTCCGCGAGCTGCGGGGCGCCGCATCCGCCGGTGGTCAGCCCCGGGCGAGCCAGAGGTCGGGGCCGAACACCTCGTAGTGGATGTCGGCCGCGCGCACATCCTTGGCGAGCAACTGGGAGCGGACGGCGCGCATGAAGGGCAGCGGGCCGCAGAGGTAGGCGCGGGTTCCGGAAGCGACCGGAAGGGCGGTCAGGTCGACCGTACCGGTGCGCTCCCGGGGGTGGCCCGGCTCCGGGTGCTCGTACCAGAAGTGCGCGGTGGCGTCGTGGAGCCTGCCGGTGAACAGGGCGTGGTCCCTGCGCAGGGCGTGGTCGGCGGCCGAACGGTCGCCGTGCACCACGGTGACGGGGGAGCGGTGGTCCTTCGCCGCCAGGTGCTCCAGCATCGACAGCATGGGGGTGCAGCCGATGCCCGCCGACGCGAGGAGCAGCGGGGCGCCGCTGTCGTCGAGCACCAGGTCGCCGTACGGGGCCGAGACGCGCAGCCGGTCGCCCTCCCTCACGTGGGTGTGCAGGTACTGCGAGACCTCGCCGTCGGGAGTGCCTTGGCCCCGTACCCGCTTGACGGTGAGCGAACGCAGGGCGGAGCCCGGCGCGCGGGAGAGGCTGTACTGGCGTATCTGGTGTGCGCCGTCGGGGAGTGCGACCTGTACGGAGACGTACTGGCCCGGGTGGAAGTCCGGAGCCGGAGTGCCGTCGGAGGGGGTGATCCCGAACGTGGCGACGTCCTTCGTCTCCTCGGTCCGTGAGGTCACCGTCCACTCACGCCACACGTCACCTGCGACAACGCCCTGCTGGGCGTACAGCCGGCTCTCGATGGTGATCAGGGCGTTGGCCATCAGCCAGTAGACCTCGTCCCAGGCGGCGGCGACCTCCGGCGTGACGGCGTCACCGAGTACCTCGGCGATGGCCGCGAAGAGATGGGTGTGCACGACCTCGTACTGCTGTGGCGTGATGCCGAGCGATGCGTGCTTGTTGGCGATGCGGATGAGCATCGCGTCGGGGCGGACGTCCGGGTGTTCGACCAACTGGGCGGCGAAGGAGGCGATGGAGCCCGCGAGAGCCTGGCGCTGTGCGCCCGACGCCTGGTTGCCGCGGTTGAACAGGTCGCGGAGCAACTCGGGCCGGGCGTCGAACAGCTTCCGGTAGAAGAGGTCCGCGATGTCGTCGATGCCTGCCCCGACGGCGGGCAGGGTGGCACGGACGGTGGCGGTCGACGTCTCGGAGAGCATCGGGTGACTCCTCAGGTGTGGGTGGAGCAGGACGAGCAGGCAAGGGATAGAACTGGTATTTAAGATGCGTATTTCAGGGCGACGAAATCGGCGCACGGTGGAACGTGCGCGGATCAGTCCGGCGCGGGACGGCTGCCGCTGATGCCGATCAGCAGGGGACCGGTGGGGGAGGAGACGAGATCGGTGACGGCGATGGGGTCGAGCGAGGCGTAGAAGGCCTCTTCCGCCGCCCGGAGCGCGGAGCGCAGCCTGCAGGCGGAACGCAGCGGGCAGGGGGTGGCACCCTCGCACTCGACCACCTCGCCGGGCCCTTCCAGCTGGCGCACGAGAGCGCCGACCGATGCGGACCGGCCGGCTCCGGTGAGGGTGAGACCGCCGCCTCGGCCGCGGCGCGCGTCGACGAGGCCGAGGTGCTGGAGCCGGGCGACGACCTTCGCGGCGTGGGTGTACGGCACCTGCATGGTGGCCGCGACCTCCCGGGTGGTCGGCGGGTCCTCGTCCCCCGTCGCGACAGCCAGGCGCATGAGCACGCGGAGTGCCACGTCGGTGAATCTCGTCAGGCGCATGGGCTCAGCGTAGGTATGTTGCATGAAGGATGCAAATTAAAGACGACGCGCGGCGACGCAGAGCAACGTGCCCCGACGCGAGCCCGAATAGTCACACTCTTTTGTGTAATAGCGCGCGGTGTCCTTCTGCTGAAAGGCTTCTTCTCGCAGGTCAGTCCATGATCGAGAGGATGTCGGATGTCCGTTGGTGAAGAGGTTCGCGACACGCAGCCGCCGCCGCAGCAGAGTCTCGGCACAGCGGCTGCGCGGAACCTCGCGACAACGACCAAGTCCGCCCCGCAGATGCAGGAGATCACCTCGCGGTGGCTGCTGCGCATGCTGCCGTGGGTGCAGGTGCAGGGCGGGACGTACCGGGTGAACCGCCGGCTCAGCTATTCGGTCGGAGACGGCCGGTTGACCTTTGTCCAGACCGGCGACCGGGTCACGGTCATCCCCGCGGAGCTCGGCGAACTGCCCGCCCTGCGGGACTTCGGGGACGAAGAGGTGCTGGGCGAGCTGGCGCGCAGGTGCGAGCAGCGCGACGTGGCGGCCGGGGAGGTGCTCGCCGCTTCGGGGGACGCGGCGGACCGCGTCTTCCTGCTGGCCCACGGCAAGGTCGAGAAGGTCGGGTCCGGCCCGTACGGCGACGAGACGGTGCTCGGAGTCCTCGCCGACGGCGCCTACTTCGGCGACCAGGCGCTGATCGACGGCGACGCGGCCTGGGAGTACACGGCCCGGGCCGTCACCGCCTGCACGCTGCTGACGCTGCGCCGTTCGGACGTGCTCAACCTCGCGGCCCGCGCCGACTCGCTGCGCGACCACCTCGCCGGACTGCTCTCCATCCCGCACCAGCGCACCAACCGCTACGGCGAGGCGGAGATCGATCTGTCCGCCGGGCACGTGGGGGAGAGCGTCGTCCCGCACACGTTCGTCGACTACGAGTCGGCCCCCCGTGAATACGAGCTGAGCGTCGCCCAGACCGTGCTCAAGGTGCACAGCAGGGTCGCCGATCTCTACAACCAGCCGATGAATCAGACCGAGCAGCAGCTGCGGCTCACCGTCGAGGCGCTGAGGGAGCGCCAGGAGCACGAGCTGGTCAACAACCGCGAGTTCGGACTGCTCAACAACTGCGACTACGGGCAGCGGCTCCAGCCCCACGACGGGGCCCCCGGCCCCGACGACATGGACGAACTGCTGTCGCGCCGGCGCGGGTCGAACCTGTTCCTGGCCCATCCCCGGGCCATCGCCGCCTTCGGGCGCGAGTGCAACAAGCGCGGTCTGGTGCCGGAGAGCGTGGAGGTCGGCGGGCACCATGTGCCTGCCTGGCGCGGAGTTCCGATCTTCCCGTGCAACAAGATCCCGGTCACCGATGCCCGCACCACATCGATCATCTGCATGCGTACCGGTGAAGCCGACCAGGGCGTCGTCGGACTTCAGCAGAGCGGCATCCCGGACGAGATCGAGCCGAGCCTGTCGGTCCGCTTCATGGGCATCGACGAGCAGGCGATCATCTCGTACCTGGTAACGGCCTACTACTCCGCCGCCATCCTGGTGCCGGATGCCCTCGGTGTCCTGGAGAACGTCGAGGTCAGCCGCTGGCGGTGATCCGCCCGGGGCCCGGGCGACGCCCGCCCGGGCCCCGTACGCGCAGGGCCACGACAGAGGTGCCTCCGGGGCACCCGGAAGGAGTGACCGTGACCATGACGAGTACGGATGCCGCGACGGAAGGCCACGAGGCCGCCGCGCTCCTGGAGCGCACCCGCGGCGTCGTCGACCCGCATCTGCGAGCTGCCGTGGAATCGCTGCCCGGAGGCATACGCCAGGTCGCGATGTACCACTTCGGCTGGCAGAACGCGGACGGAAGCCCGGCTTCGGGACTGGCCGGCAAAGCCATCAGGCCCGCACTGGTCCTGGCCGCCGCCCGCGCGCTGGGCGGCGATCCGGACCACGCGGTACGGGCCGCCGTGGCCGTGGAACTGGCGCACAACTTCACCCTGCTCCACGACGACGTGATCGACGAGGACGCCACCCGCAGGCACCGGCCCACGGCGTGGGCGGTGTTCGGTGTGCCGGACGCCGTCATCACCGGGGACGCCATGCTCGCCCTCGCGCAGCGGCTGCTGTCCGACGACCCGCACCCGGCGTCCGCACGTGCTTCGGCCCGGCTGTCCACCTGCATCATCGAACTGTGTGCGGGGCAACAGGCCGACTGCGCCCTGGAGAAGCGCGGCCCCGACGACGTCACGCTGGACGAGTGCCTCACCATGGCCACGGCCAAGACGGGTGCGCTGCTCGGCTGTGCCTGTGCCCTCGGCGCCCTGTACGCGGGGGCCGGGGAGCGGGCTGTGGGGGCCATGGACGGCTTCGGGAGGGAGGCGGGTCTCGCTTTCCAGCTCATCGACGACCTGATCGGGATCTGGGGGGACACGGACCGTACGGGCAAACCGGTCGGGGCGGACCTGTCGGCCCACAAGAAGTCCCTGCCGGTGGTGGCCGCTCTCACCTCGGGCACGCCCGCGGCCGCCGAACTGGCCGCGCTCTACCGGGGAGCCATGAACACTCCGGACGAGGTGAGCAGGGCGGCCGGCGCGGTGGACCGGGCGGGCGGGCGTGACTGGGCGCAGATGTGCGCGGCGGACCGGATGGCCCGGGCGGTCCACCATCTGTCCCGTGCGGTGCCCGATCCGGCCGCCGCCGGGGACCTGCTCGCCCTGGCCGAGTTCGTGACCCGCAGGACGCACTGAGCCGAGGCCTCCGTGACCGGCACCCCGGTTCAACTCTAGGATCCCGAAGGTCGGTTGGGACCATCACATCGGGGACGAAGGGGCGGGGCCGGTCATGGGTGTACGCATACGGCAGGCGGACGAGCGGGACAGGGACCAGGTCGTACGGATCCTGGACGAGGCGTTCCACAACGACCCGGTGAGCGGATGGGTCTTTCCGGACGAGGAGCACCGGCGCTCGGTGCACGGGAAGTTCCTCGGTGTCTTCGCCGACATCACGCTCGCGGGCGGCCGGATCGACATGCTGGAGGACGGCACGGCCGTGGCCCTCTGGCTCTCGGTGCCGGCGGGGGCACCCGAGGGGGACGACGGCACGCCCGCACTCATGAGGGAGACCGCGGACCCCGACAACGAACGGGCCGAACTGATCGGCCGGCTGACGGGCGCCGTCCATCCGCACGACCGCGCCCATGAGTACCTGCTGATGATCGGCGTCTCGCCGGAGCGCCAGGGGGAGGGGATCGGGGAAGCGCTCATCACCGAGGTGCTGGAGCGGTGCGACCGCGATGGAGTCCCGGCCTATCTGGAGGCGAGCAGCGAGCGCAGCCGAGGTCTCTACGAGCGGCTCGGGTTCACCTTCATGGGGCGGACCGTGGACCTTCCGGACGGTCCCTCCATGTGGCCCATGTGGCGTGATCCGTACACAGTCTGAACAGCGGTCAGGGCGCGGTACGGGAGAAGGGGAGGGTGCCACCGGGGCGGCACCGGGCACGGGCTACAGTCCCTGCACATGACAGATGAGTCGTGGGCAGGCTGGTACCGGGACCGTCACGGTTCCGAGCCGGTCATCCTCACCACGGACGGGCAGCAACTCCGGATCCGCGTCAGGGGTTCCGCCTTCGAGGGCGAGAGCTTCGACAGCCTGAGCCCCGTGGCCGCCGTGCCGCCCGAAGACGGGGCGTTCGACCTGGTGGACGGTGCGCTCAGCGACTGCGTCCTCGAGTGGGACCTGCCGCTTCCGGTCCTCGTCTCCGGCACGCTCCGCCAGGTCACGCTCAGTTGCCTGCTGTCGCTGCGCCGCGCCGACCCGGATCTGTACCTCGTCCTCCACCTGGACGGTGCGGCGTACGAATCGAACCGGGCCGAGAGCGACTTCGCGTCCGCCCTGGCGACCATCCAGCGCATCCTGCCGCCCGGGATCCGTCTCCAGACGTGCATCGCCTGCGCCTTCTCGGACTATTTCCCCGCACCGGTCCGCGGGCTCTCCGGCGGGCTCGCCTGCTTCCGCGGGGCGAAGGACGCGTACCGCGACGCGGCGGGCGGCGGAGATGTCGCCGACCTGTGGGACAGGCGGACGGGACTGGTCCAGGAGATCTGGAGCTGCCCGGAGTTCGAGCCGCGTCCAGCCGAGGGGGCGGGGACCGGCCATCGTGGCGCCTTCCCGCTGGAACTTGCCTGATTCCCGACGTCGGGCATGCGCGTAGGGGCCGCTCCGGAGCGGCCCCTACGGCAAAGGATCCGACGGTGTCAGGAGGCGGTGCGGGCGAGCGCCGCCGCGAAGCCGTTCTGCCACAGGGTGTTCACCCGCGAGCGCTCGGTCGCGTTCGGGTAGGCGTTCGTGCAGGACGTGCCGGGGCCTCCGCCCGACATGAGCTCACTGCACGGTCCGGTGTAGTGGTCCGGCAGACCGAGCACGTGCCCGGTCTCGTGAGCGGTCACACGGGTCGAGTTGTACTGCTGGTTCTGGGCGTAGTCGAGGAAGATGTAGCCGCTGCCGTGCCCGTCGGTGCTCGCGTACGAGCCCCGTGAGTCGTTGCCCTCGTAGTAGCTGAAGTCGGCGTTGGAGCCCTCCTGCAGCTTGACGTTGCTGACGGAGCTGTTCCAGATGCTGGTGCTGCTCGCTATCTGGCTGCGGAAGCTGGGGGCGTTGGCGGTGCTGTAGATCACGGTGACGGCCAGGGCGCCCGGCTTGGCGGCGCGCTTCTCGGCGACCGACTTCATGACGGCGTCGAAGAAGGCCTTGTTCGCTGCGGCGTTCTCGCTGGAACCGGCGTACGCGGCGTAGCCGGCCTGAGCGGTCGTGACGGAGGTGGAGGGAGCGACAGGGGCCGGGGCCGCGGCGGCGGGCGTGGCGCCCAGTGCGGCGGCGAGGGTGAGGCCGAGACCGGCCACAGCCGACATGATGGCTGTCCTGGGGTGTCTCATGGGGGGTTCTCCTACCTGTCCGATGAACCCTGTCCGGTGGGCCGGACAGGGAACGGGTGGGGGGTACGGAGAGAGTGTGTTGCGCGGCCGGGCCGCAGCGGATGATGTCAACCGGCGATAACGCCGCCCTATCGCCCCCACAGCACCAGCACAGCAACCGCACATACACGGCGCCCCAACAGTCCCTGAATTGAGGCTGTTTAGTGGGGTTGAGCCGTCTGGTGCACCGCGTACGGACAGCCATACGCTCCTCGCCATGGAGCTCGAGGTGAGACACCTCAAGGCGCTCTGCGCCATCGCCGACACGGGCAGCCTGCACCAAGCTGCCCGACGGCTCGGCGTGAGCCAGCCCTCCCTGACGACCCAGCTGCAGCGCATCGAGAAGTCCCTGGGGGCGGAGCTCTTCCGGCGTGAAAGGACCGGCTGCCGGCCGACCTTGCTCGGACGCGCCGTCCTCAGCAGGGCCCGCCCCCTGGTCGACGGCATGACCGCCCTGGTCGGAGCCGCCCTGGCAGAGGCCGAGGCGGCCCGCGCGGAAGGCCCGCGGCTCCGCATCGGATCCACCGCGAGCCGGGTCATCGGCGGCTGGCTGCGCAGGCTGCGGGTGCGGCTGCCCGGCACGGACATCTCGCTGCGCGTCGACGTCTCTGCCCGGACGCTGCTGCGCACGGTCGCGGCGGGCCGCCTCGACGTCGCGTTCGTGCACGAGGTGGAGGGCTTCCCGCTGGACATTCCGGAGGGCCTGGACCGGCGCGTACTCCTGGACCGGGAACCGCAGTTCATCTCGTTGTCCCGCGACCATCCCGCGGCGGGCAGCTCCGTGGTGGACCTCGGCGACCTGGCGGCCGACCGCTGGATGGTCGACCCGTCGGTGGACGGCGAATGGGACGGCGTACGCCGGGTGCTCGGCGCCGCAGGCCTCGACCCGCCCGTCCTGCACGGGGACTACCTCACGGCGGCCTCCCTGGTCGTACTGGGCGAGGCGGTCGCTCCCTGCCAGCCCACCTCGGGCCCGCGCGACGACATGGCGATCCGGCCCCTGCGCGGCGATCCCCTGGCTGTGCGGCTGATCCTGGTCTCCCGCCCGGGTGCCGACACGGACGTGGTCTACGGGGAGCTGGAAGCGGCGTACCGCGAGGCGGCCCAGCGGGCGGCGGGCTACCACCAGTGGCTGCTGCGCAACCGCAGCCCGCTCGCGCATACGCTCTGAACCGCGGAGAGTTCCCGGTTCTGCCGACAGCGAGGCACCGTTTCCCGCAGGCGTCACGACGGGCAAGGTCATCCCATGAAGATCCTGATGCTGGGCGGCACCGAATTCGTCGGCCGGGCCGTGACCGACGCGGCGCTCACCCGTGGCTGGCAGGTCACTGTGTTCCACCGCGGCCGCCATGCGGCACCGCCGGGTGTGCGGGTACTGACCGGCGACCGTACGACGGGCGGGGACGGCCTCGCCTCCCTGGCCGATGGCACCTGGGACCTGACCGTCGACACCTGGAGCGACGCCCCCTCCGCCGTACGGGACGCGGCCCGTCTGCTGGCCGGCCGGACCGGGCACTACACCTATGTCTCCAGCCGTTCCGTGTACGAATACCCCACCCCTGCCGGGCTGCCCGAGGACGGCCCGCTGGTCGCCGGTGCCTCTCCCGACGCGGGCGCGGACGTCCCCTACGCCCTGGCCAAGCGCGGCGGTGAGCTTGCGGCGCTCGACGCCTTCGGCGACCGGGCGCTGCTGGCCCGGGCCGGCCTGATCCTCGGTCCCGGCGAGAACGTGGGCCGGCTGCCGTGGTGGCTGGAGCGGACGGCCCGCGGCGGCCCCGTCATAGCCCCGGGGCCACGGGACGCCGCTCTCCAGTACATCGACGCCCGCGACCTGGCGAGCTGGATCCTGGACGCCGCGGCGAACGGCCTGGGCGGCGCCTACAACACCGTCAGCCACCCCGGGCACACTACGATGGGCGAGTTGCTCGACACCTGTGTCCGGGTCACCGGCTCCCGTGCCGAACTGCGCTGGACCGACCCGGACGTGCTCCTCGCCGCAGGAGTCGAACCCTGGAGCGATCTGCCGGTCTGGCTGCCCGCCGGCGAGCTCTACGACTCCTTGCACCGGGGCGACGTCGCCAAGGCCCATGCCGCCGGGCTGCGGTGCAGACCCGTGGGCGAGACGGTGGCGGACACCTGGGAGTGGATGCGCGAGCGGGGCGGCAAGGCCCCGCAGCGGCCGGACAGGCCCCTGGTCGGCCTCGACGCGCGGACCGAGGCGAAGCTTCTGGCGGCAACCGACAGCCCTTAGCGTGGCCCGATGACCGAACAGTTGCTGCACCTCGCCGAAGAGCCCCTGTGGCAAGCGGCCCGCGGGACCGGGACGTACGAGATGTCCACCCGCGGCCGCACCCTGCGCGAAGAGGGCTTCATCCACTGCTCACTGCCGCACCAGCTCCCCGGTGTCGCGCGGATGCTGTACGGCTCCGACGACCGGGACCTGGTGGTGCTGGTCATCGACCCGGACCGGCTCCAAGTCCCCGTGCGCTACGAGGCCATGAAGCCCGGCGGTGAGGAGTTCCCGCACATCTACGGACCGCTTCCGGTGTCCGCGGTCGTGGAGGTACGCCCGTGGTCCCACGCCGCGGCACAGAAGGAGGGCGAGGCGCTGTGATCGGCCCCCTCATCGCGGTGACCGGGGCGAGCGGAGCGGTGGGCGGCCGGGTCGCCGAGCGGCTCGCCCGTACCGGCGGCCCCGTACGGCTGCTCGGGCGCGACCCGGCACGGCTGCCCCGGCTGCCGGGTGCGGTCCTCGCGCCGCCCGCCCCGTACGGTGACGGGGAGGCCATGCGCCGCGCGCTGGACGGCGCGCACACGCTGTTCCTCGTCTCCGCCCACGAGGGACCCGACCGGGTCGGCGAGCACATCACGGCCGTCGACGCGGCCGTGGCCGTAGGGGTCGAGCGCATCGTGTACGTGTCGTTCCTCGCCGCCGCGCCCGCCGCGACGTTCACCTTCGGGCGCGACCACTGGCACACCGAGGCGCACATCAGGATGACCGGGGTGCGGTACACCTTCCTGCGCGACAGCTGGTACCTGGCGGCGCTTCCCGCGATGACGGGAACCGACGGGATCCTGCGCGGTCCGGCAGGAGAGGGCCGGGTGTCGGCCGTGGCGCACGAGGACATCGCGGACGCCGCGTCAGCCGTCCTGCTGGACCAGGGAGTCGGCCACGACGGTGCGACGTACGACCTCACGGGTCCGGAGGCCTTCACCCTCGCCGAGGCGGCCCAGGAGCTGAGCCGCAGCACGGGCCGCACCATCCGCTACGTCCCCGAGACCAGGGAAGAGGCCTATTTCTCGCGCGCGCACTACGGGGCCGAGGACTGGGAAGTGGCCGGCTGGGTCACGTCGTACGAGGCCATCGCGGCCGGCGAGATGGCCGCGCTCTCGGACGCCGTGCCCACCCTCACGGGGCACCCGGCCAAGAACCTGGCCACCTACCTCCGGGAGAACCCGGACAGCTACCGCCACCTCCTCCCCGGAGCCTGACCCGGGCAGGCGGGCGGGGAAGGGGGTCGGGATGTCGGACCCCCGCGTTACGTTGACGCCATGGCGAACTTCGTACTGGTGGCGGGAGCATGGCTCGGAGCGTGGGCGTGGGACGAGGTGGTCCCGGAGCTGCGCGCCGCCGGCCACGGCGCCCATGCGTTGACCCTCTCCGGCCTCGGAGAAAGGCAGGGCCTGCCGGCCGGGCAGCAGACCCATGTCAGGGACATCGTCGACGAGGTGGAACGCCTCGATCTGCGCGATGTCGTCCTTGTCGGCCACAGCTACTCGGGCATCCCGGTCGGCCAGGCCGCCGAGCGGATCGGCGACCGGCTGGCCCGGGTGGTCTTCGTCGACGCCGGCATCCCGGCGCAGGGCGAGTCGTTCGCCTCCGCCTGGTGGCAGGGCAGCGGGGTCCTGGAAGCCGCGATCGAGGCGAACGGCGGTTTCTGGGCACCGCTGACCGCCGAGGGCTTCGACGGCCAGGGACTCACCGACGAGCAGGTCGGACGCATCGTGAAAGGCGCCGTACCGCACCCCGGCGCCACGCTCACCGAGCCGGCCGCGCTGGAAAGGCCCCTGGGCGAGCTTTCGGCGACGTACATCAAGTGCCTGCTCGACGGGCCCGAGCCGACCGACGACGTGGCCGCACTGCTGACCGGCGCACGCTGGGAACTGGTCGAGATGAACACCGGGCACTGGCCGATGCTCTCCGAGCCGCGCGAGCTGGCGCGGATCCTCGACCGTGCGGTCGCGGAGGCCTGAGCCCCCGGAAACGCCCGCACCCGGTCCGCAGGGCCTCCCGAGGGGAAGCCGAGCGGACCGGGTGCGGACACATCGGTCCTGCTGATCCGAAGACCGCAGATCAAGCCTTCTTGGTCTCCCAGAAGATCTTGTCGATCTGGGCGATCAGGTCCAGAGCCTTCTGGCCCGTGGCCGGGTCGTTCGAGCCCTTGGCCGCGGAGAGCGCCTTCAGGGTGTCGTTGACCAGCTGGTGCAGCTCCGGGTACTTCTCGAAGTGCGGGGGCTTGAAGTAGTCGCTCCAGAGCACCGAGACGTGGTGCTTCGCGAGCTCGGCACGCTGTTCCTTGATCAGAACGGCGCGCGTGCGGAAGTCCGCGTCCTCATTGGCCTGGTACTTCTCCTGGACGGCCTTGACGGACTCCGCCTCGATGCGGGCCTGGGCCGGGTCGTACACACCGCAGGGCAGGTCGCAGTGGGCGCTGACCTTCACCTTGGGGGCAAACAGGCGGGAAAGCATGGAGCTGTCCTTCCTCGTGATCGTCTTCTCAGGTGGGACATTACTCCGTGGGGGGCGGGTTTTTGCGGCTGCCCCCATGGGCTTAGGTCAAAAGTCCAGGGTGACGATGGGACCAGTGGCCGAATGTACGGAGCGGTGCGCGGCGGTGTACTGGAGGACGGACCGGGAGGTGCCACAGATGCCGGAACTGACGCAGGATCCGGGAAACGGGCGGGCGGCGCGGGGCTCGTTCCAGGTGGTGGAGGTGACGGGGCCCTCGATGGTGCCCACCCTCTACCACGGGGACTGGCTGCTCGTGCAGCACGGGGCGCCGGTGCGCCCGGGGGACGTGGTGATCCTGCGTCACCCGTTCCAGCAGGACCTGCTGGTCGTGAAGCGGGCGGCCGAGCGCCGCGGCAGGGGCTGGTGGGTGCTGGGTGACAACTCGTTCGCGGGCGGGGACAGCACGGACTACGGAACGGTGCCCGAGGAGCTCGTACTCGCCCGGGTGCGCGCCCGTTACCGGCCGCTGAAGAAGGATCAGAGGTCCGTGTTCGGCGTGCTGGGCTGGGCGGTGTCCGCGCTGCGGCCGGTCTCCTCGGACCGTTCCGTCTCCAGGCGCTTGCGGGCCCGGTAGGCCGCCACGTTGGCCCGGGTCGCACAGCGGTCCGAGCAGTAGCGCCGCGAACGGTTGGTGGAGGTGTCGAGGTAGGCGTTGCGGCACGGCGCCGCCTCGCACAGGCCGAGCCGGTCCACGCCGTGCGAGGTGAGGTGGAAGGCCAGGCCCATCGCCGCGATGGCGGCGAAGCCGGCCGTCGCGTTCGACGGATGGTCGGCCAGGTGCATGTGCCAGTCCGGCTTGTCGTCCTCGTCGCGGATGTCGTGGCCGGAGATCTGCGGGCTCACCGGGAACTCCAGCAGCAGTGAGTTGAGCAGGTCCACCGCGAGGGTCTCGTCGCCGCCGTCCGCCGCCTCGAAGACCGCGCGCAGCCGTGCCCGTACCGACCGGAAACGGGTCACGTCCGCGTCGGTGGCGCGGCGGGCGGCCTGGGCGTTGGCGCCGAACAGGTCGCGGACGGACTCGACGGTGGTGAGGGAGTCCTTGTTGCGGGCCGGCTCCTCGGTGTTGACCAGACGCACGGCGTAGTCCGAGTAATAGGCCAGTTCCACTTGTAGTCCTTACGGCGTCGGTCTATGGTCGATGTGTCCGCCAGTGTAATGGGTGGACGCGATCATTGGGTATTACGGCATTACGTGGAGGTTCGTGTGACGGAGACGGCGACGGGCACCGACTGGCAGTCCTGGCAGGAGAGCTGGGACCGTCAGCAGGAGTGGTACATGCCGGACCGCGAGGAGCGGTTCCGGGTCATGCTGGACATGGTCGAGGCCGTCGTGGGGCCCGAACCGAGAGTGCTCGACCTGGCGTGCGGTACGGGAAGTATTACGGACCGGCTCCTCAAGCGGTTCCCGAAGGCCACCAGCACCGGTGTCGACCTCGATCCCGCGCTGCTCGCCATCGCCCGCGGCACCTTCGACGGCGACGACCGGGTCACCTTCGTCACCGCCGACCTGAAGGACCCCCGCTGGACCGAGCGGCTCCCGCACGCCTCGTACGACGCCGTCCTCACGGCCACGGCCCTGCACTGGCTGCACAGCGAGCCGCTCGCCGCGCTGTACGGGCAGGTCGGGCAACTGGTCAGGGAGGGAGGCGTGTTCATGAACGCCGACCACATGATCGACACCGACACGCCTCGGATCAACGCCGCCGAACGCGCCCATCGGCACGCCGCGATGGACCGCGCCCGGGCGGGCGGCGCGCTCGACTGGACGGAGTGGTGGGCCCTCGCCGCCAAGGACCCGGTCCTCGCCGGACCGACGGCGGAGCGCTTCACGATCTACGGCGAGCACGCGGACGGAGACATGCCCTCCGTCCGGTGGCACGCCCGCACGCTGCGCGAAGCCGGTTTCGGGGAGGCACGTGCGGTCTGGTCCTCACCGTCGGACTCCCTGGTGCTCGCGGTGAAGTAGGCGAGAAGCAGTACCAGCAGCAGAAGAAGAGGGGCGGCCGCGGCCGCCCCTCTTCCGCGCTGTACGCCTTCGTCGAGGACCGACGCACCGCCGCACACAAGCGGAAGGGCGGTACGGGCCCTGGGGCCCGTACCGCCCTTCCTTCGCAGAGCGAGGCTCTACAGAACCTTGGACAGGAACGACTTCGTTCGGTCGTGCTGCGGGTTCGTGAGGACGTCCCGCGGGTGGCCCGATTCGACGACGACGCCGTCGTCCATGAAGACCAGCGCGTCGCCGACCTCACGGGCGAAGCCCATCTCGTGGGTGACGACGATCATCGTCATGCCGTCCTCGGCCAGTCCGCGCATCACGTCCAGGACGTCGCCGACCAGCTCCGGGTCGAGCGCCGAAGTCGGCTCGTCGAAGAGCATCAGCTTCGGCTCCATGGCCAGGGCGCGGGCGATGGCCACCCGCTGCTGCTGTCCGCCGGAGAGCTGGGTCGGGTAGTTCTTGGCCTTGTCGGACAGGCCGACCCGGTCCAGGAGCCGCTCCGCACGGGCCCTGGCGACGGCCTTGGCCTCGCCCTTGACCTGGATCGGCGCCTCCATGACGTTCTCGAGGGCCGTCATGTGCGGGAACAGGTTGAAGCGCTGGAAGACCATGCCGATGTCCCGGCGCTGGAGCGCGACTTCGCTGTCCTTGAGCTCGTAGAGCTTGTCGCCCTTCTGCCGGTAGCCGACCAGGTCGCCGTCGACGTACAGCCGCCCGGCGTTGATCTGCTCCAGGTGGTTGATGCACCGCAGGAACGTCGACTTGCCGGAACCGGACGGGCCGATCAGACAGAAGACCTCACGCGGGGCGACCTCCAGGTCGATGCCCTTGAGGATGTGCGCGGCGCCGAAGGACTTGTGTACGCCTTCGGCCTTCACCATGGCGGTCATGCGGAACCACCCTCCGAGGGACGATTGCTGAAGGAGGCGAGGTTGACCTTGACCCGCTGCCACGGGGTGAGCGGCAGACTGCGCAGGCTGCCCCGGGCGTAGCGGCGCTCCAGGTAGTACTGGCCCACGCTGAAGACGCTGGTCATGATGATGTACCAGATCGAGGCGACGAAGAGCATCTCCATCACCGCGTAACTGGTCGAGCCGATCTGCGACGTGGAGCGCAGCAGTTCGTTGTAGGTGACCGCGTAGACCAGGGACGAGGTCTTCAGCATGTTGATGAACTCGTTGCCGGTCGGCGGGATGATCACCCGCAGCGCCTGCGGGAGCACCACACGGCGCATGGTCTTCGCCTGGGTCATGCCGAGCGCGTGCGAGGCCTCGGTCTGGCCCTCGTCGACCGACTGGATGCCGGCCCGGACGATCTCCGCCATGTACGCGGCCTCGTTGAGGGCCAGCCCCAGCAGGGCGCACATGAACGGGGTCATCACATCGGTCATCTCGTCCTTGTAGATGAACGGGATGTTGAGGACCGGGAAGATCAGCGCCAGGTTGAACCAGAGCAGCAGCTGCACGTAGACCGGAGTGCCGCGGAAGAACCAGATGTAGAGCCAGGCGACCCAGCTGGTCACCGGGTTCTTCGAGAGGCGCATGACGGCGAGCACCACGCCCAGGATCACGCCGAGGACCATCGCCAGCACGCTGATCAGCAGCGTGCGGCCGGCGCCCGCCAGGACGGTGTCGTCGAACACCTTGTCCTGGACCGCCTGCCACTGGATGTTGCCCTGCGAGAAGGCGTACACGACGGCGGCGAGCAGACCTACGACGACCACGCCGCTGATCCAGCGGCCGTAGTGCCGGACGGGAATGGCCCTGATGGTCTCCGGTGCGACGGTGGTTGCCTTGGAGACGGGTGCGGCGACGGCTGATGTGCCGCCGGGCACCTTGTCGATACTGTCAGTCACGGTGACTGCCCTTCGGTGGTGCGACGGTCACTTGCCGCCGTTGACGGCGGCCTTGTCGATCGCTCCGGTGCCGGCGCCCCACTTGTCGAGCACCTTCTTGTAGGAGCCGTCGGCGATGATCGCGTCGACGGCCTCCTTGAGCACGTCACGCAGTTCGGTGTTGTCCTTGTTGACCGCGATGCCGAACGGGCCGGCGTCGACCTGCTCGCCGACGACCTCGAAGTCGTTGCCGCCACCGGCCTTGCGGGCCAGGTCGACCGCGACCGGGTAGTCGTTGACACCGGCGACGGCGCCGCCCGACTTCACGCGGGTCTGGGCCTCGGTGTCGTTCTCGAAGGACTCGATCTTGATGGCCTTCTCACCACCGGCGGTGCAGGCCTTGGACTGCTTCTTCAGGGCCTCCTCGTACGTGGTGCCGCGCTGGACCGCCGCGACCTTCCCGCACAGGTCCTCGATGGACTTGATGCCCTCGGGGTTGCCCTTCTTGGTGTAGACGGCGGTGCCGGCGAGGAAGTAGTCGACGAAGTCGACGCCCTTGCCGAGCTTCTTGCCCTTGTCGTCCAGGCCCTCCTGACGCTGCTTGTTGTCCGTGATGGACGACATGGCGATGTCGTGGCGACCGGTGTTCAGGGCGGTGATCAGACCGTCGAAGGAGCCGGAGGTGAACTCGAACTTCACGCCCAGCTGCTTGCCGAGCGCCTCGGCGATGTCGGGGTCGACGCCGACGATCTTGCCGTTCTCGACGGACTCCATCGGGGCGTACTCGGCGTTCGTGCCGACCTTGATGACGCCGGACTTCTGGTACTTCGCCGGGAGCTTGTCGAACAGCGGGGCACCGCTCTTCGACGCGGTGCCGTCGCCGGCCTTCGTCGAGCCGCTCTCTGTCTGGTCGCCACAGGCGGTCAGCAGCAGGGTGCCCGCGACCGCGACAGCGCAGACCGCGGCAATCCGGGACTTCGCGGTCGTACGACGCGTGGTGCTTGCGGTCATGGTCGGAATCCTCCGGCGGTGAGAAGAACGCTGGTCATCGGGTTGGCACGCACCATCGGGTGTCGCAACCTTGTGTGATTACGGCATCTTGCCATTCGGACTAGCCCATTCAGGGGACCCGGCATGTCAAAATCGGGTAACGGGCGACCCCCGAACCCCAACGGGCCGGTACTGCAAGGCCGGACCATCTGTTGGAAATCGAGCATTCTTCCGGAGAATCTCCGGTGCGTCTCGACCGGCGGACGACCTTTATGACCCTTAGTGGACTTGTCCAGATATTCGACTATGAGTCATGTCACCGAGGCGGTATGGACTCGTCCGGGGCACCGTCCGTCAGGTAAGAAAGACCTTTACACCCCTCATCCGGGGCCCAGGGCGCGTGTGCGGCGCGCCCGCGCGTACGTACCTCCCTTGCGGAGCGGGCCAACCGCTCAGTGCCGGGAACGTACGCGGTGCCCGCCCACCCCTCCTCAACCAGGAGTGGCCACCCTCAAACGATGAAGACTTAAGGGGTCAACACAATGGCAGCGGAGATCGTCAATCCTCGCAGCGACGAAAGCAAGACGCACGGTGCGGCCAGTGCGAACGACATCAGCGGTGCGGACGAGCTCTTCGATCCGGCCTTCGCCCTCCACCGCGGCGGGAAGATGGCCGTGCAGGCCACCGTGCCCATCCGCGACAAGGACGACCTGTCCCTCGCGTACACGCCCGGCGTGGCCAAGGTGTGCAGCGCCATCGCCGAGAATCCCGAGCTCGTCCACGACTACACCTGGAAGTCGCAGGTCGTGGCCGTCGTGACGGACGGCACCGCCGTGCTCGGCCTCGGGGACATCGGCCCCGAGGCATCCCTCCCGGTGATGGAGGGCAAGGCGATCCTGTTCAAGCAGTTCGGCGGCGTCGACGCGGTTCCGATCGCGCTCGCGACCACCGACACGGACGAGATCATCGAGACCGTGGTGCGCCTCGCGCCGTCCTTCGGCGGGGTCAACCTGGAGGACATCTCGGCCCCCAGGTGCTTCGAGATCGAGCGCAAGCTCCAGGAGCGCCTGGACATTCCGGTCTTCCACGACGACCAGCACGGCACGGCCGTCGTGACGCTCGCGGCACTGCGCAACGCCGCGAAGCTCTCGGGGCGGACCCTCGGTGATCTGCGCGGCGTCATCTCCGGCGCCGGTGCGGCCGGAGTGGCGATCGCGAAGTTCCTGCTGGAGGCGGGCATCGGTGACGTCGCCGTCGCTGACCGCAAGGGCATCGTCAGCCGGGACCGCGACGACCTCACGGACGTCAAGCGCGAGCTGGCGGAACTGACGAACAGGGCGGGCCTCTCCGGTCCGCTGGAGACGGCCCTCGCGGGCGCGGACGTCTTCATCGGGGTCTCCGGCGGTACGGTCCCCGAGCCGGCCGTCGCCTCGATGGCGCCCGGCGCGTTCGTCTTCGCCATGGCGAACCCGAACCCCGAGGTCCACCCCGACATCGCGCACAAGTACGCGGCTGTGGTGGCGACCGGGCGCTCGGACTACCCGAACCAGATCAACAACGTGCTGGCGTTCCCCGGCATCTTCGCGGGCGCGCTACAGGTCCGGGCCTCCCGGATCACCGAGGGCATGAAGATCGCCGCGGCGAACGCCCTGGCGGACGTCGTCGGCGACGAACTGGCGGCGGACTACGTGATCCCCTCGCCGTTCGACGAGCGGGTCGCTCCGGCGGTCACGGCCGCGGTGGCCGCGGCCGCGCGGGCCGAGGGCGTGGCACGCCGCTGATGCGGTGAGGCGGGGGTGGGTCGGGGAGCGGGTCCGCTGCGCGGGTCTGTTCCCCCACCCGCCCCTGTTCCGCCTGTGGCGTGTGGGGCGAGCCTGTTGGGGCGAGCGTCACACCATCGGACAGTTACGTCACGGCGCGTCACCGCCTATCGTCGGGGCCATGTTCGCCGCCTACGCCGCACGCATCGACCGGGACCAGCCCCTCAACGGACTTGAGCTGGGCGAACGCCCCGCTCCCGAGGCGCGACCCGGCTGGACCACCGTCTCCGTCAGGGCCGCCTCCCTCAACCACCACGATCTCTGGTCCCTGCGGGGCGTCGGTCTCGCGGAGGACAAGCTGCCCATGATCCTCGGCTGCGACGCCGCCGGGATCGACCAGGACGGCAACGAGGTCGTCCTGCACTCGGTGATCGGCCAGACCGGGCACGGGGTCGGCCCCCGGGAGCCCCGCTCCATCCTCACCGAGCGCTACCAGGGGACGTTCGCCGAGCAGGTCACGGTCCCGAGCTGGAACGTGCTGCCCAAGCCGAAGGAGCTCACCTTCGAGGAGGCCGCCTGCCTGCCGACCGCCTGGCTCACCGCGTACCGGATGCTGTTCACCAACGCGGGCGTCCGGCCCGGCGACTCCGTCCTCGTCCAGGGGGCGGGTGGCGGTGTGGCCACCGCGGCGATCGTGCTCGGCAAGGCCGCCGGACTCAGGGTGTACGCCACGAGCCGTGACGAGGCCAGGCGCAAGCGGGCCGTCGAGCTGGGTGCGATCGAGGCGTACGAGCCCGGCGCCCGGCTGCCGCAGCGCGTCGACGCCGTCATCGAGACCGTCGGCGCCGCGACCTGGTCCCACTCGGTGAAGTCCCTCCGTCCCGGCGGCACCCTGGTCATCTCGGGTGCGACCAGCGGCGACCGTCCCGCGCATGCGGAGCTGACCCGGATCTTCTTCCTGGAGCTCAAGGTCGTCGGCTCGACCATGGGCTCCAAGGACGAGCTGGAGGACCTGCTGTCGTTCTGCGCGGCCACCGGCGTACGTCCCGTCATCGATGAGGTCCTTCCGCTGGACCGGGCCCGTGAGGGCTTCGAGCGGCTCGCTGCCGGAGATCAGTTCGGGAAGATCGTGCTGACCACCACGTGACCGGCGGGACCGGGCCGTACGCGGGGGAGGGGCTGTCGCTGCGCCCCTGGCAGCCGTACGACGCCCCTGCCGTCCTCCGGGCCTTCGCCCCGGCCGAGATGTCGCGGCAGTCGGGCCGGCCGGTCACCTCCCCGGCCGAGGCACTGGACTGGATCGCCGACCGTGAGAAGGAGCGGGCGGCCGGCACCGGGTACGCGTGGGCCGTCGTCCGGGACGACGTGGTGCTCGGGTGCGTTGCCGTGACCGCGGTGAACCATGTCCACGACACCGGCTGGGTCTCGTACTGGACGGTCGAGGGGGCGCGTGGCGGGGGTGTCGCCGCCGCGGGCGTACGGGCGCTCGCCCGCTGGGCCTTCGACGACCTGGGGCTCCACCGGCTGGAACTCGGACACCGGACGAACAATCCGGCCTCCTGCAAGGTGGCCGAGCGGGCCGGCTTCGCGGTGGAGGGCCTCGAACGGGGGAAGCTCCGCTACGGCGAGGTCCGGTACGACGTGGAGCGTCACGCCCGGCTGGCCACCGATCCTGTCAACTTTGATTGACGTTGCCCGGGTGTCAATGTAGGTTGACATCATGACCGAAGCAACGGATCTCGCCGCACGTGCCGGTGATCACGACCCGCGCGTGGGGTTGCGGGCCGTCGCCGCGCTGCGGCGGCTGCTTGAGCAACTCGAAGCCGTGCAAGTGAGAAGTGCCCGCGCCCAGGGCTGGTCGTGGCAGGAAATCGCTGCCGAGCTGGGTGTCAGCCGGCAGGCCGTGCACAAGAAGTACGGGAGGCATTGATGTTCGAGCGATTCACCAAGGGTGCCCGGGCCACGGTGACGGGCGCCGTGGTTCATGCCGAGCGGGCCGGCTCGGACTCCGTCAGCGAGGAACACCTGCTGCTCTCGCTGCTGGACCGGACGGGCAGCCGGGCGGCCTTCGCCGTCGCCTCCCTCGGACTCGTCGACCGACGCTCCTCCCTGGAGTCGGCTCTCGCCGAGGCCAGGCGTCGCGGCGGCCTCACCAAGGCCGATACGGAGGCGCTGGCCGGCCTCGGCATCGACGTCACCGAGATCGTGGCCAGAGTCGAGGGCGCCCACGGCGAGGGAGCCCTGGAGGGTGACCGCAGGAGCCGCCGGTGGTGGTCGGCGCAGCGCCCGTTCACCGGGGGAGCGAAGGGCATCCTGGAGAAGTCCCTGCGCGTCGCCCTCGGACGAGGCGACAAGTTCATCGGCGAGGAGCACGTCCTTCTGGCGCTGACGGCCTGCCCCGGAGTGGTCGCCGACGTGCTCGCGGATCACGGCGCGACGTACGCCACGGTGGAGCGTGCCCTGTACGGGGACGAGGGAGAAGGCCGGGCCAAGGCGGGCTGACCCACACCGGGCTTGTCCCGGCCTGCGCGCCGGGCCGCAGGGCCGGGACGGACCCGGTCGGTCTTCCCCTGCGGCCCGGACAGCCTGGGCGGTCAGCCCTTCCTGGTGTTCTCGGCCTTGCCGTCGGCGTTGCCTCGGAGCAGCGTGCCGATGTGTGTCGCAGCCGTCGCGAGGTGGCGGCGGGCCTCCGTCAGCTGGTCCTCGGTGACTCCCCGGTCCCGTGCCGCGTCCCGGATGTCGTCGCGGAAGCGGTCCAGCAGGCGGTCCAGGTCACGGGACGGGTCACCCGTGGCCGCCGCGTCGGCGGCCCACTCGACGTCGGGAGCGGCGGGGTCGGGCCTCGTGTACGAGGGCCAGCTGCCGGTCTTGGCGAAGTTGCCGAGCTGGCCGGTGATCTCGGCCAGGCCTTCGCGTACGCCCGTGGGCCAGTCGCCCCGAGCGAAATGCTCCTGCACCTGGCGTGCGGCGTTCTGCATCTGCTCGCGCGCCTTCTCATGGGCCTCCCGGGCCTGGCGGCGGGCCTGCTCGGCGTCCTCGCGGGCGCGGCGGGACTCGTCCTTCGCCCGGCGGGCCTGTTCCTTCCACTCCTGCTTGGCCTTGCGGAGCTCCTCCTTCGCCGTGCGCCACGTCTCGCTGTCCCCGAAGTCGGCGTCCCAGCCGCTCCGGGCACCGCCCGTGGCCTGCCGCGACTCGGACGCCGCCGCCCGCATCTCGCTGCGCACCTTGCCCGCCGCGCCGCGTACGTCGTCGCGGATCTCCGCGGCCAGCTCGGAGACCGATTCGCGGATCTCCAGCTCCAGGTCGGCCAGCTCGCCGCCCCGGCCCGCCAGCTCGGCGCGCCCGGCGTCGGTGATCGAGTAGACCTTGCGGCCGCCTTCGGTGGCATGGGTGACCAGGCCTTCGGCCTCCAGCTTCGCCAGGCGCGGGTACACGGTGCCGGCCGACGGCGCGTACAGCCCCTGGAAGCGTTCCTCCAGCAGACGGATCACCTCGTAGCCGTGCCGCGGGGCCTCGTCCAGCAGCTTCAGGAGGTACAGGCGCAGGCGGCCGTGGGCGAAAACGGGGGGCATGTCAGAGCACCTTTCCGGTCGGCTCGGCGTCGTACTGGTCGTCCTCGGCCGGTGGGCGGCGCAGCAGGGCGATCGAGCCGGAGACGGTCGTCGCCTTCAGTTTCCCCGTCCCGGCGCCGAGCGTGCCTGTGATCTTCTTCGCCCCCCACTGGCCGCCGACCCGCAGGTCCTCGAAGGCGTTGGAGACCGCGCCGCTCGCGGTGTTCGCCTCGACCTTCGCGTCCGCCGGGTGCGGCAGCCGGATGGCGATCTCTCCGGAGACCGTGGTCAGTCTGATGTCCGTGGGCTTCGGGGACGCATCGACGTCCAGGACCATGTGGCCGCTGACCGATTCCGCCCGTACGGACGTCCCGGCACCCTCGACGACCGTCAGGTCACCCGACACGGACTGGAAGCGGAGGTCGCCGGTGACGGCCTGGGCCTCCAGGTTGCCGGAGACGGTCTCCGCGCGGACCACGCCGGCGAGTCCCACGAGGGTCGTGTCACCGGTGACACCCCGCAGCTCCGTGCGGCCCCGGATCCCGGAGACGACCGCCCCGGCGCCGACGACGCCGACCTCCACCGCCGCACCGGAGGGCACGGCGAGCGAGACGACGGCGTGACGCCGCGGCGTCTTCCGGTCGAGCCAGCTGAGGAACCCCTTCCACGGCAGATCCTCGTAGGTCACGGTCAGGGTGCCGTCGCGTTGGGTCACGATCAGCGGGGGGCCCTCGATGCCGGAGACCTCCAGGCGTGCGGTGGCCTCCTCGGTGCCGACGACATTGACCGCCCCGTTGACGATGCGCACACTCAGCGCCGTCACGGGGGCGTCGAACGTGAGCCTCTGGGGCTCGGCGACGGACCACGTCGACTCAGGCATGGATCGGACCTCCCGGAGAACGTGACGCAACATATCGCGTCTCTTGAGAACACGATATATCGCGGATTGCGGAAGTCAAGGGGCTGCGCATGGGCGGCGGGAGTGGGCAAATCGAGTCATGTACGGGCGAATTGCCCTAGCGTATGGACCATGACCGCGACATCCGTGGGCGCTCTGCTGCTGTGCCGGGCCGACCCCGAGACCGTACGGCCCCTGGCGCATCTCCTGCGTGAGCCGATGGTGCTCACCCCGGCCGGCGACGGGTGGACCGCCGTCGTTCCCGAAGGGAAGCCCTGGCGCAGTGAGGGCGGCGAGCCGGTCGACCGGGTCCTCGGCGGCTGGGCGACCGCGCTCGCGGTGGGTTCGGCCTGGCCGGTGCTCGCCCTGTGGTGGGACGGCGACCGCTCCGGCTACACCCTCGCCTCGGGCTTCCGCCGCCCGGTCGGCTACATCTGGCTGGCCGACGGCACCCCGGCGGGCGAGGACGAGGCCATGCGGACGTTCGCGGTACGGCTGGGCCTCGATCCGGTCCTGGACGTCCAGGAGCTGGAGGCGCTGACCCGGCCGGATCCGGAGGCGGACGCCGACGCCCGGCTGCGCGGACTTCTCTCCGTCCTCACCCGTACCGGAGTCGCGCTCCCGGCCGGCCTCACCCCCGGAGAGTCCGCCGACCGGCTGCGCAGCGTGGCCGGGGCGCACCCCCGAGCGGAACAGATCGAGTGGGCCGGCTGGCGCGATGCCGTACGGGTGGAGCTCGACGCGGTCGAGAGCGGGAGCCTCGGGCCGTGGGTGCTCGGTCCCCGGGCCCGCGCGGCGGCCGCGGCGCAGGTCGCGGTAGGAGTGCCGCTCACCCTGTGGGGTGCCGGCCGGCGCAGCGGGGGCTGGGTCGCGGCGGGCCTGATCCTGCTGGTGCAGGGTGCCCTGGGGCTCGCCTACAACCGGTTCAGACGCGAAGCGGAGGCAGCGGGAACGCCCCGGCGGTGACTACTCGTCCTCGTCCTCGTCGTCCAGCCGGGCCAGCCAGGTCGCCAGGCGCTCGACAGGAACCTCGAAGTCGGGGTTGAGGTCGACGAACGTACGCAGCTGCTCGGCGAGCCACTCGAAGGTGACTTCCTCCTCGCCGCGCCGCTTCTCAAGTTCCTCGATGCCACGGTCCGTGAAGTACATGCGACCAGAATAACGAGGCCGGAACGCCGCGGTGCCCGGCCCCGCGATGATCTCGCGGGACCGGGCACCGACGGTGCGTACAGCAGCCGGTCAGGCCTCGAAGACCTCGTTGACCAGCTGGGTCTGCTCGGCCTGGTGACGCTTGGCCGAACCGACCGCCGGGGACGAGCCGTGCCGGCGCGAGATACGGCGCAGGCGCTCACCGTGCGGCACATCGGCGCCGACGGCCAGGTCCAGGTGGTCGATCAGGTTGAGCGCGATGAACGGCCACGCACCCTGGTTGGCCGGCTCCTCCTGGGCCCAGAGGTACTTCTCCGCGTTCGGGTACTTGGCGATCTCGGCCTGGATCTCCGCACCCGGCAGCGGGTACAGGCGCTCCAGACGGATGATCGCCGTCTCCGTGTCGCCACGCTTCTCGCGCTCGGCGTCCAGGTCGTAGTAGAGCTTGCCGGCGCAGAAGACGACCTTGCGGACCGCTTCGGCCTTGACCGACTCGTCGCCGATCACCGGACGGAAGCCGCCGGTGGTGAACTCCTCGGCCTTCGACGCCGCCGCCTTGAGACGGAGCATCGACTTCGGCGTGAAGACGATCAGCGGCTTGTGGTGCGGGTTGTGCACCTGCCACCGGAGGAGGTGGAAGTAGTTCGACGGCAGGGTCGGCATCGCGACCGTCATGTTGTCCTGCGCGCACATCTGCAGGAAGCGCTCCGGGCGGGCGGACGAGTGGTCCGGGCCCTGGCCCTCGTAACCGTGCGGCAGCAGCAGCGTGACGCCGGACGTCTGGCCCCACTTCTGCTCGGCCGAGGAGATGAACTCGTCCACGACCGTCTGCGCGCCGTTGACGAAGTCACCGAACTGGGCCTCCCAGATGACCAGCGACTCCGGGCGGGCCAGCGAGTAGCCGTACTCGAAGCCCATCGCCGCGTACTCGCTGAGCAGCGAGTCGTAGACGTTGTAACGGGCCTGGTCGTCGGAGAGGTAGAGCAGCGGGGTGTAGTCCTCGCCGGTCTTCTGGTCGACGAGGACCGCGTGGCGCTGGCCGAACGTGCCGCGGCGGGTGTCCTGGCCGGCGAGCCGGACCGGAGTGCCCTCCATCAGCAGCGATCCGATGGCCAGGGTCTCGCCCATGCCCCAGTCGATCGTGCCGTTGTCCACCGAGGCCGCGCGGCGCTGCATCTGCGGCATCAGACGCGGGTGGACGGTGATCCCGTCGGGGATGTTGACCTGGGACTCGGCGATCAGCTTCACGACCTCCGAGGAGACCGCGGTGTTCACCGCCACCGGGAACTCGGCCTGGACGTCCGGGACATGCGGCTGGGACGGCGCGGAGGTGGCTTCGCGGACCTCCGCGAAGACCTTCTCCAGCTGGCCCTGGAAGTCCTGGAGCGCCTGCTCGGCCTCCTCCAGCGTGATGTCGCCGCGACCGATGAGGGACTCGGTGTAGAGCTTGCGCACCGAGCGCTTCTTGTCGATCAGGGTGTACATCTGCGGGTTGGTGAACTCCGGGTTGTCGCCCTCGTTGTGACCGCGGCGGCGGTAGCAGATGAGGTCGATGACGACGTCCTTGTTGAACGTCTGCCGGTACTCGAAGGCGAGCCGCGCGACGCGGACCACGGCCTCCGGGTCGTCACCGTTGACGTGGATGATCGGCGCCTCGATCATGCGCGCCACGTCAGTGGCGTACATCGAGGAGCGCGACGCCTCCGGGGCGGCGGTGAAGCCGACCTGGTTGTTGATGACGACGTGGACCGTGCCGCCGGTGCGGTAGCCGCGCAGCTGCGACATGTTGAGCGTCTCGGCGACGACGCCCTGGCCCGCGAAGGCCGCGTCGCCGTGGAGCGCGACGGGCAGGACCGTGAAGTCCGTGCCGGCCTTGTTGATGATGTCCTGCTTGGCGCGGGCGATGCCCTCGAGAACCGGGTCGACCGCCTCCAGGTGCGAGGGGTTGGCGGCCAGCGAGACCTTGATCTGCTCGCCGTCCAGACCGGTGAAGGTGCCCTCGGCGCCAAGGTGGTACTTGACGTCGCCGGAGCCGTGCATCGACCGCGGGTCGAGGTTGCCCTCGAACTCCCGGAAGATCTGCGCGTACGACTTGCCGACGATGTTCGCCAGGACGTTCAGCCGGCCGCGGTGGGCCATACCGATGACGACCTCGTCGAGGCGCGCCTCGGCGGCCGAGTCGATGACCGCGTCGAGCAGCGGGATGACGGACTCGCCGCCCTCCAGCGAGAACCGCTTCTGGCCGACGTACTTGGTCTGCAGGAACGTCTCGAAGGCCTCCGCGGCGTTCAGACGGCGCAGGATCCGCAGCTGCTCCTCGCGCTCCGGCGCGGGGCGCGGACGCTCCACCCGGTCCTGGAGCCACTTGCGCTCCTTCGGGTCCTGGATGTGCATGAACTCGATGCCGGTCGTGCGGCAGTACGACTCACGCAGCACACCGAGGATGTCGCGGAGCTTCATCAGCGTCTGCCCGGCGAAACCGCCGACCGCGAAGTCCCGCTCCAGGTCCCACAGGGTGAGGCCGTGCTCGTTGATGTCCAGGTCGGGGTGCTTGCGCTGGCGGTACTCCAGCGGGTCGGTGTCGGCCATGACGTGGCCGCGGACCCGGTAGGAGTGGATCAGCTCGAAGACCCGTGCGGCCTTGGTGACGTCGTCGTCGTGCGAGGCGTCGATGTCCTTGAGCCAGCGGACCGGCTCGTAGGGGATGCGCAGCGCCTTGAAGATCTCGTCGTAGAAGTCGTTCTCGCCGAGCAGGAGCTGGGACAGGACACGCAGGAACTCGCCGGACGCGGCGCCCTGGATGACCCGGTGGTCGTACGTCGAGGTCAGCGTCATGACCTTCGAGATGCCCAGCTTGTTCAGGGTGTCCTGCGAGGTGCCCTGGAACTCCGCCGGGTAGTCCATCGCGCCGACGCCCATGATGAGGCCCTGTCCGGGCATCAGGCGGGGCACCGAGTGAACGGTGCCGATGCCGCCGGGGTTGGTCAGCGAGGCGGTGACCCCGGAGAAGTCGTCCATGCCGAGCTTGCCGACACGGGCGCGGCGGACGATGTCCTCGTACGCCTGCCAGAACTCGAAGAAGTTGAGCGTCTCGGCCTTCTTGATGGCCGCGACGACCAGCTGGCGGTCGCCGTTCGGCTTCACCAGGTCGATGGCCAGGCCGAGGTTGATGTGCTCCGGCTTGACCAGGGTCGGCTTGCCGTCCTTGACCGCGAAGGAGTGGTTCATCGACGGCATGGCCTTGAGGGCCTGCACCATCGCGTAGCCGATGAGGTGGGTGAAGGAGATCTTCCCGCCGCGGGCCCGCTTGAGGTGGTTGTTGATGACGATGCGGTTGTCGAAGAGCAGCTTCACCGGAACGGCGCGGACGGACGTGGCCGTCGGCAGCTCCAGCGAGGCGTTCATGTTCTTCGCGACGGCGGCCGAGGGGCCGCGCAGCGTCACGTACTCCGGGCCGGCCGGAGCCTCGGTCGCCTCGGCGGCCTTGGCGGGCGCCGGTGCGGCCTTCGCGGGCGCTGCCTTCGCCGGGGCGGGCGCTGCCGGAGCAGGGGCCGCCGCCTTCGGCGCCGGAGCGGCGGGTGCGGGCACCGCGGCCGTGGCCGGGGCCTTCGCCACCGGCTCGGCCGGAACGGCGTTGTTGACGGTGGTCGCGGCGGGAGCCGGGGTCACCGCAGCCCCCGCGGCTGCGGGGCCGGGCTTGTCCGCCGTGCCGGACGTGCCCGGCTTGTAGTCGGCGAAGAAGTCCCACCAGGCGCGATCGACCGAACTGGGGTCCTGGAGGTACTGCTGGTAGATCTCGTCGACAAGCCACTCATTGGGGCCGAATGCGGCCGCCGGGTTGGACCCGGAGCCTGCTTCTTGATCGGTCGAGATGCTCGAGTTACTGGGGGACTGAGACGACACGGCGGCAACCGCCCTCTTCCGCTTCACAAGGTGATGGACAGCGGAAATCAAGGCTACGCCTCCCCAGCCGTTACGTGCAGGCCGGGCCGGTCTTCGTCGTGCACATCACATCGGAAGCCGGGTTTCGGCGCATGAAATGGCGGGAAACAAGCGGGGTTCCGCTGCACTTCGGGTACGCGAGGCCGTGGACACGGCCCCTTGGACCGTATCTCTTTCAGGGCCGCAGCGTAGAACGCCGCCTTCCGGTTCGAACTCTAGGTCAACTGCGGAACTGAGATGTCCCCGGAAGAGTGACCTGGATCCGGCATCCGCGGGCTGATTCGGCCACGCCGATATGACCGCCGTGCAGATCCACCGCCCAGCGGGCGATCGCCAGCCCCAGCCCCGTACCGCCGTCGTTGCCTGAGCCGTGCGGGTAGGGAGCCTGGCCGCGGTTGAAGCGCTCGAAGACCCGGTGGCGCTCCGCCTCCGGAATACCGGGGCCCTCGTCGACGACCTCCAGTTCGAGCGACTCGGGGTAGTCCCCGCGCCGGGCCAGCACCGTGACCCGGCCGTGCGGAGGGCTGTGCTTGACCGCGTTGTCGATGAGATTGGCGACCACCTGGTGCAGCCGTTCCGCGTCCGCGTGCGCCGTCAGCTCCGGCGGCGAGACATCGAGGTGCAGATGGACGTCCGTACGGGAGTGGTTGCCGGAGCCCGAGGAGAGCCTGCGGTGCGAGGCCGCGAGGTTCGCCTCCTTGAGGACCCCCGACAGGTAGGGCCACACCTCGAAGCGGCGGGCCTTCAGCGTCACCACGCCGTTGTCCAGCCGTGAGAGGTCCAGCAGCGTCTCCACCAGCCTGCCGAGGCGCTCGGTCTGCTTCAGGGCCGTACGCATCGTCTCGGGATCGGCGGCGGACACCCCGTCCACCACGTTCTCCAGCACGGCTCTCAGCGCCGCGATGGGGGTGCGCAACTCGTGCGAGACGTTGGCCACCAGCTCCTTGCGGTGCCGGTCCTCTGCCTCCAGGTCGTCCGCCATGCGGTTGATCGTCTGCGCCAGGTCACCGAGCTCGTCACGGCGTCCGGCGCCGCTCACGCGTCTCGTGTAGTCGCCGTGCGAGATCGATCTGGCGACAGCTCTCATCTCGTCCAGCGGCGCGGTCAGGCCGTGGGCCACGAACTGGGTGATCAGCAGCGTGGCGATCACGGAGAAGACCGTGATGAACCTGAATTCGGTCCTGGTGCGCAGTGCGACGATCAGCAGACCCGTCGTGATGAACACCGAGACCACGACGAGCGTGCCCAGCTTGGCCTTGATCGAGAAGGGCCGCAGTCCGGAGCCGGGCCGCGTCATGGCGCGGGAGTCTCCAGGGCGTAACCGACGCCGTGCACCGTACGGATCCGCTCCGCGCCGATCTTCCGGCGCAGCGCCTTGATGTGGCTGTCGACCGTGCGGGTGCCCGAGGCGTCCGCCCAGTCCCACACCTCTGCCAGCAACTGTTCCCGGGACAGCACCGCGCGCGGTGTGTTGGCCAGGCAGACCAGCAGGTCGAACTCGGTCGGCGTCAGGTGGACGTCGTCGGCGCGCACGCGGACCCGGCGCTGCGCGTGGTCGATCTCCAGCTCGCCGAGACGCAGGATGCCGCTGCGCGGGGTGACGGCGGCCAGCGCGGCCCGCTCCACCCGCCGCAGCAGGACGTGCACCCGCGCCGCCAGCTCACGCATGGAGAACGGCTTGGTCATGTAGTCGTCGGCGCCGACCCCGAGCCCGACCAGCATGTCGGTCTCGTCGTCGCGTGCGGTGAGCATCAGCACCGGCACGGGGCGCTGGGCCTGCACACGGCGGCAGACCTCCAGGCCGTCGAAGCCGGGAAGCATGATGTCGAGCACCATCAGATCGGGCTGCCAGGCCTCGGCCGCATCCACGGCCGCCGGCCCGTCCAGTGCGGTCTGCACCAGAAAGCCCTCGGCCCGCAGACGGGCGGAAATGGCGTCGACGATTGTCGCGTCGTCCTCGACCACCAGGACCCGGCGCTGAGCCCCGGGGGTGGCCGCGACGCCGTTGTGGGTGGTGTGTGTCTGTTCCATCGCCCCGCCCCTGCCCGTTCTCGCGGAGGCCATTCCCCCGGAGGCACGGTTATCGCTTGTGGATTTCGTGGGTGATCCCTTGTGCCGGTCAGAGCGTAAAGGCAGAAGACGGCTCCCGGCTACGCAGGGTGTTGACCGAGGTGAAGGTGTTACCTCCGCGGGAGAGGCGGTTCGTCGGCCTTGTGCCGCTTGGCCCGTGGGATACCGGGGCTGTGGATACCGGGTGGGGGTTCAGACACTCCGGAGTGCGAGATGGACCACGTCGGGCACACCTCGGGCAACGGCTACTTCTTCGGTCCGTACCGCGTGGAATCCGGCATTCCGCAAGGCTTTCTCGAAGTCCGCGGACGGCTGCGCAGACCACACGGCCAGGACTCCGCCGGGCGTCAGGCGTGCCAGGCAGGCCGCGAGACCGGCCGGTGAATAGAGGCTTCCGTTGTCCTCCGTGACGGTCCAGTCGGGCCCGTTGTCGATATCCAGGCACAAGGCGTCGTAACGCTCCGTGGTCGTGAGGAGGTGCTCGACGAGGTCCGTACGGAGGATCTCGGTCCGCGGATCGGCGAGGGCGGCACCCGAGATCCGGCCGAGCGGCCCCTCCAGGTGCCAGTCCACGATCGCCTGCTCCCGCTCGACGACCACGATCCGTCCCCACCGCTCGCCGGCCGCCGCGCGAACCAGCGAGAAGCCGACGCCGAGCCCGCCGATGAGCACGGCAGGGTCCGGCCGCCCGTCGGGCAGCGCGTCGAGCGCCGCGTCGATCAGCAGCCGCTCGGAGCGCCCGTCGGAGGTGTCCATGAGGAAGCAGCCGTTGGCGATGATCTCGAAGTCGTCGCCGCGCTCCCGCAGGACGACTTCGCCGTAGGGCCCTTCGCGCCGGTCGAGCGTGACGGGGCGGTGGGCGTCTGTGACGGACATGTGGGTGGTCTCCGGTCGGCGGCAGGGCGGTCGGCCGGTCCATCATCCCCAGGTGCCGCCACCGGGACCAGCCGATTTCCGCCAGTTTCACGCTCCCGCCCGGTCGGACGCGGCGTTCGATTCCGCCGCCCGAACGCAGCCCGTCGGGAATGGGGGTGCCACGCGGAATGCTGGCGTAGAGGCAGGCGCCGTACGGCCTGCGGGCCCCGGTGCGGGGGCAGGGCCCCAGGGTGATCGCTGAGAGCGAACGCACGGTGGGGAACATTCGGCAGCGCAGGAGCATTGAGTCCACATAACTCAACTTGCCTGCCGAAGGGGAGATCATGACTGCTGAGTCCAATGCGTCCCAGGCGTTCACGCCGATCGACCTGCCCGTGCTGCCGCTCGACGACGAGGTCGTGCTTCCCGGAATGGTGGTGCCGCTCGATCTGTCGGATGCGGAAGTACGTGCCGCCGTCGAGGCGGCCCAGGCCGTCGCGCGTCCCGGCGGCGGCAAGCCCGAGGTGCTGCTCGTCCCCCGTATCGACGGGAACTACACGGGGACCGGTGTCCTCGGAACCGTCGAGCAGGTCGGGCGGCTCTCGGACGGGGACCCGGGCGCGCTCATCCGCGCCCGTGACCGGGTACGGATCGGTGCCGGGACCAGCGGGCCCGGCGGAGCGCTGTGGGTGGAGGGCACGCGGATCGACGTGTCCCTGCCCGATCCTCTGCCCGGCTCCGCCGCCGAACTCGCCAAGGAGTACAAGGCGCTCGCCACCAGCTGGCTGAAGAAGCGCGGCGCCTGGCAGGTCGTGGACCGGGTGCAGCAGATCGAGGACATCTCGGCTCTCGCCGACAATTCCGGCTACTCGCCCTTCCTCACCACCGCCCAGAAGGTCCAGCTGCTGGAGACCGTGGACGCGGTCGCCCGGCTCAAGCTCGCCGTCCAGTGGCTCGGCGAGCACCTCGCCGAACAGGACGTCGCCGAATCCATCGCCAAGGACGTCCAGGAGGGCGTCGACAAGCAGCAGCGCGAATTCCTGCTGCGGCGCCAGCTCGACGCCGTACGCAAGGAGCTCTCCGAGCTCAACGGTGATCCGGAGGACGAGTCCGACGACTACCGGGCGCGCGTCGAGGCCGCCGAGCTTCCCGGGAACGTCCGCGAGGCCGCACTCAAGGAGGTCGAGAAGCTGGAGCGCGCGTCCGACCAGAGCCCCGAGGGCTCCTGGATCCGCACCTGGCTGGACACCGTCCTGGAACTGCCGTGGACCGAGCGGACCGAGGACGCGTACGACATCAGGGGTGCCCAGGAGATCCTGGACGCGGAGCACGCGGGCCTGCAGGACGTGAAGGAGCGCATCACCGAGTACCTCGCGGTGCGCAAGCGGCGTGCCGACCGCGGACTCGGTGTGGTCGGCGGGCGGCGCGGCGGTGCCGTGCTGGCGCTGGTCGGTCCGCCCGGGGTGGGCAAGACCTCGCTCGGTGAGTCCGTGGCGCACGCCATGGGCCGCAAGTTCGTCCGCGTCGCACTCGGCGGTGTCCGGGACGAGGCGGAGATCCGCGGCCACCGGCGTACGTACGTCGGCGCGCTCCCGGGACGCATCGTCCGCGCCATCAAGGAGGCCGGTTCGATGAACCCGGTCGTCCTGCTCGACGAGATCGACAAGGTCGGCTCGGACTTCCGGGGCGACCCGGCCGCCGCCCTGCTCGAAGTGCTCGACCCGGCGCAGAACCACACCTTCCGCGACCACTACCTGGAGGTCGAACTCGACCTCAGCGACGTGGTGTTCCTGGCCACGGCGAACGTGCTCGAAGCCATCCCGGAAGCCCTGCTCGACCGCATGGAGCTGGTCAGGCTGGACGGCTACACCGAGGACGAAAAGGTCGTCATCGCCCGTGACCACCTGCTCCCGCGCCAGCTGGAGCGGGCCGGACTGGAGAAGGACGAGGTGAGCCTCGACGAGTCGGCGCTGCGCAAGCTGGCCGGCGAGTACACGAGGGAGGCCGGGGTGCGGAACCTGGAGCGGGCGGTCGCACGGCTGCTCCGCAAGGTCGCGGCCCAGCACGAACTGGGCGACCGGGAGCTCCCGTTCACGGTGACCGACGAGGATCTGCGGGGCCTGATCGGACGCCCCCACCACGTTCCCGAGTCCGCCCAGGTCCCGGCCGAGCGCCGCACCGCGGTGCCGGGCGTGGCCACCGGGCTCGCGGTGACCGGGGCGGGCGGCGACGTGCTGTTCGTCGAGGCGTCGCTGGCCGACCCGGAGACCGGGGCGTCTGGACTGACCCTCACCGGTCAGCTCGGCGACGTGATGAAGGAGTCCGCCCAGATCGCGCTGAGCTTCCTGCGGTCGCACGGCGCGGAGCTGGAACTGCCGGTCGCGGACCTGAAGGACCGCGGCGCGCACATCCACTTCCCGGCGGGCGCCGTTCCCAAGGACGGCCCGAGTGCCGGCATCACGATGACGACGGCGCTGGCCTCGCTGCTCTCCGGGCGGCTCGTCCGGACGGATGTGGCGATGACCGGTGAGGTGTCGCTGACGGGACGGGTGCTGCCGATCGGCGGTCTGAAGCAGAAGCTGCTGGCCGCGCACCGGGCGGGCATCACCACGGTGGTGATCCCCAAGCGGAACGAGGCCGACCTGGACGACGTCCCGGCCGAGGTCCTCGACACCCTGGAGGTCCACCCGGTCACCGATGTCCGCCAGGTGCTGGAGATCGCGCTCGCCCCGGCGTCGGTCGGGGCCGAGGAGAGGATCCCGGCTGCGGCGTAGGTGTCATGCAGTGACGGGCGTGGCACCACGGACACGGCCGGTACGGACGGCCCGCTCCTCCCGCGAGGGAGGGGCGGGCCGTTCCGCGTTCCCGGGGGCGGCTCAGGGGCGGTAGACCGTGCCGGGTTCAGGCTCCGCGGGGGCCATCAGCTGGGGGACGGTCACGAAGGTGTAGCCGCGGTGTTTGAGCGCGTCGATGATGCCCGGCACCGCGGGGACCGTCCCCCGGTAGATGTCGTGCAGCAGGATGATCCCGTCCCTGCCGGCCTGGTCGAGTATCCGCTTCCTGATCAGCGCGGAGTCGTTCGTGGAGTAGTCCTTGGCGGTCGCGCTCCACAGGATCTGGGAGAGCCCGAGTTCCGCGCAGATCCCGGAGACGGTGTCGTCGGTACGGCCCTGCGGGGGGCGCATCAGACGCGGCTTCCTCCCGGTGATCCTCTCGATCGCGAGCTGCGTCTTCTCCAGCTCGGCTCGTATCTCGTCCGGCTCCCTGTCCGTCAGGATCTCGTGCGTCCACGTGTGGTTGGCGACCTCGTGCCCCTCGGCCTCTATGCGCCGCACGGTGCCGGGGTGCTTCAGGACGTGGTCCCTGCCCAGCAGGAAGAACGTGGCCGGCACCTTCTTCTCCTTGAGGATGTCCAGGAGGTGCGGGGTGTCCTTCGCCGGGCCCGCGTCGAAGGTCAGCGCGATGCACTTCGCCCTGCGGCAGTCCACCTGGCCGAACCGCCCCTTCGCGTCGGATGCGGCTTCCCGGCGCGCGGACCCCGGGGCGGTGGTCTGCATCGAGCAGCCGCTGAGCGTCAGCGTGAGCGCGGCGACGAGGGCGGCGGCCAGTCCCGTACCGAACGGCGACATCTTTTTGGGCACGGCAGGCTCACTTCTTCGTGGCTGAGCCGCACCGGGCGGTGCGGCACGCCGCGACTATACATAGTGTGTATACGCATTATGTATAGTGAGTGTCGGGACAGCACGGAGCCCCGGTGACGTGGGGCTTGTCACCGGGGCCCGGTCGTGCGGGGTGGGGTCCTGTCAGCCGTTCGCGAGCGCCTGTACGCGGTCGAGGGCGCCGTTGAAGTGGTTGTGGTCGCCGACCGTGGGGCCGGACGAGGTGTACTGCCACATCGTGTAGAAGCCCCAGCCGGCCGGGAGTTCACCGACCGTGGTGTTGTAGCGGGCCACCCAGAGCGGGTTGGTGGCGCCGAAGCTCGCGTTGTTGCCCGTGCAGTCCTTCCACCAGCTGGTGGCGGTGTAGATCACCGGGTCGCGCCCCGTGCGCGCCTTGTAGGTGTTCGCGAAGTCGCGGATCCAGGAGACCATGGCGGCCTGGGTCTTCCCGTAGCACTGCGCGCCGTACGGATTCCACTCGATGTCGAGCACGCCCGGAAGCGTCCGGCCGTCCCTGGACCAGCCGCCGCCGTTGTCCACGAAGTAGTTGGCCTGGGTCGCACCGCTGGTCGTGTCCGGGGTGGCGAAGTGGTACGTGCCGCGGATCATGCCGACGTTGTACGAGCCGTTGTACTGCTGCGTGAAGTAGGTGTTCTTGTAGTACGTGCCCTCGGTGGCCTTGACGTAGGCCCACTTCACGCCGCTGTTCCACAGGGTCTGCCAGGCGACGTTGCCCTGGTGGCCGCTGACGTCCACTCCTTCGGTCTGGACGGCGGAGGGGCCGGTGGGGCTGCCCCCCTGCTGTCCGTCGTGGGCGATGACGCCCTGGCCCATCCTGGCCGTACCGCGCTGGGGAATGTCTGCGGCGCCGGCCGCGCCGGGCAGCGCGAGCAGGAGGGCGAGGGCTGCGAGGAGGGATCCCGCTACGGCGAGGCGCGAGCGGCGGGTCGTTCCGGATCCGGATCTGTGCACGGGCATCTGCGTGCCTCCGAGGACTCGGTGGGGGGAACTGCTGGCCCAGGAGCGGGTGCGGGACACTCCTGCAGTGCGTGCCGCCATGGTGTGGGCATGCCACCCGTGACACTCATGAAGCTACGCACGTAGACCCGCCCGGCGGAAGGGGGACCGGCCGCTGCCGATGGTCTACGCCTGCGAAATACTGGCCCAGCTGCGGCGATGGCCGGGGCTGAAAGAAACTTTCATCGGCGGGAAAGCGTATGAAGGGTGCTGACGTGCACGGGAGTGGAAGCGCAAGTGAACCCGGTGCCGCGGCCGGGAGTGGTGTGGACCACGAATTCCTTGCGCTGGAGCGCGAGTTGGCGGTGTTCCTGCGCCGGGCGCGGGCCAGCTCGGGGGAGATGGCCCGTGAGGTCCACCCGGACCTGGAGTCGGCGGCCTACGGGCTCTTCGTGCGGCTGGAGTCGGCCGGCCGCCAGCGTGCCACCGAGCTCGCCGCCTACTTCGGTGTCGGCAAGGCGACCATGAGCCGTCAGCTGCGCGCACTGGAGGCCCTGGGGCTGGTGGCGCGCGAGAGCGACCCGGCGGACGGCCGTGCCTCGCTCGTCCGGCTCACCGAGGAGGGGCTCGCCCGCTTCCGGAGTGTCCGGGATGCCCGTCGCGGACGTTATGCCCGCAAACTGGCGGACTGGGACCGTGCCGAGGTCGCGGAACTGGCGCGACTGCTGCACCACTTGAACGAGCGCGCCGAGGACTGAGGGCGTCGGGCGGACACGGGCGGACACCGCGGGGCCGGCGACGGGCGGGGCCGCGGCCCGCGTCGGCCTACAGCTCGACCAGGACGGCTGTCGCGTCGTCATGCGTCTTGCTGCGGCGCAGGTACGTGCGGTCCGTGTCGGCCCTCTCCAGCTCCCTGACCCGGTCGATCAGTCCCTGCGGCCCCGCCTTGCGCAGCAGCCCCAGCGTCGCCGTCCAGTCGCCCTCACGGAACGTCTCCGTCCAGCGGCTCGCTCCGTCGGTCAGCGCCGCCAGCGTCCGGACCTCTGCGCGCGGGGTGCGGCCGGTCACTGCGCGTGATGCCACCGCGGGGTCGGCGGCTGCCGTGAAGAAGCCGCCCTCCTTGTTCCGCACACGCGCGTCGGCGATCGCCTCGGAGGCGAGAGAGCCCGGTGGCAGCCGGTCGAGGCGGTCGTCGAGGACCGCCCGCACCGCGCCGTCGGGCGCCTCGAGGAGCAGTGCGGAGTCGGAAAGCACCAGGTACTCGATCTCCTGTTCGTCCCAGCGTGCCACGACCACCGTCGCCTGCGGTGTTCGTACGTGAGAAAGGTCACACAGGGAACGGTGCGTGTCGGCGGTGCGCCGAATGGACATCGAGAGGATCTCGGTCAGCGTCAGATCCCGCCGCGAAGCGGACAGTTCGGCCAACGAGCCACCCAGTCTCGCGGTGAACCAGGGCACCGAGTGCACACATCCGTCGTCACCCCCGGGCGGCGTGACGCCGTCGAGCAGGACGAGCACCCCGCCCAGGCCGGCTGCCGGGAGGGCGGTGGATACCCAGTCCTCGTTGGGACGTTCGGGGCTACCCGGCGCGGTGGCGAGTTCGATGCGCATGCGATCAGTCTGCACGATGTCTTCACGGGGGCTGCACGAAGCACGGGTTGGACCGTACCGGCAGGTCAGAGCGGCCTCCCCGGGAGGAAGGAGAGGCTCCGTGCATATGCGGGCGGGCATCCTGCCAAAGCCTGGGCCGAAGTTCCACCCAAGGGGCCGCGCATGGCCTGGAGCGCCCGTGGGGAGACTTGTTCGCCAACTCCGGAGTGATGTTCACTCGTTCGAGTGGCGGAGCGGTTGATGCGCGCCCCCCTCTCAAAAGCACTGGAATGGTCAGAAGCCGTACCAGGGCGGGGGCGCCTTTTCATGTGACCGTATGTCACCTCTGCTTCAAGGGTGGACGAGTCAAGATTGCGAGCACCGGTGCAGAAGAAGCGGCCTCGGAGCAAGGACAGCACGCGCGACGGTTCCGGGGCGACGCCTCCGGCAGCGGGTGCTGACAAGCGGACCGTGCGGGTGCGCAGTCGGCTCGTCGCCGGCGTCGCCGTCGTAGGGATCACCGTCATCGCCGCGGGCGCCCCGGCGGCCCTCGGCGCGTCCTCCGATCTCAACGAGTCCCAGCGGCTGGTCACGCTCGCCGAGCTGAACCAGCAGGCCATCACGCTCGCCCACTCCCTCGCCGACGAACGCGACGATGTCACCGCCCACATCGCCGCCGGCCGGGACGAGGACGACGCCAAGGACGCCGGGCGCGTGCCCGCCGCCCGCGTCGACCAGCAGGTGGACGAGATCAGGGCGGCCGCCCCCGCCGCCCTGCGGCGCGACCTCTCCACCATCCCCTCGCTGCGCCGCGACGCCCTCACGGGCAAGGGATCGGCGCTGGAGGCCCACCAGGCGTACTCCGAGGTCATCTCCAAGCTCCACGACCTCGCCGACGAGCTGGCCGAGAAGACCCCGCCGCGTGCCGCCGACGCGACCCGCGCACCGCTCGCCCTCGGTGGCGCCGTCGAGCAGGCCTCCGCCACCCGGGGGCTGCTCCTGGCCGCGCTCTCCGTTCCCGGCACGGAGCCGGCGGAACCGCAGATCGACCCCTTCACCGGGCTCCCCGTCCAGACCCGGGACGAGGGCGACAGCGAGAACGACCGCAACCGCGACGAGCTGAGCGCCGCCGCCCAGCAGGCCCGGGTGCGCGAACTCGCCTCGCTCGCCGACTTCGACCAGGCCGCCGGCCCGGCCGCCCGGGACAAGCTCGCGTCCACCGTGACCGGCCCCGAGGTCAACAGCGCGGAGAAGTACCTCACCCGCCTCACCGACCGCCCCGAGCTGTCTGAGGCGGACCGCAGGACCGACCGCAAGAAGGCCCGCACCGCGCTCTCCGCCCGCATCGACCGGATGCGGGGCGTCGAGTCCGCGCTGGGCACCGCCCGGGTCAAGAGCCTGGAACAGCTGCGCGACGACGATGTCACCGCGCTCGAACTGCGCATCGCGCTGCTCGGCGGCTGCCTGCTGATCGCCGTCGGCGTCTCCACCGCGGTCGCACGCACCCTCACCCAGCCGCTCGCCGTCCTGCGGATCGGTGCGGCCCGCCTCGCCGCCGAACCCGAGAGCGCCGAGCCGGTCCGCTACACCGGGCGCAACGACGAGTTCGCCCAGGTCGTACGGTCCATCAACACCCTGCACGGCAAGCTGCACGGGCTGCACCACGAGACGGCCGGCCGCTTCGAGAGCCTGCAGAACGAGCGCGGCGGACTGATCGCGAGCCGCGAGGCCCTCTCCGTGCAGCGCGCCGAACTCCAGGCCCAGGTCGCCGAGCTCACCACCGCGCTGACGCAGCTGAAGAACACGGTCCACCACACCTTCGTCAACCTCTCCCTGCGCACGCTCGGTCTCGTCGAGCGCCAGCTCGGTGTCATCGAGGGACTCGAGGAGCGCGAGCAGGACCCGGAGCGTCTCGCCACTCTCTTCAAGCTGGACCACATGGCCACCGTCATGCGGCGTCACAGCGAGAACATGCTGGTCCTCGCCGGTACCGACCACGGGCACGGGCACGGGGGGCCGATCCCGCTGGTCGACGTGATGCGTGCGGCCGTCAGCGAGATCGAGCGGTACGAGCGGGTCACCATCCAGTCCCTGCCGCCGCACTCCCAGATCGCCGGCTTCGCCGCCGACGACCTGAGCCACCTCGTCGCCGAACTCCTGGAGAACGCGACGTCCTTCTCGCCCCCCGACTCCCATGTCGAGCTCTCCGGCTGGCTCCTGGAGTCCGGTGAGGTGATGCTCTCCGTGCAGGACGAGGGCATCGGCATGTCGGCGGTCCGCATGGGCGAGCTGAATGCCAGGCTGGCCGACCCGGCATCGTTCGAGGCCGGTGAACAGGCCGCGGACGGAGCCGGACTCGGACTCCAGGTGACGTCGATGCTGGCCGCGCGCCACGGCGTACGGGTGCAGCTGCGTGAGCAGAAGGGGGGCGGAGTGACAGCTGTCGTCGTACTCCCGCAGGCCCTGCTGCCGAAGGCGCCGCCCGCCTCGTCGCCGCCGCCCGTGCAGATGCCCGGGGACGCGCCCACGCTGAACCTGCCGGGTTCCGTCGCGGAGGCCAACTCCAACGCTCTGCCGCCGCGTTCGGCGCAGGTGTCCGAGGACCCGCTGATCGCCGCCGCCGAGCGGACGGTCCTGGAAGCGGGCACGGACAGCGTCCCCGCCGCGCCCGAGGAACCGGCGCACGCGGAGCCCGCGGCCGCGGAACCCATGGACGCCGTACCAGCGGACGTGGAATCCGCGCAGGCAGTGCTCCCGGGCGGAGCACCCGCGCCCGAGGGGCCCGAGAGCGACAGCCCCGAAGCGGACGCCTCCGGGCACGCCGAGTCCGAGGCCGAGACCACGATGCAGGTCCGGCTGCCGGTGCCGCAGGACGCGCCCGGCCCGTACGCCATCGGACCCGACAGCCACGAGCGCGCCGCGGACACGAGCCCCGCAGCCTCCCCGTCCGACCCCGTTTCCGCCGCCGACGTCCTCCCGGGCCCGCGGCAGCCGATGACGGAGCCCCTCACCGACAAGGGGCTGCCCAAGCGCACCCCCAAGGTCGTCACCCCCGCCGCGGCGCCCGTCAAGGAGCGCAAGGGCGGCCTGGACAGGGACGCCCTGCGCCGCAGGCTCGGCGGCTTCCAGCAGGGTGCGAGGGACGGCCGACGCGATGTCGAGGCCGAGATCGCCGGGAGCACCGACGGCAGCGACGGCGCCGAGAGCGCCCCACAGACCGACCACATTGAGCTGGACGACCGTACCGATGGTCGATTCGATGAGACGGGGGACACAGTCGAGGAGGCACGCAGTTGACTGCGCCCAGCACGTTCGGGCTGAGTACCGAGGCCCGGAACCTTCACTGGTTGCTGAGCAATCTCGTGGAGGAGGTGCCAGGGGTCCACTCGGTCACCGTCGTCTCGTCCGACGGACTGATGCTGCTCTCCTCCGACCCCGGTCTCGCGACGGCCAAGCCTTCCGAGACGAAGACGGGCCCCAAGGGCTCGAGCGCCGACCTCGCCACCATCGTCTCCGGCATCGGCTCCCTCACCGTCGGCGCCGCGAAGCTGATGGACGGCGGCGGCGTCAAACAGACGATGGTCGCCATGGACGAGGGCAGCGTCTTCGTCATGTCGATCAGTGACGGCTCCCTGCTGGGTGTGCACGCCACCCCCGACTGCGACATGAGCGTCGTCGCCTACCACATGGCGCTCTTCGTCGGCCGCGCCGGACACGTACTCACCCCCGAACTCCGCAGTGAACTGCGCAAATCGATGGAGAGCGCCCAGTGACCTCTGCTGCTGAACCCGTACGCAAGCTCCCCGTCCGGGGGTCCGACCGCAGGCCCGCACGGGTCCGCCCGTACTCCCTCACCGGCGGCCGCACCCGCTTCGGCCACGTCCTGCTCGTCGAGACGTTCGTCGCAGCGCTGGAGGCCCCCGAGGAGCGCCGTGAACTCACGAACGGCAACCTCGCCTCGCGCGTCATGCCGGAGCTCCGCGCCATCGTCGAACTCTGCCGTCGTATGCGTACGGTCGCGGAGATCTCGGCCCTGTTGAAGATGCCGCTCGGTGTGGTCCGGGTGCTGCTCAGCGACTTGGCCGACCAGGGAAAGATCCGCGTGTACGGAACCGGTCACGGAACCGGTCAGCCCGACCGCGCACTGCTCGAAAGGGTGCTCAATGGACTCCGCCGTCTCTGAGGCTCCGCTCTTCACCCCGCGTCAGCCGGGGCCTCGGGACCAGCCCGACGAGTCGGTGCAGGCCTGGCAGCTGGACCACACGCGTGCGCCGATCGCCACCAAGATCGTGGTCGCGGGCGGCTTCGGCGTGGGCAAGACGACCTTCGTGGGCTCGGTCTCGGAGATAACCCCTCTGCAGACCGAAGCGATGATGACGCAGGCCAGTGAGGAGACCGACGACCTCACCGCCACGCCCGACAAGGTCACCACGACCGTCGCGATGGACTTCGGCCGTCTCACGCTCGACGACGACCTCGTGCTGTACGTGTTCGGCACACCCGGCCAGCAGCGCTTCTGGTTCATGTGGGACGACCTCGTACGTGGTGCGATCGGTGCGGTCGTGCTCGCCGACACCCGGCGCCTCGCCGACTGCTTCCCGGCACTCGACTACTTCGAGAGCTGCGGACTTCCGTACATCGTCGCCGTCAACCACTTCGAGGGATCGACCGGTTACGAGGAGAGTGACGTCAGGGAGGCCCTGACGGTACCGCCGCACGTGCCTGTTGTGATCATGGATGCGCGTAAGAGGATCACGGTCGTCGAATCGCTGCTCGCCCTCGTGGGGCACGCGCTCGACGTCACTCCCGCGTAACTGCCAGACGCACCCACGTACACGTAACGGAGAACCGCGATGCGGAAGATTCTGATAGTCGGAGCCGGTCAGTCCGGTCTCCAGTTGGCCCTTGGACTGCAGTCCAACGGGTACGAAGTCACCCTCATGTCCAACCGCACCGCGGACGAGATCCGGTCCGGCCGGGTCATGTCGACGCAGTGCATGTTCCACACGGCCCTCCAGCACGAGCGCGACCTCCAGCTCAACTTCTGGGAGTCGCAGGCGCCGCGGATCGAGGGCCTCGGTGTCTCCGTCGCCGCTCCCGACTCCTCGCGTCCCATCGACTGGGTGGGCAAGCTGGACGGTTACGCGCAGTCCGTCGACCAGCGCGTGAAGATGGCCGGCTGGATGGAGACCTTCGCGCAGCGCGGCGGTCAGCTCGTCATCCACGGCGCGGCCGTCTCCGACCTCGACTTCTTCTCCCGCACCTACGACCTCGTGATGGTCTCCGCGGGCAAGGGCGAGCTCGTCTCCATGTTCGGCCGGGACGCGTCCCGTTCGCCGTACGACGCCCCGCAGCGTGCGCTGGCCGTCTCGTACGTCCACGGCATGGGCCCGCGCCCGGAGCACCCGGACTTCGACGCGGTCCGCTGCAACCTGGTCCCCGGCGTGGGCGAGCTCTTCGTGATGCCGACGCTGACCACGTCGGGCCGCGCGGACATCCTGTTCTGGGAGGGTATCCCGGGCGGTCCCCTCGACGCCTTCCAGGGCATCAAGGACCCTTCCGAGCACCTCGCCAAGACCCTGGAGCTCATGGAGAAGTTCACCCCGTGGGAGTACGCACGCGCCACCAAGGTCGAACTGACCGATGCCAACGGCACGCTGGCGGGCCGTTACGCCCCGACCGTCCGCAAGCCGATCGGCCGGCTGCCCGGCGGCGGCCTGGTGCTCGGTGTGGCGGACGTGGTCGTGGCCAACGACCCGATCACCGGCCAGGGTTCCAACTCGGCGTCCAAGTGTGCGAAGGCCTACCTGGACTCGATCATCGAGCACGGCGACCGCGCGTTCGACGCGGACTGGATGCAGGCCACGTTCGACCGGTACTGGGACACCGCCCAGCACGTGACGAAGTGGACGAACGCGATGCTCGGCGTCCCGCCGGAGCACGTGCTGAACCTGATCGGTGCCGCCGGTCAGCTCCAGCCGGTCGCCGACCGCTTCGCCAACGGGTTCAACGACCCGGCGGACTTCGACAACTTCTTCTTCGAGCCGGACCGTACGAACGCCTACCTCGCCGAGGTCTCGGGCGCGCAGGCCTGACCTTCACGCGTACGACGGCGGCCGGGCCGCCCCACCGGTCACGACGGCGGGGCGCGCCCGGCTCACTCGTCCGGCGCGTCGTAGCCCGTGTCCGGCCCCGAGGAGGCGTCCTCGGGCAGCTCCGGCAGCGTGTACGTGGACAGCGGCTCGCCGCCGGGATCCGGACGGACCGCGCCCAGCAGCGGGTTCGACGCCACGGGTGAGACCTTGACCGTGGCCCCGGGCCTGGGTGCCTGCACGACGAGACCGTCACCGATGTACAGCGCCACATGGGTCGCCCTGGGGAAGTAGATCACCAGATCGCCGGGGCGCAGCGACTCGACCGGTACCTTCGGCAGCTGCCGCCACTGCTCCTGCGACGTACGCGGAATGCTCCGCCCCGCCGCGGTCCAGGCCTGCGAGGTCAGGCCGGAGCAGTCGAAGGACTCGGGTCCCTCCGCCCCCCAGACGTACGGCTTGCCGATCTGCTCGATCGCGTACCGCACGGCGTCACCGCCCTGCTCGGACGGCGGGCGGACCGAGCTCAGCGCCCCCGAGGCGACCAGCTCGTCCTGGGCCTTGTCGATGTTCTTCTGCTCCAGCTGCGACAGCGCGGCGAGCTGTTCGTCGGACAGGGAGGCGAGGAGCCCCTCGACCTCCTTCAGGCGTGACCGCACGGTGTCGCGCTGCCGCTTCTGCTTCCTGGCCAGCGACTGCTGCCGGTCCAGTACGGCACGCGACCTGGTCGCCAGGCTGTCGGCGCGCTTCTCGGCGCCCGTGAGCCTGCCGACGGTGGCCGACCGGCCGGCCTGGGCCCGCTCGATCACATGGCTCTGCGCCAGCGCGTGCTCGGGGTCGTCGGACAGCAGGAGCCGCATGTACACGGAGAAGTCGGTACGCCCCTGGTACTGGGCGCGGGCCAGGCGCCCCGCGTCCCGGCGGCTCGAATCGAGCACCGTCCGTGCCTTGGCGAGGGCGGTGTCCAGCTTCTTGGCCTCGGCGGTCCGCTTCCTGAGCTCCTCCGCCGTGCCGTTGTAGATCTCGCCGGCCTCCTCGGCCTCCTGGTAGAGCGTCTGCAACTGCCTGAGCAGGCCGGCGACGCTCTGCGGGGCGTCGGGGGCCGGGGCGGGGCTCGGGTCCGCCGGTGCGGGGCTCGGGTCCGCCGGTTCCGCGGTGGCGGGGGATGCGGCCACGACCGCGGCAAGCACCGCCGTGCAGAGCGTGCGCGCGACTCTGCCTGACACGACATCACCTCCGGTGACGGGGGTGCCGCCCATAAATCGGACTACCCCACAAATGCTCGGATCTCATCAATCCGGTCATCCGGTGTCAGGTGATGCAAGGACCGAGGGGCGTGGCGTCCGGAGGACCGCCCGGACGGTGGACGCCCGGAACGCCTCACTCCACCGGGAACGCGTAGAAGACCCCGCCCCGCTGGACGACGGCGGTCCTCCCCGCGGCCAGCACCCGGTACGGCGCGCTGACGGTGGCGCCCTTGGGGTCCTGCGCCCCGATGTCCTGGAACTTCCACAACCGGCGCCCGTCGGCCGCCGCGAACGCGGTCACCTGCGACGCGTCCGCCGCGAGCAGGGTCCCGCCACCGCCGCTGAGAGTGAGGGCGGGGGCGTTGCCGCCGAGGGGAACCTCCGTGGAGCGCCGCCAGAGCAGCTTCCCGGTCGCCCGGTCGACCGCGCCGACCTCCTGGTTGCGATTCGTGGTGTGGAGCAGCTTCCCGGCCTGAACGGGTGTGCCGAACACGGAGGACGCCGTGCCGTTCAAGGTCCACACCGGCTTCGCCGTGGCCATCTCGAAGGCCTGCAGGTCGTCGCCCACAGCGCCGTACAGCTGCCCCTCCTCGTCGCCGAGCGCGGCACCTGCCGGTGCGAGTGCTCCGAACTGCCGGACCCACAGCAGCTTTCCGGTCTTCCGGTCGAAGCAGCGGAAGAGCGCCCTGCCCTTTCCTGCCGCGACATCGGCCGGGGTCAGCGTCGCCGCGTCCTGGCGTACGACGAGGTCGGCGGCCCGGGCCGCGGTCAGCCGGTAGGCGGGAGTGCCGGGGGCCCGGCCCGCGGGGACGGCGACGCGCCAGAGTTCCTTGCGCAGGACGATGTCGTACGCGAAGAAGTACGCCTTGACGACCTGCGTGTCCCTGCCGGGCTTCTGGCCCTTCTTCGGCTTGGGCGCCTTCACGAGGACGGTGTGGGAGCCGGTGAACCAGACGACGGAACCGGAACTGCCGGTGAGCGGGGCCACCTTCATGTTCGGTACGCCGGTGAACTGGTCCACGAACCGGACCCGGTGCTTGACCTGCCCGTCCTTCGGGGACAGCCAGAGGAACTCGGTGGGGCTCGCCAGGAAGCAGAGGTCCTTGCCGGCGGCCAGGACCGCCTGGGCGCCGGCGGCGTCCGCGCGCTGCCAGATCTTCCGCCCGGTCCGCAGATCGATGCCGGTCGCCCCGGTCGCGCCGGTCAGCACCAGCAGCTTGTCCTCCCAGACCCCGGAGGTGAGCGGGGCCGGCTCGGCGGCCGGATGCGTGTAGATCCAACTCGGCTCGGGTGCCTGGCCGGGAAGGGTGCGGCGGGGCTTCGGCGCGGGCTTGCCGTCGTCGGCCGACGCGTCGTCACCGGACCCCAGCGCGGCCACCGCGCCCCCGCCGACGACCAGTCCCGCCGCCCCGGCGGCGACCACGGTAAGCAGGGCGCGCCTGCTCGTCGCGGACGCTGCGGCAGCTGTCGACGGCGCGGGAGCGGGAGCCTGGGCGGGCAGGGGGCGCGGGGCGGGGGCACTCTGCGGTGCGGCGGCAGGGTACGTGTACGGGTGGGGCTGGGCGGCGGGTGCGGAGGGCGGCAACGGAGCGGTGGGAGGGGCGGCGGGCCGGACGGGCTCCGGTGACTGCGGCTGCGGGCCGGCGGCCAGTTCGCGCGGGACGGCGAGCTGGGTCGTCGCCCGGTCGGTCCGCGGGGCGGGCGTCACGGTCCCCAGGAAACGGGTGGTACTGCTGTCGCCGATGTCCCCGTCGGCGGGGGCGGAGGCGGGGACGGGCAGCCCGCCATCCCGGCGGCCCGCGTCCGGGGTGTCGGCGTCCGGGGTGCCGCCGGGCGGGGTGCCGACGGGCGCCGCGAGGATTCCACTCTCAGGCCGTGCGTCCTGCGGGCCGGTAGGGATCTCGTCGGCCGGTTCGGAAGCTGGCCGGACGTCCTCGGGTGCGGCAGGGGCGGATGCCGGGGCAGACGCGCTGTCGGCAGGTTCGGTCGCTGCCGGGCCGGCAGCCGCTGCCGGATCCGCTTCGTCCTCCGGCGCTCGCAGCGCCCGTACCCGCGCGGCCTGGTCCGCCACCGACGCCGCCAGCCGCTCAGGGAGCCAGCCGCCCTTGGCGAGGCCCGCCGCGCCCTCCAGGGCCAGCTCCGCGGCGACGGAACCCGCGCTCGGCCGGTCCGCGGGGTCCTTCGCCAGGCAGCCCGCGATCAGGTCACGCAACTCGTCGGGTACGGAGTCGAGTTCCGCGGAGGCGTGCGCGATCCGCTCGGCCGCCTCGGCGGCGGGTCCGTCGGCGAGCGGGGTCGTCCCCGTCGCCGCGTACGCCAGCAGCAGTCCGAGCACGAAGAGGTCCGAGGCCGGACCCACGTCCTTGCCGTCGACCTGCTCGGGGGTGAGGTAGCCGAGCCGTACGGACAGTTGCCCGCTCGCGTTCGCCTCGGCCGCGGCAGCCGCGCCCAGCGGGCCGAACGCGGTCAGCCGGGGCCCGTCCTCGGCCAGCAGCACCGTCCCGGGCGCGAGCCCCTGGAGTACGGCCCCGGTGGCGTGCACCCGGGAGAGGGTCTCGGCCAGGCCCGCGCCCAGTATCCGCACGGCACGCTCGGGCAGCGGCCCGGCGAGATCGATCGCCTCGGCGAGCGTCAGGGCGGGCACGTACGCCGTCGCCGTCCACAGGCCGTCCGCCAGTGCGGCGAGGGGCGGCTGCACCCAGCCGCCGGCCAGCCGCTCGGCCGTGCGGGCCTCGGACTGGAAGCGGCGCCGGAAGGCGGGCACCGCGGCCAGGGCGGGCCGGGCGGCGGTCACGACGGCGATGTCGTCGCCGTCAGCGCCCCTGCCCAGATAGTGCACAGCGCTCGCGGTCTCACGGAAGCGTGCCAGCACGGTGTACGGCCCGAAGTGGCGTGGATCGTCCTGACGCAGCGCCTCCATGGCGCACCCCCCTTGTCACCGTGCCCTCGGCACCTGACCGTCGATCTTAGTTGGTCCGGTCCCCGCACCGGCTCAGGCGCCGCTGCGGGGCTTGTTCCAGGGCCACTTGAGGGTGCGGCGCTCCCGGCCCCCGGGCACGTACTCGTACACCCAGCCGCGCTGCAGCCCGAGCCGCTTCGTGTAGCCGGCCGGGGCGCGCCGGTAGGCGTACACGGTGTCCGGTCCGCCGCCGGCGTCCGGCACGGGAACCTCGTACCACTTGGGCGGATGTCCGGTGGGGCCGAGCAGGACGGGCAGGATCCGGCCGTCCAGGGGGCCGCCGGTGAAGGGGGTGTTCTCGCTTTTCACGGTGCCAGTGTGACCCAGGAGGCCGGACGCGGCTCCCAGGCCCGTAGGGCGGGCGGGTACGGCCCGGGGTCCGCCGGGGGGAACCGTCCGCCGGCCCTCAGCCGGAAGCTGCCTGTCCCGGGGGCAGCAGGTGCGTCGCCGCCTCGCCGGCCACCGGGATCACCAGTGCCGCCAGCCGTCCGACCGGGCCGTCGGCGGTCTCCTGGGCCAGCAGGTCCGCCACCACGGACGCGGTCTCCGCGTCCGTGGCGGCCGTCACCGCTATCAGGCCGATCAGATGGTCGACCAGCCAGCCGCGCAGTTCGGGCGCCGCGGGCTGCTTCTCCTCGTCGAGCCAGATGAGGGAGGCCGCCTCGACTGCCGCGATCCAGGTGCGCACCATCATCCGCAGCCGGGGCCCGGCAGGCTGCAGACCGGGCCCCGATCCCCTGCCCAGGTGCAGAAGGATCTGCTCGGCCGCCGAGCGCCGTACACCGTCCACGATCGTGGTCGTACGCGAGGTCTCGGCGACGCTGCCGCCCCGCAGCAACGCGCTGAACCCGGTGTCGTGTTCGTCGACGAAGCCCAGGTAGCGGTCCAGGACCCGGCCGACCCGCTCGGTGGGCGGGCCGGCAGCGGGTTCCGCGAAGCACAGCGTCAGCTTCTCCGCGGCCGACCCGAGCGCGGCCTCGTACAACTGCTGACGGCCGCCGGGGAAGTACCGGTAGACGAGCGGCCGGGAGACCCCGGCCACCGTCGCCACCTCGTCGAGCGACACGTCGTCCGGGGCCCGGTGGGCGAAGAGGCTGAGCGCCGCGCCGAGGAGCTGGGCGCGCCGTTCCTCCACGCCGAGCCTTCGGTACGCGCGGGTCGGCGGGGCAGCAGCGGCGGACGTCATGCTCCGAAGCCTAAGCCAACCCCTCGCGAAGGGGAGTTCGCTCAGGCCAGCAGGCCCGAGCTCTTCCACAGCCTGCGGCCGACACCGTTCAGCAGCCCGATGTCGTCGAAGAAGTCCGTCAGCCGCTTGGCGCCCGTCTGCATGACCTCCGTGCGGTGGCCGCTCGCCTTCACCTGGGCGACGGCCTCGCGGCGGTCCAGGCCGACGTTCTCGTACACCTGGGGGTTGACGAAGCAGACGGAGAAGACCCGTGCCGCCTCCCCGCAGCTGACCTTGGTGAACTCCCGTTCCCAGCGGGGCGCGGTGACCATCTGGCGGCGCAGCTCCTCGCGGGCGTACCGGACGTGCCTGGCCTCCTCGACGACGTGGATGCGGGTCACTCCGCGCACCAGCGTCTGGACGCGCTCGTCCGGGAAGGTCAGCCGCTGCATCCAGTCGAGGATCTCCTCGCCGAGCAGGGTCGCGGCGAACGAACCGGGGGTGGTGGAGACGGTCTTCAGCACGCGCGCCAGGTTGTGGTAGCGCGGAGGCACCGGATAGCTGGGCCCCTTGCCCCACTGGATCATGCGGGCGAACATCATCGAGTGCCGGCACTCGTCGGCTATCTCGGTGAGCGCGTAGCGGACGTGGTTGCTGGTCACCGACTTGTCGTAGATGTGCCGGACGAGCAGCTGCATGAGGATGATCTCGAACCAGATGCCGAGGGAGGCGAGTGACGCCGCCTCGTGCCTGGCGAGGTCCATCCGCTGCTCCTCGGACATCTTCCGCCACAGCGGGGTGTCGTAGAGGGAGACCAGCTCGGGCGGCCAGAACCACTTGCCGTCCTCGACGGGAGAGTCCCAGTCGAGCTCGGTGTCGGGGTCGAAGGAGTGCTTGGCGGAGGCTTCAAGCAGGCGGGCGGCGAGCTGCTCGCGGTCCTTGAGAGGGCCGAGCGCATCACGAAGCGCCTGAACGTCCTTCTCGGTCACAGTCGTCATGGCTGAGGGCACCTCGCACGTGGGTTACCGGCGGTCATCTCTTATGAGACTGCTCGTCAGCAAGGCAGTCAATCCCTTGCGCACGACTTGTTGACCCGGCGTCTACCAACGTGTGAACCTGCCAACTGCAGTGAGCACCACGGAACTTACGATCCTCGCCAGGCGAAGGAGCTGTCCGTGTCGACACACGACCTCTACATCAACGCCCCCCAGGCCCCGTCGTGGCAGGTTCCCGCCACGGGCGCAGCCCGGTTCAGCTGGGACTACGACGACGGCCGCGAGCGCCTGCTCGCCCTGTACCAGAAGGGCAAGGACAAGCAGTGGGACGGCAACAAGCGCATCGACTGGAGCCTGGAGGTCGACCCCACCGACCCGCTGGGCACCCCGGACGAGGCCCTCACGCTCTACGGCACCCCGCACTGGGCGAAGATGACCGAGCGGGACCGGGGTGAGCTGCGCAAGCACTACACCTCCTGGCAGTTCAGCCAGTTCCTGCACGGCGAGCAGGGCGCCATGGTCTGCGCGGCACGGATCGTCGAGTCGGTCCCCGATCTGGACGCGAAGTTCTACTCCGCGACCCAGACGATGGACGAGGCGAGGCACGCGGAGATCTACGGCCGCTTCCTGCACGAGAAGATCGGGATGCTCTACCCGATCAACGACAACCTCCAGGGCCTGCTCGGCGACACCCTGCGCGACTCCCGCTGGGACATGCCCTACCTCGGCATGCAGGTCCTCATCGAGGGCCTCGCGCTCGCCGCGTTCGGCATGATCCGCGACACGACGACCAAGCCTCTGCCGAAGCAGATCCTCGCCTACGTCATGCAGGACGAGGCCCGGCACGTCGCCTTCGGGCGGATGGCGCTGCGCGACTACTACAAGCAGCTCAGCGACGCGGAACTGCGCGAGCGCGAGGACTTCGTCATCGAGGGCTGCTACCTGATGCGTGACCGGCTCAGCGGCGTCGAGGTGCTGGAGAACTTCGGCATCGGCAAGCAGGAGGCCAAGGAGCTCTCCGAGCACTCGGAGTACCTGCAGCTCTTCCGGAAGCTGCTGTTCAGCCGGATCGTGCCCTGCGTCAAGGACATCGGCCTGTGGGGCGAACGGCTCCAGAAGGCGTACGTCGACATGGGCGTCTTCGAGCTCGGGGACTCCAGCCTCGACCTGCTCATGGCCCAGGACGAGGAGATAGCCGAGCAGCTGGACCGGGACCGCTTCGCGGTGGAGGAGCAGGCGAGGGTGGCGGAGGTCGCGGACGCGATAGCGGAGGGCGGTGCCTCGCCGGCGTGACGGCACCGTCCGGCCGGCGGGACGAATCCCGAACCCCGCGACGTGGTACCGATGCCCGCGCATCGAATGCCTGTTCCCGGTGGTGACGTAACGTGAGCGCATGACCATGCCGCCGCAGCCGCCCCAGAGCCCGTACGGGCCGCCTCAGCCTCAGCAGAATCCGTACGGGCAGCAGCCTCCGGGGCCCGCGTTCCCCCAGCAGCCGGGCTACGGGTACCCGGCCCAGCAGCCGGGCTACGGGTATCCGCCCCAGCAGCCGCAGGGTGCACCCGGGCCGTGGGGGCAGCCGCAGCACGTGACGCAGCCCGGCATGCCCGGCTGGCAGCCGCAGCCGCCGCCGAGGAAGCGGACCGGGCTGATCGTCGGCATCGTCGCCGGGTCGCTCGTCGGCGTCCTCGCCATCGTCTTCGGTGTCTACAAGCTGGTCGGTAAGGGCGCGGACGCCGTGTTCCCCGAGGCCACGCACAAGCTCGTCGTGGAGAAGTCCGTCCTGGAGGGGGAGTTCACCCTCAACAAGGACATGTCGGACACCGAGGGCAAGGAGATCGAGGACACCCCCGACCCGAGCATCCGGGACGGCGAGGCCGTCGTCGCCCAGTACGGCTCGGAGGAGAACGGCATGCTGGTGCTCTCCGGCATGTACGGGCGGCTCGCCAGCCCCGCGCTCATGCGGAGCAAGATCATGGAGGGGGCGGCCGAGGCGGACAACGCGAAGGTGGTCGTGCCCCCCAAGGAGTTCACGCCCGAGGGGTACGACGTCACGGTGGAGTGCCAGGTCGTGCAGTCCAAGGAGATCGGCCTGACCACCAACATGCCGATGTGCGCGTGGGGCGACGACAACACCGCCGCCATGGTCGCCGTGATCCGGCCGGACGAGCTCAACGAGGACGCGAAGTCGCTCGACCTGGCGAAGATCGCCGAGGACACCGCGAAGGTCCGCTCCGAGATCCGCAAGCCGATCAGCTGAACCGGGGCGGACGCGACGGCGGCAGGGCGCGCTCCGCCGCGCACGCCATGTCCAGCAGCTCCGCGTCCGTTCCCCGGTCGGTCACCAGCTGGAGGCCGGCCGGGCAGCCGTCCGGGGTGAATCCGGCCGGCATGCTCGCCGCCGGATGGCCGCTGAGGTTGAACGCCCAGGTGAGTGCCGTGGAGTAGACGTCACCCGGGCCGTCGTGACCGTGCGGCACGTTGGGCGTGACCGGGGTGAGCAGCAGGGGCGTGCGCGCGAAGAAGGCGTCGAGGGCGCGGGCGTTGGCGGCGTGGAGCGCCCGGGTGGCGGGGGTCGGTGATCCACCGCGTACCGCCGTCCACGCCTCCGCCGGGTCGAGCAGTGTGACGGGGTCCCTGACGAGGCGGACGATTCCGGCCGCGGCCAGCCGCTCCACCGCGGCTCGCGTCACCTCCGCGACGTCCGGGTCCACGGACGCGAATCCCAGGTCCGGGCTGTAGGCGGCGCGGACCGGGAGCCGCACCGGCCGGGGCGCGTACCCGTCCAGTACGTGGCGCAGGTACGTCCGGGCCCGTGCCGCCGAGCCTGCGAGCACGCCGGGGGACGCGAGGCCCGTGCGGTCGGGGGAGGGCAGCAGCCCCGTGGTCGTCTTCAGGCCGAACACGCCGCACCACGCCGCCGGGATCCGTACCGACCCGGCCCCGTCGCTGCCCGTGGCCAGGTCCACCATGCCCGCCGCGACCGCCACCGCCGAGCCCGCCGACGAGCCGCCCGGAGTCCGGTCGGGGCGCCAGGGGTTGACCGTACGGCCGTGCGCGCCCTGCCCCCACGTCTGCCAGTGCGTGCCCGGGCCGGGGACCGAGGTCGCACCCACCGGGACGGCGCCCGCGGCGGTCAGACGGCGGGCCGCGTACGAGCGGATGCCCGCGCGGCCCTTCACCGCGAACGGCAGGCCGGCGAGCGGGAGGTCCCGGGCGGACCGCTCCCGGGCCAGGGCGTCCTCGTGCCACACCTCGGTGAACGCGCACAGCTCCGGGTCCAGTTCGCCGATCCGGGCCAGCGCCGCCGCCACTGCTGAACTCATGCGGTCAGTCTCCGTCCTGGAGCGCCGCCTCCATCACCGCCCTGGCGATCGGGGCCGCGTTGCCGCCGCCGCTGATGTCGGCGCGGTTCGCCGAGGCGTCCTCCACGACCACCGCCACGGCGACGGCCGGACGGCCGGAGTCCGGTGCCTGCGCCCAGGAGATGAACCAGGCGTACGGCGTGCCGGAGTTGTCGATGCCGTGCTGGGCCGTGCCGGTCTTGCCGCCGACCGTCACTCCGTCGATCGCCGCGTTCGTCCCCGTACCGCTCTCCACGACGTCGACCATCATCCGCTGCAGCTGCATGGCCGTTGCCGGGTTCATCGCCTGCCGGTAGGAGTCCGAGCCCTGCTGGCGGACCGTGGCGCCGTCGGCGTCCGTCGTGCGGTCCACCAGGTGGGGGCGCCTGAGTTCGCCGCCGTTGGCCACCGCCGACGCGACCATCGCCATCTGCAGCGGCGTCGCCGTGGTGTCGAACTGCCCGATCGAGGACAGGGCGAGCTGGTCGTCGCTCATGTCCGAGTCGAAGTTGCTGCGGGCCACTCGGGAGGGGATCTTCAGGTCGTTGTCGTTGAAGCCGAACCTGCCCGCCGCCTCCAGCATCCCGTCCAGCCCCACCTCCACCCCCAGGTGCGCCATCACCGTGTTGCAGGAGACCCGGATCGCCTCCGCCAGCGAGGCCTTCGCGCAGCCGCGCGCCTCGTTGGGCAGTGTGGTCGAGGTGCCGGGCAGGACGTACGGCGACGGGGTGTCCGTCGCCGCGTCCGGATCGGTCACCACACGGTCGTCCAGCGCCGCCGCGGCCGTCACGATCTTGAAGGCCGAGCCCGGCGGATAGGTCTGCCGGATGGCCCTGTTGAGCATCGGCTGGCTCGCCGACCGGTTGAGCCGCGCCCATGCGTCGGTGACGGAGGATCCTGTACCGGAGAGCAGTTCGGGGTCGTACGACGGGGAGGAGACCAGGGCCAGGATCCGGCCGGTGGCCGGGTCGAGGGCGGCGACCGCGCCGCGGCGGCCGTCGAGGCCCTCGTACGCGGCGCGCTGCATCGAGTCCTTGATGGTGGTGACGACGTCGCCGCCGGGCTGCCGGCTGCGCGTGATGTCGCCCCAGAGGGGGAGCGGTGCCAGGATCGAGGCCGTGCCGGAGAGGATGTCGTCCTCGGCGTTCTCCAGGAGCGTGGTGCCGTACGTCTGCGAGGCGTAGCCGGTCACCGGCGCGTACAGCGGGCCGTGCCGGTAGGTGCGCTCGTACGCGAGCTGCTCGCCGGTGTTCTTGGAGCCGGTGACCGGCTCGTCGCCGACCAGGATGTTGCCGCGCGGCTGGTCGTAGCGGTCGATCGTGGTGCGGCGGTTGGCGGAGTTGCTGTTCAGTTCGTCGGCCTCGAAGAGCTGGATGCGGGCGGCGTTCGCCAGGAGCGCCACGAGCAGCAGCAGGCAGAACGCGGCGGCCCGCCGGATGTAGCGGATCACCGCTCGTCCTCCTCGGTGACCTGTGCGGCGACACCGGTCCCGGCCCGGCCCGGATCCGGAGTGCGGGACACGTCGCTGAGCCTGATCAGCAGCGCGATGATGATCCAGTTGGTGACGACGGAGGAGCCGCCCTGGGCCAGGAACGGCATGGCCATGCCGGTCAGCGGGATCAGCCCCATCACCCCGCCCGCGATCACGAAGACCTGGAGCGCCATGATCGAGGCGAGTCCGATCGCCAGCAGCCGCCCGAACAGGTCGCGCAGGGCGAGGCCCGCCCGGTAGCCGCGGGCCACCAGCAGGGCGTACAGCAGGAAGATCGCGGTCAGTCCGGCCAGGCCGAGCTCCTCGCCCGCGGTCGCGAGGATGAAGTCGGACTTGGCGGCGAAGCCGATGAGGATGGAGTGGCCGAGTCCGAGGCCGGTGCCGAGCATGCCGCCCGCCGCGAACGCGAAGAGCGACTGGGCGAGCTGGCTCGGCCCCTGCCCGGCGTTGATCGTCGCGAACGGGTCCAGCCAGTCCTCCACCCGGCTGTGCACATGGGGCTCGAACGAGCCGACGACGAAGGCGCCCGCAGCGGCGAGCAGGAGTCCGACCGCGATCCAGCCGGTCCGGCCGGTGGCCACGTACAGGAGGATCACGAAGAGGCCGAAGAAGAGCAGCGAGGTGCCGAGGTCCCGTTCGAGGACGAGGACTCCGACGCTGATCAGCCAGATCGCCACGATGGGGCCCAGCACCCGGCCGGTGGGGAACTGGAGCTTCCAGATCTTGCGGCCGGTGTACGCGAGCGCGTTGTGGTTCGCCGCGAGGTACGCGGCGAAGAAGACGGCGAGCAGGATCTTGGCGAACTCGCCCGGCTGGAAGGACAGTCCGCCGACCCTGATCCAGATCTTGGCCCCGTTCACCGCGGGGAAGAAGATCGGCACGATCATCAGCACCAGCGCGGCGGCGACCGAGAGGTACGCGTAACGCTGGAGCACCCGGTGATCGCGCAGCAGGACGACGACGGCGATGAAGAACGCGACCCCGAGGGTGGACCAGACCAGCTGCGTGGTCGCCGCCTGGTCCCTCGGGGTCTCCAGGTCGAGCCGGTAGATCAGCACCAGGCCCAGCCCGTTGAGGAGGACGGCGATGGGCAGCAGGAGCGGATCGGCGTACGGGGCGCGGAAGCGGACCGCGAGGTGGGCGAGCAGGGCGAGGAGGCCGAGACCGGCGCCGTACCCGGCGACATCCGGGGGCACGGCGTTGTTCCTGGCGAGGCCGACGGCGGCGTAGCCGTAGACGGAGATGAGCACGGCCCCGATCAGGAGCGAGAGCTCGACCCCGCGCCGCTTGGGCAGGCGTAGCTCGGGAGGGCGCGCGTCCGCCGTCGTTGCGGTCATGCCCCGCAACGTAGCAAGACGTGGGTGCTATTTCCCTTATGTCGGCTTCGTGGCACTCGTCCTTAGCTCTGGTACGGGTTCTGGCCGGGAGGCGCGTAGCCCGGCTGCTGCTGCGCGGCGCCGTGCTGCAGGCCGTCCTGCCCCGCGTGGTGCTGTGCGAGCAGCTGGTCGGCCTGCTCCTTCGGTATCTGGCGCTCGCCGCCGCAGAAGGTGCACTGCGTCGCGTACTTCGTCGAGAACGGGAACAGCGGCACGAAGAACAGCGTGAACTTCGTGACCCGCTTGCGCAGCGTGTGTGCGGCGGGATTGCCGCACCAGCCGCACACCATCGTGAGGATGGCCAGCTGGTAGATGTAGCCCCGCGTGCCGAAAATGATCATGATTTCGTTCCTTCTCCCGTTTTCCCCAGAAGGGCCCGCCGGCACAGCGCCAGCAGTTTCTCGTCCTCATAAGTGTCGTGACTGCCGTATCCGCCGTCCATCGCGTTGTGGCGACGTACGGAGAGGAGTTCGGCACGCAGCACCTGTGCCGCGTCCGGCCCCGCCCCGGCCACACCCATCCGGGCCAGGCAGCCGGCCACCCGGACCCTGACGTGACGGTTCTTCTCCCATGCTGCCAGGAGTACCGGCACCGACTCACCGGTCCGCCCCGTGACCTCCCACAGGGCGATCGCGGCGTCGACCCGGAGCCACAGCTCGTCGTGCGTCAGCAGGGCGCGCAACCGGGGCGCGGCCGACGCCGCGAGCTTCCCCAGCCCGCCCAGCGCGCTCGCCGCGGCCCGGCAGTCGTGCACCTGGTCCGCTCCGAGACCCTCGACCAGCACCGGGAGCACCGCACCGGCATCCCCGTCGACCGCCCAGAGGGCCTCGGCCGCCTCCGTCGCCGCCGCGGTGCCCGGACGCCTGATCAGCATCCGCAGCTCCGGTACGGCGCACCGCGCCGCGGGCCCGAACGAGCTCAGTGCCCGCAGCGCCGCCGTACGCAGCCACTCGCCCCGGTACTCGGGTGCCCCCCGCAGCACCCGCAGCACCTCCGGCGCGGCCTCGCCCGCCCGCAGCGCCGTCAGTCCGCCGAGCAGCGGACTCGCGCGGTCGTACGCACCCTCGTCCAGGCCGACCTCGCCGAGCCTGCGCCTCAGCACCCCGGCGAGCGGGGCCGCGGTGTCGCCGAGGTACCCGATGGCGAACCCCACGTCGTGCGGCACCTCGGGCCGCTCCAGGGCCGCCGCCAGCGCGGGCAGCACCCGGGCGTCGCCCAGTCTGGCCAGCGCCTTCACCGCGGAACCCAGCCCGGGCGGCCCGCTCGCCCACTCCTTCACCCAGCCACCGGGATCCCCGGCCACCCGCTCGGCCAGGGCGTCGGCGGCCGGCGCGGCCAGACCGAACAGCTCCTCCAGCACGTGCGAGGCCGCCTCGGCCAGCCGCGGCTCCGGATCGGCCAGCTGCACCCCGACCAGCCGGACCAGCCCCTCGTACGAACCGCGCCAGGCCCTGATCAGCCCGCTGCTCATCCGTACGGCATCGATCCGCTGCCAGGGATCGGGGCTGCACAGCTGGTCGGTCAGCAACGCGGTGCGGTCCTCGACGCGGTCGTCCAGGCCGACGTGCAGCGTCCGCAGCAGATCGGCGGCCCACGGGGCGCTGCGGCCCGCCGACTCCTCCGCGGACAGGGCCCGCAGCTGCCCCAGGAGCGTCGGCGCCGAGGTCCGCTCCAGCGACGCGGTGTCACCGCCCGGGGTCTCCACGGGGTGCGGATCCGGCCGTCCGGGCTGCGAGCGCAGTTCCCGCAGCAGCCCGGACACCACCCGTACGACATCGCCGGGCAGCGCGTCCGGAGCGCACCGGGCCAGCTGCGCGAGGGCGGCGAGCCGCAGCCCCGGCGCGTACGCCTCCGCGGCGAGCCTGCTCAGCCAGTCCGCCGCCTGCCCGGCCAGCGGCCGGTGGCGCAGGGCGACCCGCCCCGCGGCCTCGACGAGGGCGAGCCGCACCTCGTCGTCGGCCTCCACCGGCAGGCGCTCCCGCAGCAGCGCCAGCACCTTGACCGGGTGGCTGTGCAGGGTGGCGAGCGCGAGCGGGGCGGCGAGCCGCACGCCCGGGTCCTCGTCGGCGATCAGCTCGAAGAACACCCCCGCTCCGGCGGTGACGGCAGCCGCCGCCATCGCGTAGTTCGCCGCGCCCTCCATCTCGTCCTCGTCCAGATCGTCCTCGTCGTCCTCGTCCAGATCGATGCCGCCGATGCTGGTGAGGAGTTCCACGACCGAGCCACGGTCCTGAATGCCGGGATCCGCGACGAGTTCGAAGAGAAACGGAATGCAGGCGAGCGTGCACGCGTACACGTCGCCCTGGTGGTGAACCGCGCCGTACATCCCGTCGAGCGCGCTCTCGCGCTCCGCCGGATCGGCGGACGCGAGTCCTTGCAGGAGCCCCGGCACATCGTCGGCCGGCCCGTAGGCATGCTCCATCGAGGCCCAGTCGACCTCGTCGATCCCCGCGAACACGCCATTCCCTCCCCGTGTCATGCTCTGCACCCCGAATCCGGCGGACACCGTGTTCAGGAAGCATCTCTGCGCAGAGTGTGCACCACTGCCAGGACAATCCACCCTCCACTTGTGGCCTTTCCTCGCCAGGTGGCACGGCAGCTGTGGAGGGGCTGTGCCCCGCCTGTCCGTCCGCCGTCCGCTTCAGCCCCCGGGGAGCGGACGCGCCTGGCCCGGATCGGTCAGCGGGGCGAGCAGATCCCCGTGCCGGTCCAGCCGTGCGGCCATGTCCCCGGCGAGAAAGGCCAGATCGGCGGGGGTCCCGCACGCCTCGATCTCGTCCCAGGTGACGGGTGCGGACACGGTCGGGCTGTCCTTCGCGCGCAGGGTGTAGGGGGCCGCGGTCGTCTTGGCCGCCGCGTTCTGGCTGAAATCCACGAAGATCTTTCCCGGCCGCAGCGCACGGGTCATCCGGTGCACGGCCAGTTCGGGCAGTTCGCTCCGGGCCTCGACGGCGAGTGCCTTCGCGTAGGCCGTCACCTCGTCACTGGGGGTGGGCTCCAGGGGCACGAGCAGATGCAGCCCCTTGGATCCCGAGGTCTTCCCGTACGCGGACAGGCCGTCGGCCGCCAGCCGCTCCCGCAGCCAGAGCGCCACCGTGCAGCATTCGACGATGCTCGCGGGCGCCCCGGGATCCAGGTCGAACACCATCCGGTCGGCGACGGCGGGCGTGTCCCGGCACCACTGGTGCGTATGGAACTCCACCACCAGATTCGCGGCCCACATCAGTGAGGGCAGGTCCTGCACGAGGATCTGCCGGGCGTCCGGATCGTCGTGGCGGGGCACCGGGGCGGTGGCTACCCAGTCGGGCGTACCGGGGGGCGGATTCTTGGTGAAGAAGCGCAGTCCCGCCGGGCCGTCCGGATATCTGAGGAAGGACAGCGGCCGGTCGCGCACATGGGTGAGAAGGGCGTCCGCCGCCGTGGCCGCGTAGTAGTGCAGAACCTCGCCCTTGGTGGTGCCGGTGGCGGGGTACAGCACCTTGTCGAGATTGCTGAGCGCCAGGCGCCGCCCCTCCACCTCCGTGATCGGCGTCATACGATAAGAATCACATGAAATCGGTCTGAAGAGGGCTAAGCGGTCGTTAGGGGTGAACGGTGAGGTCCATCTGGAACGGCTCCATCTCCTTCGGGCTGGTCAGCATCCCGGTCAAGCTGATGAACGCCACCGAGAACCATTCGATCTCCTTCCGCCAGATCCACCTCGCCGACGGTGGCCGGATCCGGTACCACAAGGTCTGCGAACTGGACGAGCAGGAAGTGACCGGCGCCGAGACCGGCAAGGCGTACGAGGACGCCGACGGCACCGTGATCCCCGTGACCGACGAGGATCTCGCCTCACTCCCGCTGCCCACCGCCAAGACGATCGAGATCGAGGGCTTCGTGCCCGCCTCCGCCATCGACCCGCTCCAGCTCGACTCGGCGTACTACCTCTCCGCCAACGGGGGGCCCGCGGCCAAGCCGTACGCGCTGCTGCGCGAGGCCCTGAAGCGGAGCGAGAAGGTCGCCGTCGCGAAGTTCGCGCTGCGCGGCCGCGAACGGCTCGGCATGCTGCGGGTGGTCGACGACGTGATCGCGATGCACGGCCTGCTCTGGCCGGACGAGATCCGCACCCCCGAAGGCATCGCTCCGGACGCCGGCATCAAGGTCCGTGATGCCGAACTCGACCTGGCGGACACCCTGATGAACACCCTCGGCGAAGCCGACCTGGACACGCTCCACGACGACTACCGCGAGGCGGTCGAGGAGCTCGTCGCGGCGAAGGCCGCCGGGGAGACCGTGGAGACGGCGGAGGAGGAGAGCGGCGGGGGCCAGGTCATCGACCTCATGGCGGCGCTGGAGAGCAGCGTGCGGGCGGCGAAGGAGTCCCACGGCGAGGACGGGGACGAGGTGGCGGACGTCCACCCCATCGAGGGCCGGAAGAAGACGGGCACGAAGGCCGCCACCGGTGCGGGGGGCGCGAAGAAGACCGCTTCGGGGAGGACGGCGGCGAGGAAGACCACCGCGAAGAAGACCACCGCGAAGAGGACGACGCAGAAGAAGACCGCGGCGAAGAAGGCGACGCCGAAGAAGACGGCCGCGACGAAGACGACGGCGAAGAAGGCCGCGGCGAAGAAGACGACGCCGAAGACCGCGGGGAAGTCGGCCGGCAAGCGGGCCGCATCGAGCCGGCCCCGCTCCACGGCCTGAAGGGCGGCGCGGTCCTCCACCGGTGGACGCCGTGGAGGACCGCCGGTCCGGCCCGTCAGCCGGCCGGGACCGCCGCTTCGAGGGCCGGCAGGTAGGCCTTCTCGTGCCCCTCCGCCGTGGGGTGCACGTTCGAGTCGCTGATCCACGGGTCGCTCGTGCAGATCTCGTGGCCCGCGAACGCGGGACGGCCGTCCGCGAAGGCGAAACCGGCCGCGGCGGCGCGGCCCGCGATCGTCGCGTTCAGAAGATCGGAACCCTTGTTCACAGCCGTGCGCTTGGCCGAACTGAGACCGCCGAGGCAGAGACCGCCCTCCTTGTAGAGGTGCGGGTAGCCCACGACGACGACATGGGCGCCGGGTGCCCGGTCGCGCACGGTCGCGTACAACTGGTCCAGCTCGCCCGGAAGTTCGTCGCGGACGTACTCCGCTGCCGTGTCCAGGGCCCGCTCGCAGGCCGAGAGCGTGGAGTACTTGCAGCTCAGCATCGTCGAGGCGAAGCCGGAGTCGTTGCCGCCGATGCTGAGACTGACCAGGGTGGTGCCCGAGCCCAGGTGCTCGACCTGGTCGGCGAGGACATCGGGGATCTTCGCCCCGCCGCAGGCGGCGAAGGTGAACGAGCCCGGGGCGTTGGCGTTCGCCCAGAGCTGCGGATAGGCGTTCCTGCTCCGGGTACAGGCCGTGTCCGAGTAGTCGCCCGCGCCGGTACCGGAGGCGTACGAGTCGCCGAGGGCCACGTACTGCCCGGCCGCCGCCGCGGTCGACGTGGCAGCGGATACGGGTACCGAGATGCCCGCCAGCCCGACGGCCAGCATGGTTGCGGTGAGCACGCGGGGGATGCGCATGGGATTCCTCCGGGGAGCGGATGGGGGCGGGTGCCGTTGCACACCATCGCGCCGCCCGCTCTCCCGGAACATCGGTGAAATCGCCGACCACGTCCGACAAGCACCCGCCGCGGACGTCCGCGCAGTAAAGTGCGGAACGCCGCGACTGGCGCGTACCCGGCAGGGTGCTCCGTGGAAACGACCACGAGGGAGCGGCACACCCCGGGCCTGCCCGGGGCGTCATCGCCGGAGGGCCGTCCGCCTGGGCATCCGGGTCCACGTCGCAGCACTGCGACCGACCCGGGAGGACCCCCGTGGCCGTACAGCCGTCCGATGACCGCCGACCCGCCCTGACAGCGGCCGACCCGGAACTCGCCGCCCTGGTGAGCGCCGAGGAGCGGCTCCAGGCGGACACCCTGCGCCTGATTCCCAGTGAGAACTACGTGTCCGCCGCCGTCCTCGATGCGACCGGCACCGTCCTGCAGAACAAGTACTCCGAGGGCTACCCCGGCAAGCGCTACTACGAGGGCCAGCAGGTCATCGACCAGGTGGAGACGCTGGCCGTCGAGCGGGCCAAGGCGCTCTTCGGGATGGACCACGCCAATGTGCAGCCGTACTCCGGCTCGCCCGCCAACCTCGCCGCGTACCTGGCCTTCCTCGAACCGGGCGACACCGTCCTCGGGATGTCGCTGCCGATGGGCGGGCACCTCACGCACGGCTGGGGCGTCTCCGCGACCGGCACCTGGTTCCGGGGCGTGCAGTACGGGGTGCGCCGCGACACCGGGCGCATCGACCTGGACGAGGTGCGCGACCTGGCACGCGCCGAGCGGCCCAAGCTGATCTTCTGCGGCGGCACCGCGGTGCCCCGGGTGATCGACTTCGCCGGGTTCGCCGACGTCGCCCGCGAGGTGGGGGCGGTGCTGGTGGCCGATGTCGCCCACATCGCCGGACTGATCGCCGGGGGTGCGCACCCCTCGCCCGCTCCGTACGCGGACGTCGTGTCCACCACCACCCACAAGACCCTGCGCGGGCCCCGCGGAGCGATGCTGCTGTCCAGGGCCGAGCACGCGCGCGCCATCGACCGTGCGGTCTTCCCCGGCCTCCAGGGCGGTCCGCACAACCAGACCACCGCGGCCATCGCGGTCGCGCTGAAGGAGGCGGCGGGGGCCGGGTTCCGCGAGTACGCCCATCAGGTCGTCGCCAATGCCCGGGCTCTGGGGGAGGAGTTGGCCGCGCGCGGCTTCGACCTGGTGTCCGGCGGTACGGACAACCACCTGCTGCTGGTCGACCTCACCGGGAAGGACGTACCGGGCAAGGTCGCGGCCAAGGCCCTGGACCGGGCCGGGATCGTCGTCAACTACAACACGGTGCCGTACGACCCCCGTAAGCCCTTCGACCCGTCCGGCATCCGCATCGGCACGCCCGCGCTGACCTCCCGGGGCATCCCGGAGTCCGAGATGCGTGCCGTCGCCCAGTGGATCGACCTCGTGGTCGAGGCGGCCCGCACCGGTGACGAGGCCACCGTGTCCAAGGTCCGCGGCGAGGTGAAGGCCCTGATGGACGCCTGGCCGGCGCCCGGGCTGCCGCCCCGCTGAGAGGCGCCCCCGGGTGCCGTGGAGGGCGCGGGGCGGCCCGGACCGCCGGGGGCTCGACTCCGCGCGCCCGCTCTGCGCCCTGTCCGTTCGTCGAACTGCCGTACAGGCTGGGGGAGTCGGGTGGCGCACGCGTGAACGCGAGGGGGCACGAATGCAGGATCTGAAGGTCACGTCATGGCAGCTCTTCGGGCACGACCGGCTCTATGTGAACCTGCCGGACGGCACGGCGATCGGATGGGCGGATCTGGGCAGCGGCACGATCACGGTCCTGCACCCGCGCTACCGCGACGCCGTGACCGACGCGCTCGCGCGGCAGGTCCCGGACATGCCCGCGCTCGACGAGGCGGCGCCTGCGGGGCCGCCGCCGGCCCCACGGATCCCGCCGCTCCGGCGGATGCGGAAACCCGACGCTCCCCGCCCGGCCCCGCCGGACGGGGAGCCGGGCCGCGCACCCGACGGGGAGCCGGAGGGCTTACGGGTGCCGGAGCAGGGCCGGGCCCGGGAGCCCGCGCCCGCCCCCTTGCGGCAGGCACCGGGACGGCAGCCCGAGCAACCCGAGCAGCCTGTACAGCAGGTGCCGGCAGGGCAGCCCGGGCAGCGGGCGTCGGCGCGGCGGCCCGTGCTGCCCGCGCTCACCGCCGTGAACGACCTGGCGGCCCGACGGCCCGGTGCCGCGCTCCGGGCGCAGCTCGCCGAGAACGGCCCCGGGCTGCTCGTACGGGCCACCACCGGGGCGCTGCGGCGGAGCAAGGAGGCCGATCCGCGCCGGGGCGCCCTCGCCGGGGAGCGGCGGGTCGGGGCCGAGCTGAGGCGGCTGACCCGTCACGGCTGGAGGGTCCTGCACTCCCTGCCCCTGCCGGGCGGTGCGGAGATCGGGCATCTGCTGATCGGCCCCGGAGGGGTGTTCGCCGTGCGCACCGAGCACCGGCCCGGTGCCTCGGTACGGATCGGGGACGGCACGCTGCAGATCGACGAGGGCTCCCCGCAGACGTACGTACTCGAAGCCGCGCCCGGGGCCCGGCATGCCCGGACGGTGCTGGAGACGCACTGCGCCTTCGCCGTGCCGGTCCGGTCCGTGCTGGTGTTCGTCGGAGTCGCCGCCCTCGATGTGCTCGCCACCCCGCCCGACGTCCGCGTCTGCCGGGACCGCGACCTGTCCGCCCTCGCCCCGTTGAAGGACGTCCTGACCCCCACCCAGGTCGAAAGGGTCTACGACGTCGCCCGGAACCGGGACGCCTGGCCGGACGCGTGAGCCCGGAGCGCGGCCGGTAGATTCCTCGGGAGCCGCCGAGGGAGAAGACGCCGTGAAACTTCGCTGTGCCGTGCTGGACGACTTCCAGTCCGTCGCCACCACTGCCGCGGACTGGTCGCCCGTCGCCGACGACGTCGATGTCGTCGGCTTCGCCGAGCACTTCGCCTCCGAGGACGAACTGGCCGCCGCACTCGCCGGTTTCGACATCGTCGTCACCCTGCGCGAGCGCGTGCCGTTCCCCGCCTCCCTGATCGAGCGGCTGCCCCGGCTGCGGCTGCTCATCGCGTCCGGCATGCGCAACTCCGTCATCGACTACGCCGCCGCCGAGCGGCACGGGGTCACCGTCTGCGGCACCGCGAGCACCACCACCCCGCCCGTAGAGCTCACCTGGGCGCTCCTGCTCGGCCTGGCGCGCGGGATCGTGCCCGAGGCCAACGCCCTGCGCGACGGCGGCCCCTGGCAGTCGACCGTCGGGGCGGACCTGCACGGGCGCAAGCTGGGGCTCCTCGGACTGGGGAAGATCGGCAGCAGGGTCGCCCGGGTCGGCCTCGCCTTCGGCATGGACGTAGTGGCCTGGAGCACGAATCTGACGGCGGAACGGGCGGCGGAGGCAGGTGTCGTGCTCGCCGCGTCGAAGGAAGAGCTCCTGGAGACCAGCGACTTCGTCTCCGTGCACCTGGTGCTGAGCGATCGCACCCGAGGGCTGATCGGGGCGCAGGAGCTCGGCCTGATGCGGTCCGGCAGCTATCTGATCAACACCTCGCGGGCGGCGATCGTCGATCAGGACGCGCTGCTCGACGTACTGCACAAGGGGGCCATCGCGGGGGCCGGAGTCGACGTGTTCGACGTCGAGCCGCTTCCGGCCGGCCACCCCATGCGTACCGCCCCGCGCCTGCTGGCGACCCCGCACCTGGGCTACGTGTCCCGGGCCAACTACGCGACGTACTACACGCATGCCGTCGAGGACATCCGCGCGTTCCTCGACGGGGAGCCGGTACGCCGGCTCGGCTGACGCCGGGGGCCGTCCCGGAGCGGGGAGCGAGTGCGTCTCCAGTGGCGCTGCAGCCGCACCCGGCAGCCTGGTGGTGACGGCGCAGCCATGAGGGCGGCCGTCGCGAAGGGAGTTGCCATGTCTCAGCCCGTCGGGACCCTCCGTCAGCAGGTCACGGGTGACCTGTATGCCGAGGTGCAGACCTTCTACGCCCAGCAGATGCGACGGGTCGACGCCCTCGACATCGAGGGCTTCGCCGACACGTTCACGGACGACGGCGAGGTCGTGCACGCGGGCGGCCAGCGGCAGAGCGGCCGGGTGGAGATGATCGCCGGGATGCGGGCCAACCTGCCCCGCTACCAGGACATCGCCGTGCGGCACTGGTTCGGCCATCTGCTCATCGAGGCCGACCCGGCGGACGAGGACACGCTGCGGGTCTCGTACTACACGCTGGTCACCCAGACCGACCGTGAAGGGAAGGTCTCCTTCCAGCCGACCTTCACCGTGGACGACGTGCTGGTCCGCCGCGACGGCCGCCTGCTGACCCGCTCCCGTGTCATCCACCGCGACAGCCCGGTCGCTCCGGCCGCCTCCTGAACACGGTGTCCGGCGCATGGACGAGGGGCCCAACGCGTTGGGCCCCTCGTCCATGCGCCGGACACCGTTCCGGCAGGCCGTCAGTCGATGCCGCGGCAGATGTGCGGTTCGCTCCCGTCGTCGTCGAGGTCCCCGGCCAGCAGCAGGGGGACCCAGGGGGGTGCCTCGTCCGGCGGTGCGGGTGGCAGGGGCAGTGACAGTTCCGGCAGCGGCAGTTCCACCGTGACACGGTCCAGCAGCATCGTCTCCATCGACGACTCCTCCTTCGGTTGTGCGAGGTGTGCGAGGTGTGCGAGAGGTACGAGTGGCGCGGTGTGTGCGCCGTACCGTCAGGCGTGACAGGCCGGCAGCCCCCCGTGGAAGGCGACCATCTCCTTGAAGGACGCCGCCACATCGATGCGGGCACCCGGGGCGAGGCCGTCGAGCTCCGCATACGCGCGGTGGAGGTTCCCGACCAGCCGCTCGGAGTCCAGGAGCCCGGCGAACGCGCCGATGTCCGCCTCCCGCGCGGCCTGCAGCGGGCCCACGCCGCGCCGCAGACCGTCCTCGGCCAACCCCTGGAGCAGCCGGAGGTACGCCTCCGTCGCGTCGATGAGCTCCGGTCCGCCGACCGGGCCGTGCCCGGGGACCACCACCGCGGGCCCGAGCGCCCGCAGCCGCTCCAGGGCCCGCAGCGAACCGGTGACCGACCCCATCAGGATGTACGGGGTCACCCCCGACCAGACGACGTCACCGGTGAACAGGACAGCGCGCTCGGGCACCCACGCCACGATGTCGTTCGCCGTGTGGGCGGGCCCCACGTGCAGGAGCTCGGTACGCAGCCCCTCGCCGTGCAGGGTGAGTTCGTCCCGGAAGGTGAGGGTGGGGAGCGTCAGCGGGGTCTCGCCCCACTCCACGTCCGGCCACAGGTGGCGCAGGCCGAGGCCCGCCTCCTCGGTGTCGGCCCGCGTCCCCGCGTGGGCCACGACCACCGCGCGGGGGGCGAACTGGCCGTTGCCGAAGGTGTGGTCGCCGTGGAAGTGCGTGTTGACGACGTAGTCCGGACCGCCGGGAACGATCCGGGCGACCTCCTCCCGCAGCCGCCGGGTGCGGGACTCGGTCGCCGCCGTGTCCACCAGGACGGAGCGGCCCCCGCCGGCGACCAGGCCCGCGTTGTTGAGACACCAGCCGCCCTCCGGCTGGACGAAGGCGTACACGTCCTCGGCGACCGGCACCAGCGAGCCGGGCGGTGCCACCCGCGGGGCCTGAGCCGTCGTCACGCGCCCTCCTCCTTCGCGGCGGAGGGCAGCCGGCCGAAACGGCCCTGGTGGAAGAGGAGCGGGTCGGGGGCGGACAGCCCGCCGGACAGGGCGACCACCCTGCCGATGAGGAGCGTGTGGTCCCCGGCGGCGTACTCCGCGTCCAGGACGCACTCCACGTACGTCTCCGCGTCGGGCAGTACGGCGTTGCCGGTGACACCCTCCTCGGCGGACAGCCGCAGCATCGCGGCCCGGCCCTCCGAACGGTCGGGGCGGCAGAACTCCTGCGCCAGGTCGCGCTGCGCCTCCGTCAGCACGTTCACCGCGAAGCTCCCGGCGCGCGAGATCCGCGGCCGCATCCGGCCGTCGGCCTTCACGGACACCAGGATCAGCATCGGGTCGAGCGACACCGAGGTCAGGCTGTTGAGCGTCATGACGATGGTGTCGTCGCCGCTGCCCTGGGTGAGCAGGGTGACGCCCGTGGGGAATCGGCCCATCGCGGTACGGAAGGCGGCCACGTCGGGTTCGGCCAGCAGTGCGCCGGCGGTCACAGCAGTCATGTCAGGTACTCCGATTCTGCTCGTGCCATCAGGGCCATGAGGGGGTACGGGCGGGCTCAGTAGTTGCCGAGTCCGCCACAGACGTTCAGTGCCTGGGCGGTGATCGATCCGGCCGTGTCGGAGGCCAGGTAGCCGACCAGGCCGGCCACCTCCTCGGGGGTGGAGTAACGGCCCAGCGGGATCTTCGCGTTGAACTTGTCCTGGATCTCCTGCTCGCTCACCCCGTAGTGGCCCGCGTAGCCCTGGCGTACGCGCTGCGCCATCGGCGTCTCGACATAGCCCGGGCAGACGGCGTTCACGGTGATCCCGGTCGGGGCGAGCTCCTTGCCCACGGCCTTGGTGAAGCCGATCACGCCGTGCTTGGACGCGGAGTAGGGCGCGGCGAGTTCGACGCCCTGCTTCCCGCCGGTGGACGCGATGTTGATGATCCGGCCCCAGTCGCCGTCCCGCATCAGGCCGGCCTTGAGTACCTCGCGGGTGACGCGGAAGGTGCCGTTGAGATTGGTCTCGATCACGTCGTCCCAGAGCGAGTCCTCCATCTCGGCCGTCACACCGCCGCCGCCCCGGCCCGCGTTGTTCACGAGGATGTCGATCCGCCCGTACTCGGCGACCGCGGCCCGTACGGCCTCCTGGATCTGCTCCAGGGACGTCACGTCGCACACCGTGCCGGCCACTTCGAGGCCCTCTTCACGCAGCTGCTTGACCACGGTGCGTACGCTCTCGGCGCTGCGCGCCACACCGAACACCGCGACCCCCTGCCGGGCGAGCAGCTCGGTCACGGCCAGGCCGATACCGCTGGTCGCACCGGTGACGAAGGCAACTCGTCGTCCCGCGTCTGTCATCGTGCTCTCCCCATCGCTCGTGTCGATCCTGTCCAGGAGCTCGACGGTGGGCCCGTGTCCTTGCGGGGTTCTCGCACGCCGCTGGACCCGGGGTGGAGGCCCGGCCCTCCAGCCGAACTCCACACCGGGCCTAGCGCTTGCCGTCAGCGTGGGCGCCATTCGATGCGGCGACCGGGCGGACACCCGGCTGGAGCGAGGAGGCCCCGTGCCCGAGCAGACGCAGACCCTGCCCGATGTCAGGAAGTCGGTGACCGTGGCGGCGACGCCCGACCAGTGCTTCAAGGTCTTCACCGAGCGCCCTGTGGACTGGTGGCCGCCGAGCCACATCCTCGTGCGCAAGGAGCGGGCCGGCCTGGCCTTCGAGGCGGGCGTGGGCGGGCGTTACTACGAGTGGGACGTGGAGGGCACCGAGATCGCCTGGGGCCGGATCCTGGAATGGGTGCCCGGCCGCCGCGTCGCCATGACCTGGCGGATCGACCCCAACTGGCAGTCCATCCCCACCGACGACGGGGCGAGCCAGATCGAGGTGGACTTCGAGGCCGTCGACGGGGGCACCAAGGTCTCTCTCGCTCACGTCAAGCTGGACCGGCACGGCCCGGGCGCCGAGCGGATCTTCAAGGCGCTGGACGGACCGAGCCCGGGCGAGACGCTGGAACGCTTCGCGCAGGCCGTCGGGGACGGGGCCGGAGCATGAGCATCGACGGAAGCGTCATCGACGCCCCGGCGGCCCCCGCGGCCACGGACACGGGGCTGGTCCCGGCCGCCGACCGGCTGCGGCTGCTCGCGGCCCTGCACGCGGCCGACGCGGACACCGGGCGCGGCCTGTCCCGCGAGGTCACCGACGCGATACGTGAGGCCGGGTTCGCCCGGCACTTCGTGTCGGCCCGCTTCGGCGGCACGGAGGGCTCCTTCGCGGAGCTGACCCGGGCCGTCGTCTCCGTCGGCGAGGGCTGTGCCGCCTCGGCATGGTGTGCGTCGCTCGCCGCGTACTCGGCGCGCTTCGCCTCCCACCTGCCCGAGGAGGGCCACCAGGCCCTGTGGGGCGCAGGCCCCGACACGGTCGTGGCGACCGGCCTGATGCCCGCGGGGCGGGCCAGGGCCGTGGACGGAGGCTGGCAGGTCACCGGCCAGTGGGCGTACGTCAGCGGCATCGACTTCGCGGACTGGGCGATGGTCTGCGCGGCGGTCGGCGGCGGAGAGGGCCCGCCGCAGCTGCGCTTCTTCACCCTGCCCCGGGGCGCGTACACCGTGCGCGAGACCTGGGACAGCGTCGGGATGCGGGCCACCGGCAGCCACACGGTCGTCATCGACGACGTGTTCGTACCGGCGCACCTGTCCTTCGACCGCACCGACATGCTCACCGGCCGCAACGGCACCTCCCGGGTGGCCGCCCACAACGTGCCCTTCCAGGCCGTCGGCGGACTCACCTTCATCGCGCCCGTCGTCGGCGCCGCCACCGGCGCCCTGGCGGCGTGCGCGGGCTCCATCACCGGCCGGCGGCGCAACCAGACCGCCGAGCTGACCGTGGTCCGCGCGTCCGGCCGGGTCGACGCCGCGCGTCACCTCGTGGAGCAGAACGCCCAGGTCCTGGACGAGCGGCTGTTCACGCCCGAGCACATGGCGCGCAACGAGCGCAACGCCACCTACGCCGCCGAGACCCTCCGCGAGGCGGCCGCGCTGCTGGTCGGCGCGGCCGGCACCGGAGGTCTCGGCGAGGGGCACGCGCTGCAGCGGTTCTGGCGGGACATCACCTCCGCCACCAGCCATGTGGCGCTCCAGTACGACACGGCGGCCCGGAAGAACTACTCGGCCGTGCTCCTCGGCCCCGCCGAGTGAGCCGAGCCGCCGCACGGCGGGAGGGGGCGTCCGGGAAGTTCCGGGCGCCCCCTCCCGCGTCCCAGGGGGCTGCCCAGGGCACCGGGAACGCCCGTCGACGGACTCCAGTTCGGGGCGACTTGGCCTCCATCGGCGGTCCGTACGTTGAGGCCCGACCCGTAACGCCCCAAGCGGAGGTTTCGTCGTGACAGTCACCCAGGAGACAGCCACCCAGGAGACGGCGCCCCAGGGCACCGGCTGCCCGGTGGCCGGCACGTTCCCCTTCACCGGATCCAGCTACCGCGGCCCGGCGCCCGCGTACGGCCGGCTGCGCACCGAACAGCCGGTGGTGAAGGTGCCCACCGCGGGAGGTGTGGACGCCTGGCTGATCACCCGCTACGAGGACGTGCGCCGGCTGTCCGCCGACCCCCGGCTCAGCCGCGCCCAGGCCTGCGGCGAAGGCGCTCCCCGGGTGGGCGGCACGATGCACACCACCCCCGAGATGATCATCTCGCTGGACGCCCCCGAGCACTCGCGGCTGCGCAAGCTGGTCGCCGGCGCGTTCACCATGCGGCGGGTCGAGCGCATGCGGGAGAACGTCCAGCGGGTCACGGACGAGCTCCTCGACGACATGGAGGCCAAGGACGGCGCCGTGGACCTCGTCCAGCAGCTGGCGGTGCCGCTGCCGCTGACCGTCATCGGTGAGCTCCTGGGCGTACCGTCCCAGGACCTGCGGGAGTTCGAGCAGTGGGCCCGTGCCTTCGCGACCGTCGACGACCGGGCCGGCGGTGAGGCGTCCCTGCACGCACTGGGCAAGCTCAGCGAGTACATCGTCGGGCTGATCGCCGAGAAGCGGGCCAACCCCTCCGACGACATGCTGTCCGAGCTCATCGCGGCCCGCGACGACGACGACCGGCTCAGCGAGCCCGAGCTGGTCACCTTCGGCTTCACCCTGATCGGGGCCGGCTTCGACACCACGGCCAACCAGCTGGCCAACTCCGTACTGGCCCTGCTGGTCGACCACCAGGAGCAGTGGCGCTACCTGGTCGAGGACCACTCCCGCATCCCGAAGGCGGTCGAGGAACTCCTGCGGCACGTCAACCTGTTCGCCACCGACACCTCCGGCTTCCCGCGCATCGCGGCGGAGGACATCGAGGTCGGCGACGTGACGATCCCGAAGGGCGACGCCGTCCTGCTCTCGCTCGCCTCGGCCAACCGCGACGCGGAGGTCTTCGACGAGCCGGACCGGCTCGACCTGGGCCGTGAGCGCAACCCGCACATCTCCTTCGGCCACGGGATGCACTACTGCCTGGGCAAGCACCTGGGGCGCATGGAGATGGAGATCGCCATCGAGGGCCTCGTACGGCGCTTCCCGGACCTGAAGCTCGCGGTGCCGGAGAGCGAACTGCCGTGGCACACCGGGGAGATCAACCACACGCTGACCAGCCTCCCGGTCGTCCGGGGCAACTGACCCGGCAGACACACGGGAACGGTCCCGGCCCCCTCATCCTCCTTCACGGACAAGAAGAAGGACGAGGGGGCCGGGACCGTTCCGTGCCCGCGCCCCTCGGCGCAGCACGAGCCGCGCCCGCCTTCCGCTCGTGGGAGCGGGAGGCGGGCGCGCGGGCAGGAGGCCGGAGCCGGGTCAGCCGGCCGCGGAGGACACCCGGACGGCGGTGGCGTCCACGTCGATCGGCCCCTGCGGGCCCACGGTCGCGTCGGGGGTGACGAAGGCGTACGCCCGGGAGACGAACTGCTGCCCCGAGACCCGCCCCATGTGCACCGCTTCCACCTTGCCCGGGTACGGGGATCCCGGCGGGCCCGGCGGGTGCGTGACGTAGAAGGCGAACGTGCCGTTTTTCTTGTCGCTCCAGAAGCCGCTGCCGGCGAACTGGGGCTCACCGTTCTCGTCGGCCGGCCCCTCGACCGTCAGCTGGTGGTCGGCGCGGAAGACGAAGCGGGAGTGGGCGACGGAATCGCCGTCAGGGGTGTGGACGGTCACCGTGAGGTCCCAGGTTCCGGCCAGCGACACGGCTCTGACGTGGTGCCTGGACGTCTCGCCGGCCGTGGCCGACGCGGTGCCGACACCGGCCAGGACCGCGAGTACGGCCAGCCAGACGCCGAGGACTCTCAGGGTGATCGGACGCGGAGGCCGACGCCGGGCGGTATCGGCCCCGGTGGTCGCGCCCGCGGGCGCCGACGTGGTTTCAGGCATGGACGGACAGCCTTTCCTGGGTGGTTGTGCGGGACGGTGAAGCTGTGGGGGTGGTGGGGGTGCGGGGGAGTCTCTTGAGGTCGAAGCCCGGCTCGCGGACGGTCTCGGGCGACAGATCGGTGCCGGCCGTGAGCAGCCGCCGGGCGATGCCGTGGTCCGCGGGACGGTTCACCGACTCGACGCCGGTCAGCCGGCCCCCGCGGAAGCAGAAGACGGAGAACTTCCCGTCGGCGAGGTCGCCGACGGTGACCGTCTCGTCGTGGCCCGCCGTCAGCCCCGCGATCTGCAGCCGCAGCGCGTACTGCTCGGACCAGAACCAGGGCACGGCGGTGTACGCGTAGGGCTCGCCGCAGATCGCCGCGGCCACGCACTTGGCCTGGTCGGAGGCGTTCTGGACGGACTCCACCCGGACATGGCGGCCCGCGTGCGGGCTCGGGAAGCGCGCGCAGTCACCGAGGGCGAAGATGTCCGGGTCGCTGGTGCGCAGCTGCGCGTCCACGACGACGCCGTCACCGACGAGCAGGTCCGCGGCGAGGGCCAGTTCGATGTTCGGCAGGACGCCGACGCCGACCACGATGAGGTCCGCGGCGATCCGCTCGCCGCCGTCCAGCTCCATGACCTGGACCCGGCCCTCGGCGTCGCCGAAGAGTGCGGTCACCTCGCGCCCCAGCAGGACGCGTACGCCCCGCTCGCGGTGCTCGGCGACGATCCGGTCCGACACCGTGGGGGTGAGCGCGCGGGCCAGGGCCCGGGGCTGCGCCTCCACCACCGTCACGTCGTGGCCGAGGCCGCGGGCGGTCGCCGCCACCTCCAGGCCGATGAAGCCGGCGCCGACCACGACGAGTCTGCGGGGCGGCCCGCTGAGCCGCAGCCGCAGGTCCTCGGCGTCGGCCAGGCCGCGCAGCGACAGCACCCCGGTCAGCGAGGCGCCGGGCACGGGCAGGGTACGGGGCCGGGAACCGGTCGCCAGGACGAGGTTGTCGTACGGCAGCCGCAGTCCGGACTCCAGGAGGACGGTGCGCCGCTCGCGGTCGAGGGAGGCCACCCGGTCACCGGGCAGCAGCTCGATGTCCTGTTCGGTGTAGAACGACGGGGGCCGCAGCGCGATCTCCTCGGCCGCCACCGTGCCCGCCAGGTAGCCCTTGGACAGCGGCGGCCGGTAGGACGGCCCGGGCGGCTCGTCGCCGATGAGCGTGATCCGGCCCCGGAAGCCCCGGCTGCGCAGGGCGCAGGCGGTGTCGAACCCCGCCTGGCCCGCGCCGACCACGACGACCGCGTGGGCGGCCATCAGCTCTGCGCCTCGGGCAGGTGGACCAGCAGTCCGTCGATCTCGTCACCGACGGGCAACTGGCAGCTCAGCCGGCTGAACTCGGTGCGCTCGCAGGCGGTGCCGTACAGCACGTCGTCCTCGACGGAGTCCATCTCGGGCAGCGGCAGCGTGTTCGCCTCGTCGACGTACACATGGCAGGTGCCGCACTGGGCGGAGCCGCCGCACTGGGCCTCGATGCCGTCGACGTTGTTGAGCTTCGCACCGCGCATGACCGTGTTGGGCGCCTGGACGTCGACGATGGTGACGGTACCGTTCGGATGCTTGTAGGTGATCTTGGCCATGGCGAGCTCTCCTCGTGGAATGTCGGCCAGCCGTGCGGAAGTACGGCACCGGACTGTGGGATACGTCCCTGCAGTCCCGGTGGAGGGGATCTCGACCGCGCGGGCCCGCGCGACCCCGGCGCCACACGGGGCGGACCGGCGCTCGAGCGCGCGTCGACACGCGGTCCGGCGGCAGTCCATCGAAGGGGCGCAGCGTGCCCGCATGACTGTGACCGATCGGACGCGACAGACGCCCGCCCCGCCCGGCAGGGCCGCCCCCCGGACCGGGCTGGTGCTCGTCGCCTGCTGTCTGGGCCAGTTCATGAACGTGCTCGACGCCTCGGTGGTGAACGTGGCACTGCCCGTCATCGCTGACGACCTGGACTTCGACCGGCACAACCTGCAGCTCGTCAACAACGCCTACACCGTGGTGGTCTGCGGCTTCCTGCTGCTGGGCGGACGGCTCGCGGACCTGTTCGGCCAGCGCAGGATCTTCCTGTTCGGAGTCGCCCTGTTCACGCTCGCCAGCGCGGTCGGCGGAATGGCCGACGCCCCGGGCACGCTGATCCTCGCCCGCGCCTTCCAGGGGCTCGGCGCCGCCGTCATGGCGCCCGCCACGCTCACCGTGCTCGGCACGACCTTCACCGAACCGGGCGCACGGGCACGGGCCTACGGCTGGTGGAGCGCCGTATCCGGGACGGCCGGGGCGATCGGTGTGCTGGCCGGCGGTGTGATCACCGAGTGGTTCTCCTGGCGGTGGATCTTCCTGATCAACGTCCCCATCGGGATCGCCCTGCTCGCCGCCGTCCGCTGGGTCGTACCGGAGACCCGGCCGCAGGGCGAGGGCCGTGCCCACCGCAGGCTCGACCTCCCCGGTGCCGTCACGGTCACGCTCGGGCTGATGAGCACCGTGTACGGGGTCTCGGAGTCGCACGTGCACGGCTGGGGTTCCGTGCGGGTGCTCGGACCGCTGCTGGCCGGCGCCGCGCTGCTCGCCGCCTTCCTGGTGATCCAGGCACGGTTCGCCCGGCACCCCCTGGTGCCGCTCAAGATCTTCCGCAACCGCTCCGTGGCCGCCGCCAACCTCGTCGCCTTCTTCGGCATCGCCGCGCTCTTCAGCACCTTCTACTTCTTCACCCTGCTGCTCCAACAGGTGCTCGGCTACAGCCCGCTGGTCACCGGCCTGAGCTATCTGCCCCTGTCCCTGGGCATGGCGCTCGGCGGCTGGGGCATCGCCTCGGTCGTTCCCCGCACCGGACCGCGCCCGGTCCTGCTCGGCGGCCTCGGGCTGTCCGCCGCCGCACTGTTCTGGCTCGCCCGGCTGGACGCGGGCGCCACGTACACCGTGGACGTACTGGGCCCCGCCGTGCTCCTCGGCTTCGGCATGGGCGCGGTGCTCAACGCCACGACGAACGCCGCCACCGCCGGACTCCCCGCCCATCAGGCCGGGCTCGCCTCCGGGCTGCTCAACACCACCCGGCAGCTCGGCAGCGCGGCCGGTCTGGTGACCCTGGCCGCACTGTCCGCCGCCCGCGTCGACGCCCGCGTCGCCGCCGGGGCGGACACCACGGACGCCCTCGCCTCCGGCTACGGACTGGCGCTCACCTGGGCGGCCCTGTTCGCCGTTGCCGGACTGGTGGCGGCCCTGTTCGTGCCGGTCCGGGAACGTTCCAGTACCCCTCGAGGCGCTACCGAGAGTCTGGCGGCCTGACGAGAACGGAGGTTTGCGGTGGTGAGCGAGTTCCACACACAGCGGCCGGCATGGTCGCCCGCACCGGACGACGACCGGACCGAGCACGCGACGATCGAGGTCCCCCGCGACTACACCGACCCCGGGGGCGAGCGGATCACACTCGCCCTCAGCCGCCGCCGCGCCACCGACCCGGCGCGCCGGCGCGGTGTCCTGCTGGCCGTCAACGGCGGCCCCGGCGGCGACTGGGGGCACGGCCTCGGACTGCCCGGCAAGTTCGCCGGAACCCCCCTGGAGGAGGTCTACGACCTCATCGGCCTGGACCCGCGCGGCACCGCCGGATCGACCCGGCTGTACGCCGAAGTGGCCGTCCCCGCCCAGCCGTTCGACTCCCGGCCGCCGGACACCGTGTTCGCCGGACTGGCCGAGGACATGCGGCTGCGCGAGGAGGCCTGCGCACGGGGCGGCGGGGACCTGCGCCCGCACATCAGCACCCCCAACACCGCCCGGGACATGGACGTGATCCGTGCCGTGCTCGGCGAGGAGCGGATCAGCTTCGTCGGGTACGCGTACGGCGCCTACGTCGGTGCCGTCTACGGCAGCCTCTTCCCGGCCGGCCTGGACCGGCTGGTCCTGGACTCCTGCGTCGGCCCGCAGTGGACGTGGCGCGAGCAGTTCCTCCAGCAGGGCGACGCCGTCCAGCGCAACGTCGACCTGTGGGCCCGCTGGACCGGTGAGCGGCACGGCAGCTTCGCCGTCGGCGCCTCGGCCGAGCAGGTGCTCACCACCGTGGAGGAGGCGGTCGCCGCCCTGGAGTCGCTGCCGCAGGACGCCGTGAGGCTGCGGACCCTGTTCGACGGGGCCGTGGGCAACCGGGCGGCCGACCGCGGCCAGTGGGCCACCCTCGCCGTCCTGGTCGCCGGCGTGCACCGGGCGGCACGCGAGGGCGACCCGGACGCCTGCCGCGAACTGCTCGCCGAACAGGGCACCTGGCGGCCCGCAGACAGCGAGGGCGACCTGCGCGTCGGCGTCCTGGAAGCCATCACGCTGGAGCACGCCTGGCCGTCCGACCTGGAGGTCTACTACCAGGACATGCGGGAGTTCCGTAAGCGGTTCCCGTACGGCTACGGGGTGCTCCGGGCCTCGCCGTGGGTGGGTGCCTTCCGCGCCTTCGAGGCCGCCGAGGAGCCGGTGCGGATCACCCGCGACGGCTACGCCGCCGGTCTGATCGTGCAGGCCGACGGCGACCCCATGGACCACTACGACGGCGGTGTGGCCATGGCCGAACTGGTCGGCCACCACCTGCTCACCGTCCAGGACTCGGGAGAGCACGAGGTGTACGTGCTGGGCGGCAACCCGCACGTCGACGCCGTCGTGCACCGCTATCTCGTGGACGGCACCCTGCCGCCCGCACGCTCTTCCGTCCCGGGCCGCACCCCGCGCCCGGACGTCCCGGCGGACGCGGCCTGAGCGGGTCGAGTCCGAAGCAACCCCGTGTCCAGCAGCGCCTTCTACGGTGCCGCGCAACCGTGTCAACTGTGGAGGTGCTGTTGTGTCCGTGACCGAGTACGGGAGCGAGTCAGTGACCGATGAGGACCGGGACATGAAGGTGTTCCCCCTCGCCGGCTCGTCCTACCGCTGCCCCGCCCCGCAGTACGCCGGGCTGCGGGCCGGGCAGCCGGTCGTACGGGTGCGTACCGAGGGCGGCGTGGACGCCTGGCTCGTGACCGCCTACGACGAGGCCCGGGAAGCACTGGCGGATCCCCGGCTGAGCCGGGCCGAGACCGTGAAGCCCGGCGCACCCCGGATCGGCGGGGCGATGACCTCGACGCCCGAAATGATCATTTCCATGGACGGGTCCGAGCACTCCCGGCTGCGCCGGCTCGCGGCCGGGGCGTTCACCGCCCGGCGCATCGAGCAGATGAGGCCGGGCATCCAGCGGATCGCCGACGGGATGCTCGACGGCCTCGCCGCGTCCGGCGGACCGGTCGACCTGGTGGAGCGGTTCACCGTCCCCATGCCGCTGACCGTCATCGGTGAGCTGCTGGGTGTGCCGATGAGGGTCCTGCGGCTGTTCGCCGCCAACGCGCGGGACTTCGTCACCGTCGACGACCAGGGCGAGGACTCGGACTCCGTCAACGGACTGGCCAAGCTGAACGAGTACATGGTCGAGGTCGTCGCGGAGAAGCGCGAGAACCCCACCCAGGACCTGCTGTCGGATCTGATCACGGCCAGGGACAGCGGGGACCGGCTCAGCGAGACGGAGCTGGTGACCTTCGCCTTCACCCTGATCGGGGCGGGCTTCGACACCACGGCCAACCAGCTCGCCAGCTCCGTCCTGGCACTCATCGCGCACCACCGCGACCAGTGGAGCTGGCTGGCCGAGGACCGCTCCCGGATCCCGAAGGCGGTCGAGGAACTGCTGCGGCACGTCAACCTCTTCTCCACGGACTCGGCCGGCAACCCGCGCATCGCCGTGGAGGACCTGGAGCTCGGCGGGGTGAAGATCGCCAAGGGGGACGCCGTGGTGATCGCCATCTCCTCGGCCAACCGTGACGAGAGGGTCTTCCCCGACCCGGACCGCCTCGACCTCGGCCGCTCCCACAACCCGCATCTCTCCTTCGGCCACGGCATGCACCTGTGCCTGGGCAAGCAACTGACCCGGATGGAGCTGGAGATCGCCATCGACGGCCTGGTCCGGCGCTTCCCCGACCTCAGGCTCGCCGTGCCCGAGAGCGAGGTCCCCTGGCACCTGGGCGGGATCAACCACGCCCTGGAGACCCTGCCGGTCACCTGGGGATCCTGATCCAGGAACACAGCAGTTGAGCCCCCGCCCTTCCGGGCGGGGGCTCAACTGCTGTGCGGGGGAAAGCCGTCGTCAGCCGATGGGCGCGTCCTGCTGCACCTCGGCGGGGTCCGCGCCGGCGATCCAGGCGTCCATGGACGGCTTCATCAGGGTGTTCAGCAGCTCGACCCGGATGCCGCCCAGACCGCGGTGGTAGACCCACATCAGGGTGCCGTCCGCCTCGGTGTCGTTGGAGGCCTCCACCTCGAAGCCGAGTTCCACGAGCGCAGCGGAGGTCGCCTCGATCCGGTCGTTCTCGGCCCAGTAGCCCACGTGGTGGGCCCCGTTGCTGCCGTCGGACACCCAGACGGTGCCCGGGATGGCCTCGACGAGTTCGAGCCGCGGCTCCTCCAGCGACAGCACGAAACGCTGGTCGCCGTGCTGGAGGCCGCCCGGGGTGCGCGCCGTCACCTGGAGCTCCATCACGCTGGTCCAGCGGTAGCCCGCCAGCTCGCTCAGCGTCTTCATCGCCAGGTCCAGGTCCTCCACGACCAGACCGGTGTGGAACAGGGCCTCGGGGCTGAGCACCGGGCCGGGCGCGGGGCTGCCGTCCTGCCGGTCCACTGTCTGCGACATCGGTGTGCCGTCCTTTCCTTCTTCGGGTTCGGTTCGGTGGGCCCGGATGGCCTCAGACCTGCTTCGCGCGTACGAGATCGGCGCCGCCGTCCATCGTGAGGATCTGGCCCGTCACCCACGCGCTGCTCGGCGCGGCGAGCAGCGTGATCCACTGCGACACGTCCTCGGGCACGCCCGTCACTCCCAGCGGCACGCTCTTCGCCGCCTGTGCGAAGAGCTCGTCCACCTGCTCGGGGGGCATGCCGTGGCTCTCGTACACCTCGGTGCGCACCCAGCCCGGAGCGACCGCGTTCACCCGGATGCCCTTCGGGGCCAGCTCCAGTGCCCAGGAGCGGGTGAAGGTGTTCACCGCGGCCTTGCTCGCCGCGTACACCGAGGCCATCGGAGTCGGGTTGTGGCCGGCCGGGCTGGTGACGAACACGATGCTGCCGCCCGGCGAACGGAGCGCCGGGAGGAGCCGGTTGGTGAGGATCACGGTGCCGAGCACATTGACGTCGAACAGCTCTCGGGCCGCGTCCGTGTCGATGCTGCCGGCCGCGCCGATGGTGTGGATCCCGGCGTTGTGCACCAGGACGTCGAGGGAGCCGCCCAGCTCGCCGACCGCCTCGGCGACCGCGTCCGCGCCGCTCTGCGTGCTCACATCGGCGCGGACCGGGACGATGGCCGGGTGCAGTGCCGCCACCTCGGCGAGCCGGTCGGCCCGGCGCCCGGTGACGATCACGCCCGCGGCACCCTGCTTGGCGAAGTCGAGGGCGGTGGCACGGCCGATGCCGGTGGCACCGCCCGTGACCACGACGTACTGGTTGGTGAACGGATGGTTGGTCATGCTCCGTCCTTTCAGGTCGGCTCGGGAGAGGGGGATCAGACGTAGATGGACTTCGACGTCCAGTCGGGGGCGGGCAGCGCCTTGCGGTCCGCCTTGCCGTTCCCGGTGATGGGCAGCTCGGCCAGCGAGACGAAGGCCGCGGGGATCATGTGCTCGGGCACGCGCTCGCGCAGGTACGAGCGCAGGGCGCGCCGGTCGAGGGTGTCGGCCTCCGGTACGACCCATGCCACCAGTCGGCGGTCGCCCAGGTGGCTCTCCCGGACGCCGACCGCGGCGCCGCGCACCTGCGGATGGCCGGCGAGGACGCTCTCGAGCTCACCGGGCTCGATACGGAAGCCCCGCAGCTTGAACTGGTCGTCGTTGCGGCCGAGGAACTCGATGACCCCGTCGGGGCGCCGCCTGGCCAGGTCGCCGCTGCGGTAGAACCGCCCGGCCGCACCGTCCCAGGGGGCGGTGACGAAGGCCTTGTCGGTGAGGTCGGGGCGCCGCCAGTACCCCCGGGACACTCCCGCGCCGCCGATCCACAGCTCGCCGGAGGCGCCGTCGGGCAGCGGCAGGCCGGAGTCGCCGACGATACGGACGTCGACGTTCTGCAGCGGGGTGCCGATCGGCACGGAGTGGCCGAGGTCCTCCCGCGCGCCGATCCGGTGGCAGACGGCGAACGTGGTGGTCTCCGTCGGCCCGTAGCCGTTGACGATCCCGCAGCCGGGCACCGCGGCCTGCAGCTCGCGGATGTGCGGGACGGAGAGCACGTCGCCGCCGGCCAGCACCGTGCGCAGCCCGCTGAACGCCTTGACGTCCACATCGATCTGCCGGTGGAAGAGCGCGGCCGTCAGCCAGAGCACGGTGATGCCCTCGTCGCGCAGCAGGGCGCCGAGCTCCTCCGCCTGGATCTGCCGCGGCGGGGCGAGCACCAGCCGGGCCCCGTTGAGGAGAGCGCCCCAGATCTCGAACGTGGCGGCGTCGAAGGCGACGGGAGCGAGCTGCAGGATCCGGTCGTCGGGGCCCAGCTCCACGTAGTTGGGGTCCGTCACCAGGTTGGTGATGTTGCGGTGCTCGACCATGACGGCTTTCGGGCGGCCGGTGGATCCCGAGGTGTACATCAGATAGGCGAGGTCGCCGGGCCGGACCCCGGCGGTCTCCGGCGGCAGGGGCAGGTCCGCCGCGGGACGGGCCGGGACCCGCAGGACCGGGATGCCGTACGCCGAGAAGCGGCCGGCATCGTCCGGCTCGCACAGGACGGCACGTACCTCCGCGTCCGCGAACACCTCGGCCACCCGTGCGGCCGGGTCGTCGAGGCCGATGGGGACGAAGGCCGCGCCGGCCCCCAGCACGCCGAGCAGCGCGGCGACGAGTTCGGGGGAGCGCTCCAGGCAGACCGCGATCCGGTCGCCCGCCGTCGCCCCCGCACGGTCCGTGAGCTCCCGCGACACCTCTCGCGCCCAGCGGTCGAGCCCGGCGTAGGTCAGGTGGTCGTCACCGGCGGAGACCGCCACGGTGTCGGGGGCGTCGGCGGCCCGACGGCGAAACGCTGCGACTACCGATGTCATCGGCCTGTCTCCTCTCGAGGTGCCCGGGGCGGCAGGGTCTGCGAACCGGCTCGAATGCCGGTGGAACCGGCCACGTCCTCGCTCGGGTCAAGGCACGCGCGAGTGGGGCCCTGTTCACTGAATTGCCGGCTCCGCTTAGGGCCCGTCCGACCCCGTTACGCCGGACAGGCCCGTAGGGCCGACGGTTTCCGTCAGCCACCCCACCATCCGGGCCGGTACCGCACTCGACGGGAGTACCACCGTGACCATTCTCGTAACCGGGGCACGCGGCAACGTCGGCCGCCGCGTCCTCGACCGCCTGCACGCCGCGGGCCACACCCTGCGCGCATCCGGCCGCACACCCGGGGAGTTGAGCGTTCCGGCCGGAGTGGACACCGTCCGGCTGGACCTGAATGAGCCGGACACCTTCGACGCCGCCCTCGACGGCGTGGACAAGGTGTTCCTGTACGCCGAGTCCGAAGGCGCCAAGGACCTCTTCGCCGCCGCGGCCGGGGCAGGGGTCCGGCACGTCGTCCTGCTGTCCTCGTCCACGGTCGGCGGCCCCGACGCCGAGACCGACGCCCTGGCCCTGCTCCACGCGGCCGTCGAGGACGCGCTCGCCGAGTCGGCGCTGCCGGGCACCGTGCTGCGGCCTGGCGCCTTCGACGGCAACGCGTTCGGGTGGAGTGACGCCATCCGCAGGGGGCAGCCCGTCGAACTGCCGTACACGCACGCCCACACCGCGCCCATCCACGAGGGCGACATCGCCGACGTCGCCGCGGCCGCCCTGGCCGACGAGACCCTCGTGGGCCGGACCCTCACCCTCACCGGACCGCAGTCGCTGACCTTCCGTGAGCAGCTCGGCATCCTCGGGGAACTCCTCGGACGCGAGATCCCGGTACGGGAACTCACCCGCGACCAGGCGGTCGAGCAGATGGGCCGGTTCGTCCCCGCGCCGATCCTCGCCTCGCTCCTCGGCCAGTGGGCCGCGGGGGTCGGCCGGCCGGCCGCGACCCTGGACACCGTGGAACGCATCACCGGACGGCCGGCGCGGACCTTCCGCCAGTGGGCCGGGGAGAACCTCGGCGCGTTCGCCGCCCAGGACTGATCGAGCGGGTCTCAAGAAGAGACTGCGAAGGTGCCCTCAGATTGCTCCTAAGCCGGTGGGCCGGGCGTCGTCCGCCCGGCCCACCGTCGAACCGAGGGGCATGTCCGTGACTTGGAGGTCCGGAATGTACGACGTCATCGTGGTGGGGGCTCGCGTCGCGGGTGCCGCCTCCGCTCTGCTCCTGGCGCGGGCGGGCCATCGGGTGCTGCTCGTCGACCGGGCGCGGTTCCCCAGTGACACGCTCTCCACGCACTACATCCACCAGCCCGGTATCGCGCGGCTCGCCCGCTGGGGGGTGCTGGACGCGGTCCGCGCCACCGGCTGCCCGGCGCTGGACAGGACCATCTACCAGGTCGAGGACGTCCGGCTGGACGGCGGCACCGTCCCGCACGAGGGACAGTCGGCCGCGTACGCACCGCGCCGGTACCTGCTGGACCAGATCCTGGTCGACGCGGCCGTGGCCGCCGGTGCGGAGTTCCGGGACGGCTGCTCCGTGTCCGGTCTCGTCTTCGACGGGGACCGCGTCGTCGGGGTCAAGTGCCGCTCGGCGGAGGGCAAGCCGGTCGAGGAGCGGGCCCGCCTCGTGGTGGGTGCGGACGGGATGCGGTCGGCGGTGGCCAAGGCCGTCGACGCCCCGTACACGGTCCAGGACCCGCTGATGTCCTGCATCTACTTCACCTACTGGCAGGGCATCAAGTCCCAGTTCGAGCTGTACGAGCGCCCCGGCCGTTGGATCGGCGCGATACCGACCAACGACGACGCCACCCTGATCGCCGCGTACTTCCCGCAGGCGGAATTCAACCAGGTGCGCGGCGACGCGCTGGAGCACTACCTGGAGAACATCCGCACCACCGCGCCTGACCTGTACGCGCGGGCGATGGACGGCGGCGAACGCGTCGAACGGCTGCGCGGCACCGGGGACCAGCAGAACTTCTTCCGCACCCCGGCCGGCCCCGGCTGGGCGCTCGTCGGCGACGCCGCACACCACAAGGACTCGATCACCGCGCGCGGCATCAGCGACGCCTTCCTGCAGGCCGATCTGCTGGCCGCGTCGGTCGGCGGCGTACTCGATGACCCGGCGCGGCTCGCCGAAGGGCTGCGGAAGTACGGGGAGGAGCTCCAGGACGAGCTCTTCGAGGGCTACCGCAACACCCTGTTCGTGAGCCGTCTGGAGGTCACACCCGACCGGATGGCGATGCTCCGCATGGTCAGCGGGTCCCAGGACCTGACGGAGCGCTACTTCGCGGTGGCCGCCGGCGGCATGTCCGTCGACGAGCTGTACGACGAGGAACTGCACAGCCGGCTCGAGACCGAAGCGGCATGACGCCGACCGCGCCCCCGGACCGGGGCCACCAACCGACGCAGAAGACAACGGAGGCACCGATGACCGCAACGGAGTGGGAGAGGGAGCTTTGCCTGCTGTTCGGCGAAGTTCTCGGCATGCCGGACGTCGATGTGGAGGACAGCTTCTTCGACCTGGGCGGGCACTCCCTCCTGGCGTCCAAACTGACCCGGCGCGTCCAGGAGGCGTTCGGGATCAAGATCCCGGTACGCCGCATCTACCAGGCGCCCACCCCCGCGACTCTCGCGGCGTACCTCTACGCGTCCTGAAGGAGAGACTGACATGCGCTGGAACAACCTCTACGTCGCCGGTGTGGGTGCGTACCTGCCCGAGCGGATCGAGACCGCCGAGGAGGCGATCGCCGCGGGCAGTTACACGGAGCAGAAGCGTTCGCTGAACGGCTTCCGCTCGGTCCACGTGGCCGCCGAGAACGAGACCGGCCCCACGATGGCGGCGATCGCGGGGCGCCGGGCGGTGGCCAGGTCCGGACACGAGCACGACGAGTTCGGCCTGGTCCTGCACAGCTACATCGGGCACCAGGGGCTCGACTTCTGGACCCCCGCGAGCTTCGTGCAGCGCGAGACGGTCGGCGGCACGGGCCCGGCGTTCGAGATCAAGCAGGGCTGCAACGGCATGCTGGCGGCCTTCGAGGTCGCCTCCTCGTACGTGACCTCCCGCCCCGATGTCACCGCGGCGCTCATCACGGGCGGCGACGCATTCCGGATGCCCTACATCGACCGCTGGGGATCGGACGAGCAGAACGTCGACGGCGACGGCGCCGCGGCCCTCGTCCTGTCCAGCCGCGGCGGGTTCGCCCGCGTCCGCGCCACGTACTCGCACGCGGACCCCTCGCTGGAGCCGATGGGCCGCAGCGGGGCCGGCTGGACGGACGCGCCGTTCTCCGGGGGAGCCCCGGTCGGGGTCAGCGAGCGCAAGTCGGACTACCTGCTCGCCGAGGACATGGACTTCGACGACGCGATCGAGAAGATCTCCGCCAGCGTCCAGCTCTCGATGAAGCAGGCCCTCCACGAGGCCGAGGTGGAGCTGCCCGACGTGCGGTACTTCCTCCACCAGAACCTCGCCCTGTCGATCGTGACCCACGGGCTCTACGGCCTGCTGGGTGTCGACCGGGAGCGGACGACGCACGAGTGGGGCCTGAGCACCGGCATGGTCGGTACCGCCGACCCGGTGCTCGGACTGAACCGGGTCATGGAGAGCGGCGAGGCGAAGCCCGGGGACCTGGTGGTCCTCCAGGCGGCCGGCGCGGGATACGTGTGGACGACGACGGTCCTGGAGATCCTCGACACCCCGGACTGGTCGAACTGACCGCGTACGACGGCGGGGGAGAGACCGGGCCTTCCGGTCCCTCCCCCGCCGTCGTACGCCCTCAGTCGAAGCGGAGGCCGCGCGTCGTGGCGGAGGCCGCCGCGAAGTCGAGCAGGCTGCTCCCCTCCTCGGCGACGGCGTCGCGGTCCTTCCTGCCCAGCGTGCCGAACGGCTCGATCACGAGGGTCGCCTCCTTGCGCGCCTGCTCGATCCGCCACAGCCCCCGTACGAAACCGTCCACGAGGAACGTCGACTTGATCAGGCCGTTACGGGTGAAGACCAGCTTGCGCTGCTCGTCCGTGAGGATGCGGCTGCGGTCGGCGTGCGACAGCAGGATGTTGTCGAACTCCGGCAGGAAGCGAACCGGCACGGGCATCCCCGGGTCGGGCAGGGGAGCGTCGGCGAGGTCGAGGAGCTCCAGCCCGTTCTCGTCGCGGAAGGTGCGCAGCCGGGGCCTGAGCCGGTTCACCGAGTCGGCCAGCCGTGTCATTCCGGACCAGGTCTGGATGTCCTTGACGGTGGCGGGCCCGAAGGCCGCGAGATAGCGCTCGACCATCGCGTCGGGCGAGGTGCTCTCGGCGAGCGTCCCGCCGAGCCAGGACTCCGCCGTCGTGTGCACTGCCTGGCCGCTCTCGCCCCACAGGCCGCGCGGCGGCACCTGCACCAGCGGCACCAGATTGCGTACGGCATTGGCCAGGGCGAACGGATCGCGGTCCGGCCAGCGTTCGGCGAGCAGGGTGCCGAGACCGCCCAGCGTGAGCGGCTCCTTCTCGACCAGCTCACGGCCCAGCGCCACCACGTCCGCGGTGTCGAGCCCCGCCAGCTTCCGGCCGAAGGTGCCCTTCAGCCCCTGCTCCAGAGCGCCCTGGAGCACCGGCCGGAGCGCCAGGCAGTCCTGCGCCGTGACCAGGTGGATCGTGCCCCGCATCAGCACCAGCCGGACCACCTCGCGGTCCCTGACCCTGTCCGCCAGGTCCTCGATACGGAATCCGGCCAGCCGGGTCCACAGCCCGATGTAGGGCGGGTTGGGCGCCTGGGCCTGCATCCCCACCAGATGTCCGACCGCCTGTACGGCCGGCAGACCGGCGCGCTCCAGCAGCAGCTGCCGGGCCAGCAGGCTCCGGTTGAGCGCCCGTCGGTCCAGCACGTTCGGGTCTCCTGTCACCATGACCGGATCCTCTCCTCGTATCCATGAAAAGACGGTGGTGCCCCGGGACACGCGGACCCCGGGGCACCACCGCAGCACAAAAGACCGCCGGTCTCAGCTCATCCTGACCAGGACCGTGCCGCTGTACTTCCGGCCGAGCAGAGCCACGAACGCCTCCGGCAGCTCCGCGACCCCGCCCTCGACGACCGTGTGCGGGAAGACGATGCGCTCCTCGCGCAGCCAGGTGCTGAACTGGGCGTTCCAGCCCTCGATCTGGTCGGGCGTGTGCAGCGTCGCGAAGCCGCGCAGCGTCAGGTCCTTGGTGATGGCGGACATCAGGGGCAGCCGGGGGCTGCCGCCGTCACCCGCGCCGTGCTGCCCGGACAGGGCACCGCACAGCGCGAACCGGGCCCCGCGGGCCGCGACCTGGACCGCGGCCTCGAACTGCTCGCCGCCCACGTTGTCGAAGACCACGTCGAGGCCGTCGGGCGCCAGTGCGGCGAGCTGCTCGGCCACCGGCCCCTCGTGGTAGTCGAACGCGGCGTCGAAGCCGAGCTCCTCGACCAGGAAGTCGATCTTCTCCTTGGACCCGGTGCTGCCGATGACGCGCTTGGCGCCCCGCAGCTTCGCTATCTGCCCGGCCAGCGCGCCGACACCGTTGGTGGCTCCCGACACGAACACCGTGTCGCCCTCGGCGACCGCCGCCGTACCGACCATGCCGTGCCAGGCCGTCGGCCCCTGGGACAGGAAGTACTCCGGGCCCGGCAGGAGGGAGCGGTCACGCTTGAAGAACCCGTGGGCGTTGCCGACCGCGTAGTCGCGCCAGCCGGAGAAGTGCTCCACGAGATCGCCGACGGCGAGGGTGTCGCTGTTGGACGCGACCACCGTGCCGACGGTGCGGCCCCACATCGCGACGCCCGGCTGGAAGACCGGGATCGGCAGCTTCGTGTCGGGGTTCATCTGGTCGCGGGCCACCGAGCCGAGCGTCATCCAGTCGTTGCGTACGACGACCTCGCCGTCAGCAGGCGCGGACAGCTCGGTCTCACCGAACTCGAAGTGCTCCAGGGTGACTTCGTCGACCGGGTAGGCCGCAAGGCGGACCTCCCTGCTGACGGCGGGAAGTTCGACGCTGCTCATGTGGTGCTCCTTCTCAGGTGGACGGGGAGGCTGACCAGGTTGTGGTTCACATCGCCGGCCCTCCAGAGCAGCTCGCTCTCCGGCACGGCCAGCCGCGCGTCGGGGTAGCGGCCGGTCAGTTCCTCCAGGGCGACGGCGAGCTCCACCCGGGCCAGCGGCGCCCCCAGGCAGTGGTGGATGCCGTACCCGAACGCGAGGTGGGGATTGGCGGTCCGGCCGAAGTCGGCGGTGTCGGGGTCGGCGAACACCGACCCGTCACGGTTGGCGGAGGCGAAGGAGAGGAACACGGCGTCCCCGGCGGGGATGACCGCGCCGCCTATCTCCACGTCCTCCGTGGCGATCCGCGGCAGCCCCGAGGTGTCGTTGCCGGTCAGGTTGACCGTACGCAGGAGCTCCTCCAGCGCCGCCGGTACGTCCTCCGGGTGCTCGCCGAGCCGGCGCCAGACGTCGGTGTGGCGGTCGAGCAGCGTCAGGGCGAAGTTGGAGATCTGGCCGGCCGCCGAGTCGAAACCGCCGCCCAGCAGCGTGTAGCCGAGCCCGACCAGCTCCTCGAAGCCGAGCCGGTCCTCGCCGTCACGGGCGGTGATCAGGGCGGAGAGCACATCGTCGGCGGGCTCCGCCTGCTTGCCGGCCACCAGTCCGGCGATATAGGCACCGAGGTTCTCGCGGCCCTCGACGGCCAGCTCCTCGGGACCCGACACATCGGCGAACTGGCGTACCCACGTGAGGAACTGGTCCCTGTCCTGCTCCGGGACACCCAGCAGCTCACAGATGACGGCCATGGCCAGCGGAGCGGCGAAGCCCTCGACCAGATCCACCGGACCGCCGTCCGACTCCTTGTCCAGCGCGTCCAGCAGCCGGCCCGCCAGCTCCCGCACCCGGGGCCGCATCCCCTGGATCCGGGCCGGCGAGAACGCCTGCTCGGCCAGCACGCGCAGCCTGGTGTGGTCCGGCGGATCGAGCGAGATGATCATTCCCGGCGGGGCCTGGAACAGCCCGCTGAAGGTGGGGGCGTCCGGCGCGTACGAGGCGGCGCGGCTGAAACGGGTGTCGTCCAGTACCGACTTGATGTCCTCGTGGCGGGTCACCAGCCAGGCATGACCGCCTCCGCTCCACTGCACCCGCGCGACGGGCCGCTCCGCGCGCAACCGCGTGAAGATCGGGTCGGGGCCCCGGTAACTCGTACCCGGGAACGGGAATTCGGGCAGGTCTTCACTCACCCCGGTCGTTCGGGCGGTCATGGGCAGTGCCTCCAGACGGAAGGTCTCAGGTCTCGGGTCTCAGGTCAGCGTGCGGAAGAAGGAGCGCAGCTCCTCGACGAGCAGCTCCGGCTGTTCCAGGGCGGGGAAGTGCCCGCCCTGCTCGTGGTCGGTCCACCGCCGCAGATCGGTGAAGCGGTGCGCGCACCAGGCGCGCGGCATCCGGGCGTCCTTGGGGAAGACGGAGCAGGCCGTGGGCACGTCGACCCGGCCGAGCGCCATCTTGTTGTGGCTCTCCCAGTAGATCCGGGCGGACGAGGTGCCGGTGCCGGCCAGCCAGGCGAGCGTCACGGCGTCCAGCAGCCTGTCGCGGGGGATGACCTTCTCGACGTCGCCGTCGTGGTCGCTCCAGGCCCAGTACTTCTCGATCATCCAGGCCAGCTGGCCGACGGGCGAGTCGGCGAGCCCGTACCCGAGGGTCTGCGGTCGGGTGGCCTGCAGCACGGAGTACGCGCCCTCGTGGGTCTGGAACTCCTTGAGCGCGGCCAGGCCGGCCAGATCCCGCTCGTCCAGCTCCACCTGTTCCTGCGGCGGCCGGGCGAAGGGCATCGCCAGGTGGATGCCCACCAGGTGCTCCGCGTCGCTCTCGCCCAGGATTCCGGTCAGGAAGGAGCCCCAGTCGGTGCCGTGCGCCGCGTACCGCTCGTATCCGAGCCGGTTCATCAGCTCGGCCCAGGCGGCCGCGGTGCGCTCCACCGTCCAGCCCGCCTCGTCCGGCTTGTCGCTGAAGCCGAAGCCGGGCAGCGACGGGCAGACCACGTGGAAGGCGTCCGCCGGATCCTCGGGGTCCGTCAACGGGCCGATGATGTCCAGGAATTCGATGACGGATCCGGGCCAGCCGTGGCTGAGCAGCAGCGGCTTCGCCTGCGGGTGGCGCGAGCGCACGTGCAGGAAGTGGATGCCGAGACCGTCGATCTCGGTGCGGAACTGCGGCAGCGCGTTCAGCCGCGCCTCGGCCGCCCGCCAGTCGTAGGTGTTCCGCCAGTACTCGGCGAGCTCCTGGAGGTAGGCCAGCGGCACGCCCTGCGACCAGTCACCGACCGTCTCCTTGTCGGGCCACCGGGTCCGGGCCAGCCGCTCGCCGAGGTCGGCGAGATCCGCGTCGGGGAACCCGACGCGGAAAGGCGTGAGTGCCGTGCTCATACGTCTTCCTCCTGGACTGCCGCCGGGGTGTGGTGCCACGGCACGCTACGGATGGCTGCTCGAGCACGGGTCGACCTCACCACTTGACCGGCAGCTCCCACAGCCCGTAGATCACTGCGCCCTCCTTACGGGGTATCTCCAGGAAGGGCTTGGCGAGCTGCAGCGTCGGGATGCGCTGGAACAGCTTGCTCCACACGATCTCCAGCTCCAGGCGGGCGAGGTCCGCGCCGATGCAGTGGTGCACGCCGTGCCCGAAGCCCAGGTGCTTGCGGCTGCCGCGCGTGATGTCGAGCTTCTCCGGCTCGGGGAACACCTCGGGGTCCCGGTTCGCGGCGAGGCCGAGGCAGAGGATGCCGTCGCCCTTGCGGATGACCGAGCCGCCGATCTCGATGTCCTCCAGGGCGACCCGGGGGACCGCGGTGTCGCCGATGGTCGCGAACCGCACCAGCTCCTCGACGGCCGGCTTGACCAGCGAGGGGTCGTTCAGCAGGAGCTTCAGCTGGTCGGGGTTCTCCAGCAGGCAGGCGGTGCCGAGCGAGATCTGGCTGGCCGTGGTCTCGTGGCCGCCGTTCATCAGGAGCCGGACCATGTTGAACAGGTCGCGGTCGGTGTACTCCTCGCCGGACGCCTCGTAGTCGGCCATCGCACGGCTGAGCAGGTCCTCGCCCGGCTCGCGCTTCTTCAGCTGGATGAGGTCGCTGACGTACGCGTTCACCTCGACGATCGCGGCCTGGCGCTCCTCGGTGGAGCTGTGCCCGCCGAGCAGTGCCGTGCCGTGCTTGATGAAGAACTCGTGCCGGTCCTGCGGAATGCCCAGCAGCTCGCAGATGACGGTCATCGGCACCGGCAGCGAGAACGCGTGGTGGAAGTCCACCCCGGGCTCCATGGCCAGCAGCTTGTCGAGGTGGTCGTCGACGATCTCCTCGATACGGGGCCGCAGCCGGCGCACCTGGCGGCTGGTGAACGTCAGGGCGGCCTTGCGGCGGGTGTCGCTGTGCGCCTTGCCGTCGTAGCCGATGAAGGACGTCTCGGTGCGGTACTCCGGCGGGGCGATGAAGTAGAAGGGGAAGTTGTCGTGCCGGCGCGAGGCGCTGACCCGGGGGTCCGTCAGCAGCTGCCGGATCGTCTCGTAGCCCGCGACCGTCCAGATGCGGAGGCCGGATCCGGACAGCGTGACCTGGGAGACGTCCTTCTCGACGATCTCCGCGTACTCCTTCGGAGGAGTGAAGGGGCACTGCCGTTTGTAGGGGAAGGTGCTGGTCTCCGCCTCGGCGGTGCCCGGCTCCGTAGCACTGGTTGTCACAGTGGATCCTTCCTCGTGGGGAATCGTTCCTCGTGAAGAACGTCGGGTTTCCGACGGCACAAAGTTCCCGGTGCACGGTGCCAGCGCCCGCTCGGGCACAGCTGGAGTCCGTGCGCCGCGGTGCGAGCCCGGCGCGAGCGCGGCCCGAGCCGGTTTCCGGACAGGCTTCCTAGCCTCCCGGGATGGGCATAGCAGCGAGTGAGGGCCGGTCCGCCGCGACCGGGCCCCTGAGCGGGCTGAGAGTGGTCGAACTGGCGGCGATCGGGCCGGCGCCCTTCGCCTGCATGGTGCTGGCCGACCTGGGCGCCGAAGTGATCCGGATCGACCGGGCCGACGGCCGCCGCTCCTTCGAACAGTGGCACCAGGTCCTGGACCGCGGACGCCACCGCATCGCACTGGACCTGAAGAGCCCCGACGACATCGCGGAGCTCCTGAGCCTCCTCGAGAGCTCCGACATCCTGGTCGAGGGCTTCAGACCGGGGGTGGCCGAGCGGCTCGGCATCGGACCCGAGGTGTGCCTGGACCGCAATCCCGCCCTCGTCTACGCCCGGATGACGGGCTGGGGGCAGGAGGGACCGCTCGCCAGTACCCCCGGACACGACATCAACTACCTCGCGCTCAGTGGCGCGTTGTACGCGATCGGCGAAGCCGGCGGGCCGCCCGTCGTCCCGGTGAACTTCCTGGGGGACTTCGCGGGCGGCTCGATGTTCCTGGTCGCCGGGGTCCTCGCGGCCGTGTACGAGCGGCAGCGGACCGGCCGGGGGCAGGTCGTCGACGCCGCGATCGTGGACGGCGCGGGGGCGATGCTCGGCATGCTGGTCGGCATGGAGGCGGCCGGCCAGTGGCGGCACGAGCGCGGCGCGAACCTGCTGGACGGCGGAGCGCCGTTCTACACCACCTACGCGTGCGCCGACGGCGGCTACGTGGCCGTCGGCGCGCTGGAGGAACGCTTCTACGCCGCGCTGCTGCACGGGCTCGGACTGGCGGGCGCGGCCCTGCCCGACCGGGACGAACCGCACAACTGGCCGGCGTTGCGCAGGGAGTTCGCGAGCCGCTTCATCACCGGGGAGCGGGATCACTGGGCGCAGCTGTTCGAAGGCACCGAGGCCTGTGTCACGCCGGTGCTGAGTGCCGCGGAGGCGGCATCTCATCCGCACCACCTGGCACGCGGAAGCGGTCCTGCCGCAGTGGCCCCGCGGTTCAGCCGCACTCCAGTGGAATTCCACTGACATCGGGCATCCTGCCGTCCGATGGTCCAAGGCTGTCCAGCCACCTGCGGAACCCCCCAAGGACTATCCCGGTCCCCCCAAGATCTGAGAGGTACACCATGGCTATTTCCTCCGAGCAGGCTCCGTCCACGGAGACGGAGGTGGCAAGGGACGAGACGGCTGCGGACAAGCGAACCGGTGCGGCGCCGCCCGACCCGAAGCGCTGGATGGCCCTGCTGGTGCTGCTCGTCGCCGCCTTCATGGACATGCTGGACGGCACCATCGCGAACGTGGCGGCCCCGGCCATCCAGCAAGGCATCGGCGGCGGCTACTCCATCATCCAGTGGGTGCTGGTGGGCTATCAGCTCAGCTTCGCGCTGATGCTGATCCTCGGTGGCAGGCTGGGCGACATCTACGGCCGCAAGCGGATGTTCCTCCTCGGCGTCGTCGGCTTCACGCTGGCATCCCTGGGAGCCGGACTTGCCCAGGAGCCCTGGCAGCTGGTCGCGTCCCGCATGATCCAGGGCGCCTTCGCCGGAATCATGGTTCCGCAGATCCTCGCCATCATCCACGTCACCTTCTCCGCCAAGGAGCGGGCCGGCGCCTTCGCCATGTACGGCGGTGTGGCCGGTGTGGCCGCCGCGGTCGGCATGGGCGCGGGCGGACCGCTGGCCGAGTGGGACCTCTTCGGCCTCGGCTGGCGGCTGATCTTCCTCATCAACATCCCGGTCGGCATCCTCGGGCTGATCTACGCCCCGCGCGTGCTCCGTGAGTCCAAGGCACCGCACGCCCTGAAGCTCGACGTCAGGGGCGTCGTCCTCGCCACCGCCGGTCTGCTCCTGCTGATCTTCCCGCTGCTCCAGGGCCGCGAACTGGGCTGGCCGCTGTGGGGCTTCGTGTCGATGGCCGCTTCGGTGCCGGTGCTCGCCGCCTTCATCCTGTGGCAGAAGAAGAAGACCCTCCTGGACGGCTCACCGCTCGTGGAGCTGGCGCTGTTCCGCATCCGCAGCTTCTCCTCCGGGCTCGGCGTGAACCTCGCCTTCTACATCGGCATCGGCATGTTCAACATCGGCTGGACCGTCTACATGCAGGTCGGCCTCGGCTGGTCGCCGATGCGCTCGGGGCTCACGAGCCTCCCGTTCTGCATCGGTGCCTTCCTCACCTCCTCGGCGGCCATGGTCGTCCTGGTGCCCAAGTTCGGCCGCAAGGTGCTGCAGTCCGGCGCGGTCGTCACCGTGGTCGGTGCGCTGGCCTTCCTGTGGGCGGCGGGCGAGTACGGCAGCGGCATCAGCTCCTGGCAGCTCGTGGTGCCGATGCTGCTGATCGGTCTCGGCTTCGGCCTCATCGCGGCCCCGCTGCCGCAGATCGTGATCTCCGAGGTGCCGCAGAAGGACGCGGGCTCCGCCTCCGGCATCGTCCACACCAACGCCCAGCTCGGCTTCGCCGTCGGCGGTGCCCTGGTCAGCGTCGTCTTCTTCGCCGGACTGGTGGGCAACACCGGAACGGCGATCGACGACCAGTCCGCGGAACTGCGCAAGGAACTCGTCGCCACCGCCGGGCTCACCCCGGGAGAGGCGGACACCACCGTCGCGGCCTACCGGACGTGCGCGGTCGACCGGGTCGAGGAGAAGGACCCGGCCGTCGTCCCGGAGAGCTGCGCCGTCCCCGCGCTCCAGAACCAGCAGGCGGCCCCGGTCCTGGCCGGCTACGCCAAGGACGCCACCGGAACCTCCTTCGCAGGCAGCCTGCAGACCACCCTGTGGGTCTTCGGCGGAGTCGTCGTCCTCGCCTTCCTCCTGATGCTCGCGATCCCGCGGCAGATGAGGCTGGAAGCCCCCGAGGACGAGGAGGAGGCCGGCAAGGCCCCCGAGGCCGCCCCGGCTTCCTGACCCCGTAACACCCCCGCTCACGGTGCGGCGGGAGCGGACGGCCTCTGCCGTCCGCTCCCGCCGCACCGTCGTGTGCGCACGGTCCATCACCGCTCGAGCCTTTCTCCGGCCCGCCGCCGGACCGTGGGGGAAGTATCCGGACAGCGGCCGGCCATCGCCGGCGCACACAGGACAAGGGAGGGGCGATGGCCGAGCAGAGCTTCCAGCTCTACGACACGACCCTGCGCGACGGCACTCAGCAGGAAGGCATGGTGCTGACGGTCGAGGACAAGCTCGCCGTCGCACGCCGGCTCGACGACCTCGGGGTGGGCTTCATCGAGGGAGGCTGGCCGGGGGCCGTGCCGAAGGACACCGAGTTCTTCCGTCGCGCCCGCACCGAACTCGACCTGAAGAACGCCGTGCTCGCCGCCTTCGGCGCCACCCGCAGGCCCGGCGTACCCGCCTCCCTCGACCCGCAGGTACGCGCCCTGCTGGAGGCCGAGACCCCGGTGGTGACCCTGGTGGCCAAGAGCCACACCGGGCATGTGCGCAACGCGCTGCGCACCACGCTCGCCGAGAACCTCGCCATGATCAGCGGGACGGTACGCCACCTGGTGCACGCCGGCCGGCGGGTGTTCGTCGACGCCGAGCACTACTTCGACGGCTACCAGCTCAACCGCGAGTACGCGCTCGCCGTGGTCCGCGCCGCGGCCGAGGCGGGCGCCGAGACGGTCGTCCTCTGCGACACCAACGGCGGCTCACTGCCCGACGAGGTGCGGTCCGTCGTCGCCGAGACACTCGCCCTGACCGGAGTGCAGCTCGGCATCCACTGCCACAACGACACCGGCTGCGCCGTCGCCAACACCATGGCAGCGGTGGACGCGGGAGCCGTCCAGGCACAGGGCACCGCGCACGGCTACGGCGAACGGTGCGGCAACGCCGACCTGTTCACCGTCATCGCGAACCTCGTGCTCAAGCGGGGCCGGGAGGTCGTGCCGCTGGAGAAGCTGCGGGAGCTTGCCGCCACCGGCCGGGCCATCACCGAGCTGACCCAGGTGGCCGGCAACGTCGCCGCCCCGTACATCGGCGGCTCGGCCTTCACCCACAAGGCCGGACTGCACGCCTCCGCGCTGCGGGTCGACCCCGACCTCTACCAGCACACCACCCCTGAGCTGGTCGGCAACACGATGCGCACCCTCGTCTCCGACATGGGAGGCCGCTCGTCGATCGAGCTCAAGGCGCGTGAACTCGGGTACGACGTGGAAGCGGGCTCCGACGAGGTGGCCCGCGCCGCGACCCGGGTGAAGGACCTGGAGAACAGCGGCTACAGCTTCGAGTCCGCCGACGCCTCGTTCGAGCTGCTGCTGCGCGAGGAGCTCGCCGGCGGCCCCGGGCCCCGCCCCTTCGAGGTGGAGTCCTGGTCCGTCGGGGTGTTCGGGGTGCTGAGCGGCGAGGTCCGCACCGAGGCCACCGTACGGCTCCTGGTCCAGGGCCGCAGCGTCACCGCGACCGGGCACGGCAACGGCCCCGTCAACGCCCTGGACACCGCGCTGCACACGGCCCTGGACCCCTGCTTCCCGGCCCTCGCCCGGCTCGAACTGGTGGACTACCGGGTGCGGGTGCTCAGCGGGGAGACCGGCAGCGGCGCAGCTGCCCGGGTCCTCATCTCCTACCGGGACGGGGAGCGCCGCTGGGGCACCGTCGGGGTGGACGGCAACACGACCGCGGCCAGCTGGCAGGCGCTCCTGGACGCCGTCCACTACGTCCTGCTCGACGGACCGCCCGGCCTCGTCCACGACACCGCGCCCCTGGCCGCCGCCGCAACGGGCTGATCCCCGACCTTCCTTGGAGTGACAGTGCGTCTGGAAGACGTCTACATACGGGGGACCTCCACACGGCTTCCCTCCCGCATCCCGGTGGCCGACGCCGTCGCCTCCGGGGCGTGCCCGCCCCGGGTGGCAGCGGCCACCGGCATGGAATCGGTGGCGTACTCGCCCCACGAGTCGGCAGCCGAGATGGCCGCCGCCGCCGCCCGGACCGCCCTGGAGCGGGCCGGCACCCACGGCGGCGATGTCGATCTGCTGCTGCACGCGGACACCTACCACCAGGGCCAGGACCTGTGGCCCGTCGCCTCCTACATCCAGCGCGAGGCACTCGGCAACACCTGCCAGGCCATCGAGATCCGGCAGATGTCCAACGGCGGGCTCGCCGCACTCGATCTGGCCACCGCCTACCTCACCGCGGGCCACGGGCACAGCGACGCGCTGCTCACCACCGCCGACCGGTTCTGCGCCCCCGGCATCGACCGCTGGAACACCGACCCCGGCACCCCGTACGCCGACGGCGCCACCTCGCTCGTGCTCTCCCGGCGCGGCGGCTTCGCCCGGCTGGTCTCGCTCGCGCTGTACGCGGACCCCGAGCTGGAGCCGCTGCACCGCGGCGACGACCCGTTCACCACAGCACCGTTCGGCCACCGCATGCCCGTGGACTTCGAGGCCGCGAAACGGTCCTTCGTCGGCCGCGCCGGGATCTCGTACGCCATCACCCGGGCGCACAACGGCCAGCAGACGGTCATCAAGCAGGCGCTGGCCGACGCCGGCAGCGAACTCTCCGAAGCCGACTGGGTGGTGCTGCCGCACTTCGGGAAACGGCGCCTGACCTCCATCTACTACAAGCCGTTCGGCATCGACCCCGCCCGCACCACCTGGGACTTCAGCCGCACGGTCGGACACCTCGGCGCCGGTGACCAGTTCGCCGGCCTGGACCATCTGACGGTCTCCGGCCGGGCGGCGCCCGGCGACCGGATCGTCCTGGTCAGCGTCGGCGCCGGATACAGCTGGGGCTGCGCCGTCCTGGACATCCTCGAACGCCCCGGCTGGGCCGCAGCGTAAGACCGACCGGCACATGGGGGGCGGCGTCGCGCCCCATGTGCCGGTCGGTCCAAGCGGGTCCACCGGTTCTCCAGTTTCGCTTGAGCCATTCATGTCAGCCTTGTGATCCGCCTTGCTGCGGACTGTCGAAGGGAAGGTCTGCCGTGGCGCCGACCGCTACGTCCGAAACCGAAGCACTCCATGTCACGGAGCACTCCATCACCGTGGCGGCAGCACCTGAGGCCGTCTACGCGCTGGTGGCCGATGTCGCCGAGTGGCCCCAGGTGTTCGGCCCCACCGTGCACGTCGAGGTGCTGGAGGAGGCCCCCGCCGACGGCGGCGAGCAGCTCCTGCGCATCTGGGCAGTCGCCGGTGACAAGGTCCGCACCTGGACCTCGCGCCGGGTCCTGGACCCGGCCGCCCGCACCATCACCTTCCGCCAGGTCGTCACGGCCGCCCCCGTCGCCTCGATGGGCGGCGAGTGGCGTGTCCAGGAGCTCGAGGACGGCACCACCCGCGTCACGCTGCTGCACGACTACCGTGCCGTCGACGGCGACCCGGCCGCGGAGGAGCTCATCGAGAGCGCCGTCGACGGCAACAGCCGCGCCGAGCTCCTCGCCCTGAAGAACACCGCCGAGCAGGGCGACGCCCGCGAGGAACTCCACTTCACCTTCAGCGACTCCGAGACCGTGTTCGGGGCGGCCGGCGACGTGTTCGCCTTCCTGGACCGCGCCGACCTGTGGCCCGAGCGGCTGCCGCACGTGGCACGCCTCGACCTCACCGAGGACGAGCCGGGCATCCAGCACATGGACATGGACACCCGCAGCCCGGACGGCTCCACGCACAACACCACCTCGGTCCGGGTCTGCTTCGAGGACCGCGACGTCATCGTCTACAAGCAGCTCCGGGTACCGGTCGCGATGGCCGGACACACGGGCCGCTGGGTCATCGAGTCACTGGGGGACGGTACGGTCAGGGCCACCTCGTGGCACACGGTGACCCTGGACCCCGCGGGCGTACGCACCGCGCTGGGCCCGCAGGCCACCCTCGCCGAGGCACGCGCGCTGGTGCGCAAGGCACTCGGTACGAACAGTTCCACCACTTTGCGTCATGCCAAGCAGTTCGCGGAGGAAGCGCGTGCACAGTCGTAGTCAGGACACACCCGTCACCGTGGTCAACCGGTTCGAGGTGAAGGGCGACACCGGGCGGTTCGAGCGCGAGTTCAGGGATCACTCCCAATACCTGCGCAGACGCCAGGACTTCGACTTCCTGGTGACCGTCCAACTCGTCGAGCGCCCCGAGGTGTTCGTCCACCTCGGACACTGGCGGACCATGCGGGGCTTCCTGAACACCGTCCACGACGACACCTTCCAGGCCCACGTCAAACAGCTCGGCCCGATGGTCAACACCGAGGTGGACCAGGCCGTCAGCGTGGCGCGGGTGCTGAAGGAGGACGCCGTGGTCGGGGCGGAGAACGTCGTGCTGACCCGGGCCCGGATCTTCCGTGACCCGGCGCTCTTCGAACGGCGCTTCGCCGAGGCGGACGAGCACTTCGGCCGGCTCGGCGGCTTCGGCGGCAGCGATCTGCTGCGCTCCACCCTCCGCCCCGACGTGTACACGGGCATCCAGTGGTGGCGCGACACCGACGACTGCGAACGCGCCCTGGCCGACGGCGGATACACCGCGCTGACCGAGCAGATGCGCGAGAGCGCGGACGTCCTCGTGGAACGCACCCGTCACCTCGCGTACGAACGCGTCCTGGTCTGACACCCCGTACCGCCTCCACCCGCGCCGGAGCCGAGGGCCACCAGGTCCTCGGCTCCGGCGCGTCCCGGGCGCGAGCACGCTTCGAGCAGGTGGGAGCACGCTGTCGTCATGGCGAATCCGATGCGCATCACCGTGCTCCGTGGCCGGCCCGACGAGGCCGAGCTGGCGGCCGTGACCGCCGTGCTGCTCGCCCTGGTCCGCCGTTCCGGCGAACCGGACGAGGAGACCAAGGCGGCCTACGCCGGATGGACCGTCAAACGTGGCGGCTACCGGCACCCGGTCACCTGGACCGCGCCGTGAAGCGGAATTCGCCGTACGTCCACGGGCGAGGTCGAGGACCCCTCAAGGGTCCGCGCCTACCTTGCCCACAGCAGAGCCAGCCGTGGCCCGTCCCCGGGGACGGTGCCACGACATGGGAGGGGGAGGCGTGAGAGGTCACCGGACCTTTACGGAACACATCCAAGCCCAGGCCGCCGAGACGCCGGACCGGGAGGCGCTGATCCTCCTCACCGAGCGCGACGGCAGCCTGCGGCCGCAGACGATCGCGTACGCGGAACTCGACCGCTCGGCCCGCACCCTGGCGACCGCACTGCGCCGTCATGTGGAACCGGGGGAGCGGGTACTGATCGCGCACCGCTCACGCGCCCTGTTCGTCACCGGCTTCCTCGCCTGCCTGTACGCGGGAGCCGTCGCCGTACCCGTCGCCCCGCCCGGCGGGCGGGGCCACCACGACGACCGCATCGCCGGGATCGTCAAGGAGGCCGCCGCCGTCTGCGTGCTCACCTCCACCGACGAGGCCGCGGAGGTCTCCCAGCTGCTCGCCCGCACCGGGCACGGCGACGTCGTCTGCCTCCTGGCCGACGGCCCCGCAGCCACCCACGCCCCCGAGCCCTGGCAGCCCTTCGTGCCCGGACCGGACACGGTCGCCTACCTCCAGTACACCTCCGGATCCACCCGTGACCCGCGCGGCGTGGTCGTCACCCACCGCAGTCTGCTCGCCAACCAGCGGGCCATCCAGGAAGCACTCGGCACCCGTCCCGGCATCCGGATGGGCGGCTGGCTGCCGCTCCACCACGACATGGGACTCGTCGGCCAGCTCCTGCACGCCCTGTGGCTCGGCGGCACCGCCGTGCTCATGTCGCCGGCCGCGTTCGTCAAGCGGCCCGCGAACTGGCTGGAGGCCATCTCGCGGTACGGGCTGACGGTCAGCGGCGCCCCGGACTTCGCGTACGAGCTGTGCGTACGCAGGATCAACGACTCGCAGCTCGCGGGCCTCGACCTGTCCCGCTGGGAGGTCGCCGTCAACGGCGGCGAGCCCATCGACCCCGCCACCCTGACCCAGTTCGCCGAGCGCTTCGCCCCTGCCGGACTGCGCCCCGGTGCCCTGGCGCCCTGCTACGGCCTGGCCGAGGCGACCCTCATGGTCTCCGGCACCCGCACCGCCCCGGCCGCCGCCGCCCGCACCGTCGACGCGGCCGCGCTGGAGGCCGGCCGGCTCACCGCCCCCACCGGACCCGGCCGCACCCTCGCGCACTGCGGCCCCGCCGCGTCCGTCGAGCTGCGCATCGTCGACCCGGAGACCTGCCGCGAGCTGCCGGACGGCCGGATCGGGGAGATCTGGGTCCGCGGCGAGAGCGTGGGACCCGGCTACTGGGCCCGCCCCGCGGAGACCGCGGCGGCCTTCGACTGCCGCATCGACGGCGGTGGCGGCGGCTATCTCCGCACCGGTGACCTCGGCGCCCTGCACGACGGCCTGCTGCACGTCACCGGCCGGCTCAAGGACATGATCGTCGTCGCCGGGCGCAATCTCTATCCGCAGGACCTGGAACGCACGGTGCAGCAGGTCAGCGGCCTCTTCGGGGCCGCCACCGCCTTCGCGGTGCCCGGTGCCCGCGAACGCATCGTCATCGTCCAGGAGCTGCGGGCCCGGAGCCGGTACGACATAGACCTCGCGGCACTCGCCGCCGCCGTCCAGCAGCGTCTCGGCGAGGAGTACGAGGTCCGTACCGCCGGGGTGCTGCTCGTACGGCCCGGCACGGTACGCCGCACGACGAGCGGAAAGGTGGAGCGGGCGGCCATGCGCCGGCTGTTCCTGCGCGGTGAGCTCACCCCGCTGCACCAGCGGATCGAGCCCGAGGTCGAGCTGCTGCTGGCAGCGGGGAGGCAGCGATGACCACGGCAGAGGAGCGGATCGACACCCTGGAGCGGGCGTTCGGCCCCCTCGACGACCCCGCGAACCCGCTCGGCACCGCCGCCCTGCTCGCCGCCGACGCGGCGGGCGAGGTGCTGCCCGAGGCCGAACAGGTGCTGGACGCGTTCGACCTCAACGCCGAGTTCGTGCCCGCCGATGTGGGCGGCCGGCTGGAGCGGATGGACGTGCTCGGGCGGATCCTCCGCCCCGTCTTCCGCCGGGACGCGTCCCTCGGCTTCGGTTACGGGCTCAACTGCTTCTTCGCCACCACCCCGGTGTGGACCGCGGGCGACCCCGAACAGCGCGGCCACGCCGCCCGGCTGCTCCTCGGCGGCCGGCGCGTCGCCGTGGCCCGGCACGAGGTCGCGCACGGCAACGACTTCGTCCGCGACGAGTTCACCGCACGCACCGTCCCCGGCGGCCTGATCCTCGACGGCAGCAAGTCCGCCATCGCCAACGCCTCGCGCGCCACCGGCCTCGTCATCTTCGCCCGCACGGAGGGCGCCGCCCGCGGCCGCAGCCACACGGTGCTGCTGCTCGACCGCGACGAACTGCCCGCCGACCGGGTCGAGGACCTGGCCCGCCGCACCACGACGGGCATGCGCAGCGCGGAGTTCGGCGGACTGCGGATCACCGACTGCCCCGTACCGGAGAGCGCCGTCCTCGGCGAGATCGGCGACGGCTACGAACTGTCGCTGCGCTCCTCGCTGCTCATCCGGGGGCTGATCCCGTCCATCGTGCTCGCCGGCGCCGACACCGCACTGCGCACCGTCGCCCGGTTCGCCAACCGGACCCGGGCGGACGGCCGTTCGTCGCTGGACGTGCAGCACGTGCGCGACGTGCTGACGGGCGGATTCCTCGACCTGCTGGTCATCGACTGCCTCGCCCTGGTCGCGACCAGGGCGCTGCACCTGCTGCCCCGGCAGATGAGTGCCTACGCGGCGGCCGCCGCCTATCTGGCACCCAAGCTCGTGGCCGAGAGCATGGACGAGATGTCGTCGGTGCTGGGTGAGGAAACGTTCGCCCAGGACGGCGCGTACGGGATGTTCCAGAAGCAGCGCCGCGACCTGCCTGTCACCTCGCTGGGCCACGCGGGCAGCGCCGGCCGGCAGGTCAGCATCCTGCCCCAGCTCCCGTACTTCGCGCGGCACGCCTGGTTCGCGGACCCCGAACCGCCCCCCGGCCTGTTCCGCCCGCACGAGCCGCTGCCGCCCCTGGACCTGTCCCAGCCGGTCCTGCTAGGCGACGGCGACCCGCTCGCCGCGACCCTGGTCGCCTGCACGGATCTGCTCGAAGCGGCAGGAGGGCAGGGCGAGGAGGGGGAGGGCGGCCCCACCCTGCGCTTCCTGGCCAGGGCGCTCACGGGGGAGCTCGTCGAGCTGAAGAAGGCGTTCGAGAAGGTGCAGCAGGGCGACCGGGAGGCGCTCTCCAGCCCGTACAGCTTCGGCCTCGCGGACCGCTACACCCTGGTGCTCGCCGGGGCTGCCGCGCTCGGGGTGTGGCGCGAACAGCGGCATGCGCCCGCCGACCGCGTCGACTCCTTCCTGGCCTCCCCCGCCTGGGCCACCGCGGTGCTGTACCGGCTGGTCAGACGGCTCGGGCTGCCGCTGCCCGACCGCCCGGCCGACTGCGAGCGCCTCGCCCTGGACGAGGTCATGGCCCGGCTGCACAACCGGCGCAGCTACGACCTCTACAGCTCGCCGCTCGCCTGAACACCCCCGGCAGCCACCCCCGTACCCCCGACCGCCCCGGGCGCCCCCCGCCCCAGAGCCCGACAGGGAGCAGACTCATGCAGGACCAACCGCCCCGCGCCCAGGACGACTTCGCGGTGGCCCACCGCGAGTGGCTGAGCGAACGGGTCGCGCATTACATCGGACGCCCGGTGGAGGACACCGTTCCGCTGGCCGAGGAGGGCCTCGACTCGGTGGCCGCGCTCAGCCTCTACGGCGACATCGAGGAGGAGTTCGGCCCCCTCATCGAGCCCGACGACATCTGGGCCTACCCCACCGTGCGCCAGCTCGCCGACTTCCTCGCGATGCGGGACGTGAACCAGGGCGGCAGCCAGATCCGCGCCGCGTTCGTCTTCACCGGCCAGGGCTCCCAGCACCCGGGGATGACCTCCGGGCTCTACCTGAACTCCACCGGCTACCGCGCCTTCCTCGACGAGGCCGACGCCGCGATCATGCCGTGGACCAAGCAGTCCATCGTGAAGCTGATCCTCGCCGACGACCCGGCGATCCACCGCACCGCGCTGACCCAGCCCGCCCTGTTCGCCGTCGAGTACGCCCTGGCCAGGACACTGGAGGAGGCCGGGGTGCGCCCGGTGGCCGTACTCGGCCACGGCATCGGGGAGTTCGCCGCCGCCACCGTCGCCGGGGCGCTCACCCTGGCCGACGCCGCGAAGCTCGTCTCGATGCGCGGCGCCTTCATGCAGTACCTGCCGCCGGGCGGCGGCATGATGGCCATCTGCATCACGCCGTACGAGGCCGCCGAGCTCGTCTCCGCCGAACCCGCCGTGGGCATCAGCGCCATCAACGCGGCGAAGGCGATCGTCCTGTCCGGCGACCGTGCCGCCCTGGAGCGCATCGAGGTCCGGCTCGGCGAGCGCGGCATCCGCTGCCGCCACCTGGCCGTGTCGCACGCCTTCCACTCCCCGCTGATGGCCCCCGTGGTCCCCAAGTTCGAAGCGATCGTCCGACGGATGCCCGGCGGAGCCGCCCGGGTGCCGTTCTACTCGACGGTGTACGGCCGGCTGGCCACCGAGCCGCTCTACGCCCCGTACTGGACCGAACAGATCACCGCACCCGTCCGGTTCGCCGACGCCGCGCGCAGCCTGCTGGCACAGCAGGCACCCACGCACGTCGTCGAGATCGGGCCCCAGGCCGTGCTCACGCCGTTCCTGCGCCGGATGGGCGGCGGACCGCGCGGTCCCGTCTGCCTGCCCGTGTGCCAGGGGCCGGCGAGCGACGCCGTGGACCTGGCAGGGGTGATCTCCGCCCTCGACGCCGGGCCGCTGGCCGCAGCCCTCTCCGGAGCCTGAGGTGAGGGAACGGGTCGGGCGCCCGTTGCTCGCCGAAGGCCCCGGCGGCCCCTGGGGCGACATCCACGGGGAGCTTTCCCGTACGGGCAGCGTCGTGATGTACGCGACGATGCCCCCCTGGCTTCCGCAGGGAGACACCGAGGCCGAGCTGCGCCGGCAGCTGGGACGGGACTGGCGCCGCTACGAGAGCCTCTCCCAGCCCCGTATGCGCGAGAGGTTCGTCGCCTCCCGGCTGTTCCTGCGGCATGCCGCGGCCGCGGTCCTGCGCACCGGCCCCGACCTGGTGGACCTGGCCTACCAGCCGGGCGGGCGTCCGTACGTGCGCGGCTGCGACCAGATCGACGTCAGCCTCAGCCACACCGAGGAGATGATGGTCGTCGGCATCACCCGCAGGGGGCGCATCGGCGTCGACGTGGAGCGCGCCGACCGGCGGCTCGCGCACACCGGTTCCGAGCGCCAGGCGTGCACTCCGTACGAGAAGGAGCGGCTGGACGCAGGCGGGGACGGGTCGCGCAACGACACCATGGTGCGGCTGTGGACGCTCAAGGAGGCGTACAGCAAGGCACTGGGCCAGGGACTGCGCTTCCGCTTCACCGAGTTCGGCTTCGCCCTGGACGGTCACAGGGGCGGCGACGGCACCCGGCTGGTCCGTCCTGACGGCTCGCCGGTCCCGGGCTCGGAGTGGCAGTTCGGTACGTTCCGGGCAGGGGAGGGCTATGTCGTGAGCGTCGCGGTCTGTGACACCGGTTTCGGTGAACTGGCGGACCTGTCGGTGGGCACCACCCTGGACGACGGCATGCTCGACACGCTGCTGGGCACGCCCGGTGCGGTCCGCGGGCCCGTGCGGGCGCGGTCAGGGGAGCCAGCCGGCTTCCTCGGCGATCCGGATCGCGTCGATACGGTTGCGCGCGCCGAGCTTGCCGACGATGGCCGTGAGGTAGTTGCGGACCGTGCCCTTGGACAGGTACAGGCAGCCGGCGATCTCGGCGGCGTCGGCGCCGCGGGTGGCGAGCCGTAGTACCTCGAGCTCCCGGGGGGACAGCGGGTTCTCCGGGGAGTCCCAGGCGGTCAGCGCCAGTTGGGGGTCCACGACCCGGCGCCCGGTGGCCACCGACCGTACGGCGAGCGCGAGCTGGTCCGGCGGCGAGTCCTTGAGCAGGAAGCCCGAGACATGGGCGGACAGGGCGCGCCGCAGGGTGCCGGGACGTCCGAGGCTCGTGAGGATCAGGGTGCGGCAGCTGGGCAGCTGCTCATGGAGCTCGGCTGCCGCCGTCAGACCGTCGATGCCGGGGAGATCGATGTCGATCACCGCGACGTCCGGCTTGGACGCGAGCGCCGTGGCCACGATCGTGTCACCCCGGTCCACCGCGGCGACCACATGAAGATCCGGCTCCAGTTGGAGCAGCGCCACCAGCGCGCCTCGGATCATGTGAACATCCTCGGCGAGGAGGATTCGCACGGACAGCATCGTTACCCCCGGTCAGATGATGTGAAGTCAGGCTACGGCGGATCTCTCCGGGGTCGCGGGCTCCAGAACCAGCAGTTCGTTCTCGTTGTTCTGGGGCCTGATCGGTGCCCAGACCTCGAGATGGAACCGGCCGTCGCCCTGAAGTCCCGCGGTCAGCCCGCCGCCGATGGCGGCGAACCGGCACCTCAGATTGTCCAGCCCGCTGCCGCCGCCGGCCCGCGCGGAGAAGACGTCCGTCTGCTCGTGCGGGTGGTCGTTGGTCAGGCCGAGACGGACCGTTTCTTCGTCCAGCTCCGCCTTGATGGTGCAGACCCGGACCCCGCTGTGCCGCAGAATATTGGTGACTCCCTCGCGCAGGGCGGTGGCGAGCACGGTGTCGACGACCGGATGCAGCCGCCCGCACTCCACCGTGACATCCGCCCTGATGTCCGCGGCGGCGAGCACGGTCCCCGCCGATTCCGCCTCCTCGGACAGCGACATGTCGCGGTAACCGCTGGACACCAGCCGTACGTCGGCCAGGGCCTGCCGTGCCACCCGCAGCACCGAGGCGGTCTCCTCGCGTGCCTTGTCCGGGCGGCTGCTGATGAGCCGCTGGATCAGTTCTCCCTTGAGCGTGATGGCGGAGAGGCTGTAGCCGAGCAGGTCGTGCAGATCGCGGGCGAACCTCAGCCGTTCCTGCGTCACGGCCATCCGGGCCAGCTCCTCCCGGGTGGCATGCACCTCGTGCACGAGGTCGGTGAGACGGGTCAGGCCGTAGATGACGAGACCGGTGAGGATGCCGGCGATCGTGAAGTACAGCACCAGGTCGATCGTCGCCCCGGCCATCAGGTTGTACACCGGGATGAAGGCGATCAGCAGCCCGTAGCTGGGCCAGGCCCAGCGCGCCGGAAGCGTGAGCAGCAGCGAGGCGGCGAGCGGCCCCTCCATGCTGCCCCAGTTCGTACCGAACCAGACGAGCGGCGCAAAGGTGAGCACCGCCTGCAGGATCAGAACAAGCGCTTTCCAGCCGGTCGGCCAACGGCGGGCTTGCGGAGAGGAGACGGCCAGCTGCACGCCGAACACCGCGAGAACCAGTCCGATACAGACGATGAGCTGTGTCGTTCCGGGCCGGGTCCGCACCACATTGAGCACCGTCATGGTGCCGTAACAAACAAGAGCCACCACGATAATCGCGCGGGCCAGCCGCGGGGCCGGTGCCTGCGAACGGGGTGAGAACGGAACGACGTTCCTCGTCGGCATCGCCGCCTCCTCGCCAAGGACCAACAGTGGCGGACGCATGCTATGTCTTCCGGTTGTCCGTGAGCTAGCGGATGCGGACGGCAGCCGGATTCAGACGAACAGCGGTACGGGGTTGATTTGTTCGTATGGGAGCGGGCGTTCAAGTCGTCCGAGTTTCACAGGTATGTCGAAGAGACGGCCCGGGGCGAATCGGGCCCAGAAGTGACGCATCCCCGGAATGATCACCTTCACAACGGGAAGTCCCACGTCGGGCCGGGTTTGGTCGAGAATGAGCATCTCCATTCCATGACTCCGTACGAGGGTTTCGGCCAACTCGATGTCCTCACGCAGATCGCCTCGGGCGGCGAAGGAGTAGCAGTCGGGAGTGCGTGAGGTTTCGGCTGGATCCGCGCTCAGGTATGGCTGATTTTCCACCGTCGCACCACGCCACCAGGAGGAGAGATCCCGGTCCGCGGAAAGGAGTTCGGGAGAGTTCTCCTCCGGAGGCAGGAGTTGGGCCATCTCCGTCACCGCTCTGCGCAGTGCGAGCCGGGGATCGAAATGAGCCCCGAAGCCGAAGGAAATGCCCTCGGCCGTCCGGTCGGTGCGCCGGGACAGTGCGGCCATCACGGGTATGCCGAAGTCCGCGGTGAGATCGAGAACCCAGATTTCCCGGTGCAGCCGCGCGTACGCCTGCCGTGTCCTGGCCAGCCAGGGCTCGTCGAACGCATCGAGGTCCACCGCGGGCTGCCGGGTGCGGTTGTACCACCACAGGGCGACGGCGTCCCGTTCCACCACCTCCAGGAATCCCTGGACGACGGCGTCCTCCGGACTGCTGCCCGCCGCGTTGCCGTTGGAGTCGGCCCACGGAGCGGCAGGTACGCCATCCGGTCCGGGGCCGAAGTAGAGCATGGAGGTGGGCAGCAGCCGCTGCGTGCCGGAGGTGAGCGACCAGACCGGGGTCCAGTCGGCCGGTGCTTGCGGGTCGAACGGTGGCGGGACCTGCTGGAAGCGGGAGTGCCGGGCGTTCCAGCGGTCCCGCTCCCGGAACTGCCGGCCGGCGAACAACTGGCAGGAATTGGGGTGCACGGCCGCGCCCCCGAGCCCGGCCAGGGTGTCGCGCACGGTGGGCTCATCGCCCTGCCGGGTGCCGCAGTAACGTTCCAGCGCCTCGCACAGGGCGCCGACCTCGGCCTCCTGCGGTGTCGTTCCCTTGCCGCCGCTCTGCCCCCGCAGCCCGCCGCGCAGCCCGGCCAGTGAACGGCTGTCGCCCAGAGCCATGTTGCGCCCGGCGACGTACCGGTTCAGCCCCTCCGGAGAGCCGGGCGCCGGGCGGAGTCCGGAGATGATGCCGGTGACCGGATCGGCCAGGTGCCGGTAGCGCGCCAGAACCGTTTCCGCGCTCTGCGCCCGGTGGTTGCCCCCCACGGTGTGCACCTTCGGGCTCGACACGGGTACGAAGGGTCTTCGTACCCGCTCGGGGACGAGCTCCGGATCCCCGCACGTCGAGCACTGCGGGCGGCGGGCCACCGGGTGCCGGCTGGTGTGCAGGGTGCGGGTGTCCAGCGTGCACACCGCCTGCTGGCCCTCGTACCGCATGCCGGCCACCCATTTCGTGGCCTCCAGCACCGCCGTGTGCAGCCCGAGGGCCCGCACGGTGGCGAACGACGCCTCCGGGACCTGGACCGTACCCGCGAGCCCGAGGGCGTGCAGAACCGGTGCCCGGGAGGCCCGGTGGCCGCGCAGACGGTGTGCCAGACACTCCCAGCAGGCACCCTGCTCCGACCCGAACACCGGGCCCACCCAGGTCTCCGCGCCGCTCGGCTTGGCCAGCAGCCAGGCCCTGCCCGACTCCCGGTGCCGGGCGTCGACCTCGGCCAGCCGGGGGTCCAGGTAGTCGTCGCACAGGACGAGGGAGAGTGCTGCCGGCTCCCCCTCGTCCGGTCCGGTGACCCGCAGCCCGGCGGCCAGGCACTCGGCCCTGGCCGCCCCGGGGTCGGCCCGCCCGAGGGTCACCAGCTCCACCGCTGTCGTACGGAACGACGCGGAGGCGCTGGGACCGTCGACGCCGGCGAACTCCCAGTACGCCTCCGTACAGGCGTCGGTGGCAGGGTCGTGATAGCCGATCAGATCGGCCCGTGCGAGTTCCGCGATCATGCGGGCCGCGGTGGCGGGCGGCAGCGTCGGCGCCGCGTCCCGCAGTACCCCGGCCAAGGTGCGGGTGCCGTCCAGCAGGGCCGCGAGCTCCTGAACCTCACGCCCCTGCAAGGCCGTTGTCCCCTGCTCCGACAGCAGGTAGACGGCGTCCCCCTCGATCGCCTCCACCCGCAGATGTCTCTTGAAACCCACCGGCAGCTCGGTGCCCGTCCCCCCGGTCATGGTCATGCAAGCGCCGCCCCGGCCTCTTCCCCGGGCAGGGGCGCCATGCCGCTGTAGCACCCGTAGAGCGTGGCGGTGCCCGGCCGGTCCAGGTGGTCGATCACCAGGTCCCGCCCCGAAGCGCCGGGCGTGCTGTTCTTGAACGCGTCGCCGGACAGGTCCCCGAACATGTCCCCGTAGACCGGCTCCATCGCCGGGAGGCCGAACTCGGCGAGTACGGAGACCGGGTCGCTCGTGTAGCGCTGGGCCAGCTCGGGCTCGAGGCCGGCCCGTGCCGTCAGCAGGGCGAGGCGGTGATCGGACGAGAGCGGCTGGGTGGCCGTGCCGGCCGGGGCGTTGTGTGCGGAGACGTGCATGGTGATGTTCATGGAGTTCCCCCTCCAGGGTCCGTGATACGAGACCGGATGCGTTTCCGTCGTTCACTCGTTTCCCGAGTGCCAGGATTCTGCGTCCCGCCGCGCCGCACAGCACAGTGCGAGGCTCACCACCGGGGCATGACATTTTCATGTGCGCCCTCGTGACCACCTCACTGGGACTCGAACGTCGCAGGTGTCAGGCTCGGCCCAGACTCCGCAAGCTCATGCCGGTCCACCGACGGGCCGGCCGCGCAGCGCACGAAAGGGAGGGCGCAATCATGGAGATCAAAGTCCTGGGACCGCTGACAGCCCGTGAGAACGGGGTGTCCGTCGTGCCCACCGCGGCCAAGCCGCGCCAGATCCTGTCCCTGCTCGCCCTGCAGTCCGACCGCGTCGTGACCGTGGCGACGCTGATGGAGGAGATCTGGGGCGAGGACATCCCGCGCAGCGCGGCCACCACTCTGCAGACCTACATCCTCCAGCTCCGCCGCAAGATCGCGGCAGCGCTCGACGGGGACCCGGCCCGCCAGGCCAAGGACGTCCTGATCACCCAGCACGGCGGCTACCTGCTCCAGGTGCAGCCGGGCCAGGTGGACGCCCACGAGTTCAGCCAGCTCACCGCCTCCGGGCGGGCGGCGCACGAGGCCGGCGACCACTACGCCGCCTCCGACCTGCTGGGCCGGGCCCTCAAGATGTGGCAGGGCTCCGCACTCGTCGACGTACGCATCGGCACCGTGCTCGAGCTCGAGGTGCTCCGCATGGAGGAGGACCGGATGGCCGCCCTGGAGCGGCGCATCGACGCCGACCTCATAATCGGCCGGCACACGGAGATCGTGCCCGAACTGCGGGTCCTGGTCGCCAGGCACCCGATGCACGAGAACTTCTGCGCCCAGCTGATGACCGCACTGCACCGCTCGGGCGGCGCCTGGCGGGCACTCGAGGCCTACCAGCGGCTGCGCGTCACCCTGGTCGACGAGCTCGGACTGGAGCCCTCGGCCCGGCTGCAACGCCTCCACCAGGCCGTTCTCTCCGCGGACCCCGCGCTCGACCTCCCGGTCCCGGCCTCCGGCTGACCCCCGGCGGGAGCTCTCCCATAACTTCCGGTGGGAGCTCTCCAGCACGTCTCTAGCCGGCGTTCCTACGTTCGGCCGATGACGATCCTTGACGACCTGACGGTCGCACCGGCCGCCCCCGACCTGCGACGTGCCGCCGCTGAACTGCGCCGGCTCAAGGAGGAAGTGAGCCGCGGGCCCGACCCCGCAGCCACTCGGCGGCAGCACGAGAAGAACAAACTCACCGCACACGAACGGCTGGAACTCCTCTTCGACGAGGACACGTTCACCGAGATCGAGCCGCTGCGCCGGCACCGGGCCTCCGGCTTCGGTCTCGAAGCACGCAAACCGCACGGCGACGGCGTCGTGATCGGCTGGGGACTGGTCCACGGCCGGACGGTGTTCGCCTACGCGCACGACTTCCGCGTCTTCGCCGGCGCCCTGGGCGAGGCGCACGCCGCGAAGGTGCACAAGGTGATGGACCTCGCGGAGGCTGCCGGCGCACCGCTGGTGAGCCTCAACGACGGGGCGGGCGCCCGGATCCAGGAGGGTGTGACGGCGCTCGCGGGCTACGGCGGGATCTTCCGCCGCAATGTCGCGGCCTCCGGGGTCATCCCGCAGATCAGTGTGATGCTCGGCCCGTGCGCCGGGGGAGCCGCCTACTCGCCGGCGCTCACCGACTACGTCTTCATGGTCCGCGACTCCGCGCAGATGTTCATCACGGGACCCGACGTCGTACAGGCGGTGACGGGCGAGAAGATCACCCACAACGGCCTGGGCGGCGCCGATGTGCACGCGAGCGTCTCGGGCGTCAGCCACTTCGCGTACGACGACGAGGTGACCTGCCTGGAGGACGTACGGTTCCTCATCGCGCTGCTGCCGTCCAACAACCGAGAGATGCCCCCGGTGGTGGCCTGCGAGGACCCCGCCGACCGGCGCACCGACGCCCTCACGGACCTGGTGCCGGCCGACCCGGGCCGCAGCTACGACATCCGTACGGTGATCGAGGAGATCGTCGACGACGGGGAGAGCTTCGAGGTCCACGAGGCGTGGGCGCCCAACATCGTGTGCACCCTCGCACGCCTGGACGGCCACCCGGTGGGCATCGTCGCCAACCAGCCCGCGGCCCTGGCCGGCGTGCTGGACATCCATGCCAGCGAGAAGGCCGCCCGCTTCGTCTCGACGTGCGACTCCTTCAACATCCCGCTGGTCACCCTCGTCGACGTGCCCGGCTTCCTGCCCGGGGTCGACCAGGAGCACAACGGCATCATCCGGCACGGCGCCAAGCTCCTGTACGCGTACTGCAACGCGACCGTGCCACGCATCTCCCTCGTCCTGCGCAAGGCCTACGGCGGCGCGTACATCGTCATGGACTCCCGGTCCATCGGCGCCGACCTGGCCTTCGCCTGGCCGACGAACGAGATCGCCGTGATGGGGGCGGAGGGCGCCGCCAACGTCATCTTCCGCCGGGAGATTTCCGCGTCCGACGACCCGGAGGCGCTGCGGGCGCAGCGCATCGAGGAGTACAGGACCGAGCTGATGCACCCCTACTACGCGGCCGAGCGAGGCCTCGTGGACGACGTGATCGACCCCGGGGACACCCGTCGGATCCTCATCCGTTCGCTGGCCATGCTGCGCTCCAAGCACGCCGAAGTGCCGTCCCGTAAGCACGGGAATATCCCCACATAGTGGGGTGATTCGACAGATCCACGCACACGCGAGTCCCGGTCTAGGGCACAGACGTTCCATGGCTGCACCGGAAACGGCGGCCCGCTACGAGCGAGCGGCCGACCGGTCCGGCCGGCCGGGGGGTTCCCAACCCGAACCGCCCCGGCCGCCGATATCGACTCAACGATCAGCAGTGACACGGACGAAGGGATCGACAGTGACCCCCACAGTGCCAACCGGCAGGTGCGCAGAGCCGCACCCGGCCCCGTCGAAGGCCAGGTAGACCATGCGCAGAGTCGCCATCACCGGCCTGGGCGTCGTGGCCCCCGGTGGGGTCGGTGTCAAGGAGTACTGGAACCTGCTCACGGCGGGCCGCACCGCCACCCGCAGGATCTCCTTCTACGACCCCTCGCCGTTCCGTTCGCAGGTCGCCGCCGAGTGCGACTTCGACCCCCTGGCCGCCGGACTCTCCCACCAGGAGATCCGCAGACTCGACCGGGCCTCCCAGTTCGCGGTCGTCTCCACCCGGGAGGCCCTGGCCGACAGCGGCCTCGACCTCTCCGCCCTCGACCCGGGCCGCATAGGCACCGCGGTGGGCAGCGCGGTCGGCTGCACCACCAGCCTGGAACGCGAGTACGCCGTCGTCAGCGACGGCGGCCGCAAGTGGAACGTGGACCACGAGTACGCCGTACCCGAGCTGTACCGGCACTTCGTACCCAGCTCCATCGCCGCCGAAGTCGGCCTGGCAGCAGGTGCGGAGGGCCCGGCAGCGGTCGTCTCCACCGGATGCACCTCCGGTCTCGACTCGCTGGGCCACGCGGTGGAACTCATCCGCGAAGGCACCACCGACATCATGATCGCCGGTGCCACCGAGGCGCCGATCTCGCCGATCACCTCGGCCTGCTTCGACGCCATCCACGCCACCACCCCTCGCAACGACACCCCGGAGAGCTCCTGCCGGCCCTTCGACCGGACCCGCAGCGGACTCGTCCTCGGCGAGGGCGCGGCGATCCTGGTCCTGGAGGAGCTGGAGAGCGCGCGGCGGCGCGGCGCGCACATCTACGCCGAGATCGCGGGCTTCGCCTCCCGCTGCAACGCGTACCACATGACCGGTCTCAAGCCGGAGGGCCTCGAAATGGCTGAGGCCATCGACGTCGCCCTGGCCGAGGCCCGCCTCGCACCGGACACCGTCGACTACATCAACGCACACGGCTCGGGCACCAAGATGAACGACCGCCACGAGACGGGCGCGTTCAAGCGCAGCCTCGGGGAGCACGCGTACCGCACCCCGATCAGCTCCATCAAGTCGATGATCGGGCACTCGCTCGGCGCCATCGGCTCTCTGGAGATCGCCGCCTGCGCCCTCGCGATGGAGCACAGCATCCTGCCGCCCACCGCGAACCTCCACGAGCCCGACCCCGAGCTCGACCTCGACTACATACCGCTGACCGCCCGCGAGAAGAAGACCGACGTGGTCCTCAGCGTGGGCAGCGGCTTCGGCGGATTCCAGAGCGCCATGGTGCTGGCCCGCCCGGAGAGGAGCACCTCATGACCACCGCAGTGGTGACCGGCCTGGGCATCACCGCCCCCAACGGCCTGGGAACCGAGGACTACTGGAAGGCCACGCTGGCCGGCGAGTCCGGTCTCGGACCCGTCACCCGCTTCGACGCCACCCAGTACCCCTCCCGGATCGCCGGGGAGGTCAGCGACTACGTCGCCGAGGACCACATCCCCAGCAGGCTGATGCCGCAGACCGACCACATGACGCGCCTCGCGCTGACCGCGGCCGACTGGGCACTGGCCGACGCGGGCATCGACACCACCGAACTGCCGGAGTACGGCATCGGCGTGGTCACCGCCGCGTCCGGCGGAGCCGTGGAGTTCGGCCAGCGGGAACTGCAGAACCTCTGGAGCAAGGGCAAGGAGTACGTCAGCGCCTACCAGTCGTTCGCCTGGTTCTACGCCGTCAACACCGGCCAGATATCCATCCGGCACAAGCTGCGCGGACCCAGCGGCGTGCTGCTCACCGAGCAGGCCGGCGGCATCGACGCCCTCGGCCACGCCCGCCGCCACATCCGCAAGGGCTTCCCGGCCGTCATCTCCGGCGGCATCGACGCGGCCATCTGCCCCTGGGGCTGGGTACCGCAGATCGCCTCCGGCCTGATGAGCACCGTCAACGACCCGGCCCGCGCCTATCTGCCCTTCTCCGAGGAGGCCGGCGGATACGTACCCGGCGAGGGCGGAGCGATCCTCCTCGTCGAGGACGCCGAGTCGGCCCGCGCCCGCGGTGCCGCCACGGTCTACGGGGAGATCGCCGGATACGCGGCGACCCTCGACCCTGCCCCCGGAACGGGCAGACCGCCCGGTTTGCGCAGGGCCGCCGAGAACGCCCTGGCCGACGCCGGGATCACCGCCGCCGACATCGACGTCGTCTTCGCCGACGCCGCCGGCGTACCCGAGCTCGACCGGGCCGAGGCCCAGGCCCTCACCGAGATCTTCGGTGCGAACGGGGTCCCCGTCACCGCACCCAAGACCATGACGGGGCGCCTGCTCGCCGGGGGCGCCGCCCTCGACGCGGCGACCGCACTGCTCGCCCTGCGCGACGGTGTCATCCCGCCCACCGCCAACGTCGGCGCCGCCGCCGCGGGCCACACCATCGACCTGGTGACCGAGGCACGCGAGGCCGGACTGCGCAACGCGCTCGTCCTCGCACGCGGCCACGGCGGCTTCAACGCGGCACTCGTCGTACGCCGCCCGGGCTGAAAAGCCCCACGACCCCCACGCACCACAGGCACCCCCACCAGCGGCACCAGCACCACCGGCACACCCGAACAGCCCATACGCCCAACCGAGAGGACGGCACCGACCATGAGCACCACGACCGCCACAGTGACCCTGGCCGACCTGACCCGCATGCTGCGCGAGAGCGCAGGCGAGGAGGAGGGCATCGACCTCGACGGTGACGTCATCGACACCCCGTTCATGGAGCTCGGCTACGACTCCCTCGCACTGCTCCAGGTCATCGGGCAGATCCAGCGCGAGTACGGCATCGAGATCCCCGACGACGCCGTCGTCGACGCCGAGACCCCCGGTGCCCTCCTCGCCCTCATCAACTCCGGCCAGGCGCCCGCCGCCTGAGCCGGCCCCATACGGCCGCCCCGCCTTCCGTCCCCCCGGGGCGGGGCGGCCGTCACTGCGCCGGAACCACCCGAACCACCGGAATCACCCCTTCATTGCCCCCGTACTGCCCCCTTACGCACCGAATGGGGCCGGAGCCGCGGCCCACGAGGAGGGAACCATGTCGCTCACGAACCGGAGTGCGGTGGTCCGCCGGCTGATCGTCAGCCCAGGCTCCGCGCCCCAGCAGCACGCACGGGCCGTGGCCTCGGCCGCCGGCGTATCGGCGGTGCTGCGCGCCTTCGGCCGTCCTCCCGAGGACCTGCCCGCCCGTACCGTCGTCCTCCTCGGCGCGGCCGCCTTCGAACCGGGCATCAGGCCCGAACACGAGGGCTTCACCGTCCGCACCGCGTCCACCCCCGGCCGCGCGCTGCGCCAGGCCCACCGGGAACTCCACGAGGGAACCGCCGATCTCGCCCTCGTCGCCGGCTTCGGCGAACCCGACCCCCAGACCATCACCGTGTACGCGGTCAAACGCGCCGCCGAAGCGGTGGCGGAGGGCGACGCGGTCCTCGGCGTACTCGACGTCACCGCCCCCGCCGACGAGGACACCGCCCCGGCGCTGCGCCCCATGCACCAGAACCCGCGGGGCACCGACCCCGACCGGCACCGCCTCATCCTCTGGTCGGGCCGGAACGCCGTGGACGAGGAACGGGTGCGCGGCGAACTCCTGCCGATGCTCAGCGGGGTGCACCGCGAGGTCTTCCCCGCCCTCCCGACCACCGTGCCCTGCGGCACCGCCCCCGGCCCGGTACGCGGTGCGGCCGTCACCGTCTCCGCCCTCGCCTCCCGTGCCGTGCACAAGGCCCGCACCACCGACGCCTCACGCCCCCGGCCCATCGCCCTGCTCTTCCCGGGCCAGGGCTCCCAGCACGCCGGGATGGCAGCAGGCCTCTACCGCCGCGAACCCGTCTTCACGGCGGCGGTCGACGCGGCCCTCTCCCACATGGGCGAGGAGGGGCCCCGTATCCGCGCCGACTGGCTCGACCCCGCGCGTGCCTCCATCGACATCGACGACGTACGCAGGGCCCAGCCCCTCCTGTTCGCGATCGACTACGCGCTCGGCCGCCTCGTACTCAGCTGGGGCGTCCGCCCGACGGCCTTCCTCGGCCACAGCGCGGGGGAGCTCGTCGCCGCGACCTTCGCCGGAGTCGTATCCCTGAGCGACGCGGCCCAGATGGTGCAGGCCCGGGTCCGGGAGGCGGTGAAGATACCGGCGGGCGGCATGCTCGCGGTCGCCGCGAGCGAGGAGCAGCTGCTCCCGTACCTGACCGAGGACGTCGGCATCGCGGCCGTCAACGCCAACCAGCAGGTGATGCTGGCGGGTTCGAAGGAACCGCTCATCGAGGTCGCCGCCCGCCTCAAGGCGGACGGCCACACCGTGGTCACGGTGCCCGCGACCAGCCCCTTCCACTCCCCGGCGATGGCTCCCGCCTCCGACGCGGTGGAGATCGCCTACCGAGACATCCCGCTGCGTGAGCCGAAGCTTCCCTTCTACTCCGGCTACACCGGGGCCTTGATGAGCCCCGACGAGGCGCGCAGCCCGCGCTTCTGGGCCCGCCAGATCACCGACACGGTCTACTTCCGCAACGCCCTGGACGAGCTCCTGGCCGCCGACGACGTCCTGCTCGTCGAGGCGGGACCGCGCCAGACACTCACCGCCTTCGCCCGCAGGCACCGCTCGCTGCGACTGGGCGCCGGCGCCGTGACCCCGCTCCTCCCGGCCCGCGCCGGTACGCCCGAGGCCGACCGCCAGTCGGTGCTCACGGCAGCGGCCCGCATCTGGACCGAGGGCCACGACCTGGACCTGAACGCGGTGGCCAGGCTGTGGACCTGGAGCGAGGAGGAGCAGTCCGCGGGCACCGCGGCGCCCCGTATCCACGCAGAGGCGGAGGTACAGCTCGCATGAAGTACGTGAGAAGAGCTCTGCGCGAGATCTACAGCTCGCTGACCGCGGCGGGCTGGATCTGGCTGGGCCTCCCCACCATGGGACCGCCGGTACCGATGGTCGCGACGCGATTGAAGGAACCCCCGGAGGGCCATCCGGAAAGGCTTTGCCCGGACGTACCGCTGACCCGTACGGAAATCGCGCTGCAAAAACAACTCATGGCACCGATCGGGGAGCGGGAGTGAACGAGATTCGCCGTCTGGACCGGGTGATCATTCGCTTCGCGGGTGACTCGGGTGATGGCATGCAATTGACGGGTGACCGGTTCACGTCGGAGACGGCGTCGTTCGGGAACGACCTGTCGACGCTGCCGAACTTCCCCGCCGAGATCCGAGCACCTGCCGGCACATTGCCGGGTGTGTCGTCGTTCCAGCTGCACTTCGCGGACCACGACATCCTGACCCCCGGCGACGCACCGAACGTCCTGGTCGCGATGAACCCCGCCGCACTCAAGGCGAATATGGAGGACGTGCCGCGGGGTGCCGAGATCATCGTGAACACCGATGAATTCACCAAGCGCCCCATGGCGAAGGTCGGTTACGACACCTCCCCGTTGGAGGACGGCTCCCTCGACGGTTACCAGGTCCATCCGGTGCCGTTGACGACGTTGACGATCGAGGCTTTGAAGGAGTTCGGGCTTTCCCGTAAAGAGGCCGAGCGGTCGAAGAATATGTTTGCGCTCGGGTTGTTGTCGTGGATGTACAACCGTCCGACGGAGGGTACGGAGAAGTTTCTCCGGTCGAAGTTCGCGAAGAAGCCGGTCATTGCCGAGGCGAATGTGGCGGCGTTCCGGGCGGGCTGGAATTTCGGTGAGACGACGGAGGACTTCGCTGTCTCTTATGAGGTGGCTCCTGCGACGCAGGCGTTCCCGACAGGTACGTACCGCAATATTTCTGGGAATCTCGCATTGTCGTACGGTTTGATCGCGGCGGGGCGGCTGGCGGATCTGCCGGTGTACCTGGGTTCGTATCCGATCACTCCTGCGTCGGACATCCTGCATGAGCTGTCGCGTCACAAGAACTTCGGTGTGCGGACGTTCCAGGCGGAGGACGAGATCGCGGGGATCGGGGCGGCGCTGGGTGCGGCGTTCGGTGGTTCTCTCGGGGTGACGACGACGTCGGGTCCGGGTGTGGCGCTGAAGTCGGAGACGATCGGGCTGGCGGTGTCTTTGGAGTTGCCGTTGCTGATCATCGACATCCAGCGGGGTGGTCCGTCGACGGGGCTGCCGACGAAGACGGAGCAGGCGGATCTGCTGCAGGCGATGTACGGGCGCAACGGTGAGGCTCCGGTGCCGATCGTGGCTCCCAGGACGCCGGCGGACTGCTTCGACGCGACGCTGGACGCGGTGAGGATCGCGCTGACGTACCGGACTCCGGTGTTCCTGCTGTCGGACGGGTATCTGGCGAACGGTTCGGAGCCGTGGCGGATCCCGGAGATCGACAGTCTTCCGGATCTGCGGACGCAGTTCGCGACGGGCCCGAACCATGAACTGGCCGACGGTACGGAGGTGTTCTGGCCCTACAAGCGGGATCCTGGGACGCTGGCCCGTCCGTGGGCGGTGCCGGGGACGCCGGGTCTGGAGCACCGGATCGGCGGGATCGAGAAGCAGGACGGCACGGGGAACATCTCCTACGACCCGGCCAACCACGACTTCATGGTCCGTACCCGCCAGGCGAAGATCGACGGGATCACGGTGCCGGACCTGGAGGTCGACGATCCGGCGGGGGCCGCCACCCTGGTGCTGGGGTGGGGTTCGACGTACGGGCCGATCACCGCGGCGGTACGGCGGCTGCGGGCGGCCGGCGAGCCGATCGCGCAGGCCCACCTGCGTCACCTCAACCCGTTCCCGAAGAACCTCGGCGAGGTGCTGAAGCGGTACGACAAGGTCGTCGTCCCGGAGATGAACCTCGGCCAGCTCGCCACCCTGATCCGGGCCAAGTACCTGGTCGATGCCCGCAGTTTCACCCAGGTCAACGGAATGCCCTTCAAGGCCGAGCAGCTCGCCACAGCCCTCAAGGAGGCCATCGATGTCCAGTGAGCTCCTGTCGCTCGTCCCGAAGAGCGAAGCTTCCCTGAGCGCCCGTGATTTCAAGTCCGACCAGGAGGTGCGCTGGTGCCCGGGCTGCGGTGACTACGCGGTTCTCGCGGCGGTGCAGGGGTTCATGCCCGAACTCGGGCTGGCGAAGGAGAACATCACCTTCATTTCCGGCATCGGCTGCTCCTCGCGCTTCCCGTACTACATGAACACCTACGGGATGCACTCCATCCACGGCCGCGCCCCCTCCATCGCGACCGGGCTGGCCACCTCACGCCGTGACCTGTCGGTCTGGGTCGTCACCGGCGACGGGGATGCCCTGTCCATCGGCGGGAACCACCTCATCCACGCCCTGCGCCGCAACGTCAACCTCAAGATCCTCCTGTTCAACAACAGGATCTACGGACTGACCAAGGGCCAGTACAGCCCCACCTCCGAAATCGGCAAGATCACCAAGTCCACGCCGATGGGATCCCTCGACGCCCCCTTCAACCCCGTCTCCCTCGCACTGGGCGCCGAGGCGTCCTTCGTCGCCCGCACCGTCGACTCCGACCGCAAGCACCTCACCAGCGTGCTGCGCGCGGCGGCCGACCACCCGGGCACCGCGCTCGTGGAGATCTACCAGAACTGCAACATCTTCAACGACGGCGCCTTCGACGCCCTCAAGGACAAGGACCGGGCCGAGGAAGCCGTCATCCGCCTCGAACACGGCCGGCCCATCCGCTTCGGCGCCGAAGGCCACAAGGGCGTCGTCCGCGACCCGGTCACCGGCGACCTCGAAGTGGTCGCGGTCACCGAGGACAACCAGTCCCGCATCCTCGTCCACGACGCCCACAACCCCAGCTCCACCACGGCCTTCGCCCTGTCCCGCCTCGCCGACGCCGACACCCTCCACCACACCCCCATCGGTGTCCTGCGCAGCGTCGAGCGACCCGTCTACGACACCCTCATGTCCGACCAGCTCGACACCGCCGTCGAACAACACGGCAAGGGTGAACTGGACACGCTCCTCGCCGGCAAGGACACCTGGACCGTCGTGGGCTGACCCGCTTCTCCGTATCGTGGGCCTCGGCGGCCTGTCGGCCTCCTCGAACTGAGAGGCCCACGGCGTGCACCCGCTCACCGACGACCCGATGACCGCCGCGATGGCCGAGATCCCCGGCGGCACCGTCGACCTGCGTGACGACCGCCGGGGCACCCGCTGGCAGGCGGAGATCGCGCCCTTCCTGCTCGGCCGGTACCCGGTCACCACCCGACAGCACGGAGCCGTCACCGGAACGGACCCCGCCCCCGCCGTGAGCAGTGCCGCGCCCGTCACGAACATCAGCTGGCTCGACGCCGTCGAGGTGTGCAACCTGATGTCGGTGCGGGCCGGGCTGGCCCAGGCCTACTCCCATGACGTACGGAGCGGGGAAGTGACCTGGGACCGGACGGCCGACGGCTACCGCCTGCCGACCGAGGCCGAGTGGCAGTACGCCTGCAAGGCGGGGACCACCGGTTACCGCTACGGCGAGATCGACGAGATCGCCTGGTACGACGCCAACTCCGAGGGCCGCGCCCACGACGTCGGCGGCAGGACGCCCAACGCGTGGGGGCTGCACGACATGCTGGGCAACGTCTGGGAGTGGTGCTGGGATCTCTACGACGAGGAGGTCTACGGCGCGTACCGCATCTTCCGCGGCGGCGGCTGGGCCGAGTCGGAGCGCGGCTGCGGCGCCACGGTGCGCCGCCGCAGCCACCCCACGTTCACCATCGACGACCTCGGCTTCCGACTGGCCCGCGGCGCGGCCTGAGGTCCGGTGGGCCGGAGTGCCGCGTTACGCGGTGGGGTCCATCAGCGCGGAAGCCGCGAGGAAGTAGCCGACGACGAGGGCGCTCTGCAGGACGAGCACGCCCCAGGGGTGAGCGTGCCACCAGGCGAGGCGGACACGGGGAAAGGCGCTCCTCAGCTCCTTGAGCGACGAGGCGGCGGATGCCGACACCGGTACGTTCCGCAGACGTCGCGTGAGCCGTTCCACGTCGGCCTGCTGCCAGGGCCGCAGGTCGAGCACGTACGGGCGCGTCACCGCCGAGGTGATGACCACACGCCCCGGCGTCGGGGTGAGGGGCCCGGCGCCGAAGGTGATGGGATGCAGACCGGTCAGGAACTCCACGGGGACGGAGTAGAGAGCCGCACCGAAGGCGTTGTCGACCCGGAGTTCGTCCCCGATGACCGAGATCTGCGCCAGCGAGGAGCGCAGCGCCATCATCACGAGGGTCGCCACCAGGGGCAGGACGATCAGCACGAGCATCGGAACGAGCCAGCCGATGCCGAACTCACCGATCGTCAGGGCTCCGAGCGAGCACAGAGCAGGAACACCGATCACGCCGTAGAGCGCCAACCGCCTGCGGTAGAGCGCGTTGTCCGGCCGCACCACTATGCGCGCGCCTGCTCCCGCCATGACATCCCCCCTGGATTCACCCGGCCCACCGCGTCATCATGACCCCGATCCCCACCCGATGACAGAGGGCGGCGCACCGGGCGGCGCGAAAAACCGTACGGACGATCGACACCCGGTGAGGTACGTTCCTCTGGTCCGAAGGGGGGCGAAGTGGCGAAGCTCAACCAGATCATCGCCGTGGAAAAGGGTGTCAAGAGCAAGTCGCTCCAGGACATCACCGCGGCACACCACAAGGTGCAGAAGCCCGTACAGCTGGCCGGTATCTCGCGTACGTACCAGCCGAAGGACGAGGAGGGCGAGCAGCTGCCGCCCGAGTCCACGCGCGTACAGGTCAAGACCGAGGACGTGCTGCGTGAGATCTCCGCGTCCCTGACCCGGCTGTTCGACGTGACCGCCACCAAGGACTGGGCCAACTGCGCAGCCCGCGCCGACGTCACCGTCGACGGACGGACGATCGTCCGCGAAGTACCGGTCAGCTACCTGCTCTTCCTGGAGAAGCAGCTCACCGACCTGCACACCTTCGTGAAGAAGCTCCCCGTGCTCGACGCCTCCGAGTCCTGGTCGCTCGACCCGTCGACGGACTGGTGGAAGACCGACCCGGTCCGCACGATCCGGACGAAGAAGGTCCCGCGCAACCACGTCAAGGCCGAGGCGACCGAGAAGCACCCGGCGCAGGTCGACGTGTACTACGAGGACGTGCCGATCGGGTACTGGACGACCGTGAAGTTCTCCGGTTCGCTTCCGGCGAAGCGGGTGAACGAGCTGCTGGAGCGGGTCGAGAAGCTGCAGCACGCGGTCAAGTTCGCCCGCGAGGAGGCCAACAGCGCCGAGGTCACCGACCAGCGGGTCGGCGACGCGGTGTTCGGCTACCTGTTCGGCTAGCACCGGACGCAGGTAGCATCCACAATCGCCCCCGCGCACTGTCGTGGGGGTGCGCACCATCACGCGGCCGGTTGAGGTCCGGTCCGTGTGACGAGCGCAGACTGAAACTGACGTTCAGCCTGAAGACGCGGCAAAGGTGAAGGTTCGAGTCCTTCCCCCGGCACCACTGGCCGGGGTGGCCCAACATGGCAGAGGCAACCGCGATCACACTCAGACTCTCGCTCAAGCTTCAGTATTGCCACCGACTGCCAGATCGACCGGGTACGGACGAACACCGTTGAATGCTGGTTCGAATCCGGCCTGCACCTCTTCTTGGCGCGGTAGTTCAATGGAAGAACGCGACGGTCTGACGACTGATCCGCACTCTTAAACGGCGCTGGCAAGCGCAATTGGGTGGCATCCCCAGGGGCCCGGGAGCTGGATACGACTCCCGGGCTCCGCCACGTCCGGCGGGGTGTGGTGTTCCGGCCAGTTCCGGCCACAACAGGTGCGGGCCCGTGCATGTACTCGATGTATTCCGAGTTGCCCGGCGTACAGGCACGGTCCTCCGACCGTATCCGCCTGCAGGGCCATGCGACGCGGTGGGCGGTAGGGGCGACGAGATCAGGAGGACCGTGCCTGACCTCCGTCATCCGCCGCCGCCGGCTACGGAGTCTTGCTCGAAGGAGGGGGCGTCACGGACGGTTCGATGGTCGACCGGACGTAGATCCGCGTGGTGCCTGGTGCGAACTCGTGGGCGAAGAGATCGACGCAGCGTTGGAGGTACTTGCCCTCCGGGGTCGCGAGGTCGTCCGGGCACAGGCTGGACTTCCGCAGGCCCTGGACCAACGTCTCCGGTTCGGGCAGTCCGAGATGCCTGAAGGCGGCCGCAGGGCGGTACCCCTTTTCCTTGGGGTGGGAGTTCCCGATCATCTTCGTGCCGGTCTGGATGAGTCGCCCGGTGTACGTCTCCGCTTCCTCGCTCGGGAGGACGAAGGACAGCAGACCGGTGTCGTAGCGCTGCCCGGTCTTGTACCCCGCACGACGGTCCGATGCCGCGTCGGGAATCCGGATGCCGAGCTGGCCGCTCATCCAGGTAGGCGTGGCCCCGTCCTCCCAGCAGCAGGTCATCTCCTGGTCCGACAGGTCCGATGAGACTTCGTCGGCGGCGCAGGAAACCAGGCCGATCGCGGCGGCCACGCAGGCCAGGAGTACCGACACGACGACGACTGCGACCGGCATGCGACGGCGGCGTACGGGCGGCTCGCCCGAAGTGATCTTGATGGAGCTGTTCATCGGTCCTCTACCGCGCTTCCTGCTGCTCACGGCCCGGGTCGGTGCGGTCGCCCTCGCGCCCGGGCTCATCCGGTGCGGGCAGGGGGTCCTGGTTCGGAGCGGATCCGCCCAGATCGAAGTGCTTGACCGAGCTGCTTCCCGCCATGTCGAATTCCTGGGCGATACCCGTGGTGTGCAGGCGGGCCATCAGGCGGTCCGGGACGGCATCCCCAGGGGCCCGGGAGCTGGATACGACTCCCGGGCTCCGCCACGTCCGGCGGGGTGTGGGGTGTGGCTCTACGCTCTGCGCAGCCGGGCGATGATCCCGTCCAGGTCTCGTTGGAACAGGTCGGGGCGCACGAAGTGCCCGCCGGGTACCTCGTGCCACTCGTGCGGGATGCCGGCTGCGCCGAGGCCGGCCCGGAACTCACGCTGGCCCGCGAGCACTTGCGTCTCGTTGACCGTGTCGAACCAGTTGACCGGGTCGGGACTGGTGCCGGCGACCAGGAAGACCCGCTTGTTCCGGTAGCTCTCGATGCGCTGCACGGGATTGTCGGCGGTGACCCTCGCCTCGTCCCAGAGCGGAGCCCCGTAGACGGTGCCCCCACCCAGTTCCACGGCTGCGGAGGAGGCGTTGGCCCAGTGGGTGACCAGGCCGAAGTCGCGGCGCAGGCTGGCCGGTCCGGAGTGGGCGCTCACCGAGGCGAAGTGGCCGTAGTACTTGGCGGCGTACTTCAGCGCTCCGAAGCCGCCCATCGAGAAGCCTGAGACGGCTCGGCCGTTGTACTCGGCGTACGTCCGGAAGTTGGCGTCGATCCACGGGAGCAGCTGGGCGATGTGGAAGGTCTCCCAGTTGCGGGGGCCGGTGTTGGAGCTGACCGGGTTGGAGTACCAGCCCGCGTGGCCACCGTCGGGCATCACGACGATGACCGGCTTTCCGGCGGTCCAGGCGCGGATGCCCATGCGGTCGAACGTGATGAAGTCCTGGTCGGTGCCCCCGCCGTGGAAGAGGTAGAGGACCGGATAGGAGCGTCCGCCGGTGTGGTAGCCGTCGGGGAGCAGGACGTTGACGCCCGGATCCCAGCCGATCGCGTCTGTCGCGAAGCGGTAGTACCACATACGGGCATCGCTCTCGTTGCGGTCCACGATGCGTAACCCGAAGCCGTCGCCCGCAGCAGTGGCCGCCGATGCCGACGCCAGGACGCTCCCTGCGCCGAGGGCTGTCGCCGTGGTGAGTCCGGCGACGGCCTTGATGACGCTTCTGCGGGTGGGGCGGTGCGTACTCAACATGATCTCCTGGGGGGAAGCGGAACGGGCCGAGTCACGCGGAGTACCCCTTCGGCGGGATCAGCGTGGCGAGCTGGTCGAAGGAGATCCAGTAGATCTGGTTGCCGCTGAAGGAAGCGGGGTCGGCGATGAGGACGGTGCGGTCCACCTCGTCGTAGCCGAAGACCGTGAAGTAGTGGTAGATCGTCTGGTCCGACGGGTACCCGGGCGGCTGGTTGCCCGGCGGGGCGACGATGTTGGCCACCAGCGGATAGTTGCGGTCGATGTCGAACACGATGTCGTACCAGAGCAGGTCCCGCTGTCCCTGGGTGGGCGGATCGTTCGGCATCTCCTTGGTCTCGTACCAGCCCCCGCCCAGGTTCGCGTTGAGGACGCGCGTCACCTGGCCGATGTGGTCGGTGCCCGCCTGGGTGGTGCCGAGCTGCCAGGCGAGATCGCCCTGGCTCGGCGGGGCGGTCCGGGCGGAGAGCGCGATGCGGGTGGCGGCCGGACCGCACCAGTAGCCGGTCTCCTGGACCTGGTAGTCGATCTGGAGCCAGTGCGCGCTCCGGGTGCGCCCGGAGTCGACCTTGAGCCGGCTGCCCGGCTCGTTGAACCCGCTGACGACGGCCGTACCGGCCTTCGAACCGTGGGCGAGTACGGACACCTGAGGGACGGACGGTGCGGGCGACGCGTGTGCCATGCCGGGCTGCAGGAGAGCTCCGACGGCGACGGCTGCGATCGCTGCGGACACAAGTCTCTTACGCATGAAGGCTCCTGGGGGGACGGGCCCTTGCGGGAAGTGGCGATGTGGGGGAATTCCCGGTTCGTGTGCGAGAGCGGGGACCAGCGTGATTCCTGACCCGCTGCGGGCGCAAGCGTCGAAAGTTCAGGCTTACCGGGGGACTTGGGCGCCCCGGCGGACAGCCTCAGGGCCTCGGCCCGCCCCGCTCCTCGGTGGCGAGCAGGGCGCGGCCTTCCGCGGTCGCGACGTGGAAGGACCGGCCGGCCCTGCGGACCGTGGTGATCAGACCGGCCGCACGCAGCACGTTCACGTGCTGGCTGACGGCGGGGTGGGTCACCTGCAGGAGGCGGGCGGCCTCGCCGGTGGAACAGCCGGTGCGGGCCGCGCGCAGAATGCCGGCACGGGTGTGCCCCAGCAGCGGCCCCAGGGGGCCGGAGCCTTGAGAGGGGCGGGCATCGGGAGCGGGCTCGGCCCAGTCGGCGGCGTGGTGGATGGGGTACACGAGAACGGGTGGCAGTTCACCGTCCGCCAGGGTGGTCGGCGTGGGCCAGCAGAAGAACGACGGCTGCAGCACGAGGCCCCGCCCGCCCAGATGAAGCTGCTGATCCACCGGGTACGTGACCTCCAGCACGGGCGCCCGCCAGCGGATGTGCGGACCCAGGCCGGCCAGCAGCCCCTCGGTGCCCCGGTCGAGGAGGCTGTCCAGCCGGACCGCACGGTCGGCCTCGATGTGTGCGCGGACACGCGGCCAGTACGGTGCGAGCGCCTCCAGCTGATAGGTGTGCAGGGCATCGCCCAGACGGCGGAGGGCATCGCTGTCGCCCGAGGCCAGGGAGCTGACCCAGCCGGGCACGTGCGGCGAGGACGCCAGATGCGCCAGATCGGTGCGCAGCCGTGGGTGCGGAGTGCTCATCAGGGTGTCGAGGGACGCCTGCAAGGTGGTGCGGTCGCCCGACGTGGGGGTGAGGAAGTCGGGGGAGTAGCCGCGGGGCGGCAGCAGGCCGGCCAGCAGTGTGCGGCTGCCGGAGAGCCTCGGCCGCGCCCAGTGGCGCCACGCGCCGAACACGCTCTCGCCGTCGCGGCGCTGCAGGGTCTGCACGCTGTTGCTGATCTCCCAGAGGAAGTCAGGTCCTGGGGCCACCCGAACCCGCGCCAGGTCCTCGGATGTGAAGTACACCCGCAACATGGTCCCTCCAGCGAGAGATGAAGGTGCGCCGATGCCGACCGCGGGCACGTCCGGCGGGTCAACAAGCTTGTGTGCGACTGGAGTTCGTGAACCGTCGCCGCACCCCGCCGGGTGCCTCCGGGCAGCGTACCCTCGCGCGATCGCCGCGTGGCCCGGGGCGGGGGAGTGACCGTCCGCACGTGACGTCCGCCATGTTCGGCTCCGGCCCGGGCAGGGTCAGACCGGTCGGCCCGGCCAGCGTGCCCAGCGCAGGGACCCGGCCTCCTCGGGGGGCAGGAGGCCCGTGGCGACCAGCGCCGCCCGGCCTGCCTGCCGACCCGCGATCCGGTAGCCGTACTCGGACGAGTCGACCTCGCTGAACGAGCCTTCCGTGATCAGGACCGCCGCCGTCACCCCGTCCAGCCCTTCCAGCAGCCCCGCCCGCAGGGCAGGCAGGTACTCCGCGGGCAGCTGCCTCTCCGGGGCCACGCTGACGAGCTCGAACTCACCACCCGGGCCGGGCGGTTCGAAGTGCGCCACGACGTGCGCGTACGGCCCGCAGGCGCCGATGCTCATGAGCACGCGGACGCAGACGTCGGGTACGGGGGAGGGGAGGCAGGTCATCGGCACGCACCGTGCCGATTACGCGACGCCGTCCCGCCACACGGGGTTGTGGTGGCCCGAGGAGTCGGACTTGTAGATGTACATCCGGATGGGGGTCCCCTCGGGCAGGTCGAGGTACTTCCACGGGGTGCAGTAGGGCGCGTAGTTCCCCTTGGTGGTGGCCGAGGAGTCGAAGTCGCCGTCCCGGCCTATGTCGATACGGACGTAGATGGCGTAGCCGTCGGACTTGATGTCGCAAGCCTGGAACGAGTCGCCCAGGAGGTCGCCGGACGGATCCTGCTGCCACTCGCCGTACCCGCCGCCCTCGTAGGCGCCGTAGGTCCAGGCGCTCGCGGGGCTGGACATCGCGAAGGTGAGACCCAGTGAGGCGAGCATGACAGCTACGGCCTTGGTCTTGCGCAGACGCATGTGAGTCCTTCGAGGGAGGCGGCAACGCCCCGTGCCGGGGCGGCGATCCGGCGAGCTGCCGTGATCACCGAGCAGCCTAGTGCGCCACTCACCGCTCACTCGCGATCAATGGAGGACAACGACAAAGAGCCGGACCCAGTGAGACTGGGTCCGGCTCTTGAAGTCTGGCACTTCGCCTGCTCAGCGAGTTGATCGCTGTGCTCCTACGGAAGTGCCCCCGGCAGGATTCGAACCTGCGCACCCGGCTCCGGAGGCCGATGCTCTATCCCCTGAGCTACGGGGGCGATATCGCTGCACTTGGCGGCGACGAGTGAAACCCTACCAGCTTCGGCGGGGTGTCCGGGAACAGGTATTTCCGCGTCGGCGCACCGGTTCGTCGCCGGTCGGCCGAGGGCTCGGCGGACGGGACACCGAGACCGTGCGCGGCCTCCCGGGGGCCGTGCGCCGAATCCGGGCCGTGGGGCGCCTGGCCACCCCTCCGGGGCCGGAAGTGGCCAAAACCCGGACGCAGCCCCTCCGGCGGACCTACTCTCGAAGGGTGTCAGGGGCGTACGGCCGCGTGCTTGTTGTGGACGACAACAAGGTCATCCGGCAGCTGATCAGGGTCAATCTCGAGCTGGAGGGCTTCGAGGTCGTGACCGCGGCCGATGGTGTCGAGTGTCTGGATCTGGTCCACCGGGTCTGCCCGGATGTGATCACGCTCGATGTGGTGATGCCCCGACTCGACGGAATCCAGACCGCTGTCCGGCTGCGCGCCGATCCGCGGACACGCGACCTGCCCGTCGCCGTTGTCAGTGCCTGCACGCCGTACGAGGTGGACTCGGGGGTGGCCGCCGGGATCGACGCCTTCCTGGCGAAGCCGTTCGAGCCGAGCGAGCTGGTGCGGATCGTCCACCGCCTGATGCGCAGGAAGGACTCGCCGTCGGTCGACGGCAGACACGGTGCCGGGAGGGCCGGGAGCACGGCCGGATGACGGCATGACCGACCGCCGTCCGCCCGCATACCGGGCCGCACGGGTGACCGGATGGCGAAACGGGGTCGCGAAGTGCCCCCCTCCCTCCCATACGCTTGTCCCGTGACCCCCACAGATCTCTCCCGAACCGTGCTGCGCGCTGTGCGCCGCGCGGTCGACGAGGACGTCCTGCACGCGCCCGTGCCCGCGCGCGTGCGGGTGGAGCGGACACGACCCGGCGGCAGCGGCGACTACGCCTGCGCCGTCGCCCTCCAGCTGGCCGGTCCCGCCGCGCTCCCGGCCCGGGAGGTCGCGAGCATCCTGCGCGACCGGGTGGCGGCGGCGCCCGGCATCGGGCGGGTCGAGATCACCGGGCCCGGTTTCCTGAACTTCACGCTCGACGCGTCCGCCGACACGGCCGCCCGCGCCGCGCTCGTACGCGACGTACGGGAGCAGGGCCTCCGGTACGGACGGTGCACCACGGACGCCGGGCGGCTCCACCGGCTCCACCACGCGCCCGAGGTCCGGGCCGCGGTCCACGCCCAGGTGGTCGGGCGCCTCCTGCGGACGCAGGGCGGCCAGGTGCTCATCGGCTGCACCGGAGCGGCCGACCCCGGGTGGGAGCGGCTGGGCGTCGTGGCCGGCCCCCGTCAGGGGCCGGAGGAGAGCATCGAGATCCGTCCCGTGCCCGCCCGCGCCACCGCCACCGAGCTCCTGGCGCGCCTGGGGCGGGACGCCGCGCTGTGGGGCCTGCTGCGGCCCGCGGCCCATGACCACGCCCCGCTGGGCGACGAGCTCCTCGTCCAGGGCGAGGCCAACGCGCTCTTCCTGGTCCGCTACGCCCACGCGCGCGCCCGCGCATTCACAAGGAGCGCGGAGCAGCTCGGGTTCGCCGGCGCGTACGACGAGGACGTGGACGCACCCGCGCTGCACGCCGCGCTCGCCGACCATGTCGGCGTACTCGCCTCCGCCGCCCGCCACCACGCTCCCGACCGGCTCGCCCGGCACCTGGAGACGGTGGCGCGCGCCTTCTTCGACCTCCACGACACGAACCCGCCGCTCCCCGTCGGCGACGAGAAACCCTCGGCCGCCCACCGCTCCCGGCTGGCTCTTGCCGAAGCCGCCGGGACGGTGCTGGCAGGCGGCCTGTTCCTGCTCGGCATCAGCGCGCCCGAACACCTCTGAGACCTGAGAGAACAGAACGATGAGCCGATCCGCACACCCCGCCGGGCCCCGTCACGCAGACGTCTACACCGAGGGCCACTACAGCGCCCCCGCGACCGACCTGAACGTGCTGGACGAGAAGGTCTGGGCCCGCACCGTCACCCGCGACACGGACGGCGCGCTCACCGTCGGCGGGATCGAAGTCGCCCGGCTGGCCGAGGAGTTCGGCACCCCGGCCTACTTCCTCGACGAGAGCGACTTCCGGGCGCGCTGCCGCGCCTGGGCCGATGCCTTCGGGCCGGACGCCGATGTGTTCTACGCCGGGAAGGCCTTCCTGTCGCGCGCCGTCGTGCGCTGGCTCCAGGAAGAGGGACTGAACCTCGACGTGTGCTCCGGCGGCGAGCTCGTCACCGCGCTGGACGCCGGCATGCCCGCCGAGCGCATCGCCTTCCACGGCAACAACAAGACCGTCGCCGAGATCGAGCGGGCCATCGAGGCCGGTGTCGGGCGGATCGTGCTCGACTCCTTCCAGGAGATCGTCCGCGTCTCGCACATCGCCCAGCAGCTCGGAAAGCGTCAGCGCGTACAGATCCGTGTGACGGTCGGCGTCGAGGCCCACACCCACGAGTTCATCGCGACGGCGCACGAGGACCAGAAGTTCGGTATCGCGCTGGCCGACGGACAGGCCGCCGAGGCGGTGCGCAGGGCGCTCACCCTCGACGGGCTCGAACTCATCGGCATCCACTCGCACATCGGCTCGCAGATCTTCGACATGGCCGGCTTCGAGGTCTCCGCGCGGCGCGTGGTGCAGCTGCTCGCCGAGATCCGCGACGAGCACGGCGTCGAGCTCCCCGAGATCGACCTCGGCGGCGGCCTCGGTATCGCGTACACCTCCGAGGACGACCCCCGCGAGCCGCACGAGATCGCCAAGGCGCTCAGGGACATCGTGACCCGCGAGTGCGAGTCGGCGAAGCTGCGGACCCCGCGCATCTCCGTCGAGCCGGGGCGCGCCATCGTCGGACCCACCGCGTTCACGCTGTACGAGGTCGGCACCATCAAGCCCCTCGAGGGCCTGCGTACGTACGTCAGTGTCGACGGCGGCATGTCGGACAACATCCGCACCGCGCTGTACGACGCCGAGTACAGCGTCTCCCTCGTCTCGCGCAGCTCCGACGCCGAGCCCATGCTCGTGCGCGTCGTCGGCAAGCACTGCGAGAGCGGCGACATCGTGGTCAAGGACGCCTTCCTGCCCTCGGACCTGGCCCCCGGCGACCTGATCGCCGTGCCGGCCACCGGGGCGTACTGCCGCTCCATGGCGAGCAACTACAACCACGCCCTGCGGCCTCCGGTCGTCGCCGTGCGCGACGGCCGGGCGCGGGTGATCGTCCGGCGCGAGACGGAGGAAGATCTTCTGCGTCTCGATGTCGGCTGATGAAATAAGGGTCTCAGGATCCGGACGGGTGACAGAAACTCCCGTCCGGTGAGTGAGACTGTTCCACACATCTGAAGTATGAGAAACGAGGTCGGATGATGCGTACGCGTCCGCTGAAGGTGGCGCTGCTGGGCTGTGGAGTGGTCGGCTCAGAGGTGGCTCGCATCATGACGACGCACGCCGACGACCTCGCCGCGCGCATCGGTGTGCCCGTCGAGCTCGCGGGTGTCGCCGTGCGCCGTCCCTCCAAGGTGCGGGAGGGCATCGACCCCGCGCTGATCACCACCGATGCGACCGCCCTGGTCAAACGGGGTGACATCGACGTCGTCGTCGAGGTCATCGGGGGCATCGAGCCCGCCAGGTCGCTCATCACGACCGCCTTCGAGCACGGTGCGAGCGTGGTCTCCGCCAACAAGGCACTGCTCGCCGAGGACGGCGCCGCCCTGCACGCCACCGCCGGGAAGTACGGCCGGGACCTCTACTACGAGGCCGCCGTGGCCGGTGCCATTCCGCTCGTACGTCCGCTGCGCGAGTCGCTCGCCGGGGACAAGGTCAACCGGGTGCTCGGCATCGTCAACGGCACGACCAACTTCATCCTCGACAAGATGGACACGAGCGGAGCGGGCTACTCCGAGGCGCTCGACGAGGCCACCGCGCTCGGCTACGCCGAGGCCGACCCGACCGCGGACGTCGAGGGCTTCGACGCCGCGGCGAAGGCCGCGATCCTCGCGGGCATCGCCTTCCACACCCGGGTGAGGATCGGCGAGGTGCACCGCGAGGGCATCACCGAGGTCACCGCCGCCGACATCGCCTCCGCCCGCCGCATGGGCTGCACCGTCAAGCTCCTCGCCATCTGCGAGCGCGCCGCCGACGGCAGGTCCGTCACCGCCCGCGTGCACCCCGCGATGATCCCGCTCAGCCACCCGCTGGCCTCCGTCCGCGAGGCGTACAACGCGGTCTTCGTCGAGGCCGAGGCGGCCGGGCAGCTGATGTTCTACGGTCCCGGCGCCGGTGGCGCCCCGACCGCGTCCGCGGTCCTCGGCGACCTGGTCGCCGTCTGCCGCAACAAGATCGGCGAGACCACCGGCCCCGGTGAGTCCGCGTACACGCGTCTGCCGGTCAGCCCCATGGGCGAGGTCGTCACGCGGTACCACATCAGTCTCGACGTGGCCGACAAGCCGGGCGTACTCGCCCAGGTGGCAACGGTCTTCGCCGAACAGGGCGTATCCATCGATACGGTCCGCCAGCAGAGCCGACAGGACGGAGACGGCGAGGCATCCCTCGTCGTCGTCACCCACCGCGCGCCCGACGCAGCCCTCTCCGGGACCGTCGAAGCGCTGCGCAAGCTGGACACCGTGCGCGGTGTCGCCAGCATCATGCGTGTTGAAGGGGAGTAAGGACCCATGACCAGCAAGGGCACCCACCAGTGGCGCGGCATCATCGAGGAGTACCGGGACCGTCTTCCGGTCACGAGCACGACGCCGGTCGTCACGCTCCGTGAGGGTGGCACGCCGCTCGTTCCGGCGCAGGTCCTCTCCGAGCGCACGGGCTGCGAGGTGCACCTCAAGGTCGAGGGCGCCAACCCCACGGGGTCGTTCAAGGACCGCGGCATGACGATGGCGATCACCCGGGCCAAGGAGGAGGGCGCGCAGGCCGTCATCTGCGCCTCCACCGGAAACACCTCCGCGTCCGCCGCCGCGTACGCGGTGCGGGCCGGCATGGTCTGCGCCGTACTCGTACCGCAGGGCAAGATCGCGCTCGGCAAGATGGGGCAGGCCCTCGTCCACGGCGCGAAGATCCTCCAGGTCGACGGCAACTTCGACGACTGCCTGACCCTGGCCCGCAGCCTCTCGGACAACTACCCGGTGGCGCTGGTCAATTCGGTCAACCCGGTCCGGATCGAGGGCCAGAAGACCGCCGCGTTCGAGATCGTCGACGCGCTCGGCGACGCCCCCGACATCCATGTCCTGCCGGTCGGCAACGCGGGCAACATCACGGCCTACTGGAAGGGCTACAAGGAGTACGCGGGGGACGGGCTGTCCACGCACACCCCCCGTATGTGGGGCTTCCAGGCATCCGGCTCCGCGCCCATCGTGCGCGGCGAGATCGTCAAGGACCCGGCGACCATCGCCACCGCGATCCGGATCGGAAACCCGGCCTCCTGGCAGTTCGCCCTGGACGCGCGGGACGAATCGGGCGGTTTCATCGATGAGGTGACGGACCGGCAGATTCTCTCCGCGTACCGTCTGTTGGCCTCCCAGGAGGGTGTTTTCGTCGAGCCCGCGTCGGCCGCCTCCGTGGCCGGTCTGCTCAAGGCCGCCGAAGAGGGCAAGGTCGACCCGGGCCAGAAGATCGTCTGCACCGTCACGGGCAACGGCCTCAAGGACCCCGACTGGGCCGTCGCGGGCGCTCCGCAGCCGGTCACGGTCCCCGTGGACGCGGTCACCGCCGCCCAGAAGCTGGGCCTGGTGTAACCAGTACTTTTCGCAGCTCAGCCGCCCTTTTCGGGCGGAGAGCGCATAGGAGGCGTGCGACACGCATCGTGCGCCTCCTGTGCGCCCTATGTCGCCACAGAACCTTCCTTCGATAAGCTGTAGTCAACCCGCCCCGCGCATGCGCCGCGGTGCAGTCGCCGTAGTGGCTGCCGGGTACCCCCATTCCGGCACTCCGGCGCCCCACGCACGCCGAGGTCCCCGCCCGCATCACCCCGCACGACATCCCCGCCGCCGTACAGGAAGAGTCGTCCAACCGATGGCCGGTCCCGCGTTCCGAGCTGCCGCCGTCCGGGTGCGCGTCCCCGCAACCAGCGCCAACCTCGGCCCCGGTTTCGACGCCCTGGGCCTCTCGCTGGGGCTCTACGACGACGTCGTCGTCCGGGTCGCCGACTCCGGGCTGCACATCGACATCGCGGGTGAGGGCGCCGAGACGCTGCCCCGCGACGAGAGCCACCTGCTCGTACGCTCCCTGCGCACGGCCTTCGACCTGCTCGGCGGACAGCCCCGCGGCCTCGAGATCGTCTGCGCCAACCGCATCCCGCACGGCAGGGGCATGGGCTCCTCGTCCGCCGCGATCTGCGCCGGCATCGTCGCCGCGCGTGCCGTGACGACGGGCGGCGACGCCCGCCTCGACGACGCGGCCCTGCTGGAGCTGGCCACCGAGATCGAAGGGCACCCCGACAACGTCGCGGCCTGCCTCCTCGGCGGTTTCACGCTCGCGTGGATGGACGGCGGAGCGGCCCGGGCCATCAGGATGGATCCTGCGGATTCCGTCGTTCCGGTGGTTTTCGTCCCGGCCACGCCCGTGCTCACCGAGACGGCACGCGGTCTGCTGCCGCGCACGGTTCCGCACGTGGACGCCGCTGCCAACGCCGGTCGTGCGGCCCTCCTCGTAGAGGCCCTGACCAGGCGACCCGAGCTGCTGCTCGCGGCCACCGAGGACCGGATCCACCAGGAGTACCGGGCCCCCGCGATGCCGCAGAGCGTGGAACTTGTGAACCGGCTGCGCGCCGACGGCGTCCCTGCTGTCATCTCCGGAGCGGGGCCGACCGTGCTCGCTCTGACGGAGGAAGGCTCGGCCGACAAGGTCACCCGGCTGGCGGGTGAGGGATGGGCCGCGAACCGGCTCGCGCTCGACACCACGGGCGCGAGCGTGCTGCCGCTCGCCGGGTAATCGCACGTGATTGCCGGTGCATGAGAGGGGGAATGTTTGTTGGAGCCGGTAGTGTTAACCTCAAGTCAGCAATCGACGTCTTTGTGGCGCGTTGCTTCGTGTCCCCCTTCGGGACCACCACTCTTCCGGGAGCCTCCCCGACTGCCTGAGCAGCCTGCCTGAGCAGTTTCGAGCACGCTCCGGAACCGGCACGACACCCTCTTGCTCATCCAGGAGTGGGCCGAGCAGGGGGATCTCGAGCCGGAACCCCGCACATTCATCTCTCCGCCGTACCCGGCGGACCACCGCCCCGGCAAGGTCCGCGATCGAAAAGATCAACAGACCGTAGTCGGACAGCACAACCGGTCGCCGAGCCAGAAGGCCGACGTCCGCTCCAGGGAAGGACCCTTCGTGAGCGACACCACCGATCTGATGGGCGTGACTGCCGACAAGAGCGTCGACAGCTCTGCGCCCGCCGAAGGTGCTGCCACTGGCACCACCGCACGGCGCCGCCGCTCCGGCACCGGCCTCGAGGGCATGGTCCTGGCCGAGCTGCAGCAGGTCGCGTCCGGCCTCGGCATCAGGGGAACTGCGCGGATGCGCAAGAGCCAGCTGATCGAGGTCATCAAGGAGGCGCAGGCCGGGAGCTCCTCCGCACCCAAGACTGCCTCCAAGGCTGCTGCCGCCCCCGCCGGTACGGACGCCGAGAGCAAGCCCAAGCGGCGTGCCACGTCCAAGTCGCGTACGGGTGACGAGTCCGCCGCCGCGGCCGAGAAGCCCGCGGCCCAGCAGCAGATCGACATCCCCGGTCAGCCGGCCAGCGACGACCAGCCCACGGGCGAGCGTCGTCGTCGCCGGGCGACCGCGCAGGCGGGCAGCCCCGACACCAAGGGCGACGTCAAGGCCGAGGCCAGGACGGAGCCGCAGGCCGAGTCGAAGACCGAGGGCCGTCAGGACCGCGGCGACGAGCGCGGCGAGGCTAAGGGTGACGCGAAGGCCGAGTCCGCCGCCGACACCGCCGAGGGCCGCCGCGGAGACCGCCAGGACCGCGGCCAGCGCGGTGAGCGTGGCGAGCGCGGTGACCGCCGTGACCGTCAGCGCGACCGGCGCGGCAAGGGCGACGACCAGGGCCAGCAGGGCGGCGGCCAGCGCCGTCAGGGTCAGGGCCAGAGCCAGGGTCAGGGTGGTCAGGGCCAGAGCCAGGGCCAGAGCCAGGGCCAGCAGGGCGGCGGCGGTCAGCAGGACGACGCCTACGACGACGAGGGCGGCCGGCGTGGCCGTCGGGGCCGTTACCGCGACCGCCGTGGCCGTCGTGGCCGCGACGACTTCGCGACCGACGTCCAGGTGGCCGACGACGACGTCCTGATCCCCGTCGCGGGCATCCTGGACATCCTCGACAACTACGCGTTCATCCGGACCTCCGGCTACCTGCCGGGCCCGAACGACGTGTACGTCTCGCTCGCCCAGGTCCGTAAGAACGGCCTGCGCAAGGGTGACCACGTCACCGGTGCGGTGCGCCAGCCCAAGGACGGCGAGCGCCGCGAGAAGTTCAACGCGCTGGTCCGCCTCGACTCGGTGAACGGCATGGCGCCGGAGACCGGCCGCGGCCGTCCCGAGTTCCAGAAGCTGACCCCGCTGTACCCGCAGGACAGGCTCCGTCTGGAGACCGACTCCAACATCCTGACCACCCGGATCATCGACCTGGTCGCCCCGATCGGCAAGGGCCAGCGAGGCCTGATCGTGGCCCCGCCGAAGACCGGTAAGACCATGATCCTGCAGGCGATCGCCAACGCGATCACGGTCAACAGCCCCGAGTGCCACCTGATGGTCGTCCTGGTCGACGAGCGTCCGGAAGAGGTCACCGACATGCAGCGGTCGGTGAAGGGCGAGGTCATCTCCTCGACCTTCGACCGTCCCGCCGAGGACCACACCACGGTCGCCGAGCTGGCCATCGAGCGCGCGAAGCGCCTCGTGGAGCTGGGTCACGACGTGGTCGTCCTGCTGGACTCGATCACCCGTCTGGGCCGTGCGTACAACCTGGCCGCACCGGCCTCGGGCCGCATCCTGTCCGGTGGTGTCGACTCGACCGCGCTGTACCCGCCGAAGCGCTTCTTCGGTGCCGCGCGGAACATCGAGGACGGCGGCTCGCTGACGATCCTGGCCACCGCGCTCGTCGAGACCGGCTCGCGCATGGACGAGGTGATCTTCGAGGAGTTCAAGGGCACCGGCAACATGGAGCTCAAGCTCGACCGGAAGCTCTCGGACAAGCGCATCTTCCCGGCGGTGGACGTGGACGCGTCCAGCACCCGTAAGGAAGAGATCCTGCTCGGCAGCGACGAGCTCGCGGTTGTCTGGAAGCTGCGCCGGGTGCTGCACGCACTCGACCAGCAGCAGGCGATCGAGCTGCTCCTGGACCGCATGAAGAAGACGCAGTCCAACGCGGAGTTCCTGCTCCAGATCCAGAAGACGACGCCGGGTAACGGCAACGACTGACGTCGCATCAGGAGTCACCCAGAACTGCCCTCGTCACACCGGTGACGAGGGCAGTTCTGCGTTGTAGGATCAGCAGGCTGTATGTGGGGGGGAACGTATTTTCGATACGCCCACTGTGTGGTGTTCCAGTGGGCGTCTTTCTCTCTCCTTCGAGTGCAACTACCCGGCGCCGTACTCGCGTTGCGCCGCGTCGATCGAAGGGATTCTTGAGTGACATCTGGCAGACGGAAGGGCTTCATCACCTTCCCCGCGGCGGTCGCCGCGCTCGCGCTGGGGACCGCGGCCCTGTCCGCAGTTCCCGCGCAGGCCACCGACTCGCCCCAGCCGGCCGGAAAGCAGAGCGTTCAGCAGCGCTCGACGGCCTCGCAGGCCGAACTGCGCGAAACCGTCAAGGGTTCGGTCGCGGAGCTGCAGCAGGGCGAGTCCGGTGCACCCGCAGAAGCGGACAACGGCTCGGAGCCCACGCCGGAGGCTTCCGGGCGGACCATCGACCCGAAGATCATCGGTGGTACCCCCGCCACGCTCAGCGAGGCCCCGTGGATGGTGCAGCTGCACTACTACGACGACAAGGGCACCGCCGACGAGACCGATGACGAGGGCTACTTCTGCGGGGGCACGCTCGTCGCCCCCGCGAAGGTCCTCACCGCCGCGCACTGCGTGGACGGTCTGGACTGGCAGGCGAACGGAGCCGTCCTCGGCGGCACCGCGCAGCTTCCGGTCGGCGACGACCTCCACGGCGGTACGGCGGTCAGCGTCTGGCGTCAGTGGGTCAACCCGAACTACGACGACGCCGCCATCAAGGGCGACGTCGCCGTTCTGACGCTCGGCTCCGCGCTCCCGTACAAGACGCTGCAGCCGGCGGCGTCCGGTGACACGGCGCGCTACAAGACCGGCACGCCGGCGACCGTCTACGGCTGGGGGCGCACCAGCTCCACCAGCGACGACATCTCGCCGACCCTGCTCAAGGCCTCCGTGCCCGTGCAGGCGGACTCGGCGTGCTCCGGTTACTTCGGCGGCGACTTCGTTGCGGGGCAGATGGTCTGCGCCGGAACGCCGGCCAGCGGCCAGGACGCCGGTACGGTCTCGCCGTGCAACGGCGACTCGGGCGGGCCGCTCGTGGTCAACGGCCGGATCGCCGGTGTCGTCTCGTGGGGAACGACCGACTGCGTGGCAGCGGGTGCGTACGGCGTGTACGCCAAGACCGCCACGTTCGCCGGGCTGGTCAACCCCCGCATCGACGACGCCAACCTCAACTTCGACGACAAGGCGGACCTGTTCGCCCGCGCGTCGACGGGCGAGGGCTTCAACTACTACTCGCGGGGCACCTCGGTCGGCAGCCGCGAGTCGGTGGGCAACTGGGAAGGCATCAACCTGGTCCGCCAGGCCGATGTCAACCGTGACTTCTACCAGGACTACGTCTACCGCACCACGGCGGGCGAGCTCTGGTGGTGGGGTTACGACAGTGCCGCCGACGCCTACACCGAGCACAAGATCGGTACCGGCTGGACCAACCTGCGCAACATCACCTTCACCGGTGATGTGACGGGCGACGGTCTGGTGGACCTGACGGCCAACGACTCGGCCGGCAAGCTGTTCCTGTGGACGGGCCGGGGCAACGGCACGTTCGCACCCAAGGTGCAGATCGGTGTCGGCTGGAGCTCGTACCAGGTGTACGGCAAGGGCGACTACAGCGGGGACGGCAAGCCGGACCTGATCGCCCGCGACGGCCAGGCGGTGCTCTGGATGTACAAGGGCACCGGTTCCGCCTCCGCCCCGTTCTCCGGACGCGTCAAGGTGGGCAGCGGCTGGAACTTCACCGCGTACGCCACGACCGGTGACGTGACGGGTGACGGCCGCGCCGACTTCATCGTCCGTGACACCGCGGGCGAGCTCTGGGCGTACAAGAGCACGGGCTCGGCCACGGTTCCGTTCGCCACTGCGGCGAGGATCAAGCTCGGCACGGGCTGGAAGTCCTACAGCCTGCTCGGCTGATGGTTCATCGCAGGCCGGAACCGGCCCCGGACCTTCGTGGTCCGGGGCCGGTTCCTCTTTCCCCGGACACCGCCTCCCGGACCGTTTCCCCGGGACGGCCGACGGCCCGGTCGGTCATGAACTGTCCGTATATGTCTTGACTTTTGCCTGGTTCTCCCTTGCCGGGAGACCTTTCCCACAGCGGCGGACCCGGTGACCCGCCGGCACGCGTCCCGGCGCCGCGCGGAGAACACGCAGGTGAGGCCCTCGATTCGAGGGCGCGCCCGGAGCGGGGGAGGTCCCCGTGCCGCCGGGACCGCTCACCCGGGCCGCACGTCCGCCTGTGCAAGTCTTTTCCCTGCTTCGGGGTCCGACACGGTGTCGACACGGCCACAGCTGAGCCTCTTCGCGAGGCGGCAGGGCAGCAGGGAGCAGCCGACGACCGAGGGAGTCGCATGAGCGAGCAGAGCAGGAGCACCGGCCGAATACGTGGCACCGGCAGCCGCCGCAGGAAACCCTCGCGGGGCCGCCGGGTGAAGGCCGTGGCGCTGTGGACCGCCGCCGCGGTGGTCGTGGCCGGAGGATCCGGGCTCGGTTACGCGTACTTCAAGCTCAACGGCAACCTCAAGGGCGTCAACATCAACGCCGCCCTGGGCACGCAGCGCCCCGACGACGTGGACAACGGTTCGCAGGACATCCTGGTGCTGGGATCGGACTCCCGCTCCGGCGCGAACTCCGAGTACGGCGCCGACCAGGGCTCCGCGCGGGCGGACACCGCGATGATCGTCCACGTCAACGAGGGACACACCTCCGCGAGCGTGGTCTCGGTCCCGCGGGACACCCTCGTCGACCGTCCCGCCTGCACGAGCGACACGACCGGCAAGCAGGTCGGTGCGGAGCACGAGACGATGTTCAACTCCGCCTACCAGGTCGGCGGACCCGCCTGCGCGGTGAAGACCGTCGAGTCGATGTCGGGCATCCGCATGGACCACTACGTCGAGGTCGACTTCACCGGGTTCAAGAAGCTCGTCGACGAGCTCGGCGGCGTCAGGATCACCACCTCGCAGGCGATCGACGACCCCGACAGCCATCTCGCGCTGAAGCCCGGCCCGCACACCCTGAGCGGGGAGCAGTCGCTCGGCCTCGTCCGTACGCGCCACGACGTCGGCGACGGCAGCGACCTGGGCCGCATCCAGCTCCAGCAGGCCTTCGTGAAGGCGCTGATGGACCAGGCGAAGAGCGTCGGGGTGTTCTCGAACCCCAAGACGCTCTTCGGCCTCGCCGACACCGCGACGAAGGCCGTCACCACCGACTCGGAGCTGGCGTCGGTCAAGAAGCTCACCGGCTTCGCGAACGGCCTGAAGGGCCTCGGCTCCGAGAACGTCCGGATGGTCACGCTGCCCGTCGAGTACGACCCGGCCGACCCGAACCGTGTGCTGCCGCAGGAGAAGGCGGACCGGCAGGTGTGGGCTGCGCTCAAGAAGGACCTGCCGATCCCCGCGTCCGCCACCGCGAAGTCGGCCGGCGACAAGGGCGAAGCGGGAGACGTCGTACGGTAACGGCGTTTTCCGTCACCGGCCGGTCGCGGAGTGTTCCCGGAACGTGCGGGAATATGCGCGGCCGGTCCCCCGTTTTGGGAGATACGGCCGGTCCTGGCAGACTGGTACGTCGGCCCCGGTTCACGGACGCGCAATCCGCGCGTACGACCCGGCGCCCTCCCGAAACTAGGAGACACCTTGAAGCGCGACATTCACCCCCAGTACGTCGAGACCCAGGTCAGCTGCACCTGCGGTGCGTCGTTCACCACCCGGAGCACCATCGACAACGGTGCGATCCGCGCCGATGTCTGCTCCGAGTGCCACCCGTTCTACACGGGCAAGCAGAAGATCCTCGACACCGGTGGCCGTGTGGCCCGCTTCGAGGCCCGCTTCGGCAAGGCTGCCGGCTCCGCCGCCAAGTAGCGAGCCAATGCGCCGGTTCCCGGCGCCCTCTCACGGGGGCGCCGGGGCCGGCGTTTTTTCCGGCTGTGCGGTTCCGGGGCGTCCTCCGGGCGCACGGTCGGCAGCACGCCGTCCAGCAGGCCCGCAGACGTATGACGCACGGAACCAGGAGCCCGAAGATGTTCGAGGCGGTCGAGGAACTGATCGGCGAACACGCCGATCTCGAGAAGAAGCTCGCCGACCCGTCGGTCCACGCCGACCAGGCCAACGCGCGCAAGCTCAACAAGCGCTACGCGGAGCTGACCCCGATCGTCTCCACGTACAGGTCCTGGAAGCGGACCGGTGACGACATCGGCACCGCACGCGAGTTCGCCGCCGACGACCCCGACTTCGCCGCCGAGGTCAAGGTCCTGGAGAAGCAGCGCGAAGAGATCACCGAGAAGCTCCGGCTCCTCCTGGTCCCGCGCGACCCCAGTGACGACAAGGACGTGCTCCTGGAGATCAAGGCGGGCGCGGGCGGCGACGAGTCCGCCCTGTTCGCCGGCGACCTGCTGCGCATGTACCTGCGGTACGCGGAGCGCGTCGGCTGGAAGACCGAGATCATCGACTCCACCGAGTCCGAGCTCGGCGGCTACAAGGACGTCCAGGTCGCCGTGAAGACCAAGGGCGGCAACGGTGCCACCGAGCCCGGCCAGGGCGTCTGGGCCCGGATGAAGTACGAGGGCGGCGTGCACCGCGTGCAGCGCGTGCCCTCCACCGAGTCCCAGGGCCGTATCCACACCTCCGCCGCCGGTGTGCTCGTCACGCCCGAGGCGGAGGAGGTCGACGTGGAGATCCACGCCAACGACCTGCGCATCGACGTCTACCGCTCCTCGGGACCCGGCGGCCAGTCCGTCAACACCACCGACTCCGCGGTCCGCATCACCCACTTGCCGACCGGCGTCGTCGCCTCCTGCCAGAACGAGAAGAGCCAGCTCCAGAACAAGGAGCAGGCCATGCGCATCCTGAGGTCCCGGCTGCTGGCCGCCGCCCAGGAAGCGGCCGAGCAGGAAGCCTCCGACGTCCGCCGCAGCCAGGTCCGTACCGTCGACCGGTCCGAGAAGATCCGCACGTACAACTTCCCGGAAAACCGGATCTCGGACCACCGCGTCGGCTTCAAGGCGTACAACTTGGACCAGGTGCTCGACGGCGACCTCGACGCCGTCATCCAGGCATGCGTGGACGCCGACTCCGCCGCCAAGCTCGCCGCCGCATAAGCTGCGCCCCGCCCCGCACGTGAACCTGTACGGAGAACCGCGATGAACCTGCTGCTCGCCGAGGTGGCCCAGGCCACCCAGCGGCTGGCCGACGCCGGTGTCCCCTCGCCGCGTTTCGATGCCGAGGAACTCGCCGCATTCGTGCACGACGTCAAGCGGGGCGAGCTGCACCATGTGCCGGACGCCGACTTCGACGCCCGCTACTGGGAGACGATCGCCCGCCGCGAGGCCCGCGAACCGCTCCAGCACATCACCGGCCGCGCCTTCTTCCGCTACCTGGAGCTCCAGGTCGGCCCCGGCGTCTTCGTGCCCCGCCCGGAGACCGAGTCGGTCGTCGGCTGGGCGATAGACGCAGTCCGTGCGATGGACGTCGTCGAACCGCTGATCGTCGACCTCTGCACGGGATCGGGCGCCATCGCCCTCGCCATGGCGCAGGAGGTGCCGCGCTCGCGCGTGCACGGCGTGGAGCTGTCCGAGGACGCCCTGCGCTGGACGCGGAAGAACGCCGAGGGGTCCAGGGTCACCATCCACCGGGGAGACGCTCTGAGCGCCCTTCCCGAGCTCGACGGCCAGGTCGACCTCGTGATCTCCAACCCGCCGTACATCCCGCTCACCGAGTGGGAGTACGTGGCGCCCGAGGCCCGCGACCACGACCCCCAGATGGCGCTCTTCTCCGGCGAGGACGGCCTCGACACCATCCGGGGCATCGAGCGCACCGCGCACCGCCTGCTGCGGCCCGGCGGTCTCGTCGTCATCGAGCACGCCGACACCCAGGGCGGCCAGGTGCCGTGGATCTTCACCGAGGAGCGGGGCTGGGCCGACGCGGCCGACCACCCCGACCTGAACAACCGGCCCCGGTTCGCCACGGCACGCAAGGCCATGCCGTGACCACCGGGACACCGGAAGCGCACGACCCCTACCCGCCAGACCCGTACATGTCCGAGGAGGCCGGCTGATGGCACGGCGATACGACTGCAACGACGCGACCGACCGTACGACCGGCCTGCGTGAAGCCGCGTCCGCCGTCCGCCGCGGCGAACTGGTCGTGCTGCCCACGGACACCGTGTACGGGATCGGTGCGGACGCCTTCAGCTCCGAGGGCGTCGCCGACCTGCTCGACGCCAAGGGCCGTGGCCGCAACATGCCGACGCCCGTGCTGATCGGCTCCCCGAACACCCTGCACGGCCTGGTCACCGACTTCTCCGAGCAGGCGTGGGAGCTCGTCGACGCCTTCTGGCCCGGCGCCCTCACCCTCGTCGCCAAGCACCAGCCCTCGCTGCAGTGGGACCTCGGCGACACCCGGGGCACCGTCGCCATCCGGATGCCGCTGCACCCGGTCGCGATCGAGCTCCTCACGGAGGTCGGCCCGATGGCCGTCTCCAGCGCCAACCTCACCGGACACCCCTCGCCCGAGGACTGCGACGCGGCCCAGGAGATGCTCGGCGACTCCGTGTCCGTCTACCTCGACGGCGGTCCGACCCCCGGCATCGTCCCGTCCTCCATCGTCGACGTCACCGGCAAGGTCCCGGTGCTGCTGCGGGCCGGTGCGCTGTCCGTCGAGGACCTGCGGAAGGTAGTACCTGACCTCGAGGTGGCCAATTGACCGCCCCTGAGGGGCGTGGCATAGCGGGACGACACGACACTTTCCGCATCCTCCACGTCAGCACCGGCAACGTCTGCCGCTCGCCCATCACCGAGCGGCTGACCCGCCATGCCCTGGTGGACCGCCTCGGCGATCCGCTCAGCGGCGGCCTGATCGTGGAGAGTGCGGGCACCTGGGGGCACGAAGGCGCGCCCATGGAGGCCAACGCCGAGGTCGTTCTCGCCGACTTCGGCGCCGACGCCACCGGCTTCGTCGGCCGCGAACTGCTCGACGAGCACGTGATCCGCGCCGACCTGGTCCTCACCGCCACCCGCGACCACCGCGCCCAGGTGATCTCCATGGGCCACTCGGCGGGCCTGCGGACCTTCACGCTCAAGGAGTTCACCCGGCTCGTGCGGGCGATCGACCCCGCGACGCTGCCCGACGCCCGCGAGGAGGGCGTCGTCGAGCGCGCCCGCGCGCTGGTGCGCGCCGCGGCGGCGCTCCGCGGCTGGCTGCTGGCGCCCACCGCCGAGGCGGACGAGGTCTACGACCCGTACGGCGCCCCGATCACGTTCTTCCGCTCCATCGGCGACGAGATCAACCAGGCGCTCGATCCCGTGGTGACCGCGCTGACGGGCGTGCGCGACCCCCGCTGACACCGCCGGGCGCCGCGCGATCCGCGGGAGCCGGCCCCCGCGCCCACGGAAACCCGGACCCCCGCCGGAGGGCACCCCGGGCGCCGAGTGCGCCCGACCGGCGTACGGGGCCGCACGGCGGCAGGCAAGGGGCCCGGAGCGGGCCTACATTGGATCTGAAGCCAGCGCCCCCCTTCCCAGGCCCGGAGCCGTCAGATGCCGGTCACCACTCCAGCCGCACCCGCAGCCGTGCCCCCGTCCGACACCGCACTGCCGCAGGACTTCGGCGCGCTGGCCCGACAGGATCCGGAGATCGCCGGCATCCTGCTGGAGGAGGTCCGGCGCCAGTCGAGCACGCTGCAGCTCATCGCCGCCGAGAACTTCACCTCGCCCGCGGTCCTCGCCGCCCTCGGCTCCCCGCTCGCCAACAAGTACGCCGAGGGCTACCCGGGCGCCCGCCACCACGGCGGCTGCGAACAGGCCGACGAGGCCGAACGTGTCGCGGTCAGGCGGGCCATGTCGCTCTTCGGCGCCGAGCACGCCAACGTGCAGCCCCACTCCGGCTCCTCGGCGGTCCTGGCCGCCTACGCGGCGCTGCTGCGCCCCGGTGACGCGGTGCTGGCCATGGGACTCCCGTACGGCGGGCACCTCACCCACGGCGCCCCCGGCAACTTCTCCGGCCGCTGGTTCGACTTCACCGGCTACGGCGTCGACCCCGACAGCGGACTCATCGACTACGCGCAGGTCCGCGCCCTGGCCCGCGCCCGCCGCCCCAAGGCGATCGTCTGCGGCTCCATCTCGTACCCCCGCCACCCCGACTACGAGACGTTCCGGGAGATCGCCGACGAGGTCGGCGCGTATCTGATCGCCGACGCCGCCCACCCGATGGGCCTGATCGCCGGGGGAGCGGCGCCCAGCCCCGTCCCGTACGCGGACGTGGTGTGCGCCACGACGCACAAGGTGCTGCGCGGGCCCCGCGGCGGCATGATCCTGTGCGGCGCGGAACTGGCCGAGCGGATCGACCGCGCGGTGTTCCCCTTCACCCAGGGCGGCGCCCAGATGCACACCGTCGCGGCCAAGGCCGTCGCGTTCGGGGAGGCGGCGACCCCGGCCTTCGCGCTCTACGCCCACCAGGTGGTCGCCCATGCGCGGATGCTCGCCGCCGGGCTGGAGGCCGAGGGCTTCGAGATCACCACGGGCGGTACGGACACCCATATCGTCGTAGCCGACCCCGGCCCGCTGGGCGTCGACGGCCGCACGGCCCGGGAGCGGCTCGTCGCGGCGGGCATGGTGCTCGACACCTGCGCCCTGCCGTACGGGGACGCCCGCGGGATCCGGCTCGGCACCGCGGCCGTCACCACCCAGGGCATGGACGAATCCGACATGGCGCGGATCGCCGCCCTGTTCGGCGCGGCCGTACGGGACGGGGCCGACGCCGAACGCCTGCGGGCCGAGGTGCGCCGGCTCACAGAGCGGAATCCGCCGTACCCGGGGTAGGCGATGTCTGTGCAACCATCACCCGTACCTTGGAGTCCTTGCTCATGAGACTAGGGTGTGGGGCTGAGATGGCCGGCGAAATCTGTGGGGCAGCCCGTGCGTGATTACCTGCTGACGCTCTGTGTCACGGCCGCAGTTACCTATCTGCTGACCGGGCCGGTGCGGAAGTTCGCCATCGCGGTCGGGGCTATGCCCGCGATCCGTGCGCGCGACGTACACCGAGAACCGACACCGCGGCTCGGTGGCATCGCCATGTTCGGCGGACTGTGTGCGGGACTGATCGTCGCGGACCACCTGTTCAACCTGAACGGTGTCTTCGAGCTCTCCAACGAACCGCGTGCGCTGCTGTCCGGCGCCGCCCTGATCTGGCTGATCGGCGTCCTGGACGACAAGTTCGAGATCGACGCGCTGATCAAGCTCGGCGGACAGATGATCGCCGCGGCGGTCATGGTCATGCAGGGTCTGACGATCCTGTGGCTGCCCATCCCCGGCGTCGGCACGGTCGCCCTCACCCAGTGGCAGGGCACGCTGCTCACGGTCGCGCTGGTCGTGATCACCATCAACGCCGTCAACTTCGTCGACGGCCTGGACGGCCTCGCGGCCGGCATGGTCTGCATCGCGTCCGCGGCGTTCTTCCTGTACACCTACCGCCTCTGGTACGGGTACGGAATCGAGGCGGCGGCCCCCGCGACCCTCTTCGCCGCGATCCTGATGGGCATGTGCCTGGGCTTCCTGCCGCACAACATGCACCCTGCCCGGATCTTCATGGGCGACTCGGGGTCGATGCTGATCGGCCTGGTGCTGGCCGCGGGTGCGATCTCCGTCACCGGGCAGGTCGACCCGGACGCCATGAAGCTCTTCGAGGGCAGTGAGCGGCAGGCGACCCACGCGATGCTGCCCGTCTTCATCCCGCTGCTGCTGCCGCTGACGATCATCGCGATCCCGGCTGCCGACCTGGTGCTCGCGATCGTGCGGCGCACCTGGAACGGACAGTCGCCGTTCGCGGCCGACCGCGGGCACCTGCACCACCGGCTGCTGGAGATCGGGCACTCGCACAGCAGGTCCGTGCTGATCATGTACTTCTGGTCCGCGCTGATCGCGTTCGGCGCGGTCGGCTACTCCGTGCACTCGGCGTCCCTGTGGATCGTCCTGGTGATCGTGGGGCTCAGCGCCGTGGGTCTCGTGCTGCTGCTCATGCCGCGCTTCACCCCGCGCGCTCCCCGCTGGGCGGAGGCCTTCGTGCCGCCGCGCTACCGGCGCCGCGGCGCCGGCGAGGCGGAGGAGCAGGGCTCGCACACCGCTTCGGGGGAGGCCCCGAAGGATCAACAGGGGCCCGCAGGCTCGCAGATGGCCTCCGGTACCCCGGAACAGGTCCCTGTTGCCGTGGGCGTCTCCGGCGTCAACGGGGCGACCGCGATCGGCCCCCGTTCTCGGTTCGGCAATCGTGACCGCGCCGATTCACCGCGTTGACGATTCGGACGCCGAGGCTCATTACCAGGCAAAGTGCCGTGTTGTCCTGCACACACGCGCGGAGTAACTCTCATGTGTGACAGTTGGCACACTTTCCAGGTAAAGACCTCATCAAATAGTTTGTGATACCGTTCACTAAGCCCGGTGACGGAGCCGAAGGACCCTAGTGAGACGGTCCATTGGCCCGAGGCATCGACTCGGACCGGGCCTACGCTCGTCCATGACGACACCACTGCCCACCCCCTGCACAAGCGGAGTTGCCGCCATGCCGTCCAACGACGTCCGGACTCTCCTCCAGGCCGCCGTGCCCACCGCTGTCGCCGGCGCCGTTGCCGCCGCGATCAGCGCAGGCATCGCCGGTGGCAAGGGAGCCCTGGGCGCGGTCGTTGCGACGCTGGTGGTGATCCTCTTCATGGGGATCGGACTCGTGGTCCTGCAACGGACCGCGAAGTCCCTGCCGCACTTGTTCCAGGCGATGGGGCTGATGCTGTATACGGCTCAGCTCCTGCTGCTGTTCATTTTCGTCGCCGTGTTCAAGGACACCTCGCTGTTCAACCCGAAGGCCTTCGCGATCACGCTGGTTGCGACGACTCTCGTGTGGATCGGCGCACAGGCGCGTGCGCACATGAAGGCCAAGATCCTCTACGTCGAACCCGAGTCCAGCGAGGGTGACAAGCCCAAGAAGACGGGCCCGTCGACGTGAAGGGTAGGGGCGGAATAAGGGCGCTCCCCGGACCCTGCTATCGTCCGGTTTCAACTGCGGCACTGCGGGCGCGGGCATGTGAGCTGACGCCTGCTCGATCGCGAGGCTCAATGCCTGACTGCCGCTCACACATTCGTAACACCAGTCCAGTGCCGAACCGCGGCCGTGCGCCGCGCCGACACATCGAGGTTGCCGTACCTATGCGCCACGCTGAAGGAGCCCGCGGTGAGTGCTGACCCGACACAGGTGCTCGCCTTCGAGACCGATTGCCACATCTTCGACGGTTGTGGTTTCCCGGCACCCGGCTTGCACTCGTTCCTGTTCGAGCCGCTGTGGGGTGACCCGGACAGCAACTTGTACTTCAACAAGCCGATGCTGCTGGCGCTCCTCGGCTCGCTCATCATCGTCGGTTTCTTCTGGGCGGCGTTCCGGAAGCCCAAGATGGTCCCCGGCAAGCTGCAGTCGGTCGCGGAGATGGGCTACGACTTCATCCGTCGCGGCATCGTCTACGAGACCATCGGCAAGCGCGAGGGCGAGAAGTACGTCCCGCTGGTCGTGTCGCTGTTCTTCTTCGTCTGGATGATGAACCTCTGGTCGATCATTCCGGTCGCCCAGTTCCCCGTGACGTCGATCATCGCGTACCCGATCGTGCTGGCAGTGATCGTGTACGTGCTCTGGGTCAGCCTGACCTTCAAGCGGCACGGGTTCGTCGGCGGCTGGAAGAACATCACCGGCTACGACAAGTCGCTCGGCCCGGTGCTCCCGCTGGCGATGCTGATCGAGTTCTTCTCGAACCTGCTGGTCCGGCCGTTCACTCACGCGGTGCGACTCTTCGCGAACATGTTCGCCGGTCACACCCTCCTGCTGCTGTTCACGATCGCCAGCTGGTACCTGCTCAACGGCATCGGTATCGCCTACGCCGGCGTCTCGTTCGTGATGGTCATCGTGATGACCGCGTTCGAGCTCTTCATCCAGGCGCTTCAGGCGTACGTCTTCGTGCTCCTGACCTGCACCTTCATTCAGGGCGCGCTCGCCAAGCACCACTGAGCACCCGCACCCTGTCCCTCAGTCGTCCGGTGGCCAACCCCCACCGGTCCGTGAAAGAGAAGGAAGAACTGGCATGTCCCAGACCCTTGCTGCCGTCAGCGGCTCCCTCGGTTCCGTCGGTTACGGTCTCGCCGCCATCGGCCCCGGCGTCGGCGTCGGCATCATCTTCGGTAACGGCACCCAGGCTCTTGCCCGTCAGCCCGAAGCTGCCGGCCTCATCCGCGCCAACCAGATCCTCGGCTTCGCCTTCTGTGAGGCGCTCGCCCTCATCGGTCTGGTCATGCCGTTCGTCTACGGCACCTGATCCTCGGATCAGCAGACCGCCCACTAGACGAAAGGCACTGATATGAGCCAGCTGCTTACGGTCGCGGCTGAGGAGATGGAAAATCCCCTCATCCCGCCGATTCCAGAGCTCGTCATCGGCCTCATCGCCTTCGTCATCGTCTTCGGCTTCCTCGCCAAGAAGCTCCTCCCGAACATCAACAAGGTTCTGGAAGAGCGCCGCGAGGCCATCGAAGGCGGTATCGAGAAGGCCGATGCGGCCCAGACCGAGGCCCAGAGCGTTCTTGAGCAGTACAAGGCTCAGCTCGCCGAGGCCCGCCACGAAGCCGCCCGTCTGCGCCAGGAGGCGCAGGAGCAGGGTGCCGTCATCATCCAGGAGATGAGGACGGAAGGTCAGCGGCAGCGCGAAGAGATCATCGCCGCCGGCCACGCCCAGATCGAGGCCGACCGCAAGGCCGCGGCTTCCGCGCTGCGCCAGGACGTGGGCACGCTCGCCACCGCCCTGGCCGGCAAGCTCGTCGGCGAGTCCCTCGAGGACCACGCCCGGCAGAGCGGCACCGTCGACCGTTTCCTCGACGAGCTCGAGGCGAAGGCCGAGGCTGTCCGATGAACGGAGCGAGCCGCGAGGCACTGGCTGCCGCACGTGAGCGTCTCGACGCACTGACCGACAACACGTCGGTCGACGCGGCGAAGCTCGCCGAGGAGCTGGCAGCCGTCACCGCGCTGCTCCACCGCGAGGTATCGCTGCGCCGGGTCCTCACCGACCCGTCGCAGGGCGGCGAGGCGAAGGCCGAGCTGGCCGGACGGCTGCTGCGCGGTCAGGTGGGCGGCGAAGCCGTCGACCTGATCTCCGGCATGGTCCGCTCCCGCTGGTCGCAGTCGCGTGACCTGGTCGACTCGGTCGAGGAACTGGCGAACACCGCAGACCTCACCGCGGCCCAGCGCAGCGGCGCGCTCGACGACGTCGAGGACGAGCTGTTCCGGTTCGGCCGGATCGTCGGTTCCGACAAGGAACTGCGCTCCGCGCTGACCAGCCGGACGGCGTCCACCGCCGCCAAGGGCGAGCTGCTCCGCAGCCTGCTCGGCGGCAAGGCGCAGCCCGTCACCGAGCGGATCGTCACGCGGCTGGTGACCCAGCCCCGTGGACGTAGCCTGGAAGCGGGACTCGACTCCCTGTCCAAGCTCGCCGCGGAGCGCCGGGACCGCATGGTCGCCGTCGTCACCTCGGCGGTGCCGCTGTCCGATCGCCAGAAGCAGCGCCTCGGTGCCGCCCTGGCGAAGATCTACGGCCGGCAGATGCACCTGAACCTGGACGTGGACCCCGCGGTCCTCGGCGGGATCTCGGTGCGCGTCGGTGACGAGGTCATCAACGGCACGATCGCGGAGCGCCTCGAAGAGGCGACCCGCCGGATGGCCGGCTGACAGCGAGCAGCGCAACCGCACCAACTGAACGAGCAAGAACAGCGGCCCGGTTGGGCCGTGCAGAAATTGCAGAAGATTCCTGGGGGTCGCCCCCAGACCCCCTTAAGAAACTTCGGGCCCAACAAGGAGAGCAGGGAACCCAGATGGCGGAGCTCACGATCCGGCCGGAGGAGATCCGGGACGCACTGGAGAACTTTGTCCAGTCGTACCAGCCGGACGCGGCCTCGCGCGAGGAGGTCGGTACGGTCAGCGTTGCCGGCGACGGCATCGCGAAGGTGGAGGGCCTGCCCTCCGCCATGGCGAACGAGCTGCTGAAGTTCGAGGACGGCACCCTCGGTCTCGCCCTCAACCTCGAGGAGCGCGAGATCGGTGCGATCGTCCTCGGCGAGTTCAGCGGAATCGAGGAGGGCCAGCCGGTGCAGCGCACCGGTGAGGTGCTCTCCGTCGGCGTCGGCGAGGGTTACCTCGGCCGCGTCGTCGACCCGCTCGGCAACCCGATCGACGGTCTCGGCGAGATCGCGACCGAAGGCCGCCGCGCCCTCGAGCTGCAGGCCCCTGGCGTCATGGTCCGCAAGTCGGTGCACGAGCCGATGCAGACCGGCTACAAGGCCGTCGACGCCATGGTGCCGATCGGCCGCGGCCAGCGTCAGCTGATCATTGGTGACCGTCAGACGGGTAAGACCGCTCTGGCTGTCGACACGATCATCAACCAGCGCGACAACTGGCGCTCGGGCGACGTGAACAAGCAGGTGCGCTGCATCTACGTCGCCATCGGTCAGAAGGGCTCCACCATCGCCTCCGTGCGAGGTGCCCTGGAAGAGGCCGGCGCGCTCGAGTACACGACCATCGTCGCCGCCCCGGCGTCCGACCCGGCCGGCTTCAAGTACCTGGCGCCGTACACCGGTTCGGCCATCGGCCAGCACTGGATGTACGACGGCAAGCACGTTCTGATCATCTTCGACGACCTTTCGAAGCAGGCCGACGCCTACCGCGCCGTGTCGCTTCTGCTGCGCCGTCCGCCGGGCCGTGAGGCCTACCCGGGCGACGTCTTCTACCTGCACTCGCGTCTGCTGGAGCGCTGCGCCAAGCTCTCCGACGACATGGGCGCCGGTTCGATGACGGGCCTCCCGATCGTCGAGACCAAGGCGAACGACGTGTCGGCGTTCATTCCGACCAACGTCATCTCCATCACCGACGGCCAGTGCTTCCTGGAGTCCGACCTGTTCAACGCAGGTCAGCGTCCGGCGCTCAACGTCGGTATCTCGGTCTCCCGAGTCGGTGGCTCCGCCCAGCACAAGGCCATGAAGCAGGTTTCCGGCCGTCTGCGCGTGGACCTCGCCCAGTACCGCGAGCTGGAGGCGTTCGCCGCCTTCGGTTCCGACCTGGACGCGGCCTCCAAGGCTTCGCTGGAGCGCGGTAAGCGCATGGTCGAGCTGCTGAAGCAGCCCCAGTACGCCCCGTTCCCGATGGAGGAGCAGGTCGTCTCCGTCTGGGCCGGCACCACGGGCAAGATGGACGACGTCCCGGTCGAGGACATCCGCCGCTTCGAGGGCGAGCTGCTGGAGTACCTGCGCCGTGAGCGCAAGGACCTCCTGACCAGCATCGCCGAGGGCGGCAAGATGTCCGACGACACGCTGCAGTCGATCGCTGACGCGATCGCCGCCTTCAAGCAGCAGTTCGAGACCTCGGACGGCAAGCTTCTGGGCGAGGGCTGATCGATGGGCGCTCAGCTTCGCGTTTACAAGCGCCGCATCCAAGCCGTCACCGCGACCAAGAAGATCACCAAGGCGATGGAGATGATCGCCGCCTCGCGCATCGTCAAGGCGCAGCGCAAGGTGACGGCGTCGATGCCGTACGCGACCGAGCTCACCCGCGCGGTGACCGCGGTGGCGACCGGCTCCAACACCAAGCACCCGCTCACCACCGAGGCCGACGCCCCGGTGCGGGCCGCGGTCCTGCTCCTCACGAGCGACCGCGGTCTGGCCGGCGGCTACTCCTCCAACGCCATCAAGGCGGCGGAGCGGCTGCGGGAGCGGCTGGCGGCCGAGGGCAAGGAGGTCGACACGTACATCGTCGGCCGCAAGGGTGTCGCCTACTACGGGTTCCGTGAGCGCAAGGTCGCGGAGTCGTGGACCGGCTTCACCGACAGCCCGGAGTACGCGGACGCCAAGAAGATCGCCGCGCCCCTGATCGAGTCCATCCAGAAGGACACGGCCGAGGGTGGCGTCGACGAGCTGCACATCGTCTACACCGAGTTCGTGTCGATGATGACGCAGAACGCGGTCGACGGCCGGATGCTGCCGCTCTCGCTCGACCAGGTCGCGGAGGAGAGCGGTGCGAAGGACGAGATCCTTCCGCTGTTCGACTTCGAGCCGTCGGCCGAGGACGTCCTCGACGCTCTTCTGCCGCGCTACGTCGAGAGCCGCATCTACAACGCACTGCTGCAGGCAGCCGCTTCCGAGCACGCTGCCCGCCGCCGCGCGATGAAGTCGGCGACCGACAACGCCGGGGATCTGATCAAGAGCCTCTCCCGGCTTGCCAACGCGGCCCGCCAGGCCGAAATCACCCAGGAAATCAGCGAGATCGTCGGCGGTGCAGGTGCGCTGGCCGACGCGTCCGCGGGGAGTGACAAGTAATGACGACGACAGTTGAGACGGCCGCTGCCACGGGCCGCGTCGCCCGGGTCATCGGCCCGGTCGTCGACGTGGAGTTCCCCGTCGACGCGATGCCGGAGATCTACAACGCCCTGCACGTCGAGGTCGACGACCCGGCCGAGGCCGGCGCTCGTAAGACGCTGACCCTCGAGGTCGCCCAGCACCTGGGTGACGGCGTGGTCCGCGCGATCTCGATGCAGCCCACCGACGGTCTGGTCCGCCAGGCCCCGGTGACCGACACCGGCAAGGGCATCATGGTGCCGGTCGGTGACATCACCAAGGGCAAGGTGTTCAACACCCTCGGTCAGATCCTGAACGAGCCCGAGGCCGAGTCGCAGATCACCGAGCGCTGGCCGATCCACCGCAAGGCCCCGGCCTTCGACCAGCTCGAGTCCAAGACCGAGATGTTCGAGACCGGCCTGAAGGTCGTCGACCTGCTGACCCCGTACGTCAAGGGCGGCAAGATCGGTCTGTTCGGTGGTGCGGGCGTCGGCAAGACGGTCCTCATCCAGGAAATGATCATGCGTGTGGCGAAGCTGCACGACGGTGTGTCGGTGTTCGCCGGTGTCGGTGAGCGCACCCGTGAGGGCAACGACCTCATCGACGAGATGACCGACTCGGGCGTCCTGGAGAAGACCGCGCTGGTCTTCGGCCAGATGGACGAGCCGCCGGGCACCCGTCTTCGGGTCGCGCTGTCCGCCCTGACCATGGCGGAGTACTTCCGCGATGTGCAGAAGCAGGACGTGCTGCTCTTCATCGACAACATCTTCCGCTTCACGCAGGCCGGTTCCGAGGTCTCCACGCTGCTCGGCCGCATGCCGTCCGCAGTGGGTTACCAGCCGACCCTGGCCGACGAGATGGGTGTGCTCCAGGAGCGCATCACCTCGACGCGTGGTCACTCGATCACCTCGATGCAGGCGATCTACGTCCCCGCGGACGACCTGACCGACCCGGCCCCGGCCACCACGTTCGCCCACCTCGACGCGACGACGGTTCTTTCCCGTCCGATCTCCGAGAAGGGCATCTACCCGGCCGTGGACCCGCTGGACTCCACGTCCCGCATCCTGGACCCGCGCTACATCGCGCAGGACCACTACGACACGGCCAGCCGCGTCAAGGGGATCCTGCAGAAGTACAAGGACCTCCAGGACATCATCGCGATCCTCGGTATCGACGAGCTGGGCGAGGAGGACAAGCTCGTTGTCCACCGTGCCCGTCGCGTCGAGCGCTTCCTGTCGCAGAACACCCACGCCGCCAAGCAGTTCACCGGCCTGGACGGTTCGGACGTGCCGCTCGACGAGTCGATCGCCGCGTTCAACTCGATCTGCGACGGTGAGTACGACCACTTCCCCGAGCAGGCGTTCTTCATGTGCGGTGGCATTGAGGACCTCAAGGCCAACGCCAAGGAGCTCGGCGTCTCCTGAGCCTCCGGCTCACCGAGGGGGGTGGGTGTGTCCCGCCCCCCTCACCACGCCCCGTAGAATTGACCCAACACCCGGCATGACCGCCGGGTGGTGACCCGAGGAGCCACCCTTGGCTGCTGAGCTGCATGTCGAGCTGGTCGCCGCGGACCGCAGTGTCTGGTCCGGCGAGGCCACCCTCGTTGTCGCACGTACCACGTCCGGCGACATCGGCGTCATGCCCGGTCACCAGCCGCTCCTGGGTGTGCTGGAATCGGGCCCGGTGACGATCCGTACGAGCGACGGCGGGACTGTTGTCGCCGCTGTGCACGGCGGTTTCATCTCGTTCGCTGACGACAAACTCTCGCTGCTGGCGGAGATTGCCGAGCTTGCGGACGAGATCGACGTCCAGCGCGCCGAGCGTGCGCTGGACCGTGCGAAGTCGGACACGGACGCCGCCGCCGAGCGGCGTGCCGATGTGCGACTGCGTGCGGTGGCGGTGCACTAGCACCCCCACGATGTGTTTTTTAACTCAGCCGCGGCCCGAGCTGGAATTATCCAGACCGTGTCGCGGCTGAGGCGATGCAGGTGCAGTTCGGTTCGGCTCGGTTCGGTATCCGTTACTCGACGATGCGAGGAGGTCGGTGGAGATGGTCCTCGCTTTGTGGGTGGGCGGTCTGGTAGTCGTACTGGTCGCGGTGGGTCTGTTCGTCTTCGGTCTGCGCAGGCGGCTGATCCAGCGTTCCGGCGGGACCTTCGACTGCAGTCTGCGCTGGGACATCTCGCAGGAACCCGACCCGTCCGGCAAGGGCTGGGTGTACGGAGTCGCGCGCTACAGCGGTGACCGTGTCGACTGGTTCCGGGTGTTCTCCTACGCGCCCCGCCCGCGCCGCGGCCTGGAGCGCTCCGCGATCGAGGTGGTCGCGCGTCGGCTGCCCGAGGGCGAGGAGGAGCTGGCGCTCCTGTCCGACTCCGTCGTGCTCGGCTGTCTCCACCGGGGGACCCGCCTGGAGCTGGCGATGAGCGAGGACGCGCTGACCGGTTTCCTCGCCTGGCTGGAGGCGGCACCGCCCGGCCAGCGGGTGAACGTGGCCTGAGGGCCCGCAGACATACGAAAACCGGGGAGACAGGGGGCGGACCTGTCTCCCCGGCGCTTTTTCGGGGACGTGCGTGCCTACGGCGTGGGGATCTAGTTGAGTCCGCTGTCCATGGCGCTCACGAGCTCGCCGTTGGCGGTGTCACCACTGAACTCCCAGAAGAACGCGCCTCCCAGGCCCTGGCCGTTCGCCCAGGCCATCTTGGACGCGATCGTGGCCGGGGTGTCGTAGCTCCACCAGTTGGTGCCGCAGTGGGCGTACGCGGTGCCGGCGATCGTGCCCGTCGCGGGGCAGCTGTTCTTCAGGACCTTGTAGTCCTCGATGCCTGCCTCGTACGTGCCCTGGGCCGCTCCGGTCGCCGTGCCGCCGGGTGCGGCCTGGGTGACGCCGGTCCAGCCGCGGCCGTAGAAGCCGATGCCGAGGAGCAGCTTGGAGGCCGGGACGCCCTGGGCCTTCAGCTTGGCGATGGCCGCGGCGGAGTTGAAGCCCTCCTGCGGGATGCCGCTGTACGAGTTCAGCGGGGAGTGCGGGGCCGTCGGGCCCTTGGCCGCCCAGGCGCCGAAGAAGTCGTACGTCATCACGTTGTACCAGTTCATGGACTGGGCGGCGCCGGCGTAGTCGGCCGCGTCGATCTTGCCGCCCGTCGAGCCGTCCGCGGTGATCGCCGCGGTGACCAGGTTGTTGGCGCCGAACTTGGTCCGCAGCGCGGAGGCGACGTTCTTCAGTGCCGCCGGACCGCTGGTGTCACAGGTGAGACCACAGGCGTTGGGGTACTCCCAGTCGATGTCGATGCCGTCGAAGACATCGGCCCAGCGGGGGTCCTCGACCAGGTCGTAGCAGGACTGCGCGAAGGCGGCAGGGTTCTGGGCCGCCTGCGGGAAGCCACCGGACCAGGTCCAGCCGCCGAAGGACCAGAGGACCTTGATGTGCGGGTACTTGGCCTTCAGCTTGCGCAGCTGGTTGAAGTTGCCGCGCAGCGGCTGGTCCCACGTGTCGGCGACGCCGTCGACCGACTGGTCGGCGGTGTAGGCCTTGTCGTAGTCGGCGTAGGAGTCACCGATGGTGCACTTGCCGTTCTGGACGTTGCCGAACGCGTAGTTGATGTGCGTGATCTTGGCGGCGGAGCCGGAGGTCACCAGGTTCTTGACGTGGTAGTTGCGCCCGTAGACGCCCCACTCCGTGAAGTATCCGAGGTTGACCTTGTCACCGGTGCCGGGGCCCGGGTCCGTGGTGCCGGTGGTGCGGACGGCCACCGAGGAGCTGACCGGACCGGTCTGGTCGGCGGTGTCGCGGGCCTGCACCGTGTAGGAGTAGTCGGTGCCCTTGGTGAGACCGGTGTCGGTGTACGTCGTGGTGGTGACCGTGGCGACCTTGGCGCCGTCACGCAGGACGTCGTAGTTCTTGATGCCCTTGTCGTCGGTGGCGGCGCTCCAGGTGAGCTTCGCCGAAGTGTCCGTCACGTTGCTGGCGGTCGGCGTGCCGGGCTTGGACGGGGCGTTGTCGCCGGGGACGCTGCCGCCGTCACAGGAGGCGCCGTTCAGCTTGCAGCCGGAGGGGGAGCCGGTGCCGGTGCCGTTGAAGCCGAAGCTGATGCTGGCTCCAGGGGCGACCGAACCGTTCCAGCTGAGGTTCTTGGCGGTCCAGTGGGTTCCGGAACTGGTGACGGTGGCGTCCCAGGCGGAGCCGACCGCGGTGCCGGAGGGGAAGTCCCACTCGATCGTCCAGGAGGACAGGGCCGTGGTGCCGGTGTTCTTGACCGTCCACTGGCCCTCGAAGCCGGTGCCCCAGTCGGACTTCTTGACGTAGGTGGCCGTCGCGGAGGTGGCTGCTTCGGCGGGGGAGGCCAGGCCGACCATCGCGGCGAGGGGCAGAAGCAGCGCGGTGAGGCCCGCGACCGCCTTCGATCTGGTGGCTCCGCCGGCTCCGAGTCTCCATCTGAGTCCGGATCGGCGTAGGGGGGTTTCAGTGCTCAACGGTGCTCCTCGGGTGAGGTCCGACAAACGGGGGTGGTCCGTGGACTGCAAACCCTGCGTCGCCCTGAGAGCGCCTTGTCATGGCGTACTCACCGCAGTGTGCGTGTTCGGTGAGATTAGGAAGGTCTGGACCAATCGTCAAGAGGTCCAGACCAAAGATCAGAGCTAAACCTCAGAGATCCAACTCCTGTGCGAGTACTGCCGCTTGGACCCGGCTCCGCAGTTCCAGCTTCCCCAGCAGCCTGCTGACGTGCGTCTTCGCCGTCGCCTCCGCCATCGAGAGCCGCACTGCGATCTCCGCGTTCGACAGCCCCTCACCGAGAGCGCACAGCACCTCGCGTTCCCGCCGGGTCAGCGCATCGAGCACCGCCGGATCCGCTGCGCCCGGCCGGCGCGCGGGCGCGGTCACGGCGAACTCCGCGATCAGACGCCGCGTCACCGCCGGCGCGATCAGGCCCTCGCCGCGCGCCACCGTACGCACCGCGTCCAGCAGGTCGTGCGCGTCGGTGTCCTTCAGCAGGAACCCCGCCGCGCCTGCCCGCAGGGCCCCGAAGACGTACTCGTCCAGATCGAACGTCGTCAGTACCAGTACGTCGGCGAGCTGCTCCGCGACGACCTGCCGCGTGGCCGACACACCGTCGAGCCGGGGCATCTGGACGTCCATCAGCACCAGATCCGGGCGCAGTTCGCGGGCCAGGCGCACGGCGCTCTCGCCGTCGCCCGCCTCGCCCACGACCTCGATGTCCGGTGCGCTGCCCAGGATCAGTACCAGCCCCGCGCGCACCGCCGCCTGGTCCTCGGCGACCAGTACCCGGATCGTCACTTCCCCGACGCCCTTTCCTCGACGGGCAGTTCCGCCCGTACCTGCCAGATCTTCGTACCGTCCCCCGCGGAGACGGGCCCCGCCTCGATCGTTCCGCCGAGCAGGGCCACCCGCTCCCGCATCCCCACGAGGCCGGCGCCCGAGCCGGGCGCACGCGGTCCCGGGCGGCTGCCGAACACACTGGTGACCTCCACCGTCAGCAGGTTGCCCGAACCGCCGAGGCGGACCGCCACCGGGCCCGGCGCGGCATGCTTCAACGCGTTCGTCAGGGACTCCTGGACGATGCGGTAAGCGGCCAGCTCCACCGGTGCGGGCAGCGGCCCCGGATCCTCGCGGGTGTCGGTGAGTCCGACCGCCAGTCCGCTGGACGCGGAGTTCGCCCCCGCCTGACCGACGAGGGCGTCCAGGGACGCCAGGGTCGGTGCCGCGCTCGGCCGGGTGTCACCGCCGCCTGCGCGCAGCAGCCCGATCAGCCGCCGCATCTCCGCCAGGCCGTCGACGCTGTTCTGCCGGATCACCCCGAGGGCGTCGCGCGAGGTGTCCGGGTCGTCGATGGAGAGCGCGGCGGTGGAGTGGATGGCGATCGCGGAGAGGTGGTTGGCGACCATGTCGTGCAGTTCGCGGGCCATCCGGGAGCGCTCGGCGGTCACCGCCTGGGCCCGATCCATCTCCGCCAGCAGCGCCGTCTGGTCGGCGCGCAGCCGGGCGGTCTCGGCGGCGTCGCGGTGGTTGCGGACGCTGACCCCGGTGATGGCGGGGCAGAACGAGACGAGCCCGGTGACGACGCCGATCAGCAGCGCCTCGGCGGTGCGGAACCAGGCGAGGAAGCCGATCGTGACCGCGACCGTGACCAGGAACGTGGTCACCGGGATCCGGCGGGCCGCGGCCGGCGTTCCGTACAGCACGGCGGCGTACATGATGTCGGTGAACATCAGCACGGTGGCCAGACTGCCCGTCGTGAACTGATCCGCGACCAGGGTGAGCGTGCCGACGACCAGCGCCGTCTGCGGTGCGCTGCGCCGCAGCAGTTCCATCCCGGCCATCACCGCGAGCGGCACGAGGGCCACCCAGTGCGCGTCGAGGAGCCTGCCGTTCTGCGTGTGCAGGCCCGCGAGCCAGAGCACCAGGCCGCCGGACAGCCCGATGACCGCGATCAGTACGTCGTGGCGGTGCGGGCGCGCGAAGGGGGACACCCGTCCATCCAACACGTCGGGGCGGCGCCGGACGTCCGTACGAGGGGTGAGGCGCGGCTACATCGAAGGATGCAGTCACGATTCGTCACTGCCGACGACGACCCGGGGCCCCGCGGACGGGAGGCTGGAGGGGACCGGAAGGAGAAGTGCCGTGATCGTCACACTGATCGTGCTCTGCGAGGTCGGCTTCTGGGTGCTGCTCGCGGCCGGACTGGCGCTGAGGTACGTCGCGAGGAAGCCCCGGCTGGGTGCGGCCGTGCTGCTGTGCGAGCCCCTGCTGGAGGTCGTCCTGCTGGTGGTGACGGCCATCGACCTGAAGAACGGCGCGGAGCCGGACTGGAAGCACGGCCTTGCCGCCGTCTACATCGGCTTCACCGTGGGGCTCGGCCACTCCACCATCAAGTGGGTCGACGCCAGGGTCGCCCACCGCTTCGCGGGCGGCCCGCCGCCGGTGAGGCCCCCGAAGTACGGGATGGCGCGGGCCGCCCACGAGTGGCGCACCGCGGCACGCTGGACCGTGGCCGCGGTGACGGCGACGGCCCTGCTCCAGCTGGCGATCTGGTACGTGGGCGGCGACGGGGACATCGGGTCGCTGCGGATGTGGCAGCAGAAGATGCTCTGGGTGATCGGGATCAACGTGGTCATCGCCGGGAGCTACACGCTGTTCCCCAAGGCGGAACCGGACAACCCGGCGAAGCGGGTGAAGGCGGACCGCTGATCGCCCGGGTGCCGTCCGGCGAGCGGGCTCAGCGCTCGCCGCCCGGCACCCAGAGCACGTCACCGACCTCCTTGTTCGCCGTCCTCGCCAGGATGAACAGGAGGTCGGAGAGGCGGTTCAGATACGTCGCCGTCAGCGCGTTCATCGAGTCCCCGTGCACCTCGAGCGCCGACCAGGTGGACCGTTCCGCCCGCCGCACCACCGTGCAGGCCTGGTGCAGCAGGGCCGCTCCGGGGGTGCCGCCCGGGAGGATGAAGCTGCGCAGCTTCTCCAGGTCCTCCAGGAAGGTGTCGCAGTCCCCCTCCAGCTTGTCGATGTAGGACTGCTCGACCCGCAGCGGCGGGTACTCGGGGTTCTCCACGACGGGTGTGCACAGATCCGCGCCCACGTCGAACAGGTCGTTCTGGACGCGGACGAGGACCTTCACGACGTCCTCGGAGAGCTTCCCGAGCGCGATCGCGGCGCCGATGGCGGCATTGGCCTCGTTGGCGTCGGCGTACGCCGAGATCCGCAGATCGGTCTTGGCGGTCCGGCTCATGTCGCCGAGGGCGGTGGTGCCCTGGTCGCCGGTACGGGTGTAGATGCGTGTCAGATTGACCATGCGGCCAGCCTAGTTACGCTCCGGCCCCGCGGAAGACCCGTGTGCCGACCGTCACGGCCAGGAGGGCGAAGCCGAGCGACACCAGTACCCCGTACAGCATGTGGGCCGTGGCGTACGAGCCCACGTACGCGTCCCGCACCGCGTCCACCAGATACCGGAACGGTGTGAAGTGCGACAGCACGTCCAGCCACACCGGGCCCAGTGTCATCGGCAGCATCAGGCCGGAGAGCAGCATGGCCGGCATCGTGAGCGAGTTGATCACGGGCCCGAACTCCTGGGGCGTGCGCACCTTCATGGCCAGGGCGTACGACAGTGAGGCCAGCGAGACGGTCAGCAGGCCGACGAACGCGAATCCGATCAGCACCCCCGGCAGCGGTGCGCGCAGGCCCATGGCCAGAGCGGCGAGGACGAGCAGCACCGCCTGGAACATGAACAGCAGGGCATCCCGCAGGACCCGTCCCAGGAGCAGCGCCAGGCGGCTGACCGGTGTCACCCGCATCCGCTCCACCACCCCCGTCGACTTCTCGATGATGATCGAGAAGCCGGCGAACGAGGCTCCGAAGAGGCCCAGTTGAAGGAGCAGGCCGGGCACGAGGATCTGCCAGGAATCACCGGCCCGGCCGAGTGGAAGGCCCGTGAGGAGGGGGCCGAAGAAGAGCAGGTACAACAGCGGCATCAGGATGCCGAAGAGGATCTGGAAGCGGGAGCGCAGAGTCTGCCGGGCGTACCGACCGAAGATCAGTGCGGTGTCGTGGAGAAGCATCAGAGGTCCTAGACGGAGACGGGAGCGGCATCGGCGGAGACGGGGGCCCGTCCGGTGATCGCGAGGAAGGCGTCCTGGAGTGACGCGCCGGACGAGCCCGCGAACCTCTCCCTCAGGGCGGCCGGTGTGCCCTCGGCGACCACCAGGCCGCCGTCGATGACGACCAGGCGGTCCGCGAGCGCGTCCGCCTCGTCGAGGTAGTGGGTGGTGAGCACGACGGTTGTGCCGAAGTCGTCCCGCAGCCGGCGCACCAGATCCCACAGGTCGGCGCGGCCGGCGGGGTCCAGGCCGGTCGTCGGCTCGTCGAGGAAGAGAACGGCAGGGCGGTGGGTGAGGCCCATCGCGATGTCGAGTCGCCGGCGCTGGCCGCCGGAGAGCGCGGCCGTTCTGCGGTCGAGCAGCTCGCCGAGGCCGACGTCCTCGGCCAGTTCGGCGGCCCGTGCGACGGCGTCGGCCTTGCTCAGCCGGTACAGCCGCCCTTGGGTGACCAGCTCCTCCCGCACGGTGATGTGCGGGTCCACGCCGCCCGACTGGGCGACGTACCCGCACCTCTCGCGCACGCCCGCCGGATCCCCGATGAGGTCGCAGCCGACGACGGTGGCCGCTCCGCCGGTAGGGGCGAGCAGCGTGGTGAGCATGCGCAGCGTGGTGGTCTTGCCCGCGCCGTTGGGGCCGAGGAGCCCGACGATCTCGCCGGTTCGGACCGTCAGGTCGACGGAACGTACGGCCTCCACCGGGCCGGCCTTGGTGTCGAAGGTCCGGGCGAGCCCGGCCGTGCTGATGATTGGCATAGTGACCACAAAAACAGAGTCAGTGAAAAATTGCAATGACACCAACTTTTCAGTCACCCCGGGGAGGAGGCCTACGATGGGCGCATGGCTGAGGGACTCAGGGAACGCAAGAAGCGCCAGGCCAAGCAGCACATCTCGGACCTCGCGACCGGGCTGTTCCTCAAGCACGGCTTCGTGACGGTGACGGTCGCCGAGATCGCCGATCTGGCCGACGTCTCCGTGAACACCGTCTACAACTACTTCCCGGCCAAGGAGGACCTCTTCCTCGACCGGATGAAGGGCGTCACGCAGCGCGTCGCCCGTTTCGTCCGAGCCCGCGACAAGGGTGAGTCGGCGGCCGAAGCGGTCCTGCGGGAACTGCGGGCCGCCGTCGTCGCCGTATCGCCGGAGCTCGGGCTGATGGACGGCTTCGCCGATTTCATGAAGGTCATCGAGGGTGCTCCCACGCTCAAGGCCCGCCTCTGGTATCTCCAGCAGGAGGTCCTCGATGCCGTGGTCGAGACCCTCCGCGAAGAGACGGGCGCCGGGCCCGAGGACACGATGCCGCTGCTCGTCGGCGGCCAGATCGCCTGGATCGAGGGCGCTGTCGTCGGCTACATCAGCAAGGAGATGCTGGCCGGCCGCAAGGCCGTGGACGTTTCCCGGGACGCGCTCGCCGTGCTCGACGACATCGAAGGGCTGCTCGGCGCGGGCGTACTCAACTACGCGCGGCGCGCCGCCGCATGACCTCCGGCGGTGTGATGTCCGTCATGTGAGACGTGACGCGCATCTCTTCGCAGCCCCAGCGCCCCTCACGGGTACTAATCTCCGCCGGAGAGCATGTGGAAGAACCGTTGTTGAATGCATAGGGGTGCGAACGTGGCCAGGAAGCTCGCCGTCATCGGCGCCGGACTCATGGGGTCCGGTATCGCGCAGGTCTCCGCCCAGGCGGGCTGGGACGTCGTGCTGCGCGATGTCACCGACGAGGCCCTGGCCCGCGGTCGCGGCGGCATCGAGGCCAGCTACGACAGGTTCGTCTCCAAGGGCAAGCTGGACGCGGCCGACGCCGAGGCCGCACTCGCCAGGATCACCACGACCACCGACCTCGACGCGGTGGCGGACGCCGATGTCGTCGTCGAGGCCGTCTTCGAGAAGCTCGAGGTCAAGCACGAGATCTTCCGGACGCTCGACAAGGTCGTACGGGAGGACGCCGTCCTCGCCTCCAACACCTCCGCCATCCCGATCACCAAGATCGCGGCCGTGACGGAGCGGCCGGAGCGCGTCGTCGGTGTGCACTTCTTCTCGCCGGTGCCGATGATGCAGCTCTGCGAGCTGGTGCGCGGCTACAAGACGAGCGACGAAACCCTCGCCACCGCGCGGGAGTTCGCCGAGTCCGTCGGCAAGACGTGCATCGTCGTCAACCGTGACGTCGCGGGCTTCGTCACCACCCGGCTGATCTCGGCGCTCGTCGTCGAGGCCGCCAAGCTGTACGAGTCGGGCGTCGCCTCGGCCGAGGACATCGACATCGCCTGCAAGCTGGGCTTCGGCCACGCCATGGGCCCGCTCGCCACGGCAGACCTGACCGGCGTCGACATCCTCCTGCACGCCACCGGCAACATCTACACCGAGTCGCAGGACGAGAAGTTCGCCGCCCCGGAGCTGATGCGCCGGATGGTCGATGCAGGTGACATCGGCCGCAAGAGTGGGCAGGGCTTCTACACCTACTGATCGTTTCCGGGCCCCCGGCCGCCTGATCTGCCGTCGATCAGGCCCGGGAGCACCGGGGCCCGGCGCGCCGGCCGGGAGCCGGATCCAGTGGTTCCGGCGGGCCGCTTTCACCCCTCAGGGTGAATTCGGTATCGGTTCGCTTACAGACGGCAACTTCTCCGTCGCTGAGGCAGTCAGTGGTGGCAGAGGGCAGAAGAGAAAACCAGACAGACCGACCTTGCTACGGAGTACTTCCGGGGAGCGCATATGTACATCAGGGGCGACCACGCCGAGCTGGTCGTCGGGGGCCGCCTCGACGTCCGAAGCGCGGCGGACGCCCGTACGGTTCTGCACTCGGCCGTCGACGACGGAGCCGGCGACCTCGTGCTGGACCTGACCGAGCTGGACTCGTGGGACGCCACAGGACTCGGCGTCATCATGGGCGCGCACCGCAGAGCCGGCCGGGCAGGCAGGCGGCTGGTGCTGCGCGGCGTGCCGCCGCAGATGCAGCGCCTGCTGGTGGCGACCAGACTGCACCGCATTCTGGCCATCGAAGGCGGAATCGCCGCAGACTCCCTGCCGCGCGTCTGAAGCGACCGAGCGGCGTATCACGCACAATCCTCACGAGACTGTGATGTCCAGGGCGGCGCGGCCCCCCACTCGTTCGTAGATACTGTGCGAGGGTTTAGGGTTCGGCCGTCTGCCGATTGACAGACCCAAAGGGCAGACACCGGACCGGAAGCGACAGCGGGCGTGCGAGGCCGGGAGGGGCAACCGCGCGCTACGCGTCTGGGGGGCTTTGACGATGGACCCGACCAACCGGGGACCGGAAGAGTACGACCGTTCCGGGGAGGACGCCGCGCGGCGTCGGCAGTCCCGCGATCCTCTGACGCCCGACTTCGGGCATCAGACACCACAGCAGTCACGCACCGTCCAGCTCATATCGGGCGACTTCCTGCTCACGGTCAATCCCGTCGACGGCAGCGAGATCGAGCCCTGCAGGCCCGGCGAGCAGCCCGCCACCCCCGTACGGCACACGGCGGCGGAGCGTGCCGACCGCGAGCGTGCCACCGCACCGCCCGTACCGCCGGGGCCTCCCGGACCGCAGCTTCCTCTGCTGGAGCGCCAGGAGGAGCGGGAGCGACTGGTGCGGCTGCTGGCAAGGGGCCGCTCGGTGCGGCTGACCGGCCCCGCCGGTTCCGGCCGCACGGCCCTGCTCGGTGCCGTGGCCGCCGACTGCGCGGACCTGGCACCCGACGGGGTCGTACGCCTTTCCGGCTACAAGCGCACCACCACCGACCTGCTGTACAACCTCTTCGAAGCCGTCCACCAGGCCCCGCTGCACCGGCCCGACCGCGAAGGGCTCCTGGCGCTCGTCCACGGCATCGGCGCCGTCGTCGTCCTCGACGACCTGGAGTTCGGCGGCGCCGCGCTGCAGGAACTCCTCGACGCGACGCCCGAGTGCGCGTTCCTGCTCGGCACGACACCCGACATCGCCGCACCCACCGCCGACTCGAACCTCGAAGAGGTCTTCCTCGCCGGACTCGGCCGCAGCTCCTCGATCGAGCTGCTCGAGCGCGTCGTGGAGCGCCCGCTCACCGATGACGAGGCGAACTGGGCGGGCGACCTCTGGTTCGAGTCCGAAGGACTGCCGCTGCGCTTCGTCCAGGCGGGCGCGCTGCTGCGCCAGCGCGACGAGCTGCGCACCGACCCGGAGACCTTCGGCGACGGATTCGACGACGAGCCCGGCGACGCGCCCTTCGGCCGGGCCGAGGTCCAGGACATACCGCTGCCCAGCCTCGGGGAAGGCGCGGCGCCCGCCGCCCTGCTCGCCTCCCGGCTGAGCGAGGCCGCGCGGGACACCCTGCACTTCGCCGTCGCACTCGGCGGCGAGGTACCGCACCAGGCGCATCTGCCGGCGCTGGTGGGGGACACCCACGCCGATGCCGCGATGGGTGAACTGGCCGCGTGCGGACTGCTCTCCCCGGCGGGCTCCCGCTACCGGCTCGCCGCCGGGATCCTGGCCCAGCTGGAAGCGAGCGGATACGGCGAGGACGCGGACGTACGCGCCCGTACCGCCGCCCAGCACTACGCCTGGTGGGCGGGTCACCCCTCCGTCACCCCCGAGCGTGCGGTCGCCGAGGCCGACGCGGTCCTCGCGGCCATGGCCCACCTCGTCCTGGGCGACCGGGCAGGGCAGGCCAGTGCGGCGGTCCTGCTGGCCCGCAGCGCCTCTCCGGCCTTCGCGGCGGGGATGTACTGGGGCGCCTGGGAGAAGGCCCTCAGGATCGGTCAGGAGGCCGCCAGGATCGCCGGAGAGGTGGCCGAAGAGGCCTACTTCCACCACGAGTTGGGCGTTCTCGCACTGTGCACCGGCAATCTGGACCGGGCCAGGGCCGAGCTGGAGGCCTCCATCGGGATGCGCGGCGCGCTCGCCGACAAGTCCGGTGCGGTCGCCGGGCGCAGGGCGCTCGCCCTGGTCGCGGACCGCTCCGCCGGTCCGGGACAGAGCGGTCGTACGCCCGCGGGCGAGGAGATACCGGCCGCGCGGCACGATGAGTCGGCCTCGCCGCCCGGCGGCATACCCGCGGCCATGCCCCTGTTCCCCCGCCAGGAGGAGGAGCCGGCCACGCTGGTTTCCCGGCAGGGTGCCCCCGCGGGCAAGGGCGGATTCGGCGGATTCAGCGGCCGTGTCGCGGTGCTCCAGGGCGCCCGGCGCAATCTGGTCGCCGTGGGTGCCGGCGCTCTGCTGGCCGCCGTCCTCGGCACGGTGGTGACCCTGGGCGCGACGTCCGGCAGCGAGGACCCCGAGGGCCAGAACGTCACGACCGAGCAGTCGGCGAACGAGGACGACAGCGAGAGCGGCCTCTCCGCGGACGAGCCGACCGACGGCACGGCCTCCGGCGACGCCACGCCCGGCAAGGACTCGACCAAGGGCGCATCGGGCCGGGCCACCCCGTCCGGCGGCGACACCCCGTCGCCGGGCACATCGGGTTCGGACTCGGGACCGACGACGGGCACCACGTCGAGCGGCAGTCCCACCGGCCGGCCCACGTCCGGGAACCCGTCGCCGACGAAGAAGCCGACGAAGCCGCCGACCACTCCGACGCCCACCACATCGACGACGCCCCCGACAGAGACTCCTGACCCGACGGAAACGCCGACCACGGAGCCCCCTACCGAGCCGGCAACCTCCAACTCGGCCAGCGGCCCGGCGACAGCCTCGGCGACGAGTGCGGAGACCGGTCAGACGGAGACGCCCGGCAGCACGCCCACGGTGGCCTGAACCCGGAACACCATCGCCGGACGGGACACTCGGGCCCGTCCGGCCATCGAGGGCACCCGCCCGGCGTTGGGCGCCCGTACAGGCCCCGTGGCCGGGGCGGCCAGGACCCCTATCGCCGGACGGTCAGGATTTCAAGCCCGCCCGGCGTCCGAGGACCCCACCACGGCTCAGAACAGACGCAGCTTGTCGTCCTCGATGCCCCGCATCGCGTTGTAGTCGAGGACCAGACACCCGATCCCGCGGTCCGTCGCCAGCACGCGGGCCTGCGGCTTGATCTCCTGGGCCGCGAACACGCCCTTGACGGGGGCCAGATGAGGGTCCCGGTTGAGCAGCTCCAGGTAGCGGGTCAGCTGCTCCACACCGTCGATGTCGCCCCGCCGCTTCAGCTCGACGGCCACGGTCCCACCGTCCGCGTCCCGGCACAGGATGTCGACCGGACCGATGGCGGTCGGGTACTCGCGGCGGATCAGGGTGAAGCCCTCGCCGAGGATTTCCATCCGGTCGGCGAGAAGTTCCTGGAGGTGCGCTTCCACACCGTCCTTGATGAGCCCTGGATCGACACCCAGCTCATGGGACGAGTCGTGGAGGATTTCCTCCATCGTGATGATCAGTTTCTCGCCCGCTTTGTTCACCACGGTCCAGACGCCTTCGTTGTCGTCGGCGCCCTCCTTCAGGGTGCACGGCGGAGACATCCAGTTGAGGGGTTTGTAGGCCCGGTCGTCGGCGTGGATCGAGACGCTGCCGTCCGCCTTCACCAGGATCAGACGGGGGGCGGAGGGCAGGTGGGCGGTGAGCCGGCCCGCGTAGTCGACGGAGCAACGGGCGATGACGAGACGCATGGTCGGCAACGCTACTCGACTGCGGGCGGTCCACGCGATTCCCCTACCCGGCAGCAGGCACGCCCCTTGACGGACCCGCTTCTGGCTTGCCCCTCTTTGCAACCGTTCGTAATTGGCCGGTTGTGTTCCCAATCTCCTGGTGCGGCCCGGACTGCGCCCTTAACGTGGAAGCAGGAGGTCGCCGTCTGTGTACGCAGCGTCGCCGTCCTCCTTCCCTGCCCGTAAGGCCCCGGCCACCTGCCGGGGTCGCGAGAGGAGAACCCATGTCGCTCGACGTCTCACCGGCGCTGTTGGAACAGGCCGAGCGAGGCGAGGTCGACGAAGCCGACTTCGTCGACTGCGTCCGGACTTCCCTGCCCTACGCATGGGAGATGATCAGCTCTCTGGTGGCCCAGCTGAAGGTCGACGGCGGTCAGTTCGCCGACAACCAGACGCCGCCGCCGGACGAGCAGGCACGTGGTCAGCTGCTGCGTGCGCTCGCGAGTGATGCGATACGCGGCGCGCTGCAGCGGCACTTCGGGGTGCGCCTGGCATTCCAGAACTGCCACCGCGTCGCAGTGTTCCCGCTGGACGCCTCGGTCGACGAGCGCTTGGCCCGATTCACCTCGGTGAGGGGCCAGTTGCTCAACCAGTCGCCCGAACTTCGGGACTGCTGAACGCTCCTGCTGCCGCTTCGGGCCGCGGGAGGTGCAACTGGCTCCGGGGCGGCAGCTCCCGTACCACCGCACCACCGCACCACCAGGACAACCTGTATGAACGGATCACTTCAGCAACGGCAGCACTTCGGTGCCCAGCCGTTGCACGTTCTCCTCCGTCGCCGCGAGATCGCCCGAGCCCTCCACCAGGAGCGCGAAGCGGGTGATGCCCGTGCGCTCCGCCGTGGCCGCGAGCCGGTCGGCCGCGAGCCGGGGCGGACCCACCGGATGCAGACCGCACAGGAACTCCGTGTACGCGACGGGGTCGCGCATCACCCGGTGCCTGCCGTCGACCGTCACATGGGCGTCGAGGCCCTGCCGCAGCCATCCCGGCATCGCCTTCACGAGGGTCTCCACCGCGTCGGCGGGACGGTCCGCGATCTGGGCCACCCCTGCGGACACATGTCCGACCGTCTCCACCACGTCCGCCGGCTGGCCGGCCTCCCGGGCTGCCGACCGCCACAGGGCGACCATGTCGGCCTTCTCCTCATCGCCGCAATGCATTCCGAGAAGCATGGGCAAACCCTTCTCAGCGGCGAGTTTCACGCTTTTCGGGGAGGTGCAGGCCACGATCACCTCGGGGCCCGCCGGACCGTCCCCGAGGAGCTCGTCCGCCCGGGGCACGACCGCCACCTCCCGGAAGTCGTAGCGCTCCCCCCGACCTGCCACCCGCGGTTTGCCCAGCCAGTCGAGCAGCAGCTCCAGCGATTCGGGGAAGCCCTTCTCGTACGCGTCGAGGCCGCCTCCGAACACCTCCAGATCCACCCAGGGCCCGCCGCGCCCCACGCCCAGCGTGAAGCGGCCGCTGCTGGTCAGGTGCAGCAGCGCCGCCTGCTCGCCGAGCGCGACTGGATGCTGGGACGGCAGCACGCTCACCGCCGTACCCACGCGGATTCTGCGGGTGCGGCCGAGCAGCAGCGCGGCCAGTGTCACGGCCGACGGGCAGACCCCGTACGGCACGAAATGATGTTCGGCCAGCCAGACCGAATCGAGTCCGGAATCCTCCGCGACCTCGGCGGACCGGACGGCCCGGTGCAGGGCTTCTCCCTGTCCCTGGCCCGGAAACTGGGCTGCCAGTACGAATGTTCCCACGCGCATCGCCTATTGCCTCCTTGCGGCCGACGCGGCTCCCCCTACCCGCAACAACGTCTGACACGTGCCAAAGGCACGGTCCGGAGAGAAGTTGTTGCGATTTTCCGGTAACCCACCCGTCTCGCGGGTGCACTCACGCCACAACCGGACGCGAAGGCTCTTCCGATGGGCCTACGCTGGATGGGATCTGCCCGTACCGCCCCGTGAGGTGTCACGTGTCCCCGCGCCGCAACCGCCCCCGAGGCGGCGAGAGTCCCACCGGTAACGCACGCGAGGCGGCGGAGCGGTACGGCGGGGGCGGAGACACCGAGAGCTGGCAGGGCGAGGAGTGGTCGGTGCGTCCGGTGAGCGGGGCGAGCGCGATGGGCAAGCGCTACCGCTGCCCCGGCTGCGACCAGGAGATCCCGTCCGGTGTGCCGCACCTCGTCGCCTGGCCGGAGTTCGGCGGGATCGACGACCGCAGGCACTGGCACAAGGCCTGCTGGAACGCGAAGGACCGCCGCACCACGAGGGTGCAGCGGTCCAGGAACGCACCACGCTACTGACCGCGCGGAGCGCGCGTCACACGTCGCGGCGGTCCAGGGAGGCGAAGGCGCCGGCCATGGCCACCGCGGTCACGCCGAGGATGATCCACAGCGGGTCCCAGCCGGTCGGCCCCGACGAGGTCATCGACTCACCGTAGAACGCGCTGAGCTGGCTGGGGATCGAGTACTCGAAGAGCGCCTGCTGGAGGTCGGCCAGCGTCTCGGAGAACATGAACATCGCCAGCACGAGCGGCAGCAGCACCACCGCGATCATGATCGTGATCGCGCCCGCGGAGTGCCGGATGAGCGCACCGAGCGCGAGCGAGAGCAGCCCGAGCGTCGCGATGTAGAGGCCGACACCCACCGTGGCGCGCAGCCAGTCGCTGCCGCTGGGCGTTCCGCCGTCCAGCATGGCCGTCTGCAGCAGCCCGACGATTCCGGTCGTGACGGTGGTGATGGTGAAGGAGAGCAGGAAGAAGACGATCGACTTCGCGATCAGCACCCGCGCCCGGCTGGGGCAGGCGGTCAGCGTCGTTCGGATCATTCCCGTGCCGTACTCGGATGCGATGGTCAGCACCCCGAGGGTGATCACGCAGATCGAACCGAGCAGCACCCCGAAGAAGCCGAGGCTGAGCACGGGGGTTTCGCCGAGATCGGCGTCCGAGGCACTGACGGCGAACGCGGACAGCAGCCCGATGCCGAGCAGCAGCACGATCATCACGCCGAGCGTCCACATCGTGGAGCGGACGGAGCGGATCTTCGTCCACTCGGAGGCGATCGCGTCGCCCAGGCCGGGACGCCGCACGGGAATCGGCGAGGCGTACTGGCCGACCGGGCCGCCGCCCTGCCAGTTCTGCTGGGCCGGCGGCTGGTGCGGCTGCTGGTAGGGCGCCTGGGGTGCCTGCGGGGACGGCGGGGTTGCCGGCGTAGTCATCGGGAGTCCTCGCTGGTCTCGCTCTTGGTCAGGTCTGCGGGGGCGGCCGGAGCGGGCGCCGGAGCCGGAGCGGGCGCCGGCGCGGGAGCGGCGGCGTACGGGTTCTGTCCCGGCGGCGGCGGTGCGTACCAGCCCTGCTGCGGCACATCCACCGGAGGCTGCTGCGGATGGCCGGGCTGCTGCCCGTAGCCCCCGTACCCCGGCTGCTGCCCGTAGCCCGGCTGAGGCCCGTACCCGGGCGGCGGCTGCTGGAGTCCCACCTTCGCGTCGGCCGTCGAGCGGTAGTCCACGGCGCCCTGCGTCATCCGCATGTACGCCTCCTCCAGGGATGCCTGGTGCGGCGAGAGCTCCCACAGCCGGACGTCCGAGGAATGCGCCAGATCGCTGATGCGGGGCAGCTGGAGCCCGGTGACCCGCAGGGCCCCGTCCGGCTCCGACATGACCTGGCCGCCCGCCTCCGTCAGCGAGGCGGTCAGCTTCTCCCGCTGCTCCGGCGCGTCCGCGGGAACCCGGACCCGGGCGAAGTCCGCGGAGTTGGCCGAGATGAAGTCCGTGACGCTCATGTCGGAGAGCAGCTGGCCCCGCCCGATCACGATCAGATGGTCGGCGGTGACCGCCATCTCGCTCATCAGGTGGCTGGACACGAAGACCGTGCGGCCCTCGGAGGCCAGCTGCTTCATGAGGTTGCGGACCCAGAGGATGCCCTCGGGGTCGAGACCGTTGACCGGCTCGTCGAAGAGGAGCACCTGGGGGTCGCCGAGCAGCGCCGCCGCGATGCCGAGCCGCTGCCCCATGCCGAGGGAGAAGCCCTTGGACCGCTTCTTCGCGACGTCCTGCAGACCGACGACACCGAGGACCTCGTCCACCCGGGCGCTCGGGATCCCGGCCAGCTGGGCCAGCGACAGGAGGTGGTTACGGGCGCTGCGCCCGCCGTGCACGGCCTTGGCGTCGAGCAGCGCGCCCACCTGGCGCGGTGCGTTCGGCAGGCTGCGGAAGGCGTGGCCGCCGATCGTCACGTGTCCCGCGGTCGGCCGGTCCAGGCCGAGCATCATGCGCATGGTCGTGGACTTGCCCGACCCGTTGGGACCGAGGAACCCCGTGACAGCCCCCGGCCGCACCTGAAAGGAAAGGTTGTACACGGCTGTCTTGGCGCCATAGCGCTTCGTCAGGCCGACTGCCTCGATCATTCTCCAGCCCCATCGACTTATCTGTCGGTCGGGGCCCAGGCCACCCGGCCGCACGCCCCCGTAAGAGTTAGGAGGATAACCAGGCCGTGACGGTTCCGGCCAAGTCGTTGTGCGGAACATCGGATCTTCGCGGGGCCGACGGCCCCGGGCCTACGCGTCCCGGTGCTTGAGCACGAGGTAGCCGCCGGCCACCGCCGCCACCACCCACAGGGCCATGATGCCGAGCCCGCCCCACGGCCCGTACGGTGCCGGATCGCTGTTCATGGCGTCCGGAACCACCTGCATGATCTTGGATCCGGCCTGGTCGGGGAAGTAGCGGGCCACGCTCTTGGCACCCGGGACCGCCGACAGGATCTGCGAGACGAGGAAGAAGAAGGGCATCAGGATGCCGAGCGAGAGCATCGAACTGCGCAGCATCGTGGCCACGCCCATGGAGAAGATCGCGATCAGGCCCATGTAGAGCCCGCCGCCGAAGACCGCGCGCAGCACGTTGTCCGCGCCGATCTCCGTACGGTGGTCGCCCAGCAGGGCCTGGCTCAGGAAGAAGGTCACGAAACTGGTGGCGAGGCCGACCACCAGGGCCAGGAGGCCGGCCACCGCGATCTTGCTGAACAGGAACGAGCCCCGCTGCGGTACGGCCGCGAGCGAGGTGCGGATCATGCCGGAGCTGTACTCGGTGCCGACCACCAGGACACCGAAGACGACCATCGCGAGCTGGCCGAGGATCATCCCGGAGAAACCGACGAACGTCGGGTCGAACGTGGCGCGCTCCGCATCGGACAGGTCGTCGAACTGGGCGTTCAGCAACGCGCTGAGCGCCGCCCCCATCGCGACGGTGACGGCGAACGCGGAGATCAGGGTCCAGGTGGTCGAGGAGACCGTACGGATCTTGGTCCATTCGGAGTTGAGGACCGCGGGCACCGATGCCATCGCCGTCACACCCCCTTCGCTTCGTCGCCGGGAGCAACGCTGCCGGGCTGCTGGTTCCACTGGTCGCCCCAGTGCGGGCCCACGGGCGGGGGCTGCTCCTCGTCCCGGTCGGAATGTGCGTGGTACTCCACGGAGCCCGCCGTCATCTGCATGAAGGCCTCCTCCAGCGACGCCCGCTGGGAGCTGAGCTCGTGCAGGACGAACCCGTGCCGGGCGGCGAACTCGCCGAGCTTCTCCGTGGTGGCGCCGTCGATCTCCAGCGTGCCGTTGCCCGACTCGACCGCCACGATGCCCTCGGCGTGCAGCGCGTCGCGCAGCCTCTCCTGCTCCGGGGAACGCATCCGCACATAACTGCGGGAGTTCTCATGGATGAAGTCGGCCATGGAGGTGTCGGCGAGCAGCCTGCCCTGGCCGATCACGATCAAGTGATCCGCGGTGAGAGCCATTTCGCTCATCAGATGGGAGGAAACGAAGATCGTCCGGCCTTCCGAGGCGAGGGCCTTCATCAGATTACGGATCCAGTGAATTCCCTCGGGGTCCAGACCGTTGACCGGTTCGTCGAACATCAGGATCTCGGGATCACCGAGCAGCGCCGCCGCGATTCCCAGCCGCTGGCCCATACCGAGGGAGAAACCCTTGGACTTCTTGTTCGCCACCGCGCTGAGGCCGACAGTGTCGAGCACGTGGGAGACCCGGCTCGTGGGGATGCGATTGCTCTGTGCGAGACAGAGGAGATTGTTGTACGCGCTGCGCCCGCCGTGCATCGACTTGGCGTCAAGCAGTGCCCCGATGTGCTTCAGCGGCTCCTGCAGCTCGCGGTAGTGCTTGCCGTCGATGCGCACGGAACCGCTGGTCGGATTGTCGAGGTCGAGCATCATGCGCATGGTGGTGGACTTGCCCGCCCCGTTCGGGCCGAGGAACCCCGTCACCATTCCTGGTCTGACCTGGCATGACAAATGGTCGACGGCAACCTTGTTGCCGAAGCGCTTGGTGAGGCCGTCGAGCTCGATCATGCGTTCACGCTAGAACGCCCGCGCGCCCGGCGCCACCACAAAGGCGGAACCGGGCGCGCAAGGGGTACAGCTGATGTACAGACGGGTCAGCGGGTCTGCTGGGCCGGGACGCCTCGGGAGGCGGGCTCCTCGTCCGCGGGGGAGCCCGCGGCGGCCACGGCGGCACCGGTCAGCGTCGCCAGCATCTCGCGGACGTTGGTCAGCTGAGCGTTGATCGAGTCGCGGCGGTTGGTGAGCGCCGCCAGCTCGCGCTCGGACTCGCTGCGGATCCGGTCGGCCTTCGCGTTCGCGTCGGCGACGATGTCCTCGGCCTGGCGCTGCGCGGTCTCCACCGTCTGGCGGGCCCGGCGCTCGGCGTCCGTGCGGAGCTTCTCGGCCTCGAGGCGGAGCTGCTCGGCGCGGTGCTCGATCTCGGCCAGACGCTTCTCGGCCTTCGCCTGACGGGACGCGAGGTCGCGCTCCGACTGCTCGCGGCGCTTGGCGAGGTTCGTCTCGAAGTCCGCGGCGGCCTGGGCGGCCTTGGCGCGGGTCTCCTCGAAGAGGGCGTCCGCCTCCTCGCGCTTCTGCTGGGCGTCCTTCTGGGCGTCGGTGCGCAGCGTGCTCGCTTCGCCCTTGGCCTTCTCGACGATGCGAACGCCCTCGTCCTCGGCCTTCGACTTGCGCTCGGCCGCGAACGACTCCGCGTCGTTGCGCACCTGCTGGGCGGCCGACTCGGCCAGCTCGCGGTGCTGCTCGGCCGCGCGACGGGCCTCCTCACGCAGGTCCTTCGCCTCCTCCTCGGCGAGGCGGAGGATCTTCTCGACGCGGGCGCCGAGACCGGCGTACGACGGCTCGGCCTCGTTGACCTGGGCCTGGGCGTTCTGCGTCTCGAGGTGAAGCTCCTCGATGCGCTTTTCCAGAGAGGTGATGCGGGCGAGAGCACTGTCACGGTCGGCGACGAGTTTGGTAATGCGGTCGTCCACCTGACCGCGGTCGTATCCACGTCGCACGAGCTCGAAGCCGAAGGGGGAGGAAGGGTCGCTCATGGGGTTCCTGTCGAATGAGACCGGTGAGGTGTTAGAGGGAATCCTAGGGGCCTGGGCGGCGTGTCAACGTGAAGATGCCGCTTTGGTATGGAGAATGACACCCCTTTTGAGTGGCTGACCTCGGGAGCTCTTGCCACCCGAACGTTTGAATGTTCATGCCGAAGTGCGCGATGCGGCGGACAGGTCACCCGTCCGAGGCCTTGCCACCCGCTCGTGTACCTGCGGCGGCGCCCGCCTTGACGCCCGCGGCGTTGCCGCCCGCCGCCTTGCCGGTCCCGCCCGGAGCCTCGAAAGACTCCAACGCCTCGAGCACGTCCTGGACACGGGAAATTTCCGTATTGATGTCCTCGCGTCTGCGGACGAGCAGATCCAGCTCGCGACGGCCCTCGTCCACCATCTGCTTGGCTTCCACCTCGGCGTCGGCGCGCAGCTTCTCGGCCTCGCGGGTCAGCCCGGCCTTCTTGAGCTCGGCTTCCTTCAGGAGCGACTCGGCACGCTTCACGGCTGCGATACGCACCTTGCTCGCCTCCGAATTCGCGTCCGACAGCAGCTCCTTGGCCTTCGCCTCGGCCTCCGCGCGCTGCTCCTGCGCCGCCTTCATCAGCTTGTCGACGCGCTCGCCGGCCGTCTTCATCTGCTCGGACGTCTCCCGGCGGGCGCGCTGGTGCAGCTCCTCGATCTCGCTCTCGAGCCGGGCCCTGAGCTCCTCCGCCCGCTCCCGCGTCGCGGTCGCGTCCCGGCGGGCGCCGACCAGCAGCTCGTCCGCGTCGGTACGGGCCCGCTCCACCAGGGAGTTGCCCTCGACCGTCGCCTCCGAGGTGATCCGCACGGCCTCGTTGCGCGCGGCCCCGACCATCCTGTCGGCCTGTCCCTCGGCCTCGGTGGCGGCGCGCAGCGCCTCCTCCTGGGCCTTGTTGACGAGCTGGTCGGCCTGTTCGGCCGCCTCGGTGCGGCGCTTCGCCGCGGCGTCCCGTGCCTCGTCCAGCATCCGGTCCGCCTCCTGGCGGGCCTCCGCGCGCATCTGCTCGGCCGCGGACTCCGCGTCGGCGCGCACCCGCTCCGACTCCTCGCGGGTACGGGCCGCGTGATCCTGCGCCGAACCCACGGTCTGCGCGGCCTCCGCACGCAGCCGCTCCGCCTCGTCGGTCGCCTCGCCGAGGAGGCGCTCCGACTGCTCCGCGGCCTCGGTACGGACGTGCTCGCTCTCGCTCGTCGCCTCACCGATGAGCCGGTCGGCCTGGGCCGCCGCCTCGGAACGGATCCGGTTGGCGTCCTCGCGGGACTCGGCGCGGGCGCGCGAGGCGTCCTGTTCCGCCGAGGCGAGCGCGTCGGATGCCTCGGTACGGACCCGCTGGCTGTACTCCGCGGTGTCCGAGCGCAGCTTCTCCGACTCGGTGATCGCCTCGGAGACGGTCCGCTCGGCCAGCGACTTCGCGGCCTCCGACTCCTCGTGAGCGACCTGGCGGATCCGGTTGGCGTCCTCGGTGGCCCGCTCGCGCTCGGCGTAGGCGTCGGCGCGTACCCGGTCCGCCTCCTCCTGGGCCTCGGTCCTCGTACGATCCGCGGAGTGCTCCGCGGCGGACCGCAGCCCGGCGATCTCCTGCTCGGCCTGCTCCTGGAGCCCGGTGACGGAGTCCCGCACCTGCTGGGCGGTCTGCTCGGCCGCGGAGACCATCTCGGTCGCCCGGGCGTCCGCCTCCTCGACCAGACGCTGGGCCTCGGCCTGCGCCTCCTCGACCCGCTTGCGGGCGGAGGCCAGCAGCTCCTCGCTCTGCTCGCGGGCCCGCTCGCGCTCCTGCTCCGCCTCGGCGCGCGCGGCCCCGAGCGTCTCCTCGGCCTCGCGGCGGCGCCGGTTCGCCTCCTCCTGGGCGGCGGCGAGGGCCTCGGCGGCCTCCGTGCCCACGCGCTCGGCGGCGGCGGCGGCCTCGGAGCGCACCCGGTCGGCGCTCTCCTGTGCCTCGGTCCTGAGCCGCTCCGCCTCGGTGGCGGCCTCGGTGCGCAGCCGTACGGCGACGGACTCGCCCTCGGCGCGGGACTGGGCGGCCTCGGCGGCGGCCTCGTCCCGCAGCCGGTCGGCCTCGGTCGCGGCCTGCTCCTGGAGCGTGCGCAGCCGCTCGGCGGCCTCCGCGCGCAGCCGCTCGGACTCCTCGCTCGTCTCGCGGCGGATCCGCTCCGCCTCCGTACGGGCCTCGCTCAGCGCCTGCTCGGCCGCGGTGACCCGGGTCTCGGCCTCCGTGTGCAGACGGGTCAGCTCTTCGGCGGCGTCGTCCTTGCGGGCCTCTATGGCGCGCTCGGTCTCCGCGCGAAGGCCCTCCGCGGCCTCCTCGGCAGCGGCCGTCAGGGAAGCGGCCTGCTCCTCGGCCTCGGCGCGCAGCTTCTCCGTCTCGGTACGGCTGCGCTCCAGCGCTTCCTCGGCCTGCTTGCGCAGTGTGGCGGCGCGCTCGACCGCCTCGGTCCTGACGCGCTCGCTCTCCGCGTTCGCGGAGGTACGCAGCTCGTCGGCGTCCGACCTCGCCTTGGTCAGCAGCTCCTCGGCGGTGCGGGCACCCTCCTCGATCTGCTGGACGGCCTCGCGGCGCGCCTCGCCGCGGATCCGCTCGCCCTCGGCGACCGCCTCGGAGCGCAGCTGCTCGGCCTCGCCGCGCAGCCTGCGCGCCTCCTCCTGCAGTTCGACCGTCTTGGCCCGGTACTCCTTGGTGTCGTCCTTGGCCGCGCCCTTGAGCTGGTCGGCCTGCTCGGCCGCGTCGCCGCGGAGCCGCTCCGCCTCGGACTCCGCCTCGCGGCGGATCCGCTCGGCTTCCTCGCCGGCCGCCTTGGTGGTGGACTTGGCGTCGTCGGAGGCCTTGGTCAGGATCTCCTCGGCGGAGCGGGCCGCCTTGGCGAGCTGGGCCGCGGCGTCCTCGGCGGCGACCGTGCGGGCCTTCTCGCCGGCCTCGGCGACCAGCCGCTCGGCCTGCGCGCGGGCGTCGGCGAGCGCCTGCTCGGCCTCTTCCTTGAGCGTCTCGGCGTTCTTCGTCGCCTCGCCGACCAGCCGTGCGATCTCGGACTTGGCCGTACGGGTGCGCTGCTCGTTCTGCGACTCGGCGCCGGCCAGCCGCTTGACCGCGGCCTCCTTCGCCTCGGCGACGACCTTCTCGGCCTCCAGCCGGGCCTCGCGCAGCCGGGTCTCGGCCTCCTGCATGCGCTGCTCGGCGGCGCGGTTCAGCTCGGCGGTCTGCTGCCGGGTCTGGCCGGTCTCGACGGTGGCCGACGAGCGCAACTGCTCGGCGTGACTGGTGGCTTCCTGGGCCTGCGTGGAGGCGGCGTTGAGCAGCCGCTCGGCGTCCCGGCGGGCCCGCAGCAGCGTGGCCTCGGCCTCGGCGCGGGCCGACTCGGCCTCGGAGCCGACGCGCTGGCGGGTCTCCTCCGCGAGCCGGGCCGCCTCGCTGCGGGCCGCGGCCAGCGACTGCTCGGCCTCGGCGCGCGACTCCTCCAGGAGCCTGCGGGCCTGGGACTCGGTGCGGGCCCGCAGCTGCTCGGCCCAGGCGACGTTCTCGTTGACGTGGGACTCGACGGTCTGGCGGCGCTCCGCCAGCTCCTGGTCGAGCCGCTGGCGCCGCTGTACCGCTTCGGTGTGCAATTCGGCCTGCAGGCGGGCCTGGTGCTCCGCGTGCTCCTGCAGGATCCGCTGGGTCTGGGCCCTGGCGTCGCGCAGCTCGCGCTCGGCGTCGGTGCGCAGCTGGTCGGCCTGGATCTGGGCATTACGGAGCAGCTGTTCGGCCTGGTAGCCGATGTCCGCGTTGTCGTGCGCGGGACGGGTCGCGAGATTGCGCCGGGCCTCGTGCAGCTTGGCACGCAAGACCTCGACCTGGTAACCGAGGTCCTCGGCGTGCTGGACGGCCTTCTCCCGGTCGGTCTTCAGCCGGTCCATCTCGGCTTCGAACCGCGAGAGATGGTCGTCGTCAGCTCGGTGGCTCTGCTGGCTTTCGTAGCCCCGCACTGCGCGGTCCCATCCTTCCCCGAGCTCTCAACTTCTTCCCCGAGCTCTCAACTTCGTTCGAGCAGGGGATGCCCCACTGAGCAGGAGGGACCCCAACCCTGGTCGCAACTCCATACGAGAACCGCTCGCCGGCGAACGGTCCCCCGGGGAATGGTGACAGATCAACGGCGAGGACGCGGCGCGGCCCCGGCCCGGCCCCGGCCCGGAACCGCCCACTCTACCGGGCCGGGTATCGGTCAGGTCAGTGCTCTGCCCGGGCAGTGACCAGTTCCGTCAGCACACCGTGGCAGTCCTTGGGGTGCAGGAAGGTGATCCGGGACCCCATCGACCCGGTCCTGGGCTCGTCGTACAGCACCCGGACGCCCTTCTCACGGATGTCCGCGGCGTCCTCGTCCACGTTCGCGGTCCCGAACGCGATGTGGTGGACACCCTCCCCATTCTTTGCCAGCCACTTGCCCACGGCCGAGTCCTCACGGGTCGGCTCCAGCAGCTGGAGGTACGAAGCCCCGCCGTCCGAGGTGTCGTTGATCTTGAGCATGGCCTCGCGGACACCCTGCTCCTCGTTGACCTCGGAGTGGTGCACCTCGAACCCGTAGGTCGCGCGGTAGAACTCCACCGTCTTGTCGAGGTCGAAACAGGCGATTCCGATGTGGTCGATTCGCGTCAGCATGGAACCAGTGCAGCGCTCCGGGGATGGTTACGCAACGTGCGCGCGATCACACCCGCTGCCGGATGACGGGCGGGGTACCGCTCAGTACATTCAGGTAAACCCTCGTTCACAATCAATCCAAGGGGCTGCGCCTCATGTCAGGAACGACCGGTACCACCTCAGTGATCGTCGCGGGCGCCCGTACGCCCATGGGCCGTCTCCTCGGCTCGCTGAAGACCTTCTCCGGAGCCGACCTCGGAGGCGTCGCCATCAAGGCCGCCCTCGACCGGGCCGGCATCGGCGGCGACCAGGTCGAGTATGTGATCATGGGCCAGGTGCTCCAGGCCGGGGCAGGGCAGATCCCGGCGCGCCAGGCAGCGGTCAAGGCCGGAATCCCGATGAACGTTCCCGCGCTCACCATCAACAAGGTGTGCCTGTCCGGGCTCGACGCGATCGCGCTCGCCGACCAGCTGATCCGTGCCGGTGAGTTCGACGTCGTCGTGGCCGGCGGCCAGGAGTCGATGACCAACGCCCCGCACCTGCTGCCGAAGTCCCGCGAGGGCTACAAGTACGGCGCGATCGAGATGCTCGACTCGATGGCGTACGACGGTCTGACCGACGCCTACGAGAACATCCCGATGGGTGAGTCCACCGAGAAGCACAACACCCGCCTCGGACTGGACCGTGCGGCCCAGGACGAGATCGGCGCCCTGTCCCACCAGCGTGCCGCGGCCGCCCAGAAGAACGGCATCTTCGAGGCCGAGATCACCCCGGTGGAGATCCCGCAGCGCAAGGGCGACCCGGTCCTCTTCTCCAAGGACGAGGGCATCCGCCCCGAGACGACCGCCGAGTCGCTCGGCAAGCTGCGCCCCGCGTTCGCCAAGGACGGCACGATCACCGCGGGTACCTCCTCGCAGATCTCCGACGGCGCCGCCGCGGTCGTCGTCATGAGCAAGGCCAAGGCCGAGGAGCTGGGCCTGGACTGGATCGCCGAGATCGGCGCCCACGGCAATGTGGCGGGCCCGGACAACTCGCTCCAGTCGCAGCCGTCCAACGCGATCCGGCACGCCGTGAAGAAGGAGGGCATCGGCGTCGAGGACCTCGACCTCATCGAGATCAACGAGGCCTTCGCGGCCGTCGCGGTCCAGTCGATGAAGGACCTCGGCGTCACCCCCGACAAGGTCAACGTGAACGGCGGCGCCATCGCCCTCGGCCACCCGATCGGCATGTCCGGCGCCCGCGTGGTGCTGCACCTGGCGCTGGAGCTGAAGCGGCGCGGCGGCGGCACCGGAGCGGCCGCACTGTGCGGCGGCGGCGGTCAGGGTGATGCGTTGATCATCCGCGTTCCGGGCAAGTAGTCAGCCGTACGTATGAGCGAGCGAGGAGACCGAGCGTGATGGTGGACGTCCCCACCCTGGTCGAGCAGGCACGCCAGGGCAGGCCACGTGCGGTGGCCCGGCTCATCTCCCTGGTGGAGGGGGCCTCGCCCCAGCTGCGCGAGGTGATGGCGGCCCTGGCACCGCTCGCGGGTCATGCGTACGTCGTCGGGCTCACGGGTTCACCGGGTGTCGGCAAGTCCACGTCGACCTCGGCGCTGGTCTCCGCCTACCGGAAGGCCGGGAAGCGGGTCGCGGTCCTGGCCGTCGACCCGTCGTCCCCGTTCTCCGGGGGCGCGCTCCTCGGTGACCGGGTCCGGATGTCGGAGCACGCCTCCGACCCGGGCGTCTACATCCGCTCGATGGCCACCCGCGGCCATCTGGGCGGCCTCGCCTGGTCCGCTCCGCAGGCGATCCGGGTGCTGGACGCGGCGGGCTGCGACGTGATCCTCGTGGAGACGGTGGGCGTCGGCCAGTCGGAGGTGGAGATCGCCTCCCAGGCCGACACCTCCGTCGTCCTGCTCGCCCCGGGCATGGGCGACGGCATCCAGGCGGCGAAGGCCGGAATCCTGGAGATCGGCGATGTGTACGTCGTCAACAAGGCCGACCGGGACGGCGCGGACGCCACCGCCCGCGAGCTCAACCACATGCTGGGGCTCGGGGAGTCCAGGGGGCCCGGCGACTGGCGGCCGCCGATCGTGAAGACGGTCGCCGCCCGGGGCGAGGGCATCGACGAGGTCGTCGAGGCGCTCGAGAAGCACCGGGCGTGGATGGAGGAGCACGGCGTCCTGGCCGAACGGCGCACGGCACGTGCCGCCCGTGAGGTCGAGACGATCGCTGTCACCGCCCTGCGCGAGCGCATCGCCGATCTCCACGGGGACCGGCGACTGGACGCGCTGGCGGCACGGATCGTGGCCGGCCGCCTCGACCCGTACGCGGCTGCGGACGAGCTGGTGGCGGGACTCACCGGGCTCCCGGCCGACGACTGACGGCCGGCTCCCGGGCGGCGTGCGGGCCGCCCGGGAACCGCCGAACGGCACTGCACGGCGCGGTCGGAACCGTCAGTTGTCGTGCCCGTCGTCCTTGCTCCCGCTGACGTCGGCCGTCCTGGCGTCGACGTCCAGCTCGTGCGTCCTGCCGTCCTTGCCCGCGATGTCGACGTCCCAGACCAGCGTGCCGTCGTCGCCGTCCAGGTCCACGGACGTCACCGTGCCCGGCTCCGCCCCGCGTGCGGCGTCCACCGCGGCGATCACCGAGACACGGTCCGAACCGGGCACCGGGCGCCGGTTGTCGGCGTCGCCCCGCTCGGACAGCACCTTTGCGTTGTCCGCGTCGACCTTCACGTCGTGCCAGACCTTGTCGGAGCCGTACACATCGATCTCCCAGACCAGCCCCTTGCTGTCGTCGTCGTCCAGCTCCGCCTCGATCACCCTGCCCGGGACGGCCTTCAGCGCGGCGGCCACGGCGTCGTCGACGGTGACCGAGTCGCCCGTCACCGCGACCGGTGCCGAATCCTTCCGGCTGCTGCCACCGCTGTTCCCGTCGTCCGTGAACGCGGCGGCGGCTGCGGCTCCGCCGCCGATGAGCACGGCTGCGGCGACGGCGATGACGGCGATGTTGCGCTGCATGAGGTTCCTCCCCGATGGATGTGCGGTGCGACGGGACCCACACTGGCCCAGCGATGCTGAACGCAGCCTGAAGCCACCTGAAGCCGTCTTCAGGTTCGGTTTGGGAGGCTGTCCCCATGCGCCTGTTGATCGTGGAGGACGAGAAGCGTCTTGCGGTGTCCCTGGCCAGGGGACTCACCGCCGAGGGCTTCGCCGTGGACGTCGTGCACGACGGACTCGAAGGGCTGTACCGGGCCCGTGAGGGCGTCCACGACCTCGTGGTCCTGGACATCATGCTGCCCGGCATGAACGGCTACCGGGTCTGTGCCGAACTGCGCGCCGACGGCCACGATGTGCCGATCCTGATGCTGACCGCGAAGGACGGGGAGTACGACGAGGCGGAGGGCCTCGACACCGGGGCCGACGACTATCTGACCAAGCCGTTCTCGTACGTCGTGCTCGTCGCCCGGGTCCGGGCGCTGCTGCGCCGCCGGGGCGGCGGCACCGCCTCGCCGGTGCTCACCGTCGGCACGCTGCGGGTGGAGACCGCCGCCCGCCGGGTCCACCGGGGGGAGGACGAAGTCACCCTCACGACCAAGGAGTTCGCCGTACTGGAACAGCTCGCGCTGCGGGCCGGCGAGGTGGTCAGCAAGGCCGACATCCTGGAGCACGTCTGGGACTTCGCGTACGACGGCGACCCGAACATCGTCGAGGTCTACATCAGCACCCTGCGGCGCAAGCTCGGCGCGGCGTCCATCCGTACGGTGCGCGGGGCGGGCTACCGCCTGGAGGCGCTGTGAGGTCCGTACGGGCCAGAGCCGCCCTGGGTGCCACCCTGGTCGTCGCCGTGGCCCTGGTGGCCGCCGGGCTCGTCGTGCTCCAGGTGCTGCGCGGCAACCTGACGGACCGGGCCGGCCTGGAGGCGGAGGTCGTGGCGCGCGAGGTGGCCGGGCAGGTCGCTCTGGACGTGCCGTACGAGGATCTGGACCTGAGCGACGAGGACGTCCACCCGGTCCAGGTGACCGACGAGGAAGGGCGCGTCCTGGTCGTCTCGGAGGGCCTGGAGGCCATTTCGGGGACCACCACGTCGGAGGTCACCCCGGCTCCCTCGGCGTCGGCCGGAAGCTCCGGGGACGGCTCGGGACGCGGTGACGACGGCGAGGACGAGGACGACGGCAGCCGCGGCAGCGACCCGGACCGCGGCGAAGTCTCCTCCGACGACCCCGACTTCAGCAACGGCAGCGCCACCGTCGAGGGTGACACGGCCGACTACCGATTCGCCGCCGTCGAGGCCGTCACACGGGCGGGCCTCCCGGTGATCGTCCATGCGGGCGCCCCGCTCGCCGCCGAACAGGAGGCCGTGGACTCCGTACGCACCACCATGCTGACCGGACTGCCCTTCCTGCTGGTCGTCGTCGCCGGGGTCACCTGGCTGGTCACCAGGCGCGCGCTGCGACCGGTCGAGGGCATCCGGCGGGAGCTCGCCGCGATCACCGCGTCCCAGGACCTCGGCCGACGGGTGCCGGAGCCGGGCTCGCGCGACGAGATCGCCCGGCTGGCCCGCACCACCAACGAGACCCTGACCGTGCTCGAAGCCTCGGTGGACCGGCAGCGGCGCTTCGTCGCGGACGCCTCGCACGAGCTGCGCAGCCCCATCGCCTCGCTGCGCACCCAGCTGGAGGTGGGCGCCGCGCATCCGGAGCTCCTGGATGTGCCGGGCGCGGTCGCCGACACCGTACGGCTGCAGGTGCTGGCCGCGGATCTGCTGCTGCTGGCCCGGCTGGACGCGGGGGAGCGGCCGGGGCGGGCGGTGGTCGATCTGGGGGCGCTGGTCCGCGAGGAGGTCCCGCAGCGCACGGGGGACCGGATCGCGGTGGCGGTGTCCGTCACGGGGTCCGGGCCGCTGGAGGTCCGCGGTTCGCGCGGGCAGCTGACCCGGGTGGTCGGCAACCTGCTGGACAACGCCGAACGCCATGCGGAGCGTTCGGTGGCCGTGTCCGTGTCGGCGGACCGGGGCGATGTGCTCGTCGCGGTCACGGACGACGGCCCGGGCGTCCCCGAGGAGGAGCACGACCGGATCTTCGAGCGGTTCGTCCGTCTCGACGACGCACGCAGCCGGGACGACGGAGGGGCGGGCCTGGGCCTTGCCATCGCCCGCGATGTGGCGGCCCGCCACCGCGGCACGCTCACGGTGGGTACGGCGCCGCAGGGCGGGGCGCTGTTCACGCTGCGGCTGCCGCGCTCGTAGCCGGCCCTGCGGGCGCCAAGATCCGGACGGGAGGTCCTAAGGCTTGCCGCGCCGTCCGCGCAGGTGGTCCGCGATCGGTGTCAGTGCGGCGTGCAGATCCGCGAGTGCCTCCGGCGACAGCAGGTCCATGAAGTGCCTGCGCACCGATTCGACGTGGTGCGGCGCGACCTTGCGCATCGTCTCGGCGCCGAGCTCGGTGAGCACGGCGTACAGCCCGCGCCGGTCCGACTCGCAGTGCTCACGCCGCACGAGACCCGCGGTCTCCATGCGGGTGATCTGGTGCGAGAGCCTGCTCTTGGACTGAAGGGTGGCCGCGGCGAGGTCACTCATCCGCATGCGCTGGTCGTCCGACTCCGAGAGGTTGACCAGGATCTCGTAGTCGTTCATGGTCAGCCCGAACGGCTGGAGGTCCTTCTCCAGCTGGTGGGTCAGCAGTCTGCTGACGTCCAGGTGGGTGCGCCAGGCACACTGCTCCGCATCGGTCAGCCAACGGGTGGCCGTCTCGGTCTCCATGTATGGATTCTACCTAAGAAGTTGAAAGACGGACGAAATTGGGGGGTGTGACACCGCGCACGCGATGCCCCGCGTCACACTCCGCAGAGTACCGTTCACAATCCGAAGCGACGCTGGAGGTCCCCCAGCTGACCGGGTATGCGGGGCATGGCCCCGGGTTGACCCGCACCGCCGCCGCCCGGAACCCCCGGCTGGTGCGGGGTCGCGCCCGCCGCCCGCTCGGGCATCAGCACCTCGGTCGACTGCAGCAGGACCGTGCCCGCTCCGACGAACTCGAATTGGTGCTCCTCGCCCGACGTACCGCCGACCCCGGTCAGCGACCGGAGCCCGCCCATCACGCCCGTCATGTAGCCGTGGTCGTAGTGGTGGCACGGCGAGGGGCAGTCCGCCCAGCCCACCAGGGCCTGCGGGTCGACCCGCACCGGCGGCTCCATGAAGACGACCGGGCCGTTGGAGGCGGCCACGAACTTCCCCGTGCCGATCAGGGTCAGGAAGCCCGGCACGATCGACTGCTTCAGCGCCAGCGTCGGCTGGTACGCCAGCAGGTTCCCGGACCGGATCGTCAGATTGCCGTTCTCCAGGTCGAAGGAGTTCACGTCGAAGGCCCGGTCCGCCAGCAGCATCTTCCCGCTGCCCTCGGCCACCACCCAGTCGCTCGCGTGCAGCGGCGAGTGGAAGCTCGTGCGGATCAGCCGGTCGAAACGGCCGTGCCCTATGCCGTTGAAGTCGATCCGCCCGTAGTAGGCGATCATCTTGCCCTTCTGCAGGAACCACTGGCTCCCCTTGAGCTCCACGCAGAAGGTGTACGCGTTGACGTTGTCGTCCGACGGCAGTGTCGTCGGATCGTGGATCACGGGCGTGCTCACAGCTTCTCCTCCGACGCCTGGACGTACACCGCGCCATTGCCGCTGAGCTCCAGCTGGAACGCCTCGCCGGAGCCGCGCCCCACCATGTCGCGCCAGCCCAGCGCGGTGGAGAGCTTGTTCGTCACGTCGCCGTGGTGGGCGACGTACGCCTGCGGGTCCACATGCACCGGGCGCCCCGGGGTGATCGGCAGTTCGATCACCCCGCCGTGCGCCATCACGGCTACCGCCCCGTGCCCCTTGAGCGTCGTGGTGAACAGGCCCTGACCGGTCACCTGGCCGCGGACCATGCCCATCACGCCGCCCTGCGAGCCCATGAACATCGTGCCCTGCTGGAGCGTCCCGTCGAAGGCGAGCAGCCGGTCGGCCTCCACGTAGAGCGTGTCGCCGGACAGTCCGATCACCTGGACGTGGTGGCCGCCGTGGCCGAACATCACCGTGCCGCTGCCCTCGACCGTCATCAGCGGGGTCGCCTCGTTGGCGACGCGTCGGCCGATCATCGACGCCAGGCCGCCCTGTCCGCCCTGGATGTTCGGGGTGAACGACACATCGCCGCGGTAGGCGAGCATCGCGCCCCGCTGGCTGTACATCTTCTGGCCGGGCACCACCGTGGCCTCGACCATCTTCGAGTTGATCTCACGGAACGGCATCAGACATCGCCTCCGACGGTGTTCCGCTCGCTCGGCTGCACGTAGACGAGGCCGTCCCCCTCGAAGCGGATCTGGAACGACTCCCCGGAGCCCTCCCCGATGAACGTCCGGAAACCGACCCCGGACTGGAAGTGCTGCTGAAGGTTTCCCTGGTGCGCTATGTAGGCGCCCGGGTCGACGTTCAGCGGGTACTGGGGTGTCACCCGCAGCACCACGGCCGAGCCGTCCGACATGATCGCCGCCTGGCCGGTGCCCTCGACGGTGGTGGTGAACAGGCCGTTGCCGCTCGCCCCGCCGCGCAGGCCGGTGAAGGTGGTGCCGGTGCGCAGCCCGGCGTCGGTGGCCAGCAGATTGCTCGCCTCGACGTACAGCTTGTCGCCGTGCAGCGAGACCAGATTGATCTCGCTCGCCCGGTCGGCGAAGTAGCAGGTGCCCTGCCCCTTCACCTCCATCATCGTCATCTGTTCGCCGGTCAGCCGGCGGGTCACCATGCCTCGGACACCCTCACCGCCGCCGGACATCTTCTTGAAGGCCATCCGGCCGTCGTACGCGACCATCGAGCCGTTCTTCGCTCTGACCGCATCGCCCGTCAGATCGACGGCGAGCGTCTTGCTGCCCTGGAGCCGGAACATTGCCACGAAGTGACGGTAGCCCGACCGCACCCGACAGAACAGGGCCCCTGGGGACGATGTGTCCCGGAGTGGACCCTCGGGGACAACCCGGCCGGGGGCGATGCCACAATGGCTGTGCTTGTGCCTGCGTTCACAAGCCGTAACGCCCCCTCCCACCGAAGGTGCCCACGTGGACATCAAGACCGCCAGCGCCCTGCACCGGCTGCGCCTCATCTCGGTTCCCGAGGCGCTCTCCTTCCCGGCGCTGCTCATTTTCGGCTCGCTTCTGATGCGCGTCTCGGACATCGACTTCCTGATGCCGCCCCTCGGCGCCCTGCACGGCCTGCTCTTCACGATCTACGTGGTGTTCCTGCTGGACATGTGGATCAAGGCCAAGTGGCCGCTCAAGCGCGTCGCGCTGTTCTTCCTCCTCGCGGTCGTGCCCTTCGGTGGGTTCTACGGCGACAAGCTGCTCAAGCAGTACGAGGCCGACGGCGTCATCGCAGCCCGCGCCCGCGCCGAGGGCAAGGTCAGCGCATGATCGTCGCCTTCTCCGTGAGTCCCCTGGGTGTGGGCGAGGACGTCGGCGAGTACGTCGCCGACGCCGTGCGGGTCGTCCGCGAGTCCGGACTGCCCAACCGTACGGACGCGATGTTCACCTCCATCGAAGGTGAGTGGGACGAGGTGATGGACGTCGTCAAGCGCGCCGTCGCCGCCGTCGAGGCCCGCGCCGGACGGGTGTCCCTGGTACTGAAGGCCGACATCAGGCCGGGTGTCACCGACGGGCTGACCTCCAAGGTCGAGACGGTCGAGCGGCACCTCGCGGGCTGACGCCCCGTCCGTCGCACCGCGCACACCGAGCCCCCGGCGTCACGCCGGGGGCTCGTCCCGTTCGGGGGACGCGCACCCCTCGCCCGGACGGGTCGGGGCCGGCTGGGCCTGCTCACGGGTCCTGCGCCGTCAGGGCGATGCCGAGCGGCGTTCGTTCGTACAGCACCTGGTGCCCGTACCGCCGCGAGGTGAGCAGTCCCGCGGTGCGCAGCACCGACAGGTGCGCGGACACGGAGGAGGGCGCGAGCGAGAGCCGGTGGGCCAGGGCGCTGGTCCCGGCGGGTTCGTCCAGCGCGCACAGCACATCGGCCCGGGCCCTTCCGAGCAGCCGGGCGAGCGCTTCGGGGGTCCGCTCGGCGGACTCCGTCCACAGTCCGCCGATGCCGCGTGCCGGGTAGATCACCGCGGGCAGCCACGGTGGCTCGTAGCCGCCGACCACATCGGGCCACACGAAGACGCTGGGCATGAGGACGAGCCCCTGCCCGCCCAGGACCCGGGTGTGGTCGCCCCGGGTGCCGACCACGGTCAGGGTCGACCCGGACCAGCGCAGCTGCGGGCTGATCTCGCCGAGCAGCCGCTCGAAGCCGACCTCGGCGAGGCGGCGCGAGTGGTAGGCGATGTCCGCCTCGAGCAGGGCCCGCAGCCGCGGCCAGTGCGGCTCGACCAGGACCTGCCAGGCACGCTCCAGCAGATCCGCGAGCTCCTGGACCGCCCGGGCGGGGTCGGCCAGCAGCCGCCGTCCGGTGGGCGAGTCCAGGCTGCCGGGCTTGTCCGCGAGCGCCCGCGCCATGTCGTCCCTGGCGACGAGCGGATCGACCGCGCGCACGGCGGCGATCTCCTCCTCGAAGGTGGTGAACGGACCGACGGGCGGCGGGCACACGAAGTCCGGGTTGTGACCGCCCTCGGGCATCAGCCGCCAGAGCGGTTCGAGATCCAGAGCCGCGGCGTCCTCGCGGATCCGGCGCAGCCAGGGGAGGTGGTAGCCGTGCCGCCCGGGGCGCGACAGTGTGCGTACGGCCTCCTGGGTCTCCCAGAGCGGCGAGAGTGCGAAGCGGCAGCGGAGCAGGTCGCTCTCGTCGAAGTACAGGTGGAACGGCATGCGGCCCTCAAGTTTCGGCGTCAGCCGAAAGTCTACGGGCGGGCGGACCCGGCCGGGCAAGCTGCGGCCATGCCGAGCGACGACCGCAGCCAGGCGGGTACACCCCGCACCATCCCCGCCCCCGACGTGTCGCCCCCGGCCGTGCCCCCGGAGCGCGCCGCCCACCCCGGCCCGGGCCCGGTGCCCGCGCTCCGGGAGCAGCCTCCGCAGCCGGCCGCTGAGCCCGCGGGGGGCTACGGTGCCGTGTTCGCCGTGCGGGAGTTCCGTGCCGTGTTCGCCGCGCACCTGCTGTCCCTCCTCGGCGTCGTCATCAGCGAGCTCGCACTCACCGTCCTCGTCTACGACCTGACCGGCTCGCCCCTGCTCTCCGCGCTCACCTTCGCGCTCGGCTTCCTCCCGTACCTCGTCGGCGGCACGCTCTTCGCCGGGGTCGCCGACCGCTACCCCGCCCGCCGGGTCCTCGTCACCTGCGACCTGATCTGTGCCGGCTGCGTCGCCGTGATGGTGCTGCCGGGCACCTCTGTCGGCGGGCTCCTCGCACTGCGCTGCCTCGTGGCCGCCGTCGCGCCCGTCTTCACCGGGACGCGGATGGCGGCCCTCACCGACATCCTCGGCGAGGGAGACCTCTACGTCCTGGGGCGTTCGCTGCTGCGCCTCGTCTCGCAGAGCGCCCTGCTCATCGGCTTCGGCGCCGGCGGGGTGCTGCTCGCGGCGCTGTCACCGCGCGGGGCGATCACGATCACCGCGGGCACGTTCCTCTGCTCGGCCCTGCTGCTCCGCCTCGGGACCCGCGCCAGGCCCGCCCGTACCGGCGGCGAGGGCGGTGGTGCGCTCCTGAGGGACTCGCTCGCCGGGGCCCGTGTCGTCCTCGCCGACCGCAGGATCCGGGCGCTGATGCTCCTGTTCTGGGTGCCCGCCCTCTTCGTGGTCGCTCCGGAGGCGCTCGCCGCACCGTACGCGGACGCGATCGGTGTCGGACCTGCCGCGCTCGGGCTGCTGATGTGCGCCATGGCCGTCGGCCACATCGGCGCCGAGCTGTACACGGGAACCGTCCTCGGCCCCCGGGCCCGCTCGCGGATCGTCCTGCCGGTGGCGGCGCTCGGGCTGCTGCCCCTGGTGGTGTACGCGTTCCGGCCCGGCATGGCCCTGACCGTGGCGGCCCTGGTCCTGGCGGGGGCGGGGGCGGCGTACGTCATCGGGCTCGACCAGTGGTTCGTCGACGCGGTTCCCGAGCATCTGCGGGGCCGGGCGATGACCCTGCTCACGGCCGGCCTGATGACGGTCCAGGGCATCGGCATGGCCCTGGCCGGTCTGGCCGCCGAGTTCTTCCCGGTGCACCAGGTGGTCGCGGCCTCCGGGGCGATCGGCACCGTGTGCACCCTCTTCCTGGTCGCCGAGGTCCGTAGAACAGGCGTCCGGTACCGAAGTGCGAGACAGGGCTGACCGGCATGTGACCAGTGGGTAAGGTCGTGCCGTGCCGAAGCCGCTCAGCCTTCCCTTCGATCCCATCGCCCGCGCCGAGGAACTCTGGCACCGGCGCTGGGGGCCGGTGCCCTCGATGGGGGCGATCACCTCGATCATGCGGGCCCAGCAGATCCTGCTCGCCGAGGTGGACGCGGTGGTCAAGCCGTACGGGCTGACCTTCGCCCGCTACGAGGCACTGGTCCTGCTCACCTTCTCCAAGGCCGGTGAGCTGCCGATGTCCAAGATCGGCGAACGGCTGATGGTGCACCCCACCTCCGTGACCAACACCGTCGACCGCCTGGTGCGCTCCGGGCTGGTCGACAAGCGGCCCAACCCCAACGACGGCCGCGGAACCCTCGCCTCCATCACCGGGAAGGGCCGTGAGGTCGTCGAGGCGGCGACGCGGGACCTGATGGCGATGGACTTCGGGCTCGGGGTGTACGACGCCGAGGAGTGCGCCGAGATCTTCGCGATGCTGCGCCCCCTCCGGGTGGCCGCCCAGGACTTCGAGGACCGGTGACCGCAGGGACAGGGCGCTGCAAGATCGCCCAGGTCGTCCGGCTAGTCTCGATGCCATGAAACGCAGTGTGCTGACCCGCTACCGGGTGATGGCCTATGTCACCGCCGTCATGTTGCTGGTGCTGTGCACCTGCATGGTCTTCAAGTACGGATTCGACACCGGCGAGGGCCTCACCCTCGTGGTCTCGCAGGTCCACGGTGTCCTCTACATCATCTACCTGGTCTTCGCCTTCGACCTCGGTTCCAAGGCGAAGTGGCCGCTCGGCAAGCTGCTCTGGGTGCTGGTCTCCGGCACCATCCCGACGGCCGCGTTCTTCGTCGAGCGCAAGGTCGCCCAGGATGTCGAGCCGCTGATCGCGGACGGCTCCGCGCAGGCCGTCAAGGCCTGACCGGACCGCCCGGACCGTACCCCTCCACGCCCCGCCGAACCGCCCCGTGCAAAGCACCGGGCGGTTTGCCATCGACATTTACTAGGACGTCCTAGTAAATTTGAACCATGGACGCTGACGCGATCGAGGAAGGCCGCCTCCGCTGGCAGGCCCGTTACGACAAGGCCCGCAAGCGCGACGCGGACTTCACCACGCTCTCCGGGGATCCGGTGGAGCCCGCGTACGGGCCCCGCCCCGGCGACACGTACGAGGGGTTCGAGCGGATCGGCTGGCCCGGCGAGTACCCGTTCACCCGGGGGCTCCACGCGACCGGGTACCGGGGCCGCACCTGGACCATCCGCCAGTTCGCCGGCTTCGGCAACGCCGAGCAGACCAACGAGCGCTACAAGATGATCCTGGACGCCGGTGGCGGCGGCCTCAGTGTCGCCTTCGACATGCCGACCCTGATGGGCCGCGACTCCGACGACCCCCGCGCGCTCGGCGAGGTCGGCCACTGCGGTGTGGCCATCGACTCCGCCGCCGACATGGAGGTCCTCTTCAAGGACATCCCGCTCGGCGACGTCACCACCTCGATGACCATCAGCGGCCCCGCCGTCCCGGTCTTCTGCATGTACCTGGTCGCCGCCGAGCGCCAGGGCGTCGACCCGGGAGTCCTCAACGGGACGCTCCAGACCGACATCTTCAAGGAGTACATCGCGCAGAAGGAGTGGCTCTTCCAGCCCGAGCCCCACCTGCGCCTCATCGGCGACCTGATGGAGCACTGCGCCCGCGACATCCCCGCCTACAAGCCCCTGTCCGTCTCCGGCTACCACATCCGCGAGGCCGGAGCGACGGCCGCGCAGGAGCTCGCCTACACGCTGGCCGACGGCTTCGGCTACGTGGAGCTCGGCCTCTCCCGCGGGCTCGACGTGGACACCTTCGCCCCGGGCCTCTCCTTCTTCTTCGACGCGCACCTCGACTTCTTCGAGGAGATCGCCAAGTTCCGCGCCGCCCGCCGCATCTGGGCCCGCTGGATGAAGGAGACGTACGGAGCGCAGACCGACAAGGCGCAGTGGCTCCGCTTCCACACCCAGACCGCCGGCGTCTCGCTCACCGCACAGCAGCCGTACAACAACGTCGTGCGCACCGCGGTCGAGGCGCTCTCCGCCGTCCTCGGCGGCACCAATTCCCTGCACACCAACGCCCTGGACGAGACCCTCGCGCTTCCCTCCGCGCAGGCCGCCGAGATCGCCCTGCGTACCCAGCAGGTGCTGATGGAGGAGACCGGCGTCGCCAACGTGGCCGACCCGCTGGGCGGTTCCTGGTACGTCGAGCAGCTCACCGACCGCATCGAGGCCGAGGCCGAGAAGATCTTCGACCAGATCAAGGAGCGCGGCACCCGGGTCCACCCGGACGGCAAGCACCCGATCGGCCCGATGACTTCGGGCATCCTGCGCGGTATCGAGGACGGCTGGTTCACCGGCGAGATCGCCGAATCGGCCTTCCAGTACCAGCAGTCGCTCGAGAAGGGCGAGAAGCGGGTCGTCGGCGTCAACGTCGCGCTCGGCTCGGTCACCGGCGACCTGGAGATCCTCCGGGTCAGCCACGAGGTCGAGCGCGAGCAGGTGCGCGACCTCGCAGGACGCAAGGAGAACCGGGACGCCGCCCGCGTGGGCGCAGCGCTGGACGCGATGCTGGCCGCCGCCCGCGACGGCTCGAACATGATCGAGCCGATGCTGGAGGCGGTACGGGCAGAGGCGACCCTGGGCGAGATCTGCGGCGTCCTGCGCGACGAGTGGGGCACCTACACGGAGCCGCCCGGCTTCTGACGGACAGTCCCGCGCGCCTGCTAGGCGGAGACCGCTCCCAGCCCCGAGAGCAGCAGCAGCGTGAAGCGCCGGGCCCAGTCGGCATCGACGGGCTCGGCGCTCACCAGCGCCCGGTGCACGACGGCACCGGCGATCACATCGAAGATCAGGTCCGCGGTGAGGGCCGCCGTCGCGGAATCCGGCTCGGCGGGCAGCTCGCCGCGCTCCTGCGCGCGCGCCCGGCCCTCGAGGACCAGGCGCTTCTGCCGGTCCACGATGGACTTCCTGATCCGGTCCCGCAGCGCCTCGTCGCGGGTCGACTCCGCGACCACCGCCATCAGCGCCGTCTTGGTCTCCGGCCGCTCCAGCAGCGCCGCGAACTGCAGCACCACGGCCTCCACGTCGGCTGCCAGGCTGCCCAGGTCGGGCAGCTCCAGTTCGTCGAACAGAACCGCGACCGCGTCCACGACCAGCTCGTTCTTCCCGGCCCAGCGGCGGTAGAGGGTCGTCTTGGCGACCCCCGCGCGGGTCGCCACATCACCCATCGTCAGCTTCGACCAGCCGAGGTCGACCAGTGACTCACGGGTCGCCTCCAGGATCGCCTCGTCGGCGGCGGCACTGCGCGGACGTCCCGATCGGGTGGGTTTGGGGTGGCTGCGGCTCAGCATGCGGTGACCATACCGGCCAGTAAGTACCAGTGGCCGGTCCCGGTGCCCGTGAGACAGATCACCGGACACTCTTGCCCGGGAGGGGGTCCGGCCAGTTACGCTACGGGTCGTAGCGTAAGGACGATGGTTCATCGGTCCCGCGCCACGACTGATCGACAGCCACAGGTGCCGGGTGGGGATCCGGCACCGAGAACGGGGTTTTTCAGGGCCCCGGAACCGTTTCCGTCCACGCGCCGCGCACACCGGTGCGGCTGTGGACGGAGGCGGTTCACGGATCGCTTTCCGAATCCGTGCGCACAGGGGGGAGGATGTACGTATGCAGCCTAGGAACATGTCCATGAGCGGCGTCGTCGACCTCGCCGCTGTGAAGGCGGCCGGCGAGGCCAAGGCGAAGGCGGAGCAGGCCCGAGCGGAGTCCGCCAGGCAGGGTGGTGGTGGCGGTGTCGCCCCCGCCTCCCTGGTGATCGACGTCGACGAGGCGGGATTCGAGAACGACGTCCTCCAGCGCTCCGCCGAAGTCCCGGTAGTCATCGACTTCTGGGCCGAGTGGTGCGAGCCGTGCAAGCAGCTCGGCCCGCTCCTGGAGCGCCTCGCCGCCGAGTACAACGGCCGCTTCGTGCTGGCCAAGGTCGACGTCGACGCCAATCAGATGCTGATGCAGCAGTTCGGGATCCAGGGCATTCCCGCGGTCTTCGCCGTGGTGGCCGGGCAGGCCCTCCCGCTCTTCCAGGGCGCGGCCCCCGAGAGCCAGATCCGCCAGACGCTCGACCAGCTGATCCAGGTGGGCGAGGAGCGGTTCGGCCTCACCGGGATCGTGGTCGACCCGGACGCGGCGGTGGACGAGGCGGAGGACGGTGTCCCGGCCGACGTGCCCGCAGGGCCGTACGACGCGCTTCTGGAGGCCGCCGCACAGGCGCTGGACGCCAATGACTTCAGCGGTGCCGTCCAGTCGTACAAGAACGTGCTCGCCGACGACCCGGCCAACACCGAGGCCAAACTCGGCCTCGCCCAGGCGGAACTGCTCGGCAGGGTCGCCGACCTGGATCCGCAGCGGGTCCGCAAGGACGCCGCGGACAACCCGGCCGATCCGGCGGCCCAGCTGGCCGCAGCGGACCTGGATCTCGTCGGTGGCCATGTCGAGGACGCGTTCGGACGCCTCGTCGAGACCGTCCGCCGTAATTTCGGTGAGGACAGGGACACGGTGCGGGTGCGTCTCCTGGAGCTTTTCGAGGTGATCGGCCCGGACGATCCCAGGGTCATCGCGGCGCGAACTGCCCTGGCGCGCGTCTTGTTCTGATGTGACAACACGGCCGTGGTGCCCAGCGGGCGCCACGGCCGTTTTCGCGGGCGAACGACAACGAACGCCTTCGCTTTACCAAATCTTGATAAAAGTACGCGCTGTTACTGGCAGTAAATCGAACCCTGGGATCTGTCCGCTTTAGGACCCCAATCACACTGTTCGCACGCCCCTTTGGTGCCACCCTGTGTGGCCGGACGGTACCCCCCTGTCGCACCCTGGTTATCGGGTCGTTACTAGCGAGTAACGACCCCCCTTGTGTCGCGGCCGCGAATGCACCACGATCGGCCACGCTCGGTCCAATACCCGCCAGCCCGACGGCCAGTCGGCGTCGGCGGCCAGTTGGGTCCCCACCGAGTGGTCGGCGGCAGTGGCGCCGATCGCGGACAGGGGGGTTCCTGCCATCGGCAGGGCCTGTCCGAACCGGTTGCGCAGACGCGTGACCAGTGGTTGTCGCTCGGGGGTGATCGCCGGTGATTCGGATGCGGTACGCGCCTCCGGTCCGGGCGCTCTCCTTCCCGAGGACGTAGCACTTCTCCCATCCCAGGACGGGCACGATGCCCGTACCGGAGATGTACGTCCGAGAAGGAGGAAATTTATGAGTTCCCAAGTTCGCGGTGGGACCAGATGGAAGCGTTTCGCTCTGGTCATGGTGCCGAGCGTTCTCGCGACCGCCGCGGTGGGCGTCGGGCTGGCGCAGGGTGCGCTCGCAGCGTCGTTCAGCGTGTCGGGCCAGTCGTTCAAGGTGTCGGCCGACTACCTGGACGGCCACGGCTTCTCGCAGTACGGCGGCATAGACGCCGGCTACGCGGAGATGAAGGGTGACAAGAAGACTCTGCACCCGGTCGCGATCTCGTCGTTCAAGACGGCTGAGATCACGAACATGTGCCAGTCCGTTGTCACGCCGAACATCCCGCTGCTGGGTTCGGTCAGCCTTCAGCTGAAGGCCGGTGGCGGCAAGACGCCGGTTTCGGCCGAGAACCTGTACATCGATGTCGCCGACCTGTCGGCCGACGCCGAGTTCACCAACATCGACATCGGTGTTGCGGCGAAGGACGCCACCAAGGGTCCGGCCATCAAGTCCGGCGAGAACGTCAACGAGAACGGTTTCGCCCAGCAGGCGGACCGGGCGCAGCTGCGGAACGTGAAGCAGACGGCGTGGGCGACCACGGCCGGAACCTTCAAGCTCAGCGGCCTGAGCATGAAGCTCTACAACGGCGTCAAGGAGTGCTACTAAGCACTCCGCCCGGACGGGCGGGGCGGCGGCCACGCCGGCCCGCCCGTCCGACTCCCTCTTCTTTTCACAGCACGACCGGTTCCAGGGAGCTGTTTTCCATGAGCGCCGAGACCACAGGCACCCGCGACTTCGCCTACTGGCGGCTGCGGTTCCGTGACTGGCGGCACACCCGGCCTTTCTGGGCGGGCCTCCTGACCGCGCTCGGTGGCGGTCCGATCGCGTACTTCCCGTACGCGAATCTCAAGATCGGCCATCTGACGCTGGCCATGGCGACCACGGCGGGCGCGGGCTCACTGATCATCGGTGTCCTGCTCATCACGCTCGGTCTGACCATGTGGTACCACCACATCGTCCGGGTGTTCGCCGGTGTGGCCTCGATCCTGCTGGCGCTGGTCTCCATTCCGGTGTCCAACCTCGGCGGCTTCCTGATCGGGTTCCTGCTGTCCATGATCGGCGGCTGCCTCGCCCTTTCCTGGGCGCCGGGCACGACCGACGCCGAGCGGACGACGGCCAAGCACGCCGCCGGGTACGCACCGCAGGAGCCGCAGAACGAGTCGCAGTACGGCGCCGATACGGCGCAGGCGGCCGAGCCGTCGCACGGTGCCGACGCATCCGAATCGTGGAGCGACGGCAGCACGAACGGACACGTTGACGCCAACGGCGGGAGGAACAGTGCGGGGTGACGAGACGCAGCCGGACTCGACCGGGGAGGACGCCCGGGTGAGAAGCGGGCCGCGCCACGCGGCCCCCAGGAAGTCGCTGCTGACGAAGCTGCACATGCCCGCAGGGAAGAAGGCGTTCGCGCTCGCCGCGATGCCGACGGCGGTCTTCGTGGGCATGGGGCTCACCCCCAAGCTCGCCCTGGCCGACGACAGCGGGGACATACCCTTCGCCCCCGGTCCCTGTGTGACGCGCTCCGACGAACCGAGCGAGTCCCAGGAGCCCGAGGCCAAGCCGACCCCGAGCGCCACGTCCACCGGCGAAGCCGCCGACAAGGACGAGGAGCCGGGCAAGGAGGAGAGCGCCGAGCCCAAGCCTTCCGCGAGTGCGAGCACGAGCGCTCCCGCGGCGGACGACACGGCGCAGAACAAGGCTCCGGCACCCACGCCGACGCCCACCCAGTCGAAGAACCCGCTCGACCCGCTGGGTGTCGGTGACGCGCTCAAGGACCTCCTGGACGGACCGGACAAGGAGACGGCCAGTCCGTCCCCCAGCGCCACCACACAGGCCCCGGAGCCGGCGGACAGCGCCACCCCGAAGCCCGCGGAGAGCGAGACCACCAAGCCCGTCGAGAAGGCCACGGAGGCGGCGAAGGACACGGTCGACAAGACCGCCGACGCCATCCGTGACGCGGCCGACAAGGCGGGCAAGGACGTCGAGGAGCTCGAGGAAGGCGCCAAGGGCCTCGACCCCGTGAAGGACGAGGACATCCCGGACGGCGCCAAGGAGCGCTTCCCGTGCCCGACCGCCGACCCCAAGGCGCTCGCCGCGGCCGACCTGGAGCAGGGCATCCCGCTGCTCCCGAACGACCCGTGGATCCTCGAGTCGTCCAGGCTCACGCTCAACGGGCTGGACTACAAGGGCATCGTCGAGGTGAAGAAGGGTGACGGCAGCACGAAGAAGGTGCTGAAGTTCACCGCGAGCTCCATCGACATCAAGGACCTTCACCAGCTCACGACGGGCCCTGGCGGTACCACCGGTCACGTCGAGGCGCGGAGCGGTTCCACGTCCACGATCCGCAACGGCACGGTGACGATGTACACGGAGGAGCTGAAGGGCAACCTCTTCGGCCTCATCCCGATCACCTTCAGCCCGGAGACCCCGCCGCCGCTGAACGTACCCTTCGCGTTCTTCACGAACGTGAAGGTGACGCAGGCAGGGCAGTTCGGCGGCACCCTCTCGGTGCCCGGACTGCACAACTACTTCACCGGTGGCGCGAGCTAGCCGGTGATCCGGACCCGTCCGGGAGCCGCAACAACGACTGCGGGCCGCGCCTCTTCAGGAGGCGCGGCCCGCAGTCGTCGTCCGGGGAACCGATGGTCCGCGACGAGGCGCGGACCATCGGTCCGTCAGTCGCGCTTCTCGCCGCCCAGGTGGTGGACCCGGACCATGTTCGTGGTCCCGGGGACGCCGGGGGGCGAGCCGGCGGTCATGACCATGATGTCGCCGGTGTTGTAGCGGTTCAGCTTCAGGAGCTCCTCGTCGACCAGGTCGACCATCGCGTCCGTGTTGGCCACGTGCGGCACCACGTGGGCCTCGACGCCCCAGCTCAGGGCGAGCTGGCTGCGGGTGGACTCGTCCGTGGTGAAGGCGAGGATCGGCTGGGTCGTGCGGTAGCGGGAGAGCCGGCGCGCGGTGTCACCGGACTTGGTGAAAGCGACCAGCGCCTTGCCGTCCAGGAAGTCCGCGATCTCGCAGGCCGCACGGGCGACCGAACCACCCTGGGTCCGGGGCTTCTTGCCCGGCACCAGCGGCTGGAGGCCCTTGGACAGGAGCTCCTCCTCGGCGGCGACGACGATCTTCGACATCGTCTTGACGGTCTCGATCGGGTACGCGCCGACGGACGACTCCGCGGACAGCATGACCGCGTCCGCACCGTCCAGGATCGCGTTGGCGACGTCGGACGCCTCGGCGCGGGTCGGCCGGGAGTTGGTGATCATCGACTCCATCATCTGGGTCGCCACGATCACCGGCTTGGCGTTGCGGCGGCACAGCTCGATGAGGCGCTTCTGCACCATCGGGACCTTCTCGAGCGGATACTCGACGGCCAGGTCGCCACGGGCCACCATCACACCGTCGAAGGCGGCGACGACGCCCTCCATGTGCTCGACGGCCTGCGGCTTCTCGACCTTGGCGATGACGGGGACCCGGCGGCCCTCCTCGTCCATCACCTTGTGGACGTCCTTGACGTCCTCGGCGTCGCGCACGAAGGACAGGGCGACCAGGTCGCAGCCCATCCGCAGGGCGAACCGAAGGTCCTCGACGTCCTTCCCGGAGAGCGCGGGGACGTTCACCGCCGCGCCGGGCAGGTTGATGCCCTTGTGGTCGGAGATGACACCGCCCTCGATGACGATGGTGGTGACGCGCGGGCCGTCGACCGAGATGACCTTGAGCTCGACGTTGCCGTCGTTGATCAGGATCGGGTCGCCCTTGGCGACGTCGCCGGGCAGACCCTTGTAGGTCGTGCCGCAGATCGACTTGTCGCCGGCCACGTCCTCGGAGGTGATGACGAACTCGTCCCCGCGGACCAGCTCGACGGGGCCCTCGGCGAACTTCGCCAGGCGGATTTTCGGGCCCTGCAGGTCGGCGAGCACGCCGACCGCGCGGCCGGTCTCGGCGGCCGCCTTGCGGACCCGGTCGTAACGGCCTTGGTGCTCCTCGTGGGTACCGTGACTGAAATTGAAACGGGCCACGCTCATGCCGGCCTCGATCAGAGCGACGAGCTGCTCATGCGAGTCGACGGCGGGACCGAGGGTGCAGACGATTTTGGAACGGCGCATGAGGCGGATCCTATCGGTTTGTTTCGCTGCGGAATATTCCGTCTGGTGGAAGATACAAAGGGGCGCGGGCCCGCTCAGTTGTGGACCAGTGCGAAGGTCTGGCCGGCGATCTCCAGCTCCTCGTCCGTCGGCACCACGGCGACCGCCACCCGTGCGTCCACGGGGGAGATCAGCCGCGGCTCACCGGACCGTACGGCGTTGAGATCCGGGTCCACCGCCAGGCCGAACCCCTCCAGTCCCGCGATCGCAGCCTCCCGTACCGGAGCCGCGTTCTCCCCGACCCCCGCCGTGAACACCACCGCATCCACCCGGCCGAGGACCGCCGAATAGGCGCCGATGTACTTCTTCAGCCGGTGGATGTAGATGTCGAACGCGAGCGTGGCACGCTCGTCGCCCTCGTCCACCCGGCGCCGGATCTCCCGCATGTCGTTGTCGCCGCAGAGGCCGACCAGACCGCTCTTCTTGTTCAGCAGGACATCGATCTCGTCCACCGACATCCCCGCCACCCGCTTGAGGTGGAAGGTGACGGCCGGATCGATGTCTCCCGAACGCGTACCCATCACCAGCCCCTCCAAGGGGGTCAGCCCCATGGACGTCTCCACGCACCGGCCGCCGGCGACCGCGGAGGCCGAGGCGCCGTTGCCCAGATGCAGCACGATCACGTTCACGTCGGCCACCGGCCTGCCCAGCAGCTCGGCCGTCCTGCGCGAGACGTACGCGTGGGAGGTGCCGTGGAAGCCGTAGCGGCGGATGCGGTGCGCGTCGGCCGTCTCCACGTCGATCGCGTACCGCGCCGCGTGCTCCGGCATCGTCGTGTGGAACGCCGTGTCGAAGACGGCGACCTGCGGCAGGTCCGGGCGCAGCGCCTGTGCCGTACGGATCCCGGTGATGTTCGCCGGGTTGTGCAGCGGGGCCACCGGGACGAGCCGTTCGATCTCGGCCAGCACCTCGTCGGTGATCACGGTGGGCTCACTGAACTTCAGCCCGCCGTGCACCACCCGGTGGCCGACGGCCACGAGTTCGGGGGAGTCCAGGCCGAGCCCGTCGGCCGCCAGTTCCTCGGCCGCGGCCTTCAGCGCCTGCTCGTGGTCGGCGATCCTTCCGGTGCGCTCACGGGTCCCGCCGCCGGCCGAGGGGGTGTGCACCAGCCGGGAGGTCTCCTCCCCGATCCGCTCGACCAGGCCGGTCGCGAGCCGTACCCGCTCACGCATGTCCAGGAGCTGGTACTTGACCGACGAGGAGCCCGAGTTGAGGACGAGCACACGGCCCGCCCCGCTGTTGGTGCGGTCGGTGGTCATCGGGTTCGCTCCTCGCCCTGTGCCTGGATCGCGGTGATGGCCACGGTGTTGACGATGTCCTGGACGAGGGCGCCGCGCGACAGGTCGTTGACCGGCTTGCGCAGCCCCTGCAGGACCGGGCCGACCGCGACGGCCCCCGCCGAGCGCTGCACGGCCTTGTAGGTGTTGTTGCCGGTGTTGAGGTCCGGGAAGATCAGTACGGTCGCCCGCCCCGCCACCTCGGACGCCGGCAGCTTGGTCGCCGCGACGGACGGCTCGACCGCCGCGTCGTACTGGATGGGGCCCTCGATCCTGAGGTCGGGATGCGAGGCGCGTACCCGCTCGGTGGCCTCCCGCACCTTGTCGACGTCGGCGCCCGTGCCGGAGGTGCCCGTCGAGTACGACAGCATCGCGATCCGCGGGTCCACGCCGAAGCGCGCCGCGGTGACCGCCGACTGCACGGCGATGTCCGCGAGCTGCTCCGCGTCCGGGTCCGGATTGACCGCGCAGTCGCCGTACACCAGGACCCTGTCGGCGAGGCACATGAAGAAGACCGAGGAGACGATCGAGGCGTCCGGCTTGGTCTTGATGATCTCGAAGGCGGGGCGGATGGTCGCCGCGGTGGAGTGCACCGAGCCGGAGACCATGCCGTCGGCCAGACCCTCCTGGACCATCAGGGTGCCGAAGTAGTTGACGTCCGCGACGACGTCGTGGGCGAGCTCCACCGTCACACCCCGGTGCGCGCGCAGCAGGGCGTACTGCTCGGCGAAGCTCTGGCGCAGCTCGGAGGTCTGCGGGTCGATCAGCTGGGTCCCGGCCAGGTCGATGCCGAGGTCGGCGGCCTTCTTGCGGATGACGTCCACGTCGCCGAGGAGCGTCAGATCGCAGACGTCCCGGCGCAGCAGCACATCGGCGGCACGCAGGACGCGCTCCTCCGTGCCCTCGGGCAGGACGACCCGGCGCCGGTTCGAGCGGGCCTGTTCCAGCAGCTCGTGCTCGAACATCATCGGGGTGACCCGGCCGCTGCGGGACACGGAGATCCCCTCCAGCAGGGCGCCGGTGTCCACGTGGCGCTCGAAGAGGCCGAGCGCGGTCTCCGCCTTGCGGGGCGTCGCCGCGTTCAACTTGCCTTCCAGCGAGAAGAGTTCGGCCGCCGTGGGGAAGGACCCACCGGCCACCGCGACCACCGGGGTACCCGGTGCGAGGCGGGCGGCCAGCCTGAGTATCTCCTCGCCGGGACGCTCGTCCAGGGTCAGCAGGAGGCCGGCGATGGGCGGGGTGCCCGCACTGTGCGCGGCGAGCGCACCGATGACCAGGTCCGCGCGGTCGCCGGGGGTGACGACCATGCAGCCCGGGGTCAGTGCCTTGAGGAGGTTCGGCAGCATCGCGCCGCCGAAGACGAAGTTCAGCGCGTCCCTGGCGAGGCCCGAGTCGTCGCCGAGCAGAACCGTTCCGTCCAGCGCCGCGGTGATCTGGGCGACCGTCGGCGCGGAGAGCGCCGGATCGTCGGGCAGGACCGAGCAGGGGACCGGCAGCGTGGCCGCGAGCCGCTCGGCGATGGCGGCGCGGTCCTCGGAGGCCACCCGGTTCACGATCATCGCCAGGACGTCGCAGCCCAGACCCGCGTACGCGCGGTAGGCGTTGCGCGTCTCGGCCCGTACGGACCCGGCGTCCTGGCCACCGCCGCCGACCACCGCGATGACCGAGGCGCCGAACTCGTTGGCGAGCCGGGCGTTGAGCGCGAGCTCGTCCGGGAGCTGGGTGGCGGAGAAATCGCTGCCGAGGACCAGCACCACCTCGTAGGCGCGTGAGACCCGGTGGAAGCGCTCGACGAGCCGGGAGACCAGCTCGTCGGTACCCTGCTCCGCCTGGATGGCGGACGCCTCGTGGTAGTCCAGCCCGAAGACGGTCTCCGGGCTCTGCGAGAGCCGGTAGCGGGCCCGCAGCAGCTCGAACAGCCGGTCGGGTCCGTCATGGACCAGCGGACGGAAGACCCCGACCCGGTCCACCTGACGCGTCAGTAGCTCCATGACTCCCAGATCGACGACCTGTCGGCCGTCTCCCCGATCGATCCCGGTCACGTACACGCTGCGCGCCACGCGTGCTCTCCCGTCCTGGCTGGCTGGCATTGCCCTCTTGACGATACCTACGGAGACGGGTAAATCGCCCGCCGGGCGGTACCCGTGCACGGGCCGCCCCGGGCCCCTGCTCGGGGCGGGCCCGACCCTCTGCCGCCCCGCACCGGAAGTGCCGGACGCGTGAGACCGGAGCAGTCGGAAGCGCGAGTGCCGGACCGGGCGTGGGACAATCGTTGTGGCTCACGGTACGGGGGTTTGTCGAGCAGCCCCCGAAATGCATGGCCCCAGCGAGCAGGAGACAGAGCACGATGCGCATCGGAATTCTCACCGCAGGCGGCGACTGCCCAGGCCTCAACGCCGTGATCCGGTCGGTCGTGCACCGTGCCGTCGTGGGTCACGGCGATGAAGTCATCGGTTTCGAGGACGGGTTCAAGGGGCTGCTCGACGGGCATTTCCGGCCCCTCGACCTCAACGCGGTGAGCGGCATCCTGGCACGCGGCGGCACGATCCTCGGCTCCGCCCGGCTGGAGCGCGACCGGCTGCGCGAGGCCGCCGAGAACTGTGAGGAACTGTCCCGCCGTTACGGCATCGACGCCCTCATCCCGATCGGCGGCGAGGGCACGCTCACGGCCGCCCGGATGCTGTCGGACGCCGGAATGCCCGTCGTGGGCGTCCCGAAGACGATCGACAACGACATCTCCGCCACCGACCGGACCTTCGGCTTCGACACGGCCGTGGGCGTCGCCACCGAGGCCATAGACCGCCTCAAGACGACCGCCGAGTCGCACCAGCGGGTCATGGTCGTCGAGGTGATGGGACGCCACGCGGGCTGGATCGCGCTCGAGTCCGGAATGGCCGGCGGCGCCCACGGGATCTGCCTCCCGGAGCGGCCCTTCCAGGTCGAGGACCTGGTCAAGATGGTCGAGGAGCGCTTCTCACGCGGCAAGAAGTTCGCCGTCATCTGCGTCGCCGAGGGCGCGCACCCGGCCGAGGGCTCGATGGCGTACGCCAAGGGCGAGATCGACCAGTTCGGCCACGAGCGCTTCCAGGGCATCGGCAACCGCCTCGCCGTCGAGCTGGAGAGGCGGCTCGGCAAGGAGGCCCGGCCGGTCATTCTCGGGCATGTGCAGCGCGGCGGCACGCCGACCGCGTACGACCGGGTGCTCGCGACCCGCTTCGGGTGGAACGCGGTGGAGGCCGTCCACCGCGGTGATTTCGGCCGGATGACGGCCCTGCGTGGCTCCGACATCGCCATGGTGCCGCTCGCGGACGCCGTCACCCGCCTGAAGACCGTGCCCAGCGACCGCATGTACGAGGCCGAGTCGGTCTTCTGACCGGAACCGGGCCGGTCATCCGGCCCGGGGCCGTGTTCCGGTTGTCGGAGCACGGCCCGGCCGCGCCGTTCCCCGGGTGGAGAGCTGCCGGGGCACGGGCGGGCTCAGATGCCCGCCGTGCGCCAGAACTGCTCGACCACCCGGTCCAGGAACGCCCGACCGGCGTCACCCGACGCCCCGGACCGATCCCGGCCCGTGCTGTCCCAGCTCAGCGTCGTCACCATCAGGGCCTGGTAGTCGGTCTGCAACTGCTCCAGCACGTCCTGCACCAGGACCCGGTCCAGCGGTACGAGCTTGGCCACCGGCCGGACGTACGCCTGCCAGCGCGTCGTCACCGCCCTGTTCAGCAGCTCCGCCATCTCCTCGTTGCGGCCGGTCGCCGTGACGAACTGCGCGGCCGACATGTCCAGGGCCTCGCAGAGCGCCATGCCCTGGCGTTCGTTGCCGCGCCAGCGGCCCGACTCCTCCATCCGCAGATACGCGGCACCGGTCATCCCGAGCTCCCGCGCGAGGTCGTCCACGCTGATGTCCCGGGCCAGCCGGTGCTCGCGCAAGGTGATTGCGGCGGCCAGCAGTTCACCGGGCGCGCACCACAGCACACCGGCGAGCGCCATGAGTTCGCGTTCGCCGGGCAGGGCGACACCGCGCTCCCAGGCCATCACGGTCTCGGCGGTGATCTGGAGTCCGTACTGGGCGCCGAGCCCGTACGCAACATGGCCGGGAGCCATTCCCAGTGCCTCGCGCAGGCGGCGGGCGGCGGGGGCATTGAAGGGCGGAGTGGGTTGCACGGCCCCACCGTAGGAGCACGGGAACGGCCTGGCTACAGGCTGTTCCTAACAGTTCACCCTTCGTATGATCCTCCTAGGAGGATCGTTCCCAGGGCCTCCGGGCGGTCAGCGAGTTTCAGCCACCCACCGGTAACGCAGTTCGGGCCGCCCCACATGGCCGTAGCTCGGCCGGCGCTCGGCGCGGCCGGCCGTCACCAGATGCTCCAGATACCGGCGTGCGGTGATCCGGGAGATCCCCAGCCCCTCCCCGGCGGCCGCCGCCGTCACCCCGTCCGGGGACTCCCGCAGGGCCCGGGTCACCGCTTCCAGCGTCGGACCGCTCAGCCCTTTGGGCAGCGCCGCGGGGTGCGCGACCCGCAGCGCTCCCAGTGCCCGGTCCACCTCGTCCTGGCCGCTCGCCTCACCGGCCGCCGCCCGGAACTCGGCGTAGCGCACGAGCCTGTCGCGGAGGGTGGGGTAGGTGAACGGCTTCAGCACGTACTGCACGACCCCGAGCGACACGCCTTCCCGCACCACCGCCAGATCCCGCGCCGACGTCACCGCGATGACATCCGCACCGTGCCCGGCCGCCCGCAGGGCCCGCAGGAGCTGGAGCCCGTGTCCGTCGGGCAGGTACAGGTCGAGCAGCAGCAGATCCACCGGCATCCGGTCCAGCGCCCGCACGGCCTCCGCCCGGGTGTGCGCGACGGCGGCGACCTCGAAGCCGGGTACCCGGCCCACGTACAGCTGATGGGCGTCGGCCGCCACCGGGTCGTCCTCCACGACCAGCACCCGGATCATGCCCGTACCGCCTGCGCCGGCCGGCCGGTCAGGGGCAGCCGCACCGTGAACTCCGCGCCGCCGTCCTTCGCCCGGCCCAGGACCACCGTCCCGCCGTTGCGCAGGACCGCCTGCCGCACCAGCGCCAGCCCGAGCCCGCGGTCCGCACCGTGCGTCGTCCAGCCGCGCCGGAACACCTCGTCCACGTCGTCCGGGCCGACTCCGGGCCCCGTGTCGGCGACCCTCAGCAGCAGCTCACCGTCGTCGGTCAGCGCGGTGACGGTGACCCGTGGCCGCGTCGTGCCGCGCTGGGCGGGTACGGGCACGCCTCCGCCTCCCGCTCCCGTCTCCGACGCCGCGTCCACCGCGTTGTCGATCAGATTGCCCAGGACCGTCACCAGATCACGCGGCGCGAGAGCCGGTGGCAGCGCCCCGTCGTCGATCAGGCTGTCCTCCGCGAGAACGAGCTCCACACCGCGCTCGTTGGCCTGCGCCGCCTTGCCGAGCAGCAGCGCGGCCAGCACCGGTTCGGCGACCGCCCCGACGACCCGGTCGGTCAGGACCTGCGCAAGCTCCAGCTCCGCCGTCGCGAAGTCCACCGCCTCCTCGACCCGGCCCAGTTCGATCAGTGACACCACGGTGTGCAGCCTGTTGGCCGCCTCGTGCGCCTGCGAGCGCAGTGCCTGCGTGAAGCCGCGCTCCGAGTCGAGCTCGCCCGACAGGGCCTGCAGCTCCGTGTGGTCCCGCAGCGTCACCACCGTGCCGCGCTTCTCCCCGCCCACGACGGGGCTGGTGTTGAGGACGATGACCCGGTCCGAGGTCAGATGGACCTCGTCGACCCGCGGCTCGGACGCCAGGAGCGCCCCGGTCAGCGGCCGGGGGAGGGCGAGCTCGTCGACCTTCCGCCCGACCGAACCCGGTGCCAGTCCCAGCAGCTCCCGGCCCGCATCGTTGATCAGCGCGATCCGGCGCTGTCCGTCCAGCATCAGCAGCCCCTCACGCACCGCGTGCAGGGCGGCTTCGTGGTAATCGTGCATCCGGCCCAGCTCGCGGGCGTTCATCCCATGCGTGTGCCGGCGCAGCCTGGCGTTGATCACGTACGTGCCGAGCCCGCCGAGCGCCAGCGCCGCGCCCGCCGCCATGCCCAGGGCGCCGAGCTGTTCGCGTACCTGGTTGGAGACCCGGTCGACGGTGATGCCGGCGCTGACCAGGCCGACGATCCGGCCCCCGTCACGGATCGGTGTGACGACCCGTATCGACGGCCCCAGGGTGCCGGTGTACGTCTCCGTGAAGGTCTCACCGCGCAGGGCCGGGGCGGTGTTCCCGATGAAGGTCCTGCCGATCTCCGAGGGGTGCGGATGGGTCCAGCGCACCCGGTTCGGATCCATGATCGTGACGAAGGTGATCCCGGTGTCCGCGCGGACCCGCTCCGCGTACGGCTGGAGTACGGCGGTGGGGTTCGGGGTACGGATCGCTTCCCGCACGGACGGGGATCCGGCCATGGCGAGAGCGGCGGCCCGTACCTGCCGGTCCGCGGTCTCCTCCGCCTGTGCACGGCCGGAGGCGTACGCGAAGAAGGCGCACCCGGCCACGACCGCGGCCACGAGCAGGGCCTGCATCGCGAAGAGCTGGCCGGCCAGACTGCGGGGGAGCGTACGGGACAGGCGCATGGCCCCAGTCTGCACGGCGGCACCCACCGGCCCAAGGTGGCTCGAAAGCGTCCGTGAACGATATGAACGCAAGGGTGACCGCGGTCACAGGGAAGTGAATAGTCACCGGGGCCCCCTGGGACGGGGGAGCGACCGCAAACCCCGAGGAGACCACCGTGGCAGAGAAAGTCGCACGACGGGACCGAACGCACTATCTCTACCTGGCTGTGATCGCCGCCGTGGTGCTGGGCATCGCGGTCGGCTTCATCGCACCGGGCGTGGCCGTGGAGCTCAAGCCCATCGGCACCGGGTTCGTCAACCTCATCAAGATGATGATCTCGCCGATCATCTTCTGCACGATCGTGCTGGGCGTCGGCTCCGTACGCAAGGCCGCCAAGGTCGGCGCCGTCGGCGGTCTCGCCCTCGGCTACTTCCTGGTGATGTCGACCGTCGCCCTGGCCATCGGCCTGGTCGTCGGCAACATCCTGGAGCCCGGCTCCAGCCTCCACCTCACCGACGCGGCACGCGCCGCCGGTGAGGAGCAGGCGGCGGGGGCGAGCGAGTCCACGGTGGACTTCCTGCTCGGCGTCATCCCGACCACCATGGTCTCGGCCTTCACCGAGGGCGAGGTCCTGCAGACCCTGCTCATCGCCCTGTTGGCGGGCTTCGCCCTGCAGGCCATGGGTTCGGCCGGCGAACCGGTCCTGCGCGGCATCGGCCACATCCAGCGCCTCGTGTTCCGCATCCTCGCCATGATCATGTGGGCGGCCCCGGTCGGCGCGTTCGGAGCGATCGCGGCGGTGGTCGGCGAGACCGGCGTGGACGCGCTGAAGTCCCTCGCGATCATCATGGTCGGCTTCTACGTCACCTGCGCGCTCTTCGTGTTCGTGATCCTGGGCGCGATCCTGCGGGTGGTGGCGGGGGTCAACATCTTCGCCCTGCTGAAGTACCTGGGCCGCGAGTTCCTGCTGATCCTCTCCACCTCCTCCTCCGAGTCGGCCCTGCCGCGGCTGATCGCGAAGATGGAGCACATGGGCATCAGCAAGCCCGTCGTCGGCATCACCGTGCCGACCGGCTACTCCTTCAACCTCGACGGCACCGCGATCTACCTGACGATGGCCTCGCTCTTCATCGCCAACGCGACGGGCGACCCGCTGAGCATCAGCGAGCAGATCTCGCTGCTGATCTTCATGGTGATCGCCTCGAAGGGCGCCGCGGGCGTCACCGGCGCCGGGCTGGCCACCCTCGCGGGCGGCCTGCAGTCCCACCGCCCCGAACTGGTCGACGGCGTCGGCCTGATCGTCGGCATCGACCGCTTCATGAGCGAGGCCCGCGCCCTGACGAACTTCGCGGGCAACGCGGTCGCCACGGTGCTGGTCGGCACCTGGACCAAGGAGATCGACCGGGCGCGGGTGGACGAGGTCCTCTCCGGCCATCTGCCGTTCGACGAGAAGATGATCGTGGACGAGGGCCCCGCGGAGCCGCACGCCCCGGAAGCGCTCGTCCCCGGGTCCAGGGACGGCGGCGAGGAGCAGCCCTCGCTGGTGAAGGCGTAACGAGCGAACCGAGCGGCCGGTACGGGAGGTCCCGTACCGGCCGCTCGCGTATGTCCCGCGACGGGCGTGGGGACAGCGTGATCATTCCGTGCTGGTGCCGTGTGGCAGGCCCGAGCAGTATCGCTGTTCTGAACAGGCGCAAGAGGTGTCCTGACCAGGCACAAGGGGTGGGGACACTGAAGACCGCACGACACCGGGGAGCCGCGGTCGCACTGCTGCTGCCGGCCATCGTCGCCATGGCCGGATGCGGCGCCCCGGAGCAGCCCGACCCCGGCAGGACGGTCTACGGGCTGCCGCTCGCCGAGCAGTTCCAAGCGGCGACGGACGCCACCCGCGACGCGGGCACCGCCGGCTTCCTGTCGACGCTGACCTACGAGGCGGCGGGCGGCGACGCCGTGCACCGGGCGAAGGGGATCCAGGACTACGAGCGGGGGACGTCGCTCGCGAAGCTCGGCTTCAGGGCGAACCCGCGCTTCCCGGAGCAGGACCTGGAGTCCCTCCAGGGATCGGCCCCCGAGGGAGAGCAGACCGTGGCCACCGCCGAGGACGACGTCTACGTCCGCAACGGCGACTCCGCCTGGCTGAAGTACACCCCCGAAGCCGTCAACGAACTCGGCGAGACCACCGGTGTGATCGCGGCGCATGCAGCCGGTGACGTGGCCCCGTACAGCGGGACCCTCGCCGATATCGTCCCGCGGGTGATTCCCAGGGAGAAGCCCGAGCGCCGGGCGGACGGCAGCCGGGTGTACCGGGTGACCGTGCTTCCCGAGGTCGCCGCGGAAGTGCTCCCCCGTGACCTCCAGAGCCTGCAGAGCGACTGGGGAACGGACCCCGTCCAGCTGACGGTGCGTCTGGACGGCGACGGCCGCCTGGCCTCGGCCGATGCCGACCTCGGGCCCGTCCTGGCCCGTCTGCACGAGCGGATGGCCCTCGTCCATGTGAAGCGGCTGCACGCGGCGTACGAACTCAGCGCCTTCGGCAAGCCGGTGAAGGGCAAGGGCCCGGACAGCAGCGGCGAGCCGGTCGTGGACGCCCGCACGGCGCTGGCTCCCGTGGCCACGCTCAAGAAGGGCCGGTGTGCCACCAGCAGTGACACGGGGCTCGGCTCCACGGTGGTCGTAAGGCCCGTCGACTGCAAGGGCAAGCACGAACTGCGGGTACTGGCCCAGGTGAAGGTGGACAGGACCTTCCCGGGGACGCAGGAAGACAGAAGCGCCGAGGGGTACGGCAGGGCGCAGTGCGAGCGGGCGTCTGCCGCCGCGCCGGAGGACTGGCGGCGCGGCGGCCGTTACGCGGAGGGCTTCAGTTTCGTGGGCGCCTCCAACCTGGAGTTCAGCAACAGCGGAGGAGTGACGGAGACGACGGTGACAGGCTCCTACACCTGTTACCTCAGGACCTCCTGACCCCTGATCAGCCGTAGGGGATGTGGACGACCGACTGGTTGCCGACGCCGACGGTGCCCGTACCGTTGCCGATGGCGTTCCAGATCTCGACCTTCACCGTGCCGTTGGCCAGGTTGCCGTGGCTGCCGGTGGAGGACTTGAGGCCCTTGGCCTGGGTGTAGTGCTCGTACCCGTTGACGGGATCGGTGGCGAAGTAGTTGTACGTCTCCGTGCGGTCCCAGGTCCCGTCACCTGTGCGGTCGTAACTCACCCGTACTTGTTGCCCGTTGGCAACGGTGGTGCCCGAGTCCGCGAACACGTCGAACTGGGTGGCGCCACCGTCGTACGCCCGGGTGATGCCCGTCGCGGTGAAGGTCTGCGGACTGTGCGGGGTGCCGTCGTAGTTGCCGCCGCCCGCCGAGGCGACCGTCACCGACGAGGCTGCGGACTGGGCGGCGCCCAGGCCTCCGGCGCTGCGCAGGGCGAGGGTGGAGGAGCCGGACGGCGGGTCGGTGGGCGGGTCGGTGGTCCCGCCGCCACCCTTGGTCCAGACGCCCACGTAGTCCACCAGCATCGGTCGGCCCGGCACCGTCTCGGCGGTCGGGGTCGAGCCGCCGAGCGCGTTCGGGAAGGCGCCGCCGATCGCGAGGTTCAGCAGGAGGAAGTACCCGGCGTGGTCCGTCATGTTCGCCCACGTCCCGGCGTCCAGCTGGCTCTGGGTGACGCTGTGGAAGAGCTGGCCGTCCACGTACCAGCGCAGGGCGTTGGGGGTGACGGCGCGGTCCCACTCGAAGCGGTACGTGTGGAAGGCGGACTGGCAGCTCGCGCCGGGGCAGGTGCGGCTGTTGCCGAGGCCGGTGGTCTCGTTGCAGGGGCCGCCCGGGTTGACCCCGCAGTGGAGCACGCCCCAGACGGAGTTGATCCCGTTGACGTTCTCCATGATGTCGAACTCGCCGATGCCCGGCCAGTTCCAGTAGTTGCCGCGGTAGGGGGAGCCGAGCGCCCAGAAGGCGGGCCAGTAGCCCAGGGCCGCGTTGCCGGTGACGTTCGGCATCTGGACGCGGCCCTCGATGCGCAGGGTGCCGCCGGCCGGGGCCTTGAAGTCGGCCCTCCTGGTCTCGATGCGGCCGGAGGTCCAGTTGCCCGCGCCGTCGCGGAGCGGGGTGATGCGGAGGTTGCCGCTGCCGTCGAGGCTGACGTTGTCGGGGCTCGCGGTGTAGTTCTGGATCTCCCCGGTGCCCCAGTTGCCGGGGCCGCCGGGATAGCCGTGACCTGTGTCGATCTGCCAGTTCGCGGAGGAGGGCAGGCTGCGGTTCGCGCCGTTGAAGTCGTCGCTCCACTGCAGGTTCCACCCGGGGGTGGTCGGCACGTCACCACGGGCGGGCCCGGATCCGGCGACGGTGATCACCCCGGCGAGGGTGAGGGCCAGGGCGGTGAGGGCGGAGAGGACGGTCGTACGTCTGTGGGGGATCGTGCGGCTCGTACGCAAGGGAACCTCCGGTGGGGGCGTGCGGGGAAGGTTGCTTTTGAGAGCGCTCTCAAGAGTATTTAGAGGCACCGGGGGCGGCCGTCAATGGCCCTGGCCGCTTCAACTTCCCCGACGGGCCGGGCGCCCCCTCCCGTCCGGTCCCTTGCCTTGACGCCGACGTCAAGGATTACCGTCGCCGTATGCGAATCGGGGAACTGGCCGAACGCGCCGGGACGACAACACGGACGCTGCGGTACTACGAGTCGCGAGGCCTGCTGCACGCACGCCGCGCGGAGAACGGCTACCGCACCTACGACGAGGGCGACCTGCGGCTGATCCAGCAGATCCGGACCCTCCAGGACTTCGGGTTCGACCTGGAGGAGACCCGCCCCTTCGTCGACTGCCTGCGCGCCGGCCACCCGGCGGGCGACGCCTGCCCCGCGTCCCTGGCCGTCTACCGCCGCAAGCTCGACGAGCTCGACTCGCTCATCGGGCAGCTGCGGACGGTCCGTACGGAGGTGGGCGCACAGCTGGCACGCGCCGAACTGGAGGCCGCGGCCGAGCGGCCCGGCGGCCCCGAACCACGATGTGAACTGGGAGGATGACAGATGATCCACGCAGAAGGTGTCGCAGAGGTCACCGACACGACATTCGACGAGGAGGTCCTGGGAGCGGACCTCCCGGTCCTGGTCGAATTCACCGCGGACTGGTGCGGCCCCTGCCGCCAGCTCGCCCCGGTGCTCAGCGCGATCGCGGCGGAGGAGACCGGCCGCATCAAGATCGTCCAGCTGGACGTGGACGCCAACCCCGGCATCACGAGCCGCTACGCGGTGCTGTCGATGCCGACGCTGATGGTGTTCCGGGACGGCGAACCGGTGAAGTCGATGGTCGGCGCCCGCCCGAAGCGGCGGCTGCTGCAGGAGCTGGAGGACGTGTTCGCGGCGGTGTAGGGGGACGCTCGGGCTTTACTCGGTTCCGGCCACGTGATCAGCTTCGCCGGGTCGGAAACGGGTGGCCTCGGGGGAGAGGCCGTGGGGATGGGGAGCAGGCTCCGGTGCGCACACACGCAGGAGAGACAACTCAGCAGTGCCCGGAGTGCGGATCCGGGATCAGGGTGGACAGCCGGTTCCCGGCCTGGTGCGGCGACTGCGACTGGAACGTGGACCCGTTGGGGCCGGAGGAAGAACAGCAGGGCCGGCTCGCGAGGGTGCGCCGTACCCTCGCCGGCCGGCACGGCGAGCGGCTGCTCGCCGAAGTGAGCGCGGGCGGGACGCTGCGCCCGGGGAGGGACCGACCGGCTCTCCTCGCCTACGGGATCGCACTCGTGGTCCACGGTGTGACCGTGGCCCTGGCCGCAGGAGGCATCTGGTGCGTGGTGGGCGGATGGGGCAGCCCTGGCCCGGTGGTGGCGGGGCTCTTCTTCCTGGCGCTGGCCTGGAGTCTGCGGCCGCGTATACCCCGGCTGCCCAAGGACGGGCTGCTGCTGTACCGCACCGATGCGCCCGCTCTGTACGGGCTCATCGACGAGATCGCTCAGGTGGCCGGCACCAGGAGCGTGGACGTGATCGCGGTCGATGCCGATTTCAACGCGGGCGTGCGGACCTGCGGAGTACGTGGCCGCCGTCTGCTGACCCTCGGTGTGCCCCTGTGGGAGACACTCGAACCCCAGCAGAGGATCGCCGTGCTGGGCCATGAGCTGGGGCACTACAGCAACGGTGACACCCGGCGCGGAATCGTCTTCGCGACCGCGTACCGTTCGCTGGCCACCTGGCACTACTACCTCCGGCCGACCGAGGATCCGGCGCCGCTCGAGATGCTGGCGAACCTGGTCTACCTGGCGCCCCGGTCGCTGGTCCTGGGCATGCTGATGCTGCTCGACCAGCTGACCCTGCGTTCCAAGCAGCGTGCCGAGTACCTCGCCGACTCCGTTGCTGCCCGCGCCGGTTCCACCGAAGCGGCCGTGGCGTTCCTGGACCGGCTGCTCGTCGCGGACTCGGCCGTCATCACCGTGCGTCGCGAGAGCAACAGGCTCCGGACCCGCCCGCGCGGCGGCGGCCGGGCCGAGGAGCCGACGGACGGTCTGTGGGAGCTGCTCGCGGCACACATGGAGTCGATCCCGGAGCACGAGTACGAGAGGCAGAGGCGGGTCGGTGCCCGGAGGGGGCACAGCGTCGACGACACCCATCCGCCGACACATCTGCGCCGTGAGTGCCTGCTCGCGGGTGCGCCCACGCCTGCGGCCGTGGTGACGGACAACGGCAGGGAGCGACGGATCGCCGCGGAACTCGCCGACGCGCGCGGGCAGGTGGCCCGGCAGATCGTGCGCGGCGACTAGACGTCCGCGCACGGCTCGGCCGCCCCCGTGTCACCTCCTGCGGACGGCCATGGCCACCGCGAGAGCCAGGGTCCCGAACAGCACCGCCACCGCGAACGAGGCGAAGAAGACGACCTCGATCCATCCCGCGTTCGCGCCGGTGACCGCGCCGCTTCCGGACAGGCACGTCACCTCCGGAGGGAAGACCTGCCTGCGCACGTCGCCGCAGGCGTTGGGCAGGTCGTCGTTGATCGCGTACGCCTTGATCCAGCTCAGTGCCCAGGCGGCGAGGAAGACGACGAACGAGGCCGTGGCGATGCCCCACAGCTGCTTCGGTCCGTCCGGCGGCGCGCCGGTCCGTGCCGCGGGCGGGGTGGGCTGTGTCATGGGCGGGAGCGTATCCGGCCGGACGAGGCGCGCCTGCTGGTGGTCGTGTGCGGCCGTACGGAGGATGAGTCCATGACATGGACCGCACCGCAGGTGGAGCGTACGGCGCAGCTCGGCAGCCTGGGCACGCTGGACGAACGCCGTATGCTGGAGGGCTGGCTGACCCGGCACCGGGAGACCCTGCTGGCCAAGTGCGCCGGACTGGATCCGGAGCAGCTGGCCCGGACGGCTGTGGAGCCCTCGGACCTCTCGCTCCTCGGCCTGGTCCGGCACATGGCGGAAGTCGAACGCTGGTGGTTCCGCAGGCAGTTCAGGGGTGAGGGCATCGGTGACGTCCATGCGGGCCCCTCGGACGGGAACGAGGGGCTCGACGGGGCGGACCCGGCCGGCGCGGAGAGGGACTTCGGACTCTTCCGGGCCGAAGTCGCCGCCTGCGACGCGGCGGTGGCGGGGCACGGTCTCGACGAGGTCTTCGCGTCCACGGGCGGACGCCCCCTGAGCCTGCGCTGGGTCTACCTGCTGATGATCCAGGAGTACGCCCGCCACAACGGCCACGCCGACCTGCTGCGGGAGCGGACCGACGGGGTGACGGGCGACTGAAGCGGTGAGCGAGCGGTGGGGGACGGGGCCCTCGCGGCTCGGCCGCGGGGCCCCGACTCCGATCCGTGGTTCCGGCTGTCAGGCCGGCCGGAACCACACCGTCGCGAGCGGCGGCAGCGTCAGCGTCACGCTCGTCTCCCTGCCGTGGGCCGGTACGTCCTCCGGCTTCAGCGGATCCTCGTTGCGCACGTCGCTGCCGCCGTACCGGGCCGCGTCCGTGTTCAGGATCTCCACCCAGGCCTCCGGGCCTCCCGGTACGCCCAGCCGGTAGTCGTGCCGCACCACCGGGGAGAAGTGCGAGACCGCCAGCAGCGGCGAGCCGTCCGCGTCGTAGCGCAGGAACGCGAACGCGTTGTCCTCCGCCGCGCCGCCGTCGATCCAGGAGAAGCCCCCCGGGTCCGTGTCGCGCTGCCACAGCGCCGGCAGCGCTCCGTACACCGCGTTGAGGTCCGTGACCAGGGTGCGTACGCCGCGGTGGTCGCCGGAGGCCTCGTACGTCTCGTCGAGCAGCCACCAGTCCGGTCCGTGACCCTCGGACCATTCCGCGCCCTGCGCGAACTCCTGTCCCATGAAGAGGAGTTGCTTGCCGGGATGGGCCCACATGAAGCCGAGGTAGGCGCGGTGGTTGGCGCGCCGCTGCCACCAGTCGCCGGGCATCTTGCTCACCAGGGCCTGCTTGCCGTGCACCACCTCGTCGTGCGAGATCGGCAGCACGTAGTTCTCGCTGTACGCGTACACCATCGAGAAGGTCATCTCGTTGTGGTGGTACTTGCGGTGGATGGGCTCCTTGGACATGTACACGAGGGAGTCGTGCATCCAGCCCATGTTCCACTTGAGGCCGAAGCCCAGGCCGCCGTGTTCCGTGGCGCGGGTGACGCCGTCCCAGGCCGTGGACTCCTCCGCCATCGTGACGACACCGGGATTGCGCCGGTAGACAGTCGCGTTCATCTCCTTGAGGAAGGCGACCGCATCCAGGTTCTCCCGGCCCCCGTGCTCGTTCGGCGACCACTGGCCGTCCTCGCGGGAGTAGTCGAGGTAGAGCATGGAGGCGACGGCGTCGACCCGCAGGCCGTCGATGTGGAACTCCTCGCACCAGTACGTGGCGTTGGCGACCAGGAAGTTGCGGACCTCCTTGCGGCCGTAGTCGAACTCCAGGGTGCCCCAGTCCGGGTGCGCCGCCCGGTTCGGGTCGGAGTGCTCGTACAGCGGGCGGCCGTCGAACTCGGCGAGCGCCCAGTCGTCGCGGGGGAAGTGCGCCGGCACCCAGTCCATGAGGACGCCGATGCCCGCCGCGTGCAGCGCGTCGACCAGGAAGCGGAAGTCGTCCGGAGTGCCCAGGCGGGACGTCGGCGCGTAGAAGCCGGTGACCTGGTAGCCCCAGGAGCCGCCGAAGGGGTGCTCCGAGACCGGCATCAGCTCGACGTGCGTGAAGCCGAGGTCCTTCACGTACGCGGGCAGCTGGGTGGCGAGCTGGCGGTAGTTCAGTCCCGGGCGCCAGGAGGGCAGATGGACCTCGTAGACGGAGAACGGGGCCTGGTGCACCGGGCGGTCGCCGCGGTGCGCCATCCAGTCGCTGTCCTGCCACTCGTGGTGCGAGGCGGTGACGACCGAGGCGTTCGCCGGCGGTACCTCCGCGTAGCGGGCCATCGGGTCGGAGCGCTGGGTGTGCGAACCGTCGGGGCGGCAGATGTCGAACTTGTACAGGGTGCCCTCGCCGATCGCCGGGACGAACAGCTCCCATACGCCGGTCGAGCCCAGCGAACGCATCGGGAAGCCGGTGCCGTCCCAGAAGTTGAAGTCACCCGTGACGCGGACCCCGCGCGCGTTCGGCGCCCAGACGGTGAAGCGCGTGCCCGCGACGCCCTGGTGCTCCATCGGCTGCGAACCGAGCGCCGTCCACAGCTCCTCGTGCCGGCCCTCGCCGAGCAGGTGCAGATCGAGCTCGCCGAGCGAGGGCAGGAAGCGGTACGGGTCCTCCACCTCGATCTCGTTGTCCTCGTACGCGACCAGCAGCCGGTACTCCGGGACGGCCGGCGTGGGGAGCACGCCCGAGAAGAAGCCGTCGCCGTCACTCTGCAGTTCCGCCCGCAGGCCTTGCGCCAGGACGGACACGGAGCGTGCGAACGGACGCAGCGCACGGACCACGACCCCGCCGCGGGTCAGGTGCGCGCCGAGCAGATCGTGAGGGGCGTGGTGCTCACCGGCGAGCAGCCGGGCCCGGTCCCCGTCGTCCAGGGCCGTCGCCGGAAGGGCGCCCTTGCTGCCACCGCCGCGCCGGGGGCGGGGCGGGGCAGTGGCGGCGTCGGCGTCGGCCTTGGGCGTCTTGGGCGCCTTGGGCGCCTTGGCGGCGGACGCCGACTGCTTGGCCCGGGACCGCTTGGAACGACCTGCTGGGGACGCGGGGGCCGCAGGGTCGGAGGCGGCAGCGGAGGCGGGCTCGGTGGTTGCGGTGGACGGGGCCTTGATGTCGGCCGTGACCGACTGGGGGGCGGTGATCTCGGTGGTGACCGGCTGGGGAGCGGCCGGGACCTCGATGGGCTCGGACGACTTGCGGGACGGCTTGCGGGCGGTCACAGGGACTGCCTCCTAGGAGGTGAGGTGAGGAGGGAGGGAAGGGGGGTGGGTGCCGGGCTCACGCGGTCGTCGTGGCCAGGCGCTGGATGGCCGCCATCGGAACCGGCAGCCAGTCGGGGCGGTGCCGGGCCTCGTACAGCACCTCGTACACCGCCTTGTCGGTCTCATGGGCGCGCAGCAGTTCCGGCTCGCTGCGCGGATCGGTTCCCGCGCCCCGTGCGTAGCCCTCGCAGTACGCGGCGCGGCAGCGGGCCGCCCACTCCGGATTCCACGGGCGGTGCGAGCGGGCCGCGTAGTCGAAGGAGCGGAGCATCCCCGCGACGTCGCGCACCGGGAGTTGGGGGCTGCGGCGCTCCGGCAGCGGCTTGGCCGGCTCGCCCTCGAAGTCGATCAGTGACCAGAAACCGTCGGGTCCGCGCAGCGTCTGGCCCAGATGCAGATCACCGTGGACCCGCTGCGCGGCCCAGCTGCGGCCCGTGTGCCCCAGCGCGGTGACGGCGTCGAAGGCGGTACGCAGACCCGGTACGTAGGGCACGAGTGCCGGAACCGCCTGCGCGGCTGCCTCCAGCCGTTCGACCATCCCCGCCACCAGGTGCCTGGTCTGCGCGTGGGCGAGAGCGGGTGTCGGCAGAGCGGCGGCCAGCGCCGTGTGCACCTCCGCCGTGGCCCGGCCGAGCGCATGCGCCTCGGGCACGAAGTCGCGCCCCGAGCCGAGCGACGCGAGGGCGAGCTGCCAGCCGTCCTGCGCACCGCGCAGGAACGGCTGCAGCACCCCGAGGGTCAGCGGCTCCCCGGTGGCCGTGTCGGGCGTCGACGCCTCGAACCAGGCGACCGGCGCCGGCACCCGCCCGCAGCCCTCACGGCTGAGCGCGAGCGGCAGCTCCAGATCGGGGTTCGCGCCGGGGAAGACCCGGCGGAAGATCTTCAGGATGTAGGCGTCGCCGTAGACGAGCGAGGAGTTGGACTGCTCGGTGTCCAGGAAACGGGGAGCGAGGCCCGAGGGGATCGGTGCCGCCCGGTCGAAGCGGAGCGGACCGAGGGTCCCGGGGCGACGGAGCCGTTCCAGCAGGAGATCGGCGACGCGCGGGTCGTGCAGCCCTTCGTACAGGGTGCGGCCCGCCAGCGGGCCGTCCGTGACCTGGCCGATCCGGGCCGCCGTCAGCCGCGTGGGCAGGGCGGTGCGTACGCCGAGCAGGAGCTGGTAGCAGTCGCCGTGCGCCTGGGCGGCCGTGTCCGGCTGGTGGGCCCGGACGAGCAGATGCAGCAGTCCGGGTCCTGTACCGGCGGTGTCCAGAGGCAGTATCTCGGTCGCCGCCACGAGGGAGAAGCCGGTGACCGGCCGTCCCTTGCCCGCGAACCACCGCTGCCGGGGGAGCCATTCGTGGAGCAGGGGCGTGAGCGACGGGAGAAGCGCCGTCGTCCGCGTGTTCGTTCTTCTCTTTGCGATTCTCGCTGTGCTCTTGGCCAGGGCGACTCGAGTGGATGCAGCCTCCGACATGGCATCGCGTCCTTTCCCCGGGCACACCACAGGATGCGAAGAGTGTCCCGGATTGCGGCAATGGCTGTCCGGCTGTGCGGGACGTGTCGGGTGAGGAAAGTCCGTACGGACTCGACAGATGGGCCCGATGGGCTCCAGGAGCCCGGAAGAGCTCGATATGTGGGGAGAGTGCCCCGTGCGGGGCGGCGGAAACCGCCCCGCGGGTGGCGCCGGAAAGTGAGGCGCCGTCGACTGTCCGTCAGATCCGCTCAGCCGACCGGAGCTTCCTTCCGCAGCCGGAACCAGTAGAAACCGTGCCCCGCGAGAGTCAGCAGGTAGGGCCACTGACCCACGGCCGGGAAGCGCACCCCGCCGATCAGCTCCACCGGATGACGCCCGTTGAACGCCCGCAGATCGAGCTCCGTGGGCTGCGCGAACCGCGAGAAGTTGTGGACGCACAGCACGAGGTCGTCCTTGTACTCGCGGGTGAAGGCGAGCACGGCGGGATTCGACGACGGCAGTTCGCTGTACGAGCCGAGGCCGAAGGCAGGATTCTGCTTGCGGATCTCGATCATCCGCCGCGTCCAGTGCAGCAGCGACGAGGGCGAGGCCATCGCCGCCTCGACATTGGTGACCTGGTAGCCGTAGACCGGGTCCATGATCGTGGGGAGGTAGAGCCGCCCGGGGTCGCTCGAGGAGAAGCCGGCGTTGCGGTCGGGCGTCCACTGCATCGGGGTGCGTACGGCGTCGCGGTCGCCCAGCCAGATGTTGTCGCCCATCCCGATCTCGTCCCCGTAGTAGAGGATCGGGGAGCCGGGCAGGGACAGGAGCAGCGCCGTGAACAGCTCGATCTGGTTGCGGTCGTTGTCCAGGAGGGGCGCGAGGCGGCGGCGGATGCCGATGTTGGCCCGCATCCGCGGATCCTTGGCGTACTCCGCGTACATGTAGTCGCGCTCTTCGTCCGTGACCATCTCGAGCGTCAGCTCGTCGTGGTTGCGCAGGAAGATGCCCCACTGGCAGCCGGACGGGATCGCCGGGGTCTTCGCCAGGATTTCCGAGACCGGGTAGCGGCTCTCGCGCCGTACGGCCATGAAGATCCGCGGCATGACCGGGAAGTGGAACGCCATGTGGCACTCGTCGCCGCCGGCCGGGAAGTCGCCGAAGTAGTCGACGACGTCCTCGGGCCACTGGTTGGCCTCGGCCAGTAGGACCGTGTCCGGGTAGTTGGCGTCGATCTCCTTGCGGACCCGCTTGAGGAAGCCGTGGGTCTCGGGGAGGTTCTCGCAGTTGGTGCCCTCGCGCTGGTAGAGGTAGGGCACCGCGTCGACGCGGAAGCCGTCGATGCCGAGGTCCAGCCAGAAGCGGAGAGCCGAGATGATCTCTTCCTGCACGGCCGGGTTCTCGTAGTTGAGATCGGGCTGGTGCGAGAAGAACCGGTGCCAGTAGTACTGCTTGCGCACCGGGTCGAAGGTCCAGTTGGACGTCTCGGTGTCGACGAAGATGATCCGCGCGTCCGGGAACTGCTTGTCGTCGTCGGCCCAGACGTAGTAGTCGCCGTACGGTCCGTCCGGGTCCGTGCGGGACTGCTGGAACCAGTCGTGCTGGTCGCTCGTGTGGTTCATGACGAAGTCGATGATCACGCGCATGCCGCGCTGGTGCGAGGCGTCGACGAACTCCACGAAGTCGGCGAGGTCGCCGAACTCCGGCAGTACGGCGGTGTAGTCGGAGACGTCGTAACCACCGTCGCGCAGCGGTGACTTGAAGAACGGCGGCAGCCAGAGGCAGTCGACACCGAGCCACTGCAGGTAGTCCAGCTTGGCGGTGAGACCCTTGAGGTCGCCGACGCCGTCGCCGTTGGAGTCCTGGAAGGACCGGACGAGTACCTCGTAGAAGACGGCGCGCTTGAACCAGTCGGGATCGCGGTCCTTGGCGGGAGTGTCCTCGAACAGGTCGTGGACGGGCTCATTGACGATCATGGCGTGGGTGACCCTCCGGTCGGCGGGGACGGTCGCAGGACGACGACGTGCGCGGGTGTCACACCCGGCTCCAGACGCACATAGAAAGTCCTGCCCCAGTGATAGGTGGCGCCGGTGAGCTCGTCGCGCACCGGCACGCTCTCGTGCCGGTCGAGGCCGAGATGCGGCATGTCCAACGAGACCGTGGCCTCCTGGGTGTGGTGAGGGTCGAGGTTGACGACCACCAGAACGATGTTCGAACCGCAGCGCTTGCTGTAAGCGATCAGCGCCTCGTTGTCGACGGAGTGGAAGTGCACGTCGCGCAGTTGCTGGAGCGCCGGGTGGCGACGCCGGATGCGGTTGAGGGAGGTGATCAGGGGTGCCAGCGAGCGGCCCTCACGTTCCGCCGACTCCCAGTCCCTGACCTTGAGTTGGTACTTCTCCGAGTCCTGGTACTCCTCGCTCCCGGGATGCACCGGGGTGTTCTCGCACAGCTCGAAGCCCGCGTACACGCCCCAGGAGGGGGACAGGGTCGCGGCGAGCACGGCCCTCGCCTCGAAGGCCGGCCGGCCGCCGTCCTGGAGGTAACCGGGAAGAATGTCGGGGGTGTTCACGAAGAAGTTGGGCCGCATGTACGAGGAACTTTCGCCCGAAAGCTCCTGGACGTACTCGGTGAGTTCCTGCTTGCTGTTACGCCAGGTGAAGTACGTGTACGACTGCTGGAAGCCCACCGCGGCCAGCGTGCGCATCATCGCGGGGCGGGTGAAGGCCTCGGCCAGGAAGATCACGTCGGGGTCGGTGCGGTTGATGTCGGCGATCACCTTCTCCCAGAAGACGACCGGTTTGGTGTGCGGATTGTCCACGCGGAAGATCCGTACGCCGTGGTCCATCCAGAAGCGCAGGATGCGCACGGTCTCCGCGACGATGCCGCCCAGGTCCTTGTCGAAGGCGATCGGATAGATGTCCTGGTACTTCTTCGGCGGGTTCTCGGCGTAGGCGATGGAGCCGTCGGGCCGGTGGTGGAACCACTCGGGGTGCTCCGCCACCCAGGGGTGGTCCGGGGAGCACTGGAGGGCGAAGTCCAGCGCGATCTCCATCCGAAGGGTGCGGGCCGTCTCGACGAAGTGGTCGAAGTCCTCGAGCGTGCCGAGCTCGGGGTGCACGGCGTCGTGACCGCCTTCGGCCGAACCGATGGCCCAGGGCACACCCGGGTCGTCGGCCCCGGGGGAGAGGCTGTTGTTGGGGCCCTTGCGGTGAGAGGTGCCGATGGGGTGGATCGGGGGGAGATAGACGACGTCGAACCCCATGGCGGCGACGGCCGGAAGCCGCTCCGCGGCGGTACGGAAGGTGCCGCTGATGATGCGGGGAGGCTGCGGAGGGAGCTCCGCCTTCACCACCGCGCGCTTCTTCGCGGCCGCAGAGGTCGCGGAAGCCGCGGCGGCACCGGAGGCCGCAGAGCTCGCGGCGGCCTTGGAGGCCTTCGTGGCGCGTGGCTTGCGTGCGGGCTTCGCGGGGGCGGCCGGCTCCGGCCCCGCGCCCTCGGACCGCGGGAACAGCTCGTACCAGGAGCCGTACAGGGCGCGCCTGCGTTCGACGGTCAGGGGCATCGGGCGGGAAGCGGTGACCAGCTCGCGCAGGGGATGACGGCCGAGCGCCTCGTCCACCTCGGGGGTGAGTGCGGCGGCGAGCCGGGAGGCCACCGGCCGCTTCGTGTCGCGCAGGGCGTCGACGGCGGCCAGAACCGCCTCGCGCCCGTCCCGCTTCGGTACGCCGGCGGCGGCCCGCTCGTACAGCTCGGCCCCCTCCGCGAGGACCAGCTCGGTGTCGATGCCGGCGGGGATCTTGATCTGCGCATGTCCACGCCAGGTGGTGACCGGATCGCTCCACGCCTCGACGGTGTAGGTCCAGTGGCCCTCGGCGGACGGGGTGACATCGGCACCCCAGCGGTCCGTGCCCGGAGCGAGCTCGCGCATCGGCGTCCAGGGGCCGGGCCGTCCGCTCGGATCGGCGAGGACGACGTTGGCGGCCACCGCGTCATGGCCTTCACGGAAGACGGTGGCGCTGACCTGGAAGGTCTCACCTGCGACGGCTTTGGCCGGCCGTCTGCCGCAATCGACGAGAGGACGGACGTCCAGGACGGGAATGCGACCGATCATGGAATCACCTGGGGGCTGGAGCTCGGCATGCGCGGGGCGCGGCGTGGGCGTGAAGGGCTGACCGCGCGCGCCGCGATGGTGGGGTTGCGTCCTTTGTAGCTGCTCAGTTGTCGGCTGGCGGGCTGTGTGCATGGCCGCTCCTGTCCGCGTTCACTCGAATGGCACTCGAATGGCAGGTGCGCGGGGGATTCGTGCTCGGATCGGGGGCACCTGGGATGTGCTGCGCGAGCCGTGGTCGGGCTGAGTACCGGGGAAGCCTTCCCACCGTTTTCGGGCGGCCAACCCGACGGCGTGTTAACTCCTGGGTGCACTCGGTGCACGCGCTGTGTGCCGCGCGCCGGTCCCCGGCCGGCGCGTGGACGCACCACCGCAGCTTTCCTTGTGGTGCGAAGCGCCACAAGGTCGCGCGACGAGGGGAAATCAGCCATATCGCCCGTGACGGATGTGTGCGCATCTGGCCCATGCGGCCACCGGGGTCGATGAGGTGCCCGGGACCCCCGGGGCAGACGTGTCTCCCGGGGGTCGGGGGAGGGCGCACACGGTGCAACTGCCGGGCCGGGGGCGGGCGTGCCGATCGGCGCCGGACCCACTGAGCCGGTCGCGCGCCGTGGTTGCGTACGGCGGCGTGCCGCTACCGTCGAGGGTGACGGAGAGGACGTACACCGTGGTGCGTCCCCTCGGATCCGTACGTCCCCTGTAAAGGTGGGATACGTGAAGGCCATTCGTCGATTCACCGTGCGTCCCGTCCTCCCCGAACCCCTGCAACCGCTCAGCGACCTCGCCCGCAACCTGCGCTGGTCCTGGCACACCGAGACCCAGAACCTCTTCCAGGCCGCCGACCCGGAGGGCTGGCGGCCCGCGGACGCCGACCCCGTGCGCCTGCTGGGCGCCGTGTCCGCCGGACGCCTTGCCGAGCTGGCCGGGGACCAGCAGTTCCTGCGGCGGCTCACCGCCGTGTCCGAGGACCTCCGGGAGTACCTGGACGGCCCGAGGTGGTATCAGAACCAGCTCTCCCAGGGCGCGGAGCTCCCTGCCGCCATCGCCTACTTCTCGCCCGAGTTCGGGGTCACCGCGGCTCTGCCCCAGTACTCGGGCGGGCTCGGCATCCTGGCCGGGGACCATCTCAAGGCCGCCAGCGACCTGGGCGTCCCGCTCATCGGAGTCGGGCTGCTGTACCGGCACGGCTACTTCCGCCAGAGCCTGTCCCGGGACGGCTGGCAGCAGGAGCACTATCCCGTCCTCGACCCCAACGAACTGCCGCTCACCCTCGTACGGGAGGTGGACGGCACTCCCAGCCGGGTGGTGCTCGCCCTTCCCGGCGGGCGCTCGCTGTACGCCTCGATCTGGCAGGCCCAGGTCGGCCGCGTCCCCCTGCTGCTGCTCGACTCCGACGTGGAGGAGAACGCGCCGGGCGAGCGCGATGTCACCGACCGGCTGTACGGCGGCGGCAGCGACCACCGCCTCCTCCAGGAGATGCTGCTCGGCATCGGCGGGGTGCGCGCCGTGCGCACCTACTGCCGGCTGACCGGGCACGCCACCCCCGAGGTGTTCCACACCAACGAAGGCCACGCCGGATTCCTCGGCCTCGAGCGGATCCGTGAGCTCTCCGAGACCGGCCTCGACTTCGACCCCGCCCTGGAAGTGGTGAGGGCCGGGACGGTCTTCACCACGCACACCCCGGTGCCCGCCGGGATAGACCGATTCGAACGCCAGTTGGTCGCCCGGCACTTCGGTGACGACGGTGAACTGCCGGGCGTCGGCGTGGACCGGATCCTCCGGCTCGGCATGGAGACCTACACCGGCGGCGAGCCGGGTCTCTTCAACATGGCGGTGATGGGGCTGCGGCTCGCCCAGCGGGCCAACGGTGTCTCCACCCTGCACGGGGCCGTGAGCCGGGAGATGTTCTCCGGGCTCTGGCCGGGATTCGACCCCGCCGAGGTGCCGATCACCTCGGTGACCAACGGGGTGCACGCGCCGACGTGGGTCGCGCCCGAGGTTCTCCGGCTCGGCGCCAGGAAGTTCGGCACCGAACGCGCGGAGAACGCGCTGGCGGGCGCCGAGGTCGGCGAGACGGCCGCCAGCGCCGGCGCCGAGGGCGGCCGGGCGGGCACGCCAAGACGCTGGGACGCGGTGACCAACGTCCCGGACCGGGAGATCTGGGACCTGCGCCGCGGGCTGCGCGAGCAGCTCGTCACCGAGGTGCGCAAACGCCTCTACGCCTCCTGGCGCAGGCGCGGCGCGGGCACGGCCGAGCTGGGCTGGATCGACGACGTGCTCGATCCGGACGTGCTGACGATCGGCTTCGCCCGACGGGTGCCCTCGTACAAGCGCCTCACGCTCATGCTGCACGACCGCGACCGGCTGCGGGAGCTGCTGCTCCACCCGACGCACCCGATCCAGATCGTCGTCGCCGGCAAGGCGCACCCCGCGGACGACGGTGGGAAGCGGCTGGTCCAGGAGCTGGTGCGGTTCTCGGACGACCCGCGGGTGCGCCATCGCATCGTCTTCCTGCCGGACTACGGCATGGGCATGGCGCAGAAGCTCTACCCGGGCTGCGACGTCTGGCTCAACAACCCGCTGCGCCCGCTGGAGGCGTGCGGCACCAGCGGGATGAAGGCGGCGCTCAACGGCTGCCTCAACCTCTCCGTACGCGACGGCTGGTGGGACGAGTGGTTCGAGCCGGACTTCGGGTGGGCGATCCCCACCGCCGACGGCTCCGCCACGAACGAGGAGCGGCGCGACGAGCTGGAGGCCAACGCCCTCTACTCGCTGATCGAGGACCGGGTCGCCCCGCGCTTCTACGACCGTGACGCCGAGGACCTGCCCCAGCGGTGGATCGAGATGGTCCGGCGCACCCTGGTGACCCTGGGGCCCAAGGTTCTCGCGGGACGCATGGTGCGTGAGTACGTGGAGCGGCTGTACGCCCCGGCCGCCCAGGCACGCAAGGCACTGAATCCCGCGGCGGCCCGGCAGCTCGCCGACTGGAAGGCCAGGATCCACGCGGCCTGGCCGCAGGTGGCCGTCGACCACGTGGAGGCCTCGGCCGACACCGTCGTCGGCGGCTCGGCGGAGCTGGGGTCGACCCTGGCGCTCCGGGTCCGGATCGCCCTGGGCGGTCTCGACCCGGACGACGTGGAGGTGCAGGTGGTCGCCGGGCGGGTCGACTCCGGCGACGCGATCGCGGAGGCCCAGACCTTCCCGCTGAAGCCCGCGGGCGGTCACGATCTGGAGGACCGCTGGCTGTACGAGGGCCCGCTCGCGCTCGACCGCACGGGGCCGTACGGCTACACCGTGCGCGTCCTGCCCTCGCACCCCCTGCTCGCTTCCGGTGCGGAGCTCGGACTGGTCGCGGTGCCGAATGCGGCAACGGGCGAGGACGGGGGCGGCGTACTGCTTCGCTGACGGTTCGTCATGTCCGGTGGCCCGGCACCCGCGCGGTGCCGGGCCCTGCCGTTCCGCGGTCCGCGGTCTGCGCACTCCGTCCGGCTCGGCGGGTCGCCGGACCCGGCCCGCCCGGTAGATGGCCGTGACACCGGCAGGGGTGCAATCACCGTGATCTGGCTAACATGACAGCGTCGGCAGATGCTGGAGTTGCTTCCGGAGTCACCGTCGAGACATCAAGGCGTCCCCGGACGCGACTGGAGGTCAGCACGGTGAACGGCGGCGAAAGCCGAGCGAGACGCCTGAGCCGTCGACTGGCCGCGCAGGGCATCGCCTCCCGGAGGCTGCACGTCCGCCCCGCGAGCACCGTCGGCCCGCTGCGGGGCGACCGTTTCACCACAGCCGCCCGACTGCGCTGGCTCCATGCTGCAAGCACCCGGATCGGGACCTCCCTCGACCTGGAACGGACGGCGCAGGAGCTGGCCGAGTTCAGCGTCCCCCGGTTGGCCGACGGGGCGGCCGTCGACCTCCTGGAGTCCGTGCTCCTGGGCGAGGAGGGTGAGCGCGTCACCGGCGCGGGGGTGCCGGTCACCCGGGCCATGGCGGTCAAGGCCGTCGAGTCGCTGTCAGGTCTTGAACCCTCCCCGGTCGGCAAGGTGGTCGACCGCCAGCACTACCGCGAGACTCTGCTGACCCTCCACTGTCTGCGCAACCGCCAGTCGGTACTGGTCAGCCGGATGACCGAGGAGGACTACCAGCGCGTCGCGCCGACAGCCAGTGCCGCGGTGGCGATGCGGCGCCAGGGCGTCCACAGCTACATGGCGGTGCCGTTGATCGCCCGCGGTGTACTGCTCGGATCCGCCGACTTCGTACGCGCCGGTGACAGCCCGCCCTTCAACCGGGCCGATGTGGAGCTGGCGGGACAGCTCGCCGCCATGGCCGCGGTCTTCATGGACAACGCCCGGCTCTACGGACGCGAGCGCGAGCACGTCGTCTCGCTCCAGCGAAGCCTGCTCCCGCGCGCCACGCCGCACACCCCCGGACTGAAGGTCCACGCGCAGTACGCGCCCGCCTTCGACGCGCACGGTGTGGGCGGCGACTGGTACGACGTGGTGGCGCTGCCCAGCGGGCGCACGGCGCTGGTCGTCGGCGACGTGACCGGGCACGGCCTGCCCGCGGCGGTCACCATGGGGCGGCTGCGCACCGTCGCCCGTACGCTCATGACGCTGGACATCGAGCCCGACCGGGTCCTCGCCCGGCTGGACCTGGCCACCCGCGACCTCGAGGACGACCAGGTCGCCACGTGTCTGTGCGCGGTCTACGACCCGGCGGACTCCACGTACACCATCGCGAGCGCGGGCCATCCGCCGCCGCTGCTGGTCGGCTCGGACGGCGTCCCCCGCTTCCTGGACGTGCCGGTCGGCGCGCCGCTGGGCGCCGGGGTCATCCCGTACGACCCGCTGCGGTTGCGCGGGCCGGCGGGCAGCCGGCTGGTGCTCTACACCGACGGCTTGATCAAGACGCGCGTAGATGACGTGGACACCCAGCTGGAGGGGTTGCGCGCCGCGGTCGCCGCGATGGCGCCCGAGCAGCTCGACGACGGCAGCCTGCTCACCTCGCTGCGGGCGGCCGACGGCCGCTTCGACGAGGCGGTGCTGCTGGTCGCCGGGGGGCATGAGCTGTCCGAGGACGTCAGGCTGCAGGTGTGGGACCTTCCCACCGACGGCAACCCCGCCTCCACCGCCCGGAAGCTCGTCACCGAGCAGCTTTCGCTGTGGAGCCTCACCGAGCTCGCGGACGTCACCGAACTGGTCGTCAGCGAGCTGGTCGGCAACGCCCTGCGGTACGGCGGCGGCCCCGGCAAGCTGCGCCTGCTGTGCGACGACCGGCTCCGGGTGGAGGTCTCCGACACGGGTCCCGACCTGCCGCAGATCCAGCACGCCGATGTGAGCGACGAGGGCGGCCGCGGGCTGCAGCTCATCAACCTGCTGTGCCGCAGGTGGGGTTCGTGCCGCACGGCGACCGGCAAGGTCGTCTGGGCGGAGCAGAACCTCCCCCGATAGGCGCTCCCCTCTCCCGGCGCCCTCCGCCGCACGGCCCTGCGCTGTCCGGCGCAGCCCTGTGCCGTCCTGCGACGTCGTGCGTTGTTCGTTTCCTGAACGCGATGCCTTGACGTGTCCATGCGATGGCTTTACGTTCCTCACTCATCGCAGGTTCACAACTCGGCTCAACGTTCACCTACATGAACCGAGTTGGTGGAACACCTCCCACCGGAAGGCACCCCACATGCGTACCGGCACCATCGCTCGCGTCATCGGCACCGCCGCCGCCCTGGCCGCACTGATCACCACGGTCTTCACTGCCCCCGCCGGGGCTGCCCCCGACCGGGCGGCGACAGCGGCCGCGCCGGCCGCCTTCACCCACCCCGGCGTGCTGGTCAGCCGCCCCCAGCTCGACTTCGTACGCGCGAAGGTCCAGGCGGGCGCCCAGCCCTGGAAGGGGGCGTACGACCAGATGCTGGCCAGCAAGTACGCCTCGCTCACCCGGACCGCCAAGCCCCGTGCGGTCGTGGAGTGCGGCTCGTACTCCAACCCCAACTACGGCTGTACCGACGAGCGTGAGGACGCGATAGCCGCGTACACCCTCTCGCTGGCCTGGTACATCGGCCAGGACAGCCGCTACGCCCAGAAGGCGATCCAGATCATGGACGCCTGGTCGAACGTGATCACGGACCACACCAACAGCAACGCACCCCTGCAGACCGGCTGGGCCGGCTCCTCCTGGCCGCGGGCCGCCGAGATCATCAAGTACACCTACAGCAGCTGGCCGAACTCCGGCCGCTTCGGCACGATGCTGCGCAACGTGTACCTGCCCGAGGTCACCAACGGTTCGCACAGCAACGGCAACTGGGAACTGTCCATGACCGAGGCCGCCATCGGCATCGCGGTCTTCCTCGAGGACCGCGCCGCGTACGACAAGGCCGTGACCAAGTTCCGGGGGCGCGTCCCCGCGTACATCTACGTGACCGCGGACGGCTCGCTGCCGAAGGCCGCGCCCGGCAGCGGTCTCGACACGCGGGACGAGATCATCAGCTACTGGCAGGGGCAGTCGACCTTCATGGACGGCCTCTCCCAGGAGACCTGCCGCGACCTCACCCACACCGGCTACGGGCTCTCCGCCATCTCCCACATCGCCGAGACCAGCCGCATCCAGGGCCAGGACCTCTACCCCGAGGTCGCCGACCGGCTGCGCCACGCGCTCGGCCTCCACGCCAAGTACCAGCTGGGCACGGCGGTTCCGTCCTCGCTGTGCGGCGGCTCGCTCAAGGACAGCCTGGGCCCTGTCACCGAGGTCGGGTTCAACGCCCTGCACAACCGCATGGGTTACGCGATGTCGAACACCCAGACCCTCACCGAGCGGCAGCGGCCCGCCGCGTCGAACAACCTGTTCGTGGCCTGGGAGACCCTGACCCACGCCGACAACCCCAGCTGAGACAGCGGGCGCTGCCGGCACGCACGACGGCCCGGGAGGAGCGATGCTCTCCCGGGCCGTCCCGCGTACGTCAGTTGCTCAGGTGCTGCTGTTCTGCGGCAGCAGGTGCCCGCTCACCGGGTCAGAAGGTCAGCTTGACGCTGTTGAAGGTCCCGGTGTCGCCCGAGTAGGCGTCCTGGATCTTCAGGTTCCACGTGCCGTTCGCCACCTCGGACGAGGCGTTGACCGTGTAGGTCGCCACCACGTTGTCCGCGGAGTCGCTCGAGGAGGAGTTCTTCAGCCGGTAGGCCGTACCGTCCGGGGCGACCAGGTCGAGGACGAGGTCACCGCGGTAGGTGTGGGTGATGTTGACCGCGACCGAGAGGTCGCTCGGCGCATTGCCCGTGACGCCCGTGACGGCGACGGGGATGCTGGTGGTGCTCCGGTCGGCGAGTGCCTTGACGGTCGTGTTCTGGAAGACCGTGCCGCCCGGGTCGGGGTCGCCGCCGCCGGGGCGGGCTCCCACGGCGATACCGGCCCACGCATGGGCGACCGCGGCGTACTCGGTGCTCGTGGTGCCGTACAGCTCACCGGCCACGGCGAGGGTGCCGGTGCGGGCGGCCGCGTAGTTGGTCGTCGAGGTGAACTTGGTGGTGAGCGCCTTGAACCAGATCTGCGCGGCCTTGTCGCGGCCGATGCCCGTCACCGGAAGGCCGTCGGAGGTCGGGGAGTTGTACGAGACCCCGTTGACGGTCTTGGCGCCGCTGCCCTCGGAGAGCAGGTAGAACCAGTGGTTCGCCGGGCCCGAGGAGTAGTGGACGTCGACCGAGCCGATGCCCGAGTACCACGCGTCCTTGGACGCGCCGTCCTTGCTCGGCTTGTCCATGTAGCGCAGCGGGGTGCCGTCGCCGTTGATGTCGATCTTCTCGCCGACGAAGTAGTCGCCGGGGTCCTCCGCGGTGTTGGAGTAGAACTCGACCGCGGCGGCGAAGATGTCACTGGTCGCCTCGTTGAGGCCGCCGGACTCGCCGCTGTAGTTGAGGCCCGCGGTGTTGGAGGTGACGCCGTGCGTCATCTCGTGGGCGGCCACGTCCAGCGAGGTCAGGGGCGCGGCGTTGCCGCTGCCGTCCCCGTACGTCATGCAGAAGCAGCTGTCGGACCAGAAGGCGTTGACGTAGTTGTTGCCGTAGTGGACGCGGGAGTACGCACCGACGCCGTCACCCCGGATGCCGCTGCGGCCGTGGATGTTCTTGTAGTAGTCCCACGTCTCGGCCGCGCCGTAGTGGGCGTCGGCGCCGGCGGTCTCGAGGTTCGACGGGCTGCCGTTGCCCCAGATGTCGTCGGTGCCGGAGAAGAGGGTCCCGGTGCCCGACGTGCCGCGGTTCAGGTTGTACGTCTTGTGGTTGCCGCGGGTCGCGTCGGTGAGGTTGTACGTGCCCGAGGTGCCGAGCGTCACCTGACCGCTGTACTGGGTGTTGCCGGTACCCGTCTCGATGGCCTGCCACTCGTAGAGCTTGGCACCGGAGGAGGCGTCGGTGATGACGTGCAGCTCGTTCGGGGTGCCGTCGTGCTGGAGGCCGCCGACGACGGTCTCGTACGCGAGCTGGGGCGTGCCGCTCGCCGTCCAGACCACCTTGCGCGGGGCCTTGCTGGCCTCGGCCTTCTTCGAGCCCTCGGCCTGTGCCGCGGTCAGGGCCTGCTTCTCGGCGGCGGCGGGCGCGATGTCCGCCGTGGTGCCGACCGCCTTCAGCTGGGCACCGGTGGCCTTGGACGCCTTGGTGACGCCCTCGGTCTTCCCGGCCTTCGTCTCGGCCACGACAAGGTCGCCGCCGAGGACGGGGAGGCCGTCGAGGGTGCGCTCGTAGCGGGTGTGCGTGGTGCCGTCGACGTCCTGGACGACATCACGGACGACGAGCTTCTCCGTGGCGCCGAGGCCCAGCTCCTTGGCGGTGGCCGCCTTGGTGGAGTTGGCCTCGCGGAGGAGTTCGGCACGCTGGGCGGGGGAGAGCTTCGCGGGCAGCGAACCCGGGTCGGCGCCCTTGGCGGCGGCGGCCGAGGAGGCGGCGGCGTCGGGAGCGGCGGTGGCCGCACCCGTCTGAACTCCGACGGCGAGGAGGGCTGCTGCCGTTATCAGAGCGCCGGTCGCGGTGGCACGACGGCTGGATCTGGATCTCACGCGGACTCCTTCTGCGAGGGGGGTGACAGCCGGGCTGGGTGAGCCGGCCGGGCAGAGCAGGCGGTGCGCAGAACGGGGGAAGAGTCCCAGCAGAAAGGGGTGTATGTCAGGACCGCGTCAACACATTGGCCGGAATTCGTCCGTTGCCGGAATGGTCATGTTCGTTAAGCGGACGTTTCGCCGTATGTCATCCGGGTGCCGTAAAGCGGGTGCCGGGACCGCGCGGGCCCAGAATTCGCAGGGTGAGTTGAGATTTCGTTCGAATTCACGGTGTTCGAACGACGAAGCGGCAAACGGACGATGACCACGTGCTGAGACGGCGCGGAACTGTGGCCAGTTCTGCGCCGTCCCTGGGAGGTCACGCACCTACCCGTCGGTACTCCGTCAGGCCAGGCTCTCCCGCCAGGCGCGGTGCAGCCCGGCGAACCTGCCGTCGGTGCCGATGAGTTCGGCCGGGCTCCCGTCCTCCACGATCCGGCCGTGCTCCATCACCAGCACCCGGTCCGCGATCTCCACGGTCGACAGGCGGTGTGCGATCACCACCGCCGTACGGCCGTGCAGCACGGTGTCCATGGCGCGCTGCACCGCCCGCTCGCCGGGGATGTCGAGCGAGCTCGTCGCCTCGTCGAGAATCAGCACGGCGGGGTCCGCCAGCAACGCACGTGCGAACGCCACCAGTTGACGCTGGCCTGCCGAGATCCGGCCGCCCCGCTTGCGTACATCCGTGGCGTAGCCGTCGGGCAGGCCGCTGATGAAGTCGTGCGCCCCGATGGCCTTGGCCGCGTGCTCGATCTCCTCGGGCGTCGCTTCCGGACGGCCGATCGCGATGTTCTCCGCGATCGTCCCCGAGAACAGGAACGCCTCCTGGGTCACCATCACCACGCCCCGCCGCAGCTCCGGCGTGGCCAGATCGCGCAGATCGGTGCCGTCCAGCAGGACCCGGCCCTCGGTCGGATCGTAGAAACGCGCCAGCAGCTTGGCGAGCGTCGACTTGCCCGCGCCCGTCGAACCGACCACGGCCACGGTCTGGCCCGCCGGGATCCTCAGACCGAAGCGGGGCAGGACCTCGCCGCCCGTCCGGTAGGCGAACCGCACCCCGTCGAACGTCACCTCACGACCCGGGTGCTCACCGGCGGGGGAGGGGAGCTCCTTCGGCGCGGCCGGCTCGGGAACGGTGGGAGTCTGCGCCAGCAGACCCGCGATCTTCTCCAGCGAGGCAGCGGCCGACTGGTAGGAGTTGAGGAACATCGCGAGCCGGTCGATCGGGTCGTACAGCCGCCGCAGATACAGCACCGCCGCGGCCAGCACCCCGAGCGCCAGCGTCCCCGACGCCACCCGGTAGGCGCCCCACAGCACCATCGCGGCCACCGCCGTGTTGGCGACCAGCCGGGAACCGACGACGTAGCGGGCCATCTCCAGCAGCGCGTCCCCGTTCCGCCGCTCGTGGCGGCGGTTGAGCACCGAGAAGTCCGCGTCGTTGACCCGCTCCCTGCGGAAGGCCTGCACCGGACGGATCCCGTTCATCGTCTCCGCGAACTTCACGATGACCGCGGCGATGGCCGAGGAACGCGCCGAATAGGCCTGGGCCGCCCGGCGCCGGTACATCCGCACCAGCAGGTACAGGGGCAGGAAGGAGCCCACCGCGATCGCGCCGATACCGAGATCCAGCCACAGCAGCATCAACGAGATCGACACGAACGACAGGACCACACCGATGAGTTCCTGCAGCCCCTCGCTCAGCAGCTCGCGCAGCGACTCCACGTCCGTGGTCGATCGCGAGATCAGCCGGCCGGAGGTGTAGCGCTCGTGGAAGTCCACGCTGAGCGCCTGTGCGTGGCGGAAGATCCGGCCGCGCAGATCGAGCAGCACGTCCTGGTTGATCCGCGCGGCGGCCCGGATGAACGCGTACTGCAGCGCCCCCGCGCCGACCGAGCACACGCCGTACCCCACGCCCACGGCGATCAGCGGCCCGTAGTCGTGGTCCCGGAACGCGGGCACGCCGCTGTCGATGGCGTACGCGACCAGCAGCGGCCCCGCCTGCACCGCGACCTGCTGGACCAGGAGCAGGAGGGACGCCACGACCACCCGGGCACGCAGGGGGCCGAGCAGCGAGGTCAGCAGCGCCCAGGTCGAACCGGGCGGCGCGGGAAGGGCGTCGCGGTCGAAGGCGTCCCCGGGGCCCGGCCGGTCCGGCTTCGCCCCGGGCAGGTCCTGGTCGGCGAGGGCGGGTCCGTCGGTGGTGGCCGGTCCGTCGGCGGTGGCACTGGTCATCGCGAGCTGCCCTCCTCGGCAGTGAGCACACGGGCGTCGTCCTCGGCCCCGGACATCAGCCAGGCGTATTCGGCACTGGTGCGCAGAAGTTCCTGATGGGTTCCGACGGCGCTGATCCGGCCGTCGGACAGCAGAGCCACCCGGTCGGCCAGCATCACCGTGGACGGCCGGTGCGCGACCACCACGGCCGTCGTCTCGTCGAGCACGCGCCGCAGCGCCGCCTCCACCAGCGCCTCCGTGTGCACGTCCAGCGCGGAGAGCGGATCGTCGAGCACCAGGAACCGCGGCTCGCCGACCACCGCGCGGGCCAGCGCGAGGCGCTGGCGCTGGCCGCCGGAGAGACTCAGGCCCTGCTCCCCGACCTGGGTGTCGACACCCTGCGGCAGGTCGTACACGAAGTCGGCCTGCGCCACCGAGAGCGCCCGGCGCAGCTCCTTCTCACCCGCACCGTCCGCGCCCATCAGAACGTTCTCCCCGACGGTCGCCGAGAAGAGCGTCGGCTCCTCGAACGCCACCGACACGAGCTCACGCAGCCTGGTCCGTTCCATGGCGGCGATGTCCTCGCCGTCCAGCAGGATCCGCCCGCCGGAGACCTCGTGCAGCCGCGGGACGAGCGCGGTGAGCGTCGTCTTCCCCGACCCGGTCGCCCCCACCAGGGCCATCGTCTCGCCGGGCCGGACCCTCAGGTCGATCCGGGCCAGTACGGGTACGGAACCGGGCTCGGCATCCGGGTAGCGGAACTCGACCCCGTCGAAGACGATGCCCGCGCCCCGCCCGGCCGCCGCGTCCGGGGTGTCCTCGTCCACTTCCTCGGCCACGTCCATGACCTCGAAGTAGCGGTCGGCGGCCGTGGCCGACTCCTGGCTCATCGCCAGCAGGAACCCGATCGACTCGACCGGCCAGCGCAGTGCGAGCGCCGTCGACAGGAACGCGACCAGCGTCCCGGCGGACAGCTCGCCGTCCGCCACCTGGATCGTGCCGAGCACCAGTGCGGCACCGATCGCCAGCTCGGGGATGGCGGTGATGAGCGCCCAGATCCCCGCGAGCAGCCGCGCCTTGCCCAGCTCCGTACCGCGCAGCCGCTGCGCCAGCGCGCGGAAGGCCTGCGCCTGGCTGCGGTTCCGGCCGAAGCCCTTGACGATCCGGATGCCCAGCACGCTCTCCTCGACGACCGTCGTCAGATCACCGACCTGGTCCTGCGCCGAGCGCGCGACCAGCGCGTACTTCGTCTCGAAGAGCGAGCACAGGACCATGAGCGGCAGCGCGGGCGCCAGGAGCACCAGACCGAGCGACCAGTCCTGGGCGAACAGGATGACGAAACCGGCCAGGATCGTGGTGGTGTTGACCAGCAGGAACGTCAGCGGGAACGCCAGGAACATCCGCATCAGCATCAGATCCGTGGTCCCGCGCGAGAGCAGCTGCCCCGAGGGCCAGCGGTCGTGGAAGGCCACCGGAAGCCGTTGCAGATGCCGGTAGAGATCGGCGCGCATCGACGCCTCGACCCCCGCCAGCGGCCGTGCCACGAGCCACCGCCGGAGCCCGAACAGCCCTGCCTCGGCGATTCCCAGCAACAGCAGGTAGAGCGCGCCGAGCCATACTCCGCCCGGGTCCCGGTCGGCGACGGGACCGTCCACCATCCACTTCAGGACGAGGGGGATCACCAGGCCGAGACACGACGCCAGGACCGCCACCAGAGCAGCACTGAGCCAGCGCATCCGCACCGGCCGGACATAGGGCCACAGACGCATGAGGGAGCGCACGGCGGACCGGTCCGTGGGCTCTGCAGGTTTTTCGGGCATCAGGAGCGAGCCTATGGTTCGCCACTGACATCGCTCATCTGGTTTTCCGGACAGTCCGCACCGGTCGGGGCCCGTATCAGCCCCTCATCCCGTCACCCGCAGCAGCAGCACCGACCTCCCCGGCACCGTCAGTGCCGTACCGCCCCGGTGGACCGTTCCCGGGGCCGTGGACTGGTCCTCCCGGGAGGTGTCCAGGAGCAGTTCGTACGACCGGGCCCAGGGCGCTCCCGGCAGATGGAAGTCGCACGGGGTGTGCGCGGCGTGCAGGACCGCCAGGAAACTGTCGTCGGTGATCTGCTCGCCCCGGGCGTCCCGGCCCGGGATGTCGCGCCCGGAGAGGTAGAGGCCGAGCGTCGCGGCCGGTGCGTACCAGTCCGCCTCCGTCATCTCCGCGCCCTGCGGGGTGAACCACGCCAGGTCCCGCAGCCCGTCCGGGGCCTGGGGGGTCCCGGCGAAGAAGGCGCGGCGGCGCAGTACCGGATGGGCGTGGCGCAGGGCGAGGACCCGGGTGGTCAGCTCGGTCAGCTCCCGCCACTCCGGCCGGTCGAGGAGCGACCAGTCCAGCCAGCCGATCTCGTTGTCCTGGCAGTACGCGTTGTTGTTGCCGCCCTGCGTGCGGCCCATCTCGTCCCCCGCCACCAGCATCGGCACTCCGGTCGACAGGAGCAGCGTGGTGAGCAGGTTGCGCAGCTGGCGGCGGCGCAGGGCGTTGATGCCGGGGTCGTCGCTCTCGCCCTCCGTGCCGCAGTTCCAGGCGCGGTTGTCGTTCGTGCCGTCGCGGTTGCCCTCGCCGTTGGCCTCGTTGTGCTTGTGCTCGTAGGTGACGAGGTCGCGCAGGGTGAAACCGTCGTGGGCGGTGACGAAGTTGACGGAGGCGTACGGGCGTCTGCCGCCCCAGGCGTACAGATCGCTCGACCCCGTGAGCCGGTAGCCGATGTCCCGTACGTCGGGCAGCGCCCCGCGCCAGAAGTCCCGTACGGCGTCGCGGTAGCGGTCGTTCCACTCGGTCCACAGCGGGGGGAAGGCGCCGACCTGGTAACCGCCGTTGCCGACGTCCCACGGTTCGGCGATCAGCTTGACCCGGCGCAGCACCGGGTCCTGCGCGATCACCGCGAGGAAGGGGGAGAGCATGTCGACGTCGTGCATGGAGCGGGCCAGGGCCGCCGCCAGGTCGAAGCGGAAGCCGTCGACGCCCATCTCCGTCACCCAGTAGCGCAGCGAGTCCGTGATCAGGCGGAGCACGTGCGGCTGCACCACGTGCAGGGTGTTGCCGCAGCCTGTGTAGTCCGCGTAGCGGCGGGCGTCCGGCTGGAGGCGGTAGTAGCCGCGGTTGTCGATGCCGCGCAGGGACAGCATCGGGCCGAGCTCGCCCGCCTCCGCGGTGTGGTTGTAGACCACGTCGAGGATCACCTCGATCCCGGCGTCGTGCAGGGCGCGCACCATCTTCTTGAACTCGCCGACCTGCCCGCCCGTCGTGCCGCTCGCCGCGTAGCCGGCGTGCGGGGCGAAGTAGCCGATCGAGTTGTAGCCCCAGTAGTTGTGCAGCCCGCGCCGCAGCAGATGGTCCTCGTGGGCGAACTGATGGACGGGGAGAAGCTCCACGGCCGTCACGCCGAGCCGCTGGAGGTGGCCGACGGCGGCGGGGTGGGCGAGTCCGGCGTAGGTGCCCCGCAGTTCCGGCGGGATGTCCGGGTGGAGCTTGGTGAAGCCGCGCACGTGGAGTTCGTAGATGACCGAGTCCGCCCAGGGGGTTTTGGGCCTGCGGTCCTCCACCCAGTCGTCGTCGTCGTGCACGACGACGCCCTTGGGTACGTACGGCGCCGAGTCCCGGTCGTCGCGCACGGTGTCGGCGACATGCTGCTGCGGCCAGTCCCTCACATGGCCGTACACCTCGGGCGGCAGGGTGAACGAACCGTCCACCGCACGGGCGTACGGGTCGAGGAGCAGTTTCGCCGCGTTCCAGCGGGCGCCGGTCCAGGGGTCCCAGCGGCCGTGCACCCGGTAGCCGTAGCGCTGTCCGGCCCGTACGCCGGGGACGAAACCGTGCCAGATCTCATGGGTGAGTTCGGTCAGGGGCAGCCGTGTCTCGCGGCCCTGCGCATCGAAGAGACAGAGCTCGACGGCCTCCGCCCCGCCGGCCCAGAGGGCGAAGTTGGTGCCCGCGACACCGTCCGGACCGACCCGGAACCGGGCTCCGAGCGGCATCGGGGCACCCGGCCATACGGGTGGTCCGGCCGGCTCCTTCGGTACAGCCGGTCCGCGCTCTACCACCCTCCCGATCGTCGGTGACGCTTCCTCCTGCTCGGCTGTACTCGACACCTCTCGGCCTCCCGCGGCTCGTCGGGGGCGGCACCGCAGACAGGGCGCACGGCGTCCCGGCCGCGGCCCTCCCGGTGTGGTCCTCCCCCTCTGTTCTGCCCACGGCGGGGCCCGCACTCACGTTTCCCCCGCCCTCCCCTTGTCGTTGGGGGGACGTGAACCACGTAGCGAAGAGAGCACGGGCGGGTTCGGCCGCCGTGCTGACATGGGCAGGACTGTTCACCGTGCTGGCCGTACTGACCGGTTGCACCGGGGGCACGTCGTTCTTCGGGGACAACCGATCCCCCGACGACGTCATCCGGATCGTCCCCAAGGACGGCGCCGAGAACGTCGGAGCCAGGAGCCGGATCGAGGTCACCGTCCCCGACGGACGGCTCGAATCGGTCAAGGTGACACGGACGGAGGACGCGGAACGGGAGGAGGTGCAGGGCCGGATCGCCAAGGACGGCCGGTCGTGGGCGCCCCGGGACGGCGGGTACCGGCTCGGGCTGGCGGGGAAGTACAGCGTCGAGGCGGTCGCCGTCGACGGGGACGGCCACCGCTCGGCCCGCAGCACCACCTTCACGACCCTCGTACCCAAGGACCGCTTCATCGGCTACTTCAAGCCGGAGAACCGGTCCACGGTGGGTACCGGAATGATCGTCTCCTTCGACTTCAACCGGCCGGTCAAGCACCGTGCTGCGGTGGAGAGGGCCATCAGGATCACCGCGGAGCCCGAGACCGAGGTGGTCGGTCACTGGTTCGGGAAGGAGCGCCTCGACTTCCGCCCGGCCACGTACTGGAAACCCGGCACCGAGGTCACCGTCGACGTGGGGCTGCGCGATGTCGAGGGTGCGCCCGGGGTGTACGGCAGCCAGAAGAAGAAGGTCACCTTCCGGGTCGGCCGGTCGCAGACGTCCGTGGTCGACGCCCGGGCCCACACGATGGAGGTACGCAGCGACGGCGAGCTCGTCAGTACGGTGCCCATCACCGCGGGTGCGAAGAAGACGACCACGTACAACGGGAAGATGGTGGTCTCCGAGCTGCACGAGGTGACCCGGATGGACAGCCGCACCGTCGGCTTCGGCGGCGAGTACGACATCAAGGACGTGCCGCACGCCATCCGGCTGACCAAGTCGGGGACCTTCCTGCACGGCAACTACTGGGAGTCTCCCGACATTTTCGGCTCCGACAACACCAGTCACGGCTGTATCGGCCTGCGTGATGTGAAGGGCGGCAGCTCGGACACCCCGGCCGGATGGTTCTTCGAGCGGACGCTCGTGGGCGATGTGGTCGAGGTGATCAACTCCACCGACACGACGGTCGAGCCGGACAACGGGCTCGGCGGGTGGAACCTCGGATGGGACCGGTGGAAGGCCGGTTCGGCACTGCGCTGATCCCCGGTCCGACCTGCGCAGGTCCCGGAGACACGGTCTCCGGGACCACCGGGGGGCGGAGCCCTGCGACTTGGGACGGAACGGTGACATCCCGGGGGAGTTCTCCCAGCGCCCGGTGTGATTATCTTGCGCCGAGCGTGCATGTACAGCGCGCGGGGGTGCGGGCCATGGCGGGGCCAGGCCGTGCGAGGGGAGACGACCACATTGAACGGGCAGCCGATATCGGGGGCATCGGCCGGGGCGAGCAGAGGACGGCGTGGGCGTGGGACCCCCGGACTTCTCGCACTGGTACTGGGTGCGCTGCTGTTGCTGGTGACGGCGTGCGGCGGGGGCGGCAACGCCGACGGGGCGAAGGACGGCAAGGGAGCGGGCGCGAAGGTCGACGACACCAGCGCCTCGCAGGCGGTGGTGACCATCGCACCCAAGGACGGCGCCGATGACGTGGCGACGAGCGGGGCACTGAAGGTCTCGGCCGCCCAGGGCAAGTTGAGCACGGTCAAGGTCGCCGACCCCAAGGGCAACGCGGTCGAGGGCAAGATATCCGCCGACGGCCTCAGCTGGGTGCCCGACCGGCATCTGGCCGCGGCGACCAAGTACACGGTGCACGCGGTCGCCAAGGACACGAAGGGCCGTCAGTCGGCGAAGGACACCACCTTCACGACGCTCGTCCCGCAGAACACCTTCATCGGGCAGTACACGCCCGAGGACGGTTCGACCGTCGGTGTCGGCATGCCGGTCTCGATCCACTTCACCCGGGGCATCACCGACCCGGACGCCGTGGAGAGGGCGATCAAGGTGACGGCGGAGCCCGCCGTGCCGATCGAGCCCCACTGGTTCGGCAACGACCGCCTCGACTTCCGCCCGGAGGAGTACTGGGCCGCGGGCACCAAGGTGACGCTGCGCCTCGACCTCGACGGCGTCGAGGGACGCCCGGGGGTCTACGGCAAGCAGGCCAAGACCGTGAAGTTCACCATCGGCCGCAGCCAGGTCTCCACCGTCGACGCGAGCTCCCACCGGATGAAGGTGGTCCGCGACGGCAAGCAGATCAAGGACATCCCGATCTCCGCGGGCGCCCCGTCGACGACCACGTACAACGGGGAGATGGTCATCAGCGAGAAGCTCAAGGTGACCCGGATGAACGGTGACACCGTCGGCTTCGGCGGCGAGTACGACATCAAGGACGTGCCCCACGCGATGCGGCTGTCCACCTCGGGGACCTTCATCCACGGCAACTACTGGGGCGCGTCGAGCATCTTCGGCTCGACGAACACCAGCCACGGCTGTGTCGGTCTGCGTGACGTACGCGGCGCCTGGGACGGCAAGACCCCGGCCGCCTGGTTCTTCGACAACTCGCTGATCGGTGACGTGGTGGTCGTGAAGAACTCCAAGGACAAGGTGATCCAGCCGGACAACGGCCTCAACGGCTGGAACATGGACTGGTCGGAGTGGACCGCGTAGGTCCTTCCGCCGCCCCTGTGCATGGGACGGGCCCGGTGCTGTGACCAACAGCACCGGGCCCGTCGGCGTTAGTCGTGGTTAACCTGCCTTCCATGACCGTAACCCTCGAAGTAAGCGACAACGTCGGCACGATCCGGCTGGACCGCCCGCCGATGAACGCTCTGGACGTCGCCACCCAGGACCGGCTGCGCGAGCTCGCCGAGGAGGCGACCCGGCGCGACGACGTGCGTGCCGTGGTCCTCTACGGCGGCGAGAAGGTGTTCGCGGCGGGCGCGGACATCAAGGAGATGCAGGCGATGGACCACACGGCGATGATCGTGCGCTCCAAGGCCCTGCAGGACTCGTTCACCGCCGTGGCGCGGATCCCCAAGCCCGTCGTCGCGGCCGTCACCGGCTACGCGCTGGGCGGCGGCTGCGAGCTGGCGCTCTGCGCCGACTTCAGGATCGCCGCGGACAACGCCAAGCTCGGCCAGCCCGAGATCCTGCTCGGGCTGATCCCGGGCGCCGGCGGCACCCAGCGGCTCGCCCGGCTGGTCGGTCCGTCCAGGGCCAAGGACCTGATCTTCACGGGCCGTCATGTGAAGGCGGAGGAGGCCCTGAGGATCGGTCTGGTGGACCGTGTGGTGCCCGCGGCCGAGGTGTACGAGCAGGCGCACGCCTGGGCGGCCCGGCTGGCGCAGGGGCCCGCGCTGGCACTGCGCGCCGCGAAGGAGTCCGTGGACGCGGGTCTGGAGACGGACATCGACACCGGGCTCACGATCGAGCGGAACTGGTTCGCCGGTCTGTTCGCCACCGAGGACCGGGAGCGCGGTATGCGCAGCTTTGTGGAGGAGGGCCCCGGCAAGGCCAAGTTCCTCTGATCGGACGCCAGTTGGGTACAGAGGGACGTGTGTTCATCCGTGCGGGCGGATTAGCTGGACCTTAAGAGAACCTTAAGGTCCGGTGCGCGTCCCCTCCGTGCAATTACCCGACGGAAGTGCGTCGGCGCAGTTCACCCTGGCTGCCAGGGGTGACATTCTGCCCCTGGCATATGTCAGATCACCCTCTCGGAATGGTGGATTCCGGTGGGGGGATTCCGCAGGAACGGTCACAGAGGGCGTTCCGTGCGGCCATGATGGTGGGCATGGCGGGCCTGGAGGGTGTGGAACAGCCGCGACCGCGCAGCAGCGCAACCGCGGCACGCTGGATGCCGGCCGTCGATGACGAACAGGCGTTCAAGGCGCTGGAGTTGTTCGGAAATCCGACGGAGGACGAAGTCCGGCTGCCCTCGCGCCCCGAGTCCGCGGCCACCGCCCGCCGGCTCACCTCGTGCGTGATGCTCCGTCAGTGGGCGCTGCCCCCGCAGACCTCGGAACATGCCGTACTGCTCGTCTCCGAGCTTGTCGGCAACGCCGTGCGGCACACCGGGGCGCGGGTCTTCGGGCTGCGGATGCTGCGCCGGCGGGGCTGGATCCGGATCGAGGTGCGTGACCCCTCGCGCGGACTGCCGTGCCTGATGCCCGTCCGGGAGATGGACGTCAGCGGGCGGGGCCTCTTCCTCGTCGACAAGCTCTCCGACCGCTGGGGCGTGGATCTCCTGCCCCGCGGGAAGACCACCTGGTTCGAGATGCGCACCTCCGACCGCTGAGACGACTATCGAGGCGACTTCCGGGGCGACTTCCGGGGCCGGCCGATGACGCGTCCGGCAGGCCCGGATGTGCAGAAGCCCCCGGTCGGCCGTGGTGCGGCGCTTCGGGGGCTTCTGTGGGGGCCGTGGAATGGGGGGTGTGTCCACGGCCGCTCTCGGGACCTGGCTCGGGTCGGAGGAGGTCGTGTCCTCGACTATGGCAGACGGGCGACCCTGTCGCCAAAACAGCAAACCGGGCAAACCGTGCTGAATAGTCATATTAAGCTTCTGAATCACAGGTGTGATGAGTCACTGGCCTGGCTTTCTTTGCATGAATATGAGTTTCGGCGGGTGATTCATTGATCATCTCCGAAAAGCGTCAATCATCACATTCCACCCATCTCGCCCTACTGTGTCTCGGGTCTCGGGGAATCAGTACCCGAACCGAACCCCGCGAGGTGGACGGCCATGAACGGTCGCAGGACACCGGTTCCCCGCCGCACCGCCCTGCGCGCGACAGCGGGGGCGCTCCTGGCCGGCGCCGCCACCGCAGGCTGTACGCGGGACGACACCACCACCCACGCGCCGCAGAAGGGCCACGAGCCCCAGCAGTCCCGCGGCGCCGTCGCCCCTGCTCCCGCCCCGCACCGTTTCCCGGGCCGGCCGGTCCAGATCGAGCACGGCCCCCGCGACCGGAACCGGGTCGCCCTCACCTTCCACGGCCACGGCGACCCCGTCCTCGCGCGCACCGTCCTCGCCGAGGCCGAACGGGCCGGAGCCCGGCTCACCGTCCTGGCCGTCGGAAGCTGGCTCGACGAACACCCCGGGATGGCCCGCCGGATTCTCGACGGCGGCCACGACCTCGGCAACCACACCCAGCGCCACCTCGACATCAACGCGATGGACGAAGCGCAGGCGTACGCCGAGATCACCGGCTGCGCGCAGCGGCTGCGCCGCCTCACCGGCTCCATCGGCACCTGGTTCCGCCCGTCGCGCGCCCAGTACGCCACCCCGCTCGTCCAGGACCTCGCCCGGCGGGCCGGCTACGCACACGTCCTCTCCTACGACGTGGACTCGCTCGACTTCACCTCGCCGGGCGTCGCCGCGGTCACCCGCAAGGTCGCAGGCGAACTCCGCAACGGGTCCGTGGTGAGCCTGCACTTCGGCTACCGGGACACCGTCGCCGCACTGCCCCTCCTCCTCACCGAAATCGACCGGCGCCAACTGCGCGCGGTGACCACGACGGAGCTGCTGACCTGATGCTTCCCTCCATGCGCACCACCACAGCCACGGCCCTGCTCGGGGGCGTACTCGTCGCGGCGCTCGCCGCCTGCCAGGCGCCCGCGGACCACACCCGGCCCTCCCGCACCGAGGCCGCCGCACGACAGGCCGAGCCCGAACGGGCCGCGACCCCGCCGGGACTGCCGGGGATGCCGCCGGTGCTCGACCCCGAGGACGTCTACGCCGCCGACCGCGCGGGAAAGCTGTCACCGGCCGTCAAGGGCTTCCCGTCCCGGGTGTACGTCCCCAACACCAACTCCAACACCGTTTCGGTGATCGACCCCGCGACGTACAAGGTCATCGAGACCATCCCCGTCGGCGCGCAGCCCCAGCACGTCGTCCCCTCCTGGGACCTGAAGACGCTCTGGGTCAACAACGACGTGGGCGACAGCCTCACCGCCATCGACCCGGCCACCGGGAAGACCGGCCGCACGCTCGAGGTCTCCGACCCGTACAACCTCTACTTCACCCCGAACGGCAAGTACGCCGTCGTCATGGCCTCGCTCGACCACGAACTGGTCTTCCGCGACCCGAAGACCATGGACCGGGCCAAGACCGTCCCGGTGAGCTGCTCGGGCGTCAACCACGCGGACTTCTCGGCGGACGGGCGGTACTTCATCGTCTCCTGCGAGTTCTCCGGCGAGCTCCTCAAGGTCGACACGGAGAAGATGGAGGTCGTCGGACAGCAGAAGCTGCCGATGCAGGGCGCCATGCCGCAGGACGTGAAGATCTCCCCGGACGGATCGACCTTCTACATCGCCGACATGATGGCGCACGGCATGTGGGTGCTCGACGGGAAGAAGTTCACCACCCCGAAGCTGCTGCCCACCGGCAAGGGCTGCCACGGGCTCTATGTCAGCCGGGACTCCAAGGAGATGTACATCTCCAACCGGGGCGAGGGTTCCGTCTCCGTCTTTGACTTCGGGAAGAAGGAGCTCACCAAGAAGTGGCACCTGCCCGACGGCGGCAGCCCGGACATGGGCGGCGTATCGGCGGACGGCAAGGTGCTCTGGCTGTCCGGGCGTTACGACGCCGAGGTGTACGCGATCGACACCACCAGCGGCAAGCAGCTGGCCAGGATCCCGGTCGGCAGCGGGCCGCACGGGCTGGCCGTCTATCCGCAGCCGGGCCGCTACTCGCTCGGCCACACCGGCGTCTTCCGCTGACCGCACTCCCCGGCCCGGCACTACCCGGGGATCAGCAGCGCCTCCGAGCCCACCGGCCGGAACCCCGCCGCCTGGAACGTCCGTACGCTGCGCGCGTTGCCCGGCGACTGCTGCGACCACACGAACGGGTCCGGCACCAGCTGTCGGGCCGCCCGCGCCAGCCGCACCCCGAGCCCCCGGCCGCGTGCCGCCTCGTCCACCTCGATCGCGGTCTCCCAGCGCCCGGCGACCCCTCGGCCCAGCAGCACCACACCGCCGTCCGTGGCCCAGACGCGTACCTCGTCGCGGTACTTCATCGCCCGCGCCACCCGGGGGTGGTCGGGGTCCCGGATCTCCCGCAGGGGCAGGTCCGGGCCGCCCGGCAGCGCGTCGGCGACCGTCAGCAGGTCGATGGTGTTCGTCCGGCGTCCGGTGCGGGCCAGCAGCGCGCACAGGAAGTGCGGGTTCATGGTGGCGCCCAGCGCGTCGGAAGGGGTGGCGGCCAGCGTGGACCGTATCCACTGCGGGTCCTCGTCGCTGAACACCACCGAGTGGGCGGTCAGCGCGAGCACACCGGCGTCGCGGACGCTCGGCTGCTCCACGATGGTGGTGGTGCCGTCCGGCGCGGGAAACGTCCCGCGCGCCGCCGCTGCGAGGATCTGGGCAAGTGTGTCGGGCATGCCTCCATGATCACCGACCGGCCGCCGCACCGGGCCGGATTTCCGCCCGATAATCTGACCACGTCAGCAACGCTTTACGAAGGGGCGGGACAGTGGCGGACATCGAGTCGGCGCGCAAGGCATTCGAGCAGTTCGACCAGAACGGCGACGGCCTGATCACGGCGGCCGAGTACAAGAGCGCCATGGCGCAGCTCGGCGACCCGTTCGTCACCGAGACGGTGGCACAGGCGATCATCAACGCGCATGACGCGAACGGTGACGGGCAGCTCACGTTCGAGGAGTTCTGGGCCGTTCAGAACAAGGGCTGAGTGCAGTGGGCCCCCGGCCGGTGGCGCGGGGGCCGACTCGTCTGCGGAGCCGGACGGATCTGGCCGATTGTGGCCGGTGCGACCGGCAGTCCGGTGATCGTCCCCGCTCGGCCGCATCCTGTTCCGGCACGGCGGAACACGACGGCGGCACACGACCCGATCACGGCCGCCGCGGCCCGAGGCCCCCGCAGCCGGGATCCCCGGGCCCTGTCGCGGCGCGTGCGCCGTCAGGCGGCGAAGTACTGGGACAGTGTCTCGCGCCGGTCGACCTCGACCAGATCAGGACGCGTATAGCGCTCGGCGCGCGCGTGGTAGTCGAAGTCGCCGCGGACCAGACCGCGATAGTCCCGCGCGCAGCGCTCCAGAGCCGCACGCGTCTGTCCGTCGATACCCGCGGCCTCTATTTCCTCGGCCAGTTCCTTTTCGGCCCGCTGAACTCGCTCGGCGATGCGTGCCAGTTGAATTCCGGCCTCGTCCACAGCCTCCTGAAGAGTGGACCTGCGATCCCGCTGAATGAGGCGGACCGCATTGTGCTCGTAACCGAGAACCGCTTCCTTCTCGAAGGAGCAGATGTCGTTGCACAGACCCGAGTGGTCGGTCACCGCGTTCCGCAGTGCGATGTACGCGGGAAGGCTGCGGGCCGACTCGGGGAGATCGATTCCCGCGGTGATCTCGTGGAGGTCCAGGAAGGGCTGCATCGCAACCGAGTCGCGGCGGTGCTTCACGAAGTCGGCCCGGCTCGGCACCTGTCCGGCGGCGCGTTCGACGGCCTCCGCGTAGTAGGTCCACAGCCAGGACACGGTGTCACGGCGGAACTGCCTGACCCAGACGGGTGACCTGCCCAGGCAGGTCCGCTCACGCAGGCCTTCCAGTGCGCGCTCCATGGGGCCGTGCGGTTCGGCGCCGTCCAGGACGTCCACCAGCCGGGCGATCGCCTCCTCGCACATGTGCGGGTCGCGTCCGGCCGGTCCGTCGTCGAACTCGTCGTCGACCAGGAACGCCCAGAAGAGCCACTGGCAGAAGAGATCGAGATGCTTCTGCGATGCCTCCGGGAATATGAGGGATATCCAGAGTTCGGGGCGAGTGCGGAGCATCTTCTTCCGGGCGACCGGATTCAGGGCGAGGCCGTTCGCATCGGCCCACTTCCAGGCGGCCTTCTTGGTTTCCTCCACACCTGGGTTGCACCCTGCGCTCTGGAACGGCATATGAAACACCGGTAAAATAATCTGGCTCATTGGTGCCCCTCGTCGAGAATGCTGCGAATGAAGGATGGGAGCGGGGATTTCATCGGCGCGACGTACCGGTGCCGGTCCGCCTGAGCGGACGCCTGGCACCCACCAGCTCTGGGCAGAGGGTCACCGTACGAGGTGAGGTGGCCATCGCGGTCCTCCTTCCTCTGCCAGGGGCCTGGACATCGGAGCCGGATCCGCGAGCCGGTGGGGCGACCGCGTCACCATGCGTCACGTCAAGTGAACCCCTTGTGGGCGACAGAGGGAAGCCACTTGTGACCGAAACTGCATGATCGCGGTCGAACAGCTGCTCATCTATGAGCACTTAGGGGGCTTCTGGGGTTGGGCGCCGTGTCAGCACGGTCCCGGCACCGTCGTAACCTCTCTTCTCGCTCCGGCTGCTGTTCCCTACCGGACCGTGAAGCCCGCCCGCCCAGGACCCTCGGGAGACCCATGCCGCACCGGACCAACCCCGCTCGGCCCGGCGCACTGCTCCTGGCCACCGCCCTGCTCGCCACCGGCCTGAGCGGCTGCTCCGCGCTCTCCCCCTTCAACACCTGTGACGACACGGCGACACGCGTGAAGGCACTACGAGCCCAGCCGATCCTGGAATCCGTTCCGGAGGGGGCGACCGTCCCCGAGGACCTCGCCCCGGTGCCCGGCTGCCTCGACGACAGCGGCGACGCCTGGCTGTACGCCGAACGCGTCTACGCCTTCCCCGGCCCCCGGCAGAAGGTCGTGGACTTCTACCGCGCCACCGCCGAGGCGGACGGCTGGCGTCTGCAGTCCGACCCTTCGGACCCGAGTACTCCCGAAACAACGGCGGGACTGTGCTTCACCAAAGGCGGGGACGGCGATGCCCTCCTGCTGACCGTGCAGTTCACCACGGCCCGCCGGCTGAAGATCGAGCACGGCTACCGGGCCGGACCGGAGTTCGACTCGGGCTCCGGGTTCGAGATAGAGGTCGGCTCCGAGACGGACGGGGCGAGGACCGGCTGCTTCGACTGACGCCCGGGCCGGCCTGTGCCTAGCACTCGATGATGTTCACCGCGAGTCCGCCGCGCGCGGTCTCCTTGTACTTCACGCTCATGTCCGCGCCCGTCTCCTTCATGGTCTTGATGACCTTGTCGAGGGAGACCTTGTGGCTGCCGTCGCCGCGCAGCGCCATCCTGGCCGCCGTGACGGCCTTCACCGCCGCCATGCCGTTGCGCTCGATGCACGGGATCTGCACGAGGCCGCCCACCGGGTCGCAGGTCAGACCCAGGTTGTGCTCCATGCCGATCTCGGCGGCGTTCTCCACCTGCTCGGCGGAGCCGCCGAGGACCTCGGCGAGGGCGCCCGCGGCCATCGAGCAGGCGGAGCCGACCTCGCCCTGGCAGCCGACCTCGGCGCCGGAGATGGAGGCGTTCTCCTTGAAGAGCATGCCGATGGCTCCGGCGGCCAGCAGGAAGCGGACGATGCTGTCGTCCTTCTCGGCCTCGGTGCAGCCGCCCGCGGCGAAGTTCATGTAGTAGTGCAGGACGGCGGGGATGATGCCCGCCGCACCGTTGGTCGGGGCGGTGACGACACGCCCGCCCGCGGCGTTCTCCTCGTTGACGGCCATCGCGTAGAGGGTGATCCACTCCATCGCGTTCGCCTGCGGGTCGCCCTCGGCGCGCAGCTGGCGGGCCGAGTTCGCGGCACGGCGGCGGACCTTCAGACCGCCCGGCAGGATGCCCTCGGTGGCCATGCCGCGCGCGACGCAGGCCTGCATGACGCGCCAGATCTCCAGGAGGCCGGTGCGGATCTCGGCCTCGGTGCGCCAGGCCTTCTCGTTCTCCAGCATGAGGGAGGAGATGGACAGGCCCGTCTCGCGGGCGAGCCGCAGCAGCTCGTCACCGGTGCGGAAGGGGTGCTTGAGGACGGTGTCGTCCGGGACGATCGGGTTCTCGCCGGCCACCGCGTCCTCGTCGACGACGAAGCCGCCGCCGACCGAGTAGTACGTCTTCTCCAGGAGGAGGGTGCCCTCGTGGTCGTACGCGAAGATCGTCATCCCGTTGGCGTGGTACGGCAGTGCCTTGCGGCGGTGCAGGACCAGCTGCTCGTCGGTGTCGAAGGGGATCTCGTGCATGCCGAGGAGGTTGATGCGCCCCGTGGAGCGGATCTCCTCGACCCGGCTGTCGGCACCCTCGACGTCGACGGTACGGGGGGACTCGCCCTCCAGGCCGAGCAGGACGGCCTTGGGGGTGCCGTGGCCGTGGCCGGTCGCGCCGAGCGAGCCGTACAGCTCCGCCCGTATCGAGACGGTGTGGGCCAGCAGGCCCTCGTTCTTGAGGCGGCGGGCGAACATGCGCGCCGCGCGCATCGGGCCGACCGTGTGGGAGCTGGACGGGCCGATGCCGACCGAGAAGAGGTCGAAGACCGAGATGGCCACGGGAGGACTCCTAAGGGGGTTGGTAGACGCCGTTGTCTGCCGGGTGGTGCGGGCCGGGCCGGTGGGCCCGAAGAGCGCGGGGACAAGGGTGGGGGCACCGTGCTCACTGTTCAGTGTGCGCGGTGCCCCCACCCGACGTGCAAACTGCGGGTGACCTACTTGAGGCCGGGGTACAGCGGGAACTTCTCGGCCAGCGCGATCACGCGGGCCTTCAGGTCGTCCGCGTCGAAGGCCGGCTTCAGCGCCGAGGCGATGATCTCGGCGACCTCGGTGAAGTCCTCGGCCTGGAAACCGCGGGTGGCCAGCGCCGGCGTACCGATCCGCAGGCCCGAGGTGACCATCGGGGGGCGCGGGTCGTTCGGAACGGCGTTCCGGTTGACCGTGATGCCGACCTCGTGGAGGCGGTCCTCGGCCTGCTGGCCGTCCAGCTCGGAGTTGCGCAGGTCCACCAGGACCAGGTGCACGTCCGTGCCGCCGGTCAGGACGGAGACGCCGACCTCGGTGACGTCCGGCTGCACCAGACGCTCGGCGAGGATGCGGGCACCGTCCAGGGTGCGCTGCTGGCGCTCCTTGAACTCCTCGGTGGCCGCCACCTTGAAGGAGACCGCCTTGGCCGCGATCACGTGCTCCAGCGGGCCGCCCTGCTGACCGGGGAAGACCGCCGAGTTGATCTTCTTGGCGAGCTCCTGCGTCGACAGGATGACGCCACCGCGCGGACCGCCGAGGGTCTTGTGCGTGGTGGTCGTGACGACATGGGCGTGCGGCACCGGGTTGGGGTGCAGACCCGCGGCCACCAGGCCCGCAAAGTGGGCCATGTCGACCATCAGGTATGCGCCGACCTCGTCCGCGATGCGGCGGAACGCGGCGAAGTCGAGCTGACGGGGGTACGCGGACCAGCCGGCCACGATCAGCTTCGGCTTGGACTCCTTGGCGAGGCGCTCGACCTCGGCCATGTCCACGATGCCGGTCTCGTCGACGTGGTACGGGACCACGTTGTAGAGCTTGCCGGAGAAGTTGATCTTCATGCCGTGGGTCAGGTGACCGCCGTGGGCCAGGTTCAGGCCCATGATCGTGTCGCCCGGCTTCAGCAGCGCGAACATCGCGGCGGCGTTCGCCTGCGCACCGGAGTGCGGCTGGACGTTCGCGGCCTCGGCGCCGAAGAGCGCCTTGATCCGGTCGATCGCGATCTGCTCGACCACGTCGACGTGCTCGCAGCCGCCGTAGTAGCGGCGGCCGGGGTAGCCCTCGGCGTACTTGTTGGTGAGGACGGAGCCCTGCGCCTCCATGACCGCGACCGGAGCGAAGTTCTCCGAAGCGATCATCTCGAGGGTGGACTGCTGGCGGTGGAGCTCGGCGTCGACAGCGGCGGCGACGTCCGGGTCCAGCTCGTGGAGGGAGGAGTTGAGAAGCGACATCAGGGGGTCCCTTGGGTCTCAGTTGCCGGAGAACTCGGAGTACTCGTCGGCGGAGAGCAGGTCCTTCGGCTCCTCCGCGACGCGTACCTTGAACAGCCAGCCGCCCTCGAAGGGGGCGGAGTTCACCAGCGCCGGGTCGTCCACGACGTCCTGGTTGGCATCGGTGACCTCGCCGGTCACCGGCGAGTACAGGTCGCTGACCGACTTGGTCGACTCCAGCTCACCGCAGGTCTCGCCCGCGGTCACCGTGTCACCGACCTCCGGGAGCTGGGCGTAGACCACGTCGCCGAGCGCGTTGGCCGCGAACTCGGTGATACCGACCGTGGCCACACCGTCCTCGAGGGCCGACAGCCACTCGTGCTCCTTGCTGTACCGCAGCTGCTGGGGGTTGCTCATGACCTGAATTCTCCTGTACGCGGGGGAGTGCTGATGAACGGTGGTCTTACGGTGTGAGACGGGACTACGTCACGTGCGGGACGCCCCGTTGTCACTTCTGACGCTTGTAGAAGGGCAGTGCGACGACCTCGTACGCCTCGTGGGTACCCCGGATGTCTACGCCGACGCCCTCGGTACCGGGCGCGGCGTGCGCCGCGTCCACGTACGCCATGGCGATCGGCTTGCCCAGCGTCGGCGACGGCGCGCCGGACGTGACCTCGCCGATGACCTTGCCGTCGGCGACGACCTGGAAGCCGGCGCGCGGCACCCGGCGGCCCTCGGCCACCAGGCCGACGAGCTTGCGGGGCGGGGCGGTCTCGGCGCGCTCGGCGGCGGCCAGCAGCGCCTCGCGGCCGACGAAGTCGCCCTCCTTCTCGAACTTCACGACCCGGCCAAGACCCGCGTCGAACGGGGTCAGCGCGGTGGTCAGCTCGTGCCCGTACAGCGGCATGCCCGCCTCCAGGCGCAGCGTGTCGCGGCAGGAGAGGCCGCACGGGATCAGGCCGTGCGGGGCGCCCGCCTCGGTGAGCGCCTTCCACAGCTGCTCGGCGTGCTCGGGGGCGACGAAGAGCTCGAAGCCGTCCTCGCCGGTGTAGCCGGTACGGGCGATGAGCGCGGGAACACCGGCGACGGTGCCGGGCAGGCCCGCGTAGTACTTCAGCCCGTCCAGGTCGGCGTCCGTGACCGACTTCAGGATGGCGGGGGACTCGGGGCCCTGGACGGCGAGCAGCGCGTAGGCGTCGCGGTCGTCGCGCACCTCGGTGTCGAAGCCCCCGGCGCGCCCGGCGAGCGTGTCGAGCACGAGCTGTGCGTTGCCCGCGTTGGCGACGACCATGTACTCGGGGGCCTCGTTCTCGCCCAGGCGGTAGACGATCAGGTCGTCCAGGATCCCGCCGTCCTCGGCGACGATCATCGTGTAGCGGGCCCGGCCCACGCCGACGGTGGCGATGTTGCCCACCAGCGCGAAGTTCAGGAAGGCCGCGGCCTGCGGTCCGGTGACGGTGATCTCGCCCATGTGCGACAGGTCGAAGAGCCCGGCCCGGGTGCGTACGGCGTTGTGCTCGTCGCGCTCACTGGCGTACCGCAGGGGCATGTCCCAGCCGGCGAAATCGGTCATGGTCGCGCCCAGGGAGCGATGCAGCGCATCGAGGGCGGTGAGACGGGAGGCGGGGGCAGTGCTCATGGGCATGGCTCCAGGGCATGACGACAGAGGACGTTCCCTCCCCATCTGTCATCGGAACCTGAGAGGTTCGCCGAGAGCCCCTGAAAGGGTCAGCCCCTACGGGGGTCGGCTTGCACCTTGGGTGGAGCCGCGCGAGCGGCCCGCTTTTCAGATCTGCCTCATCCACGCGGTACGGGGCCTGAGAGATTCAAGGGAGGAACTTGCTCCTTCGGCGCCCGGCGCACACAGTGACCGGGACTCTCCCGCGCGGATTCAAACGGCCGGTATGCAGTTGGCGGGGTCATCATCGCACGCATTGCGCCAGAGTGGGGCGACCGGATCCGCGCAGGCACCCGGGGCCGTCCGGGCGCCGACACGTGCGGCCGGAACCGGTTGTGCCGCATTACCTTTTCTTTACACTTCTTGGGCAGGTCAGGTGTGGTGACTCGGCAGGGGGAGGGCGATGACGTTGCAGCCGTACGCGACGACCGCAGGGGCGGCACGCGGTGCTGTGCCCGCGCAGCAGGGTGCCCGCGCCCGGGGGCTCCTGGGCACGCACGCTCCGGTGGTGCGTGATCTGCGGGGCAGGAAGGGGCTCGGCCCGCGCAGCCTGGACTTCGTCGCCGGCGATGTGGTGGTGGTCTCCGGACTGCCCGGCAGCGGGAAGTCGACGCTGATCCGGCGCGCGGTGCGGGAGCACGCCATCGACTCCCAGGACACCAGGGACCGCTGGGCGGGCTCCCTGCCCGCCTTACTCCCGTACGCCCTCTACCGGCCGCTGGTCCGCGCCGCGCACTACCTCGGGCTGTGGCGGGCGCTCCGCTCGGGCGGATCCGTCGTCGTGCACGACTGCGGGACCCAGGCCTGGGTGCGGCGCTGGCTGGCCCGCGAGGCCGGGCGCCGGGGCCGCACGCTGCACCTCGTCCTGCTCGACGTCACCCCTCATGTGGCCAGGGCGGGCCAGCGGGAGCGCGGAAGGGGCGTATCCGGATACGCCTTCGCCCGGCACCGCGGTGCGGTCGGACGGCTGCTGCGCGACACGGAGAGCGGACTGCTGCCGCCCGGTTGTGCGTCCGCGGTGCTGCTCGACCGGGAGGCCGCAACGGCGATCGAACGGATTTCGTTCGCAAACGCATAGACCGGTGAGCGCCGTCCGGCCGTCCGGAATCTGGACGGTCCGGCGGCCCGGCCTGCGCTGTTTCCTGTGTCACTGCCGTCCGGGCGCGGCTCGGACTAAGGTTTCTGCCGCACAGCATGGCGAGAAAGGGACACAGACACCGTGGACATTCCGGCCCAGGCCCCCGTCCATCCGCAGCACGGATGGCCGGCCAACGAGCTCGAGGAAGTGCTCAGCGCCTCCCTCGGCGTGCCCGGAGCCGGCGGCCGCCTGGTCGAGGTGCTCGGCCGCAGCCGCGTCTGGGTGCCCCTGCCGAACGGCGGCGGGCCCGACAGCCCCGACCTCGACCTGCCCACGGTCGACATCGACGGTGCCGCGTACGTACCGGTGTTCAGCTCCGAGGCCCAGTTCCTGCACTGCGTCGGCGCCCATTTCTCGTTCACCGTCGCGCCCGCCCGCGAATTCGCCCGCGGGCTGCCCCCGCAGCTGGGCATCGCCGTCAATCCCGGCGGGGCGGTCGGTGTGCCGCTGCCGCCGCCGGCCGTCGCCGAGCTCTGCCGGGCCGGGCGCACCGCGCTGGACGGGCCCTCCGGCGGGCGGGTCCGGCTCTACGAGCCGGACTGGAAGGAGGACCCCGTCGACTTCCTCGCCGCGGTGGCCGGCGAATTCCAGGACATCGGTGTCGTGAGCACCGCACGCAGGGCGCTGGCCAGCATCGAGGGCGGCGACCCCGTCCTCTTCGTCGGCGTCGAGTTCGCCACCTGGGACGGTGCCGGACAGAGCGCCCCGATGGACGCGCTGGGCCGTGCGCTCGGCCGGGTCCAGCTGCCGTGGCCGGTCAATCTGGTCCTGCTCGACGTGGCCCAGGACCCCGTGGGGGACTGGATGCTGGAGAAGGTGAGGCCGTTCTACCGGCGCGAGGGGTACTGAGTCCGCTTCGCCCGTGGCGTCAAGCCGGTGTCAGGGGCGACGCATAAGCTGGTTTGATGGCGAGGCCGCACCCGTCGTGCCCGGGTGCGGGGCAACAGCACCGCGGCACGACGGGGCAGCGGAACGAACGAGGGGCGGGACCCAGGGTGAGTGCGTCAGGCACCGCGGAGGCCGGGCAGGTCGAGCACATGCTGCGGCAAGTGGCCCCCGGGCGCCTCGACGCCTACGAGGCGCTGCTGCAGGCCCTGACCGACGGCCAGGTCTGGATGCTGCTCTGGCACGGCACCGCGGGCTCGCCCGATGCCCAGTACGGCAACATGGAGATCGACGGCATGGGCTACGCCCCGTGCGTGACCTCCGCCCAGGAACTCTCGGCCAGCGGCTGGAACAGGTCCCACGAGCTGGTCACCGGCCGCGAGATCGCCCGGTCCCTCTTCCCCGACCGCTGGGGCATCTGGCTCAACCCGCACGCCCCCGGCGGCGGCGTCGGCATCCCCTGGCTGGACCTGCGCCGCATCGCGACAGGCCTCGACCGGATGCCCGCCGGTCCGCTGCAGCTCTCCGACCCCGCCATCGAGATCCCGCAGTTCTACGCCCTTCTGTCGCACAACGCCCACCGCACCCCCGCCGTCCGCGCGCTGCGCCGCGCCTGGGTGCAGCCCGCGCTGGGCGCCCCGTATCTCGCGATCGGGCTCGATCTCTACGACACGGGCCGGCCCTCCGTCGACGCGGTCCGCGCGATGATGCAGCAGTCGATCGGCGTGGTCCCCGACGGACTGCCCGTCTCGACGGTGTCCATGTCCGACGAGTACGACCCCGTCGCCATGTGGCTGCGCGCCAACTCCCGTCCGTTCTACGACCGCGAGGCGCACGCCCCGGCGGGCCCGCCGCCCGCTGCCGCGCCGGGGTACGGCTACCCGCCCTCGCACCTCCGCTGAACCCGCCCCGATTGCGAACGGGTTAACAAGCGCGGGCAGGATGTCCCGTATCTGGTCGGTTTGTTGAGTGTCCGGGTCTCAGGTAGGTATCACCGCTATGCGGACTGTTCTCCGGGCTGCTTCGCGAATGTAGTGTTCGGGCGAATCAATACCTCTCCACACACTGCTGACCTGGGGTGGACCCACATGCGAATATTCAAGTCCCGAACTGTTCGGGTGATCACGGCGGCTGTCGCCGTCGGCCTGATCGCCACGGGCTGCTCCAGTGAGCGGGACAACGATGCCAAGGACGGAGCGAAGGACACCTTCGTCTTCGCAGGTGCGGGCGACCCCGGGTCCCTGGACCCGGCGCTGGCCAGCGACGGTGAGACCTTCCGGGTCACGCGTCAGGCCTTCGAAGCCCTGCTCGAGCACGAGCCCGGCGGTTCCAAGCTCGTCGGCGGACTCGCCGAGAAGTGGGAGAGCGACCCCGCCGGCAAGGTGTGGACGTTCAACCTCCGTAAGAACGTGAAGTTCCACGACGGCGAGGAGTTCAACGCCGCCGCGGTCTGCGCGAACTACGACCACTGGTTCAACTGGGCGGGTACGTACCAGTCCAGCGCGGTCTCGTACTACTGGCAGTCCATCATGGGCGGCTTCGCGAAGAACGAGGACCCCGAGGCGCCGAAGGCGAACTACAAGTCCTGCACCGCGAAGGACGCCAACACGGCGGTCATCGAGGTCAACGAGCCCTCGGCCAACCTGCCCGGCGGCTTCTCCCTGCAGGCCCTGGCGATCCACTCGCCGAAGGCCCTCAAGGAGTACGAGAAGCAGGACGCGACCGCCAAGGGCGACGCGATCACGTACCCCAAGTACAGCCAGGAGGCCGGCACGGTCGCCGGCACCGGCCCGTACAAGATCACCAAGTGGAACAAGAGCAACAAGGAAGTCAGCCTCGCGCGCTTCGACGACTACTGGGGCGCCAAGGCCAAGGTGAAGAACCTGGTCTTCCGCACGATCGACACCGAGGAGGGCCGCCGCCAGGCGCTCCAGGCCGGTGACATCGACGGCTACGACCTGGTCGCGCCCGCGGACATCAAGACGCTGGAGTCCGAGGGCTACGAGGTCCCGACCCGTGACGTCTTCAACCTCTTCTACGTGGGCATGACCCAGTCGAAGAACCCGGCGCTGAAGAAGCCCGAGGTCCGGCAGGCCATCGCGCACGCCATCGACCGCGAGAACATCGTCAAGACCCAGCTGCCCGAGGGCGGCAAGGTCGCCACGCAGTTCATGCCCGACACGGTCGCCGGCTTCTCGGACAAGGTGAAGCAGTACCCCTTCGACACGAACAAGTCGAAGCAGCTCCTGAAGGCCGCCGGCGAGAGCAAGCTCACGCTCGAGTTCTGCTACCCGACCGAGGTCACCCGCCCCTACATGCCTGCCCCGCAGGACATGTTCGAGCTGATGAAGGCCGACCTCGAGAAGGCCGGCATCACGGTCGTCCCGAAGGCCATGAAGTGGGCCCCGGACTACCTGGACGCCACCGAGGCCGGCTCCTGCGCCCTGCACATGCTGGGCTGGACCGGTGACTTCAACGACGGCTTCAACTTCATCGGTACCTGGTTCGCCGGCGCCGACAAGCAGTGGGGCTTCAAGGACGACAAGGTCTTCGACTCGGTGAACGCCGCTTCGAAGGTCGTCGACCCCGCCGGACGCGTCGAGGCCTACAAGAAGGCCAACGAGACCATCATGGAGTACCTGCCGGGTCTCCCGATCTCGTCCTCGCCGCCCGCGATCGCGTTCGCCAAGAACGTCAACCCGCCGAAGGTCTCCCCGCTGACGCAGGAGAACTTCGCCGAGGTCTCCTTCAAGTAACCGCACATCAGTGGGTCCGCCCGGCCACCCCTTCCCGGTGGCCGGGCGGACCCACTTTTCGACACGTTAGAAAGGGGCACGCGGGGTGCTGCGACTCGTCGTACGAAGACTGCTACAGCTCATACCCACCCTGCTCGGCCTGTCGGTTCTGCTCTTCCTGTGGCTGAACCGGCTGCCCGGCGGACCCGCCTCAGCGATCCTGGGCGAGCGGGCGACCGAAGCCGAAGTGGCGCGCATCAACCGGGTGCTGGGGCTCGACGAGCCCGTCTACGTCCAGTACTGGCGCTTCCTCAAGCGCATCTTCGAACTGGACCTCGGCACCTCCACCCAGACAGGTCAGCCGGTGTGGGACGAATTCGTCCTGCGCTTCCCGGCCACCGTGGAACTCAGCGTCGCCGCGATCGTCATCGCGGTCCTGATCGGCATCCCGATGGGCTACCTCGCCGCCCGCCACCGCGGTGGCTGGCTCGACGTCGCCTCGGTGTCCGGATCGCTGATCGGCATCTGCATCCCCGTGTTCTTCCTCGCGCTGATACTCAAGGGCATCCTCGCCGTCCAGCTGCACATCTTCCCGAGCTACGGACGGCTCTCCACGGGTCTCGACGCCACGAACATCACGGGATTCGCCACCCTGGACGGCCTGCTGACCGGTGAGCTCGACGCGACCTGGGACGCGATCATGCACCTGGTGCTGCCCGCGATCGCCCTCGCGACCATTCCGCTCGCCGTGATCGTGCGCATGACCCGGGCGAGCGTCCTGGAGGTCCTCGGCGAGGACTACATCCGCACCGCCGAGTCCAAGGGCCTGGAGAAGCGGGTCGTTCGCGGCCGTCACGTGCTGCGCAACGCGCTGCTCCCCGTGGTCACCGCGGTGGGCCTGCTGACCGGCAGCCTGCTGTCGGGCGCGGTGCTGACCGAGTCGGTCTTCTCCTTCGGAGGCATCGGCTCCTTCATCCGTACCTCGATCGACGCCCGCGACTACCCGGTGCTGGTCGGGTTCATCCTCTTCATCGCGATGGTGTACGTCCTCATCAACCTGCTGGTCGACCTCGCGTACAGCATCATCGACCCGAGAGTGCGGGTGCACTGACGTGACGACATTGACCAACAGGGCCGACAAGATCGACCGGCTCGCCGAACTGACCCAGCAGACCGAGTCGACCGCGGGCGCGAGCCTGTGGCGCGAGGCCCTGCGGCGGCTCAGGGGCAGCAAGATGGCCATCATCGGCGCGGTCGTCATCGGCGTGTTCGTGGTGCTCGCGATCGTGGGACCGTGGATCGCCCCCTACAGCCCCACCGCCCAGACCTGGCGCGGCGAAGTCTTCACCAACCAGGGCAAGTTCGTCGGAATGCGCGGCGAGAACTGGTTCGGCCTCGACCACCTCGGCCGCGACCTGTTCTCCCGCATGCTCGTCGGCGCACGCCAGACCCTGCTCGTGGGTGTGGTCTCGATGCTCATCGGCCTGGTCATCGGCGCGATCGTCGGTGTGCTGTCCGGTGCCGCCGCGACCCTCGGCGGCAAGGTCGGGCAGCGGATCGACACCGTGATCATGCGTATCACCGACCTGATGCTGTCGCTGCCCTCGCTGCTCCTGGCGGTATCCATCGCCGCCGTGATGGGCCAGTCCCTGACCACCGTGATGATCGCCGTCGGCGTCGTCCAGATCCCCGTCTTCGCCCGTCTGCTGCGCGGCTCGATGCTCGCCCAGGGCGGCGCGGACTACGTACTGGCGGCCAAGGCGCTCGGCATCCGGAAGAAGCGGATCGTCCTCACGCAGATCCTGCCCAACTCGCTGAGCCCGGTGATCGTCCAGGCGACGCTCAGCCTCGCCACCGCGATCATCGAAGCCGCGGCCCTGTCCTACCTCGGCCTCGGCAACCCCGACCCGGCGATCCCGGAGTGGGGCGTCATGCTCTCCCAGGCGCAGCGGTTCTTCGACAACGAGCCGATGATGGCCGCCTATCCGGCCGTCGGGATCATCATCACCGCACTGGGCTTCACCCTGCTCGGCGAGGCCATGCGCGAAGCCCTCGACCCGAAGCTGCGAGGCTGATCTCCCATGGCACTGCTCAATGTTGACCAGCTCAGCGTCACCTTCGGCGGACGCGGCCGCAGGGACTCCGTCGCCGTCGACGGTGTCTCCTTCACCGTGGACCAGGGCGAGGTCGTCGGTCTGGTGGGCGAGTCCGGCTGCGGCAAGTCCGTGACCTCGCTCGCCCTGATGGGCCTGCTGCCCGACAAGGGCGTGAAGGTCGGCGGACGTGTGGAGTTCGACGGCCAGGACCTGCTGACCATCAGCCGGCGCAAGCTCCGCGACATGCGCGGCAGCCAGCTCGCGATGATCTTCCAGGACCCGCTGTCCTCGCTGAACCCGGTGATCCCCATCGGTGTCCAGGTGACCGAGATCCTCCAGCGGCACCGCGGCCTGAAGGGGGAGGCCGCCCGCAAGGAGGCCGCCCACCTCCTGGACCGGGTCGGTATCCCGGACCCGCGCCGGCGGCTGAAGGAGTACCCGCACCAGCTGTCCGGCGGTATGCGGCAGCGTGCGCTCATCGCCATGGCGGTGGCCTGCGCACCCCGGCTGCTCATCGCCGACGAGCCGACCACCGCGCTCGATGTGACCATCCAGGCCCAGATCCTGGAACTCCTCAAGGAACTGGTCGACCAGGAGGGCACCGCCCTGCTGATGATCACCCACGACCTCGGGGTCGTCGCCGGCATCTGCGACCAGGTCAACGTCCTCTACGCGGGACGGGCCGTGGAGTCCGCGGACCGGCGTGAGCTGTTCGCCGCACCCACGCATCCGTACGCGCACGGCCTGCTCGGGTCCATCCCGCGTCTGGACGCACCGCGCGGGGAGCCGCTCCACCCGATCCGCGGATCGATCAACGACAAGATCGCCTGGGCCGACGGCTGCGCCTTCGCGCCCCGCTGCGATTTCTACACGATGGAGTGCCTCACGGGCACTCCCGAACTGACCGAACCACGCACGGCCGGACACCAGGTGCGCTGTGTCAACCCGGTCCTGCCCAAGGCGGAGGTTTCGGCATGAGCCTGCTCGAACTCGACGATGTGAAGGTCCACTTCCCCGTCAAGAAGGGTGTCTTCTTCGACCGTACGGTCGGACACGTGTACGCCGTGGACGGCATCTCGCTGAGCGTCGAGGCCGGACAGACGTACGGGCTCGTGGGCGAGTCGGGCTGCGGCAAGACGACCCTGGGCCGTGCCGTGCTGCGGCTCGTGGACATCACCTCCGGTGAGGTCGTCTTCGACGGCACCGACCTGGCCAAGCTGCCGGACGAGGAGATGCGCCGGTACCGCCGCAGGCTCCAGATGGTCTTCCAGGACCCGCTCGGCAGCCTCAACCCGCGGCAGAACATCGAGTCGATCCTCTCCGAGGGCATGGCGGCCCACGGGATCGGCACCGACCGGGACGACCGCCGGGAGAAGATCAAGGCGATCCTCGCCAAGGTCGGACTGCCCGCGAACTCGCTGTCCCGCTATCCGCACGAGTTCTCCGGCGGCCAGCGCCAGCGCATCGGCATCGCCCGCGCCCTGGTGCTCGAACCGGACGTGATCATCTGCGACGAGCCGGTCTCGGCGCTCGATGTGTCGATCCAGGCGCAGGTCATCAACCTGCTGGAGGAGCTGCAGCAGTCGCTGGGGCTCACCTACCTCGTCATCGCCCACGACCTCGCCGTCGTCCGGCACATCTCCGACGTCATCGGGGTCATGTACCTGGGCTCCCTGGTGGAGGAGGCGCCGAGCGACGCGCTGTACGCCGGCCCGAAGCACCCGTACACCCGGGCGCTCATGTCCGCGGTGCCGGTGCCCGACCCCGAGGTCGAGGACCGGCGGGAGCGGATCCTGCTCCAGGGCGACCTGCCCTCGCCGGCCAACCCGCCGGCCGGCTGCCGGTTCCACACCCGCTGCCCGTGGGTGCAGGACAAGTGCGCGCTCGAGCGTCCGGTCCTGACGGACGTCGGTGACGGGCACAAGGTGGCCTGCCACTTCGCGGCCGAGATCGAGGACGGGACGATCGGGCTGACCCGGGCCACGGGTATCGAGGCGGTCGTGGGGACGTCCACCGAGGAGCCGGTCGCCGACAAGGCGCCCGCTGTGAAGGTGCCCGCCCAGAAGGCCCCCGCCGATTCGGTCGCAGTGGCGCCGGTGGCGGAGAAGTCCGCCGGAGCGGAAGCCGAAGCCGATGCCGAAGCGGAAGCGGAAGCCGAAGCCGAAGCCGAAGCGGAAGCCGGTTCGGAGAAGGCGTCCGCGCCCGAGGGTGAGGCAGCCGACACCGCCGACGCCCCGGACGAGCCGGCGGACGCGGACGCGGCCGCGCCCGTGGCCGAGGCCGGCTCCGAAGGGAAGGCCGGCACCGCCTGACGGCCTCCGGGTGACATCGTGGGCACCGGACGTTGTAGAACTGTCCGGTGCTCAACGAACTCTTCACTCCCTCCGTCCAGCATGCGCTCGACCTCGTCGGGATCTTCGTCTTCGCGATCTCGGGCGCCCTGCTCGCCGTACGCAAGAACTTCGATGTCTTCGGCATCGCGGTGCTCGCCGAGGTGACAGCGCTGGGCGGAGGGATTTTCCGCGATGTGATGATCGGGGCGATCCCGCCCGCGGCCTTCACGGATCTCGGCTACTTCCTGACCCCGCTGCTCGCGGCCGGCCTCGTGTTCTTCCTCCACCCGCACGTCGAGCGGATCCAGGTCGGCGTCAACGTCTTCGACGCGGCAGGCCTCGGCCTGTTCTGTGTCGCCGGCACGGTCAAGGCCTACGACTACGGTCTCGGCCTCACCTCCTCGGCCGTCCTGGGGCTGGCCACCGCCGTCGGAGGCGGTGTGCTGCGCGACGTACTCGCCAACGAGGTGCCGTCCCTGCTGCGCTGGGACCGCGACCTGTACGCGGTGCCCGCGATCGTCGGCGCGGTCATGGTGGTGCTCTGCATCCGCTTCGACGCCCTCAACGCCTTCACCAGCGGTACCGCGGTCATCACCGCGTTCGTCCTGAGGCTGCTGGCGATGCGCTTCCACTGGCGGGCTCCGCGCGCCTACAACCGGCGCTCGGCGACCGCGGAGGAGACCCCGGCGGTCATGTAATCGTCATACAAAGCTACCGCTCAGTAACGCAGTCGGTGTACCGTGCATCGCATGGCACAGGCAGCAGCGCAGGCGCCGCGCACAGCGCAGGCAACCATCGGTGACAGCGAGTTCGACCGCGACACCGCCGTCACACTCCGTGAAGAGGGCGTCTACGACGCCGAGCTCTCCGCGGGATGGACGATCATCCACGCCGTCAACGGCGGCTATCTGCTGGCCATGCTCGGCCGGGCGCTCGGAGAGGCTCTCCCGCACTCCGACCCGTTCTCGGTCTCCGCGCACTACCTCACGGCCTCCGTCCCGGGCCCCGCCGTCATCCGTACCCAGGTGGTCCGCACCGGCCGCACGCTCTCCACCGGAGAGGCCTCGCTCTTCCAGTACGCGGAGGACGGCAGCGAGATCGAGCGGATCCGCGTGCTCGCCACCTACGGCGATCTGGACGGCCTCACCGGCGACGTCCTCACGTCCGCCGAACTGCCCGCCATCCCGCCGCGGGAGCACTGCCTCGGCCCGGCCGACGGCCCGGCGGCGATCCCCGGCAGCTCCGCCATCACCGAACGGCTCGACATCAAGCTCGACCCGGCGACGATCGGCTGGGCCATCGGCGCACCGTCCGGCAAGGGCGAGATGCGGGGCTGGTTCGGACTCGCGGACGGCCGCGACGCGGACCCGCTCTCACTGCTGCTCACCGTCGACGCGCTGCCGCCGACCTCGTTCGAGCTGGGCCTGAAGGGCTGGACGCCCACGATCGAGCTCACCACCCACATCCGCTGCCGCCCGGCTCCCGGGCCGCTGCGCGTCTCCATCACCACCCGCAACCTCGCGGGCGGTTTCCTGGAGGAGGACGCGGAGGTCTGGGACAGCGCCGACCGTCTGGTGGCACAGTCCCGCCAGCTGGCCCGCGCACCACGCGGCTGAGCGGCGGAGGACCGGAGCGCCGGCCTCGATCCGCCCGCGCGAGGGCGCGGCAGCGGTTACGGGTGTGTACGCAGGAAGCCGGCGAGGGCTGCGGTCAGCTCGGCCGGCGCGTCCTCCTGGACGAGGTGCCCGGCCCCGGCGACCAGCCGGAGTCCGGCGCCCGGAATCAGCGCGGCCAGTTCATGCCCCCGGGCGACGGGGATCCAGGTGTCCTCGGTGCCCCAGCAGATCAGTACGGGCAGCTCGAGCTCGTCGTACCGGTGCTGGATGTCGTCGGTGAACCGCTGGTCGTTCTGGGCGATCTGCCGGTAGAAGGCGGGCTGCCCGGTCTCGGTGCACCACGGGGCGACGAGCCGTTCGAGCACCTGGGGATGCAGTCCCGGATGGCTCGCGGAACTCACGTACTCGGTCACCAGCGCGCGATGCAGAGCGGCCGGCAACTCTACGAACACTTCGGCGTGGCCGCCCAGCAGCCGGTACGCGGGCGAGCCCCACGGGGCCAGCGCCACCGGGTCGACGAGCGCGAGGCGCCGGTAGCGGGCGCCGTGCAGGAGGTGCGCGCGCAGAGCGACGCAGCCGCCGAAGTCGTGGGCCGCCACGGCCGGTTCGGGCAGGCCCCAGTGGGCGAGCAGCTCGGTGAAGACCCAGGCCTGGGCGCGCAGGGACACGTCCTGGTCCTCGAACTGGGCGGAGGCGCCGTAGCCGGGCAGGTCCCACACGTACACGCGGTGGTCCTGGGCCAGCGCACGGGCGACACCGCGCCAGACGTACGAGGAGAAGGGCGTGCCGTGCACCAGGACGACCGGCGGGGCCTGCTCCGGGCCGAGCACGGCCCAGCGCACCTCGCCCGAGGAACTGGTGAAGGTCCGGTCGAGAGTCCATTCGCTCATGGCGACGACCCTATGGGCTGTCCAGCCAGTGGGCCCGGCCCAGCGTGACCAGGCGCAGTCGGCGTCGCGCCTGCCGGACGACCGCCCGCTCGTCCTTGGGGCCCGCGTCCAGGAGCGCCGAGGCGGTGAGCACCATGTGGTCGACGTACAGCCCGCCCAGCATCAGGAGGTCCTCCCGGTCCCAGCCGGCCGACTCCGGCTCCGTGCCGAGGGCCGCCGCCACCTCCTCGGCGAAGCGGCGCAGCTGGCAGGTTATGGCCTCGCGGACGGGGCCCACGCCGCCGTGCTGTTCGCGGGCGATGAAGCGGAAGTGGGCCGGCTGCTCGGCCACATGACGGGCGATCAGTTCGACGCTGCGGTCCAGTCGCTCCTCGCTGTCGCCCGTCTCGGCGAGGATCGCCCCGATCATGCCGTGCAGGCTGCCCAGGGTCTCCTCGACGAGGGCGACGCCCAGTGCCGCCGTGTCGTCGAAATGGCGGTAGAAGGCGGTCGGGGCGACGCCCACGGCCCGCGTCACCTCACGCAGGCCCAGGCTGCTCAGGCTCTGGTGCTCCAGCAGCCGCAGGGCGGCGTCCAGGAGTGCCTGACGTGTCTTCAGCTTCTGGGCCTGGCGGATGCCGACGGTGTGACTCATGCCATTCAGTAAACAACCGTTCTCCGAGTCTTGGAAGGGGTCGGGGGTCTAGACTGTGAAGTCAGTGAACACTCGTACTCTCAAATGTTCGCAGAAAGGGCCACACATGTTCGTCCTCGTCGCCGCCCTGCTCCTGCTGGGGGTCGTCCTCGGAGCGGTCGCACATCTGCCGCTGCCCCTGGCGCTGACGGCAGCCGCCCTGATCGGCCTCTGGCTGGCGCTCTTCGGAGTCCGTGAGCGCCTCGGCCGCCGGACCCGCTGACCCGGCCCCCGACCGCGTATCCCACCGGATCCGAAGGAGCACGCACCATGACCCTCACCACCGCACTCGCCCGCCGAACCCGTACCCGAACCCGGAACGCCACCGGGGCCGGGGCCGCTCCGCAGGCCGACCGGACGCCCGGCGTCCGCGCGCCCTCCCGTGAAGCCTCCCGCGAGGCGGACGGCCTGGCCGTCGCCTCGTTCGTGCTCGGGCTGCTCGGCCTCCTGGTGATGAACATCCTGCTCGGGCCCGTCGCCATCGTCATGGCGGTCATCGCCCTCGCCCGCTCCACCGCCCGCCGCGGCCGCGCCCTGCTCGGGCTCGCCCTCGGCATCGCCGACCTGGTCGTCCTCGCCGTCCTGGTCACCGAGAACGGCACCGTCTCCTGGAACTTCGGCGGCTGACCGGGGCGGGCCGAGAGCTCTCCCGGTACCGGATCGGGCTCCGGGCCGGGGTGGGGCCGCACGCCTTCCCGACCGCCTTCCCGAACGCCTTCCAGGACCCCCCTCGGGAGCCCTGACCCCATGCGCCCGGCATGAGCCCCGCCGCGGACTCGTAGAATCGTGTCCACCATGGCCTACCTCGACCACGCAGCGACCACTCCGATGCTCCCGGAGGCGATCGCGGCGATGACCGCGCACCTCGCCGTCACCGGCAACGCGTCCTCCCTGCACGCCGCCGGGCGCCGGGCCCGCCGCACCGTCGAGGAGTCCAGAGAGACGCTCGCGGACGCCCTCGGCGCGCGCCCCAGCGAGGTGGTCTTCACCTCGGGCGGGACCGAGGCCGACAATCTCGCCGTGAAGGGCCTCTACTGGTCCCGGCGCGATGCGGACCCCCGCCGCACCAGGGTCCTCGCCAGCCCCGTGGAACACCACGCCGTGATCGACGCCGTCGACTGGCTCGCCGAGCACGAGGGCGCCACCGTCGACTACCTGCCCGTCGACCGGTACGGACGTGTGCACCCCGAGGCCCTGCGCGAGGCGATCCTCCGCAACCCCGACGATGTCGCGCTGATCACCGTCATGTGGGCCAACAACGAGATCGGCACCGTCATGCCGATTCGCGAACTGGCCGATGTCGCGCGCGAGTTCGATGTGCCCATGCACTCCGACGCGGTACAGGCCTTCGGGCAGCTCGAGGTCGACTTCGCCCGGTCGGGGCTGGCCGCGATGACCGTCAGCGCACACAAGATCGGTGGCCCCTTCGGTGTCGGAGCGCTGCTCCTGGGCCGTGACCACACCCCCGTCCCCGTGCTGCACGGCGGCGGACAGGAGCGCCATGTGCGCTCCGGCACACTCGATGTGCCCGCCGTCGCCGCCTTCGCGGTCGCCGGACGGCTCGCCGCCGACGGGCGTGAGGACTTCGCCCGCGAGATCGGTGCGCTCCGCGACGACCTGACCGCGGCGGTCCTGCAGGCCGTCCCCGATGCGGTCCTCGGCGGTGACCCGGCCCCCGGCGGCCGGCTGCCCGCCAACGCCCACTTCACCTTCCCCGGCTGCGAGGGCGACTCCCTCCTGCTGCTGCTCGACGCCCAGGGCATCGAGTGCTCCACCGGCTCCGCGTGCACGGCGGGCATCGCCCAGCCGAGTCATGTGCTGCTGGCCACGGGCACCGACCCGGACCTGGCCCGCGGCACCCTGCGCTTCTCGCTCGGCCACACCTCCGCCAAGCAGGACGTCGAGGACGTCGCGCGGGCGATCGGCCCCGCGGTCGAACGGGCCCGTACGGCAGGGCTCAGCTAGCCTTCGTCGCCTCCGCGGCCTTGGCTGCCCTGGAAGCGGCCCGGACCAGCTTCATGTAGCGGTCCCAGTCCCAGTGCGGTCCTGGATCCGTGTGGTCCGTGCCCGGCACCTCGACGTGCCCGATGATGTGCTCGCGGTCCACGGGTATCCCGTACCGCGCGCATATCGCTGCCGTCAGCCGCGCCGAGGACTCGTACATCCGGGCCGTGAAGTCCTTCGGGCGGTCGACGAAGCCCTCGTGCTCGATGCCGACACTGCGTTCGTTGAACGAGCGGTTTCCTGCGTGGTACGCCACGTCCAGCTCGCGGATCATCTGCGTCACACGGCCGTCCTGGCCGACGATGTAGTGCGTCGCGGCACGGTGCGCCGGATCCTGGAAGACCTTGACCGCGCTGGCGAAGCTGCCCTGGGTGACATGGATGATCACCCGGTCCACGCCGTAGTCGTCGGGGCGGTCGGCCCGCCGCCAGTTCGCCTCGGAGGCCGCCACCCACCGGGCACCGGCGAAGTCCAGCTCACCGGGCTTGCGGGGCTTCTCCACGCCCGGTACCCGCCACCAGACGCGCCGGATCTCCTCCGCGGCCAGCGCGGCCGTGCCCACGGCGGTCGCGGCGCCGCCGATCAGCAGCGAGCGTCTGCTGATGCCGCGCGACCCGCTCCCGGATCCTCCGGCCCTGCCTCTGGTCCCCATGTGATCGTCAACGCATATCCGCGCGCATTCGGTTCCCGGGGACCCGTACTCTGGATGGGCTATGACTGAGACCTCCCAGCGCCCCCTCCGTGTGCTCGCCGCCATGTCGGGCGGAGTCGACTCCGCCGTCGCCGCGGCCCGTGCCGCCGAGGCAGGCCACGACGTGACCGGTGTGCACCTCGCCCTCTCCGCGAACCCGCAGTCCTTCCGTACCGGGGCACGCGGCTGTTGCACCATCGAGGACTCCCGGGACGCCCGCCGTGCGGCGGACGTCATCGGCATCCCGTTCTACGTCTGGGACCTCGCGGAACGCTTCCGCGAGGACGTCGTGGACGACTTCGTGGCGGAGTACGAGGCGGGGCGCACCCCCAACCCCTGCCTGCGCTGCAACGAGAAGATCAAGTTCGCCGCACTGCTCGACAAGGCCCTGGCCCTCGGCTTCGACGCGGTCTGCACGGGCCACTACGCCACCGTCGTGCTGAACGACGACGGCACCCGGGAGATGCACCGCGCCTCGGACATGGCCAAGGACCAGAGCTACGTCCTCGGAGTCCTGGACGAGAAGCAGCTCGCGCACGCCATGTTCCCCCTCGGCGACACCCTCACCACCAAGGACGAGATCCGCGCCGAGGCCGAGCGCCGCGGCCTGGCCGTCGCCAAGAAGCCCGACAGCCACGACATCTGCTTCATCGCCGACGGCAACACCCAGGGCTTCCTCGCGGACCGTCTCGGTGGCCCTGCGGAGGGTGACATCGTCGACGAGTCCGGTACGAAGGTGGGCACCCACGAGGGCGCCTTCGGCTTCACCATCGGCCAGCGCAAGGGTCTGCGCATCGGCCACCCCGCCCCCGACGGCAAGCCCCGCTACGTGCTGGACATCTCGCCGGTGAACAACACGGTGACGGTCGGCCCGGCCGAGGCCCTCGACGTCACGGCCCTCACGGCCATCAAGCCCCGCTGGTGCGGTACGGCCCCGGCCGGCCCCGGTACGTACACCGCGCAGCTGCGCGCCCACGGCGGCGAGACCGAGGTGACGGCGGAGCTGACCGACGGCACCCTGCACGTCTCGTTCACCGAGCCCGTACGGGGTGTGGCCCCCGGCCAGGCCGTCGTCCTGTACGACGGCACCAGGGTGGTCGGCTCCGCCACCATCGCCACGACCGTCCGCCGCGAGAGGGCGGCGGCGGGCTGACGCACAGCCTCGGACCGGGTCGCTCCCCTGCGGCGACCCGGCCGGTTCAGGGGGTCCGCTACGACGTCTCGCGCAGGAACACGTCCCGCGCGAAGAAGTCCGCCAGGACCGGTGCGATCGCCTGCGGTGCCAGATCGCGCGTCTGGCCGGTCAGCGTGCGGTGCCGTGCCCGGGGGACCGCCGCCGCGAGGGCGAGAGTCGTCTCACGGGTCCGGTCGGGACTGAAGCCGCCGCAGACCACCAGCGTGCGCGCCGTCACGGACGCGAAGCGCTCCGCCGGGACCGTGCCGTTGCCCAGCAGTGCGTCGTCGTACGCCAGGGTGTGCGCCAGCGCTTCCAGGCTCTTCCACAGGGGGGCGTGCCGCATGCGGGCGATCGTCTCCTCCGGGACGCCGGTCCGGGACATGTACAGGGCGACGGCGCCGTCGCGGTCCCCGATGGACAGCATCCGGTGCAGCCGGGCCGTGCAGCGGGACTTGAACAGGAGGCCGGCCGGCCCGGGGGTGTACGGCGGTTCGTAGACCGCGAGGAGATCCACGGGCAGCCCCGCCGCCTGCGCCTCCAGGGCCAGCGCGCCGCCCGACAGCATGCCGAACAGCGACACCCGCTCGCCCACCCGGGCCGCCACCGCTGCCAGGTCCTCGATCTCGCGCCGGACCGTGTACGGACCGCTGTCGCCGCTGGAGCCGCGGCCACGGCGGTCGTACGTGACGACCGTGAACCGCGGAGCGAGCAGTTCGGCGAGCGGTGCCTCGGTCGCCGCGCTGCTCAGCGCCCCGCCGACCAGGATCACCGGCGGCCCGTCACCCCGACGCCGGTAGGCGACGGACGTGCCGTCACGGGAGAGAGTCTTGTCCATGTGAGGGTTGACCGATGCCGCCCGCAAAACTCATCGGTCGTCACCAGAAGTATTTTTGACGGTCAGTCGGTGACGACGGCCGTGTCGTAGAAGCAGAAGTGGTCCTTGATCGCGGCGACTTGGTCCTTGGGCTCCGGATAGGCCCAGACGAGGTCCGCCGCCCCGGGCAGCGACCAGTAGGACGCATCCCCCTTGAACGGGCAGTGCGTACGGGTGTCCGAGGGCGTCAGCAGCTCCGTACGGACGTCCTCGGGCGGCAGGTAATACCTGACCGGGCAGCCCGTCTCGCGCAGGGCGAGCGGACGCCGGCTCTCGGCGAGCAGCTGCCCGTCGCGTACCACGCGCACGTGCACGGCTTCGGGCTCGACGGTGATGCGGTGTCCTGATGCGGAAGTCATGACTGGTTCAGCCGTCCGGCGGGCCGGTTTCTTCCCGCTCCGGGGGAGTGCCGGGGGGCGGCCCGTACGGTGGTGGCATGAACATCTGTGTCTTTCTCTCCGCCGCCGACCTCGACGACCGCTACACCGTGCCCGCCCGGGAATTCGCCGAACTGCTGGGCCGGGGCGGGCACACCCTGGTCTGGGGAGGGTCGGAGAGCGGACTCATGAAGGTCGTCGCCGACGGGGTGCAGGCGGCCGGCGGGCGGCTCGTGGGCGTGTCGGTGGAGTTCCTGGCGGCGAAGGCGAGGACCGACGCCGACGAGATGGTGATCGCCAAGGACCTGGCCGAGCGCAAGGCGCTGCTCCTGGAGAAGTCCGACGCGGTCGTCGTCATGGTCGGCGGCACGGGGACGCTCGACGAGGCCACGGAGATCCTGGAGCTGAAGAAGCACGGCAAGAACACCATGCCCGTCGTCCTGCTGAACACGGCCGGGTTCTACGACGGTCTGCGCCAGCAGTTCCAGCGCATGGAGGACGAGGGCTTCCTGCCGGTGCCCCTCACCGACCTGGTCTTCTTCGCCAAGGACGGTGTCGGGGCGCTCGCCTACCTGGAGGAGTCGGCCGGCCTGCGGTGAGGCCGGGGCGGGGTGACAGCATGAGGGCATGCCTACTCATCTCATCACCGGGGCCGGCTCCGGTATCGGAGCGGCCGTCGCCCGCCGCCTGTTGGAGCGCGGCGACGAGCTCGTGCTGCTGGCCCGGGACGCGGGGCGGGCCAAGGAACTGGCCGCCCTCCACCCCGGGGCCCGCACGCTCGTCGGCGACCTCGGCAACCCGGACCGGCTCTCCTGGGCCTTCGGACAGCAGCCGATGCCCGAACGGCTCGACTCGCTGCTGCACATCGCGGGCGTCGTCGAACTCGGCAGGATCGGTGACCTCACCCCCAAGGCCTGGCACTTCCAGCTCAACGCCAACCTGATCGCCCCCGCCGAACTGACCCGGCTGCTGCTGCCGCAGCTGCGCGTCTCCAAGGGCAGCGTCGTCTTCGTGAACTCCGGCGCCGGGCTCGAAGCCCACGCCGAGTGGGGCGCGTACGCCGCCAGCAAGCACGGCCTGAAGGCCCTCGCCGACTCGCTGCGCCACGAGGAGCACGGCAGCGGCGTCCGGGTGACATCTGTCTATCCCGGGCGCACCGCCAGCCCCATGCAGGCCAAGGTCCACCAGCAGGAGGGCAAGGAGTACGACCCCTCACGCTGGATCGACCCGGAGTCCGTGGCCACCACGATCCTGCTGGCGATCGACCTGCCGCGCGACGCCGAGATCAACAACCTGACGGTCCGCCCCGGCCGCTGAGAAACCGGGGGCGGTACGGCCCGTAGGCTCTGCCCGTGAGCGAGAAGAGCAAGTTCAGCGGGTGTGCCGCCACCGGTATCGGGTCCATGCCGGGCGGTGACGCACGGGAAGCGGCCAAGACCGTCGCCGGGTCCTTCGCCGACGGGCAGGGCATGCCGTACCTGGCGGAGCTGCCCGCGCGGGGACCCGGTGCGGACATGACCGGGCGGACCATCGGGCTGCTCGTCGAGATGTACGGCCATGTCGAGCCCAGTGGCTGGCGGATCAGCGACCGTCCCGGCAGGGACACCCGCCGCGCCCGCTCCTGGCTCGGCGAGGACCTCGACGCCCTGGAGGAGCACACCCAGGGCTACGAGGGGCTCCTCAAGGTCCAGGCGGTCGGCCCCTGGACCCTGGCCGCCGGCCTTGAGCTGCGGGGCGGCGAGGCCATGCTCGGCGACCCGGGAGCCTGCCGTGACCTGGCCGGTTCGCTGGCGGAGGGGCTGCGCACGCACCTCGCGGACGTCCGGCGCCGGGTTCCCGGCGCCGAGGTCGTGCTCCAGCTCGACGAACCGTCCCTGACCGCCGTACTCCTGGGGCGGGTCAGGTCCGCGAGCGGTTACCGGACCTACCGGGCCGTGGACCGCCAGGTCGTCGAGGGAACCCTGCGCGAGCTGCTCGCGGTGAACGGCGACGGGCCGACGGTGGTCCACTCGTGTGCCCCCGAGGTGCCCTTCGCCCTGTTGCGCCGCGCCGGTGCGGGCGCCGTCTCGTTCGACTTCTCTCTCCTCACCGAGCGTGAGGAGGACGCGATCGGGGAAGCCGTCGACGCCGGCACCCAGCTCTTCCTCGGCGTGGTTCCCGGAGTCGACGCGGCCTCGACCGCATTGTCGGACCCTGGCGGTAGCGTCATGGGTGTCAGGACGTTGTGGAGCAGGCTGGGGTTCAATCCGGGGACTCTCACCGAGTCCGTCGTGATCACCCCGTCCTGCGGGCTGGCGGGGGCATCGCCCGCGTACGCGCGCGCCGCGCTCGCCCACTGCGCCCGGGCCGCGAGGTCACTCGCAGACAACCCTGAGTAACGGGGCAACGGGTCAACGGGAGGATCGGACGATGGCCGGCGAACAGCAGGCACAGCAGCTGACCGGTGTGCCGGCGGAGGCGCAGGAACAGCACGCGCTCCTGGCCGAGCAGATCGAGGAACACCGCTTCCGGTACTACGTGAAGGACCAGCCGGTCGTCAGCGATGCCGAGTTCGACCGGCTGATGCGTGCGCTGGAGGCCATCGAGGACCAGCACCCCCAGCTGCGTACGCCGGACTCGCCGACCCAGAAGGTCGCCGGGCCGTACACCACGGAGTTCACGTCCGTGGAGCACCGCGAGCGCATGCTCTCCCTGGACAACGCCTTCGACGACGGGGAGCTCGCGGCCTGGGCCGAGCGTGTCGCACGGGACGTCGGCACGGGCGGCGGCTACCACTTCCTGTGCGAGCTCAAGGTGGACGGTCTCGCCGTGAACCTCACCTACGAGCACGGGAAGCTGACCCGCGCGGCGACCCGCGGCGACGGCCGGACCGGCGAGGACATCACGCCCAACGTCCGCACGATCGCCGAGATCCCGCACCGCCTGAAGGGGGACAGGATCCCCGCGCTCGTCGAGATCCGCGGCGAGGTCTTCTTCCCGATGGAGGCCTTCGAAGGGCTCAACGCCCGCCTGGTGGAGGCCGACGACAAGCCCTTCGCCAACCCGCGCAACGCGGCGGCCGGCTCCCTGCGCCAGAAGGACCCGAAGGTCACCGCCACCCGCCCGCTGCACATGGTGGTGCACGGCATCGGAGCCCGCGAGGGCTTCGACATCGACTGCCTCTCGCACGCCTACGAGCTGCTGAGCGAATGGGGCCTGCCGACGGCCCGGCACAACAAGGTGGTCGACTCCCTCGACGGCGTACGGGAGTTCATCGCGTACTTCGGGGAGAACCGCCACTCCGTGGAGCACGAGATCGACGGGGTCGTCGTCAAGCTCGACGAGATCCCGCTCCAGGGCCGGCTGGGCTCCACCTCGCGCGCACCGCGCTGGGCGATCGCCTGGAAGTACGCCCCGGAAGAGGTCAACACCAAGCTGGTCAACATCCGGGTCGGCGTCGGACGCACCGGCAGGGTCACGCCGTACGCCCAGGTGGAACCCGTCGAGGTGGCGGGCTCCGAGGTCGAGTTCGCCACCCTGCACAACCAGAACGTGGTGAAGGCCAAGGGCGTCCTCATCGGCGACACGGTGGTGCTCCGCAAGGCGGGCGACGTCATCCCGGAGATCCTCGGCCCGGTCGTCGACCTGCGCGACGGCAGCGAGCGGGAGTTCGTCATGCCGGCCGACTGCCCCGAGTGCGGTACGCCGCTGCGCCCCATGAAGGAGGGCGACATCGACCTCCGTTGCCCCAACGCGCGGTCCTGCCCGGCGCAGTTGCGGGAGCGGGTGGCTTACCTCGCCGGACGCAAGTGCCTGGACATCGACCACTTCGGCTATGTGGCGGCCGCTGCTCTGACCAAGCCCCTGGAGCCCGCCGAGCCGCCCCTGCTGGACGAGGGCGACCTCTTCGGCCTGACGGTGGAGCAGCTGCTGCCGATCCGGGCCTACGTCCTGGACCAGGACAGCGGGCTGCCCAAGCGCGATCCGAAGAGCGGCGAGGAGAAGATCGCGACGGTCTTCGCCAACCAGCAGGGCGAACCGAAGAAGAACGCCGTGGCCATGCTCGACGGCATCGCGGCGGCACGGCAGGCCCCGCTGGCCCGGGTCCTCACCGGGCTCTCGATCCGTCATGTGGGGCCGGTGGCCGCCGTGGAGCTGGCCAGGCAGTTCCGGTCCATCGACCGGATCGACGAGGCGTCCGAGGAGGAGCTGGCCGCCGCCGACGGGGTCGGACCGATCATCGCCGCCTCGGTCAAGCAGTGGTTCGCCGAGGACTGGCACCGCGAGATCCTGCGCAAGTGGCGGGAGGCCGGTGTCCGGATGGAGGACGAGGGAGCGGGCGAGGACGAGGGGCCGCGACCGCTCGAAGGGCTCACCGTCGTCGTCACGGGCACGCTGGCCACACACACCAGGGACGGTGCGAAGGACGCGCTGCAGAGCCGGGGGGCGAAGGTGACCGGTTCCGTCTCGAGGAAGACCTCCTTCGTCGTGGTGGGCGAGAACCCGGGGTCGAAGTACGACAAGGCGATGCAGCTGAAGGTCCCCGTCCTCGACGAGGACGGGTTCGCGGTTCTGCTCGAGCAGGGGCCGGACGCCGCGCGTGAGGCGGCTGTGCCGGTAGAGGCGTGATCGAGACCCGATGTCCGAAGTGATCGAGGCTCGATCGAGACGCTCCGGGGGAGTGGCGGTGGACGAGAAGGGAATAAAGCGGACAAGAGGGGGGCGAGTGATCCGGCCGAGCCGGTTGGTATCACCCGTTCGGCTCATATCGGACGGTGGGTCTGCGAGGTCCGCATTCGGGCAAGAGCTGTGGAGCGCTGCCCGCAAGGGCTGTTGGCGGCCTACTGTTGAACGTGCACCTGCCGTGCCCGGTCGCGTGGTGGGAATTGGTTCGTGGTGGCACAAAAACGGGGGCCACTGTGGGACATCGGCACCGCCGGCTGTGAGAGGGACGGAATGAAACCGACCGAGAGCGCCGCGACGGTGTCGCGGCTGCAGGGTTTCGTCGGCCTCACGTCAAAAGTGGGAGCTGTCGTCGTGGGGGTTGCCACGATTCAGCTGGCAACCGGGTTCTACCGGACGGTCCGCGACGGCGAGGCACTCTTCCCGGACGGCGCGGTGGGCTGGTCGCTCGCGCTGCTCACCGGCATCATCGTCGGCCATCTGGTCGCCCTCGGGCGCGACCGCTGGTGGGGCGGCACCGGTTCCGGCGCCGCCCTCACACTCGCCGTGCTGCTGCTCTACGGCTGGGTGCCCGCCGGTCTGGTCAGCCTGGTCGTCGTGGTGCTCGTCGGCACCGCCCGTCGCCACCGCTGGTGGCAGGGGCTGTTGCACGGCGCCGTGGACATCCTCGGCATAGGGGCCGCGGCGCTCGTCCTGTCCGCCTTCGGGGAGGTGCCGACGGTCGCCAGCCCCTGGCGGCCACTCGACTGGGGCATCGACGCCGTCCCGGAAGTGCTGCTCGCGGCCTCCACGTATCTGCTCGTCACCCGCGTCCTGCTGTGGTACGCACGGGCGTCCCAGGGCGGCGGGCTGCCGACGATCGCCCGCACCGCGCTCCTGCGCCAGGGACTCGTCGCGGTCGCCCTGCTCGGCATCGCCCCGCTGATCTGCGTCGTCGCGTCGGCCATGCCCGTGCTGCTGCCGCTCTTCGCGGTCCCGCTGATCGCCCTCGACTCCACCCTCTGGATCGCCCGCGCCCGCGCCGAGGAGCAGCTGAGGGACCCGCTGACCGGTCTGCCCAACCGCCAGTGGCTGCTGGAGAGGACATGGACGGCGCTGGAGGAGGCCGGGAGCACCGGCTCCAGGTCGGCCCTCGTCCTCATCGACCTCGACCGCTTCCGCGCCGTGAACGACACCCTCGGGCACCTGGCGGGGGACCGGCTGCTGCTCCAGATAGCGGACCGGCTGCGGCTCGCCCTGCCGCGCGGTGCGGAGGCCGCACGGCTGGGCGGCGACGAGTTCGCCGTACTGCTGCCGACCGCGGACTCCATCACCAGCGCCCAGCGCGTCGCCCGCCACCTGGTCGCCGAGCTCTCCTCGCCCCTCGACCTGGACGGGCTCACCCTGGTTCTCGAGGCGAGCGCCGGGGTCGCCGTCCACCCCGACCACGCACTGGACGCCGAAGGGCTGCTCAGGCGGGCGGACGTGGCCATGTACCAGGCCAAGCGGGACCGTACGGGCGTGGAGGTGTACGAGTCCAAGCGGGACAGCAACACCCCGGACCGGCTCGGGCTGCTGGGCGATCTGCGGCGCGCGCTCGACGCCCAGGAGGTGGAGCTCCACTACCAGCCGAAGGTCAGGTTCGACGGCCAGGTCGCCGGGCTCGAAGCCCTCGTGCGCTGGGTGCATCCCGAGCGCGGGAGGGTCCCCCCGGACGAGTTCATCGCGATCGCGGAGTCGTCCGGCCTGATGCCGCACCTCACCGAGTACGTGCTGGAGACCGCGCTGGCCCAGGTGGCCCGGTGGCGTGCACAGGGGCTGTTCGTCCCCGTCGCGGTCAACGTCTCGCCGCGCGATGTCCACACCCCGGGCTTCGCGGGAAGCGTCGCGGCCCGGCTCGCCCGGCACGGCGTCCCGGCCGGAGCGCTCCAGCTGGAGATAACGGAGCACGTCCTGCTGGAGGATCCGCAGCGGGCCGCCGACACCCTGGCCGGGCTGACCGGGCACGGAGTGAAGATGTCCCTGGACGACTTCGGTACCGGCTACTCCTCGCTGGTCCACCTGCGCAAGCTGCCGGTCAGCGAACTCAAGATCGACCGGTCGTTCGTCGCCCGCCTCGCCATCGACAACGAGGACGCGGAGATCGTCCGCTGCACCATCGACCTGGCCCACTCGCTCGGTCTGGTGGTCGTCGCCGAGGGCGTCGAGGACGACGAGACCTGGGAGCGGCTGCGGGACCTGCACTGCGACGCGGTGCAGGGGTGGCTCGTCGCGGCCGCCATGCCGCCGCAGGAGACGACTGCCTGGCTGCGGGCGCGCGGCGAGCACGGCTGGCGGCGGCCGGCGGAGCTGGAGGCCGCGGCCGCTGCCGCCGCCGCGGCGGTGACGCCGGAGCTGGAGCCCAGGCCCGCGGGACGCGCGCTGAACCCCGGTCCGGCGACGGCCTGAAGGACGGGGCAGGGACGCCGGGACCGCCCGGCGGGCGTTTTGTCCTCAATCGCCGGACGGGCTCGCTGCGCCCCGGGCGCGATTGCGGGGCAGTGGCGGGCGACCCCATAGGATTGGGCCAAAACCACACACCGAACCCTGAGGATCGCTGCATGCCTGGCATCACGCGCGAGGAGGTCGCCCACCTCGCACGGCTGGCGCGTCTGGAGCTGAAGGGCGAAGAGCTCGAGCACTTCGCCGGTCAGCTCGACGACATCATCGGCGCGGTCGCCCGCGTCTCCGAGGTCGCCGACCAAGACGTACCGCCGACCTCCCACCCGCTGCCGCTGACGAACGTCATGCGCGCGGACGAGGTCCGTCCGTCGCTCACCCCCGCGCAGGCGCTCTCCGGCGCCCCTGCCCAGGAGCAGCAGCGTTTCAAGGTGCCGCAGATCCTGGGGGAGGACTAACAGCCATGACGGACATCAGCACCATCATCAAGCTCACCGCGGCGGAGATCGCCGCGAAGATCGCCTCCGGCGAGCTGACGGCCGTCGAGGTCACCGAGGCCCACCTGGCCCGGATCGACGCCATCGACGAGAAGGTCCACGCCTTCCTGCACATCGACCGCGAGGGCGCGCTCGCGCAGGCCCGCGCCGTCGACGCCAAGCGCGAGGCGGGCGAGAAGCTCGGCCCGCTGGCCGGCGTCCCGCTCGCGCTCAAGGACATCTTCACCACGCAGGACATGCCGACCACCGTCGGCTCGAAGATCCTCGAGGGCTGGGTCCCGCCGTACGACGCGACCGTCACCAAGCGGCTGAAGGCCGCCGACGTCGTCATCCTCGGCAAGACCAACATGGACGAGTTCGCCATGGGGTCCTCCACCGAGAACAGCGCCTACGGCCCGACCGGCAACCCGTGGGACCTCACCCGCATCCCGGGCGGCTCCGGCGGCGGCTCCTCGGCCGCGCTCGCCTCCTTCGAGGCCCCGCTCGCCATCGGCACGGACACCGGCGGCTCCATCCGCCAGCCCGCGGCCGTCACCGGCACCGTCGGCGTCAAGCCCACCTACGGCGGCGTCTCCCGCTACGGCATGGTCGCCTTCTCCTCGTCCCTCGACCAGGGCGGGCCCTGCGCCCGTACGGTCCTGGACGCGGCGCTCCTGCACGAGGCCATCGCCGGCCACGACCCGCTCGACTCGACGTCCATCGACGCCCCGGTCCCGCCGGTCGTCGAGGCCGCGCGCAACGGCTCCGTACAGGGCATGCGCGTCGGAGTCGTCAAGCAGTTCGCCGGCGAGGGCTACCAGGCAGGCGTCGTCCAGCGCTTCAACGAGTCGGTCGAGCTGCTGAAGTCGCTCGGCGCCACGATCGTCGAGCTGGACTGCCCGTCCTTCGACCTGGCCCTGTCGGCGTACTACCTGATCGCGCCGTCCGAGTGCTCCTCGAACCTGGCCCGCTTCGACGCCATGCGTTACGGCCTGCGGGTCGGCGACGACGGCACGCGCTCCGCGGAGGACGTCACCGCCCTCACCCGTGAGGCCGGCTTCGGCGACGAGGTCAAGCGCCGCGTCATCCTCGGTACGTACGCGCTCAGCTCCGGCTACTACGACGCGTACTACGGCTCGGCACAGAAGGTCCGCACCCTCATCACGCAGGACTTCGAGAAGGCGTTCGAGCAGGTGGACGTCATCGTCTCGCCGACGACGCCCACCACCGCCTTCCCGATCGGCGAGCGCGCCGACGACCCGATGGCGATGTACCTCGCGGACCTGTGCACCATCCCGACCAACCTCGCCGGCAACTCCGCCATGTCGCTGCCCTGCGGCCTGGCCCCGGAGGACGGCCTGCCGGTCGGACTGCAGATCATCGCCCCCGCCATGAAGGACGACCGGCTGTACAAGGTCGGAGCCGCCGTCGAGGCCGCCTTCGTGGAACAGTGGGGACACCCGCTGCTTGAGGAGGCTCCGTCGCTGTGAGTGCCATGGCAAAGAAGGCCAAGAACTTCAAGAAGTCGAAGACCGGGCTGTACGTATCGCTCGGCAGCACCGCGTTCGGTGCGATCAGCGTCGCCAAGCAGGCGAAGCTCGCGCGCAACGACAACGACGTGCTGCGGCTGATCGACGCCGCGGTTTCCGCCGCGGCCATCGTCACCGGCCTCGCGATCCTCTATCGCGAACTGAAGCGCCTCGGCGACGACGACGTCCTGCTGGGCTGAGAGGGAAAGTTTCACCGTGACTGTCATTGACCTGGAGTCGTACGAGGACGCCCTCGCGACGTACGACCCCGTCATGGGCCTCGAAGTCCATGTCGAGCTCGGCACCAAGACCAAGATGTTCTGCGGCTGCTCCACGGAGCTCAAGCAGGACGCCAACTCGCAGACCTGCCCGGTCTGCCTCGGGCTGCCCGGCGCGCTGCCGGTCGTCAACGAGATCGGCGTCGAGTCCGCGATCAAGATCGGTCTCGCGCTGAACTGCGAGATCGCCGAGTGGTGCCGCTTCGCCCGGAAGAACTACTTCTATCCGGACATGCCGAAGAACTTCCAGACCTCCCAGTACGACGAGCCGATCGCCTTCAACGGCTATCTGGACGTCCAGCTGGAGGACGGCGAGATCTTCCGCGTGCAGATCGAGCGCGCCCACATGGAGGAGGACACCGGCAAGTCGACGCACGTCGGCGGTGCCACCGGCCGTATCCACGGCGCGTCCCACTCCCTGCTCGACTACAACCGCGCGGGCATCCCGCTCATCGAGATCGTCACCAAGCCGATCGAGGGTGCGGGCGCGCGCGCTCCCGAGGTCGCCAAGGCGTACGTCGCCGAGCTCCGCGAGCTCATCAAGGCGCTCGGTGTGTCGGAGGCCCGGATGGAAATGGGGCAGATGCGCTGCGACGTGAACCTGTCGCTGCGGCCCCACGGCCGGGAGGAGTTCGGTACGCGCTCCGAGACGAAGAACGTGAACTCGCTGCGTTCCGTCGAGCGTGCCGCCCGCTTCGAGATCCAGCGCCACGCCGCGGTGCTGAACTCCGGCGGGAAGATCGTGCAGGAGACCCGGCACTTCCACGAGGAGGACGGCTCCACCACGGCCGGCCGCATCAAGGACAACGCCGAGGACTACCGGTACTTCCCGGAGCCGGACCTCGTGCCCGTCGCCCCGGCCCGTGAATGGGTCGAGGAGCTCCGCAAGGGCCTCCCCGAGCTGCCGCGGCTGCGCCGCGCGCGGCTCAAGGAGGAGTGGGGCGTCTCCGAGCACGACATGCAGTCCATCCTCAACGCGGGCGCGGTCGACCTGATCGTGGCCACGACGGAGGCGGGCGCCCCGGCGGACCAGGCCCGCAAGTGGTGGATGGGCGAGCTCGCCCGTAACGCCAACGAGACCGGCCGCGGCCTCGACGAGCTGGGCGTCACCCCCGTGCAGGTCGCCAGGGTCGCCGAGCTCGTCACCTCGGGCGACCTCAACGACAAGCTGGCGCGCCAGGTCCTCGAGGGTGTCCTCGCGGGCGAGGGCGACCCGGACACCGTCGTCGAGAAGCGCGGCCTGAAGGTCGTCTCCGACGAGGGCGCGCTGGGCACGGCCGTCGACGAGGCCATCGCTGCCAACGCCGCGATCGCCGACAAGATCCGTGGCGGCAAGGTCGCCGCGGCGGGCGCCCTGGTCGGCGCGGTCATGAAGGCCACCCGCGGTCAGGCCGACGCGGCGCGGGTACGTGAGCTGATCCTGGAGAAGCTCGGCGTCGAGGGCTGAGGCCTTTTCCGTAGGACCGTGTGAGCGAAGGGCGGTGCACCCGGACAACCGGGGGCACCGCCCTTTCGTGTGGTGCGGGAGGTCTGTGACCATCGCCATGAACAGGACAATTGATCACTAATGCCTGAGAGAGTGACGGTTCTCAGGTCATGCGACTTTTTCGGGATGTTCCCCTTATTCCCGTCGACGGTCCACGAACCCGCAGGGAGCACGTCCGTTGGCCGCCATCGCACGCTGGTGCCTCAGGCACCGCCTCGCCGCTGTCCTCCTCTGGCTGCTCGCCCTCGGCGGCACGGCAGGGGCAGCGGTTTTCGCGGGCTCCGCGTACTCCAACAACTACGAGGTGCCGGGAACCGAGTCCGGCCGCGCGGGTGAACTCCTCCAGGCGGGGTTCACGAACCTCGGCGGCGACACCGACACCGTCGTCTGGCACACCACGGGCCCCACCGTCCGTGCCGCCGACGTCGAGCAGACCATGACCAGGACGCTGCAGGCCATCGACGCGCTGCCCGGGGTGGGCGACGTCACCGGACCCTACGGGGCCGACGGCAACGGACAGATCAGCTCGGACAGCCGCACCGCCTACGCCACGATCACCTTCGACCACCGGGCCGACGAGATCCCGCGGGAACAGGCCCAGGCCGTCGTCGACACCGCGAAGGCGGCCGAGAGCGACGGGCTCCAGGTCGAGCTCGGCGGCAGCGCCGTCGCCCTGACCGAAGCGCCGGGCATCCACCTCAGCGAGGCCGTCGGAGTGGTCGTCGCCGCCGTCGTGCTCTTCCTCGCCTTCGGCTCGCTCGCCGCCAGCCTGCTGCCCATCGCCACCGCCCTCGTCTCCGTCGGCACGGCGTACGCGGGGATCGTGCTGCTCGGCCATGTCATGACCGTCGCCGACTTCGCACCGATGCTGGGCATGCTGATCGGGCTCGGCGTGGGCATCGACTACGCGCTGTTCATCGTCACCCGGCACCGCAGAGGCCTGCGGCGCGGTCTGTCCGTGCCCGAAGCGGCGCAGAACGCCGTCGCGACCACGGGGCGGGCCGTCGTCTTCGCCGGAGCGACCGTCTGCGTCGCCCTGCTGGGCATGCTGGTCCTGCGGCTCGGCTTCCTCAACGGTGTCGCGATCGCCGCCTCCATCACCGTGGTGCTGACCGTCGCCGCATCCGTGACCCTGCTGCCCGCACTGCTCTCCTTCATCGGCATGCGGGCGCTGAGCCGGCGCGAACGCAGGCAGCTCGCCGAGCACGGACCGCAGCCCGAACGCACCACCGGCTTCGCCGCACGTTGGTCCGTGTTCGTCGAGCGGCACCCCAAGCTGCTCGGACTGGTCGCCGCCGCGATCATGGCGGTGCTCGCCCTGCCCGCCTTCGGGCTGCACCTGGGCACCTCCGACCAGGGCAACAACCCGGCCACGGCGACCACCCGGCAGGCGTACGACCTGCTGGCCGACGGCTTCGGCCCCGGCGTCAACGGGCCGCTGACGATCGCGGCCCACCTCGACGGAGCCGACGACCGGCTCGCGCTGGACGGCCTGCCCGGTGTCCTGCGGGCCACCGACGGCGTCGCCTCCGTGAGCCCGGTGACGTACAACAACAGCGGCGACACGGCGTTCGTCACCGTCGTCCCGGCGTCCGCGCCCCAGTCGCAGCGGACCAGCGAACTCGTCGACCGGCTGCGTGACGACGTGCTGCCGCCCATCCAGGACAACACGTCCCTCCAGGCCCACGTGGGCGGTGTGACAGCCAGCTACGACGACTTCGCCGAGATCATCATCGGCAAGCTGCCGCTCTTCGTCGGGGTCGTCATCGGACTCGGCTGCCTGCTCCTGCTCCTGGCCTTCCGGTCCCTGGCCGTCCCGCTGAAGGCCGCCGTGATGAACGTGGCCGCCGTCGCCTCCTCCTTCGGGGTCGTCGTCGCGGTCTTCCAGTGGGGCTGGGGCAGTGAACTGCTGGGGCTCGGCAGCGCCGGCCCGATCGAACCCTTCCTCCCGGTGATCATGGTGTCCGTGCTCTTCGGGCTCTCGATGGACTACCAGGTCTTCCTGGTCGGCCGCATGTACGAGGAGTGGCTGGAGACCGGGGACAACCGCAGATCGGTCCGCGTGGGCCTCGCCGAGACGGGCCGGGTGATCAACTCCGCCGCGGTGATCATGATCTCGGTCTTCCTCGCCTTCGTGCTCAGCGGAGACCGCGTCATCGCGATGTTCGGCATCGCGCTGGCCGCCGCCGTCGCACTCGACGCCTTCGTCCTGCGCACCCTGCTGGTACCCGCCCTGATGCACATGCTCGGCGGCGCGAACTGGTGGCTGCCCGCCCGGCTCGACCGACTGCTCCCGCGCATAAGCATCGAGCCCCCGGACCTGACGGCGCCGCATGCGAAAATTCCGGGGGAGCGCGCCGACGCCCAGGACGGGGCCGTCGCGCAGCGCGTCCACTGAGACCGAGGAGAAGTTCCTATGTTCGCGGTGTCCCTGGGTGATGACGGGGCGCAGCTGCGCCCGCTGGAGCCCTGGCAGGCGGAGGAGTTCCTGGCCCACATGGACCGGGCGCGGGGCCTCGTCGACCCCTGGATCCCGTTCGCCGCAGCCGCGACGGACCTCTCCTCCGCGCGCGCCCTGCTCCAGAGGTACGCGGACAAGCAGGCTGCCGACACCGGCCGGCTCTACGGAATCTGGCTGGACGGCACGCTCGTCGGGGGCGTCCTGTTCCGGATATTCGAGGCGGAGACCGGGAGCTGCGAGATCGGCTGCTGGCTGGAGCCCGCGGGGGAGGGCCGGGGGCTGGTGAACCGGGCGTCGCGCAAGCTGATCGACTGGGCCGTCGACGTGCGCGGCATGCACCGGGTCGAGTGGGTCGCCTCCGCCGCCAACACCCGCAGCGTCGCGGCAGCCGAGCGGCTCGGCATGACGCGCGACGGCGTGCTGCGCGAGGCCTATCTGTACCGGGGTGTGCGGCATGACCAGGAGATCTGGTCGGTACTGGCCTCGGAATGGCGTGCCGGGCGGAAGTGAGCGGCGCCGCGCGTTAAGAAGGTTCTCATCCTGGCCCCCTAGCGTGCGGCGCATGAAGACCACCCCCTCCAAGACCACCTCCGCCGTCGACGACGACCGCGAGGAGACGTCGGCAGCGGACGAGAGCGCCGCGGCGGACCTGACGAAGAAGGAGCCCGCCGACGGCGCCTCCGACGACCACGCGCCCGACGATGCCGTAGGACACGCGGCCGCGGATGACGACGACGACCTGGAGCCCGACCCCTACACCGAGGCGGAAGCCGCGGCGTCCGCCGGGGTCGGTGGCGGAGCCGGGGCCGTCGTGGCCGCCGGACTGGGCGTCGTCTCCCTCACGGGTGCCTGGACCGGCCGGGTCGCCGCCGAGCGCGAGACCCTGATCGGCCAGATCAAGACCTCCGGCGGCGGCAGCGCGGCCCAGCAGATCTCCGAGATCTACGCCGACGCCTGGCACACCACGGCCCTCGTCAACGGGCTCTTCGCCCTCGTCGCCCTGCTGGTCGGCGCCTTCGTCCTCCTGCGCCCCGCCTTCGGCGCACCCTCCGACCGTCCGCAGCCGGGCTGGATCCGCGCTGTCGCGCTGGCAGGCATCGCACTCGGCGTCCTGGGCGTACTCATCTCCGTAGGCATGTACTTCGATCTCTTCGTCTCCCTGCCGAGCGCGGGCGCGCCGGCGACCGGAGGCTGACAGCCCCGAGGAGCCGGCCGTCGCGCCTAAGGCACCGGGCACCCCGGACTAAGGCACCGGACCGCGCTCGGATGCGGCACTCGCCCGATGCGGCGGCACCCCCTGGCAGACCACAGTTGGGGCACGGCAGGAAGCCGTGCCCCAACCGGCCGTCGCAACCAGGGAGAAGACCATGTACGCCTACGAGCTCCACCGGATCAACGCCGCCGATCTGATCCGCGAGGCGGACGAACAGCGGACCGTCCGCCAGGCCGTGCTCGCACGCCGGGCCGCCCGCCGCTCGGTCCGCAGTGCCGGACCGGATGACACGGAAGGGCGGGTGAGCAACGGCAGCGACAGGTTCGTGCACGCCGCATAGCGATGGCCGCCCGTCCTTCCGCGACCATCGCGGAGTCGCACCCGTATGCGATGCTCAGCGATGTGGAGACCAACACCGTCAGCCCCGTGTTCGTCGGCCGAGCCGGTGAACTCGCCTCGCTCACCGATGCGCTCGCCCGCGCCTCGGCAGGCGAACCGCAGGCACTGCTCATCGGTGGCGAGGCAGGGGTCGGCAAAACCCGGCTGGTTGAGGAGTTCCTCACGGTGGCCTCCCGCCGCGAGGCCGTCGTGGCCGTCGGCAGCTGTGTGGAGATCGGGGCCGACGGCCTGCCGTACGCCCCCTTCTCCACGGCACTGCGCGCCCTGCGCCGCGCGTTGCCCGAGGAACTGACCGAGGCACTCGCGGGGCAGGAGGGCGAACTGGCCCGGCTGCTGCCCGAACTGGGTGAAGCGGACCGGACGTCGAACGACGAGCACGGCACCGCCCGTCTCTTCGAACTCGCCGCCCGGATGCTGGAGCGCATCTCCGCCGCCCGTACGGTCGTCCTCGTCCTGGAGGACCTGCACTGGGCCGACACCTCCACCCGGCACCTCCTCGCCTATCTCTTCCGCACCCTGCGCGACGGCCGACTCGTCGTCATCGGTACGTACCGCGCCGACGACGTCCACCGCCGTCACCCCCTGCGCCCCCTCCTGGCGGAGCTGGACCGGCTCCGCACGGTCCGCCGCATCGAACTCGACCGGTTCAGCCTCGCCGAGGTCGGCCGGCAGCTCACCGGCATCCTCGCCGCGACGCCCGACGCCGCGCTCGTCGACGAGATCTTCGACCGCTCCGACGGCAACGCCTTCTTCGTCGAGGAACTCGCCCGCAGCGTGGAGTGCTGCGGTGACAGCTCCCGGCTCTCCGACTCGCTGCGCGACCTCCTGCTCGTACGTGTCGAGGCACTGCCCGAGAACGCCCAGCGGATCGCCAGGATCCTCGCCGAGGGAGGCTCCACGGTCGAGCACACGCTCCTGGCCGCCGTCGCCGGGCTGGCCGAGGACGACCTCGACGAAGCGCTGCGGGCAGCCGTCGGCGCCAACCTGCTGATGCCGGCCCCCGACTCCGACGGATACCGCTTCCGGCACTCCCTGGTCCGCGAGGCCGTCAGCGACGACCTGCTGCACGGCGAACGCAACCGCCTCAACCGCCGCTACGCCGAAGCCCTGGAGGCCGACCCGTCCCTCGTACGCGCCGAGGAACGCGCCGCCCGGCTCGCCAGCTACTGGTACGCCGCCCAAGACCCGGCCAGAGCCCTGCCCGCCGTGCTGGGCGCCTCGGTCGAGGCCCGCCGCCGCTACGCCTACTCCGAGCAACTGCGCCTGCTGGAACGGGCCATGGAGCTGTGGGACCACGCGCCGGAAGAGGTACGCGCCACCCTGCGCCCGATCGACTACGCCGAGGTCTACCCGGGCTGCGGCTGCGACCCCCAGACGGCACCGATGCGCTACCTCGACCTCATGGCCGAGGCCACCGTCGCCGCGCGCTTCGGCGGCGACCGCGAACGGGCCCTGGCCATCGCCAAGAAGGCCCTGCGCGTCCTGGACGGCGACCCGGACCCCCTGCGCGCGGCATGGTTCTGGGTGCAGCGTTCCCTGCTGACACATCATCTGTCCCGGGGCGACGGCTGGAAGGAACTGGCCACGGCACAGGAGCTGGTGCGCGGTCTGCACCCCTCGTCGGTGCACGCGGACGTACTGGCCAACGTGGCGAGCTGGGGCGCCCTGCACCGGCCTGGCCCGGACACGCTGGTCGCGGCCGACCGTGCCGTGGAGTACGCACGCCTCGTCGGCGACGAGTACATCCAGCTGCACGCCCGGCTCACCCGTGGCTGGCTCACCATCGACGCGGGCGGCGTCGAGGAGGGGGTCGCCGAGATGTACGCCGTCCGCGATCGGGCCGAAGAGCTGCACCTGGTGGGCGTGATGAGCCGTGCCAGCATCAACCTGCCGTCCTCGCTCGAGTCCGCGGGCCGCTCCCTGGAAGCCGTGGCAGCCGCCGACCACGGCATCCGGATCTGCCACAGCCACGGCATCCCCGACTCCGAAGCCTGGGTCCGGGCCAACCAGGCGCAGTCGTACTTCTCCCTGGGGCGCTGGGACGAGAGCCGGGTGGCCCTCGACGCGGCGGACCTGGTCGCGCGGTCCCGCAAGTCCCAGGGGCTCATAGCCTCACGCCGCACGGAGCTGGCACTCGCCCGCGGCGACTACGGCGAGGCGGAGGAGCAACTGGCGCTCAACCGGCGCCTGCTGGGCCGTCACGACCCGCAGCCCCAGCATCGGATCAGCCCCGTCCGGTACGCCATGGAACTGGCCGCCCAGCAGGGCCGGCTCCCCGAGGCGCGGGCAGCGTTCGAGGCGCAGTCCGAGGAGGGCTTCCCGACGGGCACCCAGCGCTACGCCCTGCCGCTGCTGGACGTCGCTGCGTCGATGGAGGCCGATGCGCGCGGGCTGCCCGCCACCGAGCCGGGCCGTCCGGCGATCCTCGAACGCATCCGCGGCCACCTCAAGCGGCTGCCGATGCTCGTCCCCGTGTGGGCGGCCTACGGGGTGCTGGTCGAGGCGGAACTGGCCCGTGCGGAGGGCGCCGACACCCCGGACCACTGGTCCCGCGCCGCCGCGGCCTTCGCGCCTCTGCAGCGGCCCTTCGAACTGGCCCGGATCCGGCACCGCTGGGCGGAGGCGATACTCACCGCGTCAGGGGCCGGTGAAAGAGCCTCGGCCGCGGCCCTCCTGCGCGAGGCCCACACGGTGGCGGAGCGGCTCGGAGCCCGGCCGCTCGTGGAGAGCGTCGAGCTGCTCGCCGGCCGTGCCCGCATCACGCTCGCGGCGCCCGCGCGGGGAGTACGGGACGTGGGGGCAACCGGGGGCGACGTGGACGAGGCGGACGTCGTGGGTGCCGGGGGCGCCGACGGCGGGGTCCACCCTGCCGCACCCGCCCCGGCCGTGGACGCGATCGAGTCCTTCGGCCTGACGACCCGGGAGCAGGAAGTGCACCGGCTGGTCGCCGCGGGATACACCAACCGCAGGATCGCCGAGGAGCTCTACATCTCGCCGAAGACCGCGAGCGTGCACGTCTCCAACATCCTCGCCAAGCTGAACGTCTCCAGCCGGGGCGAGGCTGCCGCGCTCGCGCACCGGTTCCGGTTGTACCCGGCGAGGTGATGTGCGGGCTCGGCCGGTTCGGCGCGGCTGCGGAGGCCGCACGCGCCCGCTCGGGCGGCGGCGGGGTGTCCTCAGTCGCCGGACGGGCCGCCTCCGGACGGGCCGCCTCCGGACGGGTCCGTCGTCGGGCGGCGCACCGTCACCCGGCCGGAGGTGAGGTCTATCGGGCCCCGGGCAGGGTCGCCGATGCCCAGGTCCACGCGGCTCAGCTCCAGCCGTCTCTGCTCCTCGGCCGTGTGCTTACGGCCCGGCGCGAACAGCTCCTCGAAGAAGTTGAACACCGTCCGTGCTCCCTCCGACATGCCGCCCGGTGGTCGCTAGCGCACCTTCAGCAGCAGGATCCGGTCGTCCCCCGGCTTCGGGGTGCCACGTCCGTCCGTATTGCTCGTGACCAGCCACAGCTTGTCGCCGCCCGCAGCGAGCACGGTCCGCAGCCGGCCGTACTTCCCCTCGAGGAACGCCTGGGGCGCTGCCAATGGTTCCTTGCCCGCCGTGCCGGACAGCGGAATCCGCCAGAGCCGCTCACCGCGCAGGCCCGCCATCCAGATCGAGCCCTCGGCATACGCGATACCGCTCGGGGACGCCTCGGAGGTCTTCCACTGGGCCACCGGGTCGACGAAACCCTTCTCGTCCTTCTTGCCCTCGACGTCCGGCCAGCCGTAGTTCTTCCCCGGCTCGATGCGGTTCAGTTCGTCCCAGGTGTCCTGGCCGAACTCGGCCGCCCAGAGCTGCTTGCGGCTGTCCCAGGCCAGCCCCTGGACATTGCGGTGCCCGTACGAATACACCACCGAGTCCGCCTCGGGGTTGCCGTGGACCGGCTCACCGTCCGGCGTCATCCTCAGGATCTTGCCCGCCAGGGACGTCCTGTCCTGGGCGAGACCCGTGTCGCCCGTCTCGCCCGTGCCCGCGTACAGCATGCGGTCCGGGCCGAACGCGATCCGTCCGCCGTTGTGGACGGAGCCCTTCGGGATGCCCCGCAGGATCGTGTCCGGGGCGCCGAGCTGCTGGCCGGCAGGCTTCCGCTCGTCGTACTGCATGCGTGCGATGCGGTTGTCCGACTCGGTGGTGAAGTACGCGTACACCAGATGGTCCGCGCCGTACGTCGGGGCGACCGCCAGGCCCAGCAGCCCGCCCTCACCGCCGGGGGCGACGCCGGGAACGGAGCCCAGCAGGGTCTTCTTCCCGCTCTCCCCGTCGATCCGGCTGATCGTCGCCCCGTCGCGCGAAGCCACCAGCAGATCACCACCGGGCAGCGCCGCCAGCCCCCACGGCGACGCGAGGTCCTCCGTGAGCGTCGAGACCACCTCCACGGAGCCCTTGGCCGGCGGCAGATCGGCCGCGGGGCTCGAAGAGGAGGGCGGAGCGGAGGAGCTCGCCGGGGGCGAGGCGTCACCCTCACGGCCCGCCGTGTCACCGGACCCACCGCCGGAGGAACAGGCGGCGGACAGCAGCAGCGAAGCTGCCGCCAGCAGGGCCACTACCCCCTTGCGCACCACAGGAGTTTGCACAGATCCGAACACAGCACCGCGCACAGCACCGATCCTTTCGACGGCAGCATGACTACTGTTCTTACACCGCTGCCGGCCCGCGGGTTCCCGATCTTCGCCAATTCTCCCGCCGCGTGATCAGTCCCACGAGCCGCGGGCCCTCGGCAGTCCGGCGATCTCCGCCACGTCCCGGTCCGTGAGGACCAGGTCCGCCGCCCCCGCGTTCTCCACGGCCCACCGCTCCTGCTTCGCGCCGGGCACGGGAACCACATACCGGCCCTGCCGCAGCACCCAGGCCAGTGCCACCTGGGCGGGGGTGGCCCCGTGCCGCTCCGCGATCCGCCGCAGACCCGCCACCACCGGCTGGTTCGCCGCCATCATCTCCGCCGTGAACCGCGGGTGCCTGGCCCGCGGATCGTCCGGTTCGAAGCCCTGGCCCGGCTTCAGAGTCCCCGTCAGATAGCCGTTGCCCAGCGGCATCGCCGCCAGCAGGCCGACACCCCGCGCCGTGCACCAGGGCAGCAGCTGGTCCAGCGCCTCCGGAGACCACACGGAGAGCTCCGCCTCGACCGCGCTGACGGGGAAGACCTGCTGCACCCGCTCCAGCTGCCGGATCGTTCCGTCGTGCATCCGGGACCCCGGCCGCCGCGCCGCCCGTGCTCCCACCGCGCACAGTCCGAGCGACCGGACCTTGCCCGCGGTCACCAGGTCCGCCATCGCGCCCCAGGTCTCCTCCACCGGCACCTCGGGGTCGGCCCTGTGCAGTTGGTACAGATCGATCACATCGGTCTGCAGCCGCCGCAGCGAGGCATCGCAGGCCCGCCGCACATAGCCGGGGCGCCCGTTGGCGACGATGTGCTGATCGCCCACCAGCAGCCCGCACTTGGTGGAGAGGAAGGCGTCGGACCGGCGCCCCTTGAGCGCGCGACCGACCAGCAGCTCGTTGGTGAACGGGCCGTACATGTCGGCGGTGTCGAGCAGGTGGACGCCGGCGTCCAGTGCGGCGTGCACCGTCCGCAGCGAACGGTCGCCGCGCTGCTGCGACGTGCTGTAGGCCCAGCTCATCGGCATGCACCCCAGCCCGACCGCGCCCACGGCGAGTGCCGCCGCACCGATAGTCCTGCGCTCCAACTCCCCGAACCCTCCCTCGGTCCCGCCGTCGCGGGACCACTCCGGACCCCAAAGTAGCCTCTGCCGCCCCGTGGCCTTCGCATAGCCTCCTGACCATGACTTCGACACCTGCTACCGATGTGTGGCTGCCGATCGCGGCCGACGAGATCGACGGGCTCCCCGAGGGTCTCAACTACCGATTCTGGGACGGCGGCCGGGACTACCCGGCGGACCCCGCCGACTGCGCCTTCTACGTCGTTCCGTACATGAAGGGGCCGGAGGTCGCCGTCCGCCCGCTCAAGGAGATGACCGGCGTCCGGGTCGTGCAGACGCTGTCCGCGGGCATCGACCATGTGCAGCCGGGGCTCGGCCTCCTGCCCGACGGCGTACGGCTGTGCAATGCCAAGGGTGTGCACGAGGCGTCGACCGCAGAGCTCGCCCTCGCCCTGATCCTGGCCTCGCTGCGCGGATTCCCGGGCTTCGTGCACGGCCAGGACAAGGAGGAGTGGCTCTCGGGCTTCTACCCCGCCCTCGCCGACAAGTCCGTACTCGTCGTGGGGTACGGATCGATCGGCGCGGCCATCGAGGACAGGCTCGAACCCTTCGAGTGCGCGCGGGTGGTGCGCGTCGCACGCTCCGCACGGGCATCCGCGCGCGGCCCCGTACACGCGCTCGAGGAGCTGCCCGCACTGCTGCCCGAAGCCGACATCGTGATTCTGTCCACTCCGCTGAACCCCTCCACACAAGGGCTGGTGGGCGCCGAATTCCTCGCCGCGATGCCGGACGGTGCCCTGCTCGTGAACGTTGCCAGGGGAGCCGTTGTCGACACGGCGGCCCTGCTGTCCGAACTCGAGTCGGGCAGGCTGCGTGCCGCGCTCGATGTCACCGATCCCGAACCGCTGCCCGCGGGTCATCCGCTCTGGCATGCTCCCAACGTTCTGATCACCCCCCATGTGGGCGGCAGCACCTCGGCGTTCCTGCCGCGCGCCAAGCGTCTGCTGGCCGGCCAGGTCACCCGCTTCGCCGCAGGGGAGCAGGTGCACAACCTCGTACTCACGACCGGCTGAGCACGCTCCGGAACGGCGCTTCCGCACGCGGTTTCCGACAACACCCCAGGTGGTCACGGAGAGTAGAGAAGCTATGTCCCTGCGTGACGACTCTGGTGTATCGTCCAGAAGGGGGCAGCGCCATGGCAGGGGCGGTGCCGGGGAGGAAGCGCAACGCGAGGGGGCGACGGACGGTGTGCGGCCGATGGAGAGACGACCCGACGCGGCAGAGCGGACGGCGCCGGTCACCGGTGCCGAGGACCCCGGGCCAGGCCCGGGGAGCTCTCCGGTGAGCGCCCTCGGGGCGCTGCTCTCCCGGCGGCCGGTCTCCGGCCGGAGCGCGGGACTGCGCTCCCAGCTGCTCCTCGCCGCCATCTGCGCCGGTTACGCCGTGGGGGCGGCGGTCGGCTGGGGCTCGCCCGGACTGGCCGTGTTCATGGGCGACTTCGGCCTCAGCCTCGCCGCCCTGATCGCCGCCGTGTCCTGCTTCCTCCACGCACGCAGGAGCGGCAGCCGGTTCCGGCCCGCCTGGCTGCTGTTCTCGCTCTCCTCAGCGATGGCGGCCGGCGGCAACGCGGTCTGGGGCTGGTACGAAGTGGTGCTGGGGCGCTCCGTGCCCTCCCCGTCCCTGGCCGACGTCTTCTTCCTCTGCTTCGCCCCGCCCGCCATCGTCGGGCTGCTGGTCCTCGCCAAGCGGCCCGTCACCCGGGCTGGCTGGGTCTGCCTGGTGCTGGACGCCTGGCTGATCGGCGGGTCCCTGCTCACGCTCTCCTGGAGCCTCGCGCTCGCCCACACCGCCCATGTCGCGAACGTGGAGGGGGAGAGCGTCGCCAGGGCCGCGCTCTCCCTGGCCTACCCGCTGCTCGACATCGTGCTGGTCTCCATGGTGCTCGCCCTGCACTTCCGGCGGGTCCACGTCAATCGCTCCGCGGTGAACACGGCCATCGCCGCACTCGCCCTGACGGTGCTGTGCGACGCGGTGTTCACCTCGCCGCTGCTCCGCTCGACCTACCGGTCCGGCCAGCTCCTCGACGCGGGCTGGTTCGCGGGATCCCTGCTGCTCGCCTATGCGCCGTGGGGCGCCCGTCGCAGTCAGGACAACGCTGTCGAGCACGCCAGGGAGCCGCGCACCACCAGCCGTCCCATCGCCGGCTCCCTGGCCGCGCTCACGCCGTACCTGGCCGCCGCCGTCTGCACCCTCGGCATCCTGTACAACGTGGTCGAGGGCCGCACCGTCGACCGGGTCGTGGTCTTCACCGGCTGCGCGGTGGTGCTCGCCCTGGTCGTCCGCCAGGCGATCATGCTCCTCGACAACATCGCGCTCACCCACGAGCTGGCGCAGAAGGAGAACCACTTCCGCTCCCTGGTGCAGGGCTCCAGCGACGTCATCATGATCGCCGCGCCCACCGGCATACTCCGCTACGTCAGCCCCGCGGCGGCCGGGGTCTACGGGCGCGACGCCGACGACCTCGTCGGCGCCGAGCTGTCCTCGATCATCCACCCCGAGGATCTCGGAGGGGTCGTCCACGAGGTCCGGCGGTTCCTCGCGGCACCGCCCCGGGAGGAACCCACCACCCGGATCGAATGCCGCTTCAGGTCGGGCACCGGTGACTGGCTCCACGTCGAGTCCACCGTCAACCGTCACCAGGGCGGTCTGCTGCTCAACAGCCGTGACGTGACCGAACGGGTCCGGCTGCAGGCCCAGTTGCAGCACAACGCCGAGCACGACCCGCTCACCGACCTGCCCAACCGGGCCCTGTTCACCACGCGGGTCAGCCAGGCGCTCGGCGGCCGGCGCTCCGGCGACCCGGGCACCGCCGTGCTCTTCATCGACCTGGACGGCTTCAAGGCGGTCAACGACTCCATCGGCCACCAGGCGGGCGACGAGCTGCTCATCCAGGCCGCCCGCCGCCTCCAGGAGTCCGTACGCGCCTCCGACACGGCCGCCCGCCTCGGGGGCGACGAATTCGCCGCGCTCATCGTCGGCGACGGCACCCGCGACCAGGCCGCCCGGGAGTGCCAGGTCCACGAGATCGCGGACCGGCTGCGCCTCACGCTCTCCCAGCCGTACCGGATCGGCACCGGGGAGGTCCGGGTGGCGGCCTCCATCGGGGTCGCCTTCGCCGAGCCCTCCATCACCCCCAAGGACCTCATGCGCAATGCCGACCTCGCCATGTACCGCGCCAAGGCGAGCGGCAAGGACAGGGTCGAGCTCTACGCCCCCCAGATGCAGGCCGAGGTCGTCCGCCGCTCCGAGGTCGCGGCGCGGCTGCGCACGGCCCTGAGGGACGGCGAGTTCGCGCTGCTGCACCAGCCCGTGGTCCACCTGGCCAGCGGCACCGTCGCGGCCGTGGCCGCCCAGGCGCGCTGGCGCTCCGCGCAGGGCATCCTCTTCACCCCCGCGGAGTTCCTCCGCGTCGCCGAGGACAGCGACCGCGCCGCCGAACTCGGCGGCTGGCTGCTGGAGGAGGCCGTCGAGCAGGCCGCCGAGCGGGCCAGGGCCGGTCACCCGGTCCCGGTGTCCGTGCGCGTGTCGGCCGGACGACTGCTCGACCGTTCACGGCCCTTCGGCACCGTGGAAGCGCTCCTCACCCGGCACGGACTGCCCTCCGGTGCCCTCATGATCGAAGTGGCCGACAGCGACCCGCGGATCGCCTTCGACGACCTTGAGCAGCGCCTCGTCGCGCTGCGCAGGCTCGGCGTACGGATCGCGCTCGACGGCTTCGGCAGCGGCTATGCGGCGATCAACGCGCTGCGCCGGCTTCCGATCGACGTACTGAAGCTGGACCGCGGCCTGGTCGAGGGCGTCGTGGAGTCCGCACGGCTGCACAAGATCACCAGTGGACTGTTGCGCATCGCCTGCGATCTCGGTATGCAGTCCGTGGCCGACGGGGTCGACCTGCCCGAGCAGGTGCGCGCGCTGCGGGCCATGGGATGTACGCACGGACAGGGGATGGCCTTCTCCGGGCCACTTGACGAATACCGGCTGCGGCGCGCCCTGATCCGTGGCAAGTTTCCTGTTCCAGGCGGTGTCCCCACCGCGCAGCCCGTTCTGGCGGGTGGCTCGATCCCGCTCCAGAGCCGCTCACATGATGAGACGGCCGTCCCACCTACTTGACACCGTACGCGTGCCGGAGAGAGGGTCAATGCCATGCGCACCCGAATTCTCGTACTTGGAAAGCGCGTCGGCTGAAGCAGGGTCACTCATGGACACCTTGCAGACCGCACCGGCGCGCTCCCCTCGCTTGCCTCACGGCACGAGGGGTTTTTTGTTGCACCGGTACCACTCAAAACCCCACAAACACGCCGCATAAACCCTCAGCTTCGAGAAGAGAATGCCGATGACCGAGCAGGCCACCGGGGCCCACCACCCGCAGCCGCGGGCCCGTAACGGCGGACCGTCCTCCGCCTCTGTTGAGCACCTCACGGGCGCGCAGTCCCTCATCCGCTCTCTCGAGGAAGTCGGGGCCGACACCGTATTCGGCCTCCCTGGCGGCTGCATCCTGCCGGCGTACGACCCGCTGATGGACTCCACCCGGGTCCGCCACATCCTGGTCCGCCACGAGCAGGGTGCCGGCCACGCGGCCACCGGCTACGCACAGGCCACCGGCAAGGTCGGCGTCTGCATGGTCACCTCGGGCCCGGGTGCCACCAACCTGGTCACCCCGATCGCCGACGCGGCCATGGACTCCGTGCCCCTGGTCGCGATCACCGGCCAGGTGGCCTCCGCCGCCATCGGTACGGACGCCTTCCAGGAAGCCGACATCTGCGGCATCACCATGCCGATCACCAAGCACAACTTCCTGGTCACCCGCGCCGAGGACATCGCGCACACGATCGCCGAGGCCTTCCACATCGCCTCCACCGGCCGCCCGGGACCGGTCCTCGTCGACATCGCCAAGGACGCGCTGCAGGCGAAGACGACCTTCAGCTGGCCGCCGACGCTGGACCTGCCCGGCTACCGCCCGGTCACCAAGCCGCACGCCAAGCAGATCCGTGAGGCCGCCAAGCTCATCACCCAGGCCAAGCGCCCGGTGCTGTACGTCGGCGGCGGCGTCATGAAGGCCGGTGCGACCGCCGAGCTGAAGGTCCTGGCAGAGCTCACCGGAGCGCCCGTCACCACCACACTGATGGCGCTCGGCTCCTTCCCCGACAGCCACCCGCTGCACGTGGGAATGCCCGGCATGCACGGTTCGGTCACCGCCGTCACCGCGCTGCAGAAGGCCGACCTGATCGTCGCGCTCGGGGCCAGGTTCGACGACCGCGTCACCGGCAAGCTGGACAGCTTCGCCCCGTTCGCCAAGATCGTCCACGCCGACATCGACCCGGCCGAGATCGGCAAGAACCGCGCCGCCGACGTGCCGATCGTCGGTGACGCCCGCGAGGTCATCGCCGACCTCGTCCAGGCGGTCCAGGCGGAGCACACCGAGGGCAACACCGGCGACTACGCCGCCTGGTGGAAGGACCTCAACCGGTGGCGCGAGACCTACCCGGTCGGCTACGACCTGCCGGAGGACGGCAGCCTCTCGCCGCAGCAGGTCATCGAGCGCATCGGTCAGCTCGCCCCCGAAGGCACGATCTTCGCGGCGGGCGTCGGCCAGCACCAGATGTGGGCCTCGCACTTCATCAACTACGAGCAGCCCTCCACCTGGCTGAACTCCGGCGGCGCCGGGACGATGGGGTACGCGGTTCCGGCCGCGATGGGCGCCAAGGCCGGGATGCCGGACCGCGCCGTCTGGGCGATCGACGGTGACGGCTGCTTCCAGATGACCAATCAGGAACTCACCACCTGCGCGCTCAACAACATCCCGATCAAGGTCGCGATCATCAACAACGGCGCGCTCGGGATGGTCCGCCAGTGGCAGACCCTGTTCTACAACCAGCGGTACTCCAACACGGTGCTGCACTCCGGCGCGGACACGGACGGCGCCCCGGCGAAGGGCACCCGCGTGCCGGACTTCGTCAAGCTGTCCGAGGCCATGGGCTGCTACGCGATCCGCTGCGAGGACCCGGCCGACCTGGACAAGGTCATCGCCGAGGCCAACGCGATCAACGACCGCCCGGTCGTCATCGACTTCATCGTCCACGAGGACGCCATGGTGTGGCCGATGGTCGCCGCCGGCACCTCCAACGACGAGGTCCTGGCAGCCCGCGGTGTCCGCCCCGACTTCGGCGACAACGAAGACGACTGAGAGACAGAGAGAGACGACTCCATGTCCACCAAGCACACGCTCTCCGTCCTGGTCGAGAACAAGCCAGGTGTCCTCGCCCGGATCACGGCCCTGTTCTCCCGGCGCGGCTTCAACATCGACTCGCTCGCGGTCGGTACCACCGAACATCCCGACATCTCCCGCATCACCATCGTGGTGAATGTCGAGGGCCTGCCCCTGGAGCAGGTGACCAAGCAGCTCAACAAGCTGGTCAACGTCCTGAAGATCGTCGAACTCGAGCCCTCCGCTGCGATCCAGCGGGAGCTCGTCCTGGTGAAGGTCCGCGCCGACAACGAGACCCGCTCCCAGATCGTCGAGATCGTCCAGCTGTTCCGCGCCAAGACCGTCGACGTCTCGCCCGAGGCCGTCACGATCGAGGCGACCGGGGGCGCCGACAAGCTGGAAGCCATGCTCAAGATGCTGGAGCAGTTCGGCATCAAGGAGCTCGTCCAGTCCGGCACCATCGCCATAGGGCGCGGCGCGCGCTCGATCACCGACCGTTCTCTGCGCGCACTCGACCGCACGGCGTAATCATTCAGGGGCAGCCTCGCCGCTCGCATGGCGAGACCCGACAACGTATCTGACGCACCCCGCCGTACGGTGGGACGCAACACCTGCACACCAAGGAGAAGACCCAGTGGCCGAGCTGTTCTACGACGACGATGCCGACCTGTCCATCATCCAGGGCCGCAAGGTCGCGGTCATCGGATACGGCAGCCAGGGCCACGCCCACGCGCTGTCGCTGCGTGACTCGGGTGTCGACGTCCGAGTCGGTCTGCACGAGGGTTCGAAGTCCAAGGCCAAGGCCGAGGAGCAGGGCCTGCGCGTGGTGACCCCCGCCGAGGCGTCCGCCGAGGCCGACGTCATCATGATCCTCGTCCCGGACCCGATCCAGGCCCAGGTCTACGAGGAGTCCATCAAGGACAACCTCAAGGACGGCGACGCGCTGTTCTTCGGCCACGGCCTGAACATCCGCTTCGACTTCATCAAGCCGCCGGCCGGCGTCGACGTCTGCATGGTCGCCCCGAAGGGCCCGGGCCACCTGGTCCGCCGCCAGTACGAGGAGGGCCGCGGCGTTCCGTGCATCGTGGCCGTCGAGCAGGACGCCACCGGCAAGGGCCTGGCGCTCGCCCTCAGTTACGCGAAGGGCATCGGCGGCACCCGCGCCGGCGTCATCAAGACGACCTTCACCGAGGAGACCGAGACCGACCTCTTCGGCGAGCAGGCCGTCCTCTGCGGTGGCACCGCCGCTCTGGTCAAGGCCGGTTTCGAGACCCTGACCGAGGCCGGCTACCAGCCGGAGATCGCGTACTTCGAGTGCCTGCACGAGCTGAAGCTCATCGTGGACCTCATGTACGAGGGCGGCCTCGAGAAGATGCGCTGGTCCATCTCGGAGACCGCCGAGTGGGGCGACTACGTCACCGGCCCGCGCATCATCACGGACGCCACCAAGGCCGAGATGAAGAAGGTCCTCACCGAGATCCAGGACGGCACCTTCGCCAAGGCCTGGATGGCGGAGTACCACAACGGTCTGCCCAAGTACAACGAGTACAAGAAGGCCGACAGCGACCACCTGCTGGAGACCACCGGCAAGGAGCTGCGCAAGCTCATGAGCTGGGTCGACAACGAGGCCTGAGCCTCTTGGCCGAGGGGCGGGTCCGCACGGGCCCGCCCCTCGGCGCACGGTCTGTCCCACGCCCGTGTCACTGCGGGGGAGGGGCGGTGGCAGGAGACGGCACCGTACGTCTGTACAGGCCGTCCACCTCGTGCGGGTGATCCTTCCACCGGGGCGCAGATCGCGTCCGGCCGCATGACTACACTTCTCAACACATACACGCGTCAGGGCCCACAGTGTCGTGCGTCTTCCACGCGGCTAGCCCCTCCACCGCCTGCGGCCGTCGGGACGGCCGTCCGCACTGGACTTGTGAGGACACACGTGAGCTCGAAACCTGTCGTACTCATTGCTGAAGAGCTGTCGCCCGCCACGGTCGACGCTCTGGGTCCGGATTTCGAGATCCGGCACTGCAACGGCGCGGACCGCGCCGAACTCCTCCCCGCGATCGCCGATGTCGACGCGATCCTGGTGCGCTCCGCCACCAAGGTCGACGCCGAGGCCATCGCCGCCGCGAAGAAGCTCAGGGTCGTCGCCCGCGCGGGCGTCGGTCTGGACAACGTCGACGTCTCCTCGGCCACCAAGGCCGGCGTGATGGTCGTCAACGCGCCGACGTCCAACATCGTCACGGCCGCCGAGCTCGCCTGCGGCCTGCTCGTCGCCACCGCGCGCAACATCCCGCAGGCCAACACCGCCCTGAAGAACGGCGAGTGGAAGCGTTCGAAGTACACGGGCGTCGAGCTCAGCGAGAAGGTTCTCGGCGTCGTGGGCCTCGGCCGCATCGGCGTGCTCGTCGCGCAGCGCATGTCCGCGTTCGGCATGAAGATCGTCGCGTACGACCCCTATGTGCAGCCCGCGCGTGCCGCGCAGATGGGCGTCAAGCTCCTCACCCTGGACGAGCTGCTCGAGGTCGCCGACTTCATCACGGTGCACCTCCCCAAGACCCCTGAGACGCTCGGCCTGATCGGCGACGACGCGCTGCACAAGGTGAAGCCCTCGGTGCGGATCGTCAACGCCGCACGCGGCGGCATCGTCGACGAGGAGGCGCTCGCCTCCGCCCTCAAGGAGGGCCGGGTCGCCGGCGCCGGTCTGGACGTGTACACGAAGGAGCCCTGCACGGACTCCCCGCTGTTCCAGTTCGACCAGGTCGTCTGCACCCCGCACCTCGGTGCTTCCACCGACGAGGCGCAGGAGAAGGCGGGCATCGCGGTCGCCAAGTCCGTCCGCCTGGCGCTCGCCGGTGAGCTCGTGCCGGACGCGGTCAACGTCCAGGGCGGCGTGATCGCCGAGGACGTACGTCCCGGACTGCCCCTCGCCGAGAAGCTCGGCCGTATCTTCACCGCGCTCGCGGGCGAGGTCGCGGCCCGCCTCGATGTCGAGGTCTACGGCGAGATCACCCAGCACGACGTGAAGGTGCTCGAACTCTCCGCGCTCAAGGGTGTGTTCGAGGACGTCGTCGACGAGACGGTGTCCTACGTCAACGCCCCGCTCTTCGCTCAGGAGCGCGGTGTCGAGGTACGCCTCACCACCAGCTCCGAGTCGCCGGACCACCGCAACGTGGTGACCGTCCGCGGCACCCTGTCCAGCGGCGAGGAGGTCGCGGTCTCCGGCACGCTGGCCGGCCCCAAGCACCTCCAGAAGATCGTCGCCATCGGTGAGCACGACGTGGACCTGGCGCTCGCCGACCACATGGTCGTCCTGCGGTACGAGGACCGTCCCGGCGTCGTCGGCGCGGTCGGCAAGATCCTCGGCGAGGCCGGGCTGAACATCGCGGGCATGCAGGTCTCGCGGGCGGCCGTGGGCGGCGAGGCGCTGGTCGTGCTCACCGTCGACGACGACGTCCCGCAGTCGGTCCTGACCGAGATCGCGGACGAGATCGGTGCCACCTCGGCCCGTTCGGTGAACCTCACCGACTGATCCAAGGCCGCACAGCAGCAACCGCACCCGGCGGGCAGACCACCATCTGCCTGCCGGGTGCACTGCTGTCAGGGCCCCGGTCACGGGAACCGTCCTACAGCCGCGCCGCCTTCAGCGACATGTGCAGCAGCAGCCGGTCCTCGCCGTCGTTCAGGTCGAGCCCGGTGAGCTCCTGGACCCGGGCGAGGCGGTAGTAGAGCGTCTGGCGGTGGATGCCCAGCTCGGCCGCTGTCCGGCTCGCCTGGCCCGCGCAGTCGAGGAACACCTCGGCGGTGCGGGCCAGTTCCGTGTGCGGCGGGGTCAGCAGGGTGCGGACCGTGTGGTCCGGGGCGGCGTCCGGGGCCGGGGGCAGCGAGGCCAGCAGCCGGTACGGGCCGATGGCCCGCCAGTCGGCGACCGGGCCGAAGCGGGATTCCGCCGAGGCCGCGCGGGCCGCGGACAGTGCCTCGTGCCAGGAGTCGGCCAGCTCGGCCAGACCCCGGCGGGCGACCGCGATGCCGCCCGTGGCGGTGGTCCCCGCAGTGGAGCGCAGGCGGTCCGCGGCCGTCGTCGCCGGGTCCAGGGTGTCGGGGGAGCGCAGGCGTACCAGCGCGGCCAGCGACAGCGTGCCTGCCACGGCGACCGTGGCGAGGGCCGCCGAGGAGGGCACGGTGCGGGCCGAGGGTGCCTCGTCCGGCCACGGGGTCACGCACACCACGGTGTGCAGCCCGTCCGCGTCCGGGCCCAGTGCCTCGTGCAGCGCCGCCACCGCCATGTCGCGCTGCCATCCCCGCCCCGCCGCGAGCACCGCGCCGAACTCCCGGGACAGGTCGGCGCCCGCCCGAGCCTCGTCGGAGAGCAGCCCCCCGATCCGGGCCGCCACGTCCATCGCCGCCGTCAGCTGGTCTGAGGTCGGGCGGGGGTCGGCGTCGAGCAGCCATACGTATCCGAGGACGACACCCCGATGGCGTACCGGCAGGCAGATCCGGTCCCGGAACACTCCGGCCTCCGGGGCGGCCGGAATGCGGACCGGGCCGGTGGCGCGCGCGATGCCGAAGCCCTCGAACCAGGCCCGGACCGCGGGGGTGGAGCGCCGGGTGAGGATCGAGCGCGTACGGACGGGGTCCATCGCCGTGTCGTCGTCGCTGTCGTGGGCCCCGAAGGCGACCAGGACGAAGTCCCGGTTCTCCAGGGTCGCGGGGGCGCCGAGCAGCGCGGAGATCTCGTCGACCAGCTCCTGGTAATCGCCCTTCACCCGGCCAGTCTCGCACCTCTTCAGACATATGTCTGAAGTAGTGGCCACAGATGCGTGACAGGTGTCGATGGCACACGATCGGAAGGATCCTTAGATTTCACGGTGGTTCTCCGTGCCGTCCCGGTCTGTTCATATGCGTACCGGTACGGCCCTCGTTCGTATATTCCGTGGAGGTGCCCCGTGCTGGGTCCCGTGATTCTCGCCGCGTCCCGCAGCGACAAGATGCGTCGTTTCATCTCGGCCGCCCCGGGCACCAAGCAGGTCGTCGCCCGGTTCATCGCCGGTGAGGCCGTCGACCAGGTCGTCAAGGTCGTCCAGGACTCGGCCGAGCACGGCCTCGAGGTCACCCTGGACGTCGTGGGTGAGGACATCACCACCCCCGAGCAGGCCGCCGCCGCACGCGACGCCTACCTGGAGCTGATCGGCCGTCTCGAGGACCTCGGGCTCGGCACCAAGGCCGAGATGTCGGTCAAGCTGTCGATGTTCGGCCAGTCCCTCGACGGCGGCCACGAGCTGGCGCTCGCCAACATCCGGCCGGTCGTCGAGGCCGCCGCCGCGATCGGCACCACGGTCACGCTGGACGCCGAGGACCACACCACCCTCGACTCGATGTTCGCCATCCACGAGGAGCTGCGGAAGGACTTCCCGCAGACCGGCTGCGTGATCCAGGCCTACCTGTTCCGCACCGAGGACGACGCCCGGCGCCTCGCCGACGCCGGCAGCCGGGTCCGTCTGGTGAAGGGCGCCTACAAGGAGCCCGCCTCCGTCGCGTACCAGCACAAGCCGGAGATCGACAAGGCGTTCGTCCGGATCCTGAAGACCCTGATGGTGGGCGACGGCTACCCGATGATCGGTTCCCACGACCCGCGTCTCATCGCGATCGGCCAGGAGCTCGCCCGCCAGGCCGGGCGCAAACTGGACGAGTACGAGTTCCAGATGCTGTACGGCATCCGCAGCGACGAGCAGATCCGGCTCGCGGCCGAGGGCCACCGGATGCGCGTCTACACGGCGTACGGCACCGACTGGTACGGCTACTTCATGCGCCGCCTCGCGGAGAAGCCGGCCAACCTGCTGTTCTTCGCCCGCTCCATCCTCACCAAGGGCTGAACCAAGGGCTGACCTGCCCGGCCGACCACCCACCTCAACCAAGGAGACAAGGCACTCATGGACGCTGTCACCCAGGTCCCCGCGCCGGTCAACGAGCCGGTCCACTCCTACGCCCCCGGTTCCCCCGAGCGGGCCCGCCTCGAGGCGAAGCTCAAGGAGCTCGCCGAGAACCCCATCGACCTGCCGATGACCATCGGCGGCGAGAAGCGGATGGGTGGCGGCGAGCGCTTCGACGTCGTACAGCCGCACAACCACAAGGCCGTCATCGGCACCTTCGCCGGCGCCACCGAGCAGGACGCCCAGGACGCGATCGACGCCGCCCTCGCCGCCGCCCCGGCCTGGCGCGCGATGTCCTTCGACGACCGCGCCGCGATCATCCTGCGCGCCGCCGAGCTGCTGTCCGGCCCCTGGCGCGAGACGCTGGCCGCGTCCACGATGCTCGGCCAGTCCAAGACGGCCCAGCAGGCCGAGATCGACTGCCCCTGCGAGCTCGTCGACTTCTGGCGCTTCAACGTGCACTACGCCCGCCAGATCCTCGCCGAGCAGCCCCCGGCGAACTCTCCCGGCGTGTGGAACCGCATGGACCACCGCCCGCTCGAGGGCTTCGTCTACGCGATCACGCCCTTCAACTTCACCGCCATCGCGGGCAACCTGCCGACCGCGCCCGCCCTCATGGGCAACGTCGTGGTGTGGAAGCCGTCCCCGACGCAGACCCACGCCGCCGTGCTGCTGATGCAGCTCCTGGAGGAGGCCGGTCTGCCCAAGGGCGTCATCAACCTGGTCACGGGCGACGGCAAGGCCGTCTCCGAGGTGGCGCTGAACCACCGCGACCTGGCCGGCATCCACTTCACCGGCTCGACCCCGACCTTCCAGCACCTGTGGAAGACGGTCGGCAACAACATCGCCAACTACCGCACCTACCCGCGGCTCGTCGGCGAGACCGGTGGCAAGGACTTCGTCGTCGCGCACCCGAGCGCCGACCGCGCCGTCCTGAAGACCGCGCTGACCCGTGGCTCCTTCGAGTACCAGGGCCAGAAGTGCTCCGCTTCCTCCCGTGCGTACGTCCCGGCCTCCATCTGGAACTCCGGTTTCAAGGAGGAGTTCGCGGCCGAGGTCGACTCCATCACCCAGGGTGACGTCACCGACCTGTCGCACTTCATCGGTGCCGTCATCGACGAGCGCTCCTTCGCGAAGAACAAGGCCGCGATCGACCGTGCGAAGGCCGACCCGACGTGCGCGATCGTCGCGGGCGGTACGTACGACGACTCCGTCGGCTACTTCGTCCGCCCGACCGTCATCGTCTGCGACGACCCGGCCAACGAGGTCTTCACGACCGAGTACTTCGGCCCGATCCTCGCCGTGCACGTCTACGAGGACGAGAAGTACGACGCCATGCTGGAGCAGATGGAGTCCGTCTCCGACTACGCGCTGACCGGCGCGGTCATCTCCAACGACCGTGCGGCCGCCGCGTACACGATGGACAAGCTCCGCTACGCCGCGGGCAACTTCTACATCAACGACAAGTCGACCGGCGCCGTCGTCGGCCAGCAGCCCTTCGGTGGCGGCCGTGCCTCGGGCACCAACGACAAGGCGGGCGCCCCGCAGAACCTGCAGCGCTGGACGCTGACCCGCGCCATCAAGGAGACGCTGGTCCCGCCGACCGACTACACCTACCCCCACCAGGGCTGACGCCCCCGGGGCGCCCACAGCGGCGCCCCGCCCCGTACACCGCCTCCCGACCGGCCCCCCTGCCGGCCGGGAGGCGGTTTCCATTTCCGGGCGCCGCGGTCTCAGTCCTTCACGGTGAAGCCCGCCCGAAGGAGCGCGTCCTCGCGCGAGGACGGGCCGACGAGCAGCTCGAAGTCGCCCGGCTCGACGATGCGGGCGCCCTCGGCGTCCACGAGCGTGCATTCGGCGACGGGCAGCTCGACGAGGACCTCGCGCGATTCGCCCGGGGCGAGCTCCACCTGCCGGTACGCCTTCAGCTCCTTCTCGGCCCAGGTCACCGAGGTCACCGTGTCGCTCACGTACACCTGCACGGTCTCCCGCACGGGCCGGTCACCGGTGTTGCTGACCGTGACCCGCGCCTGCACCGTGTCGGACGCGCCGACGCTCGTCGTGAGCACCTCCAGATCCGCGTACGTGACGGTCGTGTAGCTCAGGCCCTCGCCGAACACGAACTCCGGACTCTGGGTGAGGTCGGCGTACCGCGTGCCGTGCTGGCCGCGGATCTGGTTGTAGTACGTCGGCTGCTGCCCCGCGTGCCGGGCGAAGGAGACCGGCAGCCGCCCCGACGGCTCGACGAGGCCGAGCAGCAGCTCGGCCACGGCCCGGCCGCCCTGCATGCCCGGGTTGAAGGCGTGCACGATCGCCGCCGCACCGAGCGCGGACGGCGGCAGCACCAGCGGCTTGGAGCTGATGACGACGACGACCAGTGGCTTGCCGGTCGCGGCGAGGGCGTCGAGCAGCGCGACCTGGTCGCCGACCAGTTCCAGGGTCGCGGTCGAGCGCCCCTCGCCCACCAGCTCGATGCGGTCGCCCACGACCGCGACGACGTAATCGGCCGCCTCGGCGGCGGCCACCGCCTCGGCGACGAGGGCGGCGGAGGGTTGTGCCGGTACGACGACATGGGGCCGGGGCTGTCCGTCCGGGAAGAACTCCCCGTCCGGGTCGGGACCCACCGTGAGGATCTCGGCGCCACGGGCGTACGAGACGGTCCAGCCCTCGGGGGCGTGCTCGCGGAGTCCGTCGAGCACCGTACGGATCATTCCGCGCGGGTGGCCGTCCGGCAGCCAGTCCGCCTGGCCCGAGGAACCCGCCCAGTCGCCGAGCTGGGTCTGCGCGTCGTCGGCGTTGGGCCCGATCACGGCGACCGTGCGCGGAGCCGAGCCGGGGTCGGCGAGGGCGCGGCCGTCGGGGCCCGGCTCGAAGCCGCCGGCCAGCGGCAGGGTGCCGTCGTTGGTGAGCAGGACGAGCGAGCGGCGGGCGGCCTCCAGGTTCAGCACGGCGTGCTCGGCGCTGCCGATGACCGCGGCCTGCCGGCCGGCGTCGGGGTGGCGCGGGTTCTCGAAGAGGCCGAGCTCGAACTTCAGCGTCAGGATGCGCCGGACCGCCGCGTCGATCTCCGCCTCGTCGAGGGTGCCCCGGGAGACCGCCTCCTGCGCGCCCTCGAAGAACTTCGGCGTCGCCATCACCATGTCGTTGCCCGCGCGGACCGCGGCGGCGGCGGCCTGGGCGTAGTCGGCGTGGATCCGCTGCTCCCACACCATGCGGCCGACGTTGTCCCAGTCGGTCACCAGGGTGCCGGTGTAGCCCCACTCGCCGCGCAGCACCTCGTTCAGCAGCCAGTTGTTCACCGTGACAGGCACACCGTCCATGGACTGGTAGCCGAGCATGAACGTGCGGCAGCCCTCGCGGGCGACCCGCTCGAACGGGGGGAGGAACCAGGAGCGCAGCTTGCGCCGCGAGATGTCGGCCTCGCTCGCGTCACGGCCGCCCTGCGTCTCGGAGTAGCCCGCGAAGTGCTTGGCACAGGCGAGGATCGCCGTCGGGTCGCCGAGGCCCTCGCCCTGGTAGCCGCGCACCATCGCCGAGGCGAGCTCGCCGATGAGGAAGGGGTCCTCGCCGAACGTCTCGCTGACCCGGCCCCAGCGCAGATCGCGCGTGATGCAGAGCACGGGGGAGAACGTCCAGTGGACCCCGCTCGCGGCGACCTCCACGGCGGTCGCCCTGGCGATGCGCTGTACGAGCTCCGGGTCCCACGTCGCGGCCATGCCGAGCTGGGTCGGAAAGATCGTGGCCCCCTCCCAGAAGGAGTGCCCGTGGATGCAGTCCTCGGCGACCAGCAGCGGGATGCGCAGCCGGGTGCGCCCGGTGAGCTCCGCCGCCTCGAGGACGCGGTCGGGCGAGGCGTGGAGGATCGAACCCGCGTGCAGGTCCTCGATGAGGTGCCGCACCCCGTCCTTGGCGTTCAGCTGGAGCATCTGGCCGGTCTTCTCCGCCAGCGTCATGCGGCCGAGGAGGTCACCGACCCGCTCCGCGACGGACAGCGCGGGGTCGAGGTAGGGCAGGCTGGGGGTGGGGGACACGAGGGGGTCCTTTCGCGACGCGGTTCGGGTTCACCATAGAGTCAATACCGACCACCTGGTAAGTAACTACGGGTGTGTGAATCCGATCGCTGATTCCGGCCGGTAAGAACCGGCCGCAAGGACCGGGGAGGTGGCACGTGACCGCTGAAGTGCGGCGTGGTTACGCGAAAGGCCGTGCGAAGCGACGCGAGATCCTCGACCAGGCCATGTCCCTGTTCGGCGAGGCCGGGTACCGGGGGGCATCGCTGCGGGTCATCGCGACCCGGTGCGGGATCTCGCACACCGGCCTGATGCACCACTTCCCGACCAAGGAGTACCTGTTGCTCGCGGTTCTGGAACACCGCGACGAGGTGGACGGCGAGTGGCTCTCCGCCGCCGCGGCCACCGGCGTCGACCGGCTCCGCAGGTTCGTCGATCTGGCCGAATTGAACGCCACGCGCCGCGGGATCGTCGAGCTGTTCACGGTGGTCTCCGCGGAGGCGACCTCTGCCGAGCACCCGGCCCACGGCTACTTCGTACGGCGTTACAGGGACTCGGTGTCGGGGGCGGAGGACGCCTACGCCCAGGTGTGCAAGGAGGGTGCGCTGCGCGAGGGCATCGATCCCGCGGTGGCCGGGCAGCAGCTGATCGCCCTGATGGACGGGCTCCAGGTGCAGTGGCTCCTGGCCGACGGCGGGACGGACATGGCGGGTGTCCTGCGTGCCCATGTCCGGGCGCAGCTCACCGTGCCTTTCTGAGGCTGCCCGCAGGGGCGCCCGTAGCACGTGTCGCTCGTGCGCCCGTCTCAGATAGTAGGAAGTCCGAGTATCTGTAGAGACAGATGGGCCGGGCTGTCCTAACTTTGTAGAAGCCGAACGACTCGCATGATCCAGCGACTGGCGGTCGCGAGCACGTGCCCCGAAGCAGGCAACCCCTGCGGCACCTCTCCCCGCCCCTTCCGGCGCCTCGAAATCCTGATCTCGACATCGCATTTCCCGAAGTCCCGATCTCGAAATCCACGCGATCTCAAGGAGTCGATCCACCATGGCCGAGACCACTGTCCGCCGCGTCCGTCGCACCGCCCGCCCGGCCGAATCGGACCGGAAGAACGCCGCCGCCGCCCTGCAGCGCGCCCTCGACCGCCGGGACAACGGCGGCTCCACCGGCCACTGAACGGCCCTTGGCGCACCCTCCGTCCCGCACTCGGCGCACGCCCGTGCCGTCCACGCGAAGTGTCCGTATCGTGGACAACGGATGTCATTGGGTGGGACGGAGGGCTAGGGTGCCGTTATGTCTCGCAGCCTCAATCTCGCAGTGATCCCCGGCGACGGTATCGGCCAGGAGGTCGTCACCCAGGGCCTCAAGGTCCTCAACGCTGTTCTCCCGCAGGATGTGAAGCTGGAGACCAAGGAGTACGACCTCGGCGCCCAGCGCTGGCACCGCACCGGTGAAACCCTCCCGGACGCGGAGCTGGAGGCCCTCAAGGGCCACGACGCCATCCTGCTCGGCGCCATCGGCGACCCGTCCGTGCCGTCGGGCGTACTGGAGCGCGGGCTGCTGCTGAAGCTGCGCTTCGAGTTCGACCACTACATCAACCTGCGGCCGTCGAAGCTCTTCCCGAACACCGCGACGCCGCTGGCCGGCCGCCCCGAGATCGACTTCGTCGTCGTCCGCGAGGGCACCGAGGGCCCGTACACGGGCAACGGCGGTTCCCTGCGCACCGGTACGGAGCACGAGGTCGCCACCGAGGTCAGCGTCAACACGGCCTACGGTGTCGAGCGCGTCGTCCGTGACGCCTTCGCGCGTGCCGCCGCCCGCCCGCGCAAGAAGCTGACGCTGGTCCACAAGAACAACGTCCTCGTGTACGCGGGCCACCTGTGGAAGAACACCTTCGACAAGGTCGCGGCCGAGTACCCCGAGATCACCACCGACTACCTGCACGTCGACGCCGCGACGATCTTCTTCGTCACCCAGCCGGAGCGCTTCGACGTCATCGTCACCGACAACCTCTTCGGTGACATCCTCACCGACCTCGCCGCAGCCGTGACCGGCGGTATCGGCCTGGCCGCGTCCGGCAACATCAACCCGACGGGCGCCTTCCCGTCGATGTTCGAGCCGGTCCACGGCACTGCCCCCGACATCGCGGGCCAGGGCAAGGCCGACCCGACCGCCACGATCCTGTCCGTCGCCCTCCTGCTGCGCCACCTCGGCCACGAGGCCGAGGCCGTGCGCATCGAGGAGGCCGTCTCCGCCGACCTCGCGGAGCGCGACGGGAAGACGGCGCGCACCACCGACGAGATCGGTGACGCGCTCGCGGTACGCGTAGCGAGCTGACCCGACGCCTCCACTTCGAAGCCGCCGGGACGCATCCGCACCCGGCGGCTTCACCTTGCGGTCACCGGGTGCCACCATCGACCCCCGGACCGCAATCACGTCACCGCAAGCGCCTCATTTCGTGCACGGCCACCCGCGAGAGATAATCGAACGCGGGGCCGCTGCTTGCGGGAGAGCTCGGACGTCCTACAACCTGTCTGACATGTCGGACGGGAGCGGGCGTGAGCGCGGTCCATCACACACAAGACCGGTGAAGGACACGCACTCATGACGACGCCCACGATCGAGCTCAAGCCCTCCTCGAACCCGCTGTCCGACGCGGAGCGCGAGGCGATCCTGGCCAGCCCCGGATTCGGCCGCCACTTCACCGATCACATGGTGACGATCAGCTGGACCGAGGGCCGCGGCTGGCACGACGCCCAGCTCGTCCCGTACGGACCGCTGTCGATCGACCCCGCCAACATGACCCTGCACTACGCGCAGGAGATCTTCGAGGGTCTCAAGGCCTACCGCCAGAGCGACGGAACGGTCGCCACGTTCCGCCCGGAGGCCAACGCCGCGCGCTTCCAGCGGTCCGCCGCGCGGCTCGCGATGCCCGAGCTGCCGGCCGAGACGTTCATCGCGGCGTGCGACGCCCTGGTCCAGCAGGACAAGGACTGGGTCCCGGCGCACGGCGGCGAGGAGTCCCTCTACCTGCGTCCGTTCATGATCGCCTCCGAGGTCGGTCTCGGGGTGAGGCCCGCCAACTCGTACCTCTTCCTCGTCATCGCCTCTCCCGCCGGCGCCTACTTCCCCGGTGGCGTGAAGCCGGTCTCCATCTGGCTCTCCCAGGACCGGGTGCGTGCCGTCCCGGGCGGCATGGGCGACGCCAAGACCGGCGGCAACTACGCCGCCTCCCTCCTCGCCCAGGCCGAGGCCGCCGCTAAGGGCTGCGACCAGGTCGCCTACCTCGACGCCGTCGAGCACAAGTGGGTCGAGGAACTGGGCGGCATGAACCTCTACTTCGTGTACGACCAGGAGGACGGCGGCAAGCGGATCGTCACTCCCTCCCTCACCGGCTCGCTGCTCGCCGGCGTCACCCGCGACTCGCTGCTCACCGTCGCCCGGGACCTCGGTTACGCCTCCGAGGAGGCCCGCGTCTCCATCGACCAGTGGCGGGACGACACCGCGAACGGCACCCTGAGCGAGGTGTTCGCCTGCGGCACCGCCGCCGTCATCACGCCCGTCGGCACCGTGAAGTCCGCGGACGGCGAGTGGACCCAGGGCGACGGCACGCCCGGCGAGGTCACCCTCAAGCTGCGCGAGCGCCTGCTGGACATCCAGCGCGGCATCGCCGAGGACACCCACGGCTGGATGCACCCCCTCGGCTAGGACCCTTCCGAGTCGTCGGCCGGGCTCGTTCCCGAGCCCGGCCGACGAGCCGGGAACGACGCTCAGGCCTGGCCGGCGCCCGAGCGGGCAACGGCCGCCACGAGGTCCGAGGCGGGAGTCGGGCTGTCCGCGGGCTGCTTGCCGCGCCGGGTCAGGGCGGCGTAGGTCACGCCGCCCACCAGGCCCGACAGCACGAAACTGCAGTCCACCCCGCCGGTCAGCGCGAGCAGCGGACCCTCGTAGAGCGGTGTGGAGACGCCGCACAGTCCCACCGCGGCCCCGAGTGCCCAGCCGAAGGTGGCGCGCGGCTGCCAGCCGGCCCGGAACCAGTAGACGCCGCCCCTGGTCCCGCGGTTGTGGACCTGCAGAGCCTCCGCGTCGTACCTGCCCCGGCAGCGGAGGTGGGAGATGATCATGATCACCGCCCATGGTGTGCCGATCGCGGTGAGCAGCAGGACGAACGACGTCATCGCCGACTGCGCGTTCCACACGAAGTGGCCCAGGAACACGAACGCGGTGGCGACGACGGCGACGACCAGCGTCGCCCGTGCCCGGGTGGCGCGGGGCAGGATCGCGTCCAGGTCGAGGCCCATCGAGTACAGCATCAGCCCGGCGTTGCCCACGGAGCCCGCGGTGGCGGCGAGGAGCAGCGGTACCAGGTACCAGGCGGGCGAGGCGGCGACCAGCGGACCCGCGTAGTCGAGCGAGGCACGGGCCGCGAGCGCGGTGTACGTACCGAAGAGCTGCGGGATCAGCAGGCCGACGACCAGGCCGAGACAGGTGGCGCGCAGGACGCGGCGCGGCTGGTGCCGGGTCGGCGAGATGTACCGGGTGTAGTCGCCGAGCAGGGTGATGAAGGCGATCGGGCCGCTCAGCCCGGCGGCCACGGCGGACAGCGTCCACGTGGGCCAGAAGGACCCGAGCAGATACGGGGTGTCCGGCGGGGCCGCGACGGTGAGGTCCGGGGCGTAGGCGATCAGGCCGATCAGCAGCAGTACGGTCATGCCGACCGCGAGGATCTTGCTCAGGCGCAGCAGCAGCCGGTACCCGTACACCGCGCCGACGACGGTGCAGCCCGCCAGCAGCGCGTAGACCAGGGTGTGCGAGAGGCCGCCGGTCGGCAGTCCGGCGATGCGGGCCAGGGCGCCGACCATCACGTCCCCGCCGATCCACAGGGTCAGAGCCGTGTAGCCCAGCGCGAGCAGCAGTCCGACGACGGAACCGATCAGCCGGCCGCGTACGCCGAAGGCCGCGCCGCTGGAGGTCGACAGATTCGTCGCCGTACGCAAGGACACCAGGGCGAGCGGTGCGGTGACGGCCACGCCGACGGCCGTACCGACGGTCACCGATGTCACCGCGGGCCACAGACCCAGACCGAAGGAGACCGGGAGCCAGCCGAAGACGATCACGCCGAGACAGAGATTTGATCCGAGCAGGATCGAGACGAGGTCGCGTGGGGTGCTGGTGCGTTCCGCCTCCGGGATGGTGTCCACTCCGCGCTGTTCGATCGGCATGAGGCCGCCCCTGACGTTCGACTATTTGAGTGCTGCTCAATGTGACGCAACCCAGCATGACCCGTCAATGGTCTCGGTCTTCCTGATGCGGAGAAGTCATGGTTAGAGTGATGGTCAAACGAGAGGTGTGGTGACGTGCGACTGACCCCGACCGAGCGGGACCGGCTGCTGCTCTTCGGAGCCGCTGAACTGGCGCGGGCACGCCGGGCACGTGGGCTGAGGCTCAATGTCCCCGAGGCGACCGCGCTCGTCGCGGACACCGTCTGCGAGGCGGCCCGCGACGGGCGACGGCTCGCGGAGGCGATCTCGGCCGCGCGGAGCGTGCTCGGACCCGACGACGTGCTGCCCGGAGTGGCGGACGTGGTCACCGAGGTGCATGTGGAAGCGGTCTTCGACGACGGATCGCGGATGGCCGTCGTGCCCGATCCCATCGGCGCAGGCACCGGGATCCGGCTGGGTGACGGCGCCCCCGGCGCGGTCCTGCCGGCGCCGCCGCACGCCGAACAGGCGCCGCAACTCCGGCTGACCGTACGCAACACCGCGACCGTCCCGGTCAGCGTCACCTCGCACTTCCACTTCTTCGAGGCCAATCCGCGGCTCGCCTTCGACCGGGCGGCGGCGTACGGCATGCGGCTGTGCGTTCCTGCCGGTTCCTCGGTCCGGTTCGACCCTGGCGGCGAGGCCGAGGTCGGCCTGCTCCCGATCGGCGGAGCCCGGATCGCGATCGGCTTCGCCGGCCTGGTCGACGGCCCGCTGGACGCGCCGGGTGCGAAGGAGGAGGCCCTGCGACGTGCGGTGGCCTGCGGCTATCTGGGAGCGGGGGGCGACGCCTGATGGATCCGTACGCATACGCATCGGTCCACGGGCCGCGCGCCGGGGACCGGGTCGTACTCGGCGACTCCGGCCTGGTGGTGCGCGTCGAGTCGGACGCACAGCAGCACGGCGACGAGTTCCTGGCCGGATTCGGCAAGACCGCGCGGGACGGGCTGCACCTCAAGGCCGCAGCCGTCCGGGACACCTGCGACGTCGTCATCAGCAACGTGCTGGTCATCGACGCGGCTCAGGGCATCCGGAAGGTCTCCATCGGCATCCGCGAGGGACGGATCTGTTCGATCGGACGGGCCGGCAACCCGGACACGCTCGACGGCGTGGACGTCGTCGTGGGTACGGGCACCAGCATCGTCTCCGGCGAAGGCATGATCGCCACGGCCGGCGCCGTCGACACCCATGTCCATCTGCTCTCGCCGCGCATCATGGAGGCGTCGCTCGCCTCCGGTGTCACCACGGTCATCGGCCAGGAGTTCGGCCCGGTCTGGGGTGTCGGCGTCAACTCGCCGTGGGCGCTGCGCCACGCCTTCAACGCCTTCGACGCCTGGCCGGTCAACATCGGCTTCCTGGCCCGCGGTTCGTCCTCCGACGGCGCGCCGCTGGTGGAGGCGCTAGCCGAGGGCGGCGCGTCCGGCTTCAAGGTGCACGAGGACATGGGCGCGCACACCCGCGCCCTGGACACCGCCCTGCGGGTCGCGGAGGAACACGACGTCCAGGTCGCCCTGCACAGCGACGGGCTGAACGAATGCCTGTCCGTGGAGGACACCCTGCGCGTCCTGGACGGCCGGACGATCCACGCCTTCCACATCGAGGGCTGCGGCGGCGGACACGTACCGAACGTGCTGAAGATGGCGGGCGTTCCGAACGTCATCGGCTCCTCCACCAATCCGACCCTGCCGTTCGGCCGTGACGCGGTGGCCGAGCACTACGGGATGATCGTCTCCGTGCACGACCTCAAGACCGACCTGCCCGGTGACGCCGCCATGGCGCGCGACCGGATCAGGGCCGGGACGATGGGCGCCGAGGATGTGCTGCACGACCTCGGTGCGATCGGCATCACCTCGTCGGATGCGCAGGGGATGGGACGTGCGGGCGAGACCGTGCGCCGCACCTTCGCCATGGCCGGCAAGATGAAGGCCGAGCTGGGCCCGATGGAGGGCGACGGCCCGCATGACGACAACGCCCGGGTGCTGCGCTACGTGGCGAAGCTGACGATCAACCCGGCCATCGCGCACGGCCTCGCGGACGAGGTCGGCTCGATCGAGGTGGGCAAACTCGCCGACATCGTGCTGTGGAAGCCGCAGTTCTTCGGCGCGAAGCCGCAGATGGTACTGAAGTCGGGCTTCCCCGCCTGGGGAGTGACGGGCGACCCCAACGCGGCGACCGACACCTGCGAACCACTGGTCCTGGGGCCGCTGTTCGGCGGGCACGGCGCGACCCCGGCCGACATCTCGGTGGCCTTCGTGGCGAAGGCCGCGACCGATCTCGGCTCCGACCTGATGCCGACGCGACGGCGCAGGGTCGCGGTACGCGGCACCCGCTCCATCGGCCCGGCAAACCTCCGGTTCAACTCCCGGATCGGGGACGTGGGGGTGGACGGGGACAGCGGCCTGGTGACGCTGGACGGGGCCCCGGTGCGGTCCGAACCCGCCGACTCGATCTCGCTCAACCGCCTCTACTTCCTGTAAATGCACAGCGCTTCGAGACACAGCGCTTCGAGAACACAGCCTCAGGAGTCCGACGACATGACCTTCCGTATGCCGGCCGAGTGGGCCCCGCACGAACGCACCTGGATGGCCTGGCCGGGCCCCAACGCCACGTTCACCGGTGACGACCTGGCCGAGTCCCGCGAGGCGTGGGCCGCCGTGGCCCGGGCCGTGCGCCGCTTCGAGCCGGTGACCATGGTCGTCCCGACCGGCCAGTCGCAGGATGCCCGCGCCTGCCTCGGCCCGGACATCGAGCTGGTCGAACGCGATCTGGACGACGCCTGGATGCGCGACATCGGGCCGACCTTCGTCACCGACGGCAGCCGACTGGCCGCGGTGGACTGGATCTTCAACGGCTGGGGTGCGCAGGACTGGGCCACCTGGGAGCACGACGCGAAGATCGCCCGCCATGTCGCGGACCTCGCCGGCGTCCCGGTGCACAGCTCGCCCCTGGTCAACGAGGGCGGCGGCATCCACGTCGACGGTGAGGGCACCGTCCTGCTCACCGAGACCGTGCAGCTCGGCCCCGAGCGGAATCCGGGCTGGACCAGGGAGCTGGTCGAGGCCGAGATACACGCCAAGCTCGGCACCACGAAGGCGATCTGGCTGAAGCGCGGCCTGACCGGAGACTATCCGCCCCACGGCTTCGGCACCCTCGGCCATGTCGACATCGTCGCCGCGTTCGCCGGCCCGGGCGTCGTGGCCGTCCACACCCAGCCGGACCCGTCCCACCCCGACCACGAGCTCTGCAAGGAGAACGTGGAGCTGCTCCGCTCCAGTACCGACGCGCAGGGCCGTGCCCTGCGGATCGTCGAGGTACCGGCCCCGACCGCGGTGCGGGACGAGGACGGCCACTGGGTCGACTACTCCTACATCAACCACTACGTGTGCAACGGCGGCGTCGTGCTGTGCGGCTTCAACGACCCCCGCGACGAGATCGCGGCGGGCATCTTCCGGCGGCTGTACCCCGGGCGCACCGTGACCCTCGTCGACGCCCGTGCGATCTTCGCGGGCGGCGGCGGTATCCACTGCATCACGCAGCAGCAGCCCGCGGTAGGTGGCTGACCGGCCGATCCGGTAGAACGTACGGGTGAACGAGATGCTCAGCGCGCCGGCCGCGGCATGACCCCGCCCCCCGGCCGGCGGCGCAACACCGCCCCGCCCCGTGAGTCCCTGCTCGGCGCCGCCATGGCGACCATCGCCGAGCGCGGGCTCGGCGGGCTGACCATGACCGGGCTCGGGCAGGAGGTCGGGATGAGCAGCGGACACCTGCTGTACTACTTCCGGACCAAGGACGAGCTCCTGCTGCAGACCCTGGAGTGGAGCGAGGGCCGGCTCGGTGCCGAGCGCGGTGCCCTGCTCTCCCGGCAGGCGCCCGCCGCCGAGCGGCTCGACGCGTACGTGCGCCTGTACGTGCCCGAGGGGCCGCGCGACCCCCACTGGACGCTCTGGCTGGAGGTCTGGAACCGCTCGCAGAACGCCGATGCCGACGCGCGCGGGCGGCAGGCCACGATCGAGGGGGCCTGGCACCGGGACCTGGTGGCACTGCTGGCCGAGGGCATCTCGCGCGGCGAGTTCCGTGCTGTCGACCCGGACCGCTTCGCCGCCCGGCTGCGCGCTCTGCTGGACGGCTTCAGCGTCCATGTCGCCGTCGGTATCCCCGGTACCGGCCGAGAACAGGTACTGACCCACGTGCGGGAGTTCCTGCGGGACTCGCTGCTCCGGCGAACGCTTCCACCGGAACGTGACGGGACGGAGCAGCCGGAGCGATGAGCGTCACGCCCGCATCCTGAGACGGCGCAGGGTGCGGCGGCGGTCCTGTGCCAGACTGCTGCCGTGTCCTCGTTCGCCATGATTATCGGCAGCAGGCGCGCCGGTCCGCAGTGACCGTCCCGTACCACCACGTACGGCACGGACATCGTGCCCCAGACCCGCGCGCAGACCTCTCGCACCCGCGAGGGGTTTTTTCGTTTTCCGGCCCCCACCACGGCCGGGGCGAGGCACGCGAGATGATGGGGGCAAGTGGAGCCGATTCGTCCGGATCCGCTCACCCGACAGGAGTCAGACAGCATGACCACCAAGGCCACGGCCTCCGACGACAGCTTCCATGTCTTCGACACCACCCTGCGCGACGGTGCGCAGCGTGAAGGCATCAACCTGACGGTCGCGGACAAGCTGACCATCGCCCGGCATCTGGACGACTTCGGTGTGGGCTTCATCGAGGGCGGCTGGCCGGGTGCCAACCCCCGCGACACCGAGTTCTTCGCCCGCGCGCAGCAGGAGATCGAGTTCCGGCACGCCCAGCTCGTCGCCTTCGGCGCCACCCGCAGAGCGGGCGGCAAGGCCGCCGAGGACCCCCAGGTCCAGGCCCTCCTCGCGTCGGGCGCCCCGGTGATCACGCTGGTCGCCAAGTCCCATGACCGGCATGTGGAACTGGCCCTGCGCACCACCCTCGAGGAGAACCTGGAGATGGTCAGCGACACCGTCTCCCACCTCCGCGAACAGGGCCGCCGGGTCTTCGTCGACTGCGAGCACTTCTTCGACGGCTACCGCGCCAACCCCGAGTACGCCAAGTCGGTCGTACGCACCGCCTACGAGGCCGGCGCCGACGTGGTCATCCTCTGCGACACCAACGGCGGCATGCTTCCCGCGCAGGTCCAGGCGGTCGTCGCCACCGTCCTCGCCGACACCGGTGCCCGCCTCGGCATCCACGCCCAGGACGACACCGGCTGCGCGGTCGCCAACACCCTTGCCGCCGTGGACGCGGGCGCCACCCACGTCCAGTGCACCGCGAACGGCTACGGCGAGCGGGTCGGCAACGCCAACCTCTTCCCCGTCGTGGCCGCGCTGGAACTCAAGTACGGCAAGACCGTCCTGCCCGCGGGCGCGCTCGCCGACATGACCCGCATCTCGCACGCCATCGCTGAGGTCGTCAACCTCACCCCCTCCACCCACCAGCCCTATGTGGGTGTTTCGGCCTTCGCGCACAAGGCCGGACTGCACGCCTCCGCGATCAAGGTCGACCCGGACCTGTACCAGCACATCGACCCGGAACTCGTCGGCAACACCATGCGGATGCTCGTCTCCGACATGGCGGGCCGTGCGTCCATCGAGCTCAAGGGCAAGGAGCTCGGGATCGACCTGGGCGACGACCGCGCGCTCGTCGGGCGGGTCGTCGAGCGGGTCAAGGAGCGCGAACTCAAGGGCTACACCTACGAGGCTGCCGACGCGTCCTTCGAGCTGCTGCTGCGTACGGAGGTCGAAGGCAGGCCCCGCCGCTACTTCCGCATCGAGTCCTGGCGGGCGATCGTCGAGGACCGTCCCGACGGCACCCACGCCAACGAGGCGACGGTGAAGCTCTGGGCGAAGGGTGAGCGGATCGTCGCCACGGCCGAGGGCAACGGCCCGGTCAACGCCCTGGACCGGGCGCTGCGCGTCGGTCTGGAGCGGATCTACCCGCAGCTGGCCAAGCTGGAACTGGTCGACTACAAGGTCCGCATCCTGGAGGGCCGCACCGGCACCGAATCCACCACCCGGGTACTGATCACCACGGGCGACGGATCCGGTGACTGGGCGACGGTCGGCGTGGCCGAGAACGTCATCGCCGCGTCCTGGCAGGCCCTGGAGGACGCGTACACCTACGGTCTGCTGCGGGCCGGCGTCGAGCCCACCGACTAGGACCGGTCCCTACTGGAGCCGCCACTTCTGGTTGGCGGCTCCGGTGCAGGTCCAGATCTGGGTGACGGCGCCGTTCGCCGAGGACTGGCCGGTCACGTCGAGGCACTTGTCCGCGGCCGTGTTGACCACGTCCCCGGTCGAGGAGTTGTACGTCCAGCGCTGCGCCCCGGACCCGTTGCAGGTGTACAGCTGGACCTTTGCTCCGTCGGCCGTCGATCCCGAGGTCACGTCCAGGCAGGCGCCCAGGACCTTGATCGAGCCGTCGCCCGAGACCGTCCAGCGCTGGTTGGCGGCGCCCGTGCAGTCCCAGATCTGGACGGGCGTGCCGTTCGCCCCGGTGTTGCCGGTGGCGTCCAGGCACTTGCCCCCGGTGCCGACGAGGGCTCCCGAGCTTCCGGAGGAGCCGGACTGGGTGCCCGCCCAGGTGAACGTCGCCGAGGTGCGTCCTGGCAGCGAGTAGGTGAACCTCTGCCCGCCCCAGTTGACCGTGACCTGCTGAGCCGACGTCGAACCGTTGTAGGCGATCAGGGCCTTGGAGCCGTCAGGGTTGCGCCAGGCCACGTTGGGCACGGTGGAGCTCGCGGTGGAGGAGATGCGGGCGGCGCCCGGCCGGACGTACTTGGTCAGGTGGCCCATCGTGTAGTACTCGACGGTGTAGTCGACCTGGCCGTGCCTGCTGTCCCCGTTGTGCACGGTGACCAGCCCGTCGCAGGTGCCGCAACCGCCGTTGTGCGGGCCGCGGTTCTGGTCCACGGCGAGCGACCACTTGGTCACCGACTTCGCCCAGTTGCGGGTGTAGTCGATGATGTTGAGCATGTCCTCGCGCTGCTGGTCGGCGATCCAGGTGCCGCCCGAGTGCTCGGTCTGGAAGGCGTCCAGCCCCGGGTACTGGTTGTGCACGGTGGTCTGCTTGGCGATGTCTCCGCCGTAGCCGTGCCAGGCGATCCCGCCGAAGTTGGGGTGGCTGCGCACCGCGGCGTCGTCGACCGTCGCGGCGGCGTACGCGTCGTAGGTGTCCCAGTTCCAGTCGTGGGCCAGCACCTTGGTGGCGAGGCCGGCGGACTGGAGCTTGGGCAGCAGCTCGCTCTTGGTGAAGTACGCGAGCCCCGAGCCGTTCCAGCTCATGGAGGGGTAGCCGGAGCAGCACGTCGGCTCGTTCTGCGCGGTGACGTAGTCGACCGGGACGCCCTGGTCACGGTAGGCCTGGAGGTACTTCACGAAGTAGTTGGCGTACGCGCCGTAGTTCTCGGCCTTCAGCCAGCCCCCGTTCAGCTGCCCGTTGTCCTTCATCCAGGCCGGCGCGGTCCACGGGGAGGCGACCGTCGTGAGGGCGGGGTTGAGCTGCTTGGCCTGCTTGGTGAGCGGCAGCACGTCCTGCAGATCATGTGCGATCGAGAAGTTGTTGAGGTTCGGGTCCGTCTGCCCGGCCGGCATGTCGTCGTACGTGTAGCCGAACCGCGCGAGGTCGGAACCGCCCATCGGGTTGCGTACGAACGAGAGCCCGATGCCGTCCGTGGGGGAGAACAGCTTCTTCATCGTCTCGTCGCGGGTCGCCTGGCTCAGCGCGCCGCTGCCCTTCATCAGCCACGCCGCCGTGTCCGTGAACGAGGCGCCGCCGCCGGTGAAGGTCTGGTACCGGGTGTTCTCGTCGACCGTGATGTTCGTGCCCGAGCCGCCGTTGCCCGCGCCGAAGGCGACGGGTGTCTGCGCCTGGAGACCGCGGGTCACATGGCGGCCGCCGGAGTCGTCCGTCGTGGTCAGCACGATGTTCACGGTCTCGCCGGCCGCCTGTGCGGTACCGGAGGAGAGCCCGGCCAGGCCTGCGGTCGCGAGCGCCGTGGCGACGATGACTCTCGCCGCTCTGTTTGTTCGGATCATGGGCTGCTGCCTTTCTCGGCAGGGGCGTGGGGGAAGTGCCGTCGATCGAGGCGTGAGTGAACTGCTCTTACGTGTCCGCGTCAAGAGGTAGGCGCATTCAAGAAGTGAACGAATGGGCTCTCGGACCTGCTTCGACGATGGGTACGGACCAATCTCGGTGTGAAGTATTGACGGCCCTGTTCCAGCGGGGTTAACTCCAGCCGCAACGCCGGTACCGGTTCCGGTACCGGTTGCGGAACCGGTACCGAAGTCGTGGTCCACCGCTTGCCCTGCCCTGTCCTGCCTTGTCCCTGGAGGCCCCGTTGCGTGTCACCATCGCCGATGTCGCCCGTGAGGCCGGCGTCAGCAAGACGACCGTGTCCCGGGTCATCAACACCAAGGGCGAGGTCGACGGTTCAACGGCGGCCCGCGTTCGTGAAGTGATCGCCAACCTCGGTTATGTGCCCAGCTCCGGCGCCGTCGGACTGGCCCGCGGCAGCAGCCGCACGGTCGGGATGCTGGTGCCCTCGCTGACCTGGCCGTGGATGGGCGAAGTGCTCCAGGGCGTCGTCGACACCGTTGAGGCCGCCGACTACGGACTGCTGCTCTTCACCTGCAACCGGGGTGCCGAGTCCGTGGAGCGCTTCACCAGCCAGGTGTCGGCGCGCGCCTTCGACGGACTCGTCGTCGTCGAACCGGAGAACACCCTGGCCCACCTCACCGAACTGCACCGGTCCGGCCTGCCGATCGTGCTCATCGACGATCGCGGCCACCACCCCGAATTCCCCTCCGTCGTGACCACCAACCACGAGGGAGGCGCGTCCGCCGCCCGCCATCTGCAGGCAGCCGGACGCACCAGGCCCCTGGTCCTCACCGGACCCGAGCACTTCGGCTGCGTACGCGACCGGCTTGCGGGGTTCCGGTCGGTCCTGCCCACCGACCTGGTCGTGAGCGGAGACTTCACCGAACGCTGCGGCCGGCTGGCGGTGGAACAACTCCTCGCCTCCGGCACGGAGTTCGACTCGGTCTTCGCCCACAACGACATCAGTGCGGCAGGCGTCCTGCGGGCCCTGCGGGCCGCGGGACGCCGCGTGCCGGACGACATCGCCGTGGTCGGCTTCGACGACATCCCGATGGCCGAACACACCGAACCGCCTCTCACCACCGTGCACCAGCCCACCCGGCAGATGGGCGAAACGGCGGCGCGGCTGCTGCTCTCCCACCTCGGCGGCACCGCCGTACCGGACGGACCGGTCGTGCTGCCCACCGAACTGGTCGTGCGCCAATCGGCGCCGTGACGGACAGGGCCCCGACGGGCCCCGTCCGTTCCTGAAGTCCTCCACGACGCATCACCCGTAAGTCGCACCGCCCGTAACCGGCGCGCCGAGCGCTGCCCGTATCCCGGATCTCCCAGACCCGCAGTCCTTCCTGGAGTCGCCATGTCCGCACGCCGTCACACCACGCTCAGAGCGGTCGCCGTCGCCACCGCCGTGGTCGCACTCGCCACCGGTTGCTCGTCCGCCAACTCGGGCGCCAACAAAGGGGGCGGCGCCGGTGCCTCCGGCGTACTGACCATCGGCAAGCCGGACGGGCCGCAGACGAACAACAGCAACCCGTTCCTGTCGACGTCGGCGGGCGCCGTGCTCGGCTACCGCTACATGATCTACGAGCCGCTGACGATGACGAACCAGATCCGCCCCACCGACAAGGCCGACCCCTGGCTGGCGACGGACTGGACGTGGGAGTCCAACTTCACCAAGGTCACCTTCACCCTCGACGACAAGGCCAAGTGGGCCGACGGCAAGCCGCTGACCTCCGCGGACGTCGCGTACACCTTCGAGCTGCTGAAGAAGCACCCGGCGCTGAACGGCAACGGCATCCCCTTCGACGGGGTGGCCGTCGAGGGCAAGAAGGTCGTCCTGACCTTCAAGGAATCCCAGTTCGTCAACCAGAACAAGATCATCCAGACGTTCATCGTGCCCAAGCACATCTGGGAGAAGGTCGAGAACCCGGAGACCTGGCCCAACCGCACCCCGGTCGGCTCGGGCCCGTACAAGCTCAAGACGTTCACCCCGCAGACCACCACCCTGACCGCCACGCCCACCTACTGGAAGGGCAAGACGAAGGTCAAGGAGCTGCGCTACACCGCGTACAACGACAACAGCGCGGCGACCACGGCGCTCGCGGGCGGCAAGGTCGAGTGGTCGTTCGTCTTCATGCCGAACTACAAGCAGCTGTACGTGGCCAAGGACCCCAAGAACCACAAGCTGTGGTTCCCCTCCGGGCTCGGCATCCACGGCCTGTGGTTCAACACCGCCCGCAAGCCGTTCGACAACCCGGCGCTCCGCAAGGCGATGGCCATGGTCGTCGACCGCAGGGCGATCCACGTCCAGGCCCAGGCGACGCTCTACCCGGAGATCACCAACCCGACCGGCATCCCGCTGCCCGCGGGTGAGTCGTTCCTCGCGCCCGAGTACAAGGACGCCACCACCAAGCCCGATGTCGCCGGGGCCAAGAAGATCCTCGACGAGGCGGGATTCAAGCTCAGCGGCGGAGTCCTGAAGGACCCGAGCGGCAAGCCCGTGAAGCTGACCTTCACCGACCCGGCCGGCTGGAACGACTACATCACCGGGCTGTCGATCATCAAGGACAGCATCAAGGAACTCGGCATCGAGGCCAAGGTCAAGACGCAGACCGCCGAGGCCTGGGGCAACGACGTCGCCACCGGGAACTTCGACGCCACCCTGCACTGGACCAACAGCGGCGCCACCCCGTACGACCTGTACCAGAACATCATGGACGGCGCGATCCTCCAGCCCATCGGCAAGAGCTCCCAGCTCGGCAACTTCGGCCGCTTCAAGAGCCCCGAGGCCACCGCCGCGCTCAAGGAGTACGCCAACGCCACGGACGACGCCACCCGCACCAAGGCCCTGAACGTCATTCAGAAGATCATGGTCGAGGAGGCGCCGGTCATCCCGACGGCCGCGGCCCCCATCGGTGCCGAGTACTCCACCAAGAACTGGGTGGGCTGGCCCACCGAAGCCTCTCCCTACGCGCCGCCGCAGCACACCCAGCCGACCGCGCTGGAGATCGTGCTGAACCTGACGCCCGCCAAGTAAGTACGGGGAAGAACCGGCCATGAGCACCGAACAGTCCCACGACGTGCACACCGAGACCGATGTGGTCCTCGAAGCACGCGGAGTCACCAAGCACTTCCCCGTGCGGCGTACGGGCGGCGACATCCTCGCCCGCAGACGCCGCACCGTCCACGCCGTCGACGACGTCTCGCTGAAGCTCCGGCGCGGCACCGTGACGGCCCTGGTGGGGGAGTCCGGCTCCGGGAAGTCCACCGTCGCACGGCTGCTCGCTCAGCTGTATCCGCTCACCGAGGGCGAGATACACATGGGCGGCAAGGCCGTGAAAGCGGGACGTGGCCGGTCCTTCCGCAGTTACGTCAAACAGGTCCAGCTGATATTCCAGGACCCGTTCGCCTCCCTGAACCCCGTGCACACCGTGCGCTACCACCTCACCCGGGCGCTGAAGATCCACGGCCGGGCGGGGAACGGGGAGGTGGACCTGGAGAAGAACCTGGCCGCCCTGCTGGAGAGGGTCCAGCTGACCCCTCCGCAGCAGTTCCTGGAGAAGTTCCCGCACGAGCTGTCGGGAGGGCAGCGCCAGCGCGTCGCGATCGCGCGCGCGCTCGGCGCCGACCCTCAGGTCCTGCTGGCCGACGAGCCGGTGTCGATGCTCGACGTGTCGATCCGGCTGGGCGTCCTCAACCTGCTGCGCGACCTCAAGGAGCGCATGCACCTCGCGATCCTCTACATCACCCACGACATCGCCTCCGCCCGCTACTTCGCGGACACGACGCTGGTGATGTACGCGGGCCGGATCGTCGAGGGCGGCGACAGCGAGACCGTGACCCAGCGCCCCGCGCACCCCTACACGCAGCTGCTGATCGCCTCGGCGCCGGACCCCGACCGGGTGGCCGACGAGCAGGCGCAGGAAGAGACCGGAAGCGGCGAGCCGCCCTCGTTGATCGCCCCGCCGGACGGCTGCCGCTTCCACCCCCGCTGCCCCAAGGCCATGGAACGCTGCCGCACCGAGCTGCCGCCGCGCTTCGACCTGGCGGACGGCCAGTGGGCCGCCTGCTGGCTGTACGACGGAACGACCGCACAGGGGGCCGGCAAGTGAAGTACATGCTGCAGAGGCTCGCCTTCTACGCCGTCACCGCGTGGGCCGCCATCACCATCAACTTCCTGATCCCGCGCCTGATGCCGGGTGACCCCGTCGAAGCGCTGATCAGCCGCTACCAGGGCCAGCTCGACACGAGTGCCATCGCCTCCCTGAAGGCACTGTTCGGCCTCGACGACAACCAGTCCATCTGGGAGCAGTACACCGACTACTGGTCGCACCTCCTGGACGGCGACCTCGGCCTGTCGTTCACCTTCTTCCCGACGCCGGTCGGCGAGGTGATCTCCCAGTCACTGCCGTGGACGCTCGCGCTCGTCGGCGTCACCACGATGATCAGCTTCCTCCTCGGCACCGGGATCGGCGTCTACAGCGGCTGGCGGCGCGGCTCCTGGCTCGACGGTCTGCTGCCCGTCACCACCTTCATCTCCGCCATCCCGTACTTCTGGCTCGGCCTCATCGCCATCGCCCTGTTCGCCGTGAAGTGGCCGCTCTTCCCGGCCGCCGGAGGGTACGACAGTTCCCTTGTCCCGGCCTTCGACTGGCCGTTCATCTCCAGCGCGCTCTACCACGCGGTGCTGCCCGGCGTGACGATCGTGCTGAGCGCCATCGCCGGCTGGATCCTCGGCATGCGCAACATGATGGTCACCGTCTCCTCCGAGGACTACGTCATGGTGGCGCAGGCCAAGGGGCTCTCCGAGCGGCGCGTGATGTTCGGCTACGCCGCCCGCAACGCGATCCTGCCCAACATCTCGGGCTTCGCCCTCTCCCTGGGCTTCATCGTCGGCGGCACGCTGCTGGTCGAGATGGTCTTCTCCTATCCCGGAATCGGCTACCAGCTCTTCCTGGCCGTCGGGGCCAAGGACTACCCGCTGATGCAGGGCGTCTTCCTGATCATCACGCTCTCGGTGCTCGCCGCGAACCTGCTGGCCGACATGATCTACGCCCTCCTCGACCCGCGCACCCGTAAGGAGGCCTGACGATGGCCGTCACCGCCACCGACACCGCCGTGCTCGAAGGGGTGCCCGCCCCGGCCGCACCCACCAGCAGGGCCAGGTTCCGCTTCCTGCGCGGCGGGAAGGCCCGCACCGGGCTGCTGATCCTCGGCTTCTTCGTGATCCTCGCCGTCGCGGGGCCCTGGCTCGCCCCGTACGACCCCGACATGATGAGCGACGAACTCCTGCAGGCGCCGTCCGCCGCCCACTGGTTCGGCACCACCCAGACCGGGCAGGACGTCCTCTCGCAGATCCTCGTCGGCACCCGGGGCGTCCTCGTCGTCGGCTTCATCGCCGGCATCCTCGCGACCGCCCTGTCCGTACTGATCGGGGTCAGCGCCGGATTCCTCGGCGGGGCCGCCGACGAGATCCTCTCGATGCTCTCCAACATCTTCCTGGTCATCCCCGGACTGCCGCTGATCATCATCATCGCGAGCTTCGTCCCCGACACCGGGGACCTGCTCATCGCCTCCGTGATCGCCCTCACCTCGTGGGCCTGGGGCTCGCGGATCCTGCGGGCGCAGACCCTGTCGCTCAGACGGCGCGACTACGTGGAGGCGGCCCGCGCCACGGGCGAGTCGACCTGGCGGATCATCCTCTTCGAGATCATGCCCAACCTGACCGCCGTCATCGCGTCCGGCTTCGTCGGCACCGTCATCTTCGCCATCCTCTCGGAGATCACCCTCGCCTTCATCGGCGTCGCCGACATCTCCCACTGGAACTGGGGCACCGTGCTCTTCTGGGCCCAGTCCAACCAGGCCCTGGCCCAGGGCGCCTGGTGGTGGTTCGTCCCCGCCGGCCTGTGCATCGCCCTCCTGGGCACCGCCCTCGCCCTGATCAACTTCGGCATCGACGAGTTCGTCAACCCGCGGCTGCGTACGGCGACCGGCGCCTCGCGGAAGGTCAAGATGCGGGTCGGATTCACCCCGGTGGCCCGTACGGACCGCACCGGCACCCACGCCGCCCGCACCGGCACGCGCACCAAGGAGCAGAGCGAATGACCGGCGAGCCGATCCTCACCATCAGCGGACTGAACGTCGACTACGGCACCGGATCGAGCGGCGTGCAGGCGCTGCGCGACATCGACCTCACCCTGCACCGCGGCGAGGTCCTCGGCCTGGCGGGCGAGTCGGGATCCGGGAAGTCCACCCTCGCCTACGCGGTCACCCGGCTGCTCTCCCCGCCCGGGGTGATCACCGGCGGCGACGTCCACTACCACCGGCCGGGCGCCGAGCCCGTCGACATCCTCTCCCTGTCCCCGGACGAGCTGCGCGCCTTCCGCTGGCAGGAACTGTCGATCGTGTTCCAGGGGGCGATGAACTCCCTCAACCCCGTGCACACCGTCCACAGCCAGCTCACCGACGTCCTCAAGGCGCACCGGCCGGATATGCGGTCCCGTGAACGGACCGCGCGGGCCGAGGAGTTGCTGACCCTGGTCGGCATCTCCACCGACCGGCTCGCCGCCTACCCGCACCAGCTCTCCGGCGGGATGCGCCAGCGCGTGATGATCGCGATGGCGCTCGCCCTGGAACCCGAGATCGTCATCATGGACGAGCCGACCACCGCGCTCGACGTCGTGATGCAGCGCCAGATCCTGCGCAGGCTGGTCCAGCTGAGGGAACAGCTCTCCTTCTCCGTCGTGTTCATCACCCACGACATCTCCCTGCTGATCGAGTTCTCGGACCGGATCGCGATCATGTACGGGGGCCGGATCGTGGAACAGGCCGGCGCGGCCGAGATCTACCGCGACCCCCGCCACCCCTACAGCGACGGGCTGCTGCACTCCTTCCCCGCGCTGCACGGCCCCCGGCGCGAGCTCACCGGCATCCCCGGCGCTCCCCCGCACCTCAGCGCGATGCCCACCGGCTGCGCCTTCCACCCCCGCTGCGGCAAGGCCTTCGAGCCGTGCGCCCAGCAGGTCCCGGTCCTGGCCGCGCCGGACGCCGCCCAGGACCGTGAGGTCGCCTGCTGGCTGCACACCCAGCCGGCCTGACCCGCCCGACGCCCTACCGCACCCCCACAAAGGACTTACGGAGACCCATGAACCTCGCCACGCCCCGCAGCCTGCAGCCCGCCGCCGTCCAGGGACTCCCGGCCGACTTCCGCTGGGGCGTCGCCACCTCCTCGTACCAGATCGAAGGGGCCCCGCGGGAGGACGGCCGCACCCCGTCGATCTGGGACACCTTCTGCGATGTCCCGGGCGCCGTGCACAACGCGGAGAACGGCGACGTGGCCTGCGACCACTACCACCGGATGCCCCAGGACGTGGAGCTCATCGCGGGCCTCGGCGTCGACACGTACCGCTTCTCGCTCGCCTGGCCGCGCATCCAGCCGGGCGGCCGGGGACCCGTCAACGCCAAGGGCATGGACTTCTACAAGCGGCTGGTCGACGAGCTCCAGGACAGGAACGTCACCCCGTGGATCACCCTCTACCACTGGGACCTGCCGCAGGAGCTGGAGGACGCGGGCGGCTGGCCGGCCCGTGACACCGCGTTCCGCTTCGCCGACTACGCGATGCTCGCCTACGAGGCGCTCGGCGACCGGGTCGAGCACTGGACCACGCTGAACGAGCCGTGGTGCTCGGCGATGCTCGGCTACGCCTACGGGGCCCACGCCCCCGGCCGGAGCGACATGGGCGACGCCATGGGCGCCGTCCACCACCTCCTGCTGGGCCACGGCCTCGCGGCGCAGCGGATGCGGGAGGCCGCGGGCGACAACCCGCTCGAGCTCGGCATCACCCTCAACCTCGGCACCGCCACCCCGGAGACCGACAGCGAGGCCGACCGCGAGGCCTGCCGCCGTGCCGACGGCATGGGCACCCGCCTCTACCTCGACCCGATCGTCCGCGGCAGCTACCCGCAGGACGTCGTCGACGACCTCGCGGCCCAGGGCATCGAACTGCCCGTCCAGGACGGCGACCTGGCCACCATCGCCACCCCCCTCGACGTCCTCGGCGTCAACTTCTACCGCGGCGCCCTGTTCTCCGGAGTCACCGAGGACGGATCGCCCACCGACGCCGACGGCCTCCCCGTCACCCGTGGTGTGGAGCGCGACCTGCCCCGCACCGCGATGGACTGGGAGATCACCCCGACCGAGCTCACCGATCTGCTCCTGCGGCTCCAGCGCGACTACGCGCTGCCGACCGTCATCACGGAGAACGGGGCGGCCTTCGACGACACCGTCGCCGCCGACGGCTCCGTCCCCGACGCGGACCGCACCGCCTATCTCGCCGACCACATCGCAGCCGTGTCCGAAGCCCGTTCCCAGGGCGCCGACGTCCGGGGCTACTTCGCCTGGTCGCTGATGGACAACTTCGAGTGGGCCTACGGCTACGACAAGCGGTTCGGCATCGTCCGGGTCGACTACGACACGCAGGAGCGGACGCTCAAGGACAGCGCCAAGTGGTACCGCGACACGGTCCACCTCACCCGGAACGCTCGTCACGACTGACCCGCATTGGAGCACCCCCACATGCCCTCCCGTACGACGTTATTCGCCACCACCACCGCCGCCCTGGTCGCACTCGCCACCCCCATGGCCTTCGCCGCACCCACCCCCGACCCCGCGGTCCGGGCCGCCGCCGCTGCCTGGGACACGGACCGAGCCGCGTCCGCCTACACCGCGGACCCCGGCTCGGTCACCGCGTCCGGCAGTGAGAACGGCGCATCGGGACCCGGGGCCGCCGCCGACGGAAACGCCGCCACCCGCTGGTCCAGCAACTTCGCCGACGACGCCTGGATACGTATCGACCTCGGCTCCACCATCCGCATCAACCAGGTCAAGCTGGAGTGGGAGGCCGCGTACGGCAAGCGGTACGTCCTGGAGGTCTCCAAGGACGGCACCGACTGGACGAGTTTCTACACGGAGACCGAAGGCACCGGCGGCACCGTCACCGCCCACACGTACCCGCAGGAAGTCACCGGCCGCTACGTCCGGATGCGCGGAGTGGAGCGGGCCACCGCCTGGGGCTACTCCCTCTTCTCCTTCCAGGTGTACGGAGGCGAGCCGGCCCCCGCCTCGACGACCCGCGCCAACCTCGCCCTGAACCACCCCACGTTCGGCAACCTCTACCAGCACGCCGGCAACTCGCCCGCCTACGTCACCGACGGGGGCTGGCCCGCCGACCTGAAGGCGGACCGGTCCCGCTGGTCCTCCGACTGGAACGCGGACCGCTGGGTCGGCGTCGACCTCGGCGCCACCTCCACCATCAGCAGCGTCGACCTGTACTGGGAGGCGGCCTACGCCGTCGACTACGAGGTCCAGGTCTCCGACGACAACAGGAACTGGCGCACCGTCCACCGCCCGTCCGCCGCCGAGGTCGCCGCCAGGCGCGCCGACGTGAAGTCCCCGGGCGACGCCGTCGGGCGCCACGACACGATCAACCTGGCCTCCCCGGCGACCGGCCGCTACGTCCGGATGCTCGGCAAGGAGCGCCGCTCCTTCTACAACCCGGCACCCTCCACCGCCCAGTTCGGCTACTCCCTCTACGAGTTCCAGGTCTGGGGCACCGGCGGCAACGCCGCTGCCGCCTACCCGGCCCTGCCCAAGGACCAGGGCGGCGCGTACACCACCCGCTTCTTCGACGACTTCACCGGCTCGGGCCTGGACCGCTCCAGGTGGCGTGTGGTGCGCACCGGTACGGAGATGGGCCCGGTCAACGGCGAGTCGCAGGCCTACGTCGACTCGACGAACAACATCCGCACCGAGAACGGCGCCCTGGTCCTGGAGTCCAAGTACTGCAAGGGCTGCACCTCCACGCCCAACGGCACCTTCGACTTCACCTCGGGCCGGGTCGACACGAACACCAAGTTCGACTTCACCTACGGCAAGGTCAGCGCCCGCATGAAGCTCCCGGTCGGCGACGGCTACTGGCCCGCCTTCTGGATGCTGGGCAGCGACGTCGACGACCCGGCGGTCTCCTGGCCGGGCTCCGGTGAGACGGACATCATGGAGAACATCGGATACGGCGACTGGACCAGCTCCGCCCTGCACGGACCCGGCTACTCCGCCGACGGCAACATCGGCAAGCAGCAGACCTTCCCGAACGGCGGGCGCGCCGACCAGTGGCACACCTACGGCGTCGAGTGGACGCCCGAGGGCATGACGTTCACCGTCGACGACCGCGTCGTCCAGCAGACCTCCCGCCAGAAGCTGGAGTCGACCCGCGGCAAGTGGGTCTTCGACCACAACCAGTACGTGATCCTCAACCTCGCCCTCGGCGGCGCCTACCCCGCCGGGTGGAACAAGGTCACCCAGCCCTACTGGGGTCTCCCGCAGTCCAGCGTCGACCGTGTCGCGCAGGGCGGCATCAAGGCGGAGATCGACTGGGTGCGGGTCGAGCAGAAGTAGCCGACACCGGAGAACGACCGAACAAGAGACGAGCCGCAATGCCACGCACACCGCACACCCGCCCACTCAACCGAGCGAGACCGGCGACCGCCGCGCTCGCCGCCGTCACGGTCCTCGCCGGACTGCTCGCCGGGGCCGTCCCCAGCGCGGCAGCCGCGGGGGACGAGCCCGCACCGGTACTCGTCGACCGCTTCGAGGGCGAGGTCCCGCTCGGCAACCCGCCCGCCGACTCCCTCTTCACCTGGGGCGGCGACGCCGACGACCACCCCGCTCTGGAGTTCAAGGAGCGCGCCGACGCCCCCGAGGGTGCCAAGGTCCTCCAGGGCACCTACGACATCAGCGCCTGGGGCGGACTCAGCCACGAGTTCGCCGTCGACCAGCCCCCGGAGAACTGGACCGCCCACAAGGGCATCCGCTTCTGGTGGTACGGGCAGAACACCGCGCCCCTGCCGCCCGGTTCGGGCAAGCGCATCCACTTCGAGATCAAGGACGGCGGCGCCAACGGCGGCGCGTCCGAGCTGTGGACCACCTCGTTCACCGACGACTGGGAGGGCTGGCACCAGGTCGAGATCCCGTTCGCGGACTTCGTCTACCGGGCCGACTACCAGCCCGTCGGCGGCATCGACCAGGTCCTCGGCCTCGACGAGATGTGGGGTTACGCCCTCACGCTCCCGCCCGGCGCCCCCGGCGCGTTCGCCATGGACGCCGTCGAGCTGTACGGGAAGGCCGACCCCGCGCTGAAGTCGGGCGTCGTCATCGACTCGGCCGTGCACCCGGTCAAGGAGGGCGGCACGGCGGACATCAGGATCTCCGTCGCCACCACCGGCTCCGTCCCCGTCGAGGAGCCCGTCACCGTCGCGTACACGACCCAGGGCGGCAGCGCCGAGTCCGGCAAGGACTACACCCCGGTCACCGGCACCCACACCTTCCCCGCGGGTACCGCCTCCGGCACCACGCACACGGTCTCGGTGACCACGCGGAAGGACGGCGGCGCGGAGTCGGCCGAGACGGTCCCGCTCGAACTCACCGTCACCGGGGCCAAGCCGCCCAAGGAGAACCCGCAGGTCGTCATCGACGCCCACGGACTGCCGTACCAGAACGCGAAGCTTCCGGTGAAGAAGCGCGTCGAGGACCTGCTGTCGAGGATGTCGCCGGCCGAGAAGGCCGGCCAGATGACCCAGGCCGAGCGCAACGCGCTCAGGTCCCCCGGCGACATCGCCGCGTACGACCTCGGCTCGCTGCTCTCCGGCGGCGGCTCCGTACCCACCCCGAACACGGCCGCGGCCTGGGCGAAGATGGTCGACGCCTACCAGCTGCGCGCCCAGGCGACCCGCTTCCAGATACCGCTGATCTACGGCGTGGACGCGGTGCACGGCCACAACAACGTGATCGGCTCGACGATCATGCCGCACAACATCGGCATCGGCGCGGGCCGCGACCCGAAGCTCGCCGGGAAGACCGGTGCGGTCACCGCGAGCGAGGTGCGCGCGACCGGCATCCCGTGGGACTTCGCCCCCTGCGTGTGCGTGACCCGCGACGAGCGCTGGGGACGCTCCTACGAGGCGTACGGCGAGGACCCGGCCCTGGTGGAAGCCATGGAGACGGTGATCACCGGCATGCAGGGCCACGCCTCCGGCAAGGACCTGGCCCGGAGCGACAAGGTGCTGGCCAGCGCCAAGCACTTCGTCGGTGACGGCGGTACGGAGTTCGGTTCGTCCACCACCGGCTCGTACCCCATCGACCAGGGCATCACGAAGGTCACCCGCGAGGAGCTCGAAGCGGTCCACCTCTCGCCGTTCGCCGAGTCCGTGAAGCGGGGAGTCGGCACGGTCATGCCGTCGTACTCCTCGCTGGACATCCTCGGTGACGACGAGGGTCCGGTGAAGATGCACGCCAACGCCGAGATGATCAACGGTGTGCTGAAGGACCGGATGGGCTTCGAGGGCTTCGTCATCAGCGACTGGCAGGCCATCGACCAGATCCCCGGTGACTACGCCAGTGACGTACGGACGTCCGTCAACGCCGGACTCGACATGATCATGGTCCCGACGCGCTACCAGGAATTCACCGAGACCCTTCAGGACGAGGTCACCGCCGGCCGGATCGGCCAGGCCCGGATCGACGACGCCGTGTCCCGGGTCCTGACCCAGAAGTTCCGCCTCGGCCTCTTCGAGAAGCCGTACGCGGACGCCTCCAACCTGGACAAGGTCGGCTCGGCGGACCACCGCGCGGTCGCCCGCGAGGCGGCGGCCAAGTCCCAGGTCCTCCTGAAGAACGACGGCGCGGTCCTCCCGCTCCGGCCGTCCCAGAAGGTGTACGTCGCCGGATCCAACGCCGACGACCTCGGCAACCAGGCCGGCGGCTGGACGGTCAGCTGGCAGGGCGCATCCGGAAGGACCACCACGGGTACGACGATCCTGGAGGGCATCAGGAAGAACAACGCCTCCGCCACGTACTCCAAGGACGCCTCGGCTGCCACGGACGGTTACGACGTCGGTGTCGTGGTCGTCGGCGAGACCCCGTACGCCGAAGGCATCGGTGACGTCGGCAACGGCCACGACCTGGAGCTCACGGCCGCCGATCAGGCAGCCGTCGACAAGGTCTGCGCGGCGATGAAGTGCGCGGTCCTGATCGTCTCCGGGCGCCCGCAGCTCATCGGCGACAAGCTCGGTGACATCGACGCGCTGGTGGCCTCCTGGCTGCCGGGCACCGAGGGCGACGGCGTCGCCGACGTCCTCTACGGCAAGAAGGCCTTCACCGGACAGCTCCCGGTGACCTGGCCGAAGTCCGAGTCGCAGCTGCCGATCAACGTCGGCGACGCGGCGTACGACCCGCAGTTCCCCTACGGATGGGGACTGACCACCCTGAAGAAGGTCCCCGGAGGCGGCGAGCTCACCCTCACCGCCCTCGCCGCGGCCGCGCAACTCGCGGAGAAGGCGCACCTCGGGAAGACCCCGGCGGGCAGGGCGATCGTGGACCAGGCCAGGCTGCTGGTCCAGCAGAAGGCCGGCGGGAAGCCGACAGCGGCGGTGTCCAAGCCGTTCGCCGAGGCCGACCACCTGCTGCTCACCGGTGACCTGACCGGAGCGGTGGCGAAGCTGCGCACGGCGTACCGCGCCGCGTAACAACACGGAGGAAGCCCGAGTGGGCGGCGCATTTGTCGCCCACTTGGGTTACTTTCGGAGTATGCGGAAGAGGCTGTTCGCCCCCCTTTGGGCCTTCCTGCTGCTGATACTCACGGCGGCCGTGCTGGCGCTGTCCCCCGCTGCACCGGCCGTGTCCGCCGCCCCCGCCACCGTCGACGAGGCCGGGCAGGCCCTGCGCGAGGACCCGGTGTACGTGGACCCGGCAGCCACCGGCCTGCTCTCCGCCTCGCAGGAGAAGGCCCTGGAGGACAAGATCCTCGACGCCGACAAGCCGGTCTTCGTGGCCGTGCTCCCGGCGACGTCCGAATACCCCGAGCAGAACCTCCTCCAGAACCTCCGCACCGACACCGGGATCACCGGTGTCTACGCGGTCCGGCTCGGCGACGGGTTCGACGCGGGTGCCGACCCGCAGGTCATGCCGGTCCGGGCGGTGGACAACCTCACCACGGCCGTCGAGGCGCCCGGCACGGACACGAGCGCAGCCACCCAGCTCAACGCCTTCGTCGACCGTGCCGTCGAACAGGCCAGGGGCAGCGCCCCCGCCTCGTGGTCCGGCACCGGCGGCGACGAGAACGGCGCGGCCGGTGCGGCCGGCCTGATCGCACTGGGCGCGGTGGCGGTCGCCGGCGGCGCGGGCGCGTACGCGATCGTCCGCCGCAACAGGAAGCGCAAGGAGGAAGAGGAACAGGCCTCTCTCGAAAAGCTCCGGGTCGTCGTGGACGAGGACATCACCGCGTACGGCGAAACCCTGGACCGGCTGGACTTCCACCCCGCGGAGGCGGGCGCCGACGACGCGATGCGCACGGACTACGAGCGCGCGCTCGACTCCTACGAGGACGCCAAGTCCCGTATGGGCAATGCCCGCCACCCCTCCGACGTGCGCGGGGTCACCCAGGCCCTGGAGGACGGCCGCTTCTCCCTCGCCGTCCTGGAGGCCCGCCGCAAGGGCGGCGCCCTCCCGGCCCGCCGCCCGCCCTGCTTCTTCGACCCGCGCCACGGCCCGTCGGTCGCCGACGTCCTGTGGAGCCCGTCCGGCGGCGCGGCCCGGGACGTGCCGGTCTGCGGCGCGGACGAGGTGCGGCTGCGCGAGGGCGAGGACCCGATGAGCCGCACGGTCGACGTGGGCGACGGCCGGCGCCGCCCGTACTGGGAGGCGGGCCCCGCGTACGGCCCCTGGGCGGGCGGCTACTTCGGCGGCGGCCTGCTGCCCGGCCTGCTGGTCGGGACCATGCTCGGCTCGATGCTCGCCACCCCGGCCTACGCGTCGGAGTACGGCGGCGGTGACTTCGGCGGCGGCGGGGAGTGGAGCGGCGGCGACTCCTCCGGCTCCGACTTCGACTCCTCGGGCTTCGGCGGCGGCGGCTTCGGTGACGGCGGAGGGTTCGGTGACGGCGGCGGCTTCGGCGGCGGCGACTTCGGCGGGGGCGGGTTCTGACCCAGGGCGCCGGCTCAGGGGTTCCGGCTCAGGCCCTCAATCCCGGCCCGCTCCCTCCCACGTGTCCGGGGCCCAGACCCCGGAGCGGCGCAGGGCGGCCGGGCAGTGCAGGTAGATCTCGTCGATCTCGACGACCAGAGCGAGATCCGGACGCTTGCCCTTGACCGTCATGTCGTCGAAGAACGGTGCGTCCGTGAGGATCCGGGCGCGGCCGTTGATCCGCAGAACGGTCATCGCCCCGGGTATGAGGTAGAGCAGGCCGACGTGCGGGTTGGCCAGGATGTTGTGGAAGCTGTCGCCGCGCCGGTTGCCCGGAAGGTCGGGCAGCGCGAGGGTGCGGGCGTCCAGGACCCGGGTGAAGCCCGGCTCGCCGCCGCGCGGGGAGGTGTCGCAGTTGCCGTCGGCGTCGGAGGTGGACACGGCGCAGAACGGCGCACGGGCCAGCAGGCCGAGGTCGTCGTCGGTGAGCGTGTCATGGACCTTGTCGATGACGAGGGGCCACGGAACGCCGAGGATCTCCCGCAGCTGCTCCGCCGACTGCAGGGGCACGGCTCCGGCCAGCGGGTCCCCGGTACGGGAGGGCGCGGCGGGCGCGGCGTTCGACAAGGGTTTCTCCGTACCTCGTGGGATGCGGCAGCTCATCGCCGACCTGCCGTTATTAGGGTTACCTTACTTAGCTCTCCGCGGGTGTCGGTACCGGGGGAGGGTGCGTGCTGTGTCCGCCATCCGGTGGCATCCGGTGCGAACGGGTGCCAGGCTGGGCAGGGTGGACCGCGACGAGGTGGGCAAGCAGCTGCTGGACGGGCTGACCGTAGACACCAGCAGGCCGGAACAGCCGGTCCTGCTCGACGAGGCGGGCCGGCCGATCAAGACCTGGCGGCAGAACTACCCGTACGACCGCAAGATCCGCCGCAAGGAGTACGACCGCGCCAAGCGCATCCTGCAGATCGAGCTGCTCAAGCTCCAGCGGTGGACGAAGGACACCGGCGCGCGCGTCGTCGTGGTGTGCGAGGGGCGGGACGCGGCCGGCAAGGGCGGCACCATCCAACGCTTCACCGAACGCCTCAACCCCCGTGGCGCCCGCATCGTCGCCCTGGACAAGCCCACGGACCGCGAGCGGGGGCAGTGGTACTTCCAGCGTTACGTCGCCCACCTGCCGGCGCCGGGCGAGCTCGTCTTCTTCGACCGCTCCTGGTACAACCGGGCCGGTGTCGAGCGGGTCATGGGGTTCTGCACCGAGCCGGAGTACGAGCTGTTCCTCGAACAGTGCCCGGCCTTCGAGGACATGCTCGTCGAGGACGGCATCATCGTCGTGAAGTTCTGGTTCTCCGTCTCCCGGGCCGAGCAGCGCACCCGTTTCGCCATCCGCCAGGTCGACCCGGTACGGCAGTGGAAGCTCTCGCCCACGGACATCGACTCCCTCGACCGCTGGGACGACTACACCACGGCGAAGGTCGAGATGTTCCGCGTCACCGACACCGCGCACGCGCCGTGGACCGTCGTGAAGAGCAACGACAAGCGCCGCGCGCGCATCGAGGCCATGCGCAGTCTCCTGGCCCGTATCGACTACGCGGCGAAGGACGTCGAGGCCGTCGGCCGGCCGGACCCGCTCATCGTGGGCGCCGCCGCCACTCTGCTGGAACCGGGCGAGGAGGACACCGCCCTCTCGCCCACCCGTTTCGCTCCGAACGCGGAAGGTCCGGGCGAACACCCTTAGGGCGTACGGCGTACGGATCCCGAGGGCGGCACGCACATGTGCCGCCCTTTTTCTGCGTGCTCGGCCGGTTCCGTTGACAGATCCGGGGTCGCTAGAGTCCTATAGTGCTAGGAACCTAGATGAATAGAGGAGACGGTGATCGAGTTTCACCTCGACTCCCGGTCCGGCGTCGCGCCGTACCTGCAGCTCGTCCACCAGGTGCGTCAAGCGATGCGGCTGGGCCTGCTGTTCGAGGGCGACAGGCTGCCCACGGTCAAGGACGTCGCGGCCAAGGTCGCGATCAACCCCAACACCGTGCTCAAGGCGTACCGGGAGCTCGAGTACGAGGGCCTGGTCGCCAAGAAGCCCGGCGTCGGCACGTTCGTGTCCAGCACCCTCAGCGACGCCTCGCTGTCCGAACACGAGCCGCTGCGCCAGGAGTTGCGCGGCTGGCTGGAGCGGGCGCGAGCAGCGGGGCTGAACGAGGAGAGCATCGAGGCCCTGTTCCTGAGCACCTTCCGCACCTCCACCGAAGAGGAGAAATGACCGCAATTCTGGAAGCGAGAGGCCTGGGCAAGCGGTACGGCCGCCGCCAGGCGCTGGACGACTGCACCCTGAGCGTGCCCGCCGGCCGGGTCGTCGGCCTGGTCGGCCCCAACGGGGCAGGAAAATCAACCCTGTTGCAGCTGGCCTGCGGGCTGATCACCCCGACCTCGGGCACCATCGAGGTCCTCGGCGGACGCCCCGCATCCGGGCCCGCACAGCTGGCCAAGGTCGGCTTCGTCGCCCAGGACACCCCGACGTACACCGGGCTGTCCATCGCCGATCACCTGCGCCTCGGTGCCCGGCTCAACCCCGCCTGGGACGAGAAGCTGGCCCAGGGCCGGATCCAGGACCTCGGCCTGGACCCCGCCCAGCGGGTCGGCAAGCTCTCCGGGGGCCAGCGCGCCCAGGTCGCCCTGACCCTCGCCGTGGCCAAGCGCCCCGAACTGCTCATCCTGGACGAGCCGGTCGCCGCCCTGGACCCGCTGGCCCGGCGCGAGTTCCTGCAGGGACTCATGGAGTACGTCGCCGAGCACGGCACCACCGTCATCCTCTCCTCGCACCTGGTCTCCGACCTGGAGCGGGTCTGCGACCACCTGGTCTCCCTGGTCGCCTCCCGCGTGCAGATCGCCGGCGACGTCGACGACCTCCTGGGCACGCACTTCCGGCTCACGACGGCCCGCCGCGACGCGGAGGACCTGCCGGACGGGATGCGGGTCCTGACGGCCACGCACACCGAACGGCAGAGCACCTTCATCGTCCGGGCCGCCGCCCCGGTCCACGACCCCGCCTGGGTCCTGGAACCCCTCGACCTGGAGGACCTGGTCCTCACGTACATGGCCGACGGCAGGGCCCGCCCGGCCGGCCGTTCCGCACTGGAGGCACAGCGATGATCTGGCTCACCTGGCGCCAGTACCGAGTCCAGACCCTGGTGGCCCTCGCGGCCCTCGTCGTGATCGCGGCGGCCCTCCTGGTCACCGGGATCCAGATCCGGGACACCTACGACAGCAACATCCTCGGCTGCGGCGCGGACTGCGGATCGGCCAAGAACGCGTTCATCACCGAGTACGAGTCCCTGTACTTCCTCGCCACCGGTCTCGTCATCGCCGTCCCCGGAGTCTTCGGGATCTTCTGGGGTGCGCCGCTGATCGCCCGGGAGCTGGAGACCGGCACCCACCGGCTGGTCTGGAACCAGAGCATCAGCCGCACCCACTGGCTCGCGGTCAAACTCTCGGCGGTCGGCCTGAGCGCCGTGGCGGTCTCGGGACTGCTCAGCCTCGGGGTGACCTGGTGGGCTGCCCCGCTCGACGAGGTCTACAGCGAACGCTTCACGCCCGTCCTCTTCGACGGGCGGGGCATCGTCCCGCTCGCCTACGCGGCCTTCGCCTTCACCGCCGGCGCCTGCGCCGGACTGCTGATCCGCAGAACGGTCCCCGCGATGGCGGCCACACTCGCCCTGTTCGTCGCGGTCCAGGTGCTCATGCCCTTCGCCGTCCGTCCGCACCTCATCGCGCCGGAACATGCCGTCGTATCGCTCAAGGCGATCACCATGCCCGGGGACGAGGGCGGCGCCGAGTCGTCCGCCACGCCGGAGTGGACGGCGACGAACATCCTCCTGTCCGGCGACGAGGACAACGCGAGCCTGGACGTCGGCGTGTCCAAACCGGGCGCCTGGGTGGTGTCCGGCACCGGGCCGGTGCTCGATTCGGCGGGCCGGGAGGTCCGGGGGGCCGAGGGCTGCGCGAGCCGCGACACGGACGCCATCAAGTGCTTCGCGGAGTCCGACCTCCACGTCGAGGTGTCCTACCATCCCGCCGACCGCTACTGGCCGTTCCAGTGGATCGAGACAGCGATCTTCCTCGCCCTGTCCGGGCTGCTGACCGGCTTCTGCGTCTGGTGGCTGCGCCGCCGTCTGAACTGACGGGCACATGAGAAGGCGGCCGAAGCCAACGCAACTGGCTTCGGCCGCCCTCCGAGAACCCTAGGGCCTCTCGTTGAACCCTAGGGCCTCTCGTTCGGATCATGCCGGGCTCGCGAGGTCCGGCCTGATCCGAACGAAAGACCCCGGCCGCCGGTCGGGCGCCTGTCGGAGACGGGGCGGGACCGGCTCAACGCCCCTGCAGTGCCTTGACGTTGTCGCCGAAGGTCCAGCCGCGCGACCCGTCCCAGTTGATCGACCACGTCATCAGCCCCTTGAGGCCGCTGATGCCGTTCCACGCCTGGGACACGAGCGAGGGCGCCATGTAGCCGCCACCTGCTCCCGACTGGGCGGGCAGACCGGGTACCTGCTTGTCGTACGGCACCCTGATGGTCGTGCCCTGCACGACGAGGCCCCGGTCCAGACAGTCGGTCTGGGCGGTGAAGCCCTGCACGGTGCCGGCCTCGTAGGAGTCGCCGGAGCACCCGTACATGCTGCCGTTGTAGTACTGCATGTTCAGCCACCACAGCCTGCCGTTGTCGGCGTACTTCTTGATGACCGGCAGATAGGCGCCCCAGATCGAGCCGTAGACGACGCTGCCGCCGGTGACGTAGGCGGTCTCGGGGGCCATGGTCAGGCCGAACCCGGCGGGCATGGCGGCGAGGACCCCGTCGATGATCCGGATCAGGTTGGACTGCGAGGGCGAGAGCGTGCTGATGTTGCCGCTGCCGATGAGGCCGGTCTCGATGTCGATGTCGATGCCGTCGAAGTTGTGCGTCTTGAGGATCGGCACCACGGTCTCCACGAAGCGGTCGGCCACCGCCGTGGAGCTGAGGTCGATGCCGGCCGTCGCGCCGCCGATGGACAGCAGGGTGGTGAGCCCCGCCTCCTTCGCCTGGCACATCTCGGTCGGCGTGGGCACCTTGACGGTGGCGTCCATGCCGTCCTCCCACAGCACGGTGCCGTCCGAGCGGATGACCGGGAAGGCCGCGTTCACGACGTTGTAGCCGTGCTGGGGGATGCGCGGATCGGCGATCGAGGTCCAGCCGAACGGCGGGTGGACGCCGTTGGCTGCTCCGTCCCAGTTCTCCCAGTACCCCTGGAGCACCTTGCCCTGCGGCCGGGCCTTCAGGGCGCAGGTGGCGGCGGCCGGGGACGCGGAGTTCGCGGAGGGCGCCCCGGTGGCGGCGGATGCGGCCGGTGCCGTGCCGATCAGCGCCTGGGCGGCTCCCGCGGCCGCCAGCGCGACAGCCAGAAGCCGGGTGGTGCACGTGTTTCTTGCCTTGCGTCGCGACAGTCGAGGCATGGGGGCCCTTTCTGTGGGCTGCGCCGAGGGCACAGTGGGGGGATGCGGGGGCCGGCGGCACGCTGCGGTCTAGACCAACTCTGAGGCTAGTCCTGCCGGTTGGGCATGTCCATACCAATGTTGTCCCGTGGGCTGCGGGCCGAGCCCGGCCCCGAAGGCGGCTCACGCAAACGAGGGAACACCGGGGCAGACGCAGTCGTCCCCGGTGTTCCGGTCGGTGGACCGTCAGCAGCCGATGGGAGCGGAGCCGACGGTCACATCGTCGAACCACAGGGTGTCGTCGCCCGTCCCGTAGCTCTCCCACCCCAGGCGCAGGGCCGTGGGCCGGGGCGGTGCGGTGCGGGCGAGCCACTGCTGGTCGATGTCCTGTGTGGGGACACCGTCGGCGTGCAGGCCCGGAATCTGCTCGTCGCCGAGCCAGGTGTCGAGACCGGGGGCCGTCGTGTCGATCGCGAACCGCAGGCACTGCCAGCTTCCCGTCGGCAGCGGCCTGCTCAGCGCCACGCCGACCGGGCTCTGCGCCGGCAGTGTGGCGTCGTCGCTCTCCCGGTTCCACTGCAGGGCGCCGTTCTGGCCCCCGACGCGCAGGCTCCGCCCGGCCTGGGAGCTGTCGGGCAGGGAGACGAAAGTGACGTGGGCGGCGGGGAGCGCGGTGGTGTGCCTCACCCACATGCGTACGTACATCACCGGACCCACCGAGGACAGGTCCGCGGTGGAGGCGACGAAGGCGTGGTTGCAGTAGCCGGTCCCGCCGTCGATCCGCAGCGACCTGCCGCCGCTGTGCGCGACCACGGTGTCGACAGCAGCCGTGCCGGTGCCCTGGCAGTCGGGTGCGGTGAACTGCCAGGCGCCGGACGGAGCGGGGCCGGTCTGGTCCTCGAAGTCGGAACAGATCACTGCGCTGCCGCAGTCCGCGGCGGGCGGGGTCGTGGGCGGCGGGGTCGTCGGGGGAGTGGTCGTGGGGGGAGTGGTCGGCGGCGGGGTGCCGTCACCGCCGCAGGGCGTGCCGTTGAGGCTGAAGTCACTGGGTGCGGGGTCGGCCGAGCGCCAGGTCCCCTGCAGGCCGAAGTCGGCCGTGCCACCCGTGGCCAGCGTGCCGTTCCAGCCGGAACCCACGGCGACGACGGAGCTCCCGGTCTGGGTGACGCTCGCGTTCCACGCCGAAGTCACCTGCTGGTCGCCGGTGTAGGTCCAGTTCAGACGCCAGCCGTCCAGTGCCGGGCCGAGATTCGTGACCTTGATCTGGGCGGTGTAGCCGCCCGTCCACTTGTTCACGGTGTAGTCGACCCGGCAGCCGGACTCCGCGCCGCTCGCGGACATCGCCGTGAAGCCGGACGCCAGCAGCACGACGGCCGTGAGGACCGCCGTCCACCGCCTGTGCAGTAATCGTGGGAGAAGGACGCGCACGTGTGCCTCCGAGGCAGGGGGTGAGGGGGTGCGGAAGGGTGACGGGAGCGGTTCCCGTCACCGGGGCGGGGCTCCGGCCCGGCCGGAGCCCCGTCGGACGTCAGCCGGTGGGGAAGCTGTCGGGAGTGCTGATCCGGTTCTTGAGCAGCGCCCCGGACTCGGTCAGCACACCACTGCTGCTGTAGTCGCTGCCGGCGCAGGTGCCGGGCCGGAGGGCCGCACTGCTCTCGGGGGCGTCGGAGTAGGTCCAGTTCGCGTAGCTGATCTTCAGCTGATCGAGCAGGTTCAGCCAGGCCGTGGTGCTCGCCGCGTCCATCGCTCCACCGCCGGTGGCGCTCACCGTGCCGAACTCGGTCACGAACAGCGGCAGTTGTGAAGCCGCCCGGCTCACCGTGGTGCGGTAGTTGTCCTTGTGGCTCGCCGCGTAGAAGTGGAACGCGTACATGATGTTGGTGGCATTGACGGGATTGCTGACGACCTCGCTCTCGTTGGAGCCGTCCGAGACTCCCAGCGATGACCAGCCGCGGGTTCCGACGATGACGACGGCATCCGGGTCGGCGGCCCGGATCACCGGGATGACCTGCTCGGCGTAGTTCTTGATGGCCGACCAGCTCACGCCGTTGGGCTCATTGGCGATCTCGTAGATCACGTTCTTCTTGTCGGCGTTGCGGGCGGCGACGGAGGCGAAGAACGTCTTCGCACGTTCGAGGTTGAAGTTCGGGTCGCCCGGCGTCAGGGTGTGGAAATCGATCAGGGCGTACATGCCGCGGGCCTCGGCCATGTCGACGAGGCCGTTCACGCGGCTGGTGAAGCCCGCCGGGTCGGTCTCGTAGCCGTCCTCCTGCACATACATGGCGATGCGCAGCAGGTCCGACTTCCAGTCCTTCGCCAATGCGTCCAGGGACGCGGCGTTGTAGCACTCGCTGAACCACTGGATGCCGTGCGTGCTCATGCCCCGCAGCTGTATGGGGCGGTTGTACTGGTTGCACAGGTTCACGCCGCAGACGTGGAGCGGGCCGTTGATGTCCACGGGGGTGCCGTCGGCCGGGACGGGCGGTGGCTCCTCGGTGGCACCCGTACAGGCGACGCCGTTGAGCGTGAACGCCGTGGGTTTCGGGTTGGCGCCCGTGAAGGTACCCGTGAAGCCCACGTCGGCCGCCGCGCCCGTGGCCAGCGTGCGGTTCCAGTCGACGCCGACGGCGGTGACCGTGGAACCGGACTGCGACCAGGTGGCGTTCCAGCCCTGGGCGATCTTCTGCCCCGCGTCCGGCAGGGCGAACCCGAGGGTCCATCCCGTGACGGGGGCGCCCAGGTTGGTGATCTTCACTCCGGCCTGGAAGCCGCCCGTCCACTGGCTGGTGACTGTGTAATCGACCCTGCAGCCGGTCGCGGCCGCCGCCTGGGGGGCGATCGCGGCCGTGAGGCCCAGGACTGTCGCGCAGGTCGCCAGTAAGGCGAGCAGGCGTTTCATGGCGTTCCTCCTCGTGCGAAGCGGGAAGAGCGGTGGGAGCGCTCCCATTGCCTATCGGCCCGAGAACGTACACCGCGCGCCGATGCGCGTACAGACATGCGGCGAAGAGTGGTACGGGAGGCGCGGCACCGCGGAACCGGTGCTCGTCCGCCGGACCGGCCGGGGGCCGGTCGGCGGGTCACCGCGGCCGAGACCCGTCCGCGGGCCCGGAATCAGGCCCCCGACCGAGCTTCCGGCGGGCGGGCCCGGATCGTCTGCGGCAGATCTGCACACCGTGTCCGCAGGTGGCGGGGCGCGCCCCGCGGCTTTCCGGGTGCGGACCGGATCCGTCACGTCGGCGGCCGACAATGTCCCTTTCGTGGCGGATCGAAAATTCGGCCGCCGGAACGTCCGTCGGTCGGGAAAGTGAAGAATCTGCACCGGTCCATGGAGCAATGTGACCGTGCTGTCCCGTCGATACCCGAGGGCAATTCGCGGGACGGCTGAAGGCTGGCCCCGCAACGCCCTCACGTGCTTACATCCCTCACATCGCGCCGCGGTGAAGTTCGCCGCCTTCGGGCGCAAGGCGAGGCTTCGGTATTCGCGGCAGCGGCAAGGGCCTTTCGCTATTGCGGAGTTGGCTCCAGTCATTCGGAATTGATGCGAAGGGAATTCACATGATGAGCTCCGCCCCCCAGGTACAGACCCAGGAAATCTCCGACGCGGACCTGGACGCCGTGTCCGGCGGCCTCGCCGGCGCGGCTTCGCTCGAGGCGCCGCTCGTCGGCGGCATCACCGGTGCGGTCGGCGCCGACCTGGGCGCGCTGCCGCTCGCGGGCAGCCTCTCGGGCGCCCTCGGTGGCAACGTGCTCGGCGTCGCCGGGCTCGGCTCCGCCGCGACTCTCGCGGTCTGATCCGGCGCTGAGCCCGTATGCCCCGACACCTGCCAGGTCGCGGGGCATAGGGGCCGCACCGTGATCCATGCACATCGGACCGGAAACCATGGACCAGAGGTTCTGAACGTGAGCGATCCCCGTGCCGCTCGTCGTCCGGACGGCCAGGGCAACCGGTGGGAGCTCGTCTGGAGTCACCGGGACGAACTGCTGGAGATCGCGCGCAGTCGCTCATCGAGCGCCGAAGAGGCCGAGGACGCCGTTCAGGAAGCGATGATCCGCGCGGTGGAGGACCCTGACGTCCAGCTCGGCCGGGTGCGCTCGTGGCTCAGGCTCGCGACCGTACGCGCATGCGCCGACCGTCACCGCGAGGTCGCCCGCGACCGGGAGTTGGGCAGGAGCCTCTCCGCCGTTCCGGTCGAGCCCTTCCTGGTCGAGGAGGTGGCATGCGACCGGGCGGAGGCCAGATGGCTGGCCGCCCGCACCGCGGAGGTGCTGCCCGCCCGCCAGGTGCAGGCGCTGCGGCTCCAGGCGCAGGACCTCGACGTCGGACAGGTGGCCCGGACCATGGGACTGAGCTACCGGGCGACCGAGTCACTGCTCGCCAGAGCCAGGCGGTCGCTGCGCAACGTCCTGGCCGGGAGCCTCACGCTGGCCGCGACCGTGTGGATGTGCGCACGCAGATTTCCCCGTACGGGCGTCGCCCAGTCCGCGGGGGCGACATCGGCGGCGATGACGCTCGCCGTGGCGGGAGCGGTTCTGCCGGCCGGGCCCCTCGACCGGCCGGACGGCCTGCCTTCCGGGAGCAGGCCCGAAGCTGTGGTGGCGCGTGCCGCCCCGGCCGTGGAGTTCCCCGCTCCCCGCGCTCGGGCACGTCCTCACGGGGCATCCCCCTCGCCGGACCCGCATCGCATCGACCGGGCGCTCCAGGGCGCCTCGCGATCCGTTCCGGAGGAGCCGCCGAGGACCCACGAGCCGTCGGGCACGGTGACCGTGGAGATATCGATCGAATCCGGCGCACCGGTTCCGGCACTGCCGTCTGTGGCCACGCCCACGTCATTGCCGTCACTGCCGGTGGACGCGTCAGATGTCCGTCGTCCGGAAGCACCCTCGGTACCGTCCGACTTCACCACCGCCACGTTGGGCGGCACGTTCGATCTGCGCTGAAGTGCTAGGCCGCGGCGCTGACGAACGCGGACCAGGCGGCCGGGCGCACGGTGAGGACCGGGCCGTCGGCGACCTTGGAGTCGCGGATGTGTACGGCGGCGGGGTGGGCGGAGACCTCGATGCAGTTGCCGCCCTCGCTACCGCTGTAGCTGGACTTGCGCCAGTCGTAGGCGACTTCGAGGCAGTCGCCGCCTTCGCTCGCGCTGTAGCTGGACTTGAACCACGTGAGGGGTGCGGCGTGTGCTGCGCGAGGCATGACTCACTCTCCAAGCAGGTCGTCCAGCAGGCGCATGCTCTCCTCGGGGGAAAGTGCCTGCGAACGCAGCATCCCATATTTCTGTTGCAGCACACTGACCTCGTCGAGATCGTCGATCAGGACGCTGACCCGTTGCCCCTCCACGTAGGCCAGTTGATCGTGATCGGGGGTTTCCAGCAGGACCATGGGACCGTCGAGGGCGGCGTGAGTCTCCCGGTCAGTGGGCATGATCTGCAGTCCCAGGAAGGGGAGTTCGGCGCAGCGGCGCAGGTGCTGAATCTGCTCGCGCAGCACGGAGCGTCCTCCGAGAGGGCGGGTCAGGATGCTCTCCTCGATCAGGAAGCTGGCCATCGGCCGGGGCCTGCGGTCGAACATGCGCTGCCGGTCGAGCCGTGCAGCGACCCGCTCCTCCAGCTCGTCGTCCTCCAGGGGCGGATAGAGGCTGACGAAGACGGCGCGGGCGTACTCCTCCGTCTGAAGCTGCCCAGGCACCACCTGGTTCTCGTACGACAGCAGCGTCACCGCCTCCTGCTCGTACTCCACGAAGTCCTGCACGAACGCCGGAAACCGCTCCCTCTGCGGCACCTTCGCCACCGCGACCCGTAACACCCCCTTGGTGTCCAGCAGTTCGTCCAGCTGCGCCGCGAAGTCCGCCTGGAGCGGCCGGCGGCCCTGTTCGATCGAGGCGATCGTGTCCTCGCCCACGCGGAAGCGGTCGGCCAGCGACGCCTGCGTCAGCCGGGCCGCCTTGCGGAACGTGGCCAGCTGCGCGCCGATCACGTGCCAGGACGTGACCCGCTTGTTCCTCTTTGCCGAGTGCATGCTGTGCCCCTCCCCGTACGCGACCCCGCCGGACCCGTCAGCACCCGTACAAACTCGGTGTACGACCTGACGCGCTGATCAACCCTAGTGACGTTCTGTGACAGTCGTCCCGTGAATGAATCAACTCAACTCCTCTGCTTCCGCGAGGCGTTCTACCGCCGTGAGCGCAGGTCGATCCCTCTCGCACGGCAGTTCGTGCGTGCGACGCTGCTCGACTGGGCGTGCGGGGTGCCCGTCGACGACGTACTGCTCTGCGTGAGCGAACTCGCCACCAACGCGCTGGTGCACGGCGTCCCGCCCGGCCGTGGATTCCGGGTCCGGCTCTCCTGGGAGCGAGTGCTCAGGGTCGAGGTCCACGACAGCGGGGGCGGCGAGGTCCAGGAGGGGGCGGACCCTGCCCCGTACGCGGAGTACGGGCGCGGGCTCGTGCTCGTCGGGGCGCTCGCCGACGCATGGGGGGTGGGGGAGCGGAGTCCGGGGAAGACCGTCTGGTGCGAGTTTGCCGCTTCGGCAAGCAAGCTTGTCGAAACGGGGCCGGGCGCGCACCATCTGCCGTAGATGGAGGTGTTTCGCATGAGTGGCAAGAATCAGCGTTACGACGTGGTCGTGGTGGGTGGCGGGACCGCAGGCCTGAGCGGGGCCCTGGCCCTGGCCAGGGCGCGGCGTTCCGTGCTCGTGATCGACGCGGGCAGCCCGCGCAACGCACCCGCGTCCCACGTGCACAACTACCTGGGCCGGGAGGGCACCCCGCCCTCGGAGCTGCTGGCCATCGGCCGGGCGGAGGCCTCCGGGTACGGGGCCGAGATCGTCGAGGGCGAGGCCGTTGCGGCCGAGAAGCTCCCCGACGGCGGATTCCGGGTCGTACGGGAGGACGGGAGCACCGTCGAGGCGCGCCGGCTGCTGGTGACCACCGGGCTGGTCGATGAACTGCCGCAGGTGGACGGTCTGGCCGAGCGCTGGGGTCACGAGGTGCTGCACTGCCCGTACTGCCACGGCTGGGAGGTACGGGACCGCGCGATCGGCATCCTGGCCGTGAGCCCGATGGCCGTGCACCAGGCACTGCTCTGGCGGCAGTGGAGCGAGGACGTGGTGCTGTTCCGGCACCTCCGGTCCGACTTCACCGACGAGGAGTACGAGCAGCTGGCCGCGCGCGGCATCGCCGTCGTGGACGGCGAGGTGACCGGGCTGGACGTGGAGGAGGACCGGCTCACCGGAGTGCGGTTGGCCGGCGGCACGGTGATCCCGCGCGAGGTGCTCGTGGTCCAGCCGCGCTTCACCGCGCGCTCCGGGGTCCTGGAGAGCCTCGGCCTCGTGCCCACCGCGATGGAGATGGGCGACCACCTCATCGGCACCTACATCGCGGCCGATCCGGCCGGTGCGACCGAGGTACCCGGGGTGTGGGTGGCCGGTAACGTCGCCAACCTCATGGAGCAGGTGATCGGCGCCGCCAACGCGGGGCTGAAGGCGGGGTCGGCCATGAACGCGGACCTCGTCACCGAGGACACCGGCCGCGCGGTCGCCGCCCGGCGGGAACCCTTCTCGGCGGAGGCCGAGCGCAAGGTGACCGAGCGCGTGCTCGGGGACCGCCGTCACGGACTGCAGGAGACACGATGACCGACGACACCACCCGGACCGACGCCGAACTCTGGGACGACCGGTACCGCGAGAGCCACCGGATCTGGAGCGGGAACCCCAACACCGCTCTGGTCCGTGAAGTGGACGGCCTGAAGCCGGGGCGCGCCCTCGACCTCGGCTGCGGCGAGGGCGCCGACGCGGTCTGGCTCGCCCGGTGGGGCTGGACGGTCACCGCCACCGACATCTCGCGGGTCGCTCTGGACCGGGCGGCCGGACATGCGGCCGAGGCAGGCGTGGCGGACCGGATCGACTGGCAGTGGCACGACCTGGGGGCCTCGTTCCCGGAGGGGGAGTATGACCTGGTCTCCGCCCAGTTCCTGCACTCCATGGGTGATCTGCCGCGCGAGCGGATCCTGCGGCAGGCGGCCTCGGTGGTCGCGCCCGGTGGCGTACTCCTGATCGTCGGGCACGCGGGCTTCCCCGCCTGGGAGCACGACCACCCGGATGTGCAGTTGCCGACCACGGACGAGGTGCTCGCCTCCCTCGAACTCCCGGACGGGGAGTGGGAGGTGCTGGTCAGCGCGGAGCACGAGCGGATCCAGAACGACCCGGACGGGAACCCCACCACCCGCACGGACAACGCGCTGAAGGTGCGCCGCACCGTGTGACCGGAGGCCCCGGACGCCGAGCGCCCGCCCTCCTCCCCCGTGGGGGAGCGAAGGCGGGCGCGCTCGGTTCAGGATCTCCGTACGGTTCAGGCCTGCGGGGCGGCCTTGATCGCGGAGATGTCGAAGTTCAGCTTGACCTTGTCGCTGACCATCACGCCGCCGGTCTCCAGCGCCGCGTTCCAGGTCAGGCCCCAGTCGGAGCGCAGGATGTCGGTGCTGCCCTCGAAGCCCACGCGCTCGTTGCCGTAGACGTCGGTGGCGGAGCCGTTGAACTCCAGGTCGATGGCGAGCGGACGCGTGACGTCCTTGATGGTGAGGTCGCCGGTGACGCGGTACTTGTCGCCGCCGAGCTGCTCGGCCGTGGTGGACCGGAAGGTCATGAGGGGGAACTTCTCGGCCTCGAAGAAGTCGCCGCTGACCAGGTGGCCGTCACGGTCGGAGATGCCGGTGTCGACACTCGCGATCTTGACGTCGATGGAGGCGGAGGAGTTCGCCGGGTCGGTGCCGTCCAGCTGCAGGGTGCCCTCGTGCTCACCGAAGGAGCCGCGCACGTTGGTGACCATGGCGTGGCGCACGGTGAAGCCGATGCTGCTGTGCGCCGGGTCGATCGCGTAGGTGCCGGTCAGGGCGGCCAGTGCGGGGTCCACCGCGAGGGTGGCGGTGGTGGACGGGGCGTCGTTGTTCTTGCGGTTGAACAGAGCCATGGCTCCTCCTCGGGGACGTGTTCAGGCGAGTGGCTGTCGAAGTTCTTGTTTAACCTTCAACGAGATTGACTGTAGACCAATGTGGTTCGAAATTCAACAACAAGGGTCCAGGCCCTTCCGAAAGCCGCTCCGCATGCTTTTCGGTCACGCGGCACCTCTGGCGGACGCGCGTAGAACCGGGCAGGATCTCCCTGCTCGCCCCGCACGGCAGCTCGCTCATCCCCCGTTTTGTCATGAGCAGGAGGAATCCCCCCATGCTGACCCGTCCCGTACTCCGCTCGGCCCTGACCGCCCTCGCCCTCGTCCTCGGTGTGCTCTTCGCACCCGGCGTCGGCGTGATCGGCGGCGCGACCGAGGCCCACGCCGTCACCAAGCTGACCCACTCCCAGGCCACCTCCCGCTTCAGCTCCTCCGGGATCACCTGGTCCTCGTCCGGCGGCTGCTCCAACCGGAACGTCTCCACCTGTACGTCCTTCGACCAGCTCAACCTCACCAGCGCCCAGGGCGCCCAGACGCTCAAGAGCGCCACGGGATGCGGGCTCAACATCACCGGCGGCACCGAGACCGGGCACGCCAGTGGCACGTACTCGCACTGGAACGGCTACAAGCTCGACTTCGGCAAGACCACCTGCCTGACGAACTACGTGAAGAGCGCGTTCACCTACATCGGCGTGCGCGGCGACGGAGCACCCCAGTACCAGTCCGGATCCGGCAACGTCTACGCGGACGAGGGCAACCACTGGGACGTGACGTACTACAACTGCGGCGGCTGCTGATCCCGCACACACAGGTGCCCCCGTCCGGCGGGACGGGGGCACCGTGCGTCCGGGGACGCTCAGGCGTCGGCGGGGTGGGCGGTGAGGAACGCGGCCAGGGCGTCCAGCAGCCGGTCGGCGTCCTCGGCGCTGCTGTACGGCGCGAGGCCGATCCGCAGCCCGCCGCCGTCGCCCAGACCCAGATGACGCGAGGCCTCCAGGGCGTAGAAGGAGCCGGCCGGAGCGTCGACCCCGTGCTCGGCCAGATACCGCGAGGCCAGCGCGGCCGAGCGGCCCGGGAACGTCAGCAGCAGGGTCGGTGTGCGCAGGGCAGCCCGCGAGTGCACGGTGATCCCGTCGAGGGCGGCCAGCCCGGTCTCGATACGGGCCCGCAGGGCGTCCTCGTGCGCCTCGATCTCCTCGAAGGCGGCGAGCAGCCGCTCCCGCCGGGTGCCCCCGGTGCCGGGAGCCAGCGAGGCGATGAAGTCCACCGCGGCGCGGGCGGCGGCCAGGAGCTCGTACGGGAGGGTGCCCAGCTCCAGGCGCTCCGGGATCGCGTCGGTGGACGGCAGGAGCTTGTCGGGCCGCAGGGTCTCCAGCAGTTCGGGCCGGCTCGCCAGCACGCCCATGTGCGGACCGAGGAACTTGTACGGCGAGCAGACCAGGAAGTCCGCGCCGACTGCGGTCAGGTCGACGGCCGCGTGAGCCGTGTAGTGCACGGCGTCGACGTGCAGCAGTGCGCCGGCGCGGTGGACGAGCCCGGCGATGGCGGGCAGGTCGGGGCGGGTGCCGACGAGGTTGGATGCGCCGGTGACGGCGACCAGCCGGGTCCGCTCGCCGAGTACGGCGGCGACGTGGCCGGGCGTCAGCTCCGCGGTCGCGGGGTCGAACTCGGCCCACCGGACCGTCGCGCCCACCGCCTCGGCGGCCTGGATCCAGGGGCGGATGTTGGAGTCGTGGTCGAGACGGCTGACCACCACCTCGTCACCGGGCCCCCAGTCCTTGGCCAGGGTGCGTGAGAGGTCGTAGGTGAGCTGCGTCGAGCTGCGGCCGAACACGATGCCGCGCGGCTCGGCCCCCAGGAGGTCGGCCAGCGCGGACCGGGCCCCGGCCACGATGGCCTCCGCGTTGCGCTCGCCCTCGTTCTGCGTGCCCCGGACGGCGAGCGGGTTCGCCAGCGCGTCGACGATCGCGTCGATGACCGGCTGGGGCGTCTGGGTGCCGCCGGGCGCGTCGAAGCGGGCCGACCCGGACTTCAGGGCCGGGATCTGCGCGCGGACTGCGTGGACGTCGAAGGGCATGCGTTCTCCTGGAACATGGCTGCGGACCAGCTGGGGAGGCGGCGCACGGGTACGGGCCCCCGGACAGGATCCTGCCCCGCGCCGGTACGCGGCGCGCAGCCGGGTGCCCGGCAGCCGCTCGGGGCCGCCGGGCACCCGGCCCGTCACGTGTCAGGTCTGCGGCGGCAACGCCGGCCCGAGCGAGGAGAACTTCTCCTTGCTGATCACCCGGCGCGGCGGCCAGGTGATGTTCTCCGGCGGCCAGCTCTGTCCCGTCCTCTTCAGGAACCAGGCCGGCGGCTCGTACATCGGGGGCTCGTACCCGTCCGGCAGTGCCGTCTTCCAGGCCACGTCCTTGCGCCGCTTCTCGAACTCCTCCGTGACCCCGCGCAGCAGCTCCGGCTTCACCAGCAGGTCGACAGCCGTCGCGGCCAGATAGGCGGCGGCGGCCTTGACGGCCGCGTGGGCGGGCGCCGCCCCCGCGCAGGAGGCGGTCGACCAGGTGTGCATCTTCGACCCTATGGGGGCCAGCGCGGCACCCATCGAGACGGTCGGAACCTGCCAGCTGATATCGGCCACATCGGTGGAGCCGCCCCCCAGGAACACCGGGTTGGGCGGCGACAGCTCACCGATCTTGTCGTGCAGACCGCTCTGCGGCAGCCCCAGCGAGCCCTGGAGCTCCTTGGCCAGCCGCTGGGCCTCCGCGGAGAACTTCGGCGGCCCGATCTGCCGCATGTTGTCGTACATCAGCTCGGCGAAGGCCTTCGAGGGGAGCTGGTTCCAGCAGGCCGAGGTGATCCTGTGCCGCACCGAGGTGCGGCTGGCGGTCGCAGCCGCCTCCGAGACGGCGATGACCTTCTCCAGCAGCGACTGGACCCGCTCGACGCTCCCCTCCCGCACGTAGTAGGAGATCTCCGCGATCTCCGGCGTCACGTTCGGGATGTCGCCGCCGTTGTTGATCACCCAGTGCAGCCGGGCGGAGGACGCCATGCTCTCCTCGCGGAGGAACTCCGACATGGTCGCCATCATCACGGCCGCGTCCAGCGCGCTCTTGTTGCCGAGCGGGGTGCCTCCGTGGCCCGCGACGCCGAGGAAGGTGAAGGTGACGGCCGTCATCGCGTTGGAGGTGCCCCAGCCGGTGGCGTTGCCGGTGGAGGGGTGCCAGTCGAGGAACGCGTCGAGTCCGTCGTACACGCCCCGGCTGACGGCGTAGGTCTTGCCGATCAGCTGTTCCTCGGCGGTCGAGCCGAAGAACTTCACGGTCACGTCGAGCTTGTGGCTCCGGGAGGCCTCCGCGACCGCGGCCGCCGCCGCCGCGGCCGCCGCGCCCAGGGCGCAGTGGCCGCAGCCGTGACCGGGTCCGTAACTCGGGGCGAAGGGGTCGTGGACGTACTCCTTCGGATCGTGCTCGCCCACCCCCTTGTTCTGGGACAGGCCCGGCAGTGCGTCGTACTCGCCGCTGAAACCGATGGCCGGACCGCCCTTGCCACGGGTGTACGTGGCGGTGAACGCGGTCGGGAAGCCGGCCGTGCCGAACTCGATGTCGAAGCCGGCCCGGCGCAGGAAGTCGGCCTGGGCGATGGAGGAGTTCCACTCCCGCAGGCTCAGCTCGGCGTGCTCCCAGATCTCGTCGTTCAGACCGGTGATCCGTGACGCGTTCCGCTCTATCCAGCCGAGCGCGGTCCGCTTGGCCGGCGAATCCTGGGCGAGCCCCTCGGGCGGTGTGTAGGCGGTGCCCGCCGCCGTCAGGCCCGCGGCCTCGTCGGAGGCCGCCGCCATCGCCGGATCGGCGGATGCCGCAACCGCCGTGGTGGCGATTCCGGCGGCTCCGAGCAGCTGCATGATCCGGCGGCGGCTGAGCCCGTCACCGGCCGCGTGGATCTCATGGTCGTGCTCGCTGGGATCGTGCAAGTCACACACGGGCGCCTCCGGCCGATGGCATATACAAGTATGGGTGCCGGGCACTCTCCATTCCGGATGTTGCGAAGTCAAGAGGTCCGCGTATCTCTGGAGTTACACGTTCCGGTTGTCGGGACGGCGTCCGGGCCGCCGGCAGGGCAGGAGTCCGGGCCGCCCGCCGTGTGGGGGACGGCGGGCGGCCCGGGGTCCTGGGGCAGGGCTCCGGTCAGGAACCGACGCTCACCGTGAAGCGCCGCGGGTTGCCGTCGTGGGCAGCCCCGGAGACGTCCGGCTGGCCGTCCGGGCGTACGTCGTCGTACGGGAACGCGTACCCGATCGGGGAGTTCGCGTGGACGACGCGCGACCAGTGATTGGTGACCGCGCCCTTGTAGTAGTCCGCCACCGTGGTGCCGTTGGGCTGCTGGGGGTGGCTGAGCATGATCGAGCGGTTGAAGCCCGCTGCGATCCTCGCCAGCAGTGCCTTCTTGTCGTCGGAGTCACCCGGGTTGTTCGTGAAGGGCCCGTGGTTGCAGGTGAAGATGTCCTTCGACGTCGGCTTGACGAAGGTGTGACCGCCCTCGAACGTCAGGGTGTCGCCACTGACCCGGCCCGCGAGCGTGCCCCGGCCGCCCTGGAGGTCGATCCGCAGGTCGGTGGAGCGGTACTTCTCCCAGACCTCGTCGATCTGAGCCGTGAACAGATCCCGGAACGGCATCTCGTTCGGCCGGTCGAAGAACGGCGCCATCAGGTTCTGCGGCGAGACGACCCGCAGGACCTTCCCGTCCGAGCCGCGCGTCACCAGCTTGTCCCACGGCTGTCCGTCGGCGGCGGCCTGCGCCGTCAGGTCGTCGGCGATGCGCTGCACCGCGCCGTCCGGGAGCGGTGCCACGGTGTGCGTGGTGTCGCCCTCCAGGGTCAGGCCGATCGGCAGCGCGGTCACCAGGTCGACGTAGCTGATGTTGGCGTAGATCTGCTGCGGGTTGAACGTGAACTCGCAGAACGACCAGGTCCGCCCGTAGTTCGGGTCGGTGGGCGTCGCGAACGCCGGCTCGACCAGCGAGGGGCCGGGGTTGAGGTAGAAGTCCAGCTTGTCGTCGCGCACGAAGTAGACCCGGGCCCCGTACATCTGAGGCAGCGTCAGCACGACGGGCCCGGCGCCCGCGGGCTTCAGCGGGATGGCGCAGTCCACCGGGAGCGGGGTCTGCGGTGCACCCGGGGAGTCCGGGTGGTAGACGCTGCCGTCGGCCCGCAGCAGCACCCAGCGGTCGGTGCCCTGCTCGTGGCCGGTGACGTACGCGTGCACCGTGCCCGGCAACGAGCGGTTCTCCAGGGCGAGTTCGCACGTCGCCGGTGCGGCCGACGTGCGCGGGCTCAGGGCGCTGCCCCAGAGCGGATAGGTGAGCGCGGTCGCGGAGGCGGCTGCGCCCGTCAGGAACATTCTGCGCGAAATCATGAAGAACTCCCGAGGTGTGGGGGCCGCAGACGGAGTCATGGGGTGGTGGAGAGGGAGGCGTGCGGTGGGGGGCCGCCTGCGGTGCGAACCACTTTCGTCACGGGTGCCGCGACCGTCAAGACTTACGACTGAGAGCGCTCTCAAGAATCGAGATTCTTCACAACTCGACGGTTCGGAGGGGCATTTCGCAACCCTCGGTCGATGGTCGCGTGCTCGCGGTGAACAGGAACTGAACGCGTGACCCGGCCCGGCCCGATCCACCGCTCTTGGACTAACCGACCACGGTTGTTGGACTGGTAAGTCCCTCGGGGCGGTATGACGTTGACCCTGCCGAGGCCGGGGGATTACTCAGTCCTCATGTCGTCAAGATTCCGTTCGGCGGGCGCAGTCGCCGCCGCCTCAGCCGCCGTCCTGGCCCTCGTGGGGACCGCACTCCCCGCCGCAGCCGCCGACCCGCCGCCCGCCGCGGCAGCCGATCCCGCCGCAGCCGGCGCCGTCATCGCCTCGGAGCGGCTGTCCGTCTCCGTGGCCAAGGACTTCCCACGCGTCCTGACGTACACCGACCGGGCCAGTGGCGCGCAGCTGGCCGGCAGCACACAGCCGGTCACCGCCGTCACGCTCAACGGTGCCGCCCACCCCGTGCGGCTCAAGGGCGCGCCCGAGTTCACCGCCGGGGAGGCCCGCTACACCCTCGCCTTCGAGGATCTGCCCGGCGTGGAGATCGACACCACGCTCTCCGTGGCCGGACGCGCCACCACCTTCAGGGTGGCCGCCGTCCGCGACACCGAGGCCTTCCGTGTCGGCACCATCGACATACCCGGCCACGACCTGGTCTCCGTCGGCTCCACCGAGACGGGTGCCGCCACCGCGTTCACCCGGCTGGACCCGGACTCCACGAAGACCGCCGACGTGTTCGCGAAGGTCACCGAGGAGACGGCCGCCGACAGCGCGCCGCTCGGCGCCTCGTACGCCATCGTCAACAACGGCACCCTGGCCGCCGCCGTCGAGTCCAACTCCACGTACGACAAGCCCTCGGGCGCCACCGGCGGCGACGACGCCCGCTTCTGGCACCAGGCCCGCAAGGCCGCCGACGGCAGCGTCCGGGTCGGGGTGTGGTCCGGTCAGTGGACCTACCGGGGCGAGGGCGCGCCGAAGCCGGAGAGCGGTGCGAACCTGCCCTGGGCGAAGGTCGTCGTCACGCCCGACGCCAACGGCGACAAGGCCGTGAACTGGCAGGACGGCGCGGTCGCCTTCCGGTCCATCGGAATCACGGCGCCGGGTTCCGAGGACACCGCGAACCGGGTCATCACCCACATCCCGTTCAACTTCGCCAGCCAGGCCACCCACCCCTTCCTGCGCACCCTCGACGACGTCAAGCGGGTCTCGCTCGCCACGGACGGCCTCGGCCAGCTCGCGGTGCTCAAGGGCTACGGCTCCGAGGGCCACGACTCGGCCCACCCCGACTACGGCGGCAACTACAACAAGCGGGCCGGCGGCCTGAAGGACCTCAACGCGCTGCTCGAGGACGGCAAGAAGTGGGGCGCCACCTTCGGGGTCCACGTCAACGCCACCGAGTCCTACCCCGAGGCGAACGCGTTCGACGAGAAGCTCGTCGACAAGACGAAGCCCGGCTGGAACTGGCTCAACCAGAGCTACTACATCGACCAGCGCCGCGACATCAACAGCGGAGACCTCGCCAAGCGCTTCCAGCAGTTGCGCGACGAGACCGACGACAACCTCGACTTCCTCTACATCGACGTCTACTACTCGCACGGCTGGATCGCGGACAAGACCCTCCGGGCCGTGCAGCAGCAGGGCTGGAACGTCGGCACCGAGTGGGCCGACAAGTTCGAGCGCGGTTCGCTCTGGTCCCACTGGGCCAATGACCTCGACTACGGCGGGGCCACCAACAAGGGCCTCAACTCGAAGATCATCCGCTTCATCCGCAACGACGAGAAGGACATCTGGAACAACGACCCGGTCCTCGGCCAGACCGCGCTGGAGGACTTCGAGGGCTGGACCGGCGAGACGGACTGGAACGCCTTCTACGCCAACATCTGGGAGAGGAACCTCCCCGCCAAGTACCTCCAGCAGCAGAAGATCACCCGCTGGGACGGCAACGACATCACACTCACCGGCGGGGTGCGCGGCACGGTCGAGGACGGCAGCCGAACCTTCTACGATCACGGCCGCAAGGTCCTCAGCGGCACCGGCTACCTTCTGCCCTGGGACGGCGGCAAGAAGCTCTACCACTACAACAAGGCCGGTGGCAGCAGCAGTTGGGCCGTACCGGGCACGGGCGCGTACACCGTCTACAAGCTCACCGACAACGGCCGCGTCAAGACCGGCACCGTCCGGCCCGCCGGCGGGAAGATCACGCTGAAGGCCACCGCCGGACAGCCCTACGTCCTCTACCCGGACAGGGCGCCGCAGGCCGCCGACCCGCGGTGGGGCGAGGACACCCCGGTCGACGACCCCGGCTTCAACGACAGCGGGCTCGACGACTGGACGCGGACCGGCACCGTCACCCGTGACACCGACGACCAGGGACGCAACAGCGCCGAGCTCTCCGGCTCCGGCACGGCCGCGCTCTCCCAGCGCATCACCGGACTGAAGCCCGGCACGCGCTACACCGCCTCCGCGTTCATCGAGGTCGAGCCGGGCAGCAGCCGGCACACCACCCTCTCGGCCGGCGGGAAGTCCGTCGCCGTGGACCGGTCCACCGCCGAGGACCAGGTCGCCGCGTCCGACCGGCACGGCACGTACTTCCAGCGCGCCAAGGTCAACTTCACCGCCCCCGCCGACGGCCGCACCACCCTGCGCATCGAGGCGGCCGGCGGCAGCACGGCGACCGTGCGGGCCGACGACGTACGCATCGTCGCCAACGCCCCGGCGACGAAGCCGGGCACCGTCGCCTACGAGGACTTCGAGGACGTCGACCAGGGCTGGGGACCCTTCCTCAAGGGTGACGCGGGCGGCTCCACCGACCCCCGCACCAGCATCTCCCAGCTGCACGCCCCCTACACCCAGGCCGGCTGGAACGGGAAGCTCGTCGACGACGTGCTCGGCGGCAAGGAGTCGCTCAAGGCCCACGAGGAGAACACCGGCCTCGTCTACCGGACCGCACCGTGGACCGTCCCGATGACCGACGGCCGCCGCTACAAGATCGAGTACGACTACCAGTCCAGCCACGCCGGGGCCTACGAGTGGGTCGACGGATACGACCGGATCGACGCCGACGGCGCCCCCGCCTCCACCGAGACCCGGGCCACGCCGATCGGCAGGCAGCTCACCACCGGTCACTTCACCGAGACCGTCACCGCCGGCTGCGGAGACACCTGGACCGGGCTGCGCAAGCGCGGCGACGCTCCCGAGGGCGCCGACTTCGTGCTCGACGGATTCACGGTGACCGACCTCGGAGCCGCCCCCGCGGGCGAGCAGGCCGCCTGCGCCACGCTCGCCGTCACGGCCGGAACCCAGGCATTGGAGCCCGGAGTGGCCACCACGGTGAAGGCCGCCTTCACCAACCACGAGGCGACGGAGGCCACCGGCGTCGAGGTCGGACTGACCCTCCCGGAGGGCTGGACGGCACAGCCCGCCGGCCCCGTCACCGTCGACCGGGTCGCACCCGGCGCGAAGACGGAGGCGAGCTGGCAAGTCACCCCGCCCGCGGACGCCGCGTACCAGGCGTACGACCTGGCTGCCGCCGCCTCGTACACGGTGGCCGGCACCGCACGAACCCTCGGCGCGAACACCACCGTGCGGACCCTGCCCCCGCCGCCCGTCACCGACAGCTGGGCCAGTGACCTGGACTGGACGAGCTCGGAGAACGGCTGGGGCCCGGTCGAGCGCGACCTCTCCAACGGAGGGACGGGCGCCGGCGACGGCACCCCCCTGAAGATCGGGGGGACCGCGTACGAGAAGGGCCTGGGCACCCACGCCCCGGCGAAGGTCCGCTACTACCTGGGCGGGAAGTGCACCTCGTTCACCGCCGAGGTCGGTGTGGACGACGTGCAGACCTCGCGGGGGAGTGTGCAGTTCTCCGTCACGGCGGACGGCACGGTGAAGGCCGCGTCGCCCGTGCTGAAGGCGGCGGACACCGCGTGGCAGCTGGAAGCCGACGTCACCGGCGCGAAGTACGTCGAGCTGGCCGTCGCGGACGGCGGGGACGACAACGGCAACGACCACGCCGACTGGGGCAGCGCCCGCTTCCACTGCGGAAACTGAACCAGCGGGTTCTCACGAGGGGGCGGTTCCGGTTCCGGTTCCGCCCCCTGCCATTCTGGGTACGAGGTCCGCCGGGCCGGTGGATCCGCGGCGTGGCGCGCAGCCACCGATGTGCCCCACACCACAGACCCCTCTTTGTGGGAGAACCACAACGGGAGAGCCCCACGGGCTGGCAGATGGGCTGCATGGTGCGCCGGTTCTGTCAGGTGCCACCAGGAAACCGGGCAGGAGACTGTCCGGAGTCGACGGCACGATTCCCTGGGTCGGGTTCGTAGGGTCGATACATGACCGTTGTGGACGAAATCCCGGGCGAGCCGAGTGACACGCGTGGCCGGGTGGCCGAACTGCTGGATCTGCGCGAGCAGGCACGGCGCGGACCGAGCGACCGGGCGACCGAGGCACAGCACGCCAAGGGCAAGCTGACCGCCCGGGAGCGCATCGAGCTCCTGCTCGACCCCGGTACGTTCAAGGAGGTCGAGCAGCTCCGCCGCCACCGGGCGACCGGATTCGGCCTGGAGGCCAAGAAGCCGTACACCGACGGTGTCATCACCGGCTGGGGCACGGTCGAGGGCCGCACGGTCTTCGTCTACGCGCACGACTTCCGGATCTTCGGCGGCGCGCTGGGCGAGGCCCACGCCACCAAGATCCACAAGATCATGGACATGGCCATCTCGGCCGGTGCTCCGCTGGTCTCGCTGAACGACGGCGCCGGCGCCCGTATCCAGGAGGGCGTGAGCGCGCTCGCCGGGTACGGCGGGATCTTCCAGCGCAACACCCGCGCCTCCGGTGTCATCCCGCAGATCAGCGTGATGCTCGGCCCGTGCGCGGGCGGCGCGGCCTACAGCCCCGCCCTCACCGACTTCGTGTTCATGGTCCGTGAGACCTCGCAGATGTTCATCACCGGACCGGACGTCGTCAAGGCGGTCACCGGTGAGGAGATCACCCAGAACGGGCTCGGCGGCGCGGATGTGCACGCCGAGACCTCGGGCGTCGCGCACTTCGCGTACGACGACGAGGAGACCTGCATCGCCGAGGTCCGCTACCTGATCGGGATGCTGCCGTCGAACAACCGGGAGAACCCGCCCGTCACGCCGACCGACGACCCGGCCGACCGCCGCGGCGACGTCCTGCTGGACCTGGTCCCGGCCGACGGGAACCGCCCGTACGACATGCACAAGGTGATCGAGGAGCTCGTCGACGACGGCGACTTCCTGGAGATCCACGAGCGCTGGGCCCGTAACATCATCTGCGCCCTGGCCCGGCTCGACGGCCAGGTCGTCGGCATCGTGGCCAACCAGCCGCAGTCGCTGGCCGGTGTCCTGGACATCGAGGCGTCCGAGAAGGCGGCTCGATTCGTCCAGATGTGCGATGCCTTCAACATTCCCATCGTCACTCTGCTGGACGTACCCGGCTTCCTGCCCGGCGTCGACCAGGAGCACGGTGGAATCATTCGGCACGGTGCGAAGCTCCTGTACGCGTACTGCAACGCCACCGTGCCGAGGATCTCGCTGATCCTGCGCAAGGCATACGGAGGCGCGTACATCGTCATGGACAGTCAGTCCATCGGAGCCGACCTCACCTACGCCTGGCCCACCAACGAGATCGCGGTGATGGGCGCCGAAGGTGCCGCCAACGTCATCTTCCGCCGTCAGATCGCGGACGCCGAGGACCCCGAAGCCATGCGGGCCCGCATGGTCAAGGAGTACAAGGCCGAGCTGATGCACCCCTACTACGCCGCGGAGCGCGGCCTGGTCGACGACGTCATCGACCCCGCCGAGACGCGCGAGGTACTGATCGCCTCTCTCGCGATGCTCCGCAACAAGCACGCGGACCTGCCGTCCCGCAAGCACGGCAACCCCCCGCAGTAGTCGCAGCCGCCCCGGCAACCCCGGAGGTGTAGACGACCAGCTGCCCAGAACGTCCAGAAGACGGAGACACCATGAGCGTCACTCCCGCCGAGTCCGTGCTGCGCGTCGAGAAGGGCCAGGCCGGCCCCGAGGAGCTCGCGGCCATCACCGCGGTCCTGCTCGCACGCGCCGCCGCCCAGCCCGACGCGCCCGCCCACAGGGGCCGTAACCACGCCGGATGGCGCCGACTGGAGCGCACCCCCGGTTTCCGTGCCCCGCACAGCTGGCAGGGCTGAGAAGGGCCCCTCAGGCCCCTTCCGGACCCCTCAGGCCCCATCCGGGCCCCGGACGCACAGAAAGGCCCCGCACTCCCTCGGGAGTGCGGGGCCTTTCGTGTGCCGTGTCCGGGACCTCAGCGCAGGCGGGCCATCAACGCGTGCTCGACCAGCGTGATGAGCGCGCTCTTGGCGTCCCCACGGTGACGGGCGTCCGTCGTCAGGATCGGGGTGTCGGGGCCGATCTGCAGGGCCTCGCGCACCTCGTCCGGGGTGTAGGGCTGGTGTCCGTCGAAGCCGTTGAGGGCGATGACGAAGGGGAGGCCGCTGTTCTCGAAGTAGTCGACCGCGGGGAAGCAGTCGGCGAGACGGCGGGTGTCGACGAGGACGACGGCGCCGATGGCGCCGCGGACCAGGTCGTCCCACATGAACCAGAAGCGGTCCTGGCCCGGTGTACCGAAGAGGTACAGGATCAGGTCCTGGTCGAGGGTGATGCGGCCGAAGTCCATGGCCACCGTGGTGGTGGTCTTGTCCCCGGTGTGGGTCAGGTCGTCGATGCCCGCGGACGCGGACGTCATCACGGCTTCGGTGCGCAGCGGGTTGATCTCCGAAACGGCACCGACAAACGTGGTCTTACCCACGCCGAAGCCCCCTGCCACCACGATTTTCGCCGAGGTGGTGGAGCGGGCCGCTCCGCCGCTAGAGCTTGCGAAGTCCACTGAGCACCCTTTCGAGCAGTGTCACGGCTGGTTGGCCGCCGGCGGCCTCGTCGCCGCCGGGCTGATGGATAGCGACGAGTCCGGCCTCGGCCAGGTCGGCGACGAGGATCCGGGCAACGCCGAGGGGGATCGTGAGAAGGGCCGAAATCTCGGCGACCGACTTGATCTCGATGCAGAGCCGGCAGATCCGCTGGTGCTCGGGCAGCTGCCCTTGGAGCCTCGACGGATCGGCCGTGGTGCTGACCAGTGCCTCGATGGCGAGCTGGTACCGCGGCCGGGTCCGGCCGCCGGTCATGGCGTACGGACGGACCAGCGGGTTGTGCGCCGCGGGCTTCGACGGCTCGGGCGCCTGCCGCTGGACCGGCTGGATGCGCGACGGAGGTGCGTCGTAGCGCTGCGGGGGCTGCTGCTGCGGCCACCCGGAACCCGGCTGCTGCGGCTGTTGCTGGGGCCAGCCGCCCCCCTGCGCGCCTTGCGGCGACTGCTGGGGCTGCTGGTAGGGCTGATACGGCTGATAAGGCTCTTGCGAACCCTGCACGCCGGGGTGGTTGAAGCGGTTGTCGCCCTGCTCACCCGGAACGTGCCGACCACCCTCGTACGGGTGTCCGCCTGTGGGTGCTGCCACGTTTCCTCCTCCGACTGCCGGTCGCCATCCCAGTGGTGCCGCGCCACCGCACCTTATGGCGCGGTGACGAGAAACGCACTGTCTGTCTGTCAGTTAAGAAGACTTCCCTGGAGCTCGGCGCGAAGATCCGGGGTGAGAACACTTCCTGCACGGTCTACGAGAAGCGCCATTTCGTACCCAACCAGACCGATATCGGCGTCCGGGTGGGCAAGGACGGCGAGTGAAGATCCGTCAGAGATGGACATGATGAAGAGGAATCCTCGCTCCATCTCCACAACGGTCTGGTTGACTGCGCCGCCCTCGAAGATCCGGGAGGCGCCCGCGGTCAGCGACGTCAGACCGGAGGCGACTGCCGCCAGCTGATCGGCACGGTCACGCGGGAAACCTTCGGACATCGCCAGCAGGAGTCCGTCGGCGGAGACCACCACCGTGTGCGACACCCCAGGGGTGTTGTCCACGAAGTTGGTGATCAACCAGTTCAGATTCTGCGCCGCCTGGCTCATCGGGCTCACACTAACGCTCCTGGTTGTAGGTATTACTTGTGTCCGACCCCGCGGTACGTCCCCGCTGGACACCACGTCGCAGATTGCTCAGCCTGCCACGTACGTCCTCGGGGGCACGGGAGACCTGTGGGCCGCCCTGCTGGGTCTGCTCCGCCGTTCCCTCGACCAGATTGGCCTTGGGCACGCGCCGGGGGAGTCCGGACGGGGTGATTCCGCCCGCCTTCGGATCCTTGAGCTTCTCGGCCCGCTCCCAGCGCTCGTCGTTGGCCGAGCGCCAGTCGTCGGGGCCTTCCCCGCTCGCCGGTGCTGTCTGCGGCGGCTGAGGCTTCTCCTGCTGCTTCGGCGGTCGCTGCTGCTGTTCCGCCGCCGCAGGCTGATCGTTTCCACGGCCGGTGGGCTGCCAGTGCTGCTGGCCCGCACCCCGGCGCGGGAGACCCGCGGTCGTCAGGTCGTGACCGTTGTTCGGGGTGGGCCCCGGACGGTCGAAGCCTACGCGCTCCTGCGGCTCCGCGGGGGCGCTCGGAACAGATTCCGCTTCCGGCTGCGCAAGCGGCTCGTACCCGCCCTGGTATCCGCCCTGATCCGCCCAGTCACCCTGGTGGGTCTGGTCGGACTGAGGGGCGAACTGGTCGGCGTACTGCTCCTGCTGGGGCTCCGGTGCGGCGTACGAAGCTTCCGCATAGCCCTGCTGGGGCTGCTGGTAGCCACCCTCGGCGCCGTACTGCTCGTAGCCGCCGTCGTATCCGGGCTGTGCGTAGCCCTGCTGCTCCTGGCCGTACTGCTCGGGCGCGTACTGCTCCTGGCCGTACTGGTCCTGGGCGTAGCCCTGCTGACCCGCGCCGTTGTCCTGGAACGCCTGGTGCTCGGGTCCGGTCTGCGCCTCCAGCGCGGCCCGGCGCTCCTCACGCATCAGCGAGCGGCCGACCGGGTCGAGCTGCGGGGAGTCCGCAGCCGGGGTGTCGTACCGCGAGTCGTCGAAGCCGAGCTCCGCCGCCGTACGCATCGGAGCGTGGTGGGCGGGCAGTTCGAACGGCTGCGGCTGCTGCTGCTCGGGAATGATGGAGGAGACGGTGAAGTCGCCCTGCGGCGCCGACTCGCCACCGCCACCATGGGTGATCGCGTCCGGCAGCATGACCAGCGACGTGGTGCCCGCCTGCTCGCCCGAGGGGCGGAGCTGGACGCGGATGCCGTGCCGGTCGGCCAGCCGGCCGACCACGAACAGACCCATGCGCTGGGACACCGCGGCGTCCACGGTCGGAGGGTTGGCCAGCTTGTGGTTGATGTCGGCGAAGTCCTCGGCGGTGAGGCCGATTCCCTTGTCGTGGATCTCGACCATGACACGGCCGTCGGGCAGCCGGGTCGCGGTGACGCGCACCTTGGTCTGCGGCGACGAGAACGTGGTGGCGTTCTCCAGCAGCTCGGCGAGCAGGTGCACGAGGTCGGTCACGGCCTGGCCGTGGATCTCGCTCTCCGGAACACCGGTGAGCTCGATGCGCTCGTAGGACTCCACCTCGGAGGAGGCGGCACGCAGGACGTCGACCAGCGGAACCGGCTGGTTCCAGCGGCGGCCGGGCTCCTCGCCGGCGAGGACGAGGAGGTTCTCGCCGTTGCGGCGCATACGGGTCGCCAGGTGGTCCAGCTTGAAGAGGCTCTCCAGCTGGTCCGGGTCGGCCTCGTTGTTCTCCAGGTCGGTGATGAGGGTCAGCTGGCCCTCGATGAGCGACTGGTTGCGGCGCGACAGATTCGTGAAGATCGCGTTGACGTTGCCCCGCAGCATGGCCTGCTCGGCTGCGAGCCGGACCGCCTCGCGGTGCACCTGGTCGAAGGCGCGGGCGACCTCGCCGATCTCGTCCTGGGTGTTGATCGGGATCGGCTGCACCCGGGTGTCCACCCGGCCGGGCTCGGTCCGCGACAGCTGGTCGACGAGCATCGGCAGGCGCTGCTCGGCGATACCGAACGCGGCGGTACGCAGCTGGCGCATCGCGCGGCTCATCTGTCGGGCCATGAGGCCCGCGATGATGAAGGCGGCCAGCAGCGAGATGATCACGATCGCGGCGTTGACGATGGCGTCGTTCCGGGCGCTGGACGAGATGTCCGCGGCCTCGGTGACGGCCTTGTCGACGAGCTCGTCCTCAACGGTGGTGTAGCCGTCGAACTTGGCGGTGGCGGCGGCCATCCAGGTCTCGGGGGTGATCCCCTTCTTCCGGAGGTCCTCGGGGCGCTGGCCCTGGCCGATCTGCTGGGCCATGCCGTCGAAGACCGAACCGTCGATGCTCGGCGGCGCCACGAAGGGCTGACCGGTGGCCGCGGCCTGCTCCTTGGCGGCCTTGAGCTGCTTGGCGCCCTCGGCGGCCTTGCCGGCCATGACTTCCTTGAGCCGCGCCACGTCGGCCTCGGTACCACCGGAGACGAACTCGCCGAGGGCGATCTGCTCCAGGTAGTTGTACGAGCCGAACGCCTTGACCTGGGCGTCGAAGGTGGCGTTCTTCTGGCTGGGGCGAACCAGCAGGTGCATACCGATGGAGCGCTGAAGCGATTCTGCGGCCTTGGCCAGCTCGATCGCGTACACGGTCCGGCCGTAGGTGGTGATGTTGCTGCTGCCCAGGCCGAGCTCGTTGGAGAATTCCATCAGCGAGTGCTGGACCTTGGTGTAGCCCTCTTCCGTCTTCACCGGGTCCATCGCCTCGGCGTAGGCGGCCTTGCGCAGCTCGGGGAGGAGCGGCTCCTCCACCTTGAACAGCTTGAGGCGGCGGTCGAGCCCCTCCTTGTCCGGCATGCCCTGGACGGCGGTGTCGAACTTCGTCGCCGCTTCGTCCGTGATGGCGCGGGCGTCCTCGACCTCGGCCGCCGTGCGCTTGTTGGACAGCAACGGCTGGGCGGTGAGGTCACGCTCGTTGAGCAGTGCCTGACCGTACTCCGCGGCCGCGCGGACGACCTGAGCCGTCTTCTCGGCGTCCTGGGCCTCGTTCCACCTGTCGACGGACCCCTTCACCTGGAAGCCGCCCATGACCAGGCCGACCAGCGCGGGAATCAGGAGAATCGCGTTCAGCCGGGTGGGCACCCGCCAGTTGCGCGGCGACAGCCGACTGGTGCTGCCACCTGCCGGTTCCGCCTCGGATATCTCCGCAGGCGACACCGCAGCGCGCGGCGGCGGGGTGAAGTTGCCCCGCTCCGGCTGCGCCGCGGAGCCCTCGTTGCTTCGCCTCACTCGACCAACAACCTCTCGGCGTCGGCACCTACGTTGTGCCGGATTATTCGTTCAGGGCCGTATTACTCGGTAGTTCGACGCATTGCAGCACGCGGACCGGCCGCGTTCCAAACAGTCGGAATGCCTGATTCCGAGTGGCGCGCGCCTCAGATAAAACGGGCATAAAGAACGAGCCCCGTCAAAAGGCGGGGCTCATGTGAGCACAGTGGTACCGCTCGGATGCGTCGGGTGCTGATGCCGCTTCAATTCTCTGTCGAAATGTTATGAACACGGGGGCGGATCGTGTCAAAGGACACAGGCCGCCCCCGCTTGACTACAGCAACTTCCGTAGATCAATACCGACTTCGCGCTACTTGAGCCGCGCCATCAAAGCGTGCTCCACCAGCGTGATCAGACCGCTCTTTGCATCTGCGCGGTGACGGGCGTCCGTCGTGATGATCGGTGCGTCGGGGCCGATCTGCAGGGCCTCACGCACTTCCTCGGGAGTGTAGGGCTGGTGTCCGTCGAAGCCGTTGAGGGCGATGACGAAGGGGAGGCCGCTGTTCTCGAAGTAGTCGACCGCGGGGAAGCAGTCGGCGAGACGGCGGGTGTCGACGAGGACGACGGCGCCGATGGCGCCGCGGACCAGGTCGTCCCACATGAACCAGAAGCGGTCCTGGCCCGGTGTACCGAAGAGGTACAGGATCAGGTCCTGGTCGAGGGTGATGCGGCCGAAGTCCATGGCCACCGTGGTGGTGGTCTTGTCCCCGGTGTGGGTCAGGTCGTCGATGCCCGCGGACGCGGACGTCATCACGGCTTCGGTGCGCAGCGGGTTGATCTCCGAAACGGCACCGACAAACGTGGTCTTACCCACGCCGAAGCCCCCTGCCACCACGATTTTCGCCGAGGTGGTTGCGCGGGCTGTCCCGCCGCTAGAGCTTGCGAAGTCCACTGAGCACCCTTTCGAGCAGTGTCACATCCGGCGCGCCGCCGGCCTCTCCATTGCCCGGCTGGTGGATGGCCACCATGCCGGCTTCCGCCAGGTCCGCCACCAGGATCCTGGCCACGCCCAGCGGCATGGACAGCAGGGCCGAAACCTCGGCCACCGACTTGACCTCACGGCAGAGGTGGCAGATCCGCTGGTGCTCGGGGAGCAGCGTCCCGAGGTGAGCGGGGTCTGCTGTTGTGCTGACCAGCGCCTCTATCGCGAGCTGGTAGCGCGGCCGGGTCCGGCCGCCGGTCATTGCGTACGGACGGACCAGCGGCTGGTCGCCTTCACCGTCGTACGACGCGTGGTGCAGTGCGCCGTACGGATCAGGTGAGGCGGGTGGCGGGGTCATGAATCCTCCGGGCGTGACAGCAGGGTGTCGCCTTGCCGTCGGGAAGGGCCGGTGGGGGGTCTTTGACGGCCGGACGGGTGAGGGTTTCGAGTAGTACCTGGGGGGATCGTGTCAGGGGTCTGCTGCATGGCCGCCTAGTGGAGCAGACTGCCTTGTAGTTCGGCGCGGAGGTCAGGGGTGAGTACCGACCCCGCGCGGTCGACGAGGAGTGCCATCTCGTACCCGACCAGACCGATGTCCGCGTCCGGGTGGGCGAGAACGGCCAGAGACGAACCGTCCGAGACGGACATGAGGAAAAGGAATCCTCGCTCCATCTCCACAACGGTCTGGCTCACGGCGCCGCCTTCGAAGATCCGGGAGGCACCCGCGGTCAGCGACGTCAGACCGGAGGCGACTGCCGCCAGCTGATCGGCGCGGTCGCGCGGGAAACCTTCGGACATTGCCAGCAGCAGGCCATCCGCGGAGACCACCACCGTGTGGGACACCCCTGGGGTGTTGTCCACAAAGTTGGTGATCAGCCAGTTCAGATTCTGCGCGGCCTGACTCATGGGGCTCAACTAACGCTCCTGCTGGTGAGTGGGGCCGAGTTGGAAACTGCCGGTAGACGAGCCGTTGTTGGCCTGTCGTCCCTGCTGGATGCCCCGGCGGAGATTGGTCAGACGGCCGCGTACGTCATCGGGCGCACGCGAAACCTGAGGTCCGGACTGATGATTCTGCTGCTGAGCAGTGCCCGGCACCAAATTGGCACGCGGAACCCGGCGCGGCAGCCCGGAGGTGGTGATCCCGCCCGCAGCGGGCTTCTTGACCCGCTCCGCCTGACGCACGAGCTCGTCATTGGGCGAGGCGCGCCAGGAACTGGTGACGCCGGCATCGGCCGCACCACGCCGGGGCATGGGCGGAGCCGGGGTGCCGAGGGGCTCGGGAGCCGACGGTGCCTGCGGCTCGGCTGCGGGCGGCTGAGCGCCGCCCTGCCCCGGGCCGTGGAACCAGTTCGTCTCGAGCGTGTCGTACAGCGGCGTACGCCCGTCACCCGGACCGGCGGGCGGCAGCGCCTCGGGCTGCTGCGGCAGCGCCGGACGGCGCGGCGGCTCACCCGCGGGCTGGGCCGGCGGACGCGGTGCACCGAAGTCGGCGTTGTCCTGCCGGCGCGGTGCGGGCATCTGGTTCTGCGGGGCCTGGGCGCCGTAGCCCTGGTCCTGCGGCAGCGGGGCGTTGAAGTCCGGGCGGGCGAACTGCGCGGTGCTCGCCGGGTCCGGCGCCTGCGGCGCGGAGAAGTCCGGGCGGGCGAACTCGGACGTGGCACCGGGGCCCTGGCGGTCGTTCATGGGCGGACGCTGGTTCGGCGCGTTGAACGGCTGGTGGGGAGCGGAGCTGCCCGGGCGGGCGAACCGGCCGGAGTCCGGCTCCTCGTGACCGCGCGGCGCGTCCGGCTGACTACGCCGGGAACCACCCTGCTCCTCGACGCCCCAGCTCGCGCTCTGCGGACGCTGCGACGGCGGGTTGCCACCGGGCAGCTCGGCCCGGGGACCGCCGGACGGCGGCGGCAGCTGACGGCCGGGGCCGCCGGGCTGCTGGAAGCCGGCCTGCTCGTTGCGTGCCTGCTGCGGCTGCGGGGCCTGCCGGGCGGGCGGACCGCTCTGGCGGCCCTGCTGGCCCTGTGCAGGACCCCCCGTGTGACCGAAGAGGTTGGGCTGGCCCGAGTCCGTACGGCCGGGAGACTCCTGCTGACCGCGCGCGCCCGTCCGGGCGCCGCCGCCGAAGGCGCCGGAGAGGCCGCCGCCCTGGGGCTGGTTCGGGCGGCCGGGGCCCTGCGGACCGTTGCCGGGGCCCTGCGGACCGCCGTCACGCGAGGGCAGCGCGGCCCGCGGGCCCGAGCCCGTGCCGACCTGCCCGCGCTGCGGACCGGAACCCAGGCCCTTGGCGGGAGGAGCGGACGGGGAACCCGCAAGCCCGGGACGCTGGCCCGCGCCGGCACCGGAGCCGTTGCCACCGGCGAGGAGACCACCGGGAGAACCGCCCTGCGGTCCCTGACCCTGCTTCGACGGCGGCTGCTTGCCGCCGTGCGCGACCTCCATGGGCAGCATGACCAGCGCGGTCGTACCGCCGGAGTCGGAGGGACGCAGCTGGATCCGGATGCCGTGACGCAGGGACAGCCGGCCGACCACGAACAGACCCATGCGGCGGGACACCGAGACGTCCACGGTGGGCGGCGATGCGAGCCGCTCGTTGATCGCCGCGAGGTCCTCGGGGGAGAGGCCGATACCCGTGTCGTGGATCTCGACGAGCACACGCCCGTCGGGCAGTGCGTGACCGGTGACCCGGACCTTCGTCTGCGGCGAGGAGAACGACGTCGCGTTCTCCAGCAGCTCGGCGAGGAGGTGCACGAGGTCGTTGACGACGCGGCCGGCCACTTCGGTGGCGGGCACCGCGGCCAGTTCGATGCGCTCGTACTGCTCCACCTCGGACGCGGCGGCACGGAGCACGTCGACCAGCGGCACCGGACGGGTCCAGCGGCGGCCCGGCTCCTCGCCCGCGAGGACGAGGAGGTTTTCGCCGTTACGGCGCATACGGGTCGCGAGGTGGTCGAGCTTGAAGAGGGAGGACAGCTGGTCCGGGTCGGCCTCGCGCGACTCCAGTTCGGAGATGAGCGAGAGCTGACGCTGGATGAGGCCCTGGCTCCGTCGCGAGAGGTTGGTGAACATCGCGTTGACGTTGCCTCGCAGCAGCGCCTGCTCGGCGGCCAGTCGGACCGCCTCGCGGTGCACGTCGTCGAAGGCCGCGGCCACCTTGCCGATCTCGTCCCGGGAGTGCACACCGACCGACTCGACCGAGGTGTCGACGTCCTGCGGGTCGGTCTCGGAGAGCTGCTTGACGAGCTCGGGCAGCCGGTCCTGGGCGACCCGGGTCGCGGTGTCCTGCAGTCGCCGGAGCGAGCGGATCATGGACCGCGCCACGACGAAGGCGCCGACGAGGGAGACACCGAGGACGATGAGGATGACCGCACCGTTGAGGATGGCGTCGCGCTGCGAAGCCTCGCGGAGCTCGCGGGCCTTGCCCTCCATCTCACCGAGGAGGGTCTCCTCGATGGTCTTCATGGCCTGGATCTTGTTGGAGCTCTGGTCGTACCAGTCCATGTACGTGCGGGGCTTGCGGCCCTCCATGCCCAGCGGGCTGTCGAGCACCTGCTTCGCGTACATGTCCGCGGCGGTGATCTCGGGGTTGCCGTCCTTGAGCGAGTCCGTCAGCTCGGAGGAGCTGTTGCCGGTGGTCGCGTAGGTCGTGTCGAACGTCTGGAGAGCGAGGGCTTCCTTGCGGTTGGCGTTGCGGCCGAACACCTTGTCGTTGTCGTTGAGGTGCGACTGGTCGCTGTCACCCCCCGGAAGCGCCGCGGCGATGATCGCGCGCTGGACCGAGGCGTACTCCTTGGCGGAGGAGAAGGCCGCCAGGGCGCGGGTCCGCTTGATCATGTCCGGGTTGCTGGTCGCCTGCGCCATGTCCTGCGAGAGGCCCAGCAGTGCGGTGATCAGCTGGCTGTACTGGTCGACCGTGTTGAGGCTCGGGGCGCCCTGGGTGTACGCGTCCTTGCGGATGCTGGTGAGCTCGCCGAGCTGGGTGGCGATCTGGTTGACGCTGGAGCGGATGCCCTCCAGCGCCTCGTCGGACTGCGTGTCGCCGATGTCGTCGGTTGCGTCGAAGAACGCGTCCTTGGCCCGGTCGGTCCGCTTCCGGGGCTCAGTGATCTTGAAGTCGGTGGCCTTCACCTTGTTCGCCAAGGGGCCTGCCGACTTGTCGCGCTCCTCCTGGAGCGCGTTGGCGAGCGCGGTCGCCTGCTTCGTCATCTGGGTGAGCAGCTGCATGTGCTCCAGCTGTTCCATGTCATTCATGGACTCGTTGATCCGCAGTCCGCCCAGCGTGGTCGCGGCGACCACGGGAAGGGCGAGGAGGGAGACCAGACGGGTGCTGATGCGCCAGTTGCGCAGGGCTATGCGTGAGCCGGTGCCTACCGGCCCCGCGGGTTTGAGAGGCGTGGCCGGGTCCGCGCCGCCGGTGCTCGTCGTACCCGAGCGCTGCGCGCGGTCACCGCTGTCGCCGGCTCCGGCCGGCCCGGGGTTCTGGGCGTGCTGGGGCGAGGAACCGCGGTCGGTCCCGCCGCGCGGCTCCTGTTCCGCCGGAGCGCTGCCATCCCTCTTGAAACGTCCCTGCACTAGCGTCGCAACCTCTGGACCAGGCGTCCCACCACGTGTTCGGGCGGGACGGTGTCGGCGTCGTGGGGCGCTGGACGCGCCCCATGGTGGTCGTGAGTGACCGGCGTACTTCCCCCTCCCGCCGCCACTCGGCGCTGCGTTGCGCCCCTGCGCGCCGGGCCTGAAACCCGCGGCGGTGCGTGGAATTCCAGCACAGTGGAGGATCTCCAACAAGGCCCACGTACCGGGCTGTGACCTCTGTGACACCGTGTGATGGGTGGGTAACAAGCCGTGGAGAGTGTTCAGGGGCAAATCGGATCATTGGGGGTGTGCCCCCTGGGGGCGAGCGGTGTCCCAGTCGACATGATCGGGAGCGGAATGGCAGATTCAGTGCCGTAATGCCCGCTTTGTTTCCCGTGGTCGACTGTCCGCAATGGGCTATTTGTCGGCAACTTCGTGAGCAAACTCACATGATGATCGACGTCTCTTCCCCGCTCCCGTGGGGAATCGGATGTTTAGCCTGACGCTTTACAGGGATAGCGAATCCGACAACCGGCGCCCCTCCGGGCGGCGCCCCAGCGACAAGGGCCCACACGGCAGATGAAGACGACGATGATGTTCCGCAACATTGCCAACCCCCGGCGCACCACGCTGGCGCACCTCGAGGACGCCGTAGCGCTGCACACGCCGGAGCAGCCGGAGCACGCCGTCGACCTGCCCACCCAGACGGCCAACCCCCGCCGCACCATCCTCATGGAAGCACCCGCCACGGCCGCCGGCTGATGCGACGGCTGTCCCCCTCACCCGCGCTAGCCTGGAGCGTCAGTCTTCAGCCAGCCAGCAAGTGAGGGGCGACAGCATCCCGTGCGCATCGCCAGGTTCTCCATCGACGGCAATGTCGCCTTCGGCGCGGTCGAGGGCGACAGCCCCGACAGCCTCGTCCTCGACATCATCAAGGGCATCCCGTACGCCGACTTCGAGCTCTCGGGGACCAAGGTCCCGCTGAGCAAGGTCCGGCTGCTGCCCCCCGTGCTCCCCAACAAGGTCGTGGCCATCGGCCGCAACTACGCGGAACACGCCGCCGAGCTCGGCAACGAGGTCCCGGATGTCCCCGTCGCCTTCTTCAAGCCCACCACCTCGGTGATCGGCTCCGGTGACGCCATCGAGTACCCCTCCTTCTCCGACGACCTGCACCACGAGGCCGAGCTGGCCGTGGTCATCGGCCGGATGTGCCGCGAAGTTCCGCGTGAGCGCGTCAAGGACGTCATCTTCGGATACACCTGCGCCAACGACGTCACGGCCCGCGACGCCCAGAAGCGCGAGAAGCAGTGGGCCCGGGCCAAGGGCTTCGACACGTCCTGCCCGCTGGGCCCCTGGGTGGAGACCGACCTCGACCCCCGCGACCTGACCATCCAGGCGACGGTCAACGGCGAGCAGCGCCAGCTGGGCCGCACGAGCGACATGATCCGCTCGATCGAGGACCTGGTCGTCCACATCACGGAAGCCATGACCCTGCTCCCGGGCGACGTGATCCTCACCGGAACCCCCGCAGGGGTCGGACCCCTGCACGTCGGCGACGAAGTCGCCGTCACCATCGAAGGCATCGGCACTCTCACCAACAAGGTGATCAAGCGTGGTTAACGGACCTGTCCGCGTACGTTTCTGTCCCTCCCCGACCGGCAACCCCCACGTGGGCCTGGTCCGGACAGCTCTCTTCAACTGGGCTTTCGCCCGGCACCACCAGGGCACCCTGGTCTTCCGTATCGAGGACACCGACGCGGCCCGCGACTCCGAGGAGTCCTACGAGCAGCTGCTCGACTCGATGCGCTGGCTCGGCATGGACTGGGACGAGGGCCCCGAGATCGGCGGCCCGCACGCCCCGTACCGCCAGTCGCAGCGCATGGATCTCTACAAGGACGTCGCCGAGAAGCTCCTTGCCGCCGGTCACGCGTACCACTGCTACTGCACCACCGAGGAGCTCGACACCCGCCGCGACGCCGCCCGTGCGGCCGGCAAGCCGTCGGGTTACGACGGCCACTGCCGCGCGCTGACGGCCGAGCAGACCGCGGCGTACGAGGCCGAGGGCCGGACCTCCATCGTCCGCTTCCGGATGCCCGACGAGGCGATCACCTTCACCGACCTCGTCCGCGGTGACATCACCGTCCAGCCGGAGAACGTCCCGGACTACGGCATCGTCCGTGCCAACGGCGCTCCCCTGTACACGCTGGTCAACCCGGTCGACGACGCGTTGATGGAGATCACCCACGTCCTGCGCGGCGAGGACCTGCTCTCCTCCACCCCGCGCCAGATCGCCCTCTACAGGGCGCTCATCGAGCTGGGCATCGCCAAGGACACCCCCGCCTTCGGCCACCTCCCCTACGTCATGGGGGAGGGCAACAAGAAGCTCTCCAAGCGCGACCCGCAGGCCTCGCTCAACCTGTACCGCGAGCGCGGCTTCCTGCCCGAGGGGCTGCTGAACTACCTCTCGCTGCTCGGCTGGTCGATCGCCGAGGACCGCGACATCTTCGGCCGTGACGAGCTGGTGGCCGCATTCGACATCGCCGACGTCAACGCCAACCCCGCACGCTTCGACCTGAAGAAGGCCGAGCACATCAACGCCGAGCACCTGCGCATGCTCGACGTGAAGGCCTTCACCGAGGCCTGCGGCCCCTGGCTGAAGGCCCCGTTCGCCCCCTGGGCGCCCGAGGCCTTCGACGCGGAGCAGTTCGCCGAGATCGCCCCGCACGCCCAGACCCGTGTGACGGTCCTCTCGGACATCACGGCCAACGTCGACTTCCTCTTCCTGGACGAGCCCGTCCACGACGAGGGGTCCTGGACCAAGGCCATGAAGGAGGGCTCCGACGCCCTCCTCGTCACGGCCCGCGCCGAGCTGACCGCCGCGGAGTGGAACGCCGAGGCGCTCAAGACGGCCGTCCTCACCGCCGGCGAGAAGCACGGGCTGAAGCTCGGCAAGGCCCAGGCCCCGGTGCGCGTCGCCGTCACCGGCCGCACGGTCGGTCTGCCGCTCTTCGAGTCCCTGGAGATCCTGGGCCGCGAGAAGACGATCGCCCGCATCGACGCCGCGCTGGCCAAGCTGGCCGCGTAACCGTCGTACGCAGGGAAGAAGGGACCGCACGGCCTTCCGGGCCGTGCGGTCCCTTCCGCTGTCCGGCTGCCGGGCCCACGGGGCAGCCGGTAGCGTGACTTTCATGGCGATTCGCGCGGTCCTCTGGGACGTGGACGACACGATCTTCGACTACGCGGGGTCGGACCGCACCGGCCTGCTGCGGCACCTCCGGGCGGAGGGGCTGGCCGACAGTGACGAGGACCACCACGGCCGCTGGATGCGCATCGCATCCGCCCACTGGGCGCGGGTCGCCGCCGGTGAGTCCGACTGGTACGCGCACTGCCGGGACCGGGTCCGGGAGTTCCTGGACGCGGAGCTGAGCGACGCGGACGCCGATGCGTGGTTCACCCGGTACGTCGGGCACTACGAGAGTTCCTGGGAGCTCTTCCCGGACACCGTGCCCGTGCTCGACGCGCTGGCCGGCACGCACCGGCACGCGATCCTGTCGAACTCCTCCGTCGACCACCAGGAACGCAAGCTGCGGGCCCTCGGCGTGCGTGACCGCTTCGAGGTCCTGCTGTGCGCGCGGGAACTCGGCGTCTACAAGCCGGATGCCAGGGCCTTCCGTGCGGCCTGCGAGGCGCTGGAGCTCGACCCGCACGAAGTGGTCTACGTCGGGGACGAGCCGGACATCGACGCCGCCGGAGCCACGGCCGCGGGTCTCGCCGGCGTGTGGCTGGACAGGCGCGGCCGGGGCGGGCGCCCGGAACTCGTCCGGATCACGGGGCTGCAGGAGCTCCCCGGTCTGCTGGCAGGCAATACCCGTTTTGGAGCGCCGGACACCTTCAGGTAATGTTCTTCCTGCGCCGCCCGAGCGGACCGAAAGATCCGGCCGGGAAGCGCAGACAGAAATGAAACCCCCCGAGGGGTTGCGTTTCAGTGGGCTATGGTGTAATTGGCAACACTACGGTTTCTGGTACCGTCATTCTAGGTTCGAGTCCTGGTAGCCCAGCGCAAGACCGAAGTAACAAGCCCCCGTTGTGTAGCGGCCTAGCACGCTGCCCTCTCACGGCAGTAGCGCCGGTTCGAATCCGGTCGGGGGTACAGATCCTTCCCGCGAGAACATCTGGGTCGCACCCACGTTCTTGATGCAGGATCGCTAGGGCCCCCGTTGTGTAGCGGCCTAGCACGCTGCCCTCTCACGGCAGTAGCGCCGGTTCGAATCCGGTCGGGGGTACTTGCAACACCATGGGCTATGGTGTAATTGGCAACACTACGGTTTCTGGTACCGTCATTCTAGGTTCGAGTCCTGGTAGCCCAGCGCAAGACCGAAGTAACAAGCCCCCGTTGTGTAGCGGCCTAGCACGCTGCCCTCTCACGGCAGTAGCGCCGGTTCGAATCCGGTCGGGGGTACAACAGCTCGACAGGGAAAGGCCCTTCACCTCGGTGAAGGGCCTTTCTCGTGTGCCGCACGGCTGTTGGGCGCGGTGGCGGACCCCGCAGGGATGACCGGGGCGGAAGAGGGTGGCCGTGCGTGCGCCCAAGGAGCCTTGTACGGGGGAGAGTTCACCCGGCTCCTGGGCGGAGCGGCGGGTATCGCGTCCGGGGAGTGGGCACCGGAAGGAAGGAGCAGGATGAAGAAGGGGGCCGCCACGGCGCTGGAGCGGCCTTCGGGGAAGGGTGGTGCGCGGTACTGGTTCAGCCGGTGCGGCGCAGGGCCTCGCTCAGCCGCGCGGCCGAGTCGATGACCGCCTGGGCGTGCATCCGGCCGGGGTGGCGGGTCAGCCGCTCGATCGGGCCGGAGACGGAGACCGCGGCGACCACCCGGTTCGACGGGCCGCGGACCGGTGCGGAGACCGAGGCCACGCCCGGCTCGCGTTCACCGATCGACTGGGCCCAGCCGCGGCGCCGTACGCCGGAGAGAGCCGTCGCCGTGAAGCGGGCCCCCTGCAGACCGCGGTGCAGGCGCTCCGGCTCCTCCCAGGCCATCAGGATCTGGGCGGAGGAACCCGCCTTCATGGTGAGCGTGGAGCCGACCGGCACGGTGTCCCGCAGTCCGGACAGGCGCTCCGCAGCCGCCACGCAGATCCTCATGTCGCCCTGCCGGCGGTAGAGCTGCGCGCTCTCGCCGGTGATGTCGCGCAGGTGCGTGAGAACGGGTCCTGCCGTCGCCAGGAGCCGGTCCTCACCCGCCGCGGCCGCGAGTTCCGCGAGCCGGGGGCCGAGAATGAAACGGCCCTGCATGTCCCTCGCCACCATCCGGTGGTGTTCCAGTGCCACGGCCAGTCGATGAGCCGTGGGCCTTGCAAGCCCTGTCGCCGCGACCAGTCCGGCGAGGGTGGCCGGACCGGACTCCAGGGCGCTCAATACCAGAGCTGCCTTGTCGAGAACGCCGACGCCGCTAGAGTTGTCCATACGACGATACTCGCGTCTCACTCTGTGAAACGCAAGTTCAATTTTCTCCGGAAGTTGCGAACCTGTACGTGCGGCCGCACAACGGCCCGCAGCCACCGCCCCGCTCGGGGGTCCGGACGGAGGCGCACCGAATCTCTAGTTGGGCCGGCGAAGACGCCGGCCGGAGGGAAAGCGATGGGTAGGACACTCGCGGAAAAGGTCTGGGACGACCACGTCGTCCGGCGCGCGGAGGGCGAGCCCGACCTTCTCTTCATCGATCTGCACCTGCTGCACGAGGTGACCAGCCCGCAGGCGTTCGACGGCCTGCGTCAGGCCGGACGCCCGGTACGGCGCCTCGACCTCACCATCGCCACCGAGGACCACAACACCCCGACCCTCGACATCGACAAGCCGATCGCCGACCCGGTCTCCCGTGTCCAGCTGGAGACCCTGCGCAAGAACTGCGCGGACTTCGGTGTCCGGCTGCACTCGCTCGGCGACGTCGAGCAGGGCGTCGTGCACGTGGTCGGCCCGCAGCTGGGCCTGACCCAGCCCGGCACCACGGTGGTCTGCGGTGACTCCCACACCTCCACCCACGGCGCGTTCGGTGCGCTGGCCTTCGGTATCGGCACGAGCCAGGTCGAGCACGTCCTGGCCACCCAGACGCTGCCCCTGGCCCGCCCGAAGACCATGGCGATCACCGTCGAGGGCGAACTCCCCGACAGCGTCACCGCCAAGGACCTGATCCTGGCGATCATCACCCGGATCGGCACCGGCGGAGGCCAGGGCTACATCCTCGAATACCGCGGTTCCGCCATCGAGAAGCTCTCGATGGAGGCCCGGATGACCATCTGCAACATGTCGATCGAGGCCGGTGCCCGCGCGGGCATGATCGCCCCGGACCGGACCACCTTCGACTACCTGCAGGGCCGCGACCACGCGCCCCAGGGCGCGGACTGGGACGCCGCGGTGGCGTACTGGGAGACCCTGCGCTCCGACGACGACGCCGTCTTCGACGCCGAGGTCGTCATCGAGGCCGCGGAGCTCGCGCCGTTCGTCACCTGGGGCACCAACCCCGGCCAGGGCGCGCCCCTGTCGGCCAACGTCCCCGACCCTGCTTCGTACGAGGACGCCTCGGAGCGCAACGCCGCCGAAAAGGCCCTGGAGTACATGGGGTTGACCGCCGGCCAGCCGCTGCGCGAGATCAACGTCGACACCGTCTTCGTAGGTTCCTGCACGAACGGCCGGATCGAGGACCTGCGCAACGCGGCCTCGATCCTGGACGGCCGCAAAGTCGCCGACGGCGTACGGATGCTGGTCGTCCCGGGCTCCGTCCGGGTCGCCCTGCAGGCCGTCGAGGAGGGCCTGGACAAGGTCTTCACGGCCGCCGGCGCCGAATGGCGGCATGCGGGCTGCTCGATGTGCCTCGGCATGAACCCCGACCAGCTGGCCCCCGGCGAGCGCTCCGCCTCCACCTCGAACCGTAACTTCGAGGGCAGGCAGGGCAAGGGCGGCCGCACGCACCTGGTCTCCCCGCAGGTCGCCGCCGCGACCGCCGTGCTGGGCCATCTGGCCTCGCCCGCAGACCTGTCCGACGCCCGTACGCCCGCCGGAGTCCGATAACCATGGAAGCATTCACCGCACACACAGGCCGGGCCGTCCCGCTGCGCCGCAGCAACGTCGACACCGACCAGATCATCCCCGCGCACTGGCTGAAGAAGGTCACCCGCGACGGCTTCGAGGACGGGCTCTTCGAGGCCTGGCGCAAGGACGAGAACTTCGTCCTCAACCGGCCCGAGCGCAGTGGCGCCTCCGTACTGGTGGCCGGCCCCGACTTCGGCACCGGCTCGTCCCGCGAGCACGCCGTCTGGGCCCTGCAGAACTTCGGCTTCAAGGCGGTCATCTCCTCCCGGTTCGCCGACATCTTCCGCGGCAACTCGCTGAAGAACGGTCTGTTGACCGTCGTCCTCGACCAGAAGGTCGTCGACGCGCTGTGGGACCTGTCGGAGGCCGATCCGACGGCCGAGATCACCGTTGACCTGGAGAAGCGGCAGGTTCTCGCCGAGGGAATCACCGCCGACTTCGAGCTCGACGAGAACGCCCGCTGGCGACTGTTGAACGGGCTCGACGACATCAGCCTCACCCTTCAGAACGAAGCGGACATTGCGACTTACGAGGCGGCCAGGCCGCCCCATAAGCCGCGCACAATTGACGCCTGAGCAGCGCTTTTCCCGAACTGCGCCCCCTGCCTTCCGGCAGGGGGCGCAGTCGCTTGTTGAGACCCCCTCGGGCGACAACTCGCCCCAGATGGCACAATCGGTGCATGGGACGCGACAGCCAACTCGAGCTCTATGGCGAAGTCGCCGACCGATTGAAGGAAGCGCACGCAAGGGTGCGCACACTGCAAGTCCCGGAGGGCGTAAGGATGGCGCTGTCCCGGAAGCTGCTGGTCGTCACGGCCGCGGCTAAGCACGATCTCCCGGACGCGGCAAGGCGTCTGGACCGGTTGATGAAGGACCTCGATGAGGGCCGATTCCCCGAAGGTGACTGACTCTGCGGAACAGCGCAGCGGTCGACTTCGTTGCGGCACTAGGGTGATTAGCCCGTTTCGTGTTTGATTTGCGGTATATATCTGCCTAACGTGCGAAAAAGCCTGAACAGTTTCGTTCCGGCGATGTCTCCGAAGGGGAAGACGTGAACAAGGCGCAGCTCGTAGAAGCGATTGCCGACAAGGTCGGCGGCCGCCAGCAGGCCGCAGACGCAGTCGATGTGGTACTCGACGCGATCGTCCGTGCGGTTGTCGCGGGGGACCGTGTATCGGTCACCGGCTTCGGCTCGTTCGAGAAGGTCGACCGCCCCGCCCGGTACGCCCGCAACCCGCAGACGGGTGAGCGCGTCCGGGTCAAGAAGACGTCCGTCCCGCGTTTCCGTGCGGGACAGGGGTTCAAGGACCTGGTGAGCGGCTCCAAGAAGCTCCCCAAGAACGACGTGGCCGTGAAGAAGGCCCCCAAGGGCAGCCTCTCGGGCGGTTCTTCCACCCGTACGACGGCCAAGGCCGCGGCCAAGAAGGCCACCGCCAAGAAGGCCACCGCGCGCAAGACGACCGCCGCCGCGGCGAAGAAGACCACGGCCGCAGCGAAGAAGACCACGGCGAAGAAGACCACCGCCACGGCCAAGAAGACCACCGCGGCCGCGAAGAAGGCGGCCCCGGCGAAGAAGGCGACGGCCACGAAGAAGACCGTGGCCGCCAAGACCGCACCCGCCAAGAAGACCACGGCGAAGAAGGCGCCCGCGAAGAAGACCACGGCGCGCAAGACCACAGCCAAGAAGGTCACCGCACGCAAGAAGTGAGACCGGGCAACGCTCGCTTCTCAAACGCGCCGGGCCGGGCTCCCTCCGGGGAGCCCGGCCCGCGGGCTGTCAGGAGCCGTTCACAGCGTCTGCAGGGTCACCAGGGTGATCCGGAGGGAAGCCCCCTCGCCCTCGGTCTCGATCCGCACCCGCTGCCCCGGACGCAGCAGCCGCAGGCTGCCCGCGTCGAAGGCGGCGGCATCGAAGTCCACCGGGGTGCCGTCGTCGAGAAGCACGCTGCCGGTGCGGGTCTCGGAGTCGTACGTGAACGAGGTCGCCTGCATGAACGGCAGCCTATCGGTCCCCGGCCGGCGCCACCGAGGTCTGCAGTTGAGCGGTGTAGGGCCCCACGCCGAGGGCCAGGGCCACCCGCAGGTCCTCGCCCGTGTCCACGTCCCTGCGCACGGAGTCGAGGCCGGGCAGCGAGATCCGCGCGGCTCCCGACGCCAGGTGCCGTGCCGCGGACGGCCCGCCGAAGGCCGGCCGCAATTCCACCCCGGGTGCGGCCGACAGAAATGTGGTCCCGATTCCCTGTGTATCGGTGACAAATGCGCGCGGAAATGCCGCGGAGAATTCGAGCACCCGCGCCAATTCCTCCGGGCGCAGTGCGGGCAGATCGGCATTGAGGGCGGCCACCGCGGCGCCGGGGTGCCGCGCGAGCACGGACCGCGCGCCGTACTCCAGCGCGGCGTTCAGCCCGGCCGCCGGTGCGTCGGCCACGACGCGGGCCCCGAGCGCGGCCAGCGCCGCCCCCGCGGTCAGGTCGTCCGTGACGACCACCACATCCCGTACGGCCCGGCACGACAATGCGGCGGACACCGTGTCCTGGGCGAACGCCAGCGCGAACCGGGGGCGGAGTTCCTCACCGGCCGCCCGCCCCAACCGGCTCTTGGCCCGTGCGAGGGGTTTCAGCGGGACGACCAGGGACCAGGACTCGGTCGGGTCGGTGTTCGTGGCGATCTCCCCCTCCGTACGCATCAGGACTTATTCTCGCCTGCCGGTACGACAACCCGGAGGTCCGCCCCCGCAGGCGAGGCGTACGGTGTTCTCCACACAGAAGCGGCCTGGGGCGAGACGTCACCGCCATGAGCCAGGCAGCAGGTCAGTTCCTAGAGGAAGGCGTCCGAGTGTCCCGCCGTAGAATCGGCTTCTGGTACCGCCTGGCGGCGGTCATCGCAAAACCGCCCCTGGTGGTTCTGTTCAAGCGCGACTGGCGGGGAATGGAACACATTCCGGCCGATGGCGGATTCATCACAGCGGTCAATCACAACTCGTATCTGGACCCGCTTTCGTACGGGCACTTCCAGTACAACACCGGCCGGGTACCGCGGCTCCTCGCAAAAGCGGGACTGTTCAGGACCCCCTTTGTCGGAATGATGCTCCGCGGCACCGGACAGATCCCCGTATACCGTGAGACGACCGACGCGCTGGACGCATTCCGCGCCGCCGTCGACGCCATCGAGCGGGGCGAATGCGTCGCCTTCTACCCGGAGGGCACCCTCACCCGGGACCCCGACATGTGGCCGATGGCCGGCAAGACCGGAGCCGCCCGCGTCGCGTTGATGACCAAGGCCCCCGTCATCCCCGTCGCCCAGTGGGGCGCCAACCTCGCGATGCCGCCCTACGCCAAGGACGACAAGCTCCGGCTGTTCCCCCGCAAGACCCTCACGGTCCAGGCGGGACCGCCGGTGGACCTCTCCCGCTTCTACGGCCTCGAGCCGACGCCCGAGGTGCTGCGCAGTGCCACCGAGGCCATCATGGCCGCGGTCACCGCACAGCTGGAGGAAGTACGCGGCGAGAAGGCCCCCGCCGAGCTCTACGATCACCGTAAGGCCCGTGCTGAACAGCGGCGCACGGCAGAGGGAAAGGGACCCACGTGACGCACCCCGCAAAGGCAGCCGTCTTCGGAACCGGCTCATGGGGTACGGCCTTCGCCATGGTCCTGGCGGACGCGGGCTGCGAGGTCACCCTCTGGGGCCGCCGCGCCGAAGTCGCCGACGCCATCAACACCACCCGTACCAACCCGGGCTATCTGCCCGGAATTGAGCTCCCCGCCTCGGTCCGGGCCACCACCGACGCAGCCGAGGCGCTGCGCGGCGCCGACTTCGCGGTCCTGGCCGTGCCCTCGCAGACGCTGCGCGCCAACCTCGCCGACTGGGTCCCGTACCTGGAACCGGGCACGGTGCTCGTCTCGCTGATGAAGGGTGTCGAACTCGGCACCGCCAAGCGGATGAGCGAGGTCATCCAGGACGTCACCAAGGTCTCCGCGGACCGTATCGCCGTCGTCACCGGCCCCAACCTCGCCAAGGAGATCGCCGAACGCCGCCCCGCGGCCGCCGTCGTCGCCTGCTCGGACGAATCCGTGGCCCAGCGCCTCCAGACCGCCTGCCACACCCCGTACTTCCGGCCGTACACCAACACCGACGTCGTCGGCTGCGAACTCGGCGGCGCCGTCAAGAACGTCATCGGTCTCGCCGTGGGCATTGCCGACGGCATGGGCCTCGGCGACAACACCAAGGGCTCGCTCATCACCCGCGGCCTCGCCGAGACCACCCGCCTCGGCCTCGCCATGGGTGCAGACCCGCTGACGTTCTCCGGACTCGCGGGCCTCGGCGACCTGGTGGCCACGTGCTCGTCCCCGCTGTCGCGCAACCACACCTTCGGCACCAACCTGGGCCGGGGGATGACGCTCCAGGAGACCGTCGCCGCCACCAGCCAGACGGCCGAGGGCGTCAAGTCCTGTGAGTCGGTGCTCGATCTGGCACGCAGGCACGGTGTCGACATGCCCATCACCGAGACGGTCGTCGGCATCGTCCACGAGGGCAAGCCGCCCGTGGTCGCGGTCAAGGAACTGATGTCGCGCAGCGCCAAGCCCGAGCGGCGCTGACTCGAGCCCTACCAGCAGGTACGCTCATCGCGATATGAGCAGCCAGAACCTCCCCCAGAGCCCTGAGAGCCCCCTGAGCTCCGAGCAGAGCTCCGAGCAGGGCCGCAAGCCGCGCGTGGCCGTCGTGTTCGGCGGCCGGAGCTCCGAACACGGCATCTCGGTCGTCACGGCCGGTGCCATCATGAGCGCCATCGACCGTACGAAGTACGACGTCCTGCCGATCGGCATCACCAGGGACGGGCGTTGGGCCCTCACGGCCGACGACCCGGCCCGTATGGCCATCACGGACCGCAAGGTCCCCGAGGTGGACCAGCTGACCGAGTCCGCGCAGGGAGTCGTCGCGCTCTCCGTCGACCCGGGCAACCGTGAGGTCGTCCTCAGCGAACCCGGCGCGGTGCCCACGGCCCTCGGCGAGGTCGACGTCGTCTTCCCCATGCTCCACGGCCCGTACGGCGAGGACGGCACCCTCCAGGGGCTCCTCGAGCTGTCCGGTGTGCCGTACGTCGGCGCGGGTGTCCTCGCCTCGGCCGTCGGCCAGGACAAGGAGTACATGAAGCGGGTGTTCACCTCCTTCGGGCTGCCGGTCGGCCCGTACGAGGTCGTCCGCCCCCGGGAGTGGGAGTCGGACCGCCCCGCAGCCCGCAAGCGCATCATGGAGTTCGCCGCCGAACACGGCTGGCCGCTCTTCGTGAAGCCCGCCCGCGGTGGCTCCTCCATGGGCATCACCAAGGTCGACGACGCCGCCGGCCTCGACGAGGCCATCGAGGAAGCCCGCCGGCACGACCCCAAGTTCCTGGTGGAGTCCCTGCTGCGCGGCCGCGAGATCGAGTGCGGCGTGCTGGAGTTCGAGGACGGACCGCGTGCCAGCGTGCCCGCCGAGATCCCGCCGGTCACCTCGCACGACTTCTACGACTTCGAGGCCAAGTACATCGACTCGGCGGCCGGCCTGGTGCCCGCCCCGCTCACCGAGGAGCAGACGGCCGAGGTCCAGCGGCTCGCCGTCGAAGCCTTCGAGGCCGCGTCCTGCGAGGGCCTGGTGCGCGCCGACTTCTTCCTCACCGAGGACGGCACGTTCGTCATCAACGAGATCAACACCATGCCGGGCTTCACGCCGATCTCCATGTACCCGCGCATGTGGCAGGAGAGCGGTGTGGACTACCGGGAGCTGGTGGACCGGCTGATCCAGTCCGCGCTCAACCGCTCCACCGGACTGCGCTGACCCCGCGGTCTAGAGGCTGTCGGGCACCGTGGCCCTGACCGGTACGGCGAACGCCGACAGCGGAGTGGCGTCGTGGGCGTACTCCGCCCCGAGCGTCACCTCGACATACGCCTTGCGGTAGGTGGTCGTGAACCGCGGACCGGCGTCATCCCGCTGCTCCAGCAGCCAGTTGACGCCGTCCGCGTCGATCGCCTCGGACTGGACATCGTCCATCTTCGCGGGCCGGGGGACTCCGCAGCGCAGTACGATCGCCCCGTCCCCCCAGGCTGCGGTCAGCACGGAATCCGGACCGGGATCACTCCGCTCGAGACCGGTGACGGTCTTCGGCAGCTCCTTGTGCAGCTCCTCGCAGTACGCTGCGGCCTCCGGCGACGGCGTGGGAACCGTGACGGAGAGGCGGGCGTCGCCCGAGGAGCAGCCCACCGCGGCCAGGACGAGCAGGGCGGCGGCGGGCGCGGCGAGAAGTGCGGATCGGGGGGACCGGCGGCGGGTGTGCGTCACCGGACCAGCGTAGTAGGGGGTCAGAGGTGGACGACCGGGCAGGTCAGCGTTCGCGTGATGCCGTCTACCTGCTGCACCTTGGCGACCACCATGCGGCCGAGGGCGTCGACCGTGTCGGCCTGCGCGCGCACGATCACGTCGTAGGGGCCTGTGACGTCCTCTGCCTGGATCACTCCCGGGAGCTTTGCGATGGTCTCGGCGACGATCGACGCCTTGCCCACCTCGGTCTGGATAAGGATGTACGCCTGTACCACGGAACCTCCAGGGCGGCCACGAGGATCATGTGGGGGAAAGGGACGCCACGTTATCGCGTTGCCGCGGGCCGCGGGGAGACCTGCGGGCCGGTTGACGTCCACAGCGTGGCGTACACAGCACAGAAGTTGACGTATCTCTTGACGGTACCGACAGCAGCAAGGGCGCGCGACCGCAACCCCACCGGTGCAGAAGGGGGACAGTGATGCCCGTACGTCCCGGGGCCACCGGCTCCCGTCGACGGCCCGTTCACGGTCCGGACCTCCGGCCGCTGAAGCAGCCCGGACAGGTGTCCGGTGCGATAAATGAGAGGTGAGACTCGGTGAAGGGAACCGTGGGCGAGTTGGGGGAGTTCGGGCTCATCAGAGAGCTCACTTCCCGGCTCACCACCACTCCGGCGGTACGGCTGGGACCCGGCGACGACGCCGCGGTCGTGGCCGCTCCCGACCGCAGGGTCGTGGCCAGTACGGACATCCTGTTGGAAGGGCGGCACTTCCGCCGCGACTGGTCGACCGCGTACGACGTCGGCCGCAAGGCCGCCGCGCAGAACCTCGCCGACATCGCGGCCATGGGCGCCGTGCCCACGGCCCTGCTCCTCGGCCTCGTCGTACCCGCCGACCTCCCGGTCACCTGGGCCGCCGAACTGATGGACGGGCTGCGTGACGAATGCCAGGTCGCCGGTGCCGCCGTGGTCGGGGGCGATGTCGTCGGCGGCGACACCATCACCGTCGCGATCACCGCGCTCGGCGACCTGCGCAACCACGAACCCGTCACCCGGTCCGGTGCCAGGCCCGGCGACGTCGTGGCCGTCACCGGCTGGCTCGGCTGGTCCGCCGCCGGATTCGCCGTGCTCTCCCGCGGCTTCCGCTCACCGCGCGCCTTCGTCGAGGCCCACCGGCGGCCCGAGCCTCCGTACCACGCGGGCCCCGCGGCGGCCGGACTCGGCGCCACGGCCATGACCGACGTCAGCGACGGACTCGTCGCCGACCTCGGACACATCGCGGAGGCCAGCAAGGTCAGGATCGATCTGCGCTCCGGACTGATCGACATCCCCTCGCAGATGTCCGACATCGGGCAGGCCGTCGGCGTCGACCCGCTGCAGTGGGTGCTCACCGGGGGAGAGGACCACGCGATCGTGGCGACGTTCCCCCAGGACGTGAAGCTCCCCGCCCGCTGGAAGGTGATCGGCGAGGTCCTCAACCCCTCCGCGCTGCCCCAGGTCACCGTCGACGGGGCGCCCTGGACGAGCAAGGGCGGCTGGGACCACTTCGGCTCCATCGAGGACGCCCAGTAGATTCCGGGGCATGGCTATACCGACCGCTGTTCCGCCCAGAGTGCTCACCGTCGCCGGATCCGACTCCGGCGGCGGTGCGGGCATCCAGGCCGACCTCAAGACGATGCTGGCCCTCGGGACGCACGGAATGAGCGTCCTGACCGCCGTGACCGCCCAGAACTCGCTGGGCGTCCAGGGGGCCTGGGACCTTCCCGTGGAAGCCGTACGCGCCCAGTACCGCAGTGTCGTCGACGACATCGGCGTCCAGGCCGTGAAGACCGGCATGCTGTCCTCGGCCGCACTCGTCGACGCCGTCGCCGGCCTCCTGGCGGGAACGGACGCACCCGTCGTCGTCGACCCCGTCGGGGTCTCCAAGCACGGGGACGCGCTGCTGGCCGCCGAGGCCCTCGATTCCGTACGGACGAAACTCCTGCCGGCCGCGACGGTGGCCACCCCGAACCTCGACGAAGTGACCCAGCTCACCGGGATCACGGTCACCGACGAGCAGGGAATGCGGCGGGCCGCCGCCGAGATGCTCTCCTACGGGCCCCGCTGGGTGGTCATCAAGGGCGGACACCTGCCCGGCGAGGCCGTGGACCTGCTGACGGACGGCAGCGAGGAGCACTGGCTGCGCGCACCGCGACACGACAACCGGCACACCCACGGCACGGGCTGCACCCTGGCCTCGGCGATCGCGTGCGGACTCGCCAAGGGCCAGGACGTGCCGACGGCCGTACGGGGCGCGAAGGCGTACGTCACCGGCGCGATCGAAGCGGGCTTCGCGCTGGGCGGCGGGATAGGCCCCGTCGACCACGGCTGGCGGACCCGCGCCCGCTGAGGGCGGGAAAGAGCACAGCAAAAAGCCGGTCCACCGAGGTGGACCGGCTTTTTGGGCAACCGGAAGGCTGCGCTACGACGGGAACGTCAGCGCGCGACCTTGCCGGCCTTGATGCACGAGGTGCAGACGTTGAGCCGCTTCGGCGTCCGACCGACCACGGCACGCACGCGCTGGATGTTGGGATTCCAGCGACGGGACGTACGGCGGTGCGAGTGCGAAATGCTGTTGCCGAAGCTCGGCCCCTTGCCGCAAACGTCGCAGTTGGCAGCCACGGGTCACTCCAAAGACTTCAGATGCACTTACAGTGAATTCCGGCGCGCCGGATTCATTTGACTGAAGTGGCGGTACCGGAGGAATGGCCCGACTCTCGCCGGGCAACCGAAGCAGCATACAACGGCTGCGTCGGAGATACGAAACTACCACGGACCGCAGGTCCGTCCCGCCCGCCCCTGTCCCGGTCCGGTGCTCCGGGCGAGGGCTACTCTGCGGTGCAGTCCGCCCCCCTCGGCCGCCTCAAGGAGGACCACACGGTGCCGCAGTCCCCCGACGAACTGGACGCCGTCGCGGTGCGCACCTGGTGCTCACTGGCGCTGGAAGCCCTGGGCCGCGAGCGCGAGGCGATCGACGCCATCAACGTCTATCCCGTCGCCGACGGGGACACCGGCACCAACCTCTACCTGACCGTGGAGTCCGCGGCGGCAGCCGTCGAAGCGGTCTTCGCGGCCCACGAGACAGGCTCCACCGTGCCCGCCGCCGCCGACGCCGTACGGGCGATGGCGCACGGCGCGCTGATCGGCGCCCGCGGGAACTCCGGCACGATCCTGGCCCAGCTGCTGCGCGGCATGGCGGGCGTACTCGCCGAGGCGGGTGACGCGGATCACCTGCGCACCGCCCTGACCGAAGCCGCCACCGCTGCCCGCCGGGCCGTCGCCCACCCCGTCGAGGGCACCGTGCTGACCGTCGCAGGCGCCGCCGCCGAAGCCGCCGCGGCCACCGCGGGCACCGCCGGACTCACGGCCGTGCTGGACGCCGCCTACGACGGCGCGCGCACGGCACTGGCCGCGACCACCGGACAGCTCGCCGTCCTCAGCCGGGCGGGCGTCGTGGACGCGGGCGGGCAAGGCCTCGTGACCGTGCTCGGGGCACTGCGCGAAGCGGTCGGCGGGCAGGCACCGGCGCGCACGCCGAAGGTGGCCCCCGACGCACTGCCCCTGACCGGCGACTGCGCCCAGGAGGGCCCGGACAGCGGTCCCGCCTTCGAGGTGATCTACCTGCTGGAGGCCCGAGACGAAGCCGTCGACCGGCTGCGGAGCCGACTGGACGCGCTGGGCGACTCCCTCGTCGTGGTCGGCGGCGACGGCCTGTGGAACGTCCACGTCCACGTCGACGACGCCGGAGCGGCCGTGGAGGCGGGGGTCGAGGCCGGCCGGCCGTACCGGATCCGGATCACGCACTTCGCCGCCGACCGGGTCCGCGCCCACCTGGAACCCGCCCAGCGCGGCGTCGTCGTCGTGGTCCCCGGCGACGGGCTCTCCGGCCTGTGCGCGGAGGCCGGGGCGACCACGGTGCTTGCGCGCCCCGGCGAGCCGCCGGCCAGCGGCGAACTCGTCGACGCGATCCGCCGGGCCCACGCCCGCGAAGTGGTCCTGCTGCCCAACGACGCCCAACTGCGCCACACCGCGGCGGCAGCCGCCGAGCAGGCCAGGGCCGAGGGCGTCCGCGTCGCCCTGATCCCCACCCGCGCCGCCGTCCAGGGCATCGCCGCGCTCGCCGTCCACGAACCGGACCGCGGCTTCGACGAGGACGTCGTGGCGATGACCGCGGCGGCCGGCGCCACCCGGTACGCCGAACTGGCCGTCGCCGAACGGCAGTCATGGACCATGGCCGGCATCTGCCAGGCGGGCGACATCCTCGGATTGATCGACGGGGACGTCGCCGTGATCGGCGAGGACGTCCCCGGCACGGCCCGGACCGTCCTGGACCGGATGCTGTCGGCGGGCGGCGAACTCGTCACGCTGGTCCTGGGCGAGGACGTCCCCGACGCCCTGGCCGACGCCCTCCAGGAGCACGTCCGCGAGGGCTACCTCGCCGTGGACACGGTGATCTACCGGGGCGGCCACCAGGCGGCACCCCTGCTGATCGGCGTCGAGTAGCGGGTCCGGTGCGGCGCCCGGCGACATTTGTCGGTGCCGTGGTGTGCAATGGATCGCGTGTCCGCGTTCGATGAACCCCTCAAGAAGCTGCTCGGCGGAGCCACCGCGAAGGTGATGGCCGAACACCTCGACCTGCACACGGTCGGGGACCTGCTCCACCACTACCCCCGGCGCTACGAGGAGCGGGGCCGCCTCACGGCGCTCACCGAGCTCCCGCTGGACGAGCACGTGACGGTCGTCGCACAGGTCGCCGACGCGCGGGTCATGATGTTCAACAACGGCCGCGGCAAGCGCCTCGAAGTCACCCTCACCGACGGCAGCGGCAGACTCCAGCTGGTCTTCTTCGGACACGGCGTCCACAAACCGCACAAGGAGCTGCTCCCCGGCCGTCGCGCGATGTTCGCCGGCAAGGTCTCCGTCTTCAACCGGAAGATGCAGCTCGCCCACCCCACCTACCAACTCCTCGACGCCCAGGACGAGGACGAGGCGACGGACGCCGTGGACGCCTTCGCCGGGCAGCTGCTGCCCATCTACCCCGCCTGCAAGCAGCTCGACTCCTGGCGGATCGCCAAGGCCGTCGACACCGTCCTGCCGAGCGCCCAGGAGGCCGTCGACCCGCTGCCCGCAACGCTCCGGGAGGGGCGCGGGTTCGTCCAGCTGCCCGAGGCACTGCTCAAGATCCACCGCCCGCACACCAAGGCGGACATCGCTGCCGCACGGGAGCGGCTGAAGTGGGACGAGGCCTTCGTCCTCCAGGTCGCGCTCGCCCGCCGCCGCTACGCCGACACCCAACTCCCGGCAGTGGCCCGCAAGTCCGTCCCCGACGGACTGCTCGACGCCTTCGACGCCAAGCTGCCCTTCACCCTCACCGAAGGCCAGCAGAAGGTCACCGGAGAGATCTTCGGCGACCTGGCGACGGAACACCCGATGCACCGGCTGCTGCAGGGCGAGGTCGGCTCGGGGAAGACGATGGTCGCCCTGCGCGCCATGCTCACCGTCGTCGACGCGGGCGGCCAGGCCGCGATGCTGGCCCCCACCGAGGTGCTCGCCCAGCAGCACCACCGGTCCATCACCGAGATGATGGGCGAGCTCGCGGAGAATTGGGGGCTGTGGCGCGAAGCGCCTCCTCAGAAGGGTGGTGGCGGGCGACGGGCGGGAATGCTCGGCGGCTCCGACCGGGGCACCAAAGTGGTCCTGCTCACCGGCTCCATGGGCGTCCCGGCCCGCCGTCAGGCGCTGCTCGACCTGGTCACCGGCGAGGCCGGCATCGTGATCGGCACCCATGCGCTGATCGAGGACAAGGTGCAGTTCCACGACCTCGGCCTGGTCGTCGTCGACGAGCAGCACCGCTTCGGCGTGGAACAGCGCGACGCGCTGCGCTCCAAGGGCAAGCAGCCACCGCATCTGCTGGTCATGACCGCCACACCCATTCCCCGAACCGTCGCGATGACCGTCTTCGGGGACCTGGAGACCTCCGTCCTGGACCAGCTCCCGGCCGGCCGCTCACCCATCGCCAGCCATGTCGTCCCCGCCAAGGACAAGCCGCACTTCCTCAGCCGCGCCTGGGAACGCGTCCGCGAGGAAGTGGAGAACGGCCACCAGGCGTACGTGGTGTGCCCCCGCATCGGGGACGACGCCGACGAGGCCGCGGAGAAGAAGAAGGGGAAGAAGGCCGCCGCCCCCGAGGACGACGCCGAGAAGCGTCCGCCGCTCGCCGTGCTGGAGATCGCCGAACAGCTCCGCAAGGGCGCGCTCACCGGCCTGCGGACCGAGGTGCTGCACGGCAGGATGCACCCCGACGACAAGGACGACGTGATGCGCCGGTTCGCCGCCGGCCAGGTCGACGTGCTGGTCGCCACCACCGTCATCGAGGTCGGGGTGAACGTCCCGAACGCCACCGCGATGGTGATCATGGACGCCGACCGCTTCGGGGTCTCCCAGCTGCACCAGCTGAGAGGCCGCGTCGGGCGTGGCTCCGCCCCCGGCCTCTGCCTGCTGGTCAGCGAGGCCCATGAGGCGAGCCCCGCCCGGGCCAGGCTCTCCGCCGTCGCCGCCACCCTCGACGGCTTCGAGCTCTCCCGGATCGACCTCGAACAGCGCCGCGAGGGCGATGTCCTCGGCCAGGCCCAGTCCGGCGTCCGCTCCTCCCTGCGGGTGCTCAGCGTCATCGACGACGAGGAGGTCATCGCGGCGGCCCGCGAGGAGGCCGTCCGCGTCGTCGCGGACGACCCCGCGCTGGAGCGGCTCCCCGAGCTGCGCATCGCGCTGGACGCGCTCCTGGACAAGGACAGGGAGGAGTACCTCGACAAGGGGTGACCAGGGCCGGATCCGCACCGACGCCATATCGTGGGGAGCACGGCACGCGTCCCGTCCTGCGTGCTGCCCGCGACCCGAGGACCAGACACCCATGACCCGCGTGATCGCCGGCTCGGCCGGCGGACGCCGCCTGGCCGTACCGCCCGGCACCGGCACCCGCCCCACGTCCGACCGGGCGCGCGAGGGCCTGTTCTCCACCTGGGAAGCGCTCCTGGGCACCCTCGACGGCATCCGTATCGCCGATCTCTACGCGGGCTCCGGCGCCGTCGGACTCGAGGCGCTCTCCCGCGGTGCGGTCCACGCGCTGCTCGTGGAGGCCGACGCCAAGGCCGTACGCACCGTCCGTGACAACGTGCGCACCCTCGGTCTTCCCGGCGCCGAAGTCCGGCCGGGCAAAGCCGAGCAGATCGTGACAGGACCGGCTCCCGCGGACCCCTACGACGTGGTGTTCCTCGACCCGCCGTACGCCGTCACGGATGGCGATCTTGGCGAGATACTGCTCACACTCCGTGCTCAGGGGTGGCTCAGCGACGATGCTCTCGTCACGGTGGAACGGAGCACCAGAGGCGGAGAATTCAGCTGGCCGGCAGGATTCGAGCCACTGCGGGCCCGTCGCTACGGCGAGGGAACGCTTTGGTACGGTCGCGCCGCCTCTACGTGCGAAGACGCACGATGACCGCATCGGAGAGCGAGGGAACCACGTTGCGCCGCGCCGTCTGTCCGGGGTCGTTCGACCCCATCACCAACGGACATCTCGACATCATTGGCCGAGCCTCGAAGCTGTACGACGTCGTGCACGTCGCGGTGATGATCAACCAGTCCAAGAACGGCCTGTTCACCGTCGAGGAGCGGATCGAGATGATCCGCGAGGTCACCGCGGACTTCGGCAACGTCGAGGTCGAGTCCTTCCACGGCCTGCTGGTCGACTTCTGCAAGCAGCGCGACATCCCGGCGATCGTGAAGGGCCTGCGGGCCGTCAGCGACTTCGACTACGAGCTGCAGATGGCCCAGATGAACAACGGGCTCTCGGGGGTCGAGACACTCTTCGTGCCGACCAATCCCACCTACAGTTTCCTGTCGTCCTCCCTGGTCAAGGAGGTGGCGACCTGGGGCGGCGACGTCTCGCACCTGCTGCCGCCGTCCGTCCACGAGGCCCTCGTGGAGCGTCTCGGTCAGAAGTGATGTGCTGACCGTCCGTCACCAGGTGTCGGACGGCAGGCGACTGGCCTTACAGTCGTCCCGTCCGTCTCCAACAGCAGCAGAGAGTGGCGAGCACACGGTGGACGTGCAGAAGAAGCTCGACGAGATCGTCGAAACGGTCGGGAACGCCCGCGCCATGCCCATGTCGGCGTCCTGTGTGATCAACCGCGCCGAGCTGCTCGCGATGCTCGAAGAGGTGCGCGAGGCGCTGCCCGGCTCGCTGGCCCACGCCGAGGAGCTCATCGGCGGCCGTGAGCAGCTCGTGGAGCAGGCCAGGCAGGAGGCCGAGCGGATCATCGAGTCCGCCCACGCCCAGCGCGGCTCGCTGGTCTCCGACACCGAGATCGCCCGGCGGTCCCAGGCGGAGGCCGACCGGATCCTCTCCGAGGCCCGCAGGGAGGCCGACGAGGTCCGCGGCGAGGCCGACGAGTACGTCGACAGCAAGCTCGCCAACTTCGAGGTCGTCCTCACCAAGACCATCGGTTCCGTCGACCGCGGCCGGGAGAAGCTCCTGGGCCGCAGCGAAGGGCTCGACGAGCAGGGCTACGAGGACCCGGACTTCGCCGAGGCGCCCGAGCGCAGCGCGGACCCCGAGACGCTCAGGCGGCGCGCGGACGACTACGTCGACACCAAGCTCGGTGCCTTCGAGGCCGTGCTCGCCAAGACCCTGGAGGCCGTCGGCCGCGGCCGGCAGAAGCTGCACGGACGCGTCGCCACCGACGACCTCGGCGCGCACATGGCCGCCCAGGACGCCGCGGGCGGCCACCAGCGCACCAGCGACGAGGACCACTGGGCAGGCCTGGCCGAGCTCTCCACGCCGGAGCCGCAGCAGGCCCAGCAGCCCCTGTACGCGGAGCCCTCGCAGCCGGGCTACGCGCCGGTGGCGGACTACCGGGACGGCGCGGTGCCGGACTACCAGGACCCCTCGCAGACCGGGTTCCCCGCGCAGGCCCAGCCCGAGCAGCAGTACGCGCAGACGTACGCCTACCAGGACCAGCCGGTCCAGCAGGACGGCTACGGCTACCAGCAGCAGCCGGACCCGTACGCCGCCTACCAGCAGCAGGGCTACGACCAGGGCGGGCTCCAGGCGCAGCCCCAGCAGGAGTACGGCTGGCCGCAGCAGGCCCAGGCCCCCCTGCCGCAGGGCGAGAGCGCGCTCGACGAGACCAGTCTCTTCGACACCAGCATGATCGACCTGGAGCAGCTGCGCCGGTACGAACAGGGGCGCTGACCGGAGCGCGCCGGCGGCAGTCCGGACCGGATTGGGAGCTGGGCGGTACGTCCAGTATCCTGGCTCTTCGGTCGCGCGTATTCCGCGATCCCGGCTGCCCTCTTCCTCTCCGGACCTGGGCGGCCCCCTCCGGAAGCTGCACATTGCACATGATTTCGAAAGCAGGAAAAGCCCTGAACGGTCACCTCGACCACCGCAACCCCCTCGTGTTCGATACGCGCGAGCTGGGTCGGCGTCCCGGTGCCCTGAAGCGGCTGACCCGCTCGGTGGAAGCGCCGAAGGATCTCGGTATCGACGGGGTCATCGGTGTGCCGGAGAAGGCACCCGTGGTGCTGGACCTCCGCCTCGAATCGGTCATGGAAGGGGTGCTCGTCACAGGCACCGCCCGTGCAACGGCCGAGGGGGAGTGCGTAAGGTGTCTGGAGCCGGTGCGCCTTGAGGTCGCAGCGGACTTCCAGGAGATGTTCTCGTACCCTGACGCCGATGACCGGAACCGCAGCAGGACCGCGGACCCGGTCGACGACGCCGAGGACGACGAGGACAGGTTCTTCCTCGAGGACGGCTTGTTCGACCTCGAGTCTGTGCTGCGTGATGCGGTGGTGCTCGCACTGCCGATGCAGCCGGTGTGCAAGGAGACCTGTGCCGGTCTGTGTTCCGAATGCGGAATCAGGCTGGACGAGAATCCCGGCCACCACCACGATGCCGTCGACGCACGTTGGGCGGCACTGCAAGGACTCGCCGAGACCGTTCAGGACGGCGAGAAGGACAACATGGGCGGCGCCGAACCTGGCGTCGACGAGAAGCAGGAGAAGTAGCCGTGGCTGTTCCGAAGCGGAAGATGTCGCGCAGCAACACGCGCCACCGCCGGTCGCAGTGGAAGGCTGCGGTCCCCACCCTGGTTTCGTGCGAGCGTTGCCAGGAGCCGAAGCTCCAGCACATTGCGTGCCCGAGCTGCGGCACCTACAACAAGCGCCAGGTCCTCGAGGTCTGAGCGGCTGGTGAGAGGCCCGATGTCTGAGTTGTCCAGCGCCAAGAAGCAGGCAGACAACGTCAACACAGCCTCGTCCCACACGCTTCTGGAAGGGCGGCTCGGGTACCACCTCGAGTCCGCCCTTCTGGTGCGTGCGCTGACCCACCGTTCGTACGCATACGAGAACGGCGGTCTGCCCACCAACGAGCGGCTCGAATTCCTCGGGGATTCGGTGCTCGGCCTGGTGGTCACGGACACGCTGTACCGCACCCACCCCGACCTGCCCGAAGGCCAGCTGGCCAAGTTGCGGGCCGCGGTGGTCAACTCGCGTGCACTTGCGGAAGTGGGTCGCGGCCTCGAACTCGGCTCCTTCATCCGGCTCGGCCGCGGTGAAGAGGGCACGGGTGGCCGGGACAAGGCTTCCATCCTCGCCGACACCCTTGAAGCGGTGATCGGCGCCGTCTATCTCGACCAGGGCCTCGGCGTGGCCTCGGAGCTGGTTCACCGGCTCTTCGACCCGCTGATCGACAGGTCCTCCAACCTCGGAGCCGGCCTGGACTGGAAGACCAGTCTCCAGGAGCTCACCGCGAGCGAGAGCCTCGGAGTTCCCGAGTACCTCGTCACGGAGACCGGCCCCGACCACGAGAAGACCTTCACTGCTGCTGCTCGCGTCGGTGGTGTCTCGTACGGCACCGGCACCGGCCGTAGCAAGAAGGAAGCGGAGCAGCAGGCGGCAGAATCCGCCTGGCGTGAGATCAGCGCCGCCGCAGAAGCGCGGGAGGCGGCAGAGAAGGCCGCTGCCGACGCAGGGGTCGCCGACACCCCTGCCGACCCGTCGCCGAACACGGACGCCACTCCGGCCTGAACCATCAGAGAGCCCCTCGGTGCCTGGCGCACCGGGGGGTTTTCGCTGTCCTCCGGCGTCTTCGCCGTCCACCGCCATGTCTTTCGCTGTCACGTCTTCGAAGGAGCGCCGTGCCCGAACTGCCCGAGGTCGAAGTCGTACGGCGCGGTCTGGAGCGCTGGGTCACCGGGCGGACCGTCGACGAGGTCGAGGTCCTGCACCCGCGTGCGGTCCGCAGGCACCTCGCGGGCGGGCCGGACTTCGCCGCCCGGCTGACGGGCCGGCGCTTCGGCACGGCGATGCGCCGCGGCAAGTACCTCTGGGTGCCCCTGGAGGAGGTGTCCTCCTCGCTGCTCGGCCACCTCGGCATGAGCGGTCAGCTGCTGGTGCAGCCCGGGGAGGCCCCCGACGAGAAGCATCTGCGGATCAGGATCCGCTTCGACGACGATCTCGGCACCGAGCTGCGCTTCGTCGACCAGCGCACCTTCGGCGGCCTCTCGCTCCACGAGAACACCCCCGACGGACTGCCCGACGTCATCGCGCACATCGCGCGCGACCCCCTGGACCCGGCGTTCGACGACGCCGCGTTCCACACGGCGCTGCGTCTGCGCCGTACGACGGTCAAACGCGCCCTGCTCGACCAGTCCCTGATCAGCGGGGTCGGCAACATCTACGCGGACGAGGCGCTCTGGCGCAGCCGGCTGCACTACGAGCGGCCCACCGCGACCCTGACCCGGCCGAAGTCGGCGGAGCTGCTGGGCCATGTACGGGCGGTGATGCACGAGGCGCTCGACCAGGGCGGCACGAGCTTCGACAGCCTCTATGTCAACGTGAACGGCGAATCCGGCTACTTCGACCGGTCGCTCGACGCGTACGGACGCGAGGACGAGCCGTGCCACCGCTGCGGCACGCCGATGCGCCGTCGCCCCTGGATGAACCGCTCCAGCTATTTCTGCCCGCGCTGCCAGCGTCCGCCGCGCACGGGCTGAGGCGGCTCAGCTGTCCGGCGCGTCGGCTGGGGCGGCTCAGGCTCCGCGGGCCCCGTCGTAGCGCCCGCGTGCGTCGAGCACCTCCGGCATCCGGCCCTGCACGAGGTGGATGAGCCCCAGCAGCTGTCCGGTGACCTCACGGCCCAGAGCTGTCAGCTCGTAGTCGACCCTCGGCGGGTTGGTGGGCTGGGCCTCCCTGTGCACCAGACCGTCGCGCTCCAGGGCGTGCAGGGTCTGGGACAGCATCTTCTCGCTGACCCCGTCGATCCGACGGCGCAGCTCGTTGAAGCGGAGGCTGCCCCGGTACAGCGCGCCGAGCGTCAGACTGCCCCAGCGGCCCGTGACGTGCTCCAGCGTCCCGCGGGAGGGGCAGTTCCGGGAGAACACGTCGAACGGCACTCCGCTGCCGTCGCGCACGGAGTCCGCATCCGACCCACCCGTGTCCGTCCCGTCCATGGAGTCAGCTTACGCGTGTGCAGCGCTCACTTCTGGTGAGCGCTGCACAGACGTCATGCCGTCGCGGAGAGGCCGGAAGCCGGCCGGGAGCCGGTCAGAAGCCGAAGTCCTGCGTCCACCACGGGCCGCCGGAACCGAGCTCCACACCCACGCCGAGCGTCGTGTAGTCGCAGTTGAGAATGTTTGCGCGGTGGCCGTCGCTGTTCATCCAGGCGTCCATCACGGCCTGCGCGTCGGCCTGGCCGCGGGCGATGTTCTCGCCGCCGAGGCCTTCCACCCCCGCCTTGTCGGCGCGGTCCCAGGGGGTCGCTCCGTCGGGGTCGGTGTGGCCGAAGAAGCCGCGGGCGGCCATGTCCTCGCTGAAGCTCTGGGCGAGCGCGTTCAGCGAGGCGCTGGCGGTGACCGGGCGGCAGCCGACCTTCGCGCGCTCCTGATTGACCAGGGCGAGCACCTCGGCCTGCGCGGAGGTGTCGGCCGTCGGGGCCGTGGTCCTGCGGCTCGGAGTGGCGGACGGCTTCTTCGGAGCGGCCGGGGCCTTGGCGGCCGGGCTCGAAGGCTTCTTCGACTCCGCGGCCGGCGCCTTCGTGCGCTCCGGCGTCCTCGTCGGCTTGTCCGCCTTCCTGGCCGCCGGCTTCGAGGCGGTGGCGGACGGCTTCTTCGTCGGAGTGGCCGAGGCGGACTTCGACGGCGCCGAGGGGCGCACGCTGCCCCGTCCGGCCTGGGCGGACGCGGACTCCGATGTGCGCTCGGTCGGCTTGGCGGAGGAACCGCCCTGCGTCAGCAGGTCCGGGGCACCGCCCGCGCGGACCTGGTCGGAGGCGGGGCCTCCGCTCACGCTGTAGGTGTTGTCACCGCCGGGCAGAAGGCCCGATGCGACAGCGACCGCGCCGACGGCCACGGCCGCGGACACGCCGAGAAGTCCGGTGCGCAGAGGCGCCCCGGCCCGCTTCCTGCGGCGGGTGCCGCGGTGCCCGCTTGTCCCGCCCGCTGTGTGCTGGTCAGCGGCGGGGGCTGCGCCCGAGCGTCGATGGCGTCCCATGCGCTGTGCCTTCCTCGTGCTCCGGGCGTCACTGCGACGTCACCGTGTTCGCTGTCGATCTCACCCGTTCGGGTGAGGCTATTGCGAGGGGACTGTACGCCATGGCGTAAAGGGGTGACGTGCTCGTTGAGCAATTGGCCGGTTAGCGTTCGGGCATGAGCGAAGATGCACGACTCGTCGTCTGGGTACGCGGCCGAGTACAGCAAGTAGGGTTCCGCTGGTTCACCAGGGCAAATGCTTTGGAGATCGGAGGCCTCACCGGCTTTGCCCTCAATCTCGACGACGGCAGAGTGCAGGTTGTCGCCGAAGGGACACGTGAGAATTGCCACCGTCTGCTCGACTGGCTCGGCTCCGACGACACACCCGGCCGCGTGGACGGCGTCACTGAGATCTGGGACACGCCGCGTGGCGGATATGAGGGATTCGCAATCCGCTGACCGGGGTGACGAAAGGGTGCTCGGATCCGCTCCGTATCCGGGGTGCGGCGAGGGGTGACCGAGCCGGTCGTCGAGGACCGCGCACCCGAAATGACCTGCGAAAGAACCCGCCGACGGAGCATGGTTGCCAAGAACGTCATGTCATGCCAGGCTGCGGCATTGACGAAGATCTCCACGCCCCTCGGGACCCCGCAGGAGAGTCGCGCCGCATGATCGTCCGGCCGCGCGCCCCCGGGACACCCGCCTCAACGGGGTGTGATCGTGTTGACCGTCAAACTTTTTGGTGAGACGCTGAAAACCCCGCGCACCTTAGCTGTTTGGCAGAGCTGTTTGGCAGCAGAACCACAGTGAAGACAGAGCACTGCCGAGCACCGCGGGTGCGATTCCCTCACGACCCACACCGCATCGGTCGGTCACTCAGTGTGGAGGACCATCCATCATGGCAAAGGCGCTTCTCGGTTACGTCGGCGGTTCCGATCCGCGACTCCTCGCCGAGATGCGACGGCTCCAGCAGCGCGTCCAGGACCTGGAATCCGAGCTCGTACGGATCCAGGACGAGAACGACGCGCTCAACGCCGCCGCCCAGCACCAAGAGTCGCTGCTCGACAGCATCGACATTGACGTACCCCAGGCGGAGCCCGCGCTGACCTGACCGATGGCCCTGTCGGGGCCGGTCGGGCTGCACGTGGCAGCCGTACGGGATCACCACTGGAATGTCTTCGTCACGGATCGTCGTCCGGGAACTGTATGGATTGCTTGTGATCCGGCCCGTTCGCGATCCGTCACGCAGGACTGCATACGATTTACAAGGGACGCCTCGGCGTCCCTTCTTTCTTTGCCCCCCGGCCCGTCCCGGATCTACCGCTCTTCGCTTACCGTCTGATGTGCCCTGCACCTTCATCAGCGAAACCGAGAGTGAAAGGTAGAGTCCGGCGGCGTGCACCTCAAGGCCCTGACCCTGCGTGGTTTCAAATCATTCGCCTCCGCCACGACCCTGCGGTTCGAACCGGGGATCACCTGCGTCGTCGGTCCCAATGGGTCCGGCAAATCCAATGTGGTGGACGCGCTCTCCTGGGTCATGGGCGAGCAGGGAGCCAAAAGCCTGCGCGGCGGCAAGATGGAAGACGTGATCTTCGCCGGCACCACCGGCAGACCACCGCTCGGCCGCGCGGAAGTGTCGCTGACCATCGACAATTCCGACGGCGCGCTGCCCATTGAGTACGCCGAGGTGACGATCACCCGGATCATGTTCCGCAACGGCGGCAGCGAATACCAGATCAATGGCGACACCTGCCGGCTGCTCGACATCCAGGAACTCCTCTCGGACTCCGGTATCGGCCGCGAGATGCACGTCATCGTCGGCCAGGGGCGGCTGGACTCCGTCCTGCACGCCGATCCGATGGGGCGCCGCGCCTTCATCGAGGAGGCGGCCGGCGTGCTCAAGCACCGCAAGCGCAAGGAGAAGGCGCTGCGGAAGCTGGAGGCGATGGGGGCGAACCTGGCCCGGGTCCAGGACCTGACCGACGAACTGCGGCGCCAGCTCAAACCGCTGGGCCGCCAGGCCGCCGTCGCCCGCCGGGCCGCCGTCATCCAGGCCGATCTGCGTGACGCGCGGCTGCGCCTCCTCGCCGACGATCTGGTCGGCCTGCACGACGCGCTGCGCGGCGAGATCGCCGACGAGGCGGCGCTCAAACTGCGCAGGGAGAAGGCCGAGGCCGAGCTCAAGACGGCGCTCGTCCGCGAGGCCGACCTCGAGGACGAGGTACGGCGGCTCGCGCCGAGGCTGCAGCGGGCCCAGCAGACCTGGTACGAACTCTCGCAGCTGGCCGAACGCGTGCGGGGCACGATCTCGCTCGCCGACGCGCGCGTGAAGAGCGCCTCCGCCGCACCGGAGGAGGAGCGGCGCGGCCGGGACCCCGAGGACATGGAGCGCGAGGCCGCCCGGATCCGCGAGCAGGAGGCGGAGCTGGAGGCCGCGCTGGAGGCGGCGGAACACGCCCTGGAGGACACCACCGCGCACCGGGCCGAGCTGGAACGCGAGTTGGCCGCCGAGGAACGCAGGCTCCGGGACGCAGCCCGGGCCATCGCCGACCGGCGCGAAGGCCTCGCCCGGCTGAACGGCCAGGTCAACGCTGCCCGCAGCCGCGCCGGTTCGGCACAGGCCGAGATCGACAGGCTCACCGCATCGCGGGACGAGGCACGCGAGCGGGCGGTCGCCGCACAGGAGGAGTACGAACAGCTCAAGGCCGAAGTCGACGGCCTGGACGCGGGCGACGCGGAACTGGCGGAACAGCACGAGGCCGCCAAGCGGGAGCTGGCCGGGGCCGAGGCGGCACTCGGCGCTGCCCGGGAGGCTGCCACCTCCGCGGAACGCAAGCGTGCCGCGCTCGCCGCCCGCCACGAGGCGCTCTCGCTGGGCCTGCGCCGCAAGGACGGCACGGGCGTGCTGCTCGCCGCGGGGGACCGGCTGTCGGGACTGCTCGGCCCGGCCGCGGAACTCCTCACGGTGGCTCCGGGGTACGAGGTCGCGGTGGCCGCGGCCCTGGGAGCGGCGGCCGACGCGATCGCGGTGACGGACCCGGCGACGGCGGCGGACGCGATCCGTCTGCTGCGCAAGCAGGACGCGGGCCGCGCGGCGCTGCTGCTCGGAGGTACCGGGGCCGCCGCGGGACACCTGCCCGGCCAGGCGTCCGGCGCGACCGCGACCGGTGCCGGCGCGGAGCACGGTGCGGGACTCGTACCCGGACAGGGTGGGGAGCCCGGTGCGCCCGGGCACCCGGCCACCGGGCAGGCCGCGCAGCCGGGGCGGACCGTTCCGGCGCCCGCCGATCCTGCCTCGGCCCTTGTCTCCACGGCCGGCCAGGACGCGGCCGTCGCGTCCGCGGACCGGGCGGGGGCCGCGCCTTCCGTCGCCCAGCTCGTGCAGGGCCCCGCCGAACTGATGGTGGCCGTACGGCGGCTGGTACGCGACATGGTCGTCGTCGGCACGCTGGAGGACGCCGAGGACCTGGTCGCCGCCCATCCCGGGCTGACCGCGGTGACCGCCGAGGGCGATGTGCTGGGGGCGCACTTCGCGCACGGAGGGTCCGCGGGGGCGCCCAGCCTTCTGGAGGTGCAGGCCTCGGTCGACGAGGCCGCGGCGGAGCTGGCCGAGCTGGCCGTGCGGTGCGAGGAGCTCGCCGCGGCGCAGCAGCGTGCGGGCGCCCTGCGCGGTGAGGGCGCGGCCCGTGTCGAGGAGCTGGGGGAGCGGCGCCGTGCCGCGGAGCGGGAGAAGTCCGGGGTGGCCCAGCAGCTAGGCCGCCTGGCCGGGCAGGCCCGGGGCGCGGCCGGGGAGGCCGAGCGCACGACCGCGTCCGCAGCCCGGGCGCAGGAGGCGCTGGAGCGGGCCACCGAGGAGGCCGAGGAACTCAGTGAGCGGCTGCTCGTCGCCGAGGAGACCCCGGTGGAGGAGGAGCCCGACACCTCCGTACGGGACCGGCTCGCCGCCGACGGCGCCAACGCACGCCAGACCGAGATGGAGGCGCGGCTCCAGGTCCGTACCCATGAGGAGCGGGTGAAGGGACTCGCCGGGCGCGCCGAGGCCCTCGACCGCGGAGCGCGCGCCGAGCGCGAGGCCCGGACCCGCGCGGAGCAGCGCCGCGCCCGGCTGCGCCACGAGGCCGCGGTGGCTTCCGCGGTGGCCTCCGGAGCCCGTCAGCTGCTCGCGCACGTCGAGGTGTCCGTCGTACGGGCCGAGGAGGAGAGGGTCACGGCCGAGGCCGCGAAGGCCGGGCGCGAGCGTGAGCTGGCGGCCGAACGCAACCGGGGCCGCGACCTCAAGGGCGAGCTCGACCGGCTGACCGACTCGGTGCACCGCGGCGAGGTGCTCGGGGCGGAGAAGCGGCTGCGGATAGAACAGCTGGAGACGAAGGCGCTGGAGGAGTTCGGCGTGGAGCCGGCCGGTCTGGCCGCCGAGTACGGCCCCGGCCAGCTCGTGCCGCCGTCCCCCGCGGCGGAGGGCGAGGAGCTGCCGGAGGATCCGGAGCACCCGCGCAACCAGCCGAAGCCGTTCGTGAGGGCGGAGCAGGAGAAGAGGCTGAAGGCGGCCGAACGGGCGTATCAGCAACTCGGGAAGGTGAATCCGCTCGCCCTTGAGGAGTTCTCCGCACTGGAGGAACGGCACAAGTTCCTCTCCGAGCAGCTCGAGGACCTGAAGAAGACCCGCGCCGACCTGATGCAGGTGATCAAGGAGGTCGACGAGCGGGTCGAGCAGGTGTTCACCGAGGCATTCCGGGACACCGCACGTGAGTTCGAGGGTGTCTTCTCCCGGCTCTTCCCCGGAGGCGAGGGCCGGCTCATCCTCACCGACCCGGACAACATGCTGACGACCGGACTCGATGTCGAGGCCAGGCCGCCGGGCAAGAAGGTCAAGCGGCTGTCGCTGCTGTCTGGTGGCGAGAGATCCCTTACGGCCGTTGCCCTGCTGGTCTCCATCTTCAAGGCCAGGCCGAGCCCGTTCTATGTGATGGACGAGGTCGAGGCGGCGCTCGACGACACCAATCTGCAGCGTCTGATCCGGATCATGGAGGAGCTCCAGGAGAGCTCACAGCTCATCGTGATCACGCATCAGAAGCGGACGATGGAGGTCGCCGACGCGCTGTACGGCGTCTCGATGCAGGGCGACGGAGTCTCCAAGGTGATCAGCCAGCGGCTCCGCTGAGGACCCGCGGGGACGGGTGGACCGTGGGCACACACGGGCACGCCGTCTTTACCTAATCTTCAACACTTCAACGCACCTTTTGGGTGCTGGTGGGTGGTTGTCAGTACTTCCGCGCCTTCACCTCGGTCTTGACTTCGAAACTTGAACGCATAATCTCTGCAATGTTGTTTTTACCTTCAAGTGGTGTCTTGCGAGAAGTTGTGCGCCACTGGGAGAGCTCACCCCCCACGCCTGACGTTGCGGCCAGGTATCAGGAGTTCATGTGACCAGCACAGAGCACGGGCCGGAGTCCGGAGCCCGGGAGGCCCACCCGGAGCATCTCGGCCATGTCATCTTCATCACCGCAGCCGCGGCGATGGGCGGCTTCCTCTTCGGCTACGACAGTTCCGTGATCAACGGAGCGGTGGAAGCCATCCGTGACCGCTACGACATCGGCTCGGGGACGCTGGCGCAGGTCATCGCCATCGCGCTGATCGGCTGCGCGATCGGCGCGGCGACCGCGGGACGCATCGCCGACCGGATCGGCCGCATCCGCTGCATGCAGATCGCCGCCGTGCTGTTCACCATCAGCGCCATCGGCTCCGCGCTCCCGTTCGCCCTGTGGGACCTCGCCATGTGGCGGATCATCGGCGGCTTCGCGATCGGTATGGCCTCGGTCATCGGCCCGGCCTACATCGCCGAGGTCTCGCCGCCCGCCTACCGCGGCCGGCTCGGCTCCTTCCAGCAGGCCGCCATCGTCATCGGCATCGCCATCTCGCAGCTGGTCAACTACGGCATCCTGCAGCTCGCCGACGGCGACCAGCGCGGCGAGATCGGCGGCTTCGAGGCCTGGCAGTGGATGCTCGGCGTCATGGTCGTGCCCGCCGTCCTCTACGGGCTGCTGTCCTTCGCGATCCCCGAGTCGCCGCGCTTCCTGATCTCCGTCGGCAAGAAGGACCGGGCCCGCAAGATCCTCGGAGAGGTCGAGGGGAAGAACGTCGATCTCGACGCCCGCGTGCTCGAGATCGAGACGGCCATGCACCGCGAGCACAAGTCCAAGTTCAGCGACCTGCTCGGGAGCCGCTTCGGCTTCCTGCCGATCGTCTGGGTCGGTATCGGACTGTCGGTCTTCCAGCAGCTCGTCGGCATCAACGTGGCGTTCTACTACTCGTCGACGCTGTGGCAGTCGGTCGGCATCGACCCGACCAGCTCGTTCTTCTACTCGTTCACCACGTCGATCATCAACATCATCGGCACCGTGATCGCGATGGTCCTCGTGGACCGGGTCGGCCGCAGGCCGCTCGCCCTCGTCGGCTCGGCCGGTATGGCCATCGCGCTGGGCGTCGAGGCCTGGGCCTTCTCCGCCGACCTGGTCGACGGCAAGCTCCCCGACACCCAGGGCACCGTCGCACTCATCGCGGCCCACGTCTTCGTGCTCTTCTTCGCACTGTCGTGGGGTGTCGTGGTCTGGGTCTTCCTCGGTGAGATGTTCCCGAACCGCATCCGCGCCGCCGCGCTCGGAGTCGCCGCGTCCGCGCAGTGGATCGCCAACTGGGCGATCACCGCGAGCTTCCCGAGCCTGGCCGACTGGAACCTGTCGGGCACCTACATGATCTACACCTTCTTCGCCGTGCTCTCGATCCCCTTCGTGCTCAAGTTCGTGAAGGAGACCAAGGGCAAGGCGCTGGAGGAGATGGGCTAATCCCCGCTGCCCCTCTCCTCGGTACAGAACGCTGCCCCGGTCCGGCCACTCGCCCGACCGGGGCAGCGTGCTGTCGCGGACCGGTACCGCGACGGACCGGGGCCGGTACCGCGACGGACCGCCCGTCAGAAGCCGGCGGGGCCGCCGCCGTCCCTGCGGGCGGCCGGACGCGGCAGCAGCGCGTACACCCCCGCCGCGGCCAGGATCGTCGCCGCCCAGCCAAGGCCGTTGCGGCCGATCCAGGTGGTGGCGAGAGGGCCGCTGAACCACTCCACCGTCGTGAACAGGAGCCCCACGGCGAGAGCGGCGGCCCACGCGGTCATGGCCTGCCAGCAGAAGCCGGCCGAGTACCAGTAGGCGCTGCGGGACGTCGTGTCCATCAGGGCAGCCGCGTCGTACGTGCGCCCCCGGAGCAGATCCGCGCCGAACACCCCCACCCAGGCGGAGAACGTCACGGCGAGCAGGGCCAGGAAGGAGATGAACGTGTTGATGAAGCCCGTCGCCACCATCATCAGCAGCCCGCCGAGCAGCAGACTGATGGCGGCGTTCACGCCCACCGCCCAGGCGCGGGGCATCGCGAACCCGAGCGTCTGCGCGGTGAAGCCGGCGGAGTACATCGACATGGCGTTGATCATCACCATGCCGAAGACGGCGATCAGGAGATACGGCACCGAGATCCAGCCCGGCAGGAGCGGCCCGATGAAGGCCACCGGATCATCCGTGGCGGCCAGCCCCGGGGTGCCCACCGCCATCACCGCGCCCATCATCACCATCGGCAGGACGATGATCAGTGCCCCTCCCACGGTTACCCCGACCATCGCCCGGCCGGAGGCCGAACGCGGCAGGTAGCGGGCGAAGTCCGGGGCGGACGGGGCCCAGCTGATGCCTCCGGCGACCAGGGTCCCGATCCCCGCGATCATCATCGCCGCCGGGCCCGCGGGACGGTCCAGGACCGCCCGCCACGGTGTCGAGCCGATCACATGGACCAGTACGAGGAGACTGGCGCCGCCGAACAGGTACGACGACGCGGCACAGCACCCTCGCAGCGCCCGGATGCCGAGCCCCGACACCAGGAAGCTGCTCGCCACGAAGGCCGTCAGAGTCACCATGACCAGGCTGTTGGTGCTCCGGACATCGAACAGCAGGTCGAGCACCGCCAGCAGGGCGTACGAGCCCGTGACCGCGTTGACCGTCTCCCAGCCCCAGCGGGCCACCCACAGCAGGGCGCCGGGGAAGAGGTTGCCGCGCTGGCCGAAGACCGCCCGCGACAGCGCCATGCCGGGCGAGCCGCCGCGCTTCCCGGCGATCGACACCAGGCCGACGAGCCCGAAGGAGAGCAGCGGGGCGGTGACCGCGACGGCGAGCACCTGCCAGAAGTTCAACCCGTTGAAGACGGTGAGCCCGGCGCCGACCGTCAGCAGCAGGACCGTCATGTTCGCCGTCACCCAGGTGGGGAAGAGGGCGCCGACCCGGCCGGTGCGCTCGGCGTCGGGGACGGGATCGAGACCGCGGTTCTCCACGGGCAGCAGCGTACCTTTACCACCAAAAGGTGCATAACGCCCTCAGGGTCCGTCCGGGCGGTCCTTCGGAACCGCCCGGACGACGGCGGTGGCCGATACTGGACTGGTTATGGAAATCGTCATCCTTGCTGTAGTCATCGCCCTGGTCGCGGTCGGCCTGATCAGCGGGCTCGTGGTCAGCAGCCGCAAGAAGAAGCAGCTGCCGCCCTCGGCGCCGTCGAGCACGCCGACCATCACTGCTCCCGCCGAACCCCACATCGGCGACGAAGCCGAGGCGCCGCGCGACGAAGCGCGGCGCACCATCGAGGAGGTCGGTCCCCCCGGAACCGAGGCTCCCGCCGGGGAAGCCCCGGTGGTCATCGAGCCGGAGATCCCCCCGCTCGAAGTCCCCGAGCCCACCGAGGGCCGCCTGGTGCGCCTCCGTGCCAGGCTCGCCCGCTCGCAGAACTCCCTGGGCAAGGGGCTGCTCACGCTCCTGTCCCGCGACAACCTCGACGAGGACACCTGGGAGGAGATCGAGGACACGCTCCTGACCGCCGACGTCGGTGTCGCCCCCACCCAGGAACTGGTGGAGCGGCTCCGTGAGCGGGTCCGCATCCTCGGTACCCGCACGCCGGAAGGGCTGCGCACCCTGCTGCGCGAGGAACTCATCACCCTTCTCGGCACCGACTTCGACCGTGCCGTGAAGACGGAGGGCGGCGCCGAGACGCCCGGCGTCGTGATGGTCGTCGGAGTCAACGGCACCGGCAAGACGACCACCACGGGCAAGCTCGCCCGGGTGCTCGTCGCCGACGGCCGCAGCGTCGTGCTCGGTGCGGCCGACACCTTCCGCGCCGCCGCCGCGGATCAGCTCCAGACCTGGGGCGAGCGCGTCGGCGCCCGTACGGTCCGCGGGCCCGAGGGCGGCGACCCCGCGTCGATCGCCTTCGACGCGGTGAAGGAAGGTATCGCCGAGGGCGCCGACGTCGTGCTCATCGACACCGCCGGCCGGCTGCACACCAAGACCGGCCTCATGGACGAGCTCGGCAAGGTCAAGCGCGTCGTCGAGAAGCACGGGCCGCTCGACGAGATCCTTCTCGTCCTCGATGCCACGACGGGCCAGAACGGCCTGGTGCAGGCGCGGGTGTTCGCAGAGGTCGTCGACATCACCGGCATCGTCCTCACCAAGCTGGACGGCACCGCCAAGGGCGGCATCGTCATCGCGGTCCAGCGTGAACTGGGCGTACCGGTGAAGCTCATCGGCCTCGGTGAGGGACCGGACGATCTGGCTCCGTTCGAGCCGGACGCCTTCGTCGACGCACTGATCGGCGACTGACTCCCGTACCCCCGCGCACGCCGGAAGGGCGGTGGACCCTCCTCGGGTCCACCGCCCTTCCGTCTGTCCCGCCTGTCACCAGCGGTGGCATATGTAGGCCAGCGTCCCCAGCAGCAGTCGTGCCTGCGGGGGAGCGACGGCCGTGTCCGGCACCGGGGGACGCAGCCACCGGACCGGCCCCAAACCTCCGAGGTCGGACGGCGGAGCCGTGATGTACGAACCCGGGCCCAGCGCCCGCAGGTCGAGATCCGCGTCGTCCCAGCCCATCCGGTACAGGAGCCCCGGCAGTCCGGCCGCGGCTCCGGGGGCGACGAAGAACTGCGTCCGGCCGGCGGGGGTCACCGTGACCGGTCCCAGCGGCAGCCCCATCCGCTCCATGCGTACGAGGGCCCGCCGGCCGGCGGCCTCGGCGACGTCGAGCACGTCGAAGCTGCGCCCCACGGGGAGCAGCATCGAGGCGCCGGGCACCTCGGCCCAGGCGTTCGCCGCGATCGAGAAGGTGGCGCCCGCCGGTACCTCCTGGGCGAAGTCCAGGGGGTGTGCCCCGGGGGCCGCGCACACGCTGTCGCCGCACGAGCAGGCGCCGTCGCTCGCCCGTGCCCCCGGAGCCACCGCCCAGCCCCAGAGTCCTGTGTACTCGGCCACCGCGGTGCCCTCGGCCGCACGGCCGCGGCGCCGCGAGCCGGATCGCATCTCACGGATGCCGCCGATCGTGAAGCCCATGCCCCCTCCAACGGGTCCGAGTCACCGGTGGTTACGACCCGGAGCACGCGAGCGTCCTCCGGCGCTGCCGACGGTCATATGACGCGTGGGGGTGACATCGATGGGTTGCGCGATACGGTTCACGCGCCCCTGAATGCTTCACTCCGCTCGTCCCTGATCGCGGCCTGTCAAGTGAATCGCGGTCAGCGCCGGGCGCGTTCATCCGAAGGGGTGGCGAATGGTGGCGTTTCTGTGGTCACCCTCGCGTGAGCAGTGATCGTAGGATTACCGTCGGTACTCGAACCATGCAATTGCATGTGCGCTCACGGGTATGCCCCGGGCAACCCGACTCTCTGTTCGATGGTGCGCAACGCCCGTACGGGCAGCACCGATGCACGGCATTCTGATAGAGGTTCGCGCGACAGGTTTCAGCGGGATGGGGGCGTTCCAGTGAGTGGCAGCGGCGCAGGCGAGGCGAATGCCGGAAAGCGCCCCAACGGGCAATTGGGATCATGGTTCGTGCGCAGCGGCTGGTCGAAGGGCGAGCTCGCGCGCCAGGTGAACCGGCGTGCACGCCAGTTGGGCGCCCACCACATCAGCACCGACACCTCCCGGGTCCGGCGCTGGCTCGACGGTGAACAACCCCGTGAACCCATTCCGCGCATCCTCTCCGAGCTCTTCTCCGAACGCTTCGGCGCCGTCGTCGCGGTCGAGGACCTCGGCCTGCGCGCCGCCCACCAGTCCCCCTCGGTGGCCGGGGTCGACCTGCCCTGGGCGGGCCCGCAGACCGTCGCGCTGCTCAGTGAGTTCTCCCGCAGCGACCTGATGCTGGCGCGGCGCGGCTTCCTCGGCTCCTCCCTCGCCCTGGCGGCGGGCCCCACCCTCATCGAGCCGATGCAGCGCTGGCTGGTCCCCGTGGCCCCCTCCGGACCCCCGGTCCCGGAACAGGCCGCCCCCGGCGGACGCCCCTCACGGCTCTCCGGGCCCGAGCTGGACCTGCTGGAGTCCACCACCGCGATGTTCCGCCAGTGGGACGCGCAGTGCGGCGGCGGACTGCGCCGCAAGGCCGTCGTGGGCCAGCTCCACGAGGTCACCGACCTGTTACAGGAATCCCAGCCCGAGGCGACCGCCAAGCGCCTCTTCCGGTGCGCCGCCGAACTGGCCGAACTGGCCGGCTGGATGAGCTACGACGTAGGCCTCCAGCCCACCGCGCAGAAGTACTTCGTCCTCGCCCTGCACGCCTCCAAGGAGGCGGGGGACAAGCCGCTGGGTTCGTACATCCTGTCCAGCATGAGCCGTCAGATGATTCACCTCGGGCGGCCCGACGACGCACTCGAACTCATCCACCTCGCCCAGTACGGCAGCCGGGACTGCGCCACCGGACGCACCCAGGCCATGCTGTATGCGATGGAGGCCCGTGCGTACGCCAACATGGGCCAGCCCAGCAAGTGCAAGCGGGCGGTCCGGATGGCGGAGGACACCTTCGCCGACGCCGGACTCGACGGCGAGCCCGAGCCCGACTGGATCCGCTTCTTCTCCGACGCCGAACTGCACGGCGAGAACGCCCATTCCTACCGTGACCTCGCCTACGTCGCAGGCCGCAGCCCCACGTACGCCTCGCTCGCGGAGCCCGTCATGGCGCGCGCCGTCGAACTCTTCGGCGAGGACGACGAGCACCAGAGGTCCTTCGCACTCAATCTGATCGGCATGGCCACCGTGCACCTCCTCAAGCGCGAGCCCGAGGAGTCGACCGTGCTGGCCACCCGGGCCCTGAAGATCGCCAAGAAGGTCAGGTCCGAGCGCGTGAACACGCGGCTCCGCAAGACCGTCGACACCGCTGCCAGGGACTTCGGTGACATTCCCGAGGTCGCCCGGCTCACCGACCTGCTCACCGAGCAGCTTCCGGAGACAGCGGAAGCGGTCTGACCGCCACCCCGACCACCGGCCACGACAGCCATCCCGTACATCCCGACTCGGCTCCCCCATTGCCAGGTCAGCGGGTGGCTGCCGTGGCCGGTTCACGTCCTGAGCCGTCCGAACCGCACCGTATGCGGCGCAGGCAGCATGGTAGGCAGCACAACGGCTTCGCCACTCCCGGTTCATTCGGACGTAACACGCGAAGCCCCTTCGTCACTGGGGCGAAACATCGTGCGGCATTCGTGGAAACCGCGCTGCGCGAATCTCATGGCGCATAACCGGCCCGCACCTTTTCCACAGTGGTCCCGCACCCCCGCACGTGGCCGCACCGACGACGAGGAGACGCCGATGCCCCCAGGCATCACGACGCTTGCCGCAGACGCCCCGACGCTGTCTGCCGCCAACACCGGGTTCATGCTCATCTGCTCCGCGATGGTGATGCTGATGACCCCGGGCCTGGCCTTCTTCTACGGAGGCATGGTCCGCGTCAAGAGCACCCTGAACATGCTGATGATGAGCTTCATCAGCCTCGGGATCGTCACGATCCTGTGGGTGCTCTACGGATTCAGCCTCGCCTTCGGCGCCGACGTCGGCTCCTTCATCGGCTGGAGCTCGGACTTCGTCGGCCTCAGCGGGATCGGCGTCAACGAGCTCTGGGACGGCTACACCATCCCGATCTACGTCTTCGCCGTCTTCCAGCTGATGTTCGCCGTGCTCACCCCGGCCCTCATCAGCGGTGCCCTCGCCGACAGGGTCAAGTTCACCTCCTGGGCCCTGTTCGTCGCGCTGTGGGTCACCGTCGTCTACTTCCCGGTCGCGCACTGGGTCTGGGGCGCCGGCGGCTGGCTCTTCGAGCTGGGTGTCATCGACTTCGCCGGTGGTACCGCGGTCCACATCAACGCGGGTGCCGCGGCCCTCGGCGTGATCCTGGTCATCGGCAAGCGGGTCGGCTTCAAGAAGGACCCGATGCGGCCGCACAGCCTGCCGCTCGTCATGCTCGGTGCCGCGCTCCTGTGGTTCGGCTGGTTCGGCTTCAACGCCGGCTCGTGGCTCGGCAACGACGACGGTGTCGGCGCGGTCATGTTCGTCAACACCCAGGTCGCCACCGGTGCGGCAGTCCTGGGCTGGCTCGCCTACGAGAAGATCCGCCACGGCTCCTTCACCACCCTGGGTGCGGCGTCCGGCGCCGTGGCAGGCCTCGTCGCCATCACCCCGGCGGGCGGCGCCGTCAGCCCGCTCGGCGCCATCGCGATCGGCGTCATCGCCGGTGTCCTGTGCGCCATGGCGGTCGGCCTCAAGTACAAGTTCGGCTACGACGACTCCCTGGACGTCGTCGGCGTCCACCTCGTCGGCGGTGTCATCGGCTCCCTCCTCGTCGGCCTCTTCGCCACCGGCGGTGTGCAGTCCGACGTCAAGGGCCTCTTCTACGGCGGCGGCCTCGACCAGCTCGGCAAGCAGGCCGTCGGAGTGTTCGCGGTCCTCGCGTACTCTCTGGTCGTCTCCGCGATCCTCGCCTTCCTGCTGGACAAGACGATCGGTATGCGGGTCTCCGAGGACGACGAGATCTCGGGCATCGACCAGGTCGAACACGCCGAGACCGCGTACGACTTCAGCGGCGCCGGCGGCGGCGCGGCCACGCGCAGCACACCTCCGGCGCCCGGCGCCACGGCAGCTCCGACGAACAAGAAGGTGGACGCATGAAGCTCATCACCGCAGTCGTGAAGCCACACAGGCTGGACGAGATCAAGGAGGCCCTCCAGGCCTTCGGCGTCCAGGGCCTCACGGTCACGGAGGCCAGCGGCTACGGGCGGCAGCGCGGACACACCGAGGTCTACCGGGGCGCCGAGTACACCGTCGACCTCGTACCTAAGATCCGCATCGAGGTCCTCGTCGAGGACGAGGACGCCGAACAGCTCATCGACGTGGTCGTCAAGGCCGCCCGGACGGGCAAGATCGGTGACGGCAAGGTCTGGAGCGTCCCCGTCGAGACCGCGATCCGCGTACGGACCGGCGAACGCGGCCCGGACGCACTCTGACCGACGGTTCCCCCGAACGGAAAGGCAGCTGGGTGACGAGCACCGAAGTGACCACCGAATCCGAGGACTCGGGACCCAGCGGCTACGCGGCGGCCCGGCTGCGTCTTCTCCAGGAGAAGACGCAGTCCGGGCCGCCGCGCCGTGCTGCCCTGGCCCGGATCACCGACGAGTGGCTGACCGCGCTGTTCACTGCGGCCGCCGAGGCGGCGGGCGTCCGCGGCGCGGCCCTCGTCGCGGTCGGCGGCTACGGCCGCGGCGAACTCTCCCCGCGCAGCGACCTCGACCTCCTGCTCCTGCACGACGGCAGCGCCGACGCCGGAGCCATCGCCGCCCTCGCCGACCGCATCTGGTACCCCGTGTGGGACCTCGGCCTGGCCCTCGACCACTCCGTACGCACCCCCGGCGAAGCGCTCAAGACCGCCGGTGAGGACCTCAAGGTCCAGCTCGGGCTGCTCGACGCGCGCCCCGTCGCCGGAGACCTCGGCCTCGTCGCCGGACTGCGCACCGCGATCCTCGCCGACTGGCGGAACCAGGCACCCAAGCGTCTCCCCGCCCTCGACGAACTCTGCCGGGAGCGCGCCGAACGCATGGGCGAGCTCCAGTTCCTGCTGGAACCCGACCTCAAGGAAGCCCGCGGCGGCCTCCGCGACGCCACCGCCCTGCGCGCCGTCGCCGCCTCCTGGGTCGCCGACGCACCCCGCGAAGGCCTCGCCGAAGCCCGTCGCACCCTCCTCGACGCCCGCGACGCCCTCCACCTCACCACCGGCCGCGCCACCGACCGCCTCGCCCTCCAGGAGCAGGACCAGGTCGCCGGCGCCCTCGGCCTCCTCGACTCCGACGCCCTGCTGCGCCAGGTGTACGAGGCCGCCCGCACCGTCTCGTACGCCACCGACGTCACCTGGCGCGAGGTCAACCGCGTCCTGCGCGCCCGCTCCGTCCGGCCCCGGCTGCGGGCGATCCTCGGCGGCGGTACCAAGGCCGCCCCGGAACGCACCCCGCTGGCCGAGGGCGTCGTCGAGGCGGACGGCGAAGTCGTCCTCGCACGCACCGCACGCCCCGAGAAGGACCCCGTCCTCACCCTCCGGGCCGCCGCGGCGGCGGCCGAGTCCGGGCTGCCGCTCTCCCGCCACCTCGTACGCCATCTGAGGACCGCGGCCCAGCCGATGCCCGTGCCGTGGCCGCCGCAGGCCCGCGAGGAGCTCGTCACCCTGCTGGGCGCGGGCGAGGCAACCGTCGGCGTCTGGGAGGCCCTGGAGGCGGAAGGCATCATCACCCGGCTGCTGCCCGACTGGGAACGGGTCCACTGCCGTCCGCAGCGCAACCCCGTCCACACCTGGACCGTCGACCGCCACCTCGTCGAGACGGCCGTCCGCGCCTCCACCCTCACCCGCCGCGTCGGCCGCCCCGATCTCCTCCTGGTCGCGGCCCTCCTCCACGACATCGGCAAGGGCTGGCCCGGGGACCACTCCGTCGCGGGCGAGGTCATCGCGCGCGACATGGCCGCCCGCATCGGCTTCGACAAGCAGGACGTGGGTGTCCTCGCCACCCTCGTACGCCACCACCTCCTGCTCATCGAGACCGCCACCCGGCGCGACCTCGACGATCCGGCGACCGTCCGCTCCGTCGCGACCGCCGTGGGCAGCGCCTCCACCCTGGAACTCCTGCACGCCCTGACCGAGGCCGACGCGCTGGCCACCGGGCCCGCCGCGTGGAGCTCCTGGCGTGCCTCCCTCGTCACGGACCTCGTCAAGCGCGTCGCGGCGCTCCTGGCCGGGGAGGAGCCGCCCGAGCCGGAACCCCTCGCGCCCAGCGCCGAACAGGAACGTCTCGCGATCGAGGCCCTGCGCACCGGCGAACCCGTCCTGTCCCTGCACACCCAGCCCGAGCCCGTCTCGGAGGACGGCGAACCGGGGCCCGTCGGCGTCGAACTCCTCATCGCCCTGCCCGACCGCCCCGGCGTGCTGCCGGCCGCGGCCGGTGTGCTCGCCCTGCACCGCCTCACCGTCCGCGCCGCCGATCTGCGCGCCGTCGAGCTCCCCACCGAGCTCGGCGAAACAGCCGGTCTGCTGGTGCTCAGCTGGCGGGTCGCGGCCGAGTACGGATCCCTCCCGCAGGCCGTCCGGCTCCGTGCCGACCTCGTACGCGCCCTGGACGGGTCGCTGGACATCCGGACCCGTCTCGCCGAGCGCGAGGCCGCCTACCCGAGGCGGCGCGGGGTGAAGGCGCCGCCGCCCAGGGTGACCGTGGCGGCGGCCGGCTCGCGGCTCGCCACGGTGATCGAGGTGCGCGCCCAGGACGCCCCGGGACTGCTGCACCGGATCGGCTGGGCACTGGAGCAGAGCGCGGTACGGGTGCGCAGCGCCCATGTCTCGACGCTCGGCGCGAACGCGGTGGACGCCTTCTACGTCACGGACACCGACGGTGAGCCGCTGCCCCGGGAGCGGGCGGCGGCAGTCGCCCGGGAGGTGGAGAAGGCACTGCGCTGAACCCCGCTGCCGGAGCCGTTCGTCACGAGAAACGGCCGGGGGCTTTGCGTTCCACGGGGTCCGGATACCCTGGAGGGCGATTGACCTGCCACCACCCCCGACCCTGAGGACCGACGAGCGCCGTGTTCGATACTCTCTCCGACCGCCTTAGCGCGACCTTCAAAAACCTCAGGGGCAAGGGCCGCTTGTCCGAGGCGGACATCGACGCCACGGCTCGCGAGATCCGTATCGCACTGCTCGAGGCCGATGTCGCCCTGCCCGTCGTCCGTGCGTTCATCGCCAACGTCAAGGAGCGGGCGCGCGGCGTCGAGGTCTCCCAGGCGCTGAACCCGGCCCAGCAGGTCGTCAAGATCGTCAACGAGGAGCTCGTAGGGATCCTCGGCGGCGAGACCCGGCGCCTCCGGTTCGCCAAGAACCCTCCCACCGTGATCATGCTCGCGGGTCTGCAGGGTGCGGGTAAGACGACCCTCGCCGGAAAGCTCGGTCTCTGGCTCAAGAGCCAGGGCCACTCGCCGCTGCTGGTCGCCTGTGACCTCCAGCGCCCGAACGCCGTGAACCAGCTCAGCGTCGTCGCCGACCGCGCCGGTGTCGCGGTGTACGCGCCGGAGCCGGGCAACGGTGTGGGTGACCCGGTCCAGGTCGCCAAGGACTCGATCGAGCACGCCCGGGCCAAGCAGTACGACGTGGTCGTGGTCGACACCGCGGGCCGCCTCGGTATCGACCAGGAGCTGATGCGGCAGGCCGCGGACATCCGCGACGCCGTCAGCCCCGACGAGATCCTCTTCGTCGTCGACGCGATGATCGGCCAGGACGCGGTCAACACCGCCGAGGCCTTCCGCGACGGCGTCGGCTTCGACGGCGTGGTCCTCTCCAAGCTCGACGGTGACGCCCGTGGTGGTGCCGCCCTGTCGATCGCCCATGTCACGGGCAAGCAGATCATGTTCGCGTCGAACGGTGAGAAGCTCGAGGACTTCGACGCCTTCCACCCCGACCGCATGGCGTCCCGCATTCTCGACATGGGTGACCTGCTCACCCTGATCGAGCAGGCGGAGAAGACCTTCAGCCAGGAAGAGGCCGCTCAAATGGCCTCCAAGCTGGCGTCGAGCAAGGGCAAGGACTTCACGCTCGACGACTTCCTGGCGCAGATGGAGCAGGTCAGGAAGATGGGCTCCATCTCCAAGCTGCTCGGGATGCTGCCCGGCATGGGGCAGATCAAGGACCAGATCGCCAACATCGACGAGCGGGACGTGGACCGCACGGCCGCGATCATCAAGTCGATGACGCCGCACGAGCGCCAGGAACCGACCGTCATCAACGGTTCGCGCCGGGCCCGTATCGCCAAGGGCTCCGGCGTCGAGGTCTCCGCCGTGAAGAGCCTGGTGGAGCGGTTCTTCGAGGCCCGCAAGATGATGTCGAAGATGGCCCAGGGCGGCGGAATGCCGGGCATGCCCGGGATGCCCGGCTCGGGTGGCGGCGCGGGCCGTCAGAAGAAGCAGGTCAAGCAGGCCAAGGGCAAGCGCAAGAGCGGCAACCCGATGAAGCGCAAGGCCGAGGAGCAGGCCGAGGCGGCCCGCCGTGAGGCCGCGACGCAGGGCGGCGCGTTCGGTCTTCCCGCCCAGGAGGACAAGAACTTCGAACTGCCGGACGAGTTCAAGAAGTTCATGGGCTGACCGGCCGGAGACATGAGGAAGGGGCGCCCCGCTCGGCGGGGCGCCCCTTCCTCATGTCTCCGGCCGCTAGACCACGCACACCAGATAACGGAAGACGTTCGGCATCCACACCGTCCCGTCGGGCCGCCGGTGCGGATGCAGCGCCTCCGCGACCTCCTTCTCCACCTGGGAACGGTCCGTGGCCCGTATCGCCGTGTCGAAGAGGCCGGTCGACAGCAGTCCGCGCACCGCGCTGTCCAGGTCCGCGTACCCGAACGGGCAGGAGACCCGGCCCGATCCGTCGGGCTTCAGCCCCGCCCGCGCCGCGACGTCCTCCAGGTCGTCCCGCAGCGCGGGCCGCCAGCCGCCGGGGCGCGGTGTGCGCGCCGACTCGGCGAGCCGGGCCGCCACCCGGAGCACCGGAGCCGTGGCACACCGCTCGGGCGGTCCCCAGCCGGTCAGGACCACGGTGGCCCCCCGCGCGGCCAGCGGCACGGCGGAGGCGAGCGCGGGCGAGAGCCCGTCGGAGTCGCCGGCCGCGCAGCCGATCGGATCGAACGCGGTGAGCAGGTTGTACGGCGGTTCACCGGCCGGTGCGGCCGCCGACGGGGGACCGGCGACCAGCCGCGCCCGCGCCGGTGCGTCCGGCCGTCCGGGCCCGGCTTCCTGGCCGGACACGAGGCGCTCGCGGGCCAGTGCGAGCCGTTCACGGTCGGTGTCGACTCCGGTGACGTGCGCCCCGCGCGATGCCGCGATGAGCAGGGCGAGCCCGGAGCCGCAGCCGAGGGAGAGCATCCGGGTACCGGCCCCGACCTCGAGCCGCTCGTACACCGCTTCGTAGAGCGGCGCCAGCATGCGCTCCTGGATCTCGGCCCAGTCACGGGCACGGGTGCCGCCATCCACGGTGGCGGACGAATCCGCATACCGGTGGTGCCGGACGAGCGTTGGTGTCATGGAATGCGCCCCAATCCGCCGAGAGGTGTCGTGCCCGAGTGGGCGGCCCCCGATGTCGTAGGTGCGCCCGCAGCCCCCGTATGCCAGAGAACTCCGCATCCGCGGTCCCGTCCAGAGGTCGGACGGGGTGGGATGGCATTGCTTGCGTGCTCCGGTCGTGCGCCCCCGGCCTCCGCATCGTGGCCGGGGGTGCCGGGGACCAGCACGCCCGCTGCTCGCTCTCGTCCCAGTCTTACCCGACACGCGGGACGGAGCACGTCGAAGGCTCTCGGCCCGGACGGGCGGGGGGTTCGGGGCCGTCCGGCGGTGCCGGGTAATGTCGCCCGTGGGGCTACCCCGCATAGGCGCCGGGGCGTACAGCACGCTACGTACCGCCTTGGTGCGAGCTGTGAGCCTTCTCCGCAGATCTGCGCACCCGCCCTCGTCCGGACGCATCGACGGCAACTGACTGGTACGTGCAAATTATTTGGGATGCCCCGGAATAGGAACACCGGGGCACTCAGGCTCGTTATCACGACGTGAGCACGACACCACCTGTACTTGCCGCAGAGCTGGCACAGGCGTGGGCCGACATTCAGCGGTACCACCCCGAGCTGCCCGATCTTGCCGCGCCAGAGTCCCTGATCGGAGAGTCCTCGTCCGCCTGTGGCGCCGAGCTCTCCTTCGAACGACTGCTCCACGAGGCAGTCCATGGCATCGCCGCCGCGAGAGGTGTCCGGGACACCTCCCGTGCCGGCCGGTACCACAACCGACGGTTCCTCGCGATCGCCGAGGAACTGGGTCTGGATCATTCCGAGGAACCCCATGCCAGCAGCGGATTCTCGCTGGTGACACTGAATCCCGAGGCCAAACGCAGATACCGTCCGACGACGGAACGGCTCCAGCGCGCCCTCAAGGCGCACACCGTGGCCACCGCCGCCGACACCAAGCGCTCGTTCCGCGGCCCCGCGGCCCGGCACGGCTCCTCCGGAGGGGGCGTGCGGGTCAAGGCCGTCTGCGACTGCGGTCGCAATGTGCGCGTGGTCCCCTCGGTCCTCGCACAGGCCCCGATCGTGTGCGGCGGCTGCGGAAAGCCGTTCCGTATCCCGGAAGCAGTGGTCGCGGTGGGGTGAGGCGATGTGGTGTGGCACAATGGCTAGCTGTACTCGACAGTCGCATAGGACCCCTCTCTTCCTCCGGCTGGCGCGTCCATCGGGCACCCGAGTACCGCAACCCCACGTGGCATCTTGTTGTGCCCAACCACGTCAGAGACCAGGAGACACCACTTCCGTGGCAGTCAAGATCAAGCTGAAGCGCATGGGCAAGATCCGTTCGCCTCACTACCGCATCATCGTCGCCGACTCCCGTACCCGCCGTGACGGCCGGGCCATCGAGGAGATCGGCCTGTACCACCCGGTGCAGAACCCCTCGCGCATCGAGGTCAACGCGGAGCGCGCGCAGTACTGGCTGTCCGTCGGCGCCCAGCCGACCGAGCCGGTCCTCGCGATCCTGAAGCTCACCGGTGACTGGCAGGCCCACAAGGGCCTTCCTGCCCCCGCGCCGCTGCTGCAGCCGGAGCCCAAGGCTGACAAGCGCGCCCTGTTCGAGGCCCTTACCTCGGACGGCGACGAGGCCAAGGGTGAGGCCATCACCCAGAAGGCCAAGAAGTCGGACAAGAAGGCGGACGAGGCGGCCGACGCTGCCGCGTCCACCGAGTCGACCGAGGCCTGAGCATGCTCGAGGAGGCTCTTGAGCACCTCGTGAAGGGCATCGTCGACAACCCCGACGATGTGCAGGTCGCCTCGCGCGATCTGCGCCGTGGACGTGTGCTCGAGGTCCGGGTCCATCCCGATGACCTCGGCAAGGTGATCGGCCGCAACGGCCGCACCGCACGCGCCCTGCGTACCGTCGTGGGTGCTATCGGCGGCCGTGGTATCCGCGTCGACCTCGTCGATGTGGATCAGGTTCGCTGAAAGAGTTGAACACCGGCCGGGGCCGGGGAGGGCTTTCGAGCCGTCCCCGGCCTTTGTCGTCCCTACACCATCACCGGGAGAAGTAGCGTGCAGTTGGTAGTTGCGCGGATCGGTCGCGCCCATGGCATCAAGGGCGAGGTCACCGTCGAGGTGCGCACGGACGAGCCCGAACTGCGGCTCGGCCCCGGGGCCGTCCTTGCCACGGAACCGGCGGCTACGGGCCCCCTGACGATCGAGACCGGCCGGGTGCACAGCGGCAGGCTGCTGCTGCGCTTCGAGGGCGTACGCGACCGTACGGGCGCCGAGGCGCTCCGCAACACGCTGCTGATCGCCGATGTGGACCCGGAAGAGCTTCCCGAGGACCCCGAGGAGTTCTACGACCACCAGCTGATGGACCTCGACGTGGTCCTCGCCGACGGAACCGTGATCGGCCGGATCACCGAGATCACCCACCTGCCCTCCCAGGACCTGTTCATCGTGGAGCGTCCCGACGGCAGCGAGGTGATGATCCCGTTCGTCGAGGAGATCGTCAGCGAGATCGACCTGGAGGAGCAGCGGGCCGTCATCACGCCGCCGCCCGGCCTGATCGACGAGAGCGAGGCCGTGGTCGCCTCCTCGCGCGACGAGGCCGAGGAGGAGGCCGATGAGGCCCCCGCACGCGACGAGGTGGCCGGTGAGGCCTCCGGCGGGTCCGGGAAGGGCGACGCGTGATGCGGCTCGACGTCGTCACGATCTTCCCCGAGTACCTGGAACCGCTGAACGTCTCACTCGTCGGCAAGGCGCGCTCCCGCGGGCGCCTCGACGTACACGTCCACGACCTGCGCGACTGGACGTACGACCGGCACAACACGGTGGACGACACCCCGTACGGCGGCGGCCCCGGCATGGTCATGAAGACCGGGCCCTGGGGTGAGGCCCTGGACGACGCACTGGCCGGCGGCTACGAGGCGGGAGCGCACTCCCCGGTGCTCGTGGTGCCCACACCCAGCGGGCGGCCCTTCACCCAGGAGCTGGCCGTCGAGCTCTCGGAGCGGCCGTGGCTGATCTTCACGCCCGCCAGGTACGAGGGCATCGACCGCCGGGTGATGGACGAGTACGCCACCCGCATGCCTGTCGTGGAGGTGTCCATCGGGGACTACGTCCTGGCCGGCGGGGAAGCGGCCGTCCTGGTGATCACGGAGGCCGTGGCCCGGCTCCTGCCGGGAGTCCTCGGCAACGCCGAATCACACCGTGACGACTCCTTCGCGCCCGGAGCCATGGCCGATCTGCTCGAGGGGCCCGTCTACACGAAGCCGCCCGAGTGGCGCGGTCGCGGCATCCCGGACGTGCTGCTCAGCGGCCACCACGGCAGGATCGCGCGGTGGCGCCGGGACGAGGCCTTCCGTCGTACCGCCCTCAACAGGCCCGACCTGATCGAGCGTTGCGAGGCGGCCGGCTTCGACAAGAAGGACCGCGAGATCCTCTCCATCCTGGGCTGGTCCCCGGAGCCGGGCGGCCGATTTTGGCGCAGGCCCGAGGCCGTGGAAGAATAGGCCCGCTGTACGTCCGGCGTGCGCCCCTGCCACAGGGGGAAAGACGCCCGCCCGATGTGATCAGCATCCGAACTTTCCCACTCTCCCGTCGATGACCTGTGGCATCGGCGAAGAAAGCAGACAACATGACTTCCCTGCTCGATGGCGTCAATGCCGCCTCGCTGCGTACCGACCTCCCGGCCTTCCGCCCGGGTGACACCGTCAACGTCCACGTGCGAGTGATCGAGGGCAACCGCTCCCGTATCCAGCAGTTCAAGGGCATCGTCATCCGCCGTCAGGGCTCGGGCGTCAGCGAGACCTTCACGGTCCGCAAGGTCTCCTTCAGCGTCGGCGTCGAGCGCACCTTCCCGGTGCACAGCCCGATCTTCGAGAAGATCGAGCTCGTCACCCGTGGTGACGTCCGCCGCGCCAAGCTGTACTTCCTCCGTGAGCTGCGCGGCAAGGCCGCGAAGATCAAGGAGAAGCGCGACCGCTGATTCAGCGCCGGCGTCCACAGCGCGGCCGGATAGGATTCGGCCCCGATGGACACGGAAGCTCAGCACACGGAGCGCGATCGCTCCTCCGCCCCTGAAGAAGGGCCGGAGGAGGGGTCGCGCTTCACGCATGTCCCGGACCGGCCGGACACCCCGATGTCCTGGGGGAGAGCCGCCTTCCTGGGGTTGCTCTGCACGGTCGCTCTCCTGCTGTTCAGCGCGTTCGTGCTGCAGCCCTTCCTCATCCCCAGCGGCTCGATGGAGCCCACGCTGCGGGTGGGGGACCGGGTGCTCGTCAACAAACTGGCGTACCGTTTCGGCTCCGAGCCACGGCGCGGCGACGTGGTGGTCTTCGACGGCACCGGCTCCTTCGTGCAGGAGACGCCCGCGGAGAACCCCGTCACCGCGCTCCTGCGTGGGGCGGCCTCGTCCCTGGGGCTGGCCGAACCCGCCGAGACCGACTTCGTGAAGCGGGTGGTGGGCGTGGGGGGCGATCGCGTGGTCTGCTGCGACAAGCGGGGGAGGCTCGAGGTGAACGGCCGGTCGGTGCACGAGGAGTATCTGTACCCGGGTGACAACCCGTCCGAAGTGGCCTTCGACATCGTGGTGCCCGACGGCACGCTCTGGGTCATGGGGGACCACCGCAGCAACTCGCGGGACTCCCGCGACCACCTGGGGCAGCCCGGTGGCGGCATGGTGCCCGTGGACCGGGTCGTCGGACGGGTCGACTGGCTCGGCTGGCCGCTCGGCAGGCTCGGCTCCCTGGGCGGGACCGATGCCTTCACCGGCATACGGCCGCCGGACGCGACCCATGGGTAACCGGGGGCGCAGGCGCGGACAGGCGGAAGCACACGTTCCGTTGCCCACCGGAACCCGGCCGACCACGGCCCGCTCACTGCCGACGAGGGCGGAGCGCCGCAAGCTGGCCCGCCGGGTCAAGCGGCGCAGGCGCAGGTCCGCCATCAAGGAGATACCCCTCCTCGTCCTGGTGGCGCTGCTGATCGCACTGGTGCTCAAGACCTTTCTGGTGCAGGCCTTCGTGATCCCTTCCGGGTCGATGGAACAGACCATCAAGATCGGCGACCGGGTGCTGGTCGACAAGCTGACACCGTGGTTCGGCTCCGAACCCCAGCGCGGCGATGTCGTCGTCTTCCGGGACCCGGGCGGCTGGCTGCAGCAGGAGAACGTCGCCAAGGAGGACCCGCCGGTCGGCGTCAAGCAGGTCAAGGAACTGCTGACCTTCATCGGACTGCTGCCCTCGGACGACGAGCAGGATCTGATCAAGCGTGTGGTGGCCGTCGGGGGCGACACCGTGAAGTGCTGCGGCACGGACGGCAAGGTCACCGTCAACGGCGTGCCACTCAACGAGCCGTACCTGCATCCGGACAACGCGCCCTCCACTCTCAAATTCGAGGTAAAGGTTCCGCAGGGCCGCATCTTCGTGATGGGTGACCACCGGTCGAACTCCGCGGACTCCCGCTTCCACCTCGACGAACCGGACAAGGGCACGGTTTCGGAGGATGAGGTCGTGGGACGGGCGGTCGTGATCGCCTGGCCGTTCGCCCACTGGCGCAAGCTCGAGGAACCCGGGACGTTCGCGTCGGTGCCCGATGCGCGTGCCGGGGCGACGGAGGCAACCGGCCCGTCGAATAGTGTGTCCTCCCAGGATCGCAACGGAATGATCCTGCTCCCGACCCCTGCGGAACTCCCGCTCGTTATGGGAGTGGTGGGCCTGCGCCGAATCGGGCGCGGGCGGTGGCACGGAGTGAGGAGTGGATGTGGGGGATTTGGCGGTCGGCGCACGATCCGGACACGGCGAACCCGAGGACCGGCCTTCGAGCGGCGGGATCCCGGCGGAATCGGCGGGCCGGGCGGAGGGTGACGGCGTCCCTCCGGGCGACGGCTTCCCGGGTGGCGATTCCCCGGGTGACGACTCACCGGGCGGCGGCAGTACGGCGCAGAAGAAGCCGCGGTCGTTCTGGAAGGAGCTGCCGCTCCTCATCGGTATCGCGCTCATTCTCGCGCTGCTGATCAAGACGTTCCTGGTGCAGGCGTTCTCGATCCCCTCGGACTCCATGCAGAACACACTGCAGCGGGGCGACCGGGTGCTCGTCGACAAGCTGACGCCGTGGTTCGGCTCGGAGCCGGAGCGCGGCGAGGTCGTGGTCTTCCACGACCCGGGCGGCTGGCTCGAGGACACCGCGACTCCCGAACCGAACGCGGTGCAGAAGTTCCTGAGCTTCATCGGGCTCATGCCGTCCGCCGAGGAGAAGGACCTGATCAAGCGGGTCATCGCCGTCGGCGGCGACACGGTGGAGTGCAAGAAGAACGGCCCCGTGATCGTCAACGGCAAGGCGCTGGACGACAAGTCGTTCATCTTCGGGGGCAACAGCGCGTGCGATGACGAGCCCTTCGGGCCGATCCATGTCCCCGAGGGCCGGATCTGGGTGATGGGCGACCACCGGCAGAACTCGCTGGACTCCCGCTACCACCAGGAACTGCCCGGACAGGGCACCGTGTCCACGGACGAGGTGGTCGGACGGGCCATCGTCGTCGCCTGGCCGGTCAACCGCTGGGCGACCCTGCCGGTCCCGAGCACGTTCGACCAGCCCGGGCTGAACAAGGCGGCTGCCGCCGCTCCGGCAGCACTCGGTGTAGCCGGAGCGCTGCCCCTCGTGTTCTGGCGCCGCCGGAGGCTGACCAGCGGGCGTACCGCCGGGTAGGGTGCCGACTCGGATCAGCGATTGTCGATCTCCGATGGGGGAGCGCTGGGATGAGCGGAACAGGACGTACGGATGACGGCCGCGGCCGGCTCGGCAACATGTTGTCGAACCTGGCCGTGGCCGTCGGCTGTGTGCTCTTCCTCGGCGGATTCGCCTGGGGAGCGGTGGTGTACCAGCCGTACACGGTGCCGACCGAGTCGATGTCCCCGACGGTGAACGCCGGGGACCGGGTGCTCGCGGAGCGGATGGACGGCGCCGACGTACGGCGCGGTGACGTGGTCGTCTTCACGGATGCGGCGTGGGGCGATGTACCGATGGTGAAGCGGGTCGTGGGTGTCGGTGGTGACAAGATCGCCTGCTGCGACGGGAACGGCCGGCTGACCATCAACGGCAAGCCCATCGAGGAACCGTATCTGCGGGCGAACGGCGGCCCGTTGCTGGTCGAGGCCGACGGCGGGGCCCCTGCTTCCGTGCAGGAGTTCTCGGCAGAGGTTCCCGAGGGGCAGCTCTTCCTCCTCGGTGACGAGCGCACCGGTTCGCTGGACTCCAGGGTCCACCTCAAGGACCCGGGACAGGGTTCGGTGCCGCGCAGCGCCGTGCAGGCGCGGGTGGATGCCGTCGCGTGGCCCATGAACGGCATGATCGAGCGCCCCGAGGCCTTCGCTGCCCTGCCGGGCGGCGTGTCGTCCAGCGGACCGCTGCGACTGCAGGTCGGGGCCGTTGTCGCGGGCGTGGCACTCATCGTGGGCGGGGCCGCCTTCGGTGCGATCGCGGGGCGCTCCGCACGCGGGAACAAGCGGGCAAGGGCCGCCGCCGGTGCCCGCTGAGAAGCGCAAGGTCGCCCGGGTCGTGCTCCTGGACCCGGACGACCGGATCCTCCTGCTGCACGGGTTCGAGCCCGACGACCCGGGGACGAGCTGGTGGTTCACCCCCGGCGGGGGGCTGGAGGGCGACGAGAGCAGGGCGGAGGCCGCGCTGCGCGAGCTCGCCGAGGAGACCGGGATCACGGACGTCGTGCTGGGCCCGGTGCTCTGGAAGCGGATCTGCTCCTTCCCGTTCGACGGGCGGCGCTGGGACCAGGACGAGTGGTACTTCCTGGCTCGAACGGCGCAGACCGCCACGGACCAGAAGGGGCTCACCGAGCTGGAGCTCCGCAGCGTTGCCGGGCTCAGGTGGTGGACTTCCGCCGAACTTCTCGCGGCGCGTGAGACGGTGTATCCGACCAGGCTCGGCGAGCTGCTGCGCACGCTGCTCGACGAGGGTCCTCCGCGCGATCCGCTGGTTCTCGCCCCCGAAATCGTCTAATCGTCCAGGGGTGCGTGAGGCTGACGCACAATAGGGGGACGCACGGCTGAAGGGGAACATGCCATGAGCGCCGAGGACCTCGAGAAGTACGAGACCGAGATGGAGCTGAAGCTCTACCGGGAGTACCGCGATGTCGTCGGTCTGTTCAAATATGTGATCGAGACCGAACGGCGCTTCTACCTCACCAACGATTACGAGATGCAGGTGCACTCGGTCCAGGGTGAGGTCTTTTTCGAGGTTTCCATGGCGGACGCGTGGGTCTGGGACATGTACCGGCCCGCCAGGTTCGTCAAGCAGGTCCGCGTGCTGACTTTCAAGGACGTGAACATCGAGGAGCTCAACAAGAGCGATCTCGAACTTCCGGGCGGATGATCGGCATACCGCTTCGAGTGTCGGCCGGGTGTCGGCCGGGTGCCGGTTCACTCGTCCGGGTGGCCGGAATATTCACAATGAGTGAGTTGTCCACCAAGATCCAATAGATCGGACGGGGCGCGTCAGAGTCGGTGCCGGAGGTGGTGCCGACATGAACGCACGGGGGGCACTCGGGCGGTACGGCGAGGACCTGGCGGCGCGGCTGCTGGCCGACGCCGGTATGGCTGTACTGGAGCGCAACTGGCGCTGTCGCGCAGGAGAGATCGACATCGTCGCCAGGGACGGCGACGCGGTGGTCTTCTGCGAAGTGAAGACCCGCAGGGCAGGATGCTTCGAGCATCCGATGGAGGCCGTCACCCCGGCCAAGGCGGACCGGCTGCGCCGGCTCGCCGAGATCTGGCTCGAGCGGCACGGCGGAGCGCCCCGGGGCGGGGTCCGGATCGATCTGGTCGGTGTGATCCTGCCCCGGCGCGGGGCGCCGGTCGCCGAGCATGTCCGGGGCGTGGCCTGATGGGGTTCGCGCGGGCGTGTTCGGTGGCGCTGGTGGGCGTCGAGGGCGTGGTGGTGGAGGTCCAGGCCGATCTGGAGCCGGGCGTGGCCGCGTTCACCCTGGTCGGACTGCCGGACAAGAGCCTGGTGGAGAGCCGGGACCGGGTCAGGGCCGCCGTCGTCAACTCCGGGGCCGAGTGGCCGCAGAAGAAGCTCACGGTGGGGCTGTCCCCCGCGTCCGTGCCCAAGGGAGGGTCCGGCTTCGACCTCGCCGTTGCCTGTGCGGTGCTCGGCGCCGCCGAGAGGATCGACCCCGCGGCCATCGCCGATGTGGTGATGATCGGGGAGCTCGGCCTCGACGGCCGGGTGCGACCGGTGCGCGGGGTGCTCCCCGCGGTCCTCGCGGCGGCCGAGGCGGGTTACCGGCAGGTCGTGGTTCCGGAGCAGACCGCGGGGGAGGCCGCGCTGGTGCCGGGGGTCTCGGTCCTCGGAGTGCGGAGCCTGCGTCAGCTGATCGCCGTGCTCGGCGACGAGCCCGTGCCCGACGAGCCGGCAGCCGACCGGGACCGCCCCGACGCGATGCTGGCCGGACTGATGATGCCGGGCGCCGGCATCGGCACGGGTCTCGCGCCGCTCGGCACGCAGGGCGCGGGGCACCGTCCCGACCTGGCGGACGTCGCCGGGCAGCCCAGAGCGCGCAAGGCCCTGGAGGTCGCCGCGGCCGGCGGGCACCATCTGCTGCTCTCCGGACCGCCCGGTGCCGGCAAGACGATGCTGGCCGAACGCCTCACGGCGATCCTGCCGCCGCTGACCCGGCAGGAATCCCTCGAAGTGACGGCTGTGCATTCGGTGGCGGGCATCCTCCCACCGGGTGAACCGCTGGTCACCAGGGCGCCGTACTGCGCACCGCACCACTCGGCGACGATGCAGTCGCTCGTCGGCGGGGGCAACGGGCTGCCGAGGCCCGGAGCGGTCTCCCTGGCGCACAGAGGTGTTCTCTTTCTGGACGAGGCTCCCGAATTCTCCGTACGGGCGCTGGACGCGCTGCGTCAGCCCCTGGAATCCGGACACGTGGTCGTCGCACGTGCGGCCGGGGTGGTGCGGCTGCCCGCCCGATTCCTGATGGTCCTGGCCGCGAACCCCTGCCCGTGCGGCCGCCACACACTGACGGGCGCGGGCTGCGAATGCCCGCCCTCGGTGGTCCGCCGCTACCAGGCGCGGCTCTCCGGGCCGCTGCTGGACCGGGTGGACCTGCGGGTGGAAGTCGAGCCGGTGGGCCGGGCGGATCTGATGGGGCGCGGCGGCCGGGGCGAGACCTCGGCCGATGTCGCCGCCCGGGTGCGGGAGGCCAGGGTGCGGGCCGCGGACCGGCTCGCGGGCACGCCCTGGACCACCAACAGCGAAGTCCCCGGTCATGAGCTGAGGACCAGGCTGCTCGCGGCCCCCGGTGCGCTGATGGCCGCGGAGCGCGACATGGAACGCGGCTTCCTCACCGCCCGGGGCCTGGACCGGGTGCTCCGGGTCGCGTGGACGGTGGCGGACCTGAGGGCCGCCGACCGCCCGGACGCCACCGACATCGCGACAGCCCTGGAACTGCGGACCGGCATTCAGCGGGGCGTACCCGTGCGGGCCGGTGCCTCGTGAACAGCCCGCCGGCCTGCGCCGGCCGGGAGCGGCCCGCGCGTGCCGCGCTGACCCGCATCTTCGAGCCGGGGGACGAGCGCGCCGGCCGATGGCTCCGCGAGGTGGGTCCCGTCGAGCTGATGAGGCGCCTCACCGTCGCGGACGGCTCGGCGGAGAAGCTGAAGGGGATGACCGCGACACGGCTGAGCGGGTACCGCTTACGGGCCTCGACCGCCGATCCCGAGCGGGACCTGGCGGACATGGCCGCGGTCGGGGGACGGTTCGTCTGCCCCGGCGACCCGGAGTGGCCGAGTCAGCTCGACGACCTGGCGGACGCGCGGCCCATCGGCCTCTGGGTCCGGGGGCGGCCCGACCTGCGCCTCTGGGCCCTGCGCTCGGTCGCCGTGGTCGGAGCCCGGGCCTGTACACCGTACGGGGCGCACATGGCGGCGAGTATCGGCGCGGGGCTGGCCGAACGGGGCTGGGTGGTGGTCTCGGGTGCGGCCTTCGGGGTGGACGGTGCGGCTCATCGCGGAGCCCTGGCCGCCGGCGGGGCGACCATGGCGGTGCTGGCCTGCGGAGTGGATGTCGCCTATCCGCGGGGGCACGCCGAGTTGATCGGACGCATGGTCGAACAAGGACTGGTCATCGGCGAGTTGCCGCCCTCCGACCACCCCACGCGCAGCCGGTTCATCCTCCGGAACCGGGTGATCGCCGCCCTCACGAGGGGAACCGTCGTGGTGGAGGCCCAGTACCGCAGCGGCTCGCTGGTCACCGCCAGGAGCGCACAGCGGCTGGGCCGCTACACGATGGGGGTACCGGGCCCCGCCACCAGCGGCCTGTCGGCAGGGGTCCACGAACTCCTGCGAGGTGAGGGCGTCCTGGTCACCGACGCCTCCGAAATCGCCGAACTGGTGGGGGAGATCGGCGACCTGGCCCCGGCCAGGCGAGGCCCGGTCCTGCCGCGGGACCTCCTGGACGCCGTCAGCGCCCGGGTGCTGGACGCGCTGCCCCGCAGGGGGGCCATGGAGGGGCGCGACGTCGCCCGTACCGCCGGAACCAGCACCGATGAGGCACTCGGGCGGTTGTACGAACTGCACTCACTGGGGTTCGTCGAACGCGAGGGCGACGGATGGCAGTTGACCGTGGGACCGACACGCAATGGGGACGCGCGGCGAGGCGGTACTTGACCGGAAGCATTCGGGTGAAAAGGTGATGCAGATGACCTCGGCAGTACCCGTTCGGGCGGCCGGGGCCGGTGCGCGCGGTGACGTTCCCGGCCTTCGGTCATGTCCGACGGCGCGGGATATGCAACGGAATTGCACAGCACGGATCCGTTGTCCTGCGCGCACCGCAACACTTCAGTCACGCTACGCTCACGAGGAATCCGCCCCAGAGACACGTCCCCAGCACTTCACAGCAGAACGGCTCAAGGCACCACATGCCCCAGCACACCTCCGGGTCTGACCGCGCGGCAGTACCACCGGCTGCGCGTGGCACTGTGCGCCCTCCCGCCCCTTCCTCGCTCGAGGAGTTGTGGCGTTCATACAAGACCACTGGCGACGGGCGCCTCCGGGAGCAGCTGATCCTGCACTACTCGCCCCTGGTGAAGTACGTCGCCGGCCGGGTGAGCGTGGGGCTGCCGTCCAACGTGGAACAGGCGGACTTCGTCTCCTCAGGGGTCTTCGGGCTGATCGACGCCATCGAGAAGTTCGACATCGAACGGGCCATCAAGTTCGAGACCTACGCGATCACCCGGATCCGCGGCGCGATGATCGACGAGCTCCGGGCGCTGGACTGGATCCCGAGGTCGGTGCGCCAGAAGGCGCGCAACGTGGAGCGCGCCTACGCCACGTTGGAGGCCCAGCTGCGGCGCACCCCCTCGGAGGCCGAGGTCGCCGCGGAGATGGGCATCGCGCTGGAGGAACTTCACGCTGTTTTCAGCCAGTTGTCGCTCGCCAACGTGGTGGCTCTGGAGGAACTGCTGCACGTCGGCGGTGAGGGGGGTGACCGGCTGAGCCTGATGGACACCCTGGAGGACACCGCAGCCGACAACCCGGTCGAGGTCGCCGAGGACCGTGAGCTCAGACGGCTGCTCGCCCGCGCGATCAACACCCTCCCCGAACGCGAGAAGACCGTGGTCACCCTCTACTACTACGAGGGCCTCACCCTCGCCGAGATCGGGAACGTCCTCGGAGTCACCGAGAGCCGGGTCAGCCAGATCCACACCAAGTCCGTGCTGCAGCTCCGGGCCAAACTGGCGGACGCCGGCCGCTGAGCCCGGGCGGGTCCGGCCATCCGATCGCAGCCGAGCACCCCCTCTCGAACAGATGCCGCCGTAGAGTGGAGGCGTGCCCAGGATTCGAGCGGCCTCCGTGGCCGAGCACCGGACCATGCAGCGCGGCGCCCTCCTGGACGCCGCACGCTCCTTGCTGTCCGAGGGCGGTACGGAAGCGCTGACCTTCCCCGCCCTCGCCGAGCGCACCGGCCTTGCCAGGTCCTCCGTCTATGAGTACTTCCGCTCCCGTGCGGCGGTCGTCGAGGAGCTCTGCGCCGTCGACTTCCCCGTCTGGGCCGCCGAGGTCGAGAACGCGATGGACCGGGCCGGGACGCCCGAGGAGAAGATCGAGGCCTATGTGCGCCGGCAGCTCGATCTGGTGGGCGACCGGCGGCACCGCGCGGTCGTCGCGATCTCCGCGAGCGAGCTGGACGCGGGTGCGCGCGAGAAGATCAGGGCCGCGCACGGCGGACTGATCGCCATGATCGTCGAGGCGCTCGGCGACCTGGGCCATGCCGAGCCGCGACTGGCCGCGATGCTCCTGCAGGGCTCCGTGGACGCGGCGGTGCGCCGGATCGAACTGGGCGCGGCAGAGGAGCCCGGAGTGGTCGCGGACACCGCGGTGGCGATGGTCCTGCGCGGCGTACGCGGCTGAACCGCCTGCGAGGCCCCCTGCGGCCGCGGTGAACGGTGACAGCTCCGGTCATGAGCAGCAGCGCCACGACCTGCGCGTACCCGCCCGGCCCGTACCTGCCCGTGCTGTGACCGGCCGGCTGTGCCGTGACCGCGACGGGGTGCCCGGACCGCGGCGCAGGCCCGGCGACCGGGGCCGCGTGCCCGGACCGCGGCGCAGGTTCCGCCCCCGGCAGTGGGACGCCGAAGACCGGCAACAGGCGGGAGGGCCCCCGGCGCAGCAGTGACGACGGAAGCAGCGACAGCGGATCCAGATAGGCGTCACCCCGTCGCAGCCCCCAGTGCAGGCAGCCGGACGCACAGTGCGACGGCCCCGGCCCGGTCACCCCCACCACCTGGCCCGCCGTGACCTCGTCGCCCTTCGCGACCTGCGCCCGCACGGGTTCGTACGTGATGCGCAGCGGCGGCTCACCGCTTCCGGCCACCTCGACCGAGACCACCCCGCGCCCCGCCACGGGCCCCGCGAACGAGACCCGGCCGGGGGCAGCGGCCATCACCGGGGTGCCCGGCCGCGCGGCGAGGTCGACGCCCCGGTGGCCCCGCGCGTACGGACCGGCAGGCGGCTCCCATCCGCGTACCACCAGTGGCCTGCCCGCGAGCGGCCAGGCGCGGTCACCCTCCGGTGCGGGCCCCGGTGCCGCCCAGGCGCCGGACCGTCCCAGCAGCACGGTGAGCAGCGCGCCCAGCACGGGCAGCAGGACCACCGGCAGCGCGGTGCGGAACCGCCGTACGCTTGTTTCGGAAGTGCGGTACATGACGGAACGTTCTCCCGGCGGGCACGGTCCGCGGGGATCATGGACCGGATCTGTGGACAGCCGTCGGGTTGTGGACATCGCCGTCACCCGGCACTCGACGGGTCCCGTACACTTCTTTTGGCGATCCGGGTCACCGGGTCGACTTCGCACGCCCCGCCACCTCCCTCTCTTCGGAGGTGTCCGCGCTCCTCGGTCCCTCGTGGCACGGCGCGTCGGGGCGTCAGGCGCGACAGCAAACCTGCGGTCGCGATAACCGAGCACCTCAAGGAGTACGGCCATGGCCGTCGTCACGATGCGGGAGCTGCTGGAAAGCGGCGTCCACTTCGGTCACCAGACCCGTCGCTGGAACCCGAAGATGAAGCGCTTCATCTTCACCGAGCGCAACGGCATCTACATCATCGACCTGCTCCAGTCGCTGTCGTACATCGACCGCGCCTACGAGTTCGTCAAGGAGACCGTCGCCCACGGCGGCTCCATCATGTTCGTGGGTACGAAGAAGCAGGCGCAGGAGGCCATCGCCGAGCAGGCGACGCGCGTCGGCATGCCGTACGTCAACCAGCGTTGGCTCGGTGGCATGCTCACCAACTTCTCCACCGTCTACAAGCGCCTTCAGCGTCTGAAGGAGCTCGAGCTCATCGACTTCGAGGACGTGGCCGCCTCCGGCCTCACCAAGAAGGAGCTCCTGGTCCTCTCCCGCGAGAAGGCCAAGCTGGAGAAGACCCTCGGTGGTATCCGCGAGATGCAGAAGGTGCCGAGCGCCGTCTGGATCGTCGACACCAAGAAGGAGCACATCGCCGTCGGTGAGGCGCGCAAGCTCCACATCCCGGTCGTCGCGATCCTCGACACCAACTGCGACCCCGACGAGGTCGACTACAAGATTCCGGGCAACGACGACGCGATCCGCTCCGTCACCCTGCTCACCCGCGTGATCGCCGACGCCGTCGCCGAGGGCCTCATCGCCCGTTCCGGTGCCGCGACCGGTGACTCGAAGCCGGGCGAGAAGGCCGCCGGCGAGCCCCTCGCCGAGTGGGAGCGAGACCTGCTCGAGGGCGAGAAGAAGGACGACGCCGAGGTTCAGTCCTCCGCCGAGACCGAGAAGGCCGCCGACGCCGAGCCGGCCGTCGCCGCCGCCGAGGAGGCCGAGACCCCGGCTGCCGAGGCTCCGGCCGCGGACGCCCCCGCCGCCGAGGCTCCGGCCACGGACGAGCAGGCCTGACACCCGTCAGTCACGGCTGAATGACGGCGGGGGCCGGTGCCACTGGCACCGCCCCCGCCGTTCACCCGTAGATCTTTCAGACTTCGAGAGAGAAACAGACTCATGGCGAACTACACCGCCGCTGACGTCAAGAAGCTCCGCGAGCTCACCGGCGCCGGCATGATGGACTGCAAGAAGGCGCTCGACGAGGCCGACGGCAACGTCGACGGCGCCGTCGAGGCGCTCCGTATCAAGGGCCAGAAGGGCGTCGCCAAGCGCGAGGGCCGTTCTGCCGAGAACGGTGCCGTCGTCTCCCTCATCTCCGAGGACAAGACCTCCGGCGTCCTGCTCGAGCTGAAGTGCGAGACGGACTTCGTCGCCAAGGGCGAGAAGTTCCAGGCCGTCGCCAACACGCTCGCCGCGCACGTCGCCGCGACCTCCCCGGCCGACATCGAGGCGCTCCTCGCCTCGGAGATCGAGTCCGGCAAGACCGTTCAGGCTTTCGTGGACGAGGCGAACGCCAACCTCGGCGAGAAGATCGTCCTGGACCGTTTCGCGCAGTTCGACGGCGCGTACGTCTCCGTGTACATGCACCGCACCATGCCGGACCTGCCGCCGCAGATCGGTGTCATGGTCGAGCTGGACAAGGCCGACGCCGATCTGGCCAAGGGCCTTGCGCAGCACATCGCCGCCTTCGCCCCGAAGTACCTGTCCCGTGAGGACGTCCCCGCGGAGATCGTCGAGGCCGAGCGCCGCGTCGCCGAGGAGACCACGCGCGCCGAGGGCAAGCCCGAAGCCGCGCTCCCGAAGATCGTCGAGGGTCGCGTCAACGGCTTCTTCAAGGAGGCCACCCTCCTCGGCCAGCCCTACGCGCTGGACAGCAAGAAGTCCGTCCAGAAGGTCCTGGACGAGGCCGGTGTCGCCCTGAAGCGCTTCACGCGCATCAAGGTCGGCATCTGAGTCCGTCCGCGAACAACGGCGGACCCCGATAGGGTCTGGTGCAGTCGCTGGCCGCACTCATGCCGGACGACCGCAGAACTGACGAGGAGGCCATTGCCGCTGAGGGACACCAGACCCACCGGCAATGGCCTTCTTCGTATGTGCACGAGGAGAATCTCCATGAACAAGGGCGCAGACGCCTCCCAGGGTGACCACAAGGGCGACGACGGCAAGATTTCCGGCCGCTTCATGCTGAAGCTGTCCGGCGAGGCGTTCGCCGGTGGTGGGGGTCTCGGCGTCGACCCCGATGTCGTGCACGCCATCGCCCGCGAGATCGCCGCGGTCGTACGGGACGGCGCGGAGATCGCGGTCGTCATCGGCGGTGGCAACTTCTTCCGTGGCGCCGAGCTGCAGCAGCGCGGCATGGACCGGGCACGGTCCGACTACATGGGCATGCTCGGCACGGTCATGAACTGCCTGGCACTGCAGGACTTCCTGGAGAAGGAAGGCATCGACTCACGCGTCCAGACCGCCATCACCATGGGTCAGGTCGCGGAGCCGTACATCCCTCTCCGTGCCGTACGGCACCTGGAGAAGGGGCGCGTCGTCATCTTCGGCGCGGGCATGGGCATGCCGTACTTCTCCACCGACACCACCGCCGCCCAGCGCGCCCTCGAGATCGAGGCGGAGGCGCTGCTGATGGGCAAGAACGGGGTGGACGGCGTCTACGACTCCGACCCGAAGAACAACCCCGCTGCGGTGAAGTTCGACGCGCTGGAGTACAGCGAGGTGCTCGCCCGCGACCTCAAGGTCGCCGACGCCACCGCCATCACGCTCTGCCGTGACAATCAGCTCCCGATCCTCGTCTTCGAGCTGACCACGGAGGGCAATATCGCCCGCGCGGTCAAGGGTGAGAAGATCGGCACGCTCGTGAGTGACGAGAGCACCAGGGCCTGACAGCCCAAAGGATGGACAACGGCCTGCCGGTCGGACACCGTGCAGGTGAGGACGCGACGCAGGATCCGCAGGGCCCGTCGATGCCGGGCCCACTCAAGACACGCAGGAGCACGTGGTGATCGAAGAAATCCTCCTCGAGGCCGAGGAGAAGATGGAGAAGGCCGTCGTGGTCGCCAAAGAGGACTTTGCCGCGATCCGTACCGGCCGTGCGCACCCGGCGATGTTCAACAAGATCGTCGCCGACTACTACGGCGCGCTGACCCCGATCAACCAGCTGGCCTCGTTCTCGGTCCCCGAGCCGCGCATGGCAGTGGTGACTCCGTTCGACAAGACCGCGCTGCGCAACATCGAGCAGGCGATCCGCGACTCCGACCTCGGCGTCAACCCGAGCAACGACGGCAACATCATCCGTGTGACGTTCCCGGAGCTCACGCAGGACCGCCGCAAGGAGTACATCAAGGTCGCCAAGACCAAGGCCGAGGACTCCAAGATCTCGATCCGCTCCATCCGCCGCAAGGCCAAGGAGTCGCTCGACAAGCTCGTCAAGGACAAGGAGTCCGGCGAGGACGAGGTCCGCCGTGCGGAGAAGGAGCTCGACGACACCACCGCGAAGTACGTCGCGCAGGTGGACGAGCTGCTCAAGCACAAGGAAGCCGAGCTGCTCGAAGTCTGATGAACGACTCTTCCTGGGGCGCCCCGCAGGGCGCCGGCTACTGGGGTGCGCCCGAGATGGGGGCCGCTCCGGCGGGTCCTGCCCACGATGTGCACGTCGCCCAGCAGACTCGGCCCATGCCCATCGTGCCGGACGTTCCCGACGCAGGTAGAGACGCAGACGACCGCGACAACCGGGACGGGGACGCCGCGCACGTCAGCGGTCCCCTGTTCCGTGACGAGAAGCAGCAGGAGCCCATGTCCACCTCGTTGCCGTCGCCCCCACCGCAGAAGAAGCGGGCAGGTCGTGACCTGCGCGCCGCGATAGGGGTCGGTCTCGGGCTCGGCGTGGTCGTCGCCGGTTCGCTCTTCATCGTGAAGGCCGTCTTCGTCGGTGTGGTCGTGCTGGCGGTGGTGGTCGGGCTCTGGGAGCTCACCTCGCGCCTCAAGGAGCGCAAGGGGATCAACGCCCCCCTCGTGCCGCTCGCCGTCGGCGGCGCCGCCATGGTCGTCGCCGGCTACGTGCGGGACGCGGAGGGCGCCTGGGTCGCCATGGCGCTCACCGCGCTCGCGGTGCTCGTCTGGCGGATGACCGAGCCGCCGGAGGGCTACCTCAAGGACGTCACGGCCGGTGTCTTCGCCGTCTTCTACGTGCCGTTCCTGGCGACGTTCGTCGCGATGATGCTCACCGCGGACGACGGTCCGTGGCGGGTGCTGACGTTCCTGCTGCTCACCGTGGTCGCCGACACCGGTGCGTACGCCGTCGGCTGGCGCTTCGGCACGCACAAGCTCGCACCGCGCATCAGTCCCGGGAAGACCCGCGAGGGCCTGTTCGGCGCGATCGGGTTCGCGATGGTCGCCGGTGCGCTGTGCATGCAGTTCCTGATCGACGACGGCAGGTGGTGGCAGGGACTGCTGCTGGGCCTCGCGGTCGCCGCCAGCGCCACCCTGGGCGACCTGGGTGAGTCCATGATCAAGCGTGACCTCGGGATCAAGGACATGGGCACACTGCTGCCGGGCCACGGCGGCATCATGGACCGGCTGGACTCGCTGCTGCCGACCGCGCCGGTGGTCTGGATGCTGCTGGTGCTCTTCGTCGGATCCGGCTGAGCAGGCTCCGTACACATACCGTTCGACCTGCAGTTCTACGAGTGAGGGTCCGTTGCCCACAGGGCGGCGGGCCCTCACTCGTGCTGTGCCCGGCCTCGGCTCCGGTGCGGGGGAGCCGCGCCGCGTACAGTCGGCCACGGGTGCGATCGGTCACGGTCGCGCGCGCGGCCCGGACCCGTCCGCGGGCCGTCATAGGGCCTCCGACATCGACGGACGGCACCGGCGGCGGCCCGGACACGGTCGCGCCCTGCCCCACCCGGGCAGGTGACGATCTCTGGCACCACGGCGTGTCTGCGACACTGGAAGAACCATGCCTAAGCCCGGAGAACTCCAGTTTGTCGCGCCCCGCGGAGCCAAGCAGCCGCCGCGGCACCTCGCCGACCTCACCCCCGACGAGCGCAAGGAAGCAGTCGCCGCGACCGGCGAGAAGCCCTTCCGCGCCAAGCAGCTGTCGCAGCACTACTTCGCGCGGTACGCGCACGACCCGGCCGAGTGGAACAACATCCCGGCCGCTTCGCGGGAGAAGCTCGCCGAGGCGCTGTTCCCCGACCTGATGTCCGTCATGCGCCACATCAGCTGCGACGACGACACCACCCGTAAGACGCTCTGGAAGCTGCACGACGGGACGCTCGTCGAGTCCGTCCTGATGCGCTACCCGGACCGGGTGACGATGTGCATCTCCTCGCAGGCCGGGTGCGGGATGAACTGTCCGTTCTGCGCGACCGGGCAGGCCGGCCTCGACCGGAACCTCTCGACTGCCGAGATCGTGCACCAGATCGTGGACGGCATGCGGGCGCTGCGCGACGGTGAGGTCCCGGGCGGACCCGCGCGGCTCTCCAACATCGTCTTCATGGGTATGGGCGAGCCCCTGGCCAACTACAAGCGCGTCGTCGGAGCCATCCGACGGCTGACCGACCCCGAGCCGGACGGGCTCGGGCTCTCGCAGCGCGGGATCACCGTGTCCACGGTGGGCCTGGTGCCGGCCATGCTGCGCTTCGCCGACGAGGGCTTCAAGTGCCGTCTCGCCGTCTCGCTCCACGCCCCGGACGACGAGCTGCGCGACACCCTCGTTCCCGTGAACACGCGCTGGAACGTCCGGGAGGTGCTGGACGCGGCGTGGGAGTACGCCGAGAAGTCCGGCCGCCGTATCTCCATCGAGTACGCGCTGATCCGCGACATCAACGACCAGGCGTGGCGGGGCGACCGGCTGGGCCGGCTGCTCAAGGGCAAGCGCGTGCACGTCAACCTCATCCCGCTGAACCCGACGCCCGGTTCCAAGTGGACCGCCTCGCGGCCCGAGGACGAGAAGGCGTTCGTCGACGCGATCGCCGCTCATGGTGTGCCCGTCACGGTTCGTGACACCCGTGGCCAGGAGATCGACGGGGCCTGCGGACAGCTGGCGGCCTCCGAGCGCTGATGCGGTTCCGGGGACGGGCGCCATCCGGCCGGAACGGCGCGATCCGGCCGGTGTAGCCTGGCCCCGAAATCAACTTCATATTCCGACAGGGGAGCGCCACAGCGCTGAGAGTGCGGCACCGAGCCGCAGACCCTCTGAACCTCGCCCGGGTCATTCCGGGTAGGAAGTTCGGACCTTACTCAAGCTGTTGCGCCCTGCCCGCTCGCCGAGCGGGTGGGGCCGCGTCTCTTCCTGGTCACTTCCAGGAGGAATCATATGAACACCACCACGAAGTGCGCGGCGACGGCGCTTGCCGCCGCGCTGGGCGTCACCGTGCTCGCAGGCTGCGGCGGATCGGACGACGACGCCTCCGGTTCCGGGAGCTCCAAGGCCTCCAAGACCGTGACCCTCGTGAGCCACGACTCCTTCAACGCCTCGGAATCGGTCCTGAAGGCGTTCACCAAGGAGACCGGCTACACGGTCAAGGTGCTGAAGAGCGGTGACGCAGGTGCCGCGCTCAACCAGGAGATCCTGACCAAGGGATCCCCCCGCGGCGATGTGTTCTTCGGCGTCGACAACACGCTGCTCTCGCGTGCCCTGGACAACGGACTGTTCACGCCGTACGAGGCGAAGGGGCTCGACCGCGTCGCGGCCGACACCCAGCTGGACGCGGACAAGCACCGGGTCACGCCCGTCGACACCGGCGACATCTGCATCAACTACGACAAGAAGTACTTCGCCGACAAGAAGCTCGCGCCGCCGCAGTCGTTCGACGACCTGCTGAAGCCCGCGTACAAGAACCTCCTCGTCACCGAGAACGCCGCGACCTCCTCGCCCGGCCTCGGCTTCCTCCTCGGCACCGTCGCCACCTACGGCGAGGACGGCTACCAGGACTACTGGAAGAAGCTGAAGAACAACGGCGTCAAGGTCGTCGACGGCTGGGAGCAGGCGTACAACGAGGAGTTCTCCGGCTCCGCGGGCGGCAAGAAGACCAAGGCCGACCGGCCGCTCGTCGTCTCGTACGCCTCCAGCCCGCCCGTCGAGGTGCTGTACGCGGAGCCCCGGCCCACCGAGGCGCCGACCGGGGTCGCCACCGGAACCTGCTTCCGCCAGATCGAGTTCGCCGGCCTGCTGGACGGTGCGAAGAACGAGGCGGGCGGCAAGGCACTGCTGGACTTCCTGATCAGCAAGCAGTTCCAGGAGGACATGCCGCTCAACATGTTCGTCAACCCGGTCGCGAAGGACGCCGCGCTGCCGGAGCTCTTCACGAAGTTCGGTGCGACCGTCGACAAGCCGACGACCGTCGACCCGGAGAAGATCGCCAAGAACCGTGAGCAGTGGGTCCAGTCGTGGTCCTCGCTCGTCGTGAAGTAGCAGCGCGTCCCCCGCGCGGGGGGAACGCGGCGCGGCTCGGCCTGATGGCCCTGCCCGTCGCGTTCTTCGCGCTGTTCTTCGCCTACCCCGTCGTCGCGATCGTCGGCCGGGGGCTGAAGGTGGACGGCGTCTGGCAGTTCGGCCGGATCGGCGAGGTGCTGAGCCGGCCGGACATCGCCGAAGTCCTCTGGTTCACCACCTGGCAGGCGCTCGCGTCGACCGTGCTCACGCTGCTGATCGCGCTTCCGGGCGCCTATGTCTTCGCCCGGTTCGACTTTCCCGGCAAGCAACTGCTGCGTGCGGTCGTGACCGTGCCGTTCGTCCTGCCGACGGTCGTCGTGGGAACGGCGTTCCTGGCACTGCTGGGGCGCGGCGGATTCCTCGACGAGCTGTGGGGCGTCCGGCTCGACACCACGGTCTGGGCGATCCTCCTCGCCCATGTCTTCTTCAACTACGCGGTCGTCGTACGGACCGTCGGCGGCCTGTGGTCGCAGCTCGACCCCCGTCAGGAGGAGGCCGCCAGGGTGCTCGGCGCGGGACGCCTCGCGGCCTGGCGGCGGGTGACCCTGCCCGCGCTGGCGCCGGCCGTGGGCGCCGCCGCCCTGATGGTCTTCCTCTTCACGTTCACCTCGTTCGGAGTCGTCCAGATCCTCGGCGGCCCTGCCTACTCCACGCTGGAGGTGGAGATCTACCGGCAGACCGCCCAGCTGCTCGATCTTCCGACGGCCGCCGTGCTGACCCTGGTGCAGTTCGCCGCGGTCGGCGGGATCCTCGCCGTACACGCGTGGACCGTACGGCGCAGGGAGACCGCGCTCAGGCTCGTCGACCCGGCGCAGACCTCCCGCAGGCCGCGCGGGGCCGGGCAGCGGGCCCTGCTCGGCGGCGTACTGCTGACCGTCGCGCTGCTCATCGTGGTGCCCCTGGGTGTGCTGGTGGAACGCTCCCTGGACACGTCCGGCGGCTACGGCTTCGGCTTCTACCGCGCCCTGCAGTCCGCCGACGCGAGCGGCTCCACGTTCCTGGTCCCGCCGCTGGAAGCCATCGGGAACTCGCTGCAGTACGCGCTGGTCGCGACCCTCATCGCCCTCGTGATCGGCGGTCTCGCCGCGGCGGCCCTGACGAGGCGGGCGGGACCACTGGTGCGCGGCTTCGACGCGCTGCTGATGCTGCCTCTCGGGGTGTCCGCCGTCACCGTCGGCTTCGGCTTCCTGATCACGCTCGACGAGCCGCCCCTGGACCTGCGCACGTCCTGGATCCTCGTACCGCTCGCCCAGGCGCTGGTGGGCGTCCCCTTCGTCGTACGGAGCATGCTGCCCGTCCTGCGTGCGGTCGACGACCGGCTGCGGGAGGCTGCGGCGGTGCTCGGCGCCTCGCCGCTGCGGGCCTGGCGCGAGGTCGATCTGCCGCTGGTGCGACGGGCACTGCTGGTGGCCGCGGGCTTCGCGTTCGCGGTGTCACTCGGCGAGTTCGGGGCGACCGTGTTCATCGCCCGCCCCGACAACCCCACCCTGCCGGTGGCGGTCGCCCGGTTGCTGGGGCGGTCCGGGGAGCTCAACTACGGGCAGGCGATGGCACTCAGCACGATCCTGATGCTCGTCTGCGCGGTGTCCCTGCTCCTGCTCGAACGTATCCGCACCGACCGATCCGGGGAGTTCTAGAGATGCTGGCACTGGATTCGGCCACGGTCCGCTTCGGGGAGCGGACCGCGCTGGACGCCGTGGACCTGGAGGTCGCCGACCACGAGATCGTCTGTGTCCTCGGGCCCAGCGGCAGCGGCAAGTCGACGCTCCTGCGGGTCGTCGCCGGGCTGCAGCGGCTGGACGGGGGACGGGTGCTCCTGGACGGCGCCGACCAGGCCGCCGTGCCTGTGCACCGGCGCGGGCTCGGGCTGATGTTTCAGGACCACCAGCTCTTCCCGCACCGGGACGTCGGCGCGAACGTCGCGTTCGGGCTGCGGATGCGCGGGGTCTCCCGGGCCGAGCGCGACCGCAGGGCCGACGAGCTCCTCGACCTCGTCGGCCTGCCCGGCGCCGGGCGGCGGGCCGTCGCCGCCCTGTCGGGAGGCGAGCAGCAGCGCGTCGCCCTCGCCCGCGCGCTGGCACCCCGCCCGAAGCTGCTGATGCTGGACGAGCCGCTCGGGCAGCTGGACCGGAGCCTGCGCGAACGGCTCGTCGTCGAGCTGCGCACCCTCTTCGGCCGGCTCGGTACGACGGTGCTCGCCGTCACCCACGACCAGGGCGAAGCCTTCGCCCTCGCGGACCGGGTGGTGGTCATGCGGGACGGCAGGATCGCCCAGGTGGGAACCCCTCTGGAGGTCTGGCAGCGCCCGGCCTCCGCGTTCGTCGCCCGGTTCCTCGGCTTCGACAACGTGGTGGACGCGACGGTGACCGGCACGGCCGCCGACACGCCCTGGGGCAAGGTGCCGGTGCCCGACGGCTCGCCCCAGGGCGCGCGCGAGCTGCTGGTCCGGCCGGCCGGGGTACGGATCTGCGGCGCGAAGGGCGGGCTGACCTGCACGGTGGGCGCGCGTACGTTCCGGGGCCACCATGTCGCCGTGACCCTGCACCCCGCCGACGGGCCCGCTCTGGAGGCCGAATGCGGGCTGCGGGACACCCCGGAGGAGGGGGCCACGGTGGGCGTGACGTTCGACGTTGCGGAGACGGTGGTCCTGTCCCCGGCCCACGAGGTCTGACCCGTCCGGCTGGCGGAGCCCTCCGGAGCCTGGTCCCCTGGACACGGAACCGTCGGGAAGGACAGGGATCATGACTGGATCAGCGCGCGAGGGCATCGACATCACCCGCGTCGTCGAGGCACCGCGGGACCGGGTCTTCGCAGCCTGGACGGTCCCCGAGGACTTCGCCGCCTGGTACGGGGGCGACGCGGACGTGCCGCTGGACCGGGTGTCGATGGACGTCACGCCGGGCGGTGAATGGAGCCTGGTCATCATCGTGCCCGGCGCGGAGATGCCGTTCCACGGCGTCTACCGGGAGGTGTCCGCCCCCGAGCGGCTCGTCTTCACGCTCAAGGACAGGAGCGCGCCCGCGGACGTCGAGGGCGAGACCGTCACGGTCACCTTCACCGAGCGCGGCAGGAAGTCCACCGAGATGGTCTTCCAGCAGCGCGGCGGCCATCTCACGCCCGAGCAGTACGCGGCGGCCGAGGACGGCTGGGAGGCCTTCTTCGACGCCCTCGACGTCCGCCTCGCCGCCCGCTGAGCGACCGGCCGCCGAGCGACCGCCCGCCGAGCCCGCGAGCCCGGGACAGACGTCAGCCCGTCAGCACGCCGGCCCGCCAGCACGCCGTCCCGTCGGTCCGTTCAGCCCGTCAGCCGGGCGAGGGCCCCGGCGGCCTCCTCCACCGTGTCGACGAGCGCGATACGGGCCTCCATCGCCCGGTCCGCCGCCAGCGCGCTCAGCAGCGGCCAGGCGGGCAGCTTCTCCGTCCAGTGCGCGCGGTTCACGAGCACCATCGGCGTGGGCGCGGAGCGCGACTCGTAGTAGTTGGGCGTCGCGTTGTCGAAGATCTCCTGCACGGTCCCGGCGGCTCCGGGCAGAAAGATCACACCGGCGTTCGAGCGGGCCAGCAGCCCGTCCTCGCGCACGGCGTTGGCGAAGTACTTGGCGATGTGGTCCGCGAAGGCGTTCGGCGGCTCGTGGCCGTAGAACCAGGTCGGGATCGCGACCGAGGATCCGCCGTCGGGCCAGCGGCTCCGGACGGCGAAGGCAGCGGTCGCCCAGTCGGTGACCGAGGTGCTGAACGACGGTGACTCGGCGAGGAGTTCGCAGGCCTTGAGCAGCATCGCGTCGGAGTGCGGGGCGGCGTACGCGCCGAGGTTGGCCGCCTCCATGGCACCCGGGCCGCCGCCCGTCGCCACGGTCAGACCGCTGCGGGCCAGCTCCCTGCCGAGTGCGGCGGCGCCGCGGTACGCCTCGGATCCGCGAGCCATCGCATGGCCGCCCATCACGCCCACCACCCGGGCCCCGGCGAGGTGTTCGTCCAGCGCGTCGGAGACCGCGTCGTCGTGGAGCGCCCGCAGCATCGAGGCGAAGACATCGCCGTTCGACTTGGTCAGCTGGAACCAGTCGTACGCCCGCGCGTCCGGCGTCGACCCGTAACCGCCCTCGGCCAGGCCCTCGTAGAGCGCGTCGGGGGTGTAGAGCAGTCCGCGGTACGGGTCGAAGGGCAGCCCGGGCACCGGCGGGAAGACGAACGCCCCGTCCGCCCGTATCTTCGCCTCGGCACGGGGATCCATGCGGCAGCCGAGGAAGACCGCGCCCCGGGTCTCGGTCACGAGGAGTGCCTCGCCCCGGCCGGTCAGGTCGACGGACTGGACACGATGGCCGGCCAGGCTCCCGGCGGCGACTGCCACGTCGAATGCGGTGAGCGTCTCGATCTCGACGCCGGGTGCGTACGTGCTCTGCTCCGGATTCTCCACGCAGCCATGCTACGGACCGTCCCGGCGACGGGTGTCACCCCGTCAGAGGAAGGGCCGCCAGCTCCGCGATCACCCAGGTCAGCGGGGCGAAGACAGCCAGCAGCACCAGTGCCCGCAGGGCGGCGGCGCCGCGGAGCGAGGAAGCCGGCGCTCCGAGCCGGAGCAGGGTCTCGGCGGTACGGGTCCGGGACTGCTTGGCCTCCAGCGCGGAGGTCAGCAGCGTCGCCGTCGTACAGCCCAGGACGAGTACGGCGCCGAGCGTGGTGAGCGGACCGAAGGGACGCGGTCCCCCGTCGTACAGCACAGACCCCGCGATCACCCCGGACAGCACCGCGCAGACGATCCCGAGCGGGCGGCCGATCCGGCGCGCCTCGTCCATCAGGACCCTTCCGGCCAGCAGGCGTACGGCTCCGGGGCGCACCGCCTGGAGGAGCCGCCCGCAGAGATGGGTCAGGCCGGGACCGGCCATGGCCAGACCGATCGCCGTGAGGGTCCAGCCCACCAGCACGCTCGCCGGAGTGGAGTCCAGCCTCCCCGGCAGCGGGAAGGGACTGCCCGCCGAACCCCGGTTCGCGTACGCCTCGACAGCGAGGCCGGCGGCCGTCAGCGCGACTCCCCACGGCAGCCCCGTCGGGGCCGGTACGGGGGCGAGGAGCTCCTCCGCCTCCTGGGCCTCGGACGGTGCGACGGGGCGCGAGCGCAGCGCGAGCCCGCTCGCCGCCGCCGATGCGAGCGGCACGAGGGTCAGCAGCATCAGCGCGGCGGCCAGCGGCAACGGGGCCTGGGCGCCGAGGAGTTCGGCCGCACCTCCGTCGAACGGCAGCCCGGTCAGATCGCCCCGCAGATGGAGGAAGAAGAGCAGGGCGACCATCGAACCCAGCGTGGTGGACACCGCGGTGGACACGGCGGCGAGCACGCTCAGCCGGACCGGCCCGAGCCCCACGGCGAAGAGCCCCGGGCGTGGGCGTGTACTCGGATCGGTACGCGCCACCGCGACCGCGAACTGCACCGTCGCGGCCAGCGGAACGGCACACCACAGCAGCCTCAGGACGGAGGTCGAGGCGTGCGCCGGGTGCGCGGAGGCGTACCCGAGGGTGCACAGGAGCAGGAAGCCGACCCCGGCCGACGCGGCCGCGACGAGCAGCCGCCGTGTCAGGACCAGGGGATGGGAACCGCGGGTCAGACGGAGAGCGAGCACGCCGAGCGGCCTTCCGTATCCGATACGGCGGGCAGGGCGACGGTGGTGACACGACGGCCGTCCAGCAGCGAGACCGTGCGGTCGGCGAGGGTGGCGACCTCGGCGTCATGGGTGGCGAGCACGACGGTGATGCCGTGGGAGCGCGCCGCCGTGGTGAGGGTGCGCAGCAGCTGTGCGCGCTCCGGGCGGTGGAGGGACGCCGTCGGCTCGTCCGCGAAGATCACGGACGGTGACGCGGTCAGGGCGCGGGCCACGGAGATCCGCTGACGCTGCGCCTGGAGCAGCGTGTGCGGGCGCTTCTTGGCGAGCATGCCGATGTCGAGGCGCTCGAGCCACTCCGTCGCGGCCTTCTTCGCCGCCCGGTGCGAGACGCCCCGCAGCAGCAGCGGAAGAGCGGCGTTCTCCCAGGTGGTCAGCTCCGGTACGAGCTGGGGCTCGGCGGCGATCCAGCCGAAGCGGTCGCGGCGGAGCTGCTCGCGCAGCCGGGGGCCCATGGTGTGGACCGGGACGCTGTTGAACCAGACTTCGCCCTGCTGGGGCACCAACTGGCCGGAGAGGCAGTGCAGCAGCGTCGTCTTGCCGCTGCCCCTGGGGCCCGTGACGGCGAGGACCTCACCGTCACGGACGCCGAGGGAGACACCGCCGAGCCCCGGTGATCCGTTGTGGGAGTGGTGCAGGGAACGAGCCCAGATCACGTCGTTGTCCGGCGGGGCCACCATGGCGTACACCTCGGTTCAGATCAGATTTCCCGTCCCCCGTACGGGGGAACGAAGACAGGGCCGATCGGTCACTCGGCACGCTAGGTAGTCGGAGCGGGGTGTCGGGACAGCACGCGGCCCGGACGCACCCCTTCTCACTCGAACGGGTGTATCCGGGCCGCGTGGACCGTATGAAATGACTGCCGGAAGCGGTGCGACCGGTGGCCGGAGCGTCGGTCAGAGCTTCGTCCAGGCCTCCGTCAGGACGCTCCGCAGGATGCCCTCGATCTCGTCGAACGTCGACTGGTCGGAGATCAGCGGCGGAGCGAGCTGCACGACCGGGTCACCACGGTCGTCGGCCCGGCAGTACAGGCCGTTCTCGTACAGCGCCTTGGAGAGGAAGCCGTACAGGACGCGCTCGGTCTCCTCGTCGGTGAAGGTCTCCTTGGTGGCCTTGTCCTTCACCAGCTCGATGCCGTAGAAGAAGCCGTTGCCGCGGACGTCGCCGACGATCGGCAGGTCGTGCAGCTTCTGCAGCGTGGTGAGGAAGGCGTTCTCGTTGTCCAGGACGTGCTGGTTGAGACCCTCGCGCTCGAAGATGTCGAGGTTGGCGAGACCGACCGCGGCGGAGACCGGGTGGCCGCCGAAGGTGTAGCCGTGCAGGAAGGTGTTTCCGCCCCGGTAGAACGGCTCGGCCAGCCGGTCGGAGATGATGCAGGCGCCGATGGGGGAGTAGCCCGAGGTCATGCCCTTGGCGCAGGTGATCATGTCCGGTACGTAGTCGAACTTGTCGCAGGCGAACATCGTGCCGAGCCGGCCGAAGGCGCAGATGACCTCGTCGGAGACGAGCAGCACGTCGTGCCGGTCGCAGATCTCGCGGACCCGCTGGAAGTAGCCGGGCGGCGGCGGGAAGCAGCCGCCGGCGTTCTGTACCGGCTCCAGGAAGACGGCCGCGACGGTGTCCGCGCCCTCGAAGAGGATCTCCTGCTCGATCTGGTCGGCCGCCCAGCGGCCGAAGGCCTCCGGGTCGTCGCCGAAGAGCGGGGCGCGGTAGATGTTGGTGTTCGGGACCTTGTGCGCGCCGGGGACCAGCGGCTCGAAGGGGGCCTTGAGGGCCGGCAGACCGGTGATGGACAGGGCGCCCTGCGGGGTGCCGTGATAGGCGACCGCACGCGAGATGACCTTGTACTTGGTCGGCTTGCCCGTGAGCTTGAAGTACTGCTTGGCCAGCTTCCAGGCGGTCTCGACGGCCTCGCCGCCACCCGTGGTGAAGAAGACCTTGTTGAGGTCGCCCGGCGCGTGGGTGGCGAGACGCTCGGCCAGCTCGACGGCCTTCGGGTGGGCGTAGGACCACACGGGGAAGAAGGCCAGCTCCTGCGCCTGCTTGTACGCGGCCTCGGCGAGCTCGTGGCGGCCGTGTCCGGCGTTCACCACGAACAGGCCGGACAGGCCGTCGAGGTAGCGCTTGCCCTTGTCGTCGTAGATGTGGGTGCCCTCGCCACGCACGATGGTGGGAACGGGCGCGTTCTCGTAGTCCGACATGCGGGTGAAGTGCATCCACAGGTGGTCGTACGCGGTTCGGCTGAGGTCCTTGCTCACGGCTATCGGGTTCCCCACATGTAGGTCTGCTTCTTCAGCTTGAGGTAGACGAAACTCTCGGTGGAGCGCACTCCGGGAACGGCCCGGATGCGTCTGTTGATCGTCTCCAGCAGGTGGTCGTCGTCCTCGCAGACGATCTCCACCATCAGGTCGAAGGAGCCCGCGGTCATCACCACGTACTCGCATTCGGTCATCGCCGACAGCGCATCCGCCACCGGGTCGACATCGCCCTCGACGTTGACGCCGACCATGGCCTGGCGCCGGAACCCCACGGTCAGCGGGTCCGTGACGGCGACGATCTGCATCACGCCCTGGTCGAGCAGCTTCTGGACACGCTGGCGTACGGCCGCTTCGGAGAGGCCGACGGCCTTGCCTATCGCGGCGTACGGCCGACGTCCGTCCTCCTGGAGCTGTTCGATGATTGCGAGGGATACGGCATCGACCGCGGGTGACGATCCGTTCCCGGTCCTGGAGTCTGCGCTACGACTGGCCACGGACCCACTCTGCACCCCGACTCGTCTGTCTGGCAAGCCCGAATCGATGAAATTCGTTGTCTGGGCACCTGAATCTCACCGAATCCGAAGTTCTCGGCGGGTGGGTATGTCGAAAGCGTCACCGCAGCGTTTAGGGTGGAAGTCTCACCCATCGGACAGCCGACAGGAGTGGTGGTTGTGACCACCGAGGTGCGCCGTCTGCGCAACTACATCAACGGAGAGTTCCGGGACGCCGCGGACGGGCGGACCATCGACGTGGTCAACCCGGTCACGGAAGAGGTCTACGCGACCTCCCCGCTCTCGGGACAGGCCGACGTCGATGCCGCCATGGACGCCGCTGCCGCCGCGTTCCCCGCCTGGCGCGACGTGACACCCGCGGAGCGCCAGAAGGCGCTGCTGAAGATCGCGGACGCCTTCGAGGAGAGGGCCGAGGACCTCATCGCGGCGGAGTCGGAGAACACGGGCAAGCCGCTGGAGCTCACCCGTACCGAAGAGATCCCGCCCATGGTGGACCAGATCCGCTTCTTCGCGGGTGCCGCCCGGCTGCTCGAGGGCCGCTCGGCCGGCGAGTACATGGAGGGCCTGACCTCGATCGTGCGCCGCGAGCCCGTGGGCGTCTGCGCGCAGGTCGCCCCGTGGAACTACCCGATGATGATGGCCGTCTGGAAGTTCGCCCCGGCGCTCGCCGCGGGCAACACCGTCGTCATCAAGCCGTCCGACACCACGCCGGCGTCGACCGTGCTGATCGCCGAGATCATCGGGCAGATCCTCCCCAAGGGCGTCTTCAACGTCATCTGCGGCGACCGTGAGACCGGCCGCGCGATGGTCGAGCACCGGACCCCGGCGATGGCGTCCATCACCGGCTCGGTACGCGCCGGCATGCAGGTGGCCGAGTCCGCGGCCAAGGACGTCAAGCGCGTCCACCTGGAGCTCGGCGGCAAGGCTCCGGTCGTGGTCTTCGAGGACACCGACATCGCCAAGGCCGTCGAGGGCATCTCCGTCGCGGGCTACTTCAACGCCGGCCAGGACTGTACGGCGGCGACCCGCGTCATGGTCCACGAGTCCATCCACGACGAGTTCGTCACCGCGCTCGCCAAGGCGGCCGCCGACACGAAGACCGGCCTGCCGGACGACGAGGACGTGCTGTACGGCCCGCTCAACAACGCCAACCAGCTGGCACAGGTCAGCGGGTTCATCGAGCGCCTCCCCGCCCACGCCAAGGTCGAGGCGGGCGGCCACCGGGTCGGCGACAAGGGCTACTTCTACGCCCCGACCGTCGTCTCCGGCCTCAAGCAGGACGACGAGATCATCCAGCACGAGGTCTTCGGTCCCGTCATCACCGTCCAGTCGTTCGCGGACGAGGCCCAGGCGCTCGAGTACGCCAACGGCGTCGAGTACGCGCTGGCCTCCTCGGTGTGGACCAAGGACCACGCCCGCGCGATGCGGATGTCCAAGAACCTCGACTTCGGCTGCGTGTGGATCAACACCCACATCCCGCTCGTCGCCGAGATGCCGCACGGCGGGTTCAAGAAGTCCGGCTACGGCAAGGACCTCTCGGCGTACGGCTTCGAGGACTACACCCGGATCAAGCACGTCATGACGTCGCTCGGCGACTGACCGGCGCCGGTCGGCGAACGACCGACACCGTGCGCGAACGGCCCCGGGCTCCGGTCCGGGGCCGTTCGGCGTCCCGGGAGCCCCCCGCGGGGCGCACGGCACGCACCGCGTCGCACGGCATGGACATGGTGTGCGGAAGGGGCCGCTTCCGCTGGACGGTTGGTCCATTGCCCGCCGTCACGGGGGACGGGCATCCTGCGCGGGTGCGCTCGATTCCGGAACACCCCATGTCCCGTCGCTCCCTGCTGCGCGCCCTCGGCGCGGGAGCGGCCGGCACCGCTCTGGCCGGCTGCGGCGTGCCCGCCGCCTATGTGGAGCCAGGTGACCGCTCCGGACGCGACAGCTCGGACAGCGACCACTCGCTCCACTTCGCCAACTGGCCCCTCTACATCGACACCGACGACGAGGACGAGTCGAAGCGGCCCACGCTCGACGCGTTCTCCCGGCGGACCGGGATCTCCGTCACGTACACCGAGGAGATCAACGACAACGACGAGTTCTTCGGGAAGATCAGCCCGGCGCTGATGAACCACCAGTCGACGGGCCGGGACCTCGTCGTCGTCAGCGACTGGATGGCCGCGCGGTTCGTGCGGCTGGGCTGGGTGCAGGAGATGGACCGGTCGAAGCAGCCCAACGTGGCCAAGTACCTGGACCCGCAGCTGCGTTCGCCCGCGTTCGACAAGGGGCGGCTGCACAGCGTGCCCTGGCAGTCCGGGATCACCGGCATCGCGTACAACCGCGCGAAGCTCGGCCGGGAGATCCGGCACACGAGCGAGCTCTGGGCGGACGACCTGCGCGGCAGGGTGACACTGCTCTCCGGGCTCGACGAGGCGTTCGCCCTGCTCATGCAGGGCGACGGGGCCGACATCACGAAGTGGACCGCCGACGACTTCCACCGGATGTGCGAGCAGGTGGAGAAGCGTGTGCGATCCCGGCACATCCGCCGCTTCACCGGCAACGACTACATCAAGGACCTGGCCAACGGTGATGTGCTCGCCTGTCAGGCGTACTCCGGGGACGTCATCCAGCTCCAGGCAGACGACCCCGGCATCGAGTTCGTGGTGCCGGAGGAGGGCGCCGAGCTCTGGGCGGAGTCGCTCATGATCCCCAACCTGGCCGCCCACAAGCGCAATGCGGAGAGGCTCGTCGACCACTACTACGAGCCGGAGGTCGCCGCCGAACTGGCCACCTGGGTCAACTACGTCTGCCCGGTACCCGCCGCCCGCGAGATCCTGGCCTCCTCGAAGGACGAGGAGACCGCCGCGCTCGCCGAGGATCCGCTGATCTTCCCCGACGACGCGATGCGCGAACGGCTCGCCATCGCCCGCGACATCACCTCCGAGGAGCGCACCGGCTTCGCGAAGAAGTGGAACTCCATCGTCGGCCTCTGAGCCGGCGGCGAGCCACGGCGAGGTGCCACCTGAAGTGCGCCGGAAGGTTCACCGGTGACTCGGGCCAACGAGCGCCACCCCCACTTTTGAACGTGTTCATGATGGGCGTACGCTGCGGGCATGAGCGAGCGAGCCCTCTTGCGGCGCATACGCGTGTGGTTGGTCCTCTTCATCGTCTGCCTGGTGCTGAGCGGTCTGACCGCCTTCCCGCTGGTGCACGAACTCCACTGGGCGGAGGACCTGCTGAGGTCCTCCGCCTCCCCTGTCCCCGAGCACTTCCCGGCCCTGATGGAATGGATCACCAGGGTCCGCACCGGCCTCGACGAGGCCGACGCGAAGTACCCCTTCGTGCTCTACGGCACCGACTGGCTGGCCTTCGCCCACCTGGTCATCGCGGTCGCCTTCTACGGCCCCTACCGCGATCCGGTCCGCAACATCTGGGTCATCGAGTTCGGCATGATCGCCTGTGCCGGGATCATCCCGCTGGCCCTGATCTGCGGACCCATCCGGGACATCCCCTTCTGGTGGACCGTCATCGACATGTCCTTCGGGGTGTTCGGCATCCTCCCGCTGCTCGTCGTCCGCCGCATGATCAAGCGACTGGAAGCAGCCCAGGAGGTGCCGGTCCCGGTGCCGGCCTGACCCGGCCGGCCGCCGGTGGCTCAACCGGCGGACGGGGCGCCGAAGGCCGCCACGACTATGTCCATCGCCGTGGCATTCATGTCCTGGCCCTTCGCGTTCGTCGAGTTGACGCTGTACACCAGCGTGCGGGACAGATCACGGGTGGCCGCCACCAGCGAGTTGTACCCGTAGCGGCCACCCGTCTTCCCCCACACCTCACGCCCGCCCAGCGTCATCACACTCAGGCCCGCGCCGAACTGGGCGGGCTTGCCGGTTCCGTACGTCCGCACCGAGGAGTCGGGCAGCGTGAACATCTCCTCCAGCAGCGGACCGCGCACCACCTGCCCCCGGAACAGCGCGGTGGTGAAGCGCTCCAGGTCGGCGGTGGTCGAGATGATGTCCCCCGCCGCCCAGCCGTCGGTGGTGCCCCACACCGACACGTCCCGCAGCTCCGTCCCACCGCCGGGCGTGGCGAACACCTGGTAGCCGTGATTGTGCGGGCCACGGATGTGCGGGTCGGTGCCGGGGAACGACGTGGAGCGCAGACCCAGCGGGCGCAGGACGCGCTCACTCACCTGGTGGGCGTAGGAGTCGCCGGTCACCTGCTCGATCAGCAGTCCCAGGACCGTGTAGTTGATGTTGAGGTAGTGCTGGCTCCCACCGGGGGCGAACTCCGGCTCCTTGGCCGTGGCCGAGGCGACCATGCCGCGCGGTGTGTACAGGTCGAAGCGGTGCGCGTACCACTCCTCGATGGTCCCTCCGGGCATGCCCGCGGCCGGTATCCCACTGGTGTGGTTGAGCAGCTGCCGGACGGTGACCTGCCCGTACGCGGCGGGGATCAGGTCCGGGAGGTAGTGCCTGGCCGTCCGGTCGAGGTCCAGCTTCCCCTCGCCCGCCAGTTGCAGGGCCGTGGCCGCGGTGAAGACCTTGGTCACCGATCCGGCCCGGAACCGTGCCCGCGGATCGGCCGGACGGTTCGAGTCCAGATCGTGCACGCCCGAGCTGCCGCGCCAGGTGCCGTCGCTGCCGCCCACCCGTACGAGTGCTGCGGTGGCGTCCTCGGAGGGGAGGCCGGAGATCGCCGCGCGCAGTGCAGCCGCCTCGGGGATCTCATGGGAGCTCGCGCCGGCCGGTGCGGCAGGGGCAGGGCCGTTCGCCAGGGCGGGCGCGGCCGGGCCCGCGACGACGGCCAGGACGAGGGCTCCGGCGAGAAGCGTGCGCGTGCGGGTGTTCATCGGTGCCTCCGGGGGAGTGGAATCCGTAACTGCTCGACGGATCCATCCTGTTCGTCCCCGGCGCTCGGCGGATCACCCGACCGAGGGGTCCTGTGGGGGAGGTCTCCTCCCCTGGGCGGGGGAGAGCGGAGCGGCCCCTCCCTCCGGCGAGGGAGCGACGAGCCCTGTCTCGTACGCGCAGATGACCGCCTGGATGCGGTCCCGCAGCCCCAGTTTGGACAGCACGTTGCCCACGTGGGTCTTGACCGTGTGCTCGCTGACCACGAGCGCGGCGGCGATCTCCGCGTTGGACAGGCCGCGCGCCAGATGCAGCAGCGTCTCCCGCTCGCGGGCGGTGAGCGCCGCCAGCCGTTCCGGCTCCGGCGCGGACCGGACCGCCGGGCGCGAGGTGTACTCGGCGATCAGCCGGCGGGCCACGGACGGGGCGAGCAACGAGTCCCCCGCCGCCACCACGCGTACCGCGTGCACCAGGTCGTCGCGCCGGACGTCCTTGAGCAGAAAGCCGCTCGCGCCCGCGTGCAGCGCCTCGTAGACGTACTCGTCCGAGTCGAACGTCGTCAGCATGACCGTGCGGCAGGCGGTCTGCGCACTGATGGCCCGGCAGGACTCGATACCGTCCATGACGGGCATGCGGATGTCCAGCAGCGCCACGTCCGGCCGCAGCCTGCGCACCGCGTCCAACGCCTGCGCGCCGTCCCCCGCCTCGGCGAGGACCTCGATGTCGGGTTGCGCGTCCAGGATCATCGCGAAGCCGCTGCGCACCAGCTCCTGGTCGTCGGCCACCACCACACGGATCGTCAACTCCCCACCCCCTCGCCGGAGGTTACAAGGGGCAGGGTGACGAGGACCTGGAACCCCTCGCCCCCGGGGCCCGCCCCGGCCAGGGCCGTGCCGCCGTGCGCGGCCGCCCGCTCACGGATGCCGGCCAGCCCGAGCCCGGTCGTGGTCCCCGGGCCCCGCCCGTCGTCCGTGACCGTGATGGTCAGCCCGGTCGTGGCGTAGCCGAGTTCGACCCGGGCGCGGTGCGCCCCGGCGTGCTTGACGACGTTCGTCAGGGCCTCCTGCACGATCCGGTAGACAGTGGCCTCCGTGTCCGCGGGAAGAGGCCGAGGCTGACCCGTCGTCGTGTACGTCACCGCCGGGCCCCCGGACCGCACCCGCTCCAGCAGACCCGGCAGCTCAGCCAGTACGGGCTGCGGAGAACGCGGTGGGGGCGGCTGTCCGGGGCCCTCCTCCCGCAGTACACCGAGCATCCGTCGCAGCTGCATCATCGCGTCCCGGCCGGTCTCAGAGATGGCGTCGAACGCGGCCTCCGCCCGCTCCGGCGCAGTACGCACCGCGACCGGGCCGGCCTCCGCCTGCACGATCATCAGGCTCACGGCGTGGGAGAGGATGTCGTGCATCTCCCGGGCGATCCGGGCCCGTTCCCGCGCGGCGGCCTGCTCCGCCTCGATCCGGTGGGTCTCCTCCCGTTGCCGCGCCCGGTCCTCCATCGCCCGGATGTACGCCTTGCGGGTGTGGGTGAACCGCCCGAAGGCGTACGCCGCCGCGAACACGAACAGCGAGAACAGCAGCTCCCTGGCCTCTCCGGTGTTCTTCGCCACCGACGGGAACACCGCCGCCAGGACCAGCGCCGCCACCGCCGCCCGCCGCCGCGGCGAGGACAGCTCGGCCACGGTGTAGAAGGCCACCAGTCCGGTGTACGGCAGGGGCTGTCCGGGTCCGTCGACGGAGAACTTGTACAGGGCGCCGGCCGCGAGCACCAGGAGCAGCACGGTGACCGGGGCGCGCCGACGGGCCACCAACGGCAGAACGGTCAGAGTCGTCAGGCCGTACGAGGGCCAGGTGGCCGCCGGCAGTTCGGCCGAGCGGGGCACCACGAACGGCATGGTGACGGCGGCCTGCACCAGAAGGGCGACGGCGACGTCGACGGCCCACGCCCGGCGCGGAAGCCACCGGCTGCCCGGTATCCGCATCAGGGCTTCCGGCCCACAGCCCCGAACTGGGCGACCTCGGGGCCCCCGGTGCGGGCGTCGGCGCGCCAGCGGGAGCACGACACGATGCCCGGGTCCAGGATGTCCAGGCCGTCCAGGAACGCGGCGAACTCGAAGCGGCTGCGGGCCGTGATCGGCGGGGTGGCGTTCTTGTTCCAGAAACTCATCGCGGCCTCGTTGCCCTCGCCGCCCAGCTCCAGCGTGGGGTGGGTGAGCACCAGGTGGCTGCCGGACGGCAGCGCGTCCATCAGCCCGGTCACGACGGACCGCGCCTCGTCCGTGTCCAGGACGAAGTTGAGGATGCCGAGCATCATCACCGCGACCGGGCGCCGAAGGTCCAGGGTCCGCTCCGCGGCGCGCAGGATGCGCTCCGTGTCACGGGCGTCCGCGTCGAGGTACTCGGTGGCCCCTTCGGGGGAGCTGGTGAGCAGGGAGCGTGCGTGGACGAGCACGGTCGGGTCGTTGTCGACGTAGACGATGCGGGCGTCGGGCGCCGTGTGCTGGGCCACCTCATGGGTGTTGTTCACCGTCGGCAGGCCGGTGCCTATGTCCAGGAACTGGCCGATGCCGACGTCCCCGGCCAGATGGTGGACCACCCGGCCGAGGAACGCGCGGTCGGCGCGGGCCACTTCGCCGATGCTCGGATACATGGCGGTCACCCTGTTGCCGACCACACGGTCCACGGGGTAGTTGTCCTGGCCGCCCAGCCAGTAGTTCCACACCCGGGAGTTGTGGGCGATGTCGGAACGGACACGGGCGGATGCCGTGCGGGGGTCGGTCACTTCTGCTCCTCGGGCGCCGGTGGGGGACATCACGAATGACGCGGCACCCATGATGCCGGACCGATCAAGAAGCTTCCGAGGAACGGGAGTTGGCCACCAGTGCGCGCAGGACGTCGATCCGGTTGGTGGTGACCGAGTCGACGCCGTACCTGATCAGCCGGCGCATCGTGCGCCTGGTGTCGGCCGTCCAGGCGGAGACCAGCAGCCCGTCGCGGTGGATACGGTCCGTCAGTTCGCCGCTCAGCAGCCCGAAGCGGTAGTTCAGCCAGTGCGGCTTCACGGTGTCGAGCAGTACGGGACGGGGCGGAGCGAGCGACGTCCAGGTCAGCGCGATCTCGGCGGACGGGTCGGCGGCACGTACCCGCAGCATGGCCGCCGGGCCCGCGCAGTAGTACACGCGCTCGCCGGCCCCGCACTCGCGGACCACACCGACGATTGCCCGTACCGAGGCGTCCGTGGAACCGGGCAGGTCCACCATGACCCGGTGGGCCCCGGCGGCGGACAGTGCCTCACGCAGGGTGGGGACCCCGCCGCCGGTCACCTCCACCAGCTCCCGGTGTTCGATCCGGTCCAGGTGGATGTCGTGACGCCACAGGCGCTCCAGTGTGGCGTCGTGGAGGAGGACGGGCACCCCGTCACGGGTGACGCGGACATCGATCTCCACCGCGTCGGCCCCCCGTTCGAGGGCGGAGCGGATCGACGGGAGCGTGTTCTCGCGGGCACGGTACGGATCGCCGCGATGTCCCACGGCGGTGACGGTGGTGGCCATGCGTCCATTGTGACCGCGGAGGTCACCGGCCGGGCGCCTCCAGCCAGTTCGCCGTGTACGTGTCGATCTCGGCGGCCAGTGTCCGCTTGCCCGCCGGGTCGAGGTACGAGGCCTCCACCGCGTTCTTGGCCAGGTCGGCCACACCGCGTTCGTCCAGGCCCAGAAGCCGTGCCGCCACCGCGTACTCGTTGTTGAGGTCGGTACCGAACATCGGCGGGTCGTCACTGTTGATCGTGACGAGGACGCCCGCCTGGACCATCTCCTTCACCGGGTGCTGTTCGATGTCGGCGACGGCGCGGGTCGCGATGTTCGACGTCGGGCAGACCTCCAGAGCGATGCGGTGCTCGGCGAGGTGCTCCAGCAGCTTCGGGTCCTGGACGGAGCTGGTGCCGTGGCCGATGCGCTCGGCACGCAGTGCGGTGAGAGCGTCCCAGACGGTCTGCGGACCCGTGGTCTCCCCGGCGTGCGGGACGGAGTGCAGACCCGCGGCGATCGCCCGGTCGAAGTAGGGCTTGAACTGAGGGCGGTCCACCCCGACCTCGGGCCCGCCGAGACCGAAGGAGACGAGCCCCTCGGGCCGCAGGTCCACGGCGAGCCGGGCGGTCTCCGCGGCTGCCTCGAGGCCGGCCTCGCCCGGGATGTCGAAGCACCAGCGAAGGACGACCCCGAGCTCTGCCTCGGCGGACTTCCGTGCGTCCTCGATCGCCTCCATGAAGCCCTGCTCCGGGATGCCCCGGCGGGTCGAGCTGAACGGGGTGACGGTCAGTTCCGCGTACCGGATGTTCTGCCGCGCCATGTCCCGGGCGACCTCGAACGTCAGCAGCCTGACGTCCTCGGGGGTACGGATGAGGTCCACCACGGAGAGGTAGACGTCAATGAAGTGGCCGAAGTCGGTGAAGGTGAAGAAGTCCGACAGCGCCTCCGGGTCCGTGGGGACCTTGGAGTCGGGGTGGTGGGCAGCCAGCTCGGCCACGATGCGGGGCGAGGCGGAACCGACGTGGTGCACGTGGAGCTCGGCCTTGGGCAGCCCCGCGATGAAGGGGTGCAGATCGTTCATCGGATTCTCCCGGATCTCGGATATCGGCCGGGCACACCGGCTGCATCGATCATCGTAGGCGGGGCCCGGCCGCCGTAGGGCGGGCCGTAGCATGGCGGGACCACGATGGGGGAGGCCCATGTCAGACAACACACAGCAGCCCGGGGGCGGGCCGCGCGATCCGTGGGCACCGCCGGAGAGCAGGGTGGAGCTGAGCAAGCCGGCGGCCGACGCCCGTCCGCCGGGCGTGCACGACCAGCAGACCGTCACGTCCATGCCGGGCGTCGATTCGGGAAGCGGGCAGATACCCGGGGCAGGCGGAGGCTTCGGGCCGCCGACGGCCGACGTACCGCCGCCGCCGATCGCACCGAACGGACCGGGGCAGCCCACCCCGCCGCCCGCGGGACAGTACGGCTACCCGGCCGCGCCCGCGGCGCCCGCCGCTCCGTACGGCGGCTACCCGGGATACCCCGGCTACGGCGGTCAGCCGGCCTGGGGCCCGGCACCCGCGAACGGGCTCGGTATCGCGGCGATGGTGCTCGGCATCATCGCGGTGGTCGGCTTCTGCATGTGGGGACTCGGCATCATCCTCGGGATCCTCGCGCTGATCTTCGGCATCATCGGCCGGGGCCGCGCCAAGCGGGGCGAGGCGACCAACGGGGGCATGGCGCTCGCCGGGATCATCCTGGGCTCGATCTCCATCCTGATCAGCGCGGTGTTCCTCGGATTCCTGATCTGGGCCATCGCCAATGAAGAGTCCGGCAGCGACTACGACTACGACGACCCGTACGCGACCTCACTGGTCGTCGGCGCCACGCGCTGACCGCAGGAACCGCCCGTGGCGGGGCCGGGAAGATCCCCGGCCCCGCCACGGGCTGTTTCATATCGTGCGCAGCTGCGCACGCGCCTCCATGAGCGCGAAGCCCAGCAGATTCAGCCCCCGCCACGCAGCCGGGTCCGCGGTCCGCGCATCGTCCTTGGCCAGCCCGATGCCCCAGATCCGGTCCATCGGGCTCGCCTCGACCAGCACGCGCTCCCCGGTTCCCAGCAGGAACGCGCGCAGTGCCGGGTCCTGGCCGAACTTGTGGACGCTGCCCGCCACCACCAGTGCGAACCGCTCCCGCACCCATACGGCGTCGTCGAATCCCCGGACCAGCCGGCCCACCTTCTTCGCCGCCGCCGGGCTGCTCGCCGCCACGGCCTCGCGCTCCGCCTCCGCGTCACCGAAGAGCCGTGCCTTGCCGGCCATCATCCAGTGCTCCGCCGAGGCGTAGGTCACCGAATCCACCGTGAACGGCGCCGGCCACCACTGGCTGAGGCAGCTCTCGCCGAGACGGCCGTCCGCGCGCGGTCGGTGTCCCCAGAACGGCAGGTACTTCATGCGCTCCCCGCGTGCCGCGCGCGCCAGGAGGTCGTCCATGTGTTCCTGTCCCATGGCAGCCGAGTCTGGCATCCGCCACTGACAGTCCGTATGGGGATTTCCGTACCCGCACGACACATGGTCGACAGATTCCGTCGCGTAACCAAAAGGAAACAACGGAATCCCTTGTTGGCCGAGGTCTGCTCTGTCAGGATCGGCACTCAATTCGGGAAGAAGCTACGCCGCCCCCGGATCACGGGGACAGCGGAGGAGAGCGTCATGGGTAACGGCTTCCAGGTGCAGGACCGGTTCGCGGAGGGTGCGCAGTACATCGGCGGGAGACTGCTGCCCGGCACATCGGGTCACCACCAGGAGGTGGTGGACCCCGCGACGGGCAGGACGGTCTACCGCTACGAGCTGGCCGGTACGGACGATGTCGACGCGGCCGTCGCCGCCGCCCGCGAGGCCTTCCCCGCGTGGTCCGGCGCCACTCCGGGGGAGCGGTCCGGACTGCTGCACCGCTTCGCCGCCGTACTCGACGCGCAGGCAGCCGACTTCGCGTACGCCGAGTCACTGCAGTGCGGCAAGCCCGTCAAGCTCTCCACCGAGTTCGACGTGCCCGGAACCGTCGACAACACCTCGTTCTTCGCCGGCGCCGCCCGCAACCTCGAAGGGAAGTCGGCCGGCGAGTACAGCGGCGACCACACCTCCTACGTACGCCGCGAGGCGATCGGGGTCGTCGGCTCCATCGCTCCCTGGAACTACCCGCTCCAGATGGCGGCCTGGAAGATCCTCCCGGCCGTCGCCGCGGGCAACACCATCGTGCTGAAGCCCGCCGAGATCACCCCGCTGACCTCGTTGATGTTCGCCCAGGCGGCCACCGAGGCAGGCATCCCGGACGGCGTGATCAACATCGTCTGCGGCGCCGGAAAGGTCGCGGGTGAGCACCTCGTCGGCCACCCCGACGTCGTCATGACCTCGTTCACCGGCTCCACGGCCGTGGGCAAGCGGGTCGCCGAGATCGCCGCCTCCACCGTCACGCGCCTCCACCTGGAGCTCGGCGGCAAGGCGCCGTTCCTGGTGTTCGACGACGCCGACCTCGACGCCGCGGTCAACGGAGCGGTCGCCGGATCCCTCATCAACACCGGCCAGGACTGCACCGCCGCCACCCGTGCCTACGTCCAGCGCCCGCTGTACGACGCCTTCGTGGCCGGAGTCGCCGAACTGATGGAGAGCGTCCGGCTCGGAGACCCCTTCGACCCGTCGACCGACCTGGGCCCGCTGATCAGCCACGCACAGCGCGACCGCGTCGCCGCCTTCGTGGAGCGCGCCCGGGCGTACGCCACCGTCGTCACCGGCGGCGAGGCCCCCGGGGGCGACCTCGCGGCAGGCGCCTACTACCGGCCGACGCTGATCAAGGACGCCGCCCAGGACAGCGAGATCGTGAACTCGGAGATCTTCGGTCCGGTCCTGGTCGTGCTGCCCTTCGACACCGACGACGAGGGAATCCGCCTCGCCAACGACACCCCGTACGGACTCGCCGCCTCCGCCTGGACCCGCGACCTGTACCGGGCGAACCGCGCCACCCGTGAGATCGGGGCGGGCTGCGTGTGGATCAACGACCACATCCCGATCATCAGCGAGATGCCGCACGGCGGTTACAAGGCCAGCGGCTTCGGCAAGGACATGTCGTCGTACTCCTTCGATGAGTACACGCAGGTCAAACACGTCATGTACGACAACTCCGCGGTAGCCAGGAAGGACTGGCACCGCACCGTCTTCGGGGACCGATAGCAGCGGCCGCCGCCCGGCGGCCCACCCACCCGGAAGGGCAACGCGTATGGAGCAGTACGAGCCCGAGCACCTCTCCGCGGCCCAGTTGGCCGCCATGAGGCGCAGCCTGACGACAGGCAGGGGCGCCCTCACCCGCCGTTCACTGCTGCGCGCCTCCGGCGCCGGCGCCCTCGCGCTCGGCGGCATAGGAACGCTCGGCGCGTGCGGGATACCGCCCGCGAAGAGGGAAGGGGACGCGGCGGCGGCCTCGGACGACCACTCGGCCGGTGAGAAACAGATCAACTTCTCCAACTGGACCGAGTACATGGACGTCAGCGAGGACGAGAAGAGCCGCCCGACGCTGCAGGCGTTCACGAAGCGCACCGGGATCAAGGTCAAGTACACCGAGGACATCAACGACAACGTCGAGTTCTTCGGGAAGATCAAGCCGCAGCTGGCCGCGGGCCAGGACACCGGGCGCGACCTCGTCGTCGTCACCGACTGGCTGGCCGCCCGCATCATCCGGCTCGGCTGGGCGCAGAAGCTCGACCCGGCGAACCTGCCGCACGCGTTCGCCAACCTCTCGGCCCAGTTCCGCACCCCCGACTGGGACCCGGGACGCGCCTACTCCTATCCCTGGACCGGCATCCCCACCGTCATCGCGTACAACGTGAAGGCGACCGGCGGCCGCAAGGTCGACTCCGTCACCCAGCTGCTCGACGACCCGAAGCTCAAGGGCAAGGTCGCCTTCCTCTCCGAGATGCGCGACTCCGTCGGCATGACCCTGCTCGACATGGGCAAGGACCCCGGGGCGTTCACCGACGCCGACTTCGACGCCGCGATAGGCAGGCTCCAGAAGGGCGTCGACAAGAAGCAGATACGCCGCTTCACCGGCAACGACTACACGGCGGACCTCAGCAAGGGCGACCTGGCCGCGTGTGTCGCCTGGGCCGGCGACATCATCCAGCTGCAGGCCGACAACCCCGACATCAAGTTCGCGATACCTGCCGCCGGATACATCACCTCCAGCGACAACCTGCTGGTCCCGGCCAAGGCCCGGCACAAGACCAACGCCGAGAAGCTCATCGACTACTACTACGAGCCCCCGGTCGCCGCCCAGCTCGCCGCGTACATCAACTACGTCTGCCCGGTCGACGGGGTCGCCGCGGAGCTGGCGAAGATCGACCCGGCGATGGCCTCGAACACGCTGATCCTCCCGGACAAGGACATGGCCGCGAAGTCGCGTTCCTTCCGTTCGCTCAGCTCCAAGGAAGAGACGGCGTACGAGGAGAAGTTCGCCAAGCTCATCGGCGCCTGACCGGCCCGTTCCCCCTCCCGACCTCCCTCGACACCACTGGGACTGCGACCCATGACACAGCAGCAGACAGCGGGCGGCGACGTCCGTCTCACCGGGATCAGCAAGACATTCGGCTCCTTCACCGCCGTACAGCCACTCGATCTGACCGTCCCCCAGGGCTCCTTCTTCGCCCTGCTCGGCGCATCGGGATGCGGGAAGACCACCACCCTGCGGATGATCGCGGGCCTGGAGGAAGCCACCACCGGCACGGTCTCGCTCGGCGGCAAGGACATCACGGGCCTGCCCCCGTACAAACGGCCCGTCAACACCGTCTTCCAGAGCTACGCGCTGTTCCCGCACCTCGACGTCTCCGAGAACGTCGCCTTCGGCCTGCGCCGCCGCGGCATCAAGTCCGTGAAGAAGCAGGTGGGGGAGATGCTGGACCTCGTCCAGCTCGGAGACTTCGCCCGGCGCAAACCGCACCAGCTCTCCGGCGGCCAGCAGCAGCGCGTCGCCGTGGCCCGCGCACTCATCAACCACCCGCAGGTGCTGCTGCTCGACGAGCCCCTGGGCGCGCTCGACCTCAAACTGCGCCGCCAGATGCAGCTCGAACTCAAGCGGATCCAGACCGAGGTCGGCATCACGTTCATCCATGTCACCCACGATCAGGAGGAGGCCATGACCATGGCCGACACCGTCGCGGTGATGAACGGCGGCCGGGTCGAGCAGCTCGGCAGCCCCGCCGAGCTGTACGAGAACCCGCAGACCACCTTCGTGGCGAACTTCCTCGGGACCTCCAACCTCATCGAGGCCGAGATCGTCTCCGCGGGCACGGACATCGTCGTCTCGGCCGGCGGCGGGAAGCTCCGGCTGCCCGGCGGCCGATGTTCCGCGCCCACGGCGAGCGGCGGCAGGCTGCTCGTCGGCATCCGCCCCGAGAAGATCTCCCTCGCGCGCGCCGACGAGGCGGACGCGATAGCCGACGGCCGCAACCGGGTCACCGGACGGATCGCCGACTCGAGCTTCATCGGCGTCTCCACGCAGTACGTCGTCGAGAGCCCGGCCGGCAAGGCACTGCACGTGTACGAGCAGAACGTCGACCACCGCGCGGGCCTCGTCCCGGGTGCCGAGGTCGTCCTGCACTGGAACCCCGCACACACCTTCGGCCTGGACGCCGCACAGGACATGGACGCGGGCGTGGAGAGCGTGGAGGACGCGGCGTGAGCGTCACCGACGCGCCGCCGGCGCCACCCACCGAACCGAAGATCCGCAAGCCCTCCACCCGCAAGAGGCTCATCCCGTACTGGCTGCTGCTCCCCGGCATCCTGTGGCTGATCGTCTTCTTCGCGCTGCCGATGGTCTACCAGGCGTCGACCTCCGTGCAGACCGGATCCCTGGAGAAGGGCTTCCAGGTCACCTGGCACTTCCGGACGTACTGGGACGCCTTCGCCGACTACTACCCGCAGTTCATCCGGTCCCTGCTGTACGCCGGCACCGCCACGTTCCTGTGCCTGCTGCTGGGCTACCCGCTCGCCTACCTGATCGCCTTCAAGGCGGGCCGCTGGCGCAACCTGGTGCTCGTGCTGGTCATCGCGCCGTTCTTCACCAGCTTCCTGATCCGGACGCTCGCCTGGAAGACGATCCTCGCCGACGGCGGTGCGGTCGTCGACGTCATGGACACCCTGCACGTCCTGGACGTCACCAGCTGGCTCGGCTGGACGGAGAACAACCGGGTCCTGGCCACCCCGATGGCCGTGGTCTGCGGTCTGACGTACAACTTCCTGCCGTTCATGATCCTGCCGCTCTACACCTCGCTGGAGCGGATCGACGGCCGGCTGCACGAGGCGGCGGGCGACCTGTACGCCACTCCCGCCACCACCTTCCGCAAGGTGACGTTCCCGCTGTCCATGCCCGGGGTGGTCTCCGGAACCCTGCTGACCTTCATCCCGGCCAGCGGCGACTACGTCAACGCGGAGCTGCTCGGCTCCACGGACACCAAGATGGTCGGCAGCGTCATCCAGACCCAGTTCCTGAGAGTCCTGGACTACCCGACGGCGGCCGCCCTCTCCTTCATCCTCATGGCGGTGGTCCTGCTCGTGGTCACGTTCTACATCCGCCGCTCCGGGACGGAGGACCTGGTCTGATGCCCGCACTCCGCTGGATTCGCCGGAACCTGATCGTGATCGCGGGTCTGCTGACCCTCGCGTACATGATCCTGCCGAACATCGTCGTGATGGTGTTCTCCTTCAACAAGCCGAAGGGCCGCTTCAACTACGCCTGGCAGCAGTTCTCGCTGGACGCCTGGAAGGACCCCTGCGGCGTCGCCGACCTGTGCGGATCGCTCGGGCTCTCGCTCAGGATCGCCCTCTGGGCGACCATCGGCGCGACGGTGCTCGGCACGATGATCGCCTTCGCGCTGGTCCGCTACCGCTTCCGGGCGCGCGGCGCGATCAACTCGCTGATCTTCCTGCCGATGGCGATGCCCGAGGTCGTCATGGCCGCCTCGCTGCTCACGCTCTTCCTCAACATGGGAGCCGAGCTCGGCTTCTGGACCGTGCTGATCGCGCACATCATGTTCTGCCTCAGCTTCGTGGTGACGGCGGTCAAGGCGCGTGTGATGTCGATGGACCCGAGGCTCGAGGAAGCCGCCCGCGATCTCTACGCGGGCCCCGTACAGACATTCGTCCGGGTGACCTTCCCGATCGCCGCTCCCGGGATCGCGGCGGGCGCACTGCTCGCCTTCGCTCTCTCCTTCGACGATTTCATCATCACCAATTTCAACGCGGGCTCCACGGTGACCTTCCCCATGTTCGTCTGGGGATCGGCGCAGCGCGGTACACCTGTGCAGATCAACGTCATCGGTACGGCCATGTTCGTGATCGCCGTGGCGGTGGTACTCGTCGGGCAGCTCATTGCGACCCGGCGGAAGAGCAACGCGCGAAAGTAACACCTGAAGGAGTTGGAAACCATGGCCCCGGATGCCATGCGTACTGCTGCACATTCGCTCTCCGACGCGACCCCTCTCTCCTACTGGCTCGACGACCCGGGAAAGCCCGACGCGCTGCCCGCACTCACCGCGGACGAGCACTGCGACCTCCTCGTGGTAGGCGGCGGCTACAGCGGACTGTGGACGGCTCTGCTCGCCAAGGAGAGGGATCCCGGGCGCGATGTCGTCCTCATCGAGGGAAACGAGTCGGGCTGGGCGGCCTCGGGCCGCAACGGCGGATTCTGCGCGGCCTCGCTGACGCACGGCCTGGCCAACGGACTGGAGCGCTGGCCCGACGAGATCGGGAAGCTGGAGGAGCTGGGCGGGCGGAACCTCGACGCCATCGAGGCCGCCGTCGCCCGCTACTCCATCGACTGCGACTTCGAGCGCACCGGCGAGATCGATGTGGCCACCCAGCCCCACCAGCTCGAAGAGCTGCGGGAATGGCACAGCCGGACCGAGGAGCTCGGCTTCACCGGAGTGGAGTTCCTGGACCGGGAACAGGTGCGGACCCATGTCGATTCACCGACATTCCTGGGTGGTCTCTGGGACCGGCGCGGGGTCGCCCTGCTGCACCCGGCGAAGCTCGTCTGGGGGCTGAAGCAGGCCTGCCTCGGCCTGGGTGTACGGATCTTCGAGCACACCAGGGCCCTCGACCTCGCCGCGCAGGGAGCCGGCATGGCGGTGCGCACCCCGTACGGCAGGGTCTTCGCCCGCCAGGTCGCGCTCGGCACGAACATCTTCCCGTCGCTGGTCAAGCGCATGCGCCCGTTCACCGTCCCGGTGTACGACTACGCGCTGATGACCGAACCGCTCACCGCCGACCAGCTCGCTTCGATCGGCTGGCGGAACCGGCAGGGACTGGGGGACAGCGCGAATCAGTTCCACTATTTCCGGCTCTCGGCCGACAACCGGATCCTGTGGGGCGGATACGACGCGATCTATCCCTACGGGGGCCGGCTGAATTCCGATCTCGACCAGCGCCCGGAGACTTTCCTCAAGCTCGCAGGCCAGTTCTTCGAGTGTTTTCCGCAGCTCTCCGATGTGCGTTTCAGCCACGCCTGGGGCGGTGCGATCGACACCTGTTCGCGATTCTCCGCATTCTTCGGAACGGCCCATCGCGGCCGGGTCGCCTATGCGGCCGGATACACCGGACTGGGCGTCGGGGCCACGCGTTTCGGGGCCGATGTGATGCTGGATCTGCTGTCCGGCGAGGAAACGGAGCGCACCGCCCTCGAAATGGTCCGCTCCAAGCCGCTGCCTTTCCCGCCCGAGCCTTTCGCCTGGGCCGGGATCGAGCTCACCAAACGGTCGCTCGCCCGCGCGGACAGCCACGGCGGACACCGCAACCTGTGGCTGCGGACCATGGACCGGATGGGGCTCGGCTTCGACAGCTGAGGCTCCGGCAGCCGGGAAGACCGAGCGAGTGACCCAGCTCACTGCGGACGGGTGGCCGAACCCGCGTCATGATCCGGGCGGACGGCTCTCTCCCACGTGAACGCACCGGCAGAAACCTGCCGGTGCCCACGTCGGAGGAGGCAGTCCATGACCGGCACGGGGGCACACGCCGCGGTCGAATGGCTCGCATCGGTGGCACCGGACCCGGCAGCCTGCCGGTGGGAATGGGAGCGCAATCCGCAGGGGATTGCGCTCCTCCCCGCCGGAAAGCGCTGGGACGTACTGATCCTTCCGGGGGAGCTGGGCTATCCGACCCTCGATGTGCTCACCCGGCTCATCGACCGGCCGGGGCCGGTCCTCGCCGATTTCGGCGACGCCCGCATGGGGTTCTTCGTGCCGCCGGGAACGGCCGCGCGCTGGCTCGGGACCGGTGTCCGCGGGGCGGGACAGGGCACCTGGATCGTCATCCCCTACCCGGGCCGCACGGTCGGCGGGGTGCGGTGGCTCATCCAGCCGGACGGGTCCGGAACCCTCACCGACGCGACCGTCCTGGAGCTCGCGATGCACGAGGCCGCAGCCGCCCGGAGCGCCTACGGGGGAGGCGACTGCGACTGAGCGGGTGCTTCCTGTGCCGGGGCCCGTATCGCTACGCGCCAGGGGCCCGGTACCCGACCTGCCCGGCCTTCTGCAGGGCATCGAGCGTTTCCTCGATGCTCAGGAGGACCGTCGTCTCGAACGAGTCGAGCGCGCCACCTCCGCCGATCGCCAGCGCGACCGCGGCCATGGACACGTTGTCCGGGGCTTCCCAGAGGTTGTAGCCGTCATGTGTGCCGAAGGCGTACCAGAAGCCGTGCAGCTTCCCGCCGACGGACTCGATGTACGACTGGGCGGCCTTCGAGCGGTCCTCGGGGTGGCCGATCAGGCGTGCCCACGTTTCCGGCGTGTAGCTGAACCTCGACAGGTAGAGCGGCATCGTGTCCCTCTCTCGTTTCGTCAGGGATACCCGCTCCGCCCGGGAGGAGGGCGGGGGCGGCCCGCGGATCCCCCGAACAGCGGCATCCGCCCGGCCGGACGGGCAGGCCGCGGCGCTCGGCGACGGCGACGACGAGGAGTGGGGAACCGCCAGAGGTCTTGACAACTTGATTGGTCTGGACCATGTTGTGCGCGGCCCCACTCAATTCCCCCCTGCACGGAGGCTGTTGTGGAACGCACCGGACCACCCGCCCGATTCTCCGGACTTCTTGCTGCCTTCTCGGCCGCCCTGCTCGCCGCCGGGGGGCTCGTCGCCTCGGCGCCGGCCGCCGGTGCGGCCGACGCGGATCTGGCGCGCAACGGCGGCTTCGAGGCGGGCCTGGACGGCTGGAGCTGTACGGGCGGCAGCGGAGCCGTCGTCAGCACGCCCGTACACGGCGGCACTTCCGCGCTGAAGGCGACACCGGCCGGCAGCGACAACGCCAAGTGCTCCCAGACCGTCACGGTGAAGCCCGACTCCACGTACACGCTGAGTGCGTGGGTGCAGGGCAGCTACGTGTACCTCGGCGCCTCCGGCACCGGGACCACCGACGTCTCCACCTGGACCCAGTCCGCCGGCGCGTACACGAAGCTCACCACCACGTTCAGGACCGGCGCCGCGACCACCTCGGTCAGCGTCTACACCCACGGCTGGTACGGCACCCCGGCCTACTACGCCGACGACCTCACCCTCGTCGGCCCCGGCGGCGAACCCGTCGTCGTGCCCGCCGCGCCCACCGGACTGACGGCCGGTACGGCCACCGCGTCCGCCGTTCCGCTGTCCTGGACCGCCTCCGCCGGAGCCACCGGCTACAACGTCTACCGGGGCGGGACGAAGGTACTCAGCGTCTCCGGTACCTCGGCGACCGTGACGGGGCTGGCCGCGTCGACCGCGTACAGCTTCCAGGTCACCGCGGTCAACGCCGCGGGAGAGTCCGCGAAGTCCGCCGCCGTGAGCGCCACCACGACCGCCGGCGGCGGCGGGGGAGGCGGGAACGGGGACCTCCCCGCCCACGCACTCGTCGGCTATCTGCACTCCAGCTTCGCCAACGGCTCCGGCTACACCCGGATGGCCGATGTGCCCGACTCGTGGGACGTCATCAACCTCGCCTTCGGCGAGCCGACGTCCGTCACCTCCGGCGACATCCGCTTCTCGCTCTGCCCGGCCGCCGAGTGCCCCGGGGTGGAGTCCGAGGCGGAGTTCAAGGCCGCCATCAAGGCCAAGCAGGCCGCCGGCAAGAAGGTGCTGATCTCCATCGGCGGCCAGAACGGTCAGGTGCAGCTCGCCTCCACCGCCGCGCGTGACACCTTCGTCACCTCCGTGTCCAAGATCATCGACACCTACGGGCTCGACGGCCTGGACATCGACTTCGAGGGCCACTCGCTCTCGCTGAACACCGGGGACACCGACTTCCGCAGCCCGACGAGCCCCGTCATCGTCAACCTGATCTCCGCGGTGAAGTCCCTCAAGGCCAAGTACGGCGCCGACTTCGTCCTCACCATGGCCCCCGAGACCTTCTTCGTGCAGCTCGGCTACCAGTACTACGGCTCCGGCCCCTGGGGCGGCCAGGACCCGCGCGCCGGCGCCTACATCCCGGTCATCCACGCCCTGCGCGACGACCTCACCCTGCTGCACGTCCAGGACTACAACTCGGGCTCCATCATGGGCCTGGACAACCAGTACCACTCGATGGGCGGCGCCGACTTCCACATCGCCATGACCGACATGCTGCTCACCGGCTTCCCGGTCGCGGGCGACCAGACCAAGGTCTTCCCGGCCCTGCGCCCCGAGCAGGTCGCCTTCGGCCTCCCGGCCTCCACCCAGGCGGGCAACGGCCACACCTCGCCCGCCGAGGTCACCAAGGCGCTGAACTGCCTGACGAAGAAGACCGACTGTGGCTCGTACCAGACCCACGGCACCTGGTCCGGGCTGCGCGGGCTGATGACGTGGTCCATCAACTGGGACCGCTTCAACAACTGGGAGTTCCAGAAGAACTTCGACGCCTACTTCGGAAGCTGACCTCCCGCAGCACCAGCAGCAGTACCGCGCTCAGGCACCAGCTGGCGAACACGTCCAGCGGCCAGTGGTAGCCGCGCAGCACCAGACCGATGCTCGTCGCCGCCGTCATCAGGACGGCGGCGACGAGCATCATCCATGAACGGCGCACGTACGGCGCGAGCAGCAGGGCCGCGGCCCCGTACGCCACCGCCGCCGTGGCCGTGTGGCCCGAGGGGTAGTAGCCGGTCGCCTCGGTCAGCGGCCCCTGGCGGTCGGTCCACAGCTTGAGGGGAACGACCAGCACGGGTACCGCCGCCATGACCGCCACGGCGCACAGCGCGGCACGACGGTCACGACGGAACCAGGCGAAGACGACCGCGCACGCCAGCACCGGCACGGCGACCTGCATGTTGCCGAGATCGGCGAAGAAGTCGGAGAGCCGGGCGGAACCCCGTCCGGCCAGCGCCAGACCGGCCCGTTCGTCGGGTCCGAGCAGGGGGCCGTCGGCCACGACCTGCCAGGTGACCAGTGCGAAGAGCGCCAGCAGCGCCGACACCCGGTAAACGAGAAGAACCGGCCACCGGGGAACAGGGGGGATTGTTCCGAGGTGGCCGGTCGGATCGGTTTGCCGCGCGCCCCGGGGGGTGTGGGGCGAGCGGCCATCCGATCGGTGAGGAGTTCCGGAGCCAGAAGCTCCAGTGGTGTGCGCCAGGGCACGACCGGGTCGGCACTGGGGGAGCCCCGGCCCGGCATCGCCCGCAGTCCCCTGCGGGCGGGGTGTTTCTCTCATCTGCGGAAACCGTACGTCAGAGGAAGGGGGGACCGATAGCGCCAACGTTATCCCGCCATGGCCCCCGCACACCTTCTTCACAGGCCCACACGCGGGCCCAGGCCATCCCCGCCGAAATCGCCTCGCGGCGGCCGGCCGGCCCGCACGGGATCAGAGCGTGGCGAACGCCTGCTCGATGATGTCCAGGCCCTCGTTCAGCAGGTCCTCACCGATGACGAGCGGCGGCAGGAAGCGCAGGACGTTGCCGTACGTGCCACAGGTCAGCACCAGCAGGCCCTCGGCGTGGCAGGCCTTGGCCAGCGCCGCCGCGGCTGCCGCGTCGGGGTCCTTCGTGCCCGACTTCACGAGCTCGATCGCGATCATCGCGCCACGGCCCCGGATGTCACCGATGATGTCGCCGTTCGGGAGCTTGGACTGCAGCTCGGCCAGACGGCCCTTCATGACCTCCTCGATGCGCCTGGCCTTCCCGTTCAGGTCCAGCTCACGCATCGTCTCGATGGCGCCGAGCGCACCCGCGCAGGCCACCGGGTTGCCGCCGTACGTGCCACCGAGGCCGCCGGCGTGCGCGGCGTCCATGATCTCGGCGCGACCGGTCACCGCCGAGAGCGGCAGGCCGCCCGCGATGCCCTTGGCCGTGGTGATCAGGTCGGGGACGATGCCCTCGTCCTCACAGGCGAACCACTGGCCGGTGCGGCAGAAGCCGGACTGGATCTCGTCCGCGACGAAGACGATGCCGTTGTCCTTCGCGAACTGCGCGATCGCCGGGAGGAAGCCCTTGGCCGGCTCGATGAAACCGCCCTCGCCCAGGACCGGCTCGATGATGATCGCCGCGACGTTGTCCGCGCCGATCTGCTTGGTGATCTCGTCGATGGCCTGCGCGGACGCCTCGGCACCCGCGTTCTCGGCGCCGGTCGGCCAGCGGTAGCCGTACGCCACCGGGACGCGGTAGACCTCGGGCGCGAACGGACCGAAGCCCTGCTTGTACGGCATGTTCTTCGCGGTCAGCGCCATCGTGAGGTTCGTCCGGCCGTGGTAGCCGTGGTCGAACACGACGACCGCGGTGCGCTTGGTGTAGGCGCGGGCGATCTTCACGGCGTTCTCGACGGCCTCGGCGCCCGAGTTGAACAGCGCCGACTTCTTCGCGTGGTCGCCCGGCGTCAGCTCGGCGAGCTGCTCGCAGACCTCGACGTAGCCCTCGTACGGCGTGACCATGAAACAGGTGTGGGTGAAGTCGGCGAGCTGCGCGGTGGCGCGGCGCACGACCGCCTCGGCCGATGCGCCCACGGACGTCACGGCGATACCGGAACCGAAGTCGATCAGCCGGTTGCCGTCCACGTCCTCGATGATCCCGCCGCCCGCCCTGGCGGTGAACACCGGCAGCGTGGAGCCCACGCCCGCGGCGACGGCAGCGACGCGGCGAGCCTGCAGCTCGACCGACTTCGGGCCGGGAATGGCAGTGACGACGCGGCGCTCCTGCGGAATGTCGGACATGCGGGGCTCCTGGGGGTGTTTCGGACGCTTCTCTTTCTGCAGGCTAGGGGCGGGGGCGGGCGGCAGGCATGCTCCGATCGGGAGCACTGGGGGCGTGTCCTTGTCCGCGGCGGACAGATGGCCTTCAGGGCATGCTGTGCCGCCCCGACCTGTGCCATCCGGCCGGGTTGCTGAACTCCCCGTGTCCTGGCACTAGATTGACCGGTGCAGAAGGCGGGACGTGGCTGGTCAGGGGGCAGCGGTTCATGGACACCGAAGGCACGTACGGCAAACGGGGTACGAGCGCGGACCGGGTGCCCCGCCCGGCGGGACCACCACCGTCCGCTCCACCGCCTCCCGCGCACGCCCCTGTCGCCGCCGGCCCCTCGCTGGCGGAGTGGCTGCGCACCCCCCGCCCCGTACGGGAACCGGGTGTCTGGCGCTACGGACACACCCCGCGCCCGCCCGAGAAGCCGGAGGGCGTCCCGGACCGCTCGCTGGTGGCCGGGGTTCTGATCTCGGTGCTGTGCGGGCTCCTCCTGTGGTCCCTGTGGCGCAACGGCTACATCCCCTACCGGCTGGTCCCCCTGAAGCTCTTCACCCCGGGCGACTGGTGGTACGCGGGAACGTTCGGCGGACCCAGGACGGTCGAGGGCGCCGACGCCCTCACCGTCTACGAGGCCGTCCTCTTCGGACTCCTTGTCTACGGGTGCGGGCGTCTGGGGAACTGGTCCGAGATCTTCCGGCGTCATGTCGCCGGGCGCGGGCAGCCCTTCCTCGCCGTGGTGACGGCCGTTGCCGCGGGGGTCGCGCAGCTCCTGGTGTGGAAGGACGCCGTGCCCGTCGTCAGGCCGGTGCTCGTCCTCGTCGCCTCGGTCGCGGGCGGCGAGATCTACCAGAGCCAGGCCGTGGTGAACGTGATCTACACCCTGATCACCCTCGCGGTCCTCTGGCCGTTCGCCCGCCTCGGGAACTGGCGCGAGACGGCCGCCGAGCGCCTCAGGGGCCGCTCCGGCACCGCGGCCCCCGTCCCGGCGGCCCCCGCCGCACCCCCGGACGCCACCACCCCCGAACAGTGGCCGGAACTGCGCGCGGCAGGACAGACCGACGCGGCAGAGACACTCGCGGCCGAGGTGCGCACCGGCCGGATGAACGACGTCGACGTCGCGCGTCTGCGCCACGCCTGGACCGTGGGCCGGACGCACGCCGACCGGGTCGCCGCACTCACCGAGGCCGTCCTGCGCACCGGCGGAGCCGCGGCGCTCCACCCGTCCGGCGCCCGCGACCTGCCGCAGCGCACCGCACGCCACGATCTGCTCACCGGCCAGGTCCGCATCGGCAGCTGCGCCGACGACCCGCACAACCCCTACGCGCGCCGCGGCTCGGGCGTCGCCCTGGAACCCGCACTGCTCGGCACCTCGCTCCTCGCGGTCGGACCGCCGGGAGCCGGGAAGTCCGCCCGGCTGGTGCGCCCGGTCGTGGAGTCGCTCGCCCTCCAGGCACTCGCCGGACGGGCGGCCGTACTCGCGGTCGGCCCGGCCGGGGGACAGCTCGGCCCCGACGACGCGTACGACGTCGTCGTGCGGATCGGCGACGCCGCATCCGTCCACGACTTCGATCTGTACGGCGGCACGACCGACCCCGACGAGGCCGCGGGAGTGCTCGCGGAAGGGCTCGTCGGCGACGTCACCAACCTGGACAGCAGGCGCGCCGCCACGGTGCTGGCCCAGCTGCTCGGCCCCTACCGGGCCGTCCACGGGCACTTTCCCGGGGTGCCCGCACTCAGGGAACTCCTCGACGGGGACCTGTCCGCGATCGGCACGCTGCGGGACGCCCTGTCGGCCGGCGGTCACCACGCGATGCTGCGCGAACTCGAGACCCGCGCGCGCCAGAAGGGCGGAGCCGGAGACCCGGCGCCGGTGCTCGCCGACCGGATCGCGTTGCTCGACCGGCCCGCGTTCGCCCCGTTCTTCGCCACCGGTGACGGCGCCCGCCCCTTTTCGCTGCGCTCCCTGGAACACCTTCCGCTGCGGGTCAGGATCGATCTGCCGGAGCGTGCGCACGCCGAGGCCTCGCGGCTCCTCGCCCGGCTCGTCCTCGCCCAGTTCAACGCGATCGCCGCCGCCCGCACGGACCACTCGCTCTTCGTCTGCCTGGTACTGGACGACGCCACGCACACCGTCACCACCGAGACCGTCAGGGGCGTCCGGCGGCTGCGGTCGGTCAACGCGGGAGCCGTCCTCACCCTGCGTACCGTCGACGACGTACCCGAGGGGCTGCACACCGCGCTGCTCGGCGCGGTCGGCTGCTGCATGGCCTTCTCCGGCGTCACCACCTGGGACGGCAAACGCTTCGCGGAGGTCTGGGGCAAGGAGTGGGTGGAGACCCGCGAGGTCGCCCAGCACGCGGTCTTCGCCGACCAGCCGTTCACCCGCGCGCTGCACGGTCTGCGGAAACTGGTCACCGGCAAGGCCGTGACCAGGGACGCCGTGACGGTCAGGCGCGTCGAACGGGAGCGCTGGTCGGCGTCCGAGCTGGCCTACTCGCTGCCCTCCGGACACGCCGTCCTGTCCCTGACGACAGTCGACGGCGAACACGCCCCGCCCCTGCTGGTCGAGCTCGGACGCTGAGGGTGCGGGCCGGGGGCAAGCGGTTACGGGAAACCTGCCGCCCTGGCAGAATCGATTGCGGCCGTCTGTACGGGACGGCGCAATCGACTCCCAGAGGTCCGGCGATCCCATGCCCCCCACTCTCGCCTCGCTCGTCCAGCACTCCGCGCTCAAGCTCACGGTCCGGGCAGGGGCGGGCCGGCTCGACACGCCGGTGCGCTGGGCGCATGCCAGCGAGCTCGCCGACCCCGTGCCGTACATGGACGGCGGCGAACTCCTCCTCGTCACCGCCACGAACCTCGACGCCGAGGACCCCGAGACCATGCGCAGGTACGTCCAGCGCCTGGCCGGCGCCGGCGTCGCCGGGATCGGCTTCGCCGTCGGCGTCACCTACGAGGACATTCCCGACGCCCTCGTCGCCGCCGCCGACGAATCCGGGCTGCCGCTCCTCGAAGTTCCCCGCCGCACGCCGTTCATCGCCATCAGCAAGGCCGTGTCGGCGGCGATCGCCGCCGACCAGTACAGGGCCGTCACCGCGGGCTTCGAGGCCCAGCGGGAGCTGACCCGGGCCGCACTCGCCGGGGACGGCCCGGGAGAACTCCTGACCCGCCTCGCCGCGTACGTCGACGGCTGGGCGGCCCTGTACGACACCTCCGGCGCGGTCGTCGCCGCGGCGCCCGACTGGGCTGCCCGCCGCGCCGCCCGGCTCACGCCCGACGTCGAGCGCCTCCGGGACCGTCCCGCCCCGGCCAGCGCCGTCGTCGGAGACACCGACGACCGGGTCGAGCTCCAGTCGCTGGGCACCGGCCGCCGCACCCGCGGCGCGCTGGCCGTCGGCACGGGGGCCGCGCTCGGCACGGCCGAGCGCTACGCGGTGCACTCCGCGGTCGCCCTGCTGACACTCACCACGGCCCGCTCCCGCTCGCTCCAGGGCGCGGAGCAGCGCCTCGGCGCTGCGGTCCTGCGCATGCTGCTGGCCGGGCAGCCCGACCACGCCCGTGCTGTCGCCGGCGACCTGTACGGGGGCCTGCTCGACGCCCCCTTCCGGCTGCTCATCGCGGAGGCCTTCACCCCGTCGGCCCCCTCCGCCCCCGTCGCCACCGAGCTGCTCGCCGAGACGATGGAGGCCGCGGCGGCCCGGTCGGGCGAGGCGCTGCTGATGGTCCCCGAGGGCGAACGGGTCGTGGTGCTGGCCGCGGACGGCGGCGCCGCGGTCACCGCGTGCGCCGCGCATGCCGGGACGCAGGACGAGCGCCCGGCGCACGAGCCGGGGAAGGAGGAGGGCGACGTCGTCGTCGGACTGTCCGCCCCCTGCGGCCCCATCGCCGTCGCCGCCGCGTACAAGCAGGCCGAACAGGCGCTCTCGGTCGCCCGCCGCAGAGGCAGGGCCCTGGTCGAGCACGAGGAGCTCGCCGCCGGCTCCGTCCTGCCGCTCCTGGCCGACGACGCGGTACGGGCCTTCGCCGACGGGATGCTGCGCCCCCTGTACGAACACGACGCGAAGGGCCGGGGCGACCTGGTCGCCTCGCTGCAGGCCTGGCTCTCCCGGCACGGCCAGTGGGACGCCGCCGCCGCGGACCTGGGCGTCCACCGCCACACACTGCGGTACCGGATGCGCCGGGTGGAGGAGATCCTGGGCCGCTCCCTGGACGATCCGGACGTCCGGATGGAGCTGTGGCTGGCCCTGAAGACGACAGCCGCATCGTCCGGGACCCAGTAGCGGGCAGAGGACCGCGGCCGCCCGGCTCCGACAATCCGGAGCATCGCCCCTCCGGTCCGCTCCACGCCGGACAAACGTCATCGGAGCCCGGCCGACCTACGGTGGGGCCAGGAGGGTGCCTCCGCGGTGCCCGCGACCTCCCGTTCACACCCCTGAAGGGCCGGAACCGCCATGACTTCCACCCACGCCTTCTGGCTGGCCGGCCGCCAGGCCACCGGCGAGGACAGCTTCGACGTCACCAACCCCTGGGACGGCCGTCTCGTCGGCACGGTCAGCGTGCCGACCGACGCCCAGGTCGAGGAGGCCGTCGCCGCCGCGCACGCCGTGCGCGACGAGTTCGCCGCCACCCCGGCGCACGTGCGGGCAGCGGCGCTCGACCATGTGGTGCGGCGCCTGACGGAGCGCACCGAGGAGATCGCCCAGCTGATCTCCGGAGAGAACGGCAAGCCCATCAAGTGGGCCCGCGGCGAGGTCGGCCGTGCCGTCTCCGTGTTCCGGTTCGCCGCCGAGGAGGCCCGCCGCTTCAACGGCGGCGACGCCCAGCGGCTGGACACGGACGCCGGCGGGACCGGCCGTCTCGCACTGACCCGGCGCTTCCCGCGCGGTCCCGTCCTCGGCATCGCGCCCTTCAACTTCCCGCTCAACCTGAGCGCCCACAAGGTCGCCCCGGCCATCGCCGTCGGCGCGCCGATCATCCTCAAGCCCGCCCCGGCCACCCCCATCTCGTCCCTGATCCTGGGCGAGCTGCTGGCCGAGACGGACCTCCCGGCCGGTTCCTGGTCCGTCCTGCCCGTGCCGAACGACCGGATGCCCGCCCTGGTCAAGGACGAGCGGCTGCCCGTGATCTCCTTCACCGGCTCCGGCCCGGTCGGTTACTCGATCATGGAGTCGGTGCCGCGCAAGCACTGCACCCTGGAACTCGGCGGCAACGGCGCGGCCGTCGTCCTCGGCGACTACGCCTCCGAGGAGGACCTGGACTGGGCCGCGACCCGTATCGCGACCTTCTCCAACTACCAGGGCGGCCAGTCCTGCATCTCGGTGCAGCGCGTCATCGCCGACTCCTCCGTGTACGACCGCCTCGTCCCGAAGATCGTCACGGCCGTCGAGGCCCTCGTGACGGGCGACCCCTCGGACGCGGCCACGGACGTCGGCCCGCTCGTCGACGAGAACGCCGCCCGCCGGGTCGAGTCCTGGGTCGACGAGGCCGTCGAGGCGGGCGCCCAGCTGCTCACCGGCGGCAAGCGTGACGGTGCCACCTACGCCCCGACGGTCCTCACCGACCTTCCCGGCACGTCGAAGATCGCCTGCGAAGAGGTCTTCGGCCCCGTCCTGTCCGTACAGCGGACCGAGGGCGAGGCAGAGGCCTTCGCCGCCGTGAACGCCTCCAAGTACGGCCTGCAGGCTGGCGTCTTCACGCACGACCTGCAGACCGCGTTCCGCGCCCACCGCGCCCTGGAGGTGGGCGGCGTGGTCATCGGCGACGTCCCCTCCTACCGCGCCGACCAGATGCCGTACGGCGGCGCCAAGCAGTCCGGCGTGGGCCGCGAGGGCGTCCGCTACGCGATGGACGACTACACCTACGAGCGGGTCCTGGTCCTCACTGGCCTGGCCCTGTAGCCCGCGCGTGAGTCAGGAACCGGCCGGAGCCCGCTGTGCGGGGGCTCCGGCCGGTTCCGTAGCCGCCGGGAGCCGGCCGCAGGGGTGGTGGGGGTGGCGTGGATCGGGTACATACGGACGAGTAGTACCGATCGGTATGCGTACGTCCCGACCATCGACCCGACTCGCGGCGAGGTGAGCTCCTCATGTCCGCCCCATCCGACATTCCCCAGGCCCCCAAGGTCACCGAGCGTGAAGCACGGCAGGTGGCCGAGGCCGCCCGCGAACAGGACTGGCGCAAGCCGAGCTTCGCCAAGGAACTCTTCCTCGGTCGCTTCCGGCTGGACCTGATCCATCCGCACCCCCTGCCCGCCGCAGACGACGTACGGCGCGGCGAGGCCTTCCTCGCCCGGCTGCGCGAGTTCTGCGAGACCGGGATCGACGGGGCGCTCATCGAGAGGGAGGCCAGGATCCCCGACGAGGTCGTCAACGGCCTCAAGGAACTCGGCGCCCTCGGTATGAAGATCGAGCCCAAGTACGGCGGCCTGGGACTGACCCAGGTCTACTACAACAAGGCGCTCGCCCTGGTCGGTTCCGCCAGCCCCTCGCTCGGCGCGCTGCTCTCCGCCCACCAGTCCATCGGCGTACCGCAGCCGCTGAAGATGTTCGGCACCCAGGAGCAGAAGGACGCCTTCCTGCCCCGCCTGGCCAGTACGGACATCTCCGCGTTCCTCCTCACCGAACCCGACGTGGGCTCCGACCCGGCGAGGCTCGCGACCTCGGCCGTTCCCGACGGCGACGACTACGTCCTGGACGGCGTGAAGCTCTGGACGACCAACGGCGTCGTCGCCGACCTGCTCGTCGTGATGGCCCGCGTCCCGGAGTCCGAGGGCCACAAGGGCGGCATCACGGCCTTCGTCGTCGAGGCGGACTCCGAGGGCATCACCGTCGAGCACCGCAACGCCTTCATGGGCCTGCGTGGCATCGAGAACGGGGTGACCCGCTTCCACCGGGTCCGCGTGCCCGCCGCCAACCGGATCGGCCCCGAGGGCGCGGGGCTCAAGATCGCCCTGACCACGCTCAACACCGGACGCCTCTCGCTGCCCGCCATGTGCGTGGGCGTCGGGAAGTGGTCGCTGAAGATCGCCCGCGAATGGACGGCCGTGCGCGAGCAGTGGGGCCGGCCGGTCGCCCGGCACGAAGCGGTCGGCGCGAAGATCTCCTTCATCGCCGCCACCACGTTCGCGCTGGAGGCGGTCGTCGACCTCTCCTCGCAGATGGCCGACGAGAACCGCAACGACATCCGGATCGAAGCCGCACTGGCCAAGCTGTACGGCTCCGAGATGGGCTGGCTGATCTCCGACGAACTGGTCCAGATCCGCGGCGGGCGCGGCTTCGAGACCGCCGATTCGCTCGCGGCCCGCGGCGAACGCGCCGTCCCCGCCGAGCAGATGCTCCGCGACATGAGGATCAACCGGATCTTCGAGGGCTCCACGGAGATCATGCACCTGCTGATCGCCCGCGAGGCCGTCGACGCCCACCTCAAGGTCGCCGGCGACATCATCGACCCCGACAAGCCCCTCTCGGCCAAGGCGAAGGCGGGCGCCAACGCGGCGGGGTTCTACGCACGGTGGCTGCCGAAGCTCGTCAGCGGGCCGGGGCAGCTCCCCAGCGCGTACAGCGAGTTCAAGGTCCCGGGGCACCCGGACCTCTCCGCCCACCTCCGGTACGTCGAACGCTCCGCCCGCAAGCTCGCCCGCTCCACCTTCTACGCGATGTCCCGCTGGCAGGGCCGCATGGAGACCAAGCAGGGCTTCCTCGGCCGGATCGTCGACATCGGCGCCGAACTCTTCGCCATGAGCGCCGCCTGCGTCCGTGCCGAACACCTGCGCGTCAACGGCGACCACGGCCGCGAGGCCTACCAGCTCGCCGACGTCTTCTGCCGGCAGTCCCGCATCCGGGTCGAGGAACTCTTCACCCGGCTGTGGTCCAACACCGACGACATCGACCGGCGTGTGGTCGACGGAGTCCTGTCCGGTACGTACACCTGGCTGGAGGAGGGCGTCATCGACCCCAGCGGCGACGGCCCCTGGATCGCCGACGCCACCCCCGGCCCGGCCACCGGGGAGAACGTCCACCGCCCCATCCGCTGAACCGGCATCATCCCCGCGGGGCGCGTCCACTGCCTGGACGCGCCCCGCGGGTGCGCCCGCCGCACGGCAGGATGGGTGCCCGTGACCGTCATCCACATCCCCGGCTCCAAGTCCGTCACCGCCCGCGCCCTGTTCCTGGCCGCCGCGGCGGACGGCACCACCACCCTCCTGAGGCCCCTGCGCTCGGACGACACCGAAGGGTTCACCGAGGGGCTGACCCGCCTCGGATACGGGGTGACGCGCGAGCCGGACCGCTGGCGCATCGAGGGCCGCCCCTCCGGTCCCGCCGTCACCGAGGCAGAGGTCCACTGCCGCGACGGGGCAACCACCGCACGCTTCCTGCCGACGCTGGCCGCCGCCGCGGCCTCCGGCACCTACCGCTTCGACGCCTCCGCGCAGATGCGCCGGCGCCCCCTCGCCCCGCTCACCGAGGCCCTGCGCGCCCTCGGCGTCGACCTGCGCCACGAGGGCGCGGAGGGCCACCACCCGCTCCGCATCGAGGCGTCGGGGGTCAAGGGCGGTGAACTGACGCTGGACGCGGGGGAGTCGTCCCAGTACCTCACCGCCCTGCTCATGCTCGGACCGCTCACCGCCGAAGGGCTGCGGATCGACGTCACGGAGCTCGTGTCGGCGCCGTACATCGAGATCACCCTCTCGATGATGCGCAGCTTCGGCGTCGAGGTCGCCCGGGAGGGGAACACGTTCAGCGTCCCCCCGAGCGGCTACCGCGCCACCACGTACGCCGTCGAGCCCGACGCGTCCACCGCGAGCTACTTCTTCGCGGCCGCGGCTCTCACCGGCCGTGAGGTCACCGTTCCCGGTCTCGGGACGGAAGCGCTCCAGGGCGACCTGCGCTTCACCGACGTCCTGCGCCGCATGGGCGCCGAGGTGCGGACCACGGCCGACGCGACGACGGTCCGGTCCACCGGCACCCTGCGCGGTCTCACCGTCAACATGCGCGACATCTCCGACACGATGCCCACCCTGGCCGCGATCGCGCCGTTCGCCTCGTCGCCCGTACGGATCGAGGACGTCGCCAACACCCGGGTGAAGGAGTGCGACCGGCTGGAGGCGTGCGCGGCGAACCTGCGGCGGATGGGGATCACCGTGCACACCGGACACGACTGGATCGAGATCCACCCCGGCACCCCCCGTGCCACGGAGATCGCCACCCACGGCGACCACCGGATCGTGATGTCGTTCGCGGTCGCGGGGCTGCGCGCGCCCGGGATGAGTTACGACGACCCCGGCTGTGTACGCAAGACGTTCCCCGAATTCCACGAGGTGTTCGCGGAGTTCGCGGCAGACGGCGCCGGCTGACCGAAAAGGCCGTGCGCACGCGCGGCGGCGGCACCTACCCTGCCCGCATGATGTCCCGGAGCGATGTTCTGTCCACCCTGTCCCTGCTCCGACGGGCCGGGGCCGACGTGGTGATCGCGGGAGGCTGGGGCATCGACGCCCTGCTCGGCGAGGAGACCCGCGAGCACCGGGACCTCGACCTCCTGCACGTCCTGGAGCAGGAGCCCGCCGTCGTCGCGGCCCTGACCTCGGCCGGCTACGCCGAGACACTCGACTGGCGGCCCGCACGCTTCGTCCTCAGCCACCCCTCCGGGCTCGAGATCGACCTGCATCCGCTGGAGTTCGCCGCCGACGGCTCCGCGGTGCAGTCCTCGCTCGATCCGGCCGAGCCCTTTCGCTACCCCGCTTCCTGCTTCGTCACCGGCACCATCGGCACGACCACCGTGCGCTGCATCTCCGCGGAGCAGCAGGTGCTGTTCCACCAGGGGTACGAACCGGCCGACCGTGACGTCCGGGACATGGCGCTGCTGAGGAAGAAGTTCGGCATCGATACGCGAATCTGACCCCCGTATGCAGCACAATCGAGCCTCGGCGGCGGTCGGAGACATGATCGTCACCGCCAACGGGAGAGTGGGGCAGGGATGTTCGGGGCGGGAAACGGGCGGGCCGGATGGCGGAGTGCCGCAGCCGTGGGATGCGCGGTGGTGACGCTCCTCGGCGTCACCGGATGCGGCGACGGCGGTGACGACAAGGCCGGGAAGAGCCCCGCACCCTCGCGCTCCGCGGCCCCGGCCGCCGCGCTCACCGAGGCGCAGCTCGAGGCGGTCGCCCTCACCGACGGGGAGAAGGCGGGCGCCTACACCGCCAACGAGTACGCCCTCGACGGGCCTCTCGGCGACGGCTACACCGCCACCCCGGCCGTCTGCCAGCCGCTCGTCAGCCTCGCCGGTGACGTCAGCGACTACGACCCGGCCGCCCAGGTGCAGCGCAGGGTCGACGTCCACGAGGACATGCTCGGCGTCATGGTCGACGTGACCCTTCGCTCGTACGGTAACGGCGAAGCCGCGAAGGTCATGCGGTCCCTCCGCACGGCCGGCCGGGAATGTGCCGGGGGCCTGATGGAGGAGCGGGCCATCGCGCGGGCCAGGTACGTGAAGGTTGAACCCACCGGGCTGCCCGCCTTCGCGGGCGAGGCCGACGAGGCGAGTGCGTACCGCTTCACCATCCTCGACGTGAAGGACAAGGTGAAGCTGTACGAGTACCTCACCGTCGTACGGGTCGGCTCCACCACGCTCGCCTTCCGCGGGGAGATCCTCACCACCAAGGACATCGGCGGGGTTCCGCAGGACATCATGGCCGCCCAGTGGAAGAAATTCCGTGCCGGGCAGGCCTGAGTCACGCGCCGACGGGGACGCACTGTCCGCGCGCACAGCGGATGCGGCAACAATGGGGGGCATGAGCGACAGCCCCGTACCCCTCGCCGATCCGCATCTCGTATTCGACGCCGCGGACGGCCGCCGGGATCTCGTGATCCTCGGCTCCACCGGGTCCATCGGCACGCAGGCCATCGACCTCGTGCTGCGCAACCCCGACCGCTTCCGTGTCACGGCGCTGTCCGCCGCGGGCGGCCGGGTCGAGCTCCTCGCCGAGCAGGCGCGGCAGCTGCGGGTGCGTACGGTCGCGGTCGCCGCCGAGGACAAGGTGCCCGCGCTGCGCGAGGCCCTGCGCGCGAGTTACGGGGCGGGCGAGCCGCTCCCCGAGATCCTGGCCGGGCCCGGGGCCGCGGCCGAGCTCGCCGCGAGCGACTGCCACACCGTGCTGAACGGGATCACCGGCTCCATCGGCCTGGCCCCCACGCTCGCCGCGCTGAAGGCCGGGCGCACGCTCGCCCTCGCCAACAAGGAGTCGCTGATCGTCGGCGGCCCGCTCGTGAAGGCCCTCGCGGCTCCCGGCCAGATCATCCCGGTCGACTCCGAGCACGCCGCGCTCTTCCAGGCGCTCGCCGCCGGAAAGCGCGCCGACGTGCGCAAGCTCGTCGTGACCGCCTCCGGCGGACCGTTCCGCGGACGCACGAGGAGCGAGCTCGCCGGTGTCACCCGCGAGCAGGCCCTCGCGCACCCGACCTGGGCCATGGGCCCGGTCATCACGGTCAACTCGGCGACGCTGGTCAACAAGGGCCTGGAAGTCATCGAGGCGCATCTCCTCTACGACATTCCGTTCGACCGGATCGAGGTCGTGGTCCACCCCCAGTCGTACGTTCACTCGATGGTGGAGTTCACCGACGGCTCCACCCTCGCGCAGGCGACCCCGCCCGACATGCGGGGCCCGATCGCCATCGGGCTCGGCTGGCCCGAGCGGATCCCGGACGCGGCCCCCGCCTTCGACTGGACGAGGGCCTCCAGCTGGGAGTTCTTCCCGCTGGACACCGAGGCGTTCCCGTCCGTCGGGCTCGCCCGCCACGTCGGCGCCCTGGGCGGCACCGCCCCGGCGGTGTTCAACGCCGCCAACGAGGAGTGCGTGGACGCATTCCTGGCAGGACGGCTGCCCTTCAACGGCATCATGGATACGGTCACCGCAGTGGTCGCCGAACACGGCACCCCTGCCACGGGAACTTCACTCGACGTCGCGGACGTCCTCGAGGCGGAGACCTGGGCCCGTTCCCGGGCCAGGGAACTCTCGGCGAAAGCGACAGCGGAGGCGCACGCATGAGTATGACGACGATCCTGATGACGGTCCTGGGGATCGCCATCTTCGCCGTGGGTCTGCTGTTCTCGATCGCCTGGCACGAGCTGGGTCACCTGTCGACCGCCAAGCTCTTCGGCATCCGGGTGCCGCAGTACATGGTCGGCTTCGGCCCGACGATCTGGTCGCGCAAGAAGGGCGACACCGAGTACGGCATCAAGGCCATTCCCGCCGGCGGCTACATCCGGATGATCGGCATGTTCCCGCCGGGACCCGACGGGCGGCTGGAGGCACGCTCCACCTCGCCCTGGCGCGGCATGATCGAGGACGCCAGATCCGCCGCGTTCGAGGAGGTCGAGCCGGGCGACGAGACCCGGCTCTTCTACACGCGCAAGCCGTGGAAGCGCGTGATCGTGATGTTCGCCGGGCCGTTCATGAACCTGGTGCTGGCCGTCGCGATCTTCATGGGCGTGGCGATGACCTTCGGCTTCCAGACCCAGACCACGGAGGTCGCGGGCGTCCAGCAGTGCGTGATCGAGCAGAGCGAGGAACGCGACGCCTGCAAGGCCTCCGACCCGGTCTCGCCCGCCAAGGCCGCCGGGCTGCAGAAGGGCGACAGGATCGTCGCCTTCGACGGGGAGAAGATCGACGACTGGGCGACGCTCTCGGACCGGATCCGCAAGACCATCGGTCCGGCCGCCATCACCGTGGAGCGCGACGGCCGGGAGCAGACCCTGCACGCCGTGCTGCAGAAGAACACCGTCGCGAAGAAGGACGCCGACGGCCAGGTCGTGCCCAAGGCCTATGTCGAGGCCGGCTACCTCGGCTTCGCCGCCAACACGGAGATCCTGCCGCTCTCCTTCGGCGACTCGGTCGTCCGCATGGGCGACATGATCGAGAACGGCGTCGACTCGATCATTGCCCTGCCCTCCAAGATCCCCGATCTGTGGAACGCGGCCTTCAGTGACGGCGAGCGCGCCGACGACTCGCCGGTCGGCGTGGTCGGCGCGGCCAGGATCGGCGGCGAGGTGATGAACCTCGATGTCCCGGCACAGAACCAGATCGCGATGATGCTGTTCCTGCTGGCCGGCTTCAACCTCTCGCTGTTCCTCTTCAACATGCTGCCCCTGCTGCCGCTCGACGGCGGACACATCGCCGGTGCGCTCTGGGAATCCCTGCGCCGCAATGTGGCCCGCGTCTTCAAGCGGCCCGACCCCGGCCCCTTCGACGTGGCCAAGCTGATGCCGGTCGCCTATGTCGTCGCCGGCGTCTTCATCTGCTTCACGCTGCTGGTGCTGGTCGCCGACATCGTGAACCCCGTCAAGATCACCTGACGCCTCCCGCGTATCGGAGGTGGTGGCCGGGCACACAGGCGGTGTCCGGCCACTCACCGTTCGGCGGTATTGCCGGACGGGGTGCGCCCGTCCTCCCTCCGGTGCCGTAACCTCGGACTCTGGAGCCCGCCGTTCTCGGGACCTCGATCCACACTGATCCACACCTTGGGGATGCTCAGCGCATGACTGCGATTTCTCTCGGAATGCCGGCCGTTCCGACCAAGCTCGCCGACCGACGGGTCAGCCGTCAGATCCAGGTCGGGTCGGTGGCGGTCGGTGGGGACGCACCGGTGTCGGTGCAGTCGATGACGACGACGCGTACGTCGGACATCGGTGCGACGTTGCAGCAGATCGCGGAGCTGACTGCGTCGGGTTGTCAGATCGTGCGGGTGGCGTGTCCGACGCAGGATGACGCGGATGCGCTGTCGACGATCGCCCGGAAGTCGCAGATCCCGGTGATCGCGGATATTCATTTCCAGCCGAAGTACGTGTTCGCGGCGATCGACGCGGGCTGTGCGGCGGTGCGGGTGAACCCGGGCAACATCAAGCAGTTCGACGACAAGGTCAAGGAGATCGCGAAGGCGGCCGGTGATGCCGGTACGCCGATCCGGATCGGTGTGAACGCCGGCTCCCTGGACGCGCGACTGCTGAAGAAGTACGGCAAGGCGACGCCGGAGGCTCTGGTGGAGTCGGCGCTGTGGGAGGCGTCGCTGTTCGAGGAGCACGGCTTCCGGGACATCAAGATCTCGGTGAAGCACAACGACCCGGTCGTGATGGTGAACGCCTACCGTCTGCTGGCGGCGCAGTCCGACTACCCGCTGCACCTGGGTGTGACCGAGGCCGGCCCCGCGTTCCAGGGGACGATCAAGTCCGCGGTGGCGTTCGGTGCGCTGCTCTCCGAGGGGATCGGGGACACGATCCGCGTCTCGCTGTCGGCTCCGCCGGCGGAGGAGGTCAAGGTCGGTCTGCAGATCCTCGAGGCGCTGAATCTGAAGCAGCGGCGTCTGGAGATCGTGTCGTGCCCGTCGTGCGGGCGTGCGCAGGTGGATGTGTACAAGCTGGCCGACCAGGTCAGTGCGGGGCTGGAGGGCATGGAGGTCCCGCTGCGGGTCGCCGTGATGGGCTGCGTCGTGAACGGTCCCGGCGAGGCCCGTGAGGCGGACCTGGGTGTGGCGTCCGGAAACGGCAAGGGCCAGATCTTCGTGAAGGGCGAGGTCATCAAGACCGTCCCGGAGTCGAAGATCGTGGAGACCCTCATCGAGGAAGCCATGAAGATCGCGGAGCAGATGGAGAAGGACGGCATCGCCTCCGGCGAGCCCCAGGTCTCCATCGCGGGCTGACCCCACACCACTCACTGTGCCCCGCAGGGCCCGCCCTGCGGGGCACAGCCGTGTCCGCGCCCCCTCGCCGCACCCGGCCCGCCGGGCTTCGCATCCGGCCGTCCCGTCCCGTGCGGGGGGCGCCCCGCAGCCTTGTTGGGTACAGTGCGGAAATCAGCAGACAGTATGGTGAGGCCCCCAGTGTTGACGCAGACCACTACCCGGGTCCTCGACCCCGGCGAGCTCCCTGCCGCGCTCGCCATCCTCGAGAGCGAACCTGTCGACAACGCGTTCGTGACGTCCCGCGTCCAGGTCGCGGGACTCGACCCCTGGCGCCTCGGCGGCGAGATGTGGGGCTGGTACGCCGACGGCAGGCTGCGCTCGCTCTGCTACTCCGGCGCCAACCTGGTCCCCATCTGCGCGACCCCCGAGGCCATCAGGGCCTTCGCCGACCGCGCCCGGAGGGCCGGTCGCCGCTGCTCCTCGATCGTGGGCCCCGCCGGGCCCACCACCCAGCTGTGGCGCCTGCTGGAACCGAGCTGGGGTCCCGCCAGGGAAGTCCGGCCCAACCAGCCCCTCATGGTCACCGAGAGCCCGTCCGCCGAGGTGGCGCCGGACCCGCTCGTGCGCCGTATGCACAAGGAGGACATCGACGTCCTCATGCCGGCGTGCGTGGCGATGTTCACCGAGGAGGTCGGCATCTCCCCGCTGGCCGGTGACGGCGGGCTGCTCTACCAGGCACGCGTCGCCGAGCTGATCACCACCGGCCGCTCCTACGCCCGCATCGACGACGGCAAGGTCGTCTTCAAGGCGGAGATCGGCGCGGCCACCTCACGGGCCTGCCAGATCCAGGGCGTCTGGGTCGCCCCCGAATTCAGGGGCCGCGGTCTCTCCGAGACAGGCATGGCGGCCGTCCTGCGCTACGCGCTGGCCGATGTGGCACCGGTCGTCAGCCTGTACGTGAACGACTACAACACCGCCGCACGCAGGGCCTACAGCCGCGTCGGCTTCCGCGAGACCGGTGCGTTCATGAGCGTGCTGTTCTGACGGGGCGGCACGGCCAGTAGGGTTCCGGCATGGCAGCAGCACACCCCGCATCCCCCCGGGGCTCCGGGGCCCCCGGCATCGTGGTCGGACCGCTCGACCTCGCCGCACGTGTCGATGAGGCCCTGGCCGTGCAGGCGCTCGCCTTCGGGCTCTCCCAGGACGAGATCGACGTACGCCGCCACATCGTGCTCAGGCACCTCGACCACCCGCAGGCCCGCGCCCTCGGTGCCACGACCCCTGACGGGCGGCTCGTCGGATTCGTCTACGGCCTGCCGAACAACCGGGCCCACTGGTGGTCGACCGTCGTCGAGCCGTACCTGCGCGCCACTGGCTCCTCGGAATGGCTCGACGACTCCTTCGTGATCACCGAACTCCACGTCCACCCGGAGTTCCAGCAGCGCGGCCTCGGCCGCAGCCTGATCACCACCATCACGGACGCCGTCGACCTGCCCCGGTCCATCCTCTCGGCGATCGACACGGAGAGCCCCGCACGCGGCCTCTACCGCGCCCTCGGCTACCAGGACCTGGCCAGGCACGTGCTCTTCCCCAGCGCACCCAAGCCCTACGCGGTGATGGGCGCGCTCCTTCCACTGCGCCGCCGATAGCGAATCGATTTCCGCCCGCGCGCACCGCCCCGCTAACCTCGGCCTCATCACCCTTCCGAGCAGGAGTTCATCATGGCCCAGGTCCAGCGCATGTCCCGATTGATGATCAAGACACTGCGCGATGACCCGGCCGACGCCGAGACGCTCAACCACAAGCTCCTCGTCCGGGCCGGATACGTACGTCGCACCGCCGCCGGAATCTGGTCCTGGCTCCCGCTCGGCAAGAAGGTCCTGGAGAACATCACCCGCGTCGTCCGCGAGGAGATGGACGCCATCGGCGGCCAGGAGGTCCTGCTGCCCGCGCTCCTGCCCAAGGAGGCCTACGAGGCGAGCGGCCGGTACGACGAGTACGGCGACCTGCTGTTCCGCCTCAAGGACCGCAAGGGTGCCGACTACCTCCTCGGCCCCACCCACGAGGAGATCTTCACCCAGATCGTCAAGGACATGTGCTCGTCCTACAAGGACCTGCCCGTGATCCTGTACCAGATCCAGACCAAGTACCGCGACGAGGCCCGTCCCCGCGCCGGTGTGCTGCGCGGCCGTGAGTTCCAGATGAAGGACTCGTACTCCTTCGACACCACCGACGAGGGCCTCGCCGAGGCGTACCGGCTCCACCGCGCCGCGTACATCCGGATCTTCGAGCGCCTCGGCCTCGACCACCGCATCGTCTCGGCCGTCTCCGGAGCCATGGGCGGCTCGGCGTCCGAGGAGTTCCTGGCGCCCGCCCCGGCCGGCGAGGACACCTTCGTCGACTGCCCGAACTGCGACTACGCCGCCAACACGGAGGCCGTGACCTTCAAGGCCACGCCCGTCGACGGTTCCGCGGTCGCCCCCGTCGAGGAGCTGGACACCCCCGACACCCCGACCATCGAGACCCTCGCCGCCCACCTCGGCGTCCCGGCCTCCGCCACCCTGAAGAACCTCCTGGTCAAGGTCGACGGCGAGATCGTGGCCGTGGGCGTGCCCGGCGACCGCGAGGTCGACCTCGGCAAGCTCGGCGAGCACCTCGCCCCCGCGGTCGTCGAGCTCGTCACCGCCGAGGACTTCGTGGGCCGCCCCGACCTGGTGCGCGGCTACGTCGGCCCGCAGGGCCTGGAGAAGGTCCGCTACATCGCCGACCCCCGCGTCACCTCCGGCACCGCCTGGATCACGGGCGCCAACAAGGAGGGCAAGCACGCGAAGAACGTCGTCGCGGGCCGCGACTTCGAGGTCGACGACTACCTCGACGTCGTCGTCGTCGAGGCGGGCGACCCCTGCCCCGAGTGCGGCACCGGCCTCCAGGTGGACCGCGCCATCGAGATCGGCCACATCTTCCAGCTCGGCCGCAAGTACGCCGACATCTTCAACCTCGACGTCCTCGGCCAGCAGGGCAAGCCCGTCCGCGTCACGATGGGCTCGTACGGCATCGGCGTCTCCCGCGCGGTGGCCGCACTCGCCGAGCAGACCGCCGACGACAAGGGCCTGTGCTGGCCCCGCGAGATCGCCCCGGCCGACGTGCACGTCGTCGCCGCGGGCAAGGCGCTCCAGACCGAACTGGCCCTCGAGGTCTCCGAGAAGCTGAACGCCGCGGGCCTGCGCGTCCTGGTCGACGACCGCGCCGGAGTCTCGCCCGGCGTCAAGTTCACCGACTCCGAGCTCATCGGTGTCCCGAAGATCCTTGTCGCCGGCCGCCGTTCGGCCGAGGGCGTCCTGGAGCTGAAGGACCGCCGCACGGGCGAGCGCGAGGAGCTCACCGTCGACGAGGCGATCGCCCGCCTGACCGAACAGGGCTGATCCGCACCGCACCCAGCGGACACACGAGAGGCCCCCACCGGGTGGGGGCCTCTCGCGTACGTTCGGGTCCCTACAGCCAGCCCGCGAACTCCAGGGTCAGCTCGCCGTCCTGCCGACGCCCCGCAGTCAGCGCACGGGTGCCCGACTCCACGGCCCGGAACAGCGTCCAGCCGTGCAGCCGTGCCTGGTCCAGCTCCAGCGACTCCGCGAGCTTCTTGATCCGGCGGCGTGCCGTCACCGCACCGCCGGGCGACGCGATCAGGTCCTCGACCCGGTCGCGCACCAACCGCGCGAGGTCGTAGGCGCGCTCGCCCACCAGCGGCTCGGGACCCACCGCGAGCCACGGGGCACGCTCACCGGACAGCACCTTGCTCTGCCGGAAGTTGCCGTGCAGCAGAAGGAGTTCGGGGGAGTGCGCGACCAGCTCCTCGCGGGCGGCCAGCGCCGCGGAGACCAGCCCTGCGAGCTCCGGTTCCGCCGCCGCGGCCGCCCGCATCGGCTCCGCCTGCCGGGCGGTACGCTCCGCGACGGTCTCGAAGGGGTGCCCGGCCGGCGGGTCGATCCACAGCCGCCGTACCGTGCCCGAGGCCTCCAGCAGGGCCTTGGCCTCCGGAAGCGAACGCAGGGACACCTCGTGGTGCAGCCGCTCCAGCAGCAGGCTGTCACCCGCCGCCGCGCCGCCTTCGGGGGCCAGGAGCTCCACCGCACCCCAGCCGTTCCAGTGGGCGAGCGCGGCCCGCTCCAGCGAAGGCTCGGCACCGGGCGGCGCGATCTTCAGCACGGCCGGCGTGCCGTCCGGACGGTGCACGAGGAGGGCGAGGCTGCTGCGGCCGCCCGGGGCCACGACCCGGTCTGCCGAGACATCATGACCCGCCGCGGACAGCGCCTCCTCGGTGAGTGCGGGGAGCTGCCCGAGCCAATCGGCGGCGGCCGCGTCCCCGTACGTCTCGCCGAGCGCTCGCACCAGCCGCTGCGGCGGTTCGAAACCCATACGTGCCCAGTTCCCTTTCAGAGCGTTCTCAGTGCGTGACAGCCGCGGCGCCGGCATCGGCGGTCTTGTCCGACGGGCGTGCGGCGGCCTTCTCGGCGAGCCCCGGAAAGGCTACGCCGGTGCCGCGCCAGCGCACCGACCGCACTGCGGCCTCCCGCAGAGCAGCCGCGGCCTCCTGCCGCAGGGGCCCGAGGGCGGCGCGTACGAGATCGGAGTAGACGCCCGCGATCCGGTCCTCCAGCAGGGCGGCGAACCGCACCGCCGCCGCCGGATCCCGTACCGCGAACGGCAGAGCGTACGCGGCGTCGGCCGCCACCGGAGCACCGCCCAGGTCGCGGACCCTGCGTACCAGGGCGTCGCGCCGGGCCCGGTGGGCGTCGTACGCCGCCGTGGCCTCGGTACGGCGGCGGCCCTCCAGCCGGCCGCCCAGCACCCCGTACCCGTACACGGCGGCGTGCTCGGCGGCGAGCGCGGCCTGCGCCGCCGGCAGGGCCGTCTGCCCGGCCTCGTCGGTCCGCCCGGCTTCCTGCCCGGCCCCTTCGGTCATGACGAGGACTCCTTGGCCAGTTCGGTCAGCAGATACGCGTGGGCCGCACCGGCTGCGGCGACCGAGGCCAGCAGCCTTGCCAGTTCCGGTTCGGCCGTCAGCAGGGTCTGGGTGTGGGCGTCGGCCACCCGCCGCTCCTCGGCCGCCAGCGCCTGCAGCGCGGCCTTCGCCCCGGTGGCGGGAGCCGTCGGTGCCGGCCGGGCGGTGCCCTTCGGCGGGCCGCCCAGGGCCGATGTGTGCTCCTGTACCGCGGACCGCAGCGGGGCGAGCCCGGCCGCGGTCGCCGGGTGGGCCGTCACGACCTCGTCGTACCGGGCGAGCAGCGAGGAACTGGCGCGGGCGGCTGCCGCCCGCAGCGCCGTCTGCGCGCGGGCCGCCGCGGCCCGGGCGTCGGCACTCGCGTTCCCCTGTTGCCCGCCGGAGTCCTCGTCGGACCCGCAGCCGGTCAGCACCGCACCCAGTGCAAGCGCTCCGGTAGCGGTGAGCGCACTCCTGCGCGTCGTCCCCGTGCGCCGCACTTGTCTCCTTCGGGCCTGGTTTGTGACCGATTCTGTCCTGAAGTGATCACCGCTGGCGAGCGTACCCGCGCACGGGCGGGAGGCGGACGGCAACACCCCTGCGGACCGGATACCCTTTGACCAGACACGCGACGATCCCCACAACAGCACACGCGGCCGAGGAGTCACCCGGATGAGCACCACCCAGAGCGATAGGCTGCGCGCACTGATCGATCCGCTCGTCGGCGCCAAGGAGCTGGACCTCGAGGAGATCGAGGTGTCCAGGGCAGGCCGCCGCCGGGTTCTGCGGGTCATCGTGGATTCCGAGGACGGCGTGGAGCTCGACGCGTGCGCCGAGCTGAGCCGCGCGATCTCCGAGACGCTCGACGAGACCGACGCGATGGGTGAGGGCGAGTACGTCCTCGAAGTGAGCTCTCCGGGCGCCGACCGCCCGTTGACCGAGCACCGCCACTACGTACGCGCCATCGGCAGGCTGGCGAAGCTGGGCCTGAACGACGGCGACGAGCTGGTGGCCCGCATCCTCGCAGTCGACGACGAAGGGCTCGATCTCGAAGTGCCGGGCGTCAAGGGCCGCAAGCCCACGTCGCGCCGTGTCGCCTTCGACGAGATCGCCAAGGCGCGCGTGGAGATCGAATTCAACCGCAAGGACAAGAAGGAAGAGGAGGCGTAGCCGTGGACATCGATGTGAAGCTTTTGAAGGGCTTGGCGCAGGACAAGGAGATCCCCTTCGACGTGCTCGTCGGGGCGATCGAGGCGGCCCTCCTCATCGCGTACCACCGCACCGACGGCAGCCACCGCCGGGCGCGGGTCGAGCTGAACGAGCGCGGCCACGTGACGGTGTGGGCCAAGGAGGATCCGGCCGACCTCGAGGAGGGCCAGGAGCCCAAGGAGTTCGACGACACCCCGTCCGGCTTCGGCCGTATCGCGGCGACCACCGCCAAGCAGGTCATCCTGCAGCGCCTGCGCGACGCCGAGGACGACAAGACGTTCGGCGAGTACGCGGGCCACGAGGGCGATGTCGTCACCGGCCTGGTCCAGCAGGGCAAGGACCCGAAGAACGTCCTCGTCGACATCGGCAAGATGGAAGCGATCCTGCCGGTGCAGGAGCAGGTGCCGGGCGAGGAGTACAAGCACGGTCTGCGGCTGCGCACGTACGTCGTACGGGTGGCCAAGGGCGTGCGCGGTCCGTCGGTGACCCTGTCGCGGACCCACCCCAACCTGGTGAAGAAGCTCTTCGCGCTGGAGGTCCCGGAGATCGCGGACGGTTCGGTGGTCATCGAGGCCATCGCCCGTGAGGCCGGACACCGCAGCAAGATCGCCGTGCGGTCCACCCGGGCCGGGCTGAACCCCAAGGGCGCCTGCATCGGCCCGATGGGCAGCCGTGTGCGCAATGTCATGGCCGAGCTGCACGGCGAGAAGATCGACATCGTGGACTGGTCGGACGACCCGGCCGAGATGGTCGCCAACGCGCTGTCACCCGCACGGGTGAGCCAGGTCGAGGTCGTGGACCTCGCCGCGCGCTCCGCCCGGGTCACCGTGCCCGACTACCAGCTGTCGCTGGCGATCGGCAAGGAGGGGCAGAACGCCCGCCTGGCGGCCCGCCTCACCGGCTGGCGCATCGACATCCGCCCGGACACCGAGACCGACGCCGAGCGGGACGTCGCCGACCGTGAGCGCGCCGAGCGCGCCCGGGAGCGGTCCGAGCGCGGCTGATCCGTTCCGCCCCGGGATGCCGGGGCGGTCCGAAGGAATAGATCAAGGCGTCCTGTCGCTGAGATCACGACAACATCCGTTCGATTTTTGCCCCAAAGGGGTGAGGTCGGTGCGGGGAGGTAGACTTAAACGTGTCTGGCCGGACGCACGCCCGCGCTTGCCCCGAACGAACCTGTGTGGGATGCCGGGAGCGAGCGGCCAAGAGCGAGCTGCTGCGCATCGTGGTGGACGAGGGTGAAGTTGTCCCTGATCCACGCGGTACGCTGCCCGGCCGGGGTGCGTACGTGCACCCGGTCTCTGTCTGTCTCGACCTGGCGGTCCGCCGCCGGGCATTCCCCCGGGCCTTCAAGGCCAAGGGGCCGTTCGATTCCGCGGCACTGCAGCGGTTCGTCGAGCGGGTGACACCGTAAGAAAAGTGAACGGCACGGGTCCCCGTGCGGTCAGGTACCTCGCGAGTTGGAAGTAGGTCGAGATTGCGATGAGCACTCGATGAGTACGCGATGAGTACGCCCATGAAGTAGCGACGGTCCGGCGGTAACCCGGACCTAAAAGGAGCGAAGTGGCTAAGGTCCGGGTATACGAACTCGCCAAGGAGTTCGGGGTTGAGAGCAAGGTCGTCATGGCCAAGCTCCAAGAACTCGGTGAATTCGTCCGTTCGGCGTCCTCGACGATCGAGGCGCCGGTTGTACGCAAATTGACTGACGCACTGCAGGGTCCCGGCGGCAACGCCGGCAAGTCCGCTGCAAAGCCTGGCGCGCCCCGCAAGGCCGCCCCCGTGAAGCCCGCAGCGCCCTCCCCGGCCGCTGCGGCACGTCCTGCTGCCCCCAAGCCCGGCGCACCGGCCCCCAAGCCGGCCGCTGCCGAGGCCCCGGCGAGCAGCACCCCCGCAGCACCTTCCGCGCCGTCTGCGGGCCCGCGTCCGGGTCCGAAGCCCGCGCCCAAGGCTGCCCCGGTCACCCCGGTGCCCGCCGCCGAGTTCTCGGCTCCGGCACCGGCCCAGCCGGCCGCACCCCAGCAGCCGCAGGCCCCGCGTCCCGCGGGTGCCACCCCCGGTCCCCGCCCCGCCCGTCCGGCTCCGGCCGGCGGTCAGCGTGACGGTGGCCGCGGTGGCGAGCGCGGCGGCGACCGTCCGGCACGTCCCGCAGGCCAGGGCGCACCCCGCCCCGGTGGCGCGCGTCCGGCGGGTCCCCGTCCGGGTAACAACCCGTTCACCTCCGGTGGCTCCACCGGCATGGCGCGCCCCGGCGCGCCCCGTCCCGGCGGCGCCCCGCGTCCCGGCGGCGGTCAGGAGCGCCCCGGCGCTCCGCGTCCGCAGGGCGGCTCGGGTGGCCCCGGTGGCGCACCGCGCCCGCAGGGCCAGGGTGGTGCCCGTCCGTCTCCGGGCGGCATGCCCCGTCCGCAGTCCCCGCGTCCGGGCGGTGCCCCCGCGGGTAACCGTCCGAACCCGGGCATGATGCCGCAGCGTCCCGCTGCGGCCCCGCGTCCCGGCGGTGGCCCCGGCGGCGGCGGGCGTGGTCCCGGTGCCGGTGGCGGTCGTCCCGGTGGCGGTGGCGGCGCAGGTCGTCCCGGTGGCGGCGGCTTCGCCGGCCGTCCGGCCGGTCCCGGTGGTGGCGGCGGCGGCTTCGCCGGCCGTCCCGGTGGTCCCGGTGGCGGTGGCGGCGCAGGCCGTCCCGGTGGTGGCGGCGGCTTCGGCGGTCGTCCCGGCTTCGGTGGACGTCCCGGCGGCCCGGGTGCCCGTGGTGGCACACAGGGTGCGTTCGGCCGTCCCGGCGGTCCCGCGCGTCGTGGCCGTAAGTCGAAGAGGCAGAGGCGCCAGGAGTACGAGGCCATGCAGGCCCCGTCGGTGGGCGGCGTCATGCTGCCCCGTGGCAACGGACAGGCTGTCCGGCTGTCGCGCGGTGCTTCCCTCACCGACTTCGCCGAGAAGATCAACGCCAACCCGGCGTCGCTCGTCGGCGTGATGATGAACCTCGGCGAGATGGTCACTGCCACGCAGTCCGTCTCCGACGAGACGCTGAAGATGCTCGCGGACGAGATGAACTTCGTCCTGGAGATCGTCAGCCCCGAGGAGGAGGACCGCGAGCTGCTCGAGTCCTTCGACATCGAGTTCGGCGAGGACGAGGGCGGCGAAGAGGCCCTGGTCTCCCGTCCGCCGGTCGTGACCGTCATGGGTCACGTCGACCACGGTAAGACCCGACTGCTGGACGCGATCCGCAAGACGAACGTCATTGCGGGCGAGGCCGGCGGCATCACGCAGCACATCGGTGCGTACCAGGTCGGCGCCGAGGTCAATGGCGAGGACCGCAGGATCACCTTCATCGACACCCCGGGTCACGAGGCGTTCACCGCCATGCGTGCACGTGGTGCGAAGTCCACCGACATCGCGATCCTCGTGGTGGCGGCGAACGACGGTGTGATGCCCCAGACGATCGAGGCGCTGAACCACGCCAAGGCGGCCGACGTGCCGATCGTGGTCGCGGTCAACAAGATCGACGTCGAGGGTGCGGACCCGACCAAGGTGCGCGGTCAGCTCACCGAGTTCGGTCTGGTGGCCGAGGAGTACGGCGGCGACACGATGTTCGTCGACATCTCCGCCAAGCAGGGCCTCAACATCGAGGCTCTTCTGGAGGCCGTCGTCCTCACCGCCGACGCCTCGCTCGACCTGCGGGCCAACCCGGAGCAGGACGCGCAGGGTATTGCGATCGAGTCCCACCTCGACCGCGGCCGCGGTGCCGTTGCGACCGTCCTGGTCCAGCGAGGCACGCTGCGGGTCGGCGACACGATGGTGGTCGGCGACGCGTACGGCCGAGTCCGCGCGATGCTCGACGACAAGGGCGAGAACGTCGAGGAAGCGGGTCCCTCGACCCCCGTCCTCGTGCTGGGTCTCACCAATGTCCCGGGTGCCGGCGACAACTTCCTGGTCGTCGACGAGGACCGTACGGCCCGTCAGATCGCCGAGAAGCGTGCCGCTCGTGAGCGCAACGCCAACTTCGCCCGCAAGGGTGTCCGGTTCTCCCTGGAGAACCTGGACGAGGCGCTCAAGGCCGGTCTGGTCCAGGAGCTCAACCTCATCATCAAGGGCGACGCGTCCGGTTCGGTGGAGGCTCTCGAGTCCTCGCTGCTCCAGCTCGACGTCGGTGAAGAGGTCGACATCCGGGTCCTGCACCGCGGTGTGGGTGCGGTCACCGAGTCGGACATCGACCTGGCGACCGGATCCGACGCCATCGTGATCGGCTTCAACGTGCGCGCCGCAGGGCGTGCCGCGCAGATGGCCGACCGCGAAGGTGTGGACGTCCGGTACTACTCGGTCATCTACCAGGCGATCGAAGAGATCGAAGCGGCCCTCAAGGGCATGCTCAAGCCGGAGTACGAAGAGGTCGAGCTCGGTACGGCGGAGATCCGCGAGATCTTCCGCTCGTCCAAGCTGGGCAACATCGCCGGTGTGCTGGTCCGGTCCGGCGAGGTCAAGCGCAACACCAAGGCGCGCCTGCTGCGTGATGGCAAGGTCATCGCGGAGAGCCTCAACATCTCCGGTCTGCGCCGCTTCAAGGACGACGTCACCGAGATCCGCGAAGGCTACGAGGGCGGTATCAACCTCGGAAACTTCAACGACATCAAGATCGACGACGTCATCGCGACGTACGAGATGCGCGAGAAGCCGCGAGGCTGATCCACAGGGATGCCCGGGGGGAGACCCCGGGCATCCCGCACGGTCGGGGCCGGTCGACGGGTCGTATTTCCGTCGATCGGCCCCGGCCGTTCCGTGTACGGTTCTTGTGTCCCTGCCAAGCGATGGCGGGGCGCGAACCCGAACCGGCGGGACATCCGGACACACATGTATGTGGGGACACTGTCCTTCGACCTTCTCCTCGGCGACGTACGGTCGCTGAAGGAGAAACGCTCCATCGTCCGTCCGATCGTTGCCGAGATCCACCGCAAGTTCGGGGTGAGTGTCGCGGAGACGGGCGGCCAGGACCTCCATCGCAGGGCCGAGATCGGCCTTGCCGTGGTCTCCGGGGACACCGGACACCTCACAGACGTACTGGACCGGTGCGAGCGCATGGTCGCCGGCCGGCCGGAAGTGGAGCTGCTGTCCGTACGACGGCGGCTGCACAACGACGAAGACGATTGAGCACGTTCAAGAAGGAGACGGACCAGTGGCCGACAACGCGCGGGCAAAGAAGCTGGCGGACCTCATCCAGGTGGTGGTCGCCGAGAAACTGCAGCGCGGTATCAAGGACCCGCGTCTGGGCACGCACGTGACCATCACGGACACCCGGGTCACCGGCGACCTGCGGGAGGCCACGGTCTTCTACACGGTCTACGGCGACGACGAGGAGCGGGCGTCCGCGGCGGCCGGGCTGGAGAGCGCCAAGGGCATCCTGCGTTCGGCGGTCGGCGCGGCGGCGGGGACGAAGTTCACCCCGACCCTGGCCTTCGTGGCCGACGCCCTGCCGGACAACGCCAAGGCGATCGAGGACCTGCTCGACCGGGCACGCGCCTCGGACGCCAAGGTCCGCGAGGCATCCTCCGGCGCCACGTACGCCGGTGACGCGGACCCGTACCGCAAGCCGGAGGACGAGGACGACGAGTCCGGCGAGAACGGCGAGGGCTCACCTTCCGCATGACGCAGAACAAAACGCCGGACGGCCTTGTCATCGTCGACAAGCCGTCCGGCTTCACTTCGCACGACGTCGTGGCCAAGATGCGCGGCATCGCCCGCACCCGGCGGGTCGGCCATGCGGGCACCCTGGACCCGATGGCGACCGGTGTCCTCGTGCTCGGCGTCGAGAAGGCCACCAAGCTCCTCGGCCATCTCGCACTGACCGAGAAGGAGTACCTCGGTACGATCCGGCTCGGCCAGGACACCGTCACCGATGACGCGGAGGGCGAGATCACCTCGTCCACCGACGCCTCGGGCGTGACCCGTGAGGGCATCGACGCCGGTGTCGCCGCGCTGAGCGGCGCGATCATGCAGGTGCCGTCCAAGGTCAGCGCCATCAAGATCGACGGCAAGCGTTCGTACGCCCGGGTGCGGGGCGGCGAGGAGTTCGAGATCCCGGCCCGCCCGGTGACCATCTCGTCCTTCCGCGTCTACGACGTGCGCGAGGCGGTGGCCGAGGACGGGACACCCGTGGTCGACCTGGTCGTCTCGGTCGTCTGCTCCTCGGGTACGTACATCCGGGCCCTGGCGCGTGACCTCGGTGCCGGACTCGGCGTCGGCGGGCACCTGACGGCGCTGCGGCGCACCCGCGTCGGCCCGTACGGGATCGACGCGGCCAGGACGCTCGACCAGCACCAGGAGGAGCTGGTCGTCATGCCGGTCGCCGAGGCGGCCGCTTCCGCGTTCCCCCGCTGGGACGTGGACGAGAAGCGGGCCAGGCTCCTGCTCAACGGCGTGCGGGTCGACATGCCCGCGTATCCGCCGGGTCCGGTCGGGGTCTTCGGGCCCGACGGGACGTTCCTGGTGCTCGTCGAGGAGCAGAAGGGCAAGGCCAAGAGCCTCGCCGTCTTCGCCTGACAGCGCATGAGGACCGGTCGGTCCCATCGTGGAGCGGGCAGGCCCCCCGGTGCCCGCTCCACGATCCCCCTCCAGGGACCATCCCTGTCCAAGCGAACCCGTGGATTCACCCCAATGGACGGGCGCTCGGAGTGACTGAGGGGTGTGAGGGGGGCGCTTTCGCCCCCTGCGCTTCTCGTCCTGATCACCCGAGATCTACCGTCGGACCATGGGCAGCGGGGACCGGTCGAAACTGGTAAGAATCTGCGATCAGGCCGGCCGGCCGCGGGGGACCGGATTCGTCGCGGACGACCGCGGCACGGTCGTCACCGGACATCAGGCCGTCGCCTCCGGTCAACCCCTGGTGCTGCACGGGGCGGACGGCCGGACCTGCCCCGCGGGAACCGGCGACATCACCTCCCTGCCCGGCCTCGGCCTCGCGCTGCTGCGCACCGGCGGACCCGAAGTCCTCGGTGTGGAACCGCTCCCCATCGCCGCACGCGACCGCGTCGGGACAGGCACCTACGTGCGGATCGCCGCCCACGGCTGGCGGGAGGCGCGCGTACTGGGCACGACCCCGGCGACGTACGACGAGGGCGGACGCAGCCACCGGCTGGCCGCCGCGATGGAGCTGGCCCTCGGCACGGACGGGCGCGACGCGCTGCGGTCGGGCGGCGCCGCCGTGGGCGGGCCCGTCACCGACCCGGACACCGGCGCCGTCCTCGGCGTGCTCTCCACCGCGCTGCGGGCGGAGCACGAGGCGGCGGGGCTCGCGGTGCTCCTCCCCGGCCCGGACCACGGCCGGGACGGACCGCTGGAGGAGCTGCTGCGGCGCAACGCGAGCGGTGTCCCCGGATACGGATGCGACCTCAACCTGGCGGGGGCACTGCAGCTGACCGCGACCTCGCTCGGCTCCGCGGGACGGGCCGACGGTACGGAGGCCGTCGAACGTCCGCACATCACCGACGAGTTCACCGCATTCGAGTCCGGTTCGGGACCGGTACTCGGCGTCGTCGGGGCGCCCGGCACGGGGCGGACCACGGAGCTGGCGGCCCTCGCCGCCCGCCGTTCCCGCGGTCAGGTTCCCGCCCTGACCGTCTGGCTGCGCGGCGCCGATCTGCTGGCCGAGGACACCTCGGTCGCGGACGCGATCACCCGTGCGCTCCGCCGCTCCGGACGGATCGTCTCGGCGGCCGGGGCCCGGGGCGACATGACGACGGCCACTCCCGAGAGGGTGGCCCGCCTCGCCGCGGCGTCCGGCAACCCGCTGCTGGTCGTCGTGGACGGTCCCGAGGAGATGCCGCCCCTGCTGGCCCACCGGCTCGCCGAGTGGACCCGCGGGACGGTGGACTGGCTGTGCTGCCACGGGGTGCGGATGGTCGTCGCCTGCCGCACCGAGCACTGGGAGACCGCAGGCGCGCTGTATCCGCCGGACGTCCTGCACGGCCCGCAGCGGCCCGCCCGCCGGCTGCCGCCCGCCGTCCGGCTGGGCGACCTGACCGCGGACCAGGCGGAGCGGGCCAGGGAGCGCTACGACATCCCGCCTGACGCGATCGCACCGGGACACGACCGGCACCCGCTGACCCTGCGGCTGCTCGCCGAGGTACGGGGCGCGCTGCCGCCCGACGTACCGGGCAGGCCCGGCACCGAAGAGGTCTTCGCGGCCTGGCTGGACCTCGCCTGCGTGCGGATCGCCGTCCGCATCGGGGCGGAGGCCGAACCGAGACTCCGGGGCACGGCGGTCCGCAGGCTGGCCGCGAAGGTGGCGGGACAGGTCCACGAAGCGGCCCGGCGCTGCCTCGGGCCGGGGCAGGGGGAGCTGGACCGTGCGACGTTCGAGGAAATCTTCCCGTGGCGTACGGGATGGGCCTCGGCCGTCCTCACCGAGGGACTCCTCGTACCGGCGGGCGCCGGATACCGCTTCGCCCACGAGGAGCTGGGCGACTGGGTGCAGGGTGCCCACCTGGACCTGGACGCCGCACTGCGCTCCCTGGTCCACCGCTGGCACACCGCAGAGGTGCCCGCACCCTCCCGGGCGGACGCACAGCGGCCCGCGGCACCGCCGGAGCCGTCCGGGGGCGCCGAACCCCGCAACCTCCCCGTGCCGCGCCATCGCATCGGCCCGGTGATCCAGGCGATGCTCCTGCTGGGGCGCCGCCAGGGGAGCGCGGCGCTGGCGCACCGGATGGCCGACCTGATCGAGGCGACGGACCGTCTGAGCGCCGGTGCCGAGCCCGGCGGCGCCGCGTCCGCCCGGCATGCCGACGCCGTGTGGTGGGCGGCCCACCTGCTCGGGGAGAGCCTGCTCAGAGTTCCCGACGCCCGGCCCTACCTCGGGGTGCTGCGCGTCCTCACCGGACGGATCACCCGGCGGTCCCCTGCCCCAGGTGCCTACGCCGAATTCGGGCCGTGGTTCTGGCGGAGGCTCCGGCTGCCGGAGGAGGACCGGATCGACCTGCTCCGCCGCCTCGTACCGGCCGACGGAGCCCCGCGCGCCGACGGGGACGAACGGTATCTGGACGCCGTGGCCCGGCGGCTCGCCGCGAACCCGCGGACGGTGCAGGCACTGCTGTGCCGCTGGTTCACCGACGAGAGCCCGCTGCCCGCCGAGGAGGGCATGCCGATGCGGCTCACCGTGGCCGCGGCCGCACAGGCCCTGCTGTACGCCCGCCGCGACCTCGCCGTCGACGACCTGACCGAAGCGCTGGTGGACACCTCCCACCCGCGCGCCGCCGAACTGCTCACCGCCCTCGCCGAGGACGAGCCGTCCGCGCTCTGCAGGGCCGTCGACCGCTGGGCACGCGACGAGGAGCGGCCCGCGCGCCGGGCGGCCGCAGCGGTCCACGCCACGCTCACCGCCCCTCTGGCCACCTCGGACGCCGACCGGGCCCTGCTGCGCGGCGCCGCGCTCACCCTGCTCGCCCGCGCGGGCGACACCGCCCTGCACGCTCCGGCGCTCACCCTGCTCGTCAGGGATCCGCAGACCCGGATCCGCTACCTGCCGCAGGCCCTGCGGGTCTTCGCCGCCGGGGACCCCAGGCTGCCCGTGGCGCTGCTGGCCGAGGTGTTCCCCGAGTACCCGGAGCCGGTGCTCGCCGCGTTCCGTGCGCGCCTCGCGGTGCCCGGGGACGCGGCCGACGAGGTCCTGGGAGCGCTGGCCGGCCTGGACACCCCTGCCCTGGCCCTGCACGCCCCCGGCCTCGTGCGGCAGTACATCGACAACCACCCGGGACGGGGGGCGCAGGCCGCCGCCTATGTGGAGCGCAGGCTGGAGCACAGCCCGGCCGCCCGCGCACTGCTGCTGCCCCTGGTGACCGGGCTGCTGCGGGACCGCCCCGCGCCCGCGCCGGTACGCGCCGCGCTGGCCCGGGTGCTCGCCGCGCCGGGCAGCGCCGGGTCCCGGCCCCTGAGGTCCGAGCTGCTGGAGGTGCTGCTGGACTTCGAGCAGGACACCGGGAGGGACCCCGCGGTGCTCGAAGCCCTGCTGCGGGCCGCGGCAGCGGGTTCCGGCCGGCGCCCCGAGGCCCGTACGAGGGCGCTGGTGCACCGCACCGGGATGCTCCTGGTGCGGACACCCGAGGGAGCCGTCCGCTTCGACCGCGGACTGGTCGACCTCGCCCGCGAGGTGCCCGGATTCGCCCTGCTCGTCACCCGGTGGCTGGCCGACGCCCCCCAGGAGTGGGCCGCCGTCGTGGGACCCAGCGCCCGGCGGACGGTGGAGGGCCTGGAGAGATCACAGCCCGGGATGCCGATGCCGATGCAGGCCGTGGGACGTGAGCATGGCAGTCTTAGACCTGCGTAATGGACATACACACGTACACAGGTTCGGGCGAGGAGCGGTCACAGTGCAGCGCTGGCGTGGCTTGGAGGACATCCCCGAGGACTGGGGACGCAGCGTCGTCACCATCGGCTCCTACGACGGGGTGCACCGCGGACACCAGCTGATCATCGGCCGGGCCGTGGAGCAGGCGCGCGCGCTCGGCATTCCGTCCGTCGTCGTCACCTTCGACCCGCATCCCAGCGAGGTCGTACGCCCCGGCAGCCACCCGCCGCTGCTCGCCCCGCACGACCGGCGTGCCGAGCTGATGGCGGACCTGGGTGTGGACGCGGTGCTGATCCTGCCGTTCACCACCGACTTCTCGAAGCTGGCGCCCGCCGACTTCATCGTGAAGGTCCTCGTCGACAAGCTGCACGCGCAGCTGGTCATCGAGGGCCCGAACTTCCGCTTCGGACACCGGGCGGCGGGCAACGTCGCACTGCTCACCGAGCTCGGTGCCACGTACGACTACAGCGTCGAGGTCATCGATCTCTTCGTGAGCGGCGAGGCGGGCGGCGGCGAGCCGTTCTCCTCGACCCTGACCCGCCGGCTGATCGCCGAGGGCGATGTGGCGGGGGCAGCCGAGATCCTCGGCCGCCCGCACCGCGTCGAGGGCATCGTCGTGCGCGGCGCGCAGCGCGGCCGCGAGCTCGGCTTCCCGACGGCGAACGTGGAGACCCTGCCGCACACCGCGATCCCCGCCGACGGCGTCTACGCGGGCTGGCTGACGGTGAACGGCGAGGCCATGCCCGCCGCGATCTCCGTCGGCACGAACCCGCAGTTCAACGGCACGGAGCGGACCGTCGAGGCGTACGCGATCGACAGGGTCGGCCTCGACCTGTACGGGCTGCACGTGGCGGTGGACTTCCTCGCGTACGTACGCGGCATGCTGAAGTTCGACTCCATCGACGACCTGCTCGTGGCGATGGCCGCCGACGTGAAGCGCTCCAGCGAGCTGACCGCCGCGTACGAACGGGCCTGACACCTCCTCCTGCGGTGCGCGCGCCGTCCCACCGAGGCATCGTCGGGGTAGGACCCGTCGAGCCGGGAGGTCGTCCGCACCGTGCGTGAACTGCTGTCGGAACTGCGTGACTGGCACGACTCAGGTGTGCCCTTCGCCCTGGCCACCGTCGTGGCCGTACGGGGCAGCGCGCCGCGTGCCCCCGGTGCGGTGATGGCGGTGACCGCCGACGGTCGGGTGGTGGGCAGCGTCTCCGGCGGGTGTGTCGAGAGTGACGTGTACGAGGTGGCCACCGAGACACTCGCCACCGGCAGCCCCCTGCTGCGGACCTACGGCATCAGCGACGACGAGGCCTTCGGCGTCGGACTGACCTGCGGCGGCACGATCGACGTCCTGGTACAGCCCTTCGTCACGGCGGACGACAGGGACCGGCTGCGCGAGCTCGTCGACACCGTCGCCGCCGGGGAACGGGTCGCTGTCGCGACCGTGGTGTCCGGAGCGGCACCCGTCGGCGCCCGCCGGGTGGTCCTGGCCGACCGTGTCACGGGTTCGCTCGGCAGCGAGGGCCTCGACGCGGCCGTCACCGACGACGCGCGCGGACTGCTCGCCCAGGGAGCCACGGGAAGCCACCGGTACGGAGCGCACGGCGAGCGCCGCATGGAGGACGTGACCGTCTTCGTCCAGACGTACGCGCCCGCACCCCGCATGCTCGTCTTCGGGGCCATCGACCACGCGGCTGCCACCGCGAGGATCGGTTCCTTCCTCGGCTACCGGGTGACGGTGTGCGACGCCCGTCCGGCCTTCGCCACCCGGGAACGCTTCCCCACGGCCGACGAGGTCGTCTGCGCCTGGCCGCACACCTATCTGGAGTCGACGGCCGTGGATGCGCGCACCGTGGTCTGCGTACTGACGCACGACCCGAAGTTCGACGTGCCCCTGCTGGCCGCGGCGCTGCGCACCCCTGCCGCGTACATCGGCGTGATGGGCAGCAGGCGCACCCACCAGGACCGGATCGCCCGGCTGCGCGAGGCCGGGGTGGACGAGGCGGGACTGGCCCGCCTCGCGTCACCCGTGGGCCTGGACCTCGGAGCCCGTACGCCGGAGGAGACGGCCGTCTCCATCGCCGCCGAGATCATCCAGCACCGCTGGGGCGGCACGGGGCGCCCGCTGGGCGAGCTCACCGGGACGATCCACCACCACCGGACCTGACCCCCTCCCGGGGGATGCCGTCACACGCCGGCCGGGCTCGCCGCGGTCGCCGCCGCCCAGTGGCACGCGACCTGCGTCCGGCCGCCGCCCTCCAGCACCGGCAGGTCCTTCGTACGGCACGCGTCCGCGACCCCCGCACGCTCCGCCTCGCCCGAGGCGAGGACCTGGCAGCGGGCATGGAACCGGCAGCCCGAGGGCACCTTCGAGGGGTCCGGCGGCTCCCCGGTCAGGATCACCGGATCGCCCTCGGCCTCCGGCAGCACGGACAGCAGCGCCTGGGTGTACGGGTGCCGGGGTGCCGTAAGGATCTGCTCCACGTCGCCCGTCTCGACGATGCGGCCCAGATACATCACCGCCACCCGGTCCGCGATGTTCCACGCCAGACCCAGATCGTGCGTGACCACCAGCGCCGACAGGCCCAGCTCGTCGCGCAGCCGCAGCAGCAGTGCCAGGATCTCGCCGCGCACGGACGCGTCCAGCGAGGCCACGGGCTCGTCCGCGACGATGAGTTCCGGCTCCAGGACCAGCGCGCCCGCGATCACGACGCGCTGGCGCTGGCCGCCGGACAGCTCGTGCGGGTACCGGAGGAAGAACCGCTCCGGGGGCCGCAGCCCCGCCCGTGCCAGCGCCTCTGCCACGGCCGCCTGTTCGTCCCCCGCGTACCCGTGGATGCGCAGGCCCTCCGCCACCGCGTCGTACACCGTGTGGCGCGGGTTGAGGGAGCCGCTGGGATCCTGCAGCACCAACTGCACCCGCTTGCGGTACGCCTTGAGGGCGCGGCCCGCGTAGTCCAGCGGCTTGCCGCCGAACGTGACCCGGCCCGACGTGGGCGGTACGAGGCCCAGCAGCGAGCGGGCCAGCGTCGTCTTGCCGCAGCCCGACTCGCCGACCAGGGCGACGATCTCGCCGGGCCGGATGTCCAGGTCGACCCCGTCGACGGCGCGTGCCGTCGCCGCCCCGCGCCGGCCCGGGAAGGTGACCTTCAGAGCCTCCGCACTGAGCAGCGGAGCCGGGGGAGTGGTGGTCATGACGTGCTCCTTGCCTTGTCGGCGCCGTCCTGCGGACCGGGCGCCGTGACCGCATCCGGCTCCACCAGCACACAGGCCGCACGCCGGTCCTGCCCCGCGTCCCGCAGCTCCTGGTCCTCGGTGGCGCAGGAGTCCAGTGCCACCGGGCAGCGCGGATGGAACGTACAGCCGGACGGCAGCGCCGACGGGTCCGGCGGGTCGCCCGGCAGACCGCGCGGCGCGTGCCGGGAGGAGAGGTCACCGATCCGCGGGAAGGCGGCCGACAGCGCGTTTCCGTAGGGGTGCCTGGCGTTCTCGTACACCTGTTTGGCGGGACCCTCCTCGACGATCCGGCCCGCGTACATCACCGACAGGCGGTCACAGGTGTCGGAGAGCACCGCCAGGTCATGGCTGATCATGATGAGCCCGAGGTCCTGGTCGGCGACGAGCTGCTCGATCAGCCGCAGGATCTGCGCCTGGATCATCACGTCGAGCGCGGTGGTCGGCTCGTCGGCGATGATCAGCCGCGGGTCGCAGGCCAGTGCCATGGCGATCATCACGCGCTGGCGCTGCCCGCCGGACAGCTCGTGGGGATAGGCGTCGGCCCGCGCGGCGGGAAGCCCCACCTGTTCCAGCAGTTCGCCCGCCCGCTTGTGCGCGGCGGCCGGGGTGGCCTTCTTGTGCAGCAGGATCGGCTCGGCGATCTGGTCCCCGATCCGGTGCACGGCGTTCAGCGAGTGCATCGCGCCCTGGAAGACGATCGACGCCCCCGCCCAGCGCACGGCGCGCAGCCGGCCCCACTTCATGGTGAGGATGTCCTCGCCGTCCAGCAGGATCTCACCGCTCAGGGTCGCGGACGCCGGCAGCAGCCGCAGCAGCGCGAGCGCCAGCGTCGACTTCCCGCAGCCGGACTCCCCGGCGATGCCGAGCTTCTGGCCCGCCTCGACCCGCAGGTCGACGCCGCGTACGGCGGGGACGGCCGAGTCTCCCGTGCCGTAGGTGATGTGGAGGTTCCTGACGTCGAGCAACGGCTGCCGGGTCTCCGGTTCCGTCACGGTCTCTGTCTTCACAGCGGTCAACGGGTCACCCCCAGCTTGGGGTTGAGCACGGACTCGATCGTGCGGCCGCACAGCGTGAACGCGAGGGCGACGACCGCGATGGCGAGTCCGGGCGGAGCGAGGTACCACCAGTTGCCGGAGCTGACCGCTCCGGCCTCACGGGCGTCCTGGAGCAGCCCGCCCCAGGAGACGATCGTCGGATCGCCGAGCCCGAGGAAGGCGAGGGTCGCCTCGGTGAGGATGGCCGTGGAGATCACCAGCGTGGTCTGTGCGAGCACCAGCGGCATCACATTGGGCAGCACGTGACGGGACATGATGTGGCCGTGGCCCCCGCCGAGCGCCTTGGAACGCTCGATGTACGGACGTGACTCCACGGACAGCGTCTGCGCACGGACCAGCCGTGCCGTCGTCGGCCAGGTCGTCACGCCGATGGCGAGGATCGTCGTCCAGACCGACCGCGACAGCACCGTGGCCAGCGCGATGGCCAGCACCAGGGTCGGCATCACCAGGAACCAGTCGGTGATCCGCATGACCACGTTCCCGTACCAGCCCTTGAAGTGACCGGCCGTGATGCCCACCAGGGTCCCGATGGCGACCGAGAGGAACGCAGCGAGCAGGCCGACGGTCAGTGAGACCCGCGTCCCCCATACGAGCAGGGCCAGCAGACTGCGGCCGAACTGGTCGGTGCCGAGCGGGAATTCGGCGCTCGGTGACTCCAGAGGACCGCCCGGCGCCTGGGTGACGCTCTGCGAGTCCGCTCCCACCAGCAGCGGGGCGAACAGCGCGATGAGCGCGATGACCGCGAGTACGGCGAGGCCGGCGAGGCCCGCGCGGTGGCTGCGGTACTCGCGCCAGAAGCGGGCGGTGGCGACGCGCCTGCGGGTCCAGGTGAGGGCACGCGGGCTGATGGTCTTCACCGCGTCGGTCGTGGTCGTCATCGGCCCACCCGGGGATCGAGGAGCGGATAGATCACATCGGCGAGCGTGTTCATCAGGATCACCGCGGCGGCGAAGACGAAGAACAGTGCCTGCACCAGTGGCAGGTCGGGCACGCTCAGCGCCTGGTAGAAGAGCCCGCCGAGGCCGGGCCAGGAGAACACCGTCTCCACCAGGATCGCTCCCGCCACCGTGTTGCCCAGGTTGACGAAGAGCAGGGTCACGGTCGGCAGCATCGCGTTCGGCACGGCATGACGGCGGCGTACGAGATCGTCGCGCAGCCCCTTCGCCCGTGCCGTCGTCAGGTAGTCGCTGCCCATCTCGTCGAGCAGCGAGGAGCGCATCACCAGCAGGGTGCGCGCGTACTCGACGGCGACGAGGGTGACGACCGGCAGCACCAGGTGGTGGGCCACGTCGAGGACGTAGCCGAAGCCGCTCGAGTTGCCCGATTCCATGCCGCCCGTCGGGAAGAGACCCGGGATCGGGCCGATACCCACCGACAGGGTGACGATCAGGAGCAGGCCGAGCCAGAACGAGGGCACCGAGTACAGCGTCAGGGCGAAGGCCGTGTGGAAGCGGTCCCCGGCCGAGCCGTTGCGCCAGGCGGATCTGGCACCCAGCCAGATGCCGATCGCCGTGTAGATCACGAAGGCGGTGCCGGTGAGCAGCAGCGTCGCGGGCAGCGCCTCGGAGATCTTGTCCATCACGGGCGCGCGGAACTGGTAGGACGTACCGAAGTCCCCGGTCAGGGCCTCGCCGCAGTACCGGGTGAACTGGTGCCAGAGCGGCAGGTCCAGCCCGAATTCCCGGCGCATCGCGGCGATCTGCTCGGTGGAGACCTGTCGGCCACCCGTCATCTGCTTGACCGGGTCGCCGGGGATCAGACGGAAGAGAAAGAAGCTGGTGACGAGCACGGCGAACAGCGAGACGGCCGCACCGGCCAGCTTGCCCGCCGCATAACGGAGATAGGCGGTCGTGCTGCGGGCACGCGGACTGCGGGCCGACGGCCCGGCCGGAGCCGGGCCGTCGGTCTGCACAGTGTCCACGCCCGCCGCGCTCTTCAGGAGCGCGGGAGTGCTTTCTGTGCTCATGGACTATTCACGGTCTTCCGCGGTGGAACGACGACGCATGGCGAACAGCAGCCCGCCACCGGCGAGGACGACTACGGCGATTCCGACACCGATGAGGACTCCGGTGCTGCTGCCGCTGTCGCCGGACGAATCGCCCGACGCACCGGAGGCCGGGACCGCCGACCACCAGCTCCAGTAACCGTCCTGGCCGAAGATGTTCCCCGCATCGGAGGGCATCGTCGTGATGGACTTGATCTGGTCGGTGCGGTAGGCCTCGACAGCATTCGGGTACGCCATGACATTCATGTACCCCGTGTCGTACAGCCGCGACTCCATCTGCTTGACGAGGTCAGCCCGTTTGGCGGGGTCGTACTCCGCGAGCTGCTTCGCGTAGAGCGCGTCGTACTGCTTGTCGCAGATGAAGTTGTCGGTCGCCGCCGACTCCTTCGCCTTGGACGGGAGCGCGGCGCAGGTGTGGATCGACATCACGAAGTCGGGGTCCGGGTTGACGGACCAGCCGTCGAAGGCGAGGTCGTACTCACCCGCGTACCAGGGGTCGGAGACGTTGTCGCGGCAGTCGACCTTCAGGCCGACCCCGAGGTCGCCCCACCACTCCTGGAGGTACTTGCCGATCGCCTTGTCGTTCGGGTCCGTGGCGTGGCACAGGATGCGGAAGTCGAGCGGCTTGCCGTCCTTGCCGGCCCGCTTGCCCGCGCTGTTCTTCTTGTAGCCCGCCTGGTCGAGGAGCGCACCGGCCTTCGCCGGGTCGTAGGCGAGCTTCTGTTCGGCCGTCGGCTTCCAGAAGTACGAGCCGTAGCGGGGCGGGATGTAACCCTCACCCTCTATGGCGTGGCCCTGGAAGACCTTGTCGATGATGGTGGTGCGGTCGACGCTCATGAAGAGCGCCTGACGGACCTTCTGGTCCAGCAGCGCCGGATGCCCGTCGCCGAACTTCTTGCCGTCCTTGGTCTGCGCGCCGGGGTTGGTGGCCAGTGCGTAGAAGCGCCGGCCGGGGGCGTCGTTCACCTTGATGTTCTCGGCGGTCTTCAGCGACGCGGCCTGCGCGGGCGTCAGGCTCGGGCTGCCGGCCACGAAGGAAACTTCACCCTTTCGGAGGGCGGCGACGGCTGCGTCCTGGTCCTTGTAGTACCGGAAGACGAGCTCGTCGAACTTGGGAGCGCCCCGCCAGAAGTCCTTGTTGGCCTTCAGCTTCACATAGCTGTCGACCTTGTAGTCCGTCAGGATGAACGGCCCGTTGCCGACGATCGGGAACTTCGTGTCGTTGTTGAACTTCGAGAAGTCGCCGACCTTCTCCCAGACGTGCTTGGGGACGATGGGCACATCCAGCGCCGTCATCGTGGCCTGAGGCTGCTTCAGCTCTATGACCAGCTTGTCCGGACTCGGTGCGGTCACCGTCTTGAAGTTGCCGACGAAGCTGCCGTTCGAGGTGGCGGCGCCCTCGTCGGTCATCATCTTGTTGAAGGTCCATGCCGCGTCCTCGGCGGTCGCCTTCTCACCGTCCGACCACTTCGAGTCGTCCCGGATGGTGTACGTCCACGTCAGCTTGTCCGCCGAGGCCTCCCACTTGGTGGCGAGCCCGGGGATCGTGTGGCTGTCCTTGGCGTCGTAGTTGGTGAGGTAGTCGTACATCAGCCGGTGGATGCTCGTGGAGAGCAGCCGCTGAGCAAGGAACGGGCTCAGGGAGTCGACGCTCTGTGCGACCGCGACCGTGAGGGTCGACTTGCCGTCGGCGGCCTGCGCCTCCTGCGGGGCGGGGCCGATCGGGTTACCGGGGACGACCGATCCGGCGGCCAGCGCGAAGGCGGCGGCCCCGGAGGCGAGAAGGATACGCAGGCGGCCGCGTGGGCCGGAGGAGCGTGGTGGGAATCTTGTGACCATGGACGTGGACCTCGCGTCATGACTCGCACGGTGAAGGCGGGCAGATCTCTGGTTCGCCAGCTGGTGAAGCGAAGGTTTATCAGCGGCGGTCGAGTCGCGTCAACGGTGGGTCAAACCGCGTGTGGGCTGCGGGAATGCAAGAAGGGCCCGCACCGTGGGAACGGTGCGAGCCCTCATTGGTTTAGACCTCTACTGCCTTACTGCTGAGGCGCTGGCGGCGGCTGCGGCGGGTACTGCTGCCAGCCGGCCGGCGGAACGGGACCTTGCAGTTCGGGCTGACCGGGCTGACTTGCCTGGCCATCGGCGTGCGCGGGTGCCGGAGGCGGACCGGCCGGGTTCGCGCCCGACTGCGCCTGGGGCGGCAGCGACTGCTGCCAGCCGTTCTGCTGCGCGGCCGGGCCGGGCTGCGGCGGGTACGGCTGCTGGGGCGCGGCGCCCTGCTGGTGCGGAGGCTGCTGGCCGCCGTACTGCTGCTGGGGGTAGGGCGGCTGGGACTGACCGGGCTGGGGCTGCGCGGGGTACGGCTGCGCGGGCTGCCCGGGGTACGGCTGTCCGGGGTACGGCTGCTGGGGCGGCTGGGGCGCGTACTGCTGCTGGCCCGGCACCTGCTGACCGGGCGTCTGGTGGCCGGGCATCGGCGGGGCGTACTGCGGCGGCGGGTTGCTGCCGTCCGCCGTCCACAGCCCCTGCTGCTGCTGGGCCCGCTGGAAGTCCTCCGCGACCAGCGCGGAGAGGTGGAAGTACGCCTCGCGGGTCTTCGGACGCATCATGTCGAGGTCGACCTCGGCGCCCGCCGACAGGTGCTCGTCGAAGGGCACGACCACGACACCGCGGCAGCGCGTCTCGAAGTGCTGCACGATGTCATCGACCTTGATCATCTTCCCGGTCTCGCGGACCCCGGAGATGACCGTGAGGGACCGCTGCACCAGGTCCGCGTATCCGTGCGCAGAGAGCCAGTCCAGCGTGGTGGACGCGCTGGACGCGCCGTCGACGGACGGAGTCGAAATGATGATCAGCTGATCGGCGAGGTCCAGCACGCCGCGCATCGCGCTGTAGAGCAGGCCGGTGCCCGAGTCGGTGAGGATGATCGGGTACTGCTTGCCGAGGACCTCGATCGCCCTGCGGTAGTCCTCGTCGTTGAAGGCGGTGGAGACGGCCGGGTCCACGTCGTTGGCGATGATCTCCAGACCGGAGGGCGCCTGCGAGGTGAAGCGGCGGATGTCCATGTACGAGTTGAGATACGGGATCGCCTGGACCAGGTCACGGATGGTGGCCCCGGTCTCGCGGCGCACCCGGCGGCCGAGCGTACCCGCGTCCGGGTTGGCGTCGATGGCGAGGATCTTGTCCTGCCGCTCGGTGGCCAGGGTCGAGCCGAGCGCGGTGGTCGTCGTGGTCTTGCCGACACCGCCCTTGAGGCTGATGACCGCGATCCGGTAGCAGGAGAGCACCGGTGTACGGATCAGGTCCAGCTTGCGCTGACGCTCGAGCTCCTCCTTCTTTCCGCCCAGCTTGAAGCGGGCGGCGCTGGAGGGATTGCGGCTGCTCTTGGCCTTCTGCTTGCCCCGGACCAGCCGGTCGGAGGAGAGCTCCACGGCGGCCGTGTAGCCGAGCGGGGCGCCGGGCACGGAGCGCTCGCGCTGGTCGTGGGTGACCGGCGTGGGCCAGGCGGCTCCGGCGCGCGGGTCGACGGGCGGGGCCTGGGGGCCGGGCTGCTGGGGCGGGTAGGCCTGGTGCTGGGCCTGCGGCTGGTAGGGCTCGGGCGGCTGCGGGGTCACATGGGCCGGCAGATTCGGCGTGCCCTGGACGGGCTGCTGCGGGATCTGCGGGTGCTGAGGGTGCTGAGGGATCTGTGGCGGGAGAGGGGCACCCTGCGCGGGGAACTGCTGCGGCTGGGGGGCCTGGGACGCCTGAGGGGCCTGCGGCGGGAATCCGTAGCCGTCCTGTGCTGCTCGGGCCTCGCCCTGGCCCGGGGGCAGTTGGGGTGCGCCCTGTCCCGGGTACTGCTGCTGCGGCGGCTGCGGGAATCCGTAACCGCCCTGCGGTGCCGGGGCGTTGGGCTGAACCGGCTGCAGAGGCTGAGCGGGCTGCTGGGGCGCGGGTGCCTGCGGGAATCCGTATCCGCCGGGTGCCTCGTTGGTGGGCGTGGGCGTGGGCGCCTGCGCGGGCCACTGCGACGCCGGCTGGGGCGTACCGGGCTGCGGCGCGGCGGGCTGGAACGCGGGCGGCAGCGGCGGGAGGGCGCCCTGCGGGGGCGGTGCGGGGGACCAAGGAGCCGGCACGTTCGACGGCGGCGCGTCCTGGGGTTCCGCGGCGGGCAGGGCGGAGGCCGACGGAACGTCCTCGGGCACCGCGTCCGTGACGGCGCCCGCGGGCCCGTCGGCCTGCGTGGGATCCGTCGCCGGTACGTCGTCGGAGGCCGACGCGGAGTCCGCGACGGGGTCCGTGTCCGTGTCCGCGGCGGACGAGGCGCCGGAAGCCGGGGCGGACCCGTCAGCGCCAGGCTCCATGTACTCCCCGGAGTCCCCCGTGCCTGACCCGCTCACCGGAGACGGTTCCGCAGCGATGTGCCCGGAGTCGTCTCCGGACGCGTCCGCCGATTCCGCTGATGCTGACGAGGCGTCCGGAGCCACGGGCTCCGCGGGATCGCCGGAGACCGCAGCGTGGGAAGCACCGGAAGCCGCGGCTTCGGCCTCGGCCGCCGCCTCGCGCTCCGCGATCTCACGCTTCAGCGAAGCGGCGGAGAACCGCATCGTCGAACCGCTCTCCAGGTCGCCGCCCCCGAACGGGGCCGGGGCGCCGCTCGCGCCATCCGTACCCTCGGGGCCGGCCGAAGCGGAGGCGGAAGCCACCGGACCGGGCTCGGAGGGCGAGGAGGACGGTGCGGGCGCCGTGGCCGGCGCGGGTTCGGCCGGCGCGGGCGGACCCGGTGACCAGTTGGGCTCGAATCCGCCGCCGGACGGCAGTCCGGGCACGGACACCGGCGCCCCCTGCGGCGGGGGAGGCGGCGCAAGGTGCGACCCCGCCCCGCCGGACGAGTCACCCGCCGCGTTCTGGGTGTACCAGGCGGGCGGGGTGTAGTCGATGGTGAACTCACCCGTCATCTCGGCGGGCTCCGCGTCGGACGACTCGTCGACGGGTGTGTTCCATCCCCCGCGGATCTCGTCCCGATCGCCGTTCACTTTGCCTCCTGGTGTGGTCGAGCACCCTTGTGCCGTGGGGGTGGGGCGACCGTTCCCGTTGTCCGATCCGCCCGGCTCTCCCCCTTGCGACGCGCAGTGCCTGCCCTCAGGTTCCTCTGTCACGCCCCCACCCACCCTAATCGCCATCGGGCGCACTACGGCAGGCCGTACCGCACGGGAAGAACTGTCCGGTAGGTCACGCCCCGCCATCAAGTGAAACAAGTACGGCGGAAAGCGAAGGAAGAAGCGGTCTATTCGTCACACAACAGGACACGGAGCGACCTGGTGAGAGGGTGGCGGTCCGGTGCGGACAGCCACCCACCACCCGCGCCACCGCCTACGTGAGGTCGAACTCACCGTCCCGTGCGCCCAGTACGAAAGCGCGCCACTCGGCTTCCGTGTACCGCAGCACGGTGTCCGGATCCAGCGAGGAGCGCATCGCGACCGCACCCTTCGGGAGGTACGCGATCTCGACCCGTTCCTCGACGTTCTCGGTGCCGGGTGCGCTCAGCCACTCCACGTCCGAGATGTCGAGAGCGTAGAGCTCGTCCTTTTCCTGCTGGGTGCCCATGCGCACGTCCCTTCGGTCGAACTGTGTCGTTCCCTCGCCATGATCCTGAAAAGCGGCGAGCAGGGGGTGCGAACGAGCCAGGAATCAGTCCATCCTGCGAGCGGTGCCCAGCAGTCCGCTCTCCACGTCCGTCGCGCTGGTCATCACCCAGTGGCGCTCGCGGCCCGCCACCCAGAGCGTGACACCGTCCGCCAGGGTGGGCAGGGCCTCGCTCTCGGCACGTGCGAGCCCCAGGATCCTGCCGATCTGCTCCGCCTCGGCCGGCGAGACCCGCTGGATGCCCACGAGCGTGGACGCACGCAGCAACCGGGGTGCCACGGGGCTCAGATAGGGCAGCAGCGTCAGCACCGACTGCCACGGCGAGGACACCACACGGCCACGGGGCGGGCGCATACCGCAGTCGCGCACGACGAGCACCGGGCTGCCCACGGTCGCTCCGGTCGGCGGCACCTGGCCCACGTCATGAAGGGAGATGCACTCGAGGCCGGCACCCGCGGCCTGCGCCAGCGTGGTCCACGCCTGGGTACGCCCCGTCTCGACCGCCACCCGCGCACCGGTACCGGCCGCGCGAAGTGCCAGCACCTGCGCGGTCCACAGACCGCCGATCAGCAGGACGTCGTACGGTGCCGGCCGATGGAACCCGATCATCTGCGGGCGGCCCTCGGCGTCGTCGCCGATGATCACCCCGTCGTCGCCCACCGGCAGCGACAGCGCGCCCAGGTGGTCCGCCGCCAGGGTGTGGCCGGCATGACGGGGCCCCAGCAGCCCTCGCCTCGGAGCGATGTGCTTCGTCACTGCGCGCCTCCCAGCGGGAGCGTGGCCAGGACACCCGGCAGCTGCTCGCGGTCCAGCCGTACGAGGCCGACCCCGGCATGCCGAGCGGCCTGCTCCAATGTCCTTCGGACCCCGACCAGTTCGGTGTCGGAGCCGCCGGTGATCCGTACGTGGCCGCGTACGGACACATGTCCCTGGTGCGTACCGCGGCGCACGGTCAGGCTGAACGTCGTCGCATACGCCGGAACCGAGGTCAGCAGCGAGACGAGCCGCGGCAGCGGAGTGGCTCCGCGGCCCAGTTCGGGCCACCGGTCCACGGCGTACGTGGTGTGCCAGCGGTCGTCGCAGCGCCAGACCCGTGGTGTCTCCATCGTCCGCCGCTGAGCCTGCGCGTCCGGCCGGCCCGCACGCGCCGACAGGATGGGACTGGCACAAGCGGACGTCGCCACCGCGGAGTTGAGCTCGTCCTGGTCCAGTACCGAGGCCCGGAACCCGGCGCCGGTGATACGGCTCGCCACGTGGTCCGCGGCCCGCACCAGGCAGCGCTGCGCTCCTCCGATCCCGCCACCGCGTGCCTCCACGGCCTCCCGGCACAGCTCCGGATCCAGCTTCACCGCCACCCAGGTCATCCGCAGCGCGGGCGCCCCGGTCCGGTCCTGGAGGGGGCCGTACGAGAGCCGGGCCACCGACCGCTCCGGCAGGTGCGGCGCCGGAGCGGGGCGTACCTGCTGCACGAGCTGCGCGGACTCCAGCACGATGTCGTCCACCGAGAGCGCGTCGCCCAGGAGGGACAGCGGCAGCGCCCGCGCACCCATTGCCTGGCGGAGCGATTCACCGCTCGCCTCGACCCGTACGACCGCGGTCAGGAAAGTGCCGTCCCCGACCATGCCCACCGTGCGGCGGGCGCCGTCCACATAGATGTACGGAGCGAATCCCGGCACGTTCTCCGCGACCGGAGCCAGCTGCGGCTCCGTCTCGGCGGGGGGCGCCGCGGCGGTCCGCCTGCGGCGGCGGAGGGACGACACGGTCGACAGCCAGTCCTGCACGGCCCGGCCCCGGCGGCGTACCACCGCGAGAAGGATCAGCAGACAGGCGATCACGCCGGCCGGGATCAGCCACGCGCCGCCGAGCGCGGCACCCACGACGGCGACTGCCAGGGCTGCCTCGACGAGCACCATCTGCCGCAGCGCGGGTCCGACTCGGCTGGTCCTCGAGATCGAGTGGAGAGTGGTCGCAGCGGGGGCGTCCGCCGACGGATGGGGAGCTGTGCCGTCCGACCCGTTGCTGCGTTGCCGCCGGGAAGGGCCGGGCGTTCGGTGGGCAGACCGCCTCGTGCGCTCCCCCGTCGCTGCACCCATCGCCGCGTTGCCCCCTCGTGTCCGTATTTACCGTTTTTTTCACGGGCGTTGATCGGGCGATCACCCTACCTGAGCAGTGAGAGCCAAGTACCAACAGGCATAGTAGGGGTCCCGGTCGGCGGCAGCGGTCCACGGCGGGTGTGGGAACCTGGTCGCCCACTGGGGAGAAGGGGCAGCGCGCACATGGCATCACGGCGGGACGAACTCAATGCCTACACCTTCGCGAAGCGGAGGTTGGTCGCACAGTTCCTGCAGCCCCACCCGTCCGGCTCGGAGGAGGGCGCACCTCGCCCTCTTCGCGCGGTGGTGCCCGGAGTGATCGTCGGCGCGGTCGTCCTGGCGGTGTTCGGAGCCTGGGGGATGTTCAAGCCCGTGGCCCCCCAGAAATGGGACACCCCATACGAGAACGTCATCATCGCCAGCAAGTCCACGACCCGCTATGTGGTGTTGAAGACCGACGGCAAGACGCAGCTCCACCCGGTGCTGAACATGTCCAGCGCCAAGCTCCTCCTCGCCCCGGACAAGGGCACCGTCATCAACGTCGACGAATCGGTCCTCGACAGCGGCAAGATCCCGCACGGGGCGACCCTCGGCATTCCGTACGCCCCGGACCGGCTGCCCGACAAGGCCGAAGCCGGCTCCATGAAGCGCTGGGCGGTCTGCGAGCGGCCCGGAGAGGGCGGCAGGGCCATCCAGAAGGCGGCGTTCCTCTTCGCGGAGCGCGAGCAGAAGAAGACCGAGGGCGCGAGCAAGCTGCAGGGCGGCGAGCTGATGTACGTCGAGGGCCCGGGGCCGGACAGGACCCGCTACATCGCCGACGCCACGGGCACGGCGTACGCGGTGGAGAAGGACGAGCTCCTGCTGCGCACCCTCGTCGGCCAGGACCGTGACCCCCAGCGGGTGTCCGCCGACTGGCTGGAGACGCTGCACAAGGGGGACGAGGTCACCTTCCCGGCGATCGAGGGAACTCCCGGTGCTGCTGCGGGTGTTCCGGGAAAGCTGCAGCCCGAGGACAACAAGGTGGGCATGGTCCTCGCGGCGACATCCGGCACCAGGACCCAGCAGTACGTGGTCCTGAAGGGCAGGGTCGCCCCGGTGTCCGACTTCGTCGCCAAACTCCTGCTCAACAGCCGCGCCCTGGCCAACCTCAACCCGAACGGCAAGGTCAAGCACGTGAGCGCCGGAGCCTTCGTGCCCGGTGCGGCGTTCGGGCATGAGCGGGACTGGCCCACGAGCGAGCCGACACCCGTCAACTCCGCGAGCACGGCGAGCGGAAGCCGTAACACCGTATGCAACGTCCTGCGCGGCGTCTCCGACAAGGACGGTGCCAGCACGCTCAGCACCTGGGCGGGCACGGGCTTTCCCGCCACGCTCCCCTCCGGCTCCAGCAGCGCCTACGTCACCCCCGGATCCGGCCTGCTCTTCAGGCAGTTCAAGGGTTCCAGCCCCGACTCCGGTCCCCTCTTCCTGGTGACCGACACCGGTCTGCGCTACGCCATGCAGTCCAACGGCGACAGCGTGCAGGACGACTCCGGCATCGGTGAGTCCGGTACGAAGGACGAGAAGCAGAGGCAGCAGGAGGCACAGCAGGCGCAGAACCGGCTCGGGTACAAGGACGTCGATCCCGCCCCCGTTCCCGCCGCCTGGTCCACCTTCCTGCCGACGGGCCCCCGGTTGTCGACCGGTGCCGCCCGCCAGCCGCAGGGTTCGTGAGGAGCGATCACGTGACCACGCAGCCCTCCTGCCGCCGGCGCCTGCTGACAGCCGCGGCCGCCACCGCCGTACTCCTCTTCACACTGCCGGCGCTGCCCGCGGCCGCGGACGACTCCACCCAGTGCACCTTCCCCGCGAAGAAGTACGTGGGCCGTCCCTGGGCGCTGCAGCGCGTGCTGATGGACGAGCTGTGGGAGCAGTCCACAGGCAAGGGCGTACGGGTGGCGGTCATCGACACCGGCGTCGACGTCAAGAACCCCCAGCTCACGAAGGCCGTGGACGCCGGGAGCGGTCGCAACCTCCTGGACAAGAACCTCAAGGACGAGAGCGGCAACAAGCTCGAGCGCGGCAAGGAGAACGGCACCACCGACATCGTCGGCCACGGCACCAAGGTCGCCGGCATCATCGCCGCACGCGAGGCGAAGGGCACGGGCTTCACCGGCCTGGCCCCGGACGCGACGATCATCCCGATCCAGCAGAACGACGCCGAGGGCCACGGGACCGCGGAAACCCTGGCTGCCGCCATCCGTTACGCGGCCGACCAGGCCGACGCGGACGTCATCAACATCTCCCAGGACACCGCCAACGCGGTCAAGCCCACGGCCCTCCTCGAACAGGCGGTGAAAGCCGCCCTGGCCAAGGAGATCGTGATCGTCGCCTCCGCAGGCAACGACGGGCTGGGCGGCAACGTCAAGGAGACCTACCCGGCCTCCTACGACGGCGTCCTGGCCGTGGCCGCGTCGGACCGCAACAACGAACGGGCCGCCTTCTCCCAGTCCGGCGAGTTCGTGGGCATCGCCGCCCCCGGCGTCGACATGATCTCGACGGTTCCCGGTGGGGGACACTGCGCCGACAACGGCACCAGCTTCTCGGCTCCGTACGTCGCCGGAGTCGCGGCCCTCATCAAGGCCAAGCACCAGGACTGGACGCAGGAGCAAATCGTCGCCCAGATCGAGCAGACGGCGGAACGCTCGATCGCGGGCCACGACCGCCTGGTCGGCTGGGGTGTCGTCGACCCGGTGCGCGCCCTGACCGAGGACGACAAGCCCATCGAGAAGCCGGTGGCACACGAGGGCGTGAGCAAGGGCGAGGCACCCGTCCCTGCCGCACTCCACCTGGGCGAGACGGCGGACGAACGCAACGCCCGGCTGGCGACCTATGTCGTGGTGGGCGGGGGAGTCCTGGTCGCGGCCATCGCGGGTGCCGCAGTTGCCGTACGCGACAGACGACGACGCCAGGGTCGACCGGGTGCCGTGTGACGTCCGGGCGGCCGGTTACGTGACGGAAGTTACGTGATGGACAAGACAGTTGGACCTGTCAGTGCCATTGGTTAGAGTGATGTTGTGGGGCCAGTGCTGTTCACGTGGGTGCGATAGCAACGCGAAACGGACTGAGCAAACGGGGAATCGGGGAAGGGCAGCAACGTGAGCGAAGGCAACGGGGATCTCCGGCGTGGAGTAGGAGCCCTCGAGCAGTTCCAGAAGCGTGTGAACGCGTTGCTGACGGACCTGGAAGGCTCGGCGGCCGGCAAGTCGAAGGTTGCGGCACAGACGGTGTCGCGTACCTCCTTGAGTGGCCAGAACGCATGCTTCGCGGAAGCGGATGGGCTCTACAGCCAGTACAACCGCGTCCACGAGTCGCTCGTCACGCTCTCGAAGTCGTTGGGCGACCAGATCGAGTACCTGAGCCTCGGCGTGCACGCGGCAGCCGTGGGCTTCGACAACGTGGACGACGACACGCGGCGGCGGTTCTACGAGATCCAGACCCGCCTGGACACGGAGCACGAGAAGGCCGCGGCCGAGAAGACGGCCAAGCCTGAGCAGCCGCGTTCCGACAGCAAGACCGGCTCTGCCTACGACGACTTGGGTGATAGCTGATGAGTGACGACAAGCAGCCGGAACTGACTCCCGCGGAACAGCAGCAGCAGGACAACGAGCGCGTCCAGGGGCAATTGGTCGTCACGGACGTGACCCGCCAGATGCAGGACGTCATGGAGGCGTTCGGCTTCGGCGGCTCCGGCTCCTCGGGCCGGACCTCCTTCGAGGGCCATGAACTCAACGCGATGATCGACCTGATCGAGAACTCCAACCCGGAGCACCTCGAGGAGGCGGGTCAGGCGCTACTGAAGGCAAGGACCGCGATCAACGACGCGGCGAAGGAACTCAAGGACTTCATCGCGGCCGTCGACTGGGAGGGCGAGTCGGGAACCGCCTTCCGCGACTGGGGCAACGGCCTGGTCGCCCACGCCACGAAGCTGGGCGAGTTCGCACAGACGGCGGGCACGCAGATCACGGTCGCGGGCACGGGCCTGGCCTCGGTACGCAACTCCCTCCCGCCCCGCGACACCCGCCTGAACCGCAAGTCCCCCGACGAGATCGAGACCCCGAAGCGGATCGATGGCAACCCGGAGTACGCGGCGGCGCTGAAGGTCGAGAAGGACCGCCAGGAGGCCATCAACCAGGCGAACCGGCTGGCTTCGTACTACGCGGTCTCGGAGGAGACGCTGGCGGCACAGGAGCCGCCGCGGTTCGAGAAGCAGCTTGATGTTGCGATGCCGCGGCCGCGAGTCGCTGGGCTCGAGGGGGAGGAGTCGGGCTCCGCGTCGTCGGGAGGTTCCGCATCGTCAGGCAGCGTGGGCTCGGGCGGTGCAGCGGGGCATGCGGCGACCGGTAGCCAAGGCTCTGCAACAATTGGTCAGGGCTATGAGCCGCCCGTGGCGGTGGCCCCCGTCCCGGACAAGAGCGTCTCCACGGAGATCGACAGTGTGGCCACACCGCCAGCCCCCGTGACTACTACCGGTCCCTCTCCAACTCCCGCTCCCACGGGTCCTGTCGGCCCGGCGGGAGGTCCGAATCTGACTCCGCCCATGGCGACCGGCTTCGTGAACCCAGTGACCAGCAGCTCCCGGGTGCCCCAGTCGGCAACAGGCGCGCCCAAGACAGTTGGCCAGACCGGGTTCGGCGGGCCAAGGGCAAGTGGCCCCACGGTCGGTGGCCCTGCGGCCAACGGTCGTACCGGGCCTCCGGTGGGGCGTCCTGCGCCCGCGAGTGGGGGCCCGGCCTCCGGACGTGGAGCGCAGCCCCCCACGGCTGGTCGGTCCGGTGTCACTGGCGGCAGGCCCATGGCTGCAGGCCATACGGGTACGTCCGCCGGCACCGGCCCGCGTTCCGGCCGGGCAGCGACCGGCATCGTCGGCGGGACCCCGCAGCGCGCCGTCCCGGGCGGTGCTACGCCAGGGGGCGCTCGTGGTGTCCCGCGCGGCACGGTCATCGGAGCCGGGGGTGCGCCACGACCGGGCGGCCCGGTCGGCGGCGTCGGCCAGCGCGGTGTCGTCGGAGCTGGAGGGGCGAGCAGCGCCTCCCGCCCTGGTGGGCGAGGTACTCCCAGCACCAACGGAGTTGTGGGTACGCCCCGCGGCGGCGCTGTGGGATCTGGTGCTGGTTCGAAGGGCTTCACGGCCGGTGGCGCGGGCCTCGTGCGTGGCCCGGCGGGTCGGAGGGATTCCGAGGATGAGGACCAGGACGGTGGCACCCCGCGCCCGGACTACCTGACGGAAGACAGAGAGACGTGGGAGGCCGGCCGGCGTGGAGTCGCACCGCCGGTGATCGAGTAGGTACAGGGAAGGTTCGGAAGTCAGGATGACAGCAGGAATGAGCCAGACCCGGAAGCGCCGTATGCCTCTGGCATTGAGAAGGCGCCTGTTCGGCACGATGGCCGTGGCCGCTGCCTGGAGCGTGGGGTTCGTAGGGGTTGCTCCCGTTGCGGTCGCCGCGGACGTGCAGTCGAAGCAGTGGTACCTCGACCCCATGCACGCCGAAGAGATGTGGAAGACGACCACAGGCGAAGGCATCAAAATTGCTGTCATCGACACCGGCGTCAACTCTGCCACGCCGTCCCTGAAGGGCCAGGTTCTGAAAGGGCTTGATGCTACGGGGGCAGAGGGCGACGAGACCGACGATTATGACGGTCACGGCACCACGATGGCTGAGTTGATCGCCGGGACTGGCCAGGGTGGGGGTTTGAAGGGCCTCGCTCCAGGGGCGAAGATCATCCCGATGAGGGTAGCCGACACCCAGTTCCAGAATAAGAATTCGGTCAATGCCTACGACATCGCGGACTCAATTCGAGCCGCCGCTGACAGTGATGCGCAGATCATCAGCATGTCGTTTGGCGGAGAATTCAAGATGTACAGAGAGATTGAAGCGGTAAAGTACGCTCAAAGTAAGGGTAAGTTGTTTTTCGCGGCTGTAGGTAATGATGCCGAGAAGGGCAACAAGGCGATCTACCCGGCCGCGTACCCAGAAGTTGTCGGTGTTGGCGCCACCGACCAACAGGGCAAGGTATCTGATACTTCCCAGCACGGTGAATTCGTGGATATCGCCGCACCTGGTGACGACCTTCCGCGATGGTGCGATGAGAATTTCGAACGCTATTGCCAGGGAAATGGTGGCACCAGCGCCGCAACGGCCATCACCTCAGCTGCCGCCGCCCTGATCTGGTCCGCCCACCCGGACTGGACAGCCAACCAAGTTCTCAACGTCCTCTTCGACACTGCTGGGCGAGGTGACTGGGAAAAGGGCACCCTCAGTAACTACCTCGGCCACGGCATCATTCGCCCGGCCGTCAACATCCTTAAGGGCACAGGAAATCCCGGCGCCCCGGACATCAGCCCTCTCACCAAGGAGAAGACGTCCGGTTCCGCGGGCTCAGCCGCCCCGTCTGCACCAGCTTCGTCACAGCCTGACAAGAAGAAGAAGGCAGACGACGCTGCCCTGGCAGGCTCCAAAACCGAGAACGACGACAGCCAACTGGGCCTGATCCTCGGCGGAGTGGCAGTCGTGCTCGTGCTCGGCGGCGGTGCTTTCGCGCTCGTGCGCAAGCGCCGTACCGCCTGACTGACCGTAGTTCCTCACACGCACCGCCCGGCGGGATTGCCGGGTCGAACAAGAGAACCAGGAAGGAAGCCAGAACTATGGCAGATCAGAAGCTTTCAGATGACAGTCTCCTCAAGCTCGAGGGCGAGCTCACCAAGCGGTTCGAGTCCGTCAGGGGCCAGCTGAAGACGCTGCAGGCGACGATCGACAGCCTGGAAGGCGCGTGGAAGGGCATCGGCGCCACCGCCTTCAACGCCAAGCAGGCTGACATCAACCTCAAGATGGGCAACATCGCTACCCGGCTGGTCAACTTCCAGGAAGCGATCAAGGCGGCCCGGACCATCTCGGGCAACACCGAAGACGAGATCAAGCAGGCTCTCCAGGGCGTGGACGTCGTCGCCGGTCACTCCGGGGGCACCGAGGCCCGGACCTCGGCAATGAACAAGTTCTGACCCTTGCCTCACCCGTACCACGTACGGGCCATCACATCTAACTAGATTGAACTGGAGGACCGTATGTCGACCAACGACGGCACGATGGTTGTCACTTACGCGAGCCTGGAACTGGCCGCGTCGGACATCGACAGGCAGGGCAGGCAGCTTCAGGAAGACCTTGCCTCCATCAAGCGGATGGTTGCCAGCGTTTCCGAGCTCTGGGTGGGCGAGGCCAAGTCGGCGTACGACACCGCGCAGGCCGGCTGGGACCGCGACGCCACCGGGATTCAGACGGCCCTGGCCGAGATCTCCCGCAAGGTGCGCGATGCCGGTACCGCCTACCAGGCCGGTGACAAGCGGGCGCGGGCCAACTTCGAGTAGGACTCACCGCAGAGAACAAACAGGTCAGGGTGGGCACGCACGGGAGGTGCCCACCCTGACCTGTGTCGTGAGCGCCCCGTTTGTCTCGGTGCCCTGGGAGGCCGGGCAGCGTGGCGCCCGCGCTCTGCCGGTGATCGAGTAGGTACAGGGAAGGTTTGGAAGTCAGGATGACAGCAGGAATGAGCCAGACCCGGAAGCGCCGTACGCCTCTCGGATCGAGGGGGCGCCTGCTCGGCACGATGGCTGTGGCCGCTGCCTGGAGTGTGGGGTTCGCGGGGGCTGCTCCCTCCGCCATTGCGGCGGATGTGCAATCGAAGCAGTGGTACCTCAGCGCGATGCAGGCCGACGAGATGTGGAAGACAGCCACCGGCGAAGGCGTCAAGGTTGCTGTCATTGACACGGGGGTCAACTCATCGACGCCGTCTCTTGAGGGTCAGGTTCTGAAAGGGCTTGATGCTACGGGCGCCGAGGGCGACGAGACCGACGACTACGACGGACATGGCACCACCATGGCTGAGTTGATCGCTGGTACGGGTCGGGGCGGGGGCCTGAAGGGTCTTGCTCCAAGCGCGAAGATCGTTCCGATGAGGGTGGCCGACGCCGAGTTTCAGAAGAAGCATTCAGCGAATGCGTACGATACTGCGGACTCGATTCGGGCAGCCGCTGACAGTGATGTCAAGATCATCAGTATGTCATTTGGCAGCGATTTCCGGATGACGCGAGAGGCTGACGCGGTCAAGTACGCCCAGAGTAAGGGAAAGCTCTTCTTCTCTGCTGTCGGCAATGAGGCCCAGGAGGGCAACCCGGAGAGCTATCCCGCTGCATACCCAGAGGTTGTTGGAGTGTCGTCGGCTGACCGTGGAGGAAGGGTAGCCGAATACTCCCAGAACGGGAGCACTGTCGATATCGCTGCTCCCGGTAATGACATCCCTTACTGGTGTGACGAGACCTTCCAGAATTACTGTGACGGAGGCAACGGAACGAGTGCCGCTACTGCCATCGCTTCAGCCTCCGCAGCCCTGGTGTGGTCAGCCCACCCGGACTGGACTGCAAACCAAGTTCTCAACGTACTTTTTGACACCGCCAGCCGGGACTGGGAAAAAGGCACTCTCAGCAAATACCTCGGCCATGGCCTGATCCGCCCCTCCATGAACATCCTGAAGGGCAAGGGAACTCCTGGTGCGGCGGACATCAGCCCTCTCACCAAGGAGAAGACATCCGGCTCCGCAGCCTCGCCTGCCGCACCAGCTTCGTCACAGCCTGCGAAGAACGAGAAGGCTGAAGACGCTGCCCTGGCAGGTTCGAGCCCCGAGACGGACGACGGCAGTCAACTGGGCCTGATCCTTACCGGAGTGGCAGTCGTACTCGTGCTCGGCGTGGGCGCTTTCGCGTTCGCCCGCAAGCGCCGCACCACCTGAGTAGCTGTCAGCAACTAGTTACCTTCTTGCCGAACTACGGCGAACGATCCCTCCGACGGTGCCCAGATGGGTCTGCAGGACGACTACGGACCGCTTGAAGCCTGAAAGCGGCGAGGATACATCCGCACGCACCGTCGCTTCCGGCCGCAGGGCTCCTGACTTCGGTGCCAGACAGTCAGGGGAGACCAACTCCGGGCACAAGTCTCGCTCGGCCGGGCTCCAGCACGATCTAAGGCCGTTTGGGGGGAGGCGGCGCTGCCGGCGGGAAGGGCCGCGGGGTTCTCCGGACTGCGTAGCGATTTGGTGGTGAGGGATCAGTCGTCGGTGGCGTGGATTCAGGAGTGGCAGCCCGCGATCCAACGGCGGACTTCAGGGCCGGCGTCGCTAGCTCCGCTCGAAACGTGACGGAAAACGGCGTCTCAGCCGCTCACGCCTCTCCTGGCAGTGCTGGAAGCGACATTGAGAGGCAATCGCACTCAGCACTCACCCTTGCGGCTTGTCACCGCGAAGTCGTAACTCGGGACGGTCACCGTGCCGGGGTTGCCTGCTATCCCAGGGGGCGTATAGTCCCCGTCCTTCGACCGCGTGCGTACGACGTGTACGCAGAAGGCTGCGTCGGCGCCGGAGGCCATGACCGTGTAGTCGGCGTCGGAGGGTTTGTTCGACGCTGTGGAGCCGGCGTCCACGCCGCTCTGCGGGGCGCCACCGCCTCCGTTCTCGACGACCTCCTCCTCGATCATCGTCGCGAATTGCTCATCGAATCCGCTGTCGTCATCGAAGATGTCGCCAAAGCGCGAAGTGCCGTCCAGCTCGGCCGTAGCCTGGCTGACCGCACTGTTCAGTTCGTCATCGCTCCACTCCGCATCGGCGACCACGGTCATGAACTGGAACACCGAAAAGATGGCGACACCTGCCATCCCGAAGAGGACGACACGAGCGGCGACGAAGGCGGAATCGGGAAGTTCCGGTGCCGAAGGATTGAACGACTCGCGCCACCCACGGACCCGGTCCGCCTTGACGCAGCCCATGGCAACGAGTCCAGCAGCCAGCACTATGAGGATGACGTTCAGGGTATTCAACGCCTGTCTCTTTCAAATTACTAAAGCGGTGTGAAGAGCGCGGGTATAGCCACCATGCCCCTGTCCCTCACGTTACTTGGGGCCGCTCGTGATTGGGGCATCCAAAATGTCCAGCCTCGCCTTTGGGGCCGGCGTTTAGTCAAACTTTGAAGGAACTTGCATATCTCCCCTGCCTCGATGGTCCCGACGCCTTCGAATGGCGGGATTTTAAGCAGGTAGGCGGCGGCGCCCCCCAGAGCTGTAGCCGCAGCCAGGCTTACTGCGAGAATTCGCACCTTGCTCTTGTCGACTACTTCTTCTCCTCGAGCTTCCTTGGTATCCCCTCGCTGTCTAGGGAGGATTCGACTTTTGGAATCTCTTCGCCGGGAGACGGCGGCGGTCCGCTGCGTGAGCGAGGGAGCGGGGCCGCGCGTACCGACCGTGAACCGGTGCGACCGCGCTGCCCCGCTCCCCGGGCCCTTACCGGTCCCCGTCCATCAACCCGGACTGCACCAGCGGGTTCCCGCGGCGCCGGGTGACGAAGACCCCGCGCCCCGGAGGCATCGGGCGCGGCCGTACGTTGCCGAGGATGTCGCCCTCGATGGGGTCGCCCGACAGCATCAGGCCCTGCGCTCCCAGTTCCAGGATGCGCTGCATGAAGGGCTCGTACAGCGCGCGGCCCGCCCCCGCCGTGCTGCGGGCGATGATGAACCGCACGCCGACGTCACGGGCGAACGGCAGCATCTCCGTGAGCGCGCCCAGCGGGTTGCCGCTGGACGTCGAGACCAGGTCGTAGTCGTCGACGACCACGTACACGGTCGGGCCGCTCCACCAGCTTCGGTCGCGCAGCTCCTGGGCGGTGACCTCGGGCGAGGGCGTACGACGCTTCATCAGGTCGTACAGCGCGTCCGTGTGGTGCTCCATGTTGTTGGACATGGGTACGTACTCCGCCAGGTGCGTCGCGGGAGTGACGTCCAGGAGTGCTCGCCGGTTGTCGATGACGAAGAACTTGGCGGCGTTCCCTTCGTACCTCTCGGTGAGCTGCTTGATGAGCAGGCGCAGCAGATTCGACTTGCCGGACTCGCTCTCGCCGAACACCAGGAAGAACGGGTCGCGCTCGAAGTCGAGGAAGACCGGTTCCAGGTTGTTCTCGTCGATGCCGAACGCGATGCCGCGGTCCGGCTGCGCGTAGCCCGCGGGCAGCTCGTGGACCGGGAGTTCGCGGGGCAGCAGACGGACCGCGGGGGCGGGCGCCGCGGTCCAGTGCCGGGCGACCTCCTGGTTCATCGCCGCCGTGGCCTCGGAGAGGTCGCTGTCGGAGTTGATGCCGTCGATCCGCGGTACCGCGGCCATGAAGTGGAGCTTCTCCGGCGTGAGACCACGTCCGGGGACACCGGCGGGCACGTTGACCGCGGCCTTGCGGTCCAGTTCGGAGTCCATGACGTCACCGAGCCGCAGTTCGAGCCGGTTCATCAGGTGGTCCTTCAGGTTGGCCCGGACCTCCATGGAACGCGACGCCGTGACGATCAGGTGGATGCCGTATCCGAGCCCGCGCTGTGCGATGTCGACGGCAGCCGACTCCAGGCCCTCGTAGTCCGTACGGAAGTTGCCCCAGCCGTCGATGAGCAGGAAGACGTCGCCCCACGGCTGGTCCGTCGCCGAGATCTCACCGCGCGCCCGCAGCCTGCGGAACGTGGCGATCGAGTCGATGCCGGCGCTGCGGAAGTACTCCTCACGGCGCGCCATGATCCCGTACACCTCGGAGACCGTACGGCGGACCCGTTCGGGGTCGAGCCGGGACGCGATCCCTCCGACATGCGGCAGACCGGAGACCGAGGCCAGACCGCCGCCACCGAAGTCGAGCCCGTAGAACTGGACCTCCTGCGGAGTGTGGGTGAGGGCGAAGCCCGCGATGAGCGTGCGCAGCAGTGTGGACTTGCCCGACTGCGGGCCGCCCGTGATCTGCATGTGGCCCGCGGCACCGGAGAAGTCCCGGTAGAGCGTGTCGCGCCGCTGCTCGTACGGCTTGTCGACCACGCCCAGCGGGACGACGAGGCGCCCCGAGCCTTCGAACCCGGGCTGGGTCAGCCCACGGCCCTCGACCGGGGAGAGTCCCGGCAGGAGCTCGTCCAGCGACGGCGGGTTGTCCAGCGGAGGCAACCACACCTGGTGCGCGGAGGCCCCCCGGCCCTCCAGCCGGCGCACGATCACGTCGAGCACGGTGTCGGCGAGCGCGTCGTCCTCGGCCTTGCGCGCATCGGGTACGGCGGCCTGCGCCGTCGGCTGTACGTAGCGCACCGGCACCGGAGCCGCGGTGAACACCACCGGCCTGCGGTCCACCGGCAGAGGGCCGGAGGACGCGGCAGGCTGGGCGCCCGAGCGGTACACCCCGGAGACGTACGCCGCCTTGAAGCGCACCATCTCGTCCGTGCCGTACTTCAGATAGCCGGAACCGGGGACATTGGGCAGGTGGTAGGCGTCGGGGACGCCCAGCGCGGCCCGGGACTCGCCCGCGGAGAACGTACGCAGACCGATCCGGTACGACAGATAGGTCTCCAGGCCGCGCAGCCGCCCCTCCTCGAGGCGCTGCGAGGCCAGCAGCAGATGGACGCCCAGCGAACGTCCGATGCGCCCGATCTGCACGAACATCTCGATGAAGTCCGGCTTCGCGGTCAGCAGTTCGCTGAACTCGTCGATGACCAGGACGAGGGAGGGAATGGGCTGCAGCGGGGCACCCGCGGCCCGCGCCTTCTCGTAGTCGTGGATGTTGGCGTAGTTGCCCGCGTCGCGCAGCATCTCCTGGCGGCGGTTGAGCTCACCGCTGATGGAGTCGCCCATGCGGTCCACCAGCGTCAGGTCGTCCGCGAGGTTGGTGATCACCGCTGCGACGTGGGGCATCTGCGCCATACCGGCGAAGGTGGCGCCACCCTTGAAGTCCGCGAGGACGAAGTTCAGCGTCTCCGAGGTGTGGGTGACGGCAAGACCCAGTACGAGCGTACGGAGCAGCTCGGACTTGCCGGAACCGGTGGCGCCGACACACAGGCCGTGCGGCCCCATGCCCTCCTGCGCCGCCTCCTTGAGGTCGAGCATCACCGGGGCGCCGTCCTCGCCCACACCGATCGGGACCCGGAGCCGCTCCGCCTGCGAACGGGCCCGCCAGGTCCGGCTCACGTCGACCGATGCGGCGTCACCGAGGTTCAGCAGATCGGTGAACTCCAGGTTGGCGAGCAGTGGTTCGTCGTCGTCCCCGCCCGAGGCCACGTGGAGGGGGGCCAGCTGCCGTGCCAGTGCCTCCGCGGCCTCGAGGCTCAGCAGGTCGGGAAGGCCGTCGTACACGAGGCCGTGCCCCGACTCCAGCTGCAGCGAGTGGGGATCCACCACGATGGAGAGGCCGCCGCGTGCTCCGTTGACCTGGCCCGTGACGATCTCGACGACCGTCACGCCCTGAAGGCCCTCGGCCGATGCGAGCGCGGACGTCGCCGGTACGGACTCGCCGTCGAGCACGACGACGACGTGCGGCTGGTCGAGGAGTGGCTGACCACCCGGCTGGAACCGGGGCCGGCCGTCGAAACGGCCGGCGAGCATCTCCTCCAGCTCAGCGACACTGGTGGTGAGCAGGCGACGGCTGCCGGCGCCGTCGACGGAGCCCTGTACCTGGACGTGCGGGAGCCACTTCGCCCACTCCCAGCGCGGAGCGGCGTCCCGGCCGGTCGCGACGGCGATGATCAGGTCCTCGGGGGAGTGCAGCGAGGCGAGCGACCCGACCATCGCGCGGGCCGCGGCACGCGCGGATTCGGCCTCGCCGCTGATCGTCAGGTGGTAGAAGGCACGGAGCGAGACCGCCATCGGCAGGCCGTCCAGCGTGCTGTGGGTCGTCAGGAACTGCTGCATCGCCCCGGCGGTCAGCGGCTCCAGTTCATCGACCGGTGCGGTGTCGGGTGCGACGAGCGGCGTGGCAAGTTCCTGGCTGCCCAGGCCGATGCGTACGTGCGCGAAGTCCGCGTCCCCGATACGGCGCTCCCACACCCGGCTGCCCTCGGCGACGAGCGCCCACAGCTGCTCCGGGGACGGGTGGAGGTAGAACTGCGCGTCACGCTGCTCCCGGGCGGTCTTCAGTACGACGCGCCTGGTCTGCGTCAGGTACTTCAGGTAGTCGCGCCGCATGTCCGCGAGCTGACCCTGGGTGCCGCGCCGGAAGCGAATGATCATCGAGATCGCCATGGCGACCGTCGACGCGATCATGATCATGCCCATGATCCGCATGATCGGGTTCGGCGTCATGAAGAAGAAGACGACGGAACCACCCATACCGAGCATCGGCAGCAGCTGCATCATCACCCCCTCCTGCTGCCCGCGAGGCAACTCGGGCGGAGGTTGCAAGTGCACCTGCTCGCCCGGAACTTCGGAGGGGAGGGCCCGCGGTGGGCGCTTGACGACAATCTGGCTCACAGCTCACCAATTCCCTTGCCGGACGGAACTGTTCCTATCGGCGCCCCCGTGGCGACGGGTTCCGTCCGCGGGAGGATCCTACTGGCGTACCCCATGAGCCCAGGGCGGTAGGGTGTCGCGATGCGTGTACGCATCCGCTAACTACCGCAAAAAAATGGGTCATTCGGGACGCAGGCGGAGCCCATGATCCAGGGGTGCGTATTTCGGGAGATCCAGGAGAACCATGAGGGGGAGCAGCACGTGACTATGACGGCCCAAACGGCGGCTACCGGATCCGGCCGACCGGGTCCCGGAGTTCCGGCCGGCAACGGAACCGGCTTCTGCCGGATCACGGTCGTCGCGCCCGACGGCCGCGTTGACGTGGCGCTGCCCGAGGACATCCCCGTCGCCGACCTCTACCCGGAGATCCTCCGGCTGTCGGGGCAGAGCCCCACCCCCGGCGCACCGGTCGGCTACCACCTGGTGCGCCGTGACGGCACCGTCCTCGACAGCGGACGCACGCTGGCCGGCCAGCGCATCCTCGACGGCGAGCTGCTGTCCCTGCGGCCCTTCTCGGAGTCGCTGCCCCCCGCGGTCTTCGACGACGTCTCCGACGCCGTCGCCACCGCCGTCGCCCGCGACCGCACCCTCTGGGGCGACAGCCTCATGCGCTCGGCCGGCCTCTTCGGCGGATCGGTCCTGCTGGTCCTGCTCGGCTTCGTGCTGTGGACCTCCGACGTCCGGCACGACATGCACGGCCTGCCGGGCATCCTGGCCGCCGTCACCGCCCTGCTCCTTCTCGCGCTGGCCTGCGTGCGCGCGCGCGTCTACGCGGACCGCGGTTCGTCCATCTCGCTGGGGATCGGCGTGCTCGCCAACGCCGCGGTCGCCGGAGCCGGGCTCCTGCCGCTCAGTGACGGCCAGGGCATCGGCAGGCTCCAGTTCCTGCTCGCCTGCGCCGCCGTGCTGGTGGCGTCGGTGATCCTCATGATCGCCGCCCCCGAGGGCGACGGCACGTTCGTCGCGTTCGTGTTCGCCTCGGCCATCGGCCTGCTGGTCACCTTCATCGCGATCATGACCGGCATGGAGCCGGCCGAGACCGCGGCCGTGTGCGCCCCCCTCTCCGTGGGGCTCCTCGCCTTCCTGCCCGGACTCTCCACCCGCTTCGCCCGCCTCCCGATCGGCTTCGAGCCGCCCCGCACGACCACGGGTGACTACGGGGCGTCCGACCCGGCTCCGCAGGGCCCGGTCGACGCGGACCGCATCGCCGCCCAGGCGCGGCGCGGCCACGAACTGCTCGTCGGTCTGGTCGGCGGATGCGCGCTGGTGGCCGTGGGAGCCGCAGCGGTGCTCGGCTTCTCGGACAGCATCTGGGGCCAGCTGCTTGCGCTCGCCACCGGCATCGCGATGCTGATGCGCGCCCACCTGTTCCGCTACACCGCACAGGTCGGCTGCGCCCTGGGGGCGGGCCTCGCCGCACTCGTGCTCCTGGGCCTCGGACTGTCGCTCAACCCGCCGGTCGACCTGATCCGCGAGGCGTTCAAGGGCGACAGCGGGGGGCTCGACATCCGTACGATCTGGCTCACCGCCGCCGTCGCCGGTGTCGCCGCGCTGATCACCGCCATAGGCCTGATCGTGCCGCGCAAGGGCGTCACCCCCTTCTGGGGCCGCTTCCTGGAGATCGCCGAGGCGTGCGTGCTCCTGACACTGCTGCCCCTGTGCCTCGCCGTTTTCGAGGTCTACCACTCGATCCGCGCACTCACCAGCTGATACCCGTCCGGGGGCGCTCCGAACGGCTGGTACTCTGACCAGTGGCCGTTTGTGTACGCGTCCCCGGATCATCCTGGGGGCTGCGCTCATCGGACCTTCGCCTCCGAGTCATGGAAGCTCCCCTGAGATCAAGACCAGGGGCACTCGTGGGCGCATCGAACATCAAGAGGAGTACGCGTGCCGCTCGACGCCGCTACGAAGAAGCAGATCATGTCCGAGTTCGCCCAGAAGGAGGGTGACACCGGATCCCCCGAGGTCCAGGTCGCCATGCTCTCCCGCCGGATCTCGGACCTGACGGAGCACCTCAAGACGCACAAGCACGACCACCACTCCCGTCGTGGTCTGCTGATCCTGGTCGGCCAGCGTCGCCGCCTCCTTCAGTACCTGGCCAAGAAGGACATCCAGCGCTTCCGTGCGCTCGTCGACCGCCTCGGCATCCGCCGTGGTGCGGCCGGCGGCGCCAAGTAAGGACGCTGTGAGAGGGAGCGGTTCCCCCATTCCAGGGGGCCGCTCCCTTTGCTGTACGTGCGGGACCGGGGTCAGGCTCAGTAACCTGGACGCACGACAACAGAACGAGGAGAGGCGCCCTACGGCCGCCGCCGGTCCTCGGTAGTGGCCCCCGGGACAACGCCCGGGAGCTTCGATCGAAGACCGGCCCCGCACACAAGGTGCGCCTCTCCGCACCGTCCTCCGCCACACGGGCGCCAGGACGAAAGACGACGAGTATGGAGAAATCACTAGTGGAGAACGAGACCCACTACGCCGAGGCCGTTATCGACAACGGAACCTTCGGCACCCGCACCATCCGCTTCGAGACGGGCCGCCTTGCCAAGCAGGCCGCCGGCTCCGCCGTCGCGTACCTGGACGACGACACCATGGTGCTGTCGGCCACCACCGCTTCCAAGCGGCCCAAGGACAACCTCGACTTCTTCCCCCTCACGGTGGACGTCGAGGAGCGGCAGTACGCCGCCGGCAAGATCCCCGGCTCCTTCTTCCGCCGGGAGGGCCGCCCCTCCGAGGACGCGATCCTCACCTGCCGCCTGATCGACCGCCCGCTGCGCCCCTCCTTCAAGAAGGGCCTGCGCAACGAGATCCAGATCGTCGAGACGATCATGGCGCTCAACCCCGACCACCTGTACGACGTGGTCGCGATCAACGCCGCCTCCGCTTCCACGATCCTGGCGGGCCTGCCCTTCTCCGGCCCGATCGGCGCCACCCGCGTCGCCCTGATCAAGGGCCAGTGGGTCGCGTTCCCGACGCACACCGAGCTCGAGGACGCCGTCTTCGACATGGTCGTCGCCGGTCGCGTCCTCGAGGACGGCGACGTCGCGATCATGATGGTCGAGGCCGAGGCCACCGAGAAGACCATCCAGCTCGTCCAGGACGGTGCCGAGGCCCCGACCGAAGAGGTCGTCGCCGCCGGTCTGGAAGCCGCGAAGCCCTTCATCAAGGCGCTCTGCAAGGCCCAGTCCGACCTCGCCGCCAAGGCTGCCAAGCCCACCGGCGAGTTCCCGGTCTTCCTCGACTACCAGGACGACGTCCTGGAGGCGCTCACCAAGGCCGTCAGCACCGAGCTCGCCAAGGCGCTCACCATCGCCGGCAAGCAGGAGCGCGAGGCGGAGCTGGACCGCATCAAGGAGATCGCGGGCGAGAAGCTCCTCCCGGCCTTCGAGGGCCGCGAGAAGGAGATCTCCGGTGCCTACCGCGCGCTGACCAAGAAGCTGGTCCGCGAGCGCGTCATCAAGGACAAGGTCCGCATCGACGGCCGTGGCGTCACGGACATCCGTACGCTCGCCGCCGAGGTCGAGGCCATCCCGCGCGTGCACGGCTCGGCGCTGTTCGAGCGTGGCGAGACCCAGATCCTGGGCGTCACCACCCTCAACATGCTCCGTATGGAGCAGCAGCTGGACACCCTTTCCCCGGTGACCCGCAAGCGCTACATGCACAACTACAACTTCCCGCCGTACTCCGTCGGCGAGACCGGCCGCGTGGGCTCGCCCAAGCGCCGCGAGATCGGCCACGGAGCGCTCGCCGAGCGCGCCATCGTGCCGGTGCTGCCGTCGCGCGAGGACTTCCCCTACGCGATCCGCCAGGTCTCCGAGGCGCTGGGCTCCAACGGCTCGACGTCCATGGGCTCGGTCTGCGCCTCCACCATGTCCCTGCTGAACGCCGGTGTGCCCCTCAAGGCCGCCGTCGCCGGTATCGCCATGGGCCTGATCTCGCAGGAGATCGACGGCAAGACCCACTACGTCGCCCTCACCGACATCCTCGGTGCGGAGGACGCCTTCGGTGACATGGACTTCAAGGTCGCCGGTACGAAGCAGTTCGTGACCGCGCTCCAGCTCGACACCAAGCTCGACGGCATCCCCGCCTCGGTCCTGGCCGCCGCGCTGAAGCAGGCCCGTGACGCGCGTCTGCACATCCTGGACGTCATGAACGAGGCCATCGACGTCCCGGACGAGATGTCCCCGAACGCCCCGCGGATCATCACCGTCAAGATCCCGGTGGACAAGATCGGTGAGGTCATCGGCCCCAAGGGCAAGATGATCAACCAGATCCAGGAGGACACCGGCGCCGACATCACGATCGAGGACGACGGCACCATCTACATCGGTGCCCAGCAGGGCTCGCAGGCCGAGGCCGCCCGCGCCACGATCAACGCGATCGCCAACCCGACCATGCCGGAGGTCGGCGAGCGCTACCTGGGTACGGTCGTCAAGACCACCACCTTCGGTGCGTTCGTCTCCCTGATGCCCGGCAAGGACGGTCTGCTGCACATCTCGCAGATCCGCAAGCTCGCCGGTGGCAAGCGCGTGGAGAACGTCGAGGACGTGCTCGGCGTCGGCGCCAAGGTCCAGGTCGAGATCGCGGAGATCGACTCCCGCGGCAAGCTCTCGCTCATCCCCGTCATCGAGGGTGAAGAGGACGAGAAGAAGGACGACACCGACAAGTGACGTCCCGTAGTTCCGTGACGACGGCCCGCACCTCCTCGGAGGCGCGGGCCGTCGCCCGTACCCAAACGCTTCTCAAGGGCAGCAACGGCATCGGCACGGTCCGCCGCACGGTCCTCCCCGGCGGCCTCAGGATCGTCACCGAGACCCTGCCCTCCGTCCGCTCCGCCACCTTCGGGATCTGGGCCAACGTCGGATCACGCGACGAGACACCCACCCTGAACGGCGCGACGCACTACCTCGAACACCTCCTCTTCAAGGGCACCGCCAAGCGCAGCGCCCTCGACATCTCCTCCGCGATCGACGCGGTCGGCGGCGAGATGAACGCCTTCACGGCGAAGGAGTACACCTGCTACTACGCGCGGGTCCTGGACACCGACCTGCCGCTGGCGATCGACGTCGTCTGCGACATGCTGACCGGCTCGCTGATCGCCCCCGAGGACGTCGACGCCGAGCGCGGCGTCGTCCTCGAGGAGATCGCGATGACGGAGGACGACCCGGGCGACTGCGTGCACGACCTGTTCGCGCACACCATGCTCGGCGACACCCCGCTCGGCCGTCCGGTCCTCGGCACCGTCGACACGATCAACGCGCTGAACCGGGGCCAGATCGCCCGCTTCTACAAGAAGCACTACGACCCCACGAACCTCGTCGTCGCCGCGGCGGGCAACGTCGACCACGCCACGGTCGTACGCCAGGTCCGCAGGGCTTTCGAGCGCGCGGGTGCTCTGAACAGCACCGACGCCGTACCCAAGACCCCGCGCGAGGGCTCACGCACACTGCGCACCGCGGGCAGGGTCGAGCTGCTGAACCGCAAGACCGAGCAGGCCCATGTCGTCCTCGGCATGCCCGGCCTGGCCAGGACCGACGAGCGCCGCTGGGCGCTCGGCGTCCTGAACACCGCACTCGGCGGCGGCATGAGCTCGCGCCTCTTCCAGGAGGTACGGGAGAAGCGCGGCCTCGCCTACAGCGTGTACTCGTACACCTCGGGCTTCGCGGACTGCGGCCTCTTCGGCGTGTACGCGGGCTGCCGGCCCAGCCAGGTGCACGACGTCCTCAAGATCTGCCGCGACGAGCTCGACCGTGCGGCGACGGACGGCCTCGGTGACGAGGAGATCAGCCGTGCCGTCGGTCAGCTCGCGGGCTCGACCGTCCTCGGCCTTGAGGACACCGGTGCGCTGATGAACCGCATCGGCAAGAGCGAGCTGTGCTGGGGCGAGCAGATGTCGGTCGACGACATGCTGGCGAAGATCGCGGCGGTCACCCCCGACGAGGTCCGTGCGGTGGCGGCCGATGTCCTCGGACACCGGCCCTCGCTGTCGGTCATCGGGCCGCTCAAGGACAAGCAGGCGGACCGCCTCCACGAAACGGTCTCCTGACCCGGTTTCTCCACCCTTCAGTCAAGGAAGCAGAGCACATGAGCAAGCTGCGCGTGGCCGTTCTCGGCGCCCAGGGACGCATCGGGTCCGAGGCGGTGCGAGCCGTCGAGGCCGCCGGCGACATGGAGCTGGTGGCCGCACTCGGCCGCGGCGACAAGCTGGAGACCCTCACGGAAACCGGCGCCCAGGCCGTCGTCGAGCTCACCACCCCCGCGTCGGTGATGGACAACCTCGACTTCTGTGTCCGGCACGGGATCCACGCGGTCGTCGGTACCACGGGCTGGAACGACGAACGGCTCGCGCAGCTGAACACCTGGCTCTCCGGCTCGCCGGAGACCGGTGTGCTCATCGCGCCGAACTTCTCCATCGGCGCGGTCCTCACCATGAAGTTCGCGGCGCAGGCCGCGCGCTACTTCGAGTCGGTCGAGGTCATCGAGCTCCACCACCCGAACAAGGCGGACGCCCCCTCCGGCACCGCCACCCGCACCGCCCAGCTCATCGCCGAGGCCCGGCGGACGGCCGGCTGTGCCCCGCAGCCGGACGCCACCGCCACGGCACTGGACGGCGCCCGCGGCGCGGACGTCGACGGAGTCCCGGTCCACTCGGTCCGGCTCCGCGGTCTCCTCGCCCACCAGGAGGTCCTGCTGGGCGGCGAGGGCGAGACCCTCACCCTCCGCCACGACTCCCTGCACCACAGCAGCTTCATGCCGGGCATCCTGCTCGGCACCCGCCGCGTGGTGACCACTCCCGGCCTCACCTTCGGCCTGGAACACTTCCTCGACCTGAACTGACTGGGCCCAACCCCATGCGCGCAAAGCTCACGTACGCCGTCACCGCTGCCGTCCTGGTCTTCTACTTCGTCCTGGCCGGCAGCCGCGGTGTCCTGCTCATCCGGCACGGCACGCTGCTCACGGTCACCTTCGGCGTGGCGGTACTGATCCTGCCGGTGATCGGGATCTGGTTCCTCTGGAAGAACACCCAGTTCGTCCGCAGGGCCAACGCCCTCGCCGCGGAACTGGACGCGGAGGGCGGCCTCCCCGTCGACGAGCTGCTGCGCACCCCGTCCGGGCGCATCGACCGGGACTCCGCCGACGCCGTGTTCACACAGCGCCGCGAGGAGACCGAGGACAGCCCGGACGACTGGCGCTGCTGGTTCCGGCTGGCCGTCGCCTACCAGGACGCCAGGGACACCCCACGGGCCCGTAAGGCGATGCAGCGCGCCATCGCCCTGCACGCGAACAAGCCGGTACGCGCCTGAGCGGCGCCGTACCGGCTTGTCAGCGGGGTCTGCGCCCCCTGCGGGGCGCTCGGATCAGTCCGTGCGGTACTCGTCGCCCCAGGCCTCGATCGTGTCGGTGGCACGCTCGAACGCCTCGCCGCGGGCCAGGAAGTCCGCGTTGTGGTCGGTGACCAGCGGCGGCAGGGGGTCACCGCCCCGGCGCACCACGACAAGGGCCTGGCCCTGGACGGTCCGCGGGAATCCCAGCCACTTCACCGGCTGCTGGACCGTGCGGACCGACGCGGCCCGGTTCCACGGCACCGTCGTCGTCCGGAAGAAACCCACCCGGCGCACACCGTGCCTGCTGACCCAGGCACCGACCCGCAGCAGCCGCAGCGCGCAGGTGATCAGCAGCCCGGCGAGCACGAAACACGCGGTGGCGCCGGAGAGCGATCCGGCCAACGAGATGATCATTGCCGCGAGCAGCACGAAGGACGCGAGCAGCAGCACGGTGGCCGCGGCTGCGACCCGCCACGGGCCGGGACGGTAGGGCCGCCGCCAGCTGTCGTGGTCGTCGAACGGCAGCGCGATGTCCTCTGCGCCCGCGTCGAATGCGCGGTCGGCCGTCAGAAAGGGCAGGGGCACGACTGATCCTCACTCACAAGCACGCTCGATTGCTGTGCCCGGTGAGGCTACCGAGCACCCCACCGGCCGACCACCCCAGGGGGCCCGTACGGCTCAGCGGTTCTGGGACGCCTCGGACTTCTGACTGTGCGTGGGCGTCTGGTCGGTACTGAGGGCGGGTACGCCGAAGAGCAGCGATCCCGCGAGGCCCGCGAGCACCGTCAGTCCGACGAGGGAACGGCCGGCCAGCTGGGAGACGCTGGCACGCTCCCTGGGCGGCGGAGTGACATTACTGCGGAACCGGTCTGCCTCGGCAACGAACGAGAACGGGACGGATTCACGCCGGCGGAACATGAGGTAACTCTCCTTGAACTCTGTAACGGGTGCTGCTAATGAGTCAGACGTACGGGAGAGGCGATCGGTGCCCCGAATCGCCGAACGGGTCCAAGAATTCCTGCGGACGGATGCGCGTCCCCCGAACGGCTGCGCTCGGACAGGCGCCTTCCCGGCAGTCGCCGGATAATGCGCCCCGGCCGGGCCCGTAGAGTGGACGCCGCCCGAGCGACGCCATTGGAAGGACCCCCGCCGGTGACCGACACCCCCGAGCCCACGAAAGCTCACTTCCGTAGCGATGTCACCGTTGACCTGGTGAAATCTGCCGCCAGTGACTCCGACGTGCTGTTCGCAGCCCGTGTGTCCACGGCCGGTGAGCAGTCCCTGGAAGAGGTCACCAAGGACCCCGAGCGCTCCAAGGGACTCATCAATTACCTGATGCGGGACCGGCACGGCAGCCCGTTCGAGCACAACTCGATGACCTTCTTCATCAGTGCCCCGATCTTCGTGTTCCGCGAGTTCATGCGGCACCGCGTGGGCTGGTCCTACAACGAGGAATCGGGCCGCTACAGGGAGCTCGAGCCGGTCTTCTACGTCCCGGGGGAGTCCCGCAAGCTCATCCAGCAGGGCCGCCCCGGCAAGTACGAATTCGTCGAGGGCACCCCGGAGCAGCACGAGCTCACGAGCCGCGTCATGGAGGACTCCTACCGCCAGGCGTACGACGCCTACCAGGAGATGCTCGCGGCCGGAGTCGCCCGCGAGGTCGCCCGTGCGGTGCTCCCGGTGGGGCTCTTCTCCACGATGTACGCGACGTGCAACGCCCGCTCGCTGATGCACTTCCTCGGCCTGCGTACCCAGCACGAACTGGCGAAGGTCCCGTCCTTCCCGCAGCGCGAGATCGAAATGGTCGGCGAACAGATGGAGCAGCACTGGCAGCAGCTCATGCCGCTCACTCATGCCGCCTTCAACAAAAACGGACGGGTAGCCCCGTAGGCGGTGTCCGTATTGCGGCGTTTCGTGAAGTTCATCTAGGCTGATCAAACGGACCCGGTACTGCCTGAACCCCCGAGCAGGCAGTGCCGGGCTCCACTTCCCCGTCCCCCCGAGGGACCACGGCGCTCCGAGCAACGAGTAGCGTGTTACCCATGGCTCCGATCTCCACTCCGCAGACCCCCTTCGGGCGGGTCCTCACCGCTATGGTCACGCCCTTCACGGCGGACGGCGCACTCGACCTCGACGGCGCCCAGCGGCTCGCCGCCCATCTGGTGGACGCAGGCAATGACGGCCTGGTCGTCAACGGCACCACCGGCGAGTCCCCGACCACCAGCGACGCGGAGAAAGACCAGCTCGTACGGGCTGTACTCGAAGCCGTGGGGGACCGGGCCCACGTCGTCGCCGGCATCGGCACCAACGACACCCGCCACAGCATCGAGCTGGCCCGCACCGCAGAGCGCTCCGGCGCCCACGGCCTCCTCGCCGTCACGCCGTACTACAACAAGCCGCCGCAGGAAGGCCTCCTGCGCCACTTCAGCGCCATCGCGGACTCCACCGGACTGCCGGTGATGCTCTACGACATCCCAGGCCGCAGCGGTGTGCCGATCGACACAGAGACGCTGGTACGGCTGGCCGAGCACCCCCGTATCGTCGCCAACAAGGACGCCAAGGGAGACCTGGGCCGCGCCAGCTGGGCCATTTCCGAGTCCGGCCTCGCCTGGTACTCCGGCGACGACATGCTGAACCTCCCGCTGCTCTCGGTCGGTGCCGTCGGCATCGTCTCCGTGGTCGGGCACGTCGTCACCCCTGACCTGCGTGCGCTCATCGAGGCCTACCTCGGCGGCGACGTACAGAAGGCCACCGAGATCCACCAGAAGCTGCTCCCGGTCTTCACCGGGATGTTCCGCACCCAGGGTGTGATCACCACCAAGGCCGCACTCACACTGCAGGGCCTGCCCGCCGGCCCGCTGCGCCTCCCTCTGGTGGAACTCACCGCACAGGAGACGGCCCAGCTCAAGATCGATCTGGCCGCCGGCGGGGTACAGCTGTAACCACGGACTTCACAACTGAATACGCGAGGTCACTCGCAACAGAAACACCACCTGACAACAGCAAGTGCACGAATGACATGCGCGCCACGTGCCCTCAGCGGTACGTGGCGCGCGTGGTAAGGAGAGTCTTTTGAGTCATCCGCATCCTGAACTCGGTACCCCGCCGAAGCTCCCGAAGGGCGGCCTGCGCGTCACCCCGCTCGGCGGCCTGGGCGAAATCGGCCGCAACATGACGGTCTTCGAGTACGGCGGACGCCTGCTCATCGTCGACTGCGGTGTCCTCTTCCCCGAGGAGGAGCAGCCGGGCATCGACCTGATCCTGCCGGACTTCACCACCATCAGGGACCGCCTGGACGACGTCGAGGGCATCGTCCTCACGCACGGCCACGAGGACCACATCGGTGCCGTCCCCTATCTGCTCCGGCTGAAGCCGGACATCCCGCTCATCGGCTCCAAGCTGACCCTCGCGCTCATCGAGGCCAAGCTCCAGGAGCACCGGATCCGTCCCTACACCCTCGAGGTGACCGAGGGACAGCGTGAGCGCATCGGGATCTTCGACTGCGAGTTCATCGCGGTCAACCACTCCATCCCGGACGCCCTCGCGGTCGCCATCCGCACCCCTGCGGGTATGGCCGTCGTGACCGGCGACTTCAAGATGGACCAGCTCCCGCTGGACGGCCGTCTCACCGACCTGCACGCCTTCGCCCGGCTGAGCGAGGAGGGCATCGACCTTCTTCTCTCCGACTCGACGAACGCAGAGGTCCCCGGCTTCGTGCCGCCGGAGCGGGACATCTCCAACGTCCTGCGCACGGTGTTCGCGAACGCCCAGAAGCGCATCATCGTGGCCAGCTTCGCCAGCCACGTCCACCGCATCCAGCAGATCCTGGACGCCGCCCACGAGTACGGCCGCCGCGTCGCGTTCGTCGGACGCTCGATGGTCCGCAACATGGGCATCGCCCGTGATCTGGGCTATCTGAAGGTCCCCGCCGGCCTGGTCGTCGACGTCAAGACGCTGGACGACCTGCCCGACGACGAGGTCGTGCTGGTCTGCACGGGCTCGCAGGGCGAGCCGATGGCCGCCCTCTCCCGGATGGCCAACCGCGACCACCAGATCCGGATCGTCCCGGGCGACACGGTGATCCTCGCGTCGTCCCTGATCCCGGGCAACGAGAACGCGGTCTACCGCGTGATCAACGGCCTGACCCGCTGGGGCGCCAACGTCATCCACAAGGGCAACGCCAAGGTGCACGTCTCCGGCCACGCCTCGGCCGGCGAGCTGCTGTACTTCTACAACATCTGCAAGCCGAAGAACCTCATGCCGGTCCACGGCGAATGGCGCCACCTCAGGGCCAATGCGGAACTCGGCGCGCTGACGGGTGTACCCAAGGACCACATCGTCATCGCCGAGGACGGCGTCGTCGTCGACCTCATCGACGGCAAGGCCAAGATCGTCGGCAAGGTCCAGGCGGGCTACGTGTACGTCGACGGCCTCTCGGTCGGCGACGTCACGGAGACGTCCCTCAAGGACCGGCGCATCCTCGGTGACGAGGGGATCATCTCCGTCTTCATCGTGGTCGACAGCTCCTCGGGCAAGATCGTGGGAGGCCCCCACATCCAGGCCCGCGGCTCGGGCATCGACGACGGTGCGTTCACCGCCGTGGTGCCCAAGGTCGAGGAAGCGCTCAACAAGTCGGCGCAGGACGGCGTGATGGAGCCGCACCAGCTCCAGCAGCTGGTCCGCCGCACGGTGGGCAAGTGGGTCTCCGACACCTACCGCCGGCGCCCGATGATCCTTCCGGTCGTCGTCGAGGTCTGACCCGAAGGGCACCGACCAGGAGCGGGGCGCCTCGATTTGCATCGGGGCGCCCCGCTCCAGTACGTTTACGGCTCCGCCTGACCGGGAAGCACCGCGCGCAGCCATGCGCGCGGAGCGCACCGAGCGGGGCGGGGAATTCCGACTCAGAATCTCTGATAAAGTCGGATCCGCCGAAAGGCAAAGGCCAGTCCACAGGCCACCGGAATCAAATTCGGACCGGAAACGGAACGAAAAAGAGTCTGGTAAAGTTGGAATCGCTGGAAAGGGAAACGCGAAAGCGAAGAACTGGAAAGGGAAACCCGCTTCGACCGGGAATCGGACACGAAAGAGTCTGATAGAGTCGGAAACGCAAGAACGAAGGGAAGCGCCCGGAGGGCCCCGGTGAAACGGGACCGAAGGAAGCGTCCGTTCCTTGAGAACTCAACAGCGTGCCAAAAGTCAACGCCAAATTTGTTGATACCCCGGCCCACTTCGGTGGGTTGGTGGTTCCTTTGAAGTCCTACTGGCCCATGTGGCGGGTAGGCAACATCAGCGAGGACGCTGTGGATGACCAGCCCTATTCCGGTTGGTTGTCCCGCTCTTTTATGGTGCTCTCCCGATTACGGGAAAACATTCATGGAGAGTTTGATCCTGGCTCAGGACGAACGCTGGCGGCGTGCTTAACACATGCAAGTCGAACGATGAAGCCCTTCGGGGTGGATTAGTGGCGAACGGGTGAGTAACACGTGGGCAATCTGCCCTTCACTCTGGGACAAGCCCTGGAAACGGGGTCTAATACCGGATAACACTCTGTCCTGCATGGGACGGGGTTAAAAGCTCCGGCGGTGAAGGATGAGCCCGCGGCCTATCAGCTTGTTGGTGGGGTAATGGCCTACCAAGGCGACGACGGGTAGCCGGCCTGAGAGGGCGACCGGCCACACTGGGACTGAGACACGGCCCAGACTCCTACGGGAGGCAGCAGTGGGGAATATTGCACAATGGGCGAAAGCCTGATGCAGCGACGCCGCGTGAGGGATGACGGCCTTCGGGTTGTAAACCTCTTTCAGCAGGGAAGAAGCGCAAGTGACGGTACCTGCAGAAGAAGCACCGGCTAACTACGTGCCAGCAGCCGCGGTAATACGTAGGGTGCGAGCGTTGTCCGGAATTATTGGGCGTAAAGAGCTCGTAGGCGGCTTGTCACGTCGGATGTGAAAGCTCGGGGCTTAACCCCGAGTCTGCATTCGATACGGGCTAGCTAGAGTGTGGTAGGGGAGATCGGAATTCCTGGTGTAGCGGTGAAATGCGCAGATATCAGGAGGAACACCGGTGGCGAAGGCGGATCTCTGGGCCATTACTGACGCTGAGGAGCGAAAGCGTGGGGAGCGAACAGGATTAGATACCCTGGTAGTCCACGCCGTAAACGTTGGGAACTAGGTGTTGGCGACATTCCACGTCGTCGGTGCCGCAGCTAACGCATTAAGTTCCCCGCCTGGGGAGTACGGCCGCAAGGCTAAAACTCAAAGGAATTGACGGGGGCCCGCACAAGCAGCGGAGCATGTGGCTTAATTCGACGCAACGCGAAGAACCTTACCAAGGCTTGACATATACCGGAAAGCATCAGAGATGGTGCCCCCCTTGTGGTCGGTATACAGGTGGTGCATGGCTGTCGTCAGCTCGTGTCGTGAGATGTTGGGTTAAGTCCCGCAACGAGCGCAACCCTTGTTCTGTGTTGCCAGCATGCCCTTCGGGGTGATGGGGACTCACAGGAGACTGCCGGGGTCAACTCGGAGGAAGGTGGGGACGACGTCAAGTCATCATGCCCCTTATGTCTTGGGCTGCACACGTGCTACAATGGCCGGTACAATGAGCTGCGATGCCGCGAGGCGGAGCGAATCTCAAAAAGCCGGTCTCAGTTCGGATTGGGGTCTGCAACTCGACCCCATGAAGTCGGAGTTGCTAGTAATCGCAGATCAGCATTGCTGCGGTGAATACGTTCCCGGGCCTTGTACACACCGCCCGTCACGTCACGAAAGTCGGTAACACCCGAAGCCGGTGGCCCAACCCCTTGTGGGAGGGAGCTGTCGAAGGTGGGACTGGCGATTGGGACGAAGTCGTAACAAGGTAGCCGTACCGGAAGGTGCGGCTGGATCACCTCCTTTCTAAGGAGCATCTAGATTCTCTTCGGGGAATCCAGAGACCATTTCGTCGGCAAATGTTCGACGGTGGTTGCTCATGGGTGGAACGTTGACTATTCGGCACGACAGGTTGTTTTTGCGAGTACTGCTTCGGCGTGGAAAGTGAAGAGGATCGGTCGGGTCGGGCACGCTGTTGGGTATCTGAAGGTATGGCCGCAAGGCTGCCTTCGGTTGCCGGCCCCAGTGAACTCGCCTGTTAGGGCGGGGTGATGGGTGGCTGGTCGTTGTTTGAGAACTGCACAGTGGACGCGAGCATCTGTGGCCAAGTTTTTAAGGGCGCACGGTGGATGCCTTGGCACCAGGAACCGATGAAGGACGTGGGAGGCCACGATAGTCCCCGGGGAGCTGTCAACCAAGCTTTGATCCGGGGGTTTCCGAATGGGGAAACCCGGCAGTCGTCATGGGCTGTCACCCACTGCTGAACACATAGGCAGTGTGGAGGGAACGCGGGGAAGTGAAACATCTCAGTACCCGCAGGAAGAGAAAACAACCGTGATTCCGGGAGTAGTGGCGAGCGAAACTGGATGAGGCCAAACCGTATGCGTGTGATACCCGGCAGGGGTTGCGCATACGGGGTTGTGGGATCTCTTTTTCATAGTCTGCCGACTGTGAGACGAGTCAGAAACCGTTGATGTAGGCGAAGGACATGCGAAAGGTCCGGCGTAGAGGGTAAGACCCCCGTAGCTGAAACATCAACGGCTCGTTTAAGAGACACCCAAGTAGCACGGGGCCCGAGAAATCCCGTGTGAATCTGGCGGGACCACCCGCTAAGCCTAAATATTCCCTGGTGACCGATAGCGGATAGTACCGTGAGGGAATGGTGAAAAGTACCGCGGGAGCGGAGTGAAATAGTACCTGAAACCGTGTGCCTACAAGCCGTGGGAGCGTCGCTGTTGTTCTTCGGAACAGCAGTCGTGACTGCGTGCCTTTTGAAGAATGAGCCTGCGAGTTTGCGGTGTGTTGCGAGGTTAACCCGTGTGGGGAAGCCGTAGCGAAAGCGAGTCCGAATAGGGCGATTTAGTAGCGCGCTCAAGACCCGAAGCGGAGTGATCTAGCCATGGGCAGGTTGAAGCGGAGGTAAGACTTCGTGGAGGACCGAACCCACCAGGGTTGAAAACCTGGGGGATGACCTGTGGTTAGGGGTGAAAGGCCAATCAAACTCCGTGATAGCTGGTTCTCCCCGAAATGCATTTAGGTGCAGCGTCGTGTGTTTCTTGCCGGAGGTAGAGCACTGGATAGGCGATGGGCCCTACCGGGTTACTGACCTTAGCCAAACTCCGAATGCCGGTAAGTGAGAGCACGGCAGTGAGACTGTGGGGGATAAGCTCCATGGTCGAGAGGGAAACAGCCCAGAGCATCGACTAAGGCCCCTAAGCGTACGCTAAGTGGGAAAGGATGTGGAGTCGCAGAGACAACCAGGAGGTTGGCTTAGAAGCAGCCACCCTTGAAAGAGTGCGTAATAGCTCACTGGTCAAGTGATTCCGCGCCGACAATGTAGCGGGGCTCAAGCGTACCGCCGAAGTCGTGTCATTCATACACATATCCCCAACGGGAGTATGGATGGGTAGGGGAGCGTCGTGTGCCGGGTGAAGCAGCCGCGGAAGCGAGTTGTGGACGGTTCACGAGTGAGAATGCAGGCATGAGTAGCGATACACACGTGAGAAACGTGTGCGCCGATTGACTAAGGGTTCCTGGGTCAAGCTGATCTGCCCAGGGTAAGTCGGGACCTAAGGCGAGGCCGACAGGCGTAGTCGATGGACAACCGGTTGATATTCCGGTACCCGCTTTGAAACGCCCAATACTGAATCAGGCGATGCTAAGTCCGTGAAGCCGGCCCGATCTCTTCGGAGTTGAGGGTAGTGGTGGAGCCGATGAACCAGACTTGTACTAGGTAAGCGATGGGGTGACGCAGGAAGGTAGTCCAGCCCGGGCGGTGGTAGTCCCGGGGTAAGGGTGTAGGCCGTGTGGTAGGTAAATCCGTCACACATTAAGGCTGAGACCTGATGCCGAGCCGATTGTGGTGAAGTGGATGATCCTATGCTGTCGAGAAAAGCCTCTAGCGAGTTTCATGGCGGCCCGTACCCTAAACCGACTCAGGTAGTCAGGTAGAGAATACCGAGGCGTTCGGGTGAACTATGGTTAAGGAACTCGGCAAAATGCCCCCGTAACTTCGGGAGAAGGGGGGCCATCACTGGTGATCCGATTTACTCGGTGAGCTGGGGGTGGCCGCAGAGACCAGCGAGAAGCGACTGTTTACTAAAAACACAGGTCCGTGCGAAGCCGTAAGGCGATGTATACGGACTGACGCCTGCCCGGTGCTGGAACGTTAAGGGGACCGGTTAGTGCACTTTCGGGTGTGCGAAGCTGAGAACTTAAGCGCCAGTAAACGGCGGTGGTAACTATAACCATCCTAAGGTAGCGAAATTCCTTGTCGGGTAAGTTCCGACCTGCACGAATGGCGTAACGACTTCTCGACTGTCTCAACCATAGGCCCGGTGAAATTGCACTACGAGTAAAGATGCTCGTTTCGCGCAGCAGGACGGAAAGACCCCGGGACCTTTACTATAGTTTGATATTGGTGTTCGGTTCGGCTTGTGTAGGATAGGTGGGAGACTTTGAAGCAGCCACGCCAGTGGTTGTGGAGTCGTCGTTGAAATACCACTCTGGTCGTGCTGGATGTCTAACCTGGGTCCGTGATCCGGATCAGGGACAGTGTCTGATGGGTAGTTTAACTGGGGCGGTTGCCTCCTAAAGAGTAACGGAGGCGCCCAAAGGTTCCCTCAGCCTGGTTGGCAATCAGGTGTTGAGTGTAAGTGCACAAGGGAGCTTGACTGTGAGACCGACGGGTCGAGCAGGGACGAAAGTCGGGACTAGTGATCCGGCAGTGGCTTGTGGAAGCGCTGTCGCTCAACGGATAAAAGGTACCCCGGGGATAACAGGCTGATCTTCCCCAAGAGTCCATATCGACGGGATGGTTTGGCACCTCGATGTCGGCTCGTCGCATCCTGGGGCTGGAGTCGGTCCCAAGGGTTGGGCTGTTCGCCCATTAAAGCGGTACGCGAGCTGGGTTTAGAACGTCGTGAGACAGTTCGGTCCCTATCCGCTGTGCGCGTAGGAATATTGAGAAGGGCTGTCCCTAGTACGAGAGGACCGGGACGGACGAACCTCTGGTGTGCCAGTTGTCCTGCCAAGGGCATGGCTGGTTGGCTACGTTCGGAAAGGATAACCGCTGAAAGCATCTAAGCGGGAAGCCTGCTTCGAGATGAGTATTCCCACCACCTTGAGTGGTTAAGGCTCCCAGTAGACGACTGGGTTGATAGGCCAGATGTGGAAGCCCGGTAACGGGTGGAGCTGACTGGTACTAATAGGCCGAGGGCTTGTCCTCAGTTGCTCGCGTCCACTGTGTTAGTTCTGAAATAACGAACGGCCGTGTTTTCATCCGGTGTTGGTTAATTTCATAGTGTTTCGGTGGTCATTGCGTTAGGGAAACGCCCGGTTATATTCCGAACCCGGAAGCTAAGCCTTTCAGCGCCGATGGTACTGCAGGGGGGACCCTGTGGGAGAGTAGGACGCCGCCGAACAATTATTCCGGGAAAGCCCCGTGCCCTTGTGGCACGGGGCTTTTCTGCGTTCATGCGTCGGTTGGGGAGGATGTGCCGACAGTGCGGGCGCCTGCCCTCCGATGCCGGCCCCGTCCGTCGTCATGGAAGGCCGCCCTGGAAGGCCCCCTGGAACGCGGCACGGAACCCCTGAACGCAGCTCAGAAACGTCGATCGGATGGTTTTGAGCATCCCTTCGTTCAGGGTATGCTTTAGCTCGTTGCCGCAAGGCGACAGGCCCCAATAGCTCAGTCGGTAGAGCGTCTCCATGGTAAGGAGAAGGTCTGCGGTTCGATTCCGCATTGGGGCTCCAGCAAGGAGAAAGGCCCCCGCCAATGGCGGGGGCCTTTCTCGTTCCCGGGGACGATGTGGGCGTCAACCCCGATCCTCGGCTGCCACCTGAATGAGTGGTCGCGCTCTCGTTGAGTCCTTGCCGGTCGGGGACGGAAGCCTGCCCGACCGGGCACGTCGCGGTCAGAAGTTCTGTGGCTCTGGGACGCGCATGGCGAGGATGGCCATGTCGTCCGACGCGGGTTCGGCCGCGAAGCGTTCCACCGCCCGCAGGATGCGGCCGGCCACCGCACCGGCCGTCAGGCCCGTACACATGGCCAGGACATCGGCCAGGCCGTCGTCGCCGAGCATGCGCGTGCCCTCACGGCGTTCGGTGACGCCGTCGGTGACGCACAGAAGGACGTCGCCGGGCTCAAGGGTGACTTCCTGCTCGTAGAGCTCCAGGTCCTCGATCACGCCCAGCAGCGGCTGAGGTTCGGCCGCCGCCTCCACGGAGCCGTCCTGCCGCAGGCGCAGCGGGAGCGGATGACCGGCGCAGACGACCTTGAGCAGTGCGCTGCCGTCCTCCTGGGGCCACAACTCCCCGTACAGGAGCGTGAGGAAGCGGCTGCGGGCGCCCTCGTCGAGGATGGCCGCGTTGAGCCGTTCCAGTACGGCCGGGCCGCCGAACCCTTCACGGGCCAGCAGCCGCAGCGCGTGGCGGGCCAGGCCCGTGACGGCCGCGGCCTCCGGTCCCGTACCGCAGACGTCACCGATGGCGAAGCCGTAGGCGCCGTCACGGATGGGGAACACGTCGTAGAAGTCGCCGCCGACCTCGTTGCCCTCGCCCGCCGCGCGGTAGATGACCTCGATCTCGACATTGGGCACGTCGGGCAGGCCGGGGGGCAGCAGGCTGCGCTGGAGGGACTGGCTGATCGCCATGCGCTCCGAGTAGAGGCGGGCGTTGTCGAGGGCCAGAGCGGCCCTGCGGGACAAGTCCTCGGCCAGTTCCAGGATTTCCTGACGGAAGTGGTCGTCGGACGGCTTGCCGAGGGTGAGCATGCCGATCACGCGGTTCCGCGCGACGAGCGGCAGCACCACGGTCTCGCCGCCCACGGCCGAGGCCGTCGCGAGCGTGGTGCGCGCGGCCGCCCCCATGCTCGCGGGCGCATCCCTGCCGAGGCTGCGCGTGGACGTGCGAAGGGCCGCCTTGTGGGCTGCCGCGGCCGGTGCCGGCCAGATGCGGGCGCCCGGGGCCGGAACGGGGTCCGGCGGCTCGATGGAGGACAGCAGGGCCTTGATGCCGTCGATGAGTTCCTCGTCCTCGTGGAGCACGTAGGAGAGGTACGGCTCCGAGGACTGGTCGGCAATGGTGTAGACGGCGCACCAGGTGGCCAGCGTCGGTACCGTCATCTGGGCCATCAGCGCCAGCGTCTGGTCCCTGTCCAGCGTGCCGGCGAGCAGATCGGACGCCTCGACGAGGAAGGACAGCGAGCCGCGGCGCAGGCGTTCCAGCTCGCCCAGCCGGGCCGACTCGACGGCCAGCGCGATGCGGTCCGCGGCGAACTGAAGGCGCAGGGCCTCCTCGTTCGTGTACCGGCCGGGTGCTTCGGCCGCGACGCCGAGGGAACCGGTGAGCCGGCCCTCGACCTTGAGCGGGACCGTGACGACGGAGCGCATCCCCGTGTCGATGAGGAGCGGTACGGCACCCGGTACGGCGGTGAGGTCCTCGTGGACCGCGGGCATCCTGGCGGAGCCGTAGCGGCCCGTTCCGGCCTCGACGGGGACCCGGGCGAAGCGCTGGCGAGCCGAGGGAAGGCCGGTCGTCGCCCTTACCTCCAGCTCCGTCTCGTCGTCGGTGGCCAGCAGCAGGAATGCGGAATCCGCGTCGAGCATGTCGCGCGCCCGCTCGACCGTGCGCTGCAGCAGTCCGTCGAGGTCGTCGGGGGCGGGAGAACCGATGAAGACCTCGAACGGGTCCGTGGTGCGATTCTCGGCCGAAGTGTCGGTGACCGGTGCACGCACCGGGCTCTGGAGCACGGCCCGCTCGTAGTCGCGAACGAGAAGGCAGACCGTGGACGGTTCGCCCTGGGTGTCGCGGACTCTGAGATGGGAGGCGTAGACGGGGATGACGCGTCCGTCGGCTCCCCGGATGCCGTAACTGCCCTCCCATCGGGAGAGCCGCAGGGCATCGGCGATGCCGGTGTTCGTGCCCGGTGTGTGCGGCCAGGCCGCGAAGTCGGTGAGCTGCTTGCCGGTGACCTTCTCGGCAGCGTGTCCGAACAGGAAGGCGGCGTCGTCGTTCCACGCGGCGATGGAGCCGGAGCGGTCGATCTGGACGACGGCGACACGTACTCGCTCGTCGGTGACGGGGAGCAGCTCCGTGGGCAGGACGGGACCCGCCGAGCGGATGCCCACGGGGCGGTCCGGAAGGTCGAGCTGGAACCAGACCTGCTTGTGCGTCGGCGTGTACTCGACTCCCCAGCGGGAAGCGAGTGCGGCGCAGAGCAGCAGGCCGCGGCCGCCTTCCCGGTCCGGGCTGCCGAAGTCCAGGCCGGAGCTCTGGAGCGGGATCTCGCGTTCCGGATAGTGGTCGGAGACCTCGACGCGCACGCCGTCCTCGGTGCGCAGACAGAGCACATCCGCGGCGGTGCCCGCGTGCACCACCGCGTTGGTCACAAGTTCACTGGTGAGGACGACGGCGTCATCGACGACGTCGGTGTACCCCCACCCCTGCAGGGTGTCGCGGACGAATGCGCGGGCGGTCGCCACCGAGCGTCCGACCGGATCGAAGGTGGCAGCCGCACGCGCGGTGATCACAGCACTCCCCATTTGGTGTCTCGTCGCTTCCCCGAGTCCTGTGCCCGTTTATCGCCGCTTCGATTCGCCTGCCAGGCTAGACGCTCACCAGGCGTCCCGTGTACAGGAGGGCCGACTTGGGCGCGCAGGCCACCGGCGGATGTGCGGGGGCGCACAAGTATGGAGTCCCCGGTGAGGGAAATGGGGCAACCGTGGGACCTTGCACGCCGTCCGGTTCAGGCCTGGTACGTTTCAACGATTTGACGTTCCCATAGTCACCCGTCGACGGTGTGCTGTGGCGGTGAGTCAAAGTGGAAGTGGGCAAGCTTCCGGTTAAGGCCCGAGCGATACGGTCAACCCCTGCGGGAGGGACACGGTGGAGTCTGGCGTGGCGGCGCGGGGTTCAGGAACGCGCACAAAAGGCGGACAGCCCGTGAAGAAACAGCGCAATGGGACCATCGACGTGGATGCGGCAGCTCTGAACAGACTGCTTGCGGCTCTCGTGGCGATGCGCGACGGGAATTTCCGCAGGCGGCTCACCGTCTCGGGCGACGGCGTGCTCACGGAGATCGCAGCGGTCTTCAACGAGGTAGCCGACCGCAATCTTCATCTGACCGGCGAGCTGGCGCGCGTCCGTCGTGTGGTCGGACGTGAGGGGAAACTCACCGAGCGTCTGGAGACCGGCGCCTGCGAGGGTTCCTGGGCGGCCGCGATCGACGCCTCCAACGAACTCGTCGATGATCTGGCGCGCCCGGTGTCCGAGGTCGGCCGGGTGCTCTCCGCGGTCGCCGACGGTGACCTCGAGCAGCGGATGGAACTGCGGTCGCACACGGCCGACGAGACGGTACGCCCGCTGCGCGGCGAGTTCCTGAAGGTCTCCCGCACGGTCAACAACCTGGTCGATCAGCTGTCCGCGTTCACCGAGCAGGTGACACGGGTCGCGGTCGAGGTGGGCACCGAGGGCAAGCTCGGCGGGCAGGCCCAGGTACGCGGAATGTCCGGGTCGTGGAAGGACCTCACGGACTCCGTGAACACCATGGCGTACCGGCTGACCGCCCAGGTGCGCGATATCGCCCTGGTGACGACGGCCGTGGCCAAAGGCGATCTGTCGCGGAAGGTCACCGTTCATGTGGCCGGCGAGATGCTCCAGCTCAAGAACACCGTCAACACGATGGTCGACCAGCTGTCGTCGTTCTCCTCCGAGGTGACCCGCGTCGCCCGCGAGGTGGGCACGGAGGGCGAGCTCGGCGGACAGGCGACGGTGCCCGGAGTGGCCGGGGTCTGGAAGGACCTCACGGACTCCGTGAACACGATGGCCGGGAACCTGACGTCCCAGGTGCGCGGTATCGCCGAAGTGACGACGGCGGTCGCCAACGGTGACCTGTCGCAGAAGGTCACGGTGAGCGCCCGCGGCGAGGTCGCGCAGCTCGCCGAGACGATCAACCAGATGACCGAGACACTGCGCACCTTCGCGGACGAAGTGACACGTGTGGCGAGCGAGGTCGGTGGCGAGGGGCTCCTCGGCGGCCAGGCGCAGGTGCCGGGTGCCGCGGGTACCTGGAAGGACCTCACCGACTCGGTCAACACAGTCTTCCGGAACCTGACGACACAGGTGCGCGACATCGCCCAGGTGACGACCGCGGTGGCCAGCGGTGACATGACCCAGAAGGTCACCGTCGACGTGGCCGGCGAGATGCTGGAACTGAAGAACACCGTCAACACGATGGTCGACCAGCTCCAGGCCTTCGGTTCGGAGGTGACCCGGGTCGCCCGGGAGGTCGGCGTCGAGGGCCGGCTGGGCGGACAGGCCGAGGTGCCGGGAGCGGCGGGCACCTGGAAGGACCTCACCGACTCGGTGAACACGGCTTTCCGGAACCTGACGGGCCAGGTCCGTGACATCGCGCAGGTGACGACGGCGGTCGCCAACGGTGACCTGTCGCAGAAGGTCACCGTCGATGTCGCCGGCGAGATGCTGGAACTGAAGAACACCGTCAACACGATGGTGGCGCAGCTGTCGAACTTCGCCGACCAGGTGACCCGGATGGCACGCGACGTGGGCACCGAGGGCCGCCTCGGCGGTCAGGCGCGTGTCGACGGCGTCTCCGGTACGTGGAAGGAACTCACCGACTCCGTCAACTTCATGGCGGGGAACCTCACCTCCCAGGTGCGTCAGATCGCCCAGGTGACCACGGCGGTGGCGCGGGGTGACCTGTCGCAGAAGATCGACGTGGACGCCCGGGGCGAGATCCTGGAGCTGAAGAACACCATCAACACGATGGTCGACCAGCTCTCGGCCTTCGCCGACCAGGTGACCCGGGTGGCCCGCGAGGTGGGCACGGACGGGCGGCTCGGCGGCCAGGCGCAGGTGCCCGGTGTGGCCGGTGTGTGGCGAGATCTGACCGACTCGGTGAACGGCATGGCGGGGAACCTCACCGCCCAGGTCCGCAACATCGCTCAGGTCGCCACGGCGGTGGCGCGGGGTGACCTGTCGCAGAAGATCGACGTGGATGCCCGGGGCGAGATCCTGGAGCTGAAGAACACCCTCAACACGATGGTCGACCAGCTCTCCAACTTCGCCGAGCAGGTGACCCGCGTCGCCCGCGAGGTGGGCACGGAGGGCATCCTCGGCGGGCAGGCGGAGGTGCAGGGCGTCTCCGGTACGTGGAAGGACCTCACACAGTCCGTCAACGGCATGGCGAACAACCTGACCCTCCAGGTCCGCAACATCGCCGAGGTGACGACGGCGGTCGCCAAGGGCGATCTCTCCAAGAAGATCACCGTCGACGCCAAGGGCGAGATCCTCGAACTGGTGACGACGGTCAACACGATGGTCGACCAGCTGCTCAACTTCGCCGACGAGGTGACGCGAGTCGCCCGTGAGGTGGGTACCGAAGGCATCCTCGGCGGCCAGGCCCGGGTGCGCGGTGCGACGGGCATCTGGAAGGACCTCAGCGACAACGTCAACCTGATGGCCAACAACCTGACCAGCCAGGTGCGCAACATCTCCCGGGTCTCGTCCGCGGTCGCCAACGGAGACCTGACCAAGAAGGTCACCGTCGAGGCACGCGGCGAGGTCGCGGAGCTCGCAGACACCGTCAACACGATGGTGACGACCCTGTCCTCGTTCGCCGACGAGGTGACCCGCGTGGCGCGCGAGGTGGGTACCGAGGGCGAGCTGGGCGGCCAGGCACGTGTCCCGGGTGTCGCGGGCACCTGGAAGGACCTCACCGAGTCCGTGAACTCGATGGCGTCGAACCTGACCGGTCAGGTCCGCCAGATCGCCACGGTCACCACGGCCATCGCCAAGGGCGATCTCACGAAGAAGATCGACATCGATGCGCGCGGTGAGATCCAGGAGCTGAAGAACACCATCAACACGATGGTCGACCAGCTCTCGTCCTTCGCCGAGCAGGTGACCCGGGTGGCCCGCGAAGTGGGTACCGAGGGACAGCTGGGCGGCCAGGCCCGGGTCCGCGACGTCGACGGGACCTGGCGCGACCTCACCGAGTCGGTGAACGAGATGGCCGGGAACCTGACCCGTCAGGTGCGTGCCATCGCCGCGGTCGCCACCGCGGTGACCCGGGGCGATCTCAACCTCAAGATCGACGTGGACGCGGCCGGCGAGATCCAGGTGCTGCAGGACAACATCAACACGATGATCGCCAACCTGCGTGACACCACCCTGGCCAACAAGGAGCAGGACTGGCTCAAGGGCAACCTCGCCCGGATCTCGGGCCTCATGCAGGGCCGCCGCGACCTGGACGACGTCGCCTCGTTGATCATGAGCGAGCTGACGCCGGTCGTATCCGCCCAGCACGGTGCGTTCTTCCTGGCCATGACCACCGGTGACACGGCAGAGGTGGGTGCGGACGGCGGCAAGGACAGCTCGTACGAGCTTCGCATGCGCGGCAGTTACGGCTACTCCGCCGGCTCCATGCCGACCTCCTTCCGGCCGGGGGAGACGCTCATCGGGACGGCGGCCGAGGAGAAGCGGACGATCCAGGTGGACCATGTGCCGCCGGGTTATCTGAAGATCTCCTCCGGCCTCGGCGAGGCACCGCCCGCGCACGTCATCGTGCTGCCGGTGCTGTTCGAGGGCAAGGTGCTCGGTGTGATCGAGCTGGCGTCGTTCCAGCCGTTCACCCACATCCAGCGCGACTTCCTCAACCAGCTCGCAGAGATGATCGCGACGAGCGTCAACACCATCAGCGTCAACACGAAGACCGAGAAGCTGCTCGAACAGTCCCAGGAACTCACCGAACAGCTGCGCGACCGGTCCCAGGAGCTGGAGAACCGGCAGAAGGCGCTCCAGGCCTCCAACGCCGAACTGGAGGAGAAGGCCGAGCTGCTGGCCCAGCAGAACCGCGACATCGAGGTGAAGAACACCGAGATCGAGGAGGCCCGGCAGGTCCTGGAGGAGCGCGCCGAGCAGCTCGCGGTCTCGATGCGCTACAAGTCCGAGTTCCTCGCCAACATGTCGCACGAGCTGCGCACACCGCTCAACTCACTGCTGATTCTGGCCAAGTTGCTCGCGGACAACGCCGAGGGCAATCTCTCGCCGAAGCAGGTGGAGTTCGCCGAGACGATCCACGGGGCGGGGTCCGACCTGCTCCAGCTGATCAACGACATCCTCGATCTGTCCAAGGTCGAGGCGGGCAAGATGGATGTCAGCCCGACCCGGATCGCACTGGTCCAGCTGGTCGACTACGTGGAGGCGACGTTCCGGCCGCTCACCGCGGAGAAGGGGCTCGACTTCTCCGTACGGGTGTCTCCGGAGCTGCCCGCCACACTGCACACCGACGAGCAGAGGCTGCTCCAGGTGCTGCGCAACCTCCTCTCCAACGCGGTGAAGTTCACCGACGGAGGCGCCGTGGAGCTGGTGATCCGGCCGGCCGGCGCGGATGTGCCGAACTCGATCAGGGAGCATCTGCTCGAGGCCGGTTCGCTGCGCGACGCCGATGGGGACCTCATCGCCTTCTCGGTCACCGACACCGGCATCGGCATCGCCTCCAGCAAGATGCTGGTCATCTTCGAAGCGTTCAAGCAGGCGGACGGCACCACGAGCCGCAAGTACGGCGGTACGGGCCTCGGCCTCTCCATCAGCCGCGAGATCGCCCGGCTGCTGGGCGGCGAGATCCACGCGGCCAGTGAGCCGGGGCGCGGTTCGACGTTCACGCTGTACCTGCCGCTGCACCCGAGCGAACTGCCGCCGCAGGGCTACCCGCAGATGGGGCCCGGTCCCATCGAGGTCCACGGGACGTCCGGCGAGGGAGCTCCGCACCTGGAGGCCTCGCAGCGGACCGGCGTCGAGCTGCCCCTGGGCGATCCGGCCAACTCGGCCGGGATGTTCAGGCGGCGGCGCAAGGCGCTGGGCGGAGCGGCGCAGCGCCCGGCCCTGGCGAACGGCAGGGTCGCCGAGGAGAGTTCCCCGCAGGGGGAGTGGGTGCAGGCACCGCAGGAGGAGCCCGAGCAGCGCCGGACGTTCCGCTTCCACGGGGAGAAGGTGCTGATCGTCGACGACGACATCCGCAACGTCTTCGCGCTCACCAGCGTGCTGGAGCAGCACGGCCTGTCGGTGCTGTACGCGGAGAACGGCCGCGAGGGCATCGAAGTCCTCGAGCAGCACGACGATGTGACGATCGTACTGATGGACATCATGATGCCCGAGATGGACGGATACGCCACGACCACGGCGATCCGCCGGATGCCGCAGTTCGCCGGACTTCCGATCGTCGCGCTGACAGCGAAGGCGATGAAGGGCGACCGTGAGAAGGCCATCGATTGCGGAGCGTCCGACTACGTCACGAAGCCGGTCGATTCGGATCATCTGCTGTCGGTGATGGAGAAGTGGATGAGCGAAGAGTGACCGGACGTGGTGTGAATTCCCCTGCGGTGTTGACCCGCTCTGCCCGAAAGGGTGTGAGGGCGGGTTTTCCGGGGAACCTTCTGGTCTTCCACCGCGTTTCCGGTACGTGCACAGTGACATCTCGGTGACAGGGTGTGGTGACGGGCGGGGTGCGGCTACCATGACCGGCACAAGGACGGACGGCGTAAGGGAGTCGTCCCCTGGGGCGGCACCCGGTGCGATCCCGGGGCGAGGAGGACGGGCCATGATGCAGAAGGCCAAGATCCTCCTGGTCGATGACCGGCCGGAGAATCTGTTGGCGCTGGAGGCCATTCTCTCTGCGCTCGATCAGACACTGGTACGGGCATCGTCAGGGGAGGAGGCGCTCAAAGCGCTGCTCACGGACGATTTCGCGGTCATTCTGCTGGACGTCCAGATGCCAGGCATGGACGGCTTCGAGACGGCCGCGCACATCAAGCGGCGCGAGCGGACCCGGGACATCCCGATCATCTTCCTCACCGCGATCAACCACGGTCCGCATCACACCTTCCGGGGTTATGCGGCCGGAGCGGTGGACTACATCTCGAAGCCCTTCGACCCCTGGGTGCTGCGCGCCAAGGTCTCGGTGTTCGTCGAGCTGTACATGAAGAACTGTCAGCTGCGTGAACAGGCTGCGCTCCTGCGGCTCCAGCTCGAGGGCGGTGCCCACACGGGCGCCGAGGAGAAGGAGCCGGCCGGTCTGCTGGCCGAACTCTCGGCGCGGCTCGCCGCGGTCGAGGAGCAGGCGGAGGCACTCTCCAAGCAGTTGGACGACGAGTCGGCGGATGCCGCGGCCGTGGCGACCGCCGCCCACCTGGAACGCAAGCTCACCGGACTGCGCCGCGCACTCGACGCGTTGGAGCCCGGCGCGGGCGGCTCCGGAGCCGCTCTGCCCTCGCAGGGCTGACCTGCGGCGGTTGAGGGGGCGTCAGTTCGGCGCCTGCGCAGGACGACACGGTCGGGTGAAGCGGTAGGCACACGTGTCCCGTGCCGTAGACACCGGTAACCTCTGGCACATGGCCTCACGTACGTCCGGCAAGGGTTCCCAGGGCACGGCGGGCACCGCGAAGCGTGCCGGCCGTACCCAGGGACCGGCGAAGAAAGCCGCGCCCGCGAAGAAGACCGCGCCCGCGAAGAAAGCCCCCGCCAAAAAGGCCGTGGCCAAGAAGCCCGTGCCCAAGCCCGCACCGTCCCCCACCGGGGGCGTGTACAGACTCGTCCGTGCCCTCTGGCTGGGGACGGCACACGGTGTGGGGGCGGTGTTCCGTTCCATAGGGCGCGGCGCGAAGGGACTCGACCCCGCGCACCGCAAGGACGGCCTCGCCCTGCTGCTGCTCGGTCTCGCGCTGATCGTGGCGGCGGGCACCTGGTCGCATCTGCAGGGCCCTGTCGGTGATCTCGTCGAGATGCTCGTGACCGGCGCCTTCGGCCGGCTCGATCTGCTCGTGCCGATACTGCTGGGCGCCGTCGCGGTGCGGCTGATCCTCTACCCGGAGAAGCCCGAGGCCAACGGCCGTATCGTCATCGGCCTGTCCGCCCTGGTCGTCGGAGTGCTCGGCCAGGTCCACATCGCCTGCGGATCGCCCGGCCGTGAGGACGGCACAGGCGCCATGCAGGATGCGGGCGGGCTGATCGGATGGGCCGCTTCCAAGCCGCTCGTCTTCACGATGGGCGAGGTCCTCGCCGTACCGCTGCTCCTGCTCCTGACGGTCTTCGGACTCCTGGTCGTCACCGCCACCCCGGTCAACGCCATTCCGCAGCGGCTGCGGCTGCTCGGCTCCAAGCTCGGCATCGTCGACCCGGTGCACGAGCAGGGCGAGCAGGACGGGGGCGACGACGACCGGTACGACGAGCAGTGGCGCGAAGCGCTGCCCGAACGCTCGCGGCGCTCCCCGGGACGCCGTTCGGCGGCGGACGGCGACTACGACCCGGACCACGCCGAGGGGGAGGCGCTGGCCGGACGGCGCAGGCCGCGCAGGCCCTCCGTCCAGCCCGCCATGAACCGCACCATGGACGCCGTGGACGTGGCCGCCGCGGCTGCCGCCGCGCTCGACGGCGCGGTCCTCAACGGAATGCCGCCCTCGCCGGTCGTCGCCGATCTGACGCAGGGCGTCTCCACGGAGCGGGACCGCGAGCGGACGGGAACGCCCGTTCCAGGGGCCAGGGCGGGCGAGAAGGCATCCTCGGGCGACCGGGCAGGAAAGGCCGCGTCGTCGTCCTCCGGCGGCGTACCCGACCTGACCAAGCCCGCCCCCGAGCGGTCCCAGCCACTGCCTCCGCGCGCCGAGCAGCTTCAGCTCTCGGGCGACATCACCTACTCCCTGCCCTCGCTCGACCTGCTGGAGCGCGGCGGTCCGGGCAAGACGCGCAGCGCCGCCAACGACGTGGTCGTCGCCTCACTGACGAACGTCTTCATGGAGTTCAAGGTCGACGCGGCCGTCACCGGGTTCACCCGCGGCCCGACGGTCACACGGTACGAGGTGGAGCTCGGCCCGGCCGTCAAGGTCGAGCGGATCACCGCCCTGACCAAGAACATCGCGTACGCGGTCGCCAGCCCGGACGTCCGGATCATCTCCCCGATCCCGGGGAAGTCCGCCGTCGGTATCGAGATCCCCAACTCAGACCGGGAGATGGTCAATCTCGGAGACGTCCTGCGCCTCGCGGACGCGGCCGAGGACGACCACCCCATGCTCGTGGCGCTCGGGAAGAACGTCGAGGGCGGCTACGAGATGGCGAATCTCGCGAAGATGCCGCATGTCCTGGTCGCGGGTGCGACCGGTTCCGGCAAGTCCTCCTGCATCAACTGTCTGATCACGTCGGTCATGGTGCGGGCGACCCCGGAGGACGTCCGGATGGTGCTGGTCGACCCCAAGCGGGTCGAGCTCACCGCGTACGAAGGCATTCCGCACCTGATCACGCCCATCATCACCAACCCGAAGAAGGCCGCCGAGGCACTTCAGTGGGTCGTACGGGAGATGGACCTGCGCTACGACGACCTCGCGGCGTACGGGTACCGGCACATCGACGACTTCAACCACGCCGTGCGCAACGGCAAGGCCAAGGCACCCGAGGGCAGCGAGCGCGAGCTGTCCCCGTACCCCTACCTGCTGGTGATCGTCGACGAGCTCGCGGACCTCATGATGGTCGCACCGCGTGACGTCGAGGACTCCATCGTCCGCATCACCCAGCTGGCGCGCGCCGCAGGCATCCATCTGGTCCTCGCCACCCAGCGGCCCTCGGTCGACGTCGTCACCGGACTGATCAAGGCCAATGTGCCCTCACGGCTGGCCTTCGCCACCTCTTCCCTCGCCGACAGCCGCGTCATCCTCGACCAGCCCGGAGCCGAAAAGCTCATCGGAAAGGGTGACGGGCTGTTCCTGCCGATGGGTGCGAACAAGCCCACGCGCATGCAGGGAGCGTTCGTCACCGAGGACGAGGTCGCGGCAGTCGTCCAGCACTGCAAGGATCAGATGGCGCCGGTCTTCCGCGAGGACGTGGTGGTCGGCACGAAGCAGAAGAAGGAGATCGACGAGGACATCGGCGACGATCTCGATCTGCTCTGCCAGGCCACCGAGCTGGTCGTCTCCACCCAGTTCGGTTCGACGTCGATGCTCCAGCGCAAGCTGCGGGTCGGCTTCGCGAAGGCGGGCCGGCTGATGGACCTCATGGAGTCGCGCAACATCGTGGGCCCCAGCGAGGGTTCCAAGGCGCGCGACGTGCTGGTGAAGCCGGATGAGATCGACGGAGTGTTGGCCGTCATTCGTGGGGAAACCGCTTCGTAAGAGTTTTGCGGGCAACCGTTTCGCCCGGCCGTACGTCAAGTTGAAGGGAGGAGAAGCGGGATGATCCGTCTTCTGCTCCATCCCCTGCATTGCCCAAGGGGCTGTCCGGCGAACCCGATGGCGTACAAAGTCGTCCCTCCCGGTTGCCCCACCCTTTCGTACCACCCCTAGACTGAACATCCAGCAGGTGGCTCACGCTCGAAAGGCGCCCCCGTGTCCATCGGCAACTCCCCCGAAGACGACCGTCCTTCGATCGGTCGCGCGCTTCAGCAGGCTCGTATCGCCGCAGGTCTGACGGTCGAGGAAGTCAGCAGCTCCACCCGGGTGCGCATCCCCATCGTGCACGCGATCGAGGACGACGACTTCTCCCGCAGTGGCGGCGACGTGTACGCGCGCGGTCACATCCGAATGCTCGCCCGCGCCGTCCGGCTGGAGCCGGATCCGCTGATCGCGCAGTACGACGCCGAGCACGGCGGCCGTCCTGCGCCCACGCCCGCGGCACCGCTGTTCGAGGCGGAACGGATCCGTTCCGAACCCCGTCGGCCCAACTGGACCGCGGCGATGGTCGCGGCGATCGTCGCCGTGATCGGCTTCGTCGGTTTCACCCTCTTCAACGGCGACGACGGCTCCGGAACCGCCCAGGTCGCGGAAGGCTCCACGCCCGACAAGACGACTCCCAAGCCCACCACCACAACCAAGCCCGCCGACCCCAAGCCCGTGCCCTCCGAAAGTGCCATCGCCGCAGCTCCGCGCGACAAGGTGACGGTGAAGCTCAGCGCCACCGAGCGCAAGAGCTGGATCTCGGCGAAGGACCACAACGGGCGGCAGCTCTTCGACGGGATCCTGCTCCCGGGCGACTCCAAGACCTTCCAGGACAACGAGCGCGTCGATCTGGTCCTCGGGGACGCCGGGGCGATCGAGCTCTTCGTGAACGGCAAGAAGGTCGAGGACCGCTTCGAGCCCGGTCAGGTCGAGCGGCTTTCGTACACGAAGGGCGACCCCGAGGTCGGCTGACCTCCCGCCCCGCCCCCTCATCGGTGAGTGCCCGGCAGTCGCGCCGGGCGCTCACCGCCTTTGTTTTCCTCGCGCTTCACCCGGTGTTTCGGTCACTCCCTGTAGCAGGAACCCTGCACGGCAGGACGAGTGCCGGGACAAAGTAGTCTTGAGCCCATGCCCGAACGCCGTACCGTCGCCCTTGTCACTCTCGGCTGCGCCCGTAACGAGGTGGACTCGGAGGAGCTCGCAGGCCGCTTGGCAGCGGACGGCTGGGAGCTCGTCGAGAACGCCTCCGACGCGGATGTCGCCGTCGTCAACACCTGTGGATTCGTCGAAGCCGCCAAGAAGGACTCCGTCGATGCCCTGCTCGAAGCCAATGATCTGAAGGATCACGGCAGAACCCAGGCCGTGGTGGCCGTCGGCTGCATGGCCGAGCGCTACGGCAAGGATCTCGCCGAGGCGCTGCCGGAAGCGGACGGGGTCCTCGGCTTCGACGACTACGCCGACATCTCCGACCGCCTGCAGACCATTCTCAACGGCGGCATCCACGCCTCACACACCCCGCGCGACCGGCGCAAACTGCTCCCGATCAGCCCGGCCGAGCGGCAGGACGCCTCCGTCGCGCTGCCCGGGCACGCCCAGGAGGAGGTCACGCCGGCTCCTGCGGACCTCCCGGAGGGTCTCGCACCCGTATCCGGTCCGCGGGCACCACTGCGCCGCAGGCTGGGGACCAGCCCCGTCGCGTCGGTGAAGCTCGCCTCCGGCTGCGACCGCCGCTGCACCTTCTGCGCCATCCCCTCCTTCCGCGGTTCCTTCATCTCCAGGCGCCCGTCGGACGTCCTGGGGGAGACGCGCTGGCTCGCCGAGCAGGGCGTCAAGGAGGTCATGCTGGTCTCCGAGAACAACACCTCGTACGGCAAGGACCTCGGCGACATCCGTCTCCTGGAGACCCTGCTGCCGGAGCTCGCGGACGTCGACGGGATCGAGCGGATCCGCGTCAGCTATCTGCAGCCCGCCGAGATGCGTCCCGGACTGATCGACGTACTCACGTCCACGCCGAAGGTCGCCCCCTACTTCGACCTCTCCTTCCAGCACTCCGCCCCCGGAGTGCTGCGGGCGATGCGACGCTTCGGCGACACGGACCGTTTCCTGGAGCTCCTGGACACCATCCGCGGCAAGGCGCCGCAGGCCGGTGCCCGGTCGAACTTCATCGTCGGCTTCCCCGGCGAGACCGAGGCCGACCTCGCCGAGCTGGAACGCTTCCTCACCGGAGCGCGCCTGGACGCCATCGGGGTGTTCGGGTACTCCGACGAGGAGGGCACCGAAGCCGTCGGCTACGAGAACAAGCTGGACGCCGACGTCATCGCGGAGCGGCTCGCCCACATCTCGCAGCTGGCCGAGGAACTGACCTCGCAGCGCGCCGAGGAGCGGGTCGGCGAGACCCTTCAGGTTCTTGTCGAGTCCGTGGAGTCGGAGGAGGACGGCCCCGTCGCGGTGGGCCGCGCCGCGCACCAGGCGCCCGAAACGGACGGCCAGGTCGTCTTCACCGCACGCGAGGGTCTCGTGCCGGGCCGTATGGTCGAGGCAAAGGCAGTGGGCTCCGAGGGAGTGGACCTCGTGGCCGAACACCACGAGCTTGCGGAGGCAGCCAGATGACGGGAGTCCCGGCATCCGCGGCAGGCGGCTCCGGCGCGACGCCGGTACCCCGCGGCGGCAAGCTGGGCACCGCGGCCGTCAACCAGGCCAGTCTGTGGAACATCGCCAACATCCTGACCATGGTGCGGCTGCTGCTGGTTCCGGGCTTCGTGATGCTGCTCCTGCACGACGGCGGCTACGACCCGGTCTGGCGGTCCTTCGCCTGGGCGGCCTTCGCCGTAGCGATGATCACCGACCTGTTCGACGGCCATCTGGCACGCGCGTACAACCTGGTGACGGACTTCGGCAAGATCGCCGACCCGATCGCCGACAAGGCGATCATGGGCGCGGCGCTGATCTGCCTGTCCTCGCTCGGGGATCTGCCGTGGTGGATCACGGGCGTGATCCTCTTCCGGGAACTCGGCATCACCCTCATGCGGTTCTGGGTGATCCGGCACGCGGTGATTCCGGCCAGTCGCGGCGGGAAGATGAAGACGCTGGCGCAGGGCACGGCCGTCGGGATGTACGTCCTTGTGCTGACGGGCCCCCTGGCCACGATGCGCTTCTGGGTGATGATGGCTGCCGTCGTGCTGACGGTCGTCACCGGCCTCGACTATGTGCGCCAGGCCGTCGTGCTGAGGCGCAAGGGGCTGGCGGCCGAGCGGTACGCGGCCATGGAGGCGGTCGCGGCGGCAGCGGATCCGGGCACGGGCCCGGCCGCTGCGAGCGCGGAAGCCGGCGGAGAACCCGCGCGGCCCGTGAGCGGCAGCCGGGGCGCCGCGGACGCCGAGCGGTGACTGCCGTGGCCGCCCGGGTGCTGCGGAGGCTCGTGGAGCGGGGCGAGACACTCGCCGTCGCCGAGTCCCTCACCGGCGGCCTGGTCGCCGCGGAGCTCACCTCCGTACCCGGTGCCTCACAGTCCTTCCGCGGGTCCGTCACGGCGTATGCCACGTCCCTGAAGCATGACGTGCTGGGCGTCGACGGAGCGCTTCTCACCGAACGGGGCGCGGTGGACCCCGACGTCGCGCTCGCGATGGCAGCAGGCGTACGGCTGACCCTGGGCGCAGACTGGGGAGTGTCGACCACCGGGGTCGCGGGCCCCGAGCCGCAGGACGGCAAGCCCGTCGGAACGGTCTTTGTGGCGGTCTCCGGGCCCGATGGCGTACGGAAAGTCGCCGAGCTGAGGTTGAACGGTGAGCGGGCGGACATCCGTAGAGAGAGTGTACGGAGCCTGCTCGAGCTGCTCTCCGGCGAACTCGGCGACAATGCGAGGGCACAGGATACGGAACAGAACGGGGGGAATTGATGTTTGCAGCCCTGAGTGAACACGACATCGCTCCCCGCACGGCCGCAGCGCAAGGCGGTACGGTGGGGCGTGAAGGATGCGGCTACGCGGTCCGAGGAGGGAGCCACCGATGATTCTGCTCCGTCGCCTGCTTGGTGACGTGCTGCGTCGGCAGCGCCAGCGCCAAGGCCGTACTCTGCGCGAAGTCTCCTCGTCCGCCCGAGTCTCGCTCGGCTATCTCTCCGAGGTGGAGCGGGGGCAGAAGGAGGCATCCTCCGAGCTGCTCTCCGCCATTTGCGACGCGCTTGACGTACGGATGTCCGAGCTCATGCGTGAAGTGAGCGATGAACTGTCTCTGGCAGAGCTGGCCGAGTCGGCAGCAGCCAGCGACCCGGTGCCTGTACCGGTACGCCCAATGCTCAATTCCGTCTCCGTGTCGTCGGTCGCAGGCGTGCCGACGGGACGAGTGACAATCAAGGCGCCCGCGGAAGCGGTGGATGTCGTCGCCGCCTGACCTGCGTGGTTCATTGAGAGCCGAAAGCCCCGGTCGACCCTGATGGGTCGACCGGGGCTTTCGGTGTGTGCGGGGCTGTTCGCCGGGCAGGCGCGGAGTGAGGCGCGCTTTCGCAGCAGTCGCCGGATGAAGATTTTATGACATATGTGCCATCGTGGACGAGTGGTACGCCGAACAGCAATCTGATCGGAGAATCGCATGTCTGTCGTGAAGAGTCCGTTGTCGGAGAGCGACCGCAAGGTCGTGGGGGATGCGCTGCAAGGCGCCCTGGTCGACCTGATCGACCTCTCCCTGGCGGCGAAGCAGGTCCACTGGAATGTGGTCGGTCCGCGCTTCCGGTCCGTGCACCTTCAGCTCGACGAGGTCGTGGACACGGCGCGGCAGCATTCGGACACGGTCGCGGAAAGGGCTTCAGCGGTCGGTGTCAACCCTGACGGGCGGAGCCGGACCCTCGCCAAGACCACGGCCATCGACTCCGTCCCGGAGGGCTGGATCAAGGACGTGGACGCGGTACGGGCACTCGTGGACGCCCTCCGTGTGGTCATCGACCGCATGCGGGAGCGGATCGACGCGACCGCTGAGCCGGATCCCGTCAGCCAGGACATCCTGATCACGCTGACGGCGGATCTCGAGAAGCACGCCTGGATGTTCCAAGCCGAGAGTGCCTGACCAGCGACCGGCGACCGGTCGGCAGCTGTCGGTTCTCAGCTGTCGGCGGCGAACGAGTGAGGAGTCGACATGAGTGACAAGAACGAGATGGACAAGGTCAAGGGCAAGGCCAAGGAAGCGACCGGCAAGCTGACCGGCAACCGTCGTATGGAGACCGAGGGCAAGACCGACCAGGCGAAGGCCAAGGCCAAGGACGCCCTGGGCGGGGCCGGAGACCGCGCCAAGGGTGTCAAGGACTCGATGACCGACGACGACGGGCACTAGTCCTCGTCAGTGCGACCTGTGGGTCGCGTACGCCCCCGTCGACACCGGTCGGCGGGGGCGTACGCATGCCGGGGGCCTGGTGCAAGGGGCCCGGGCGTGGGATGGCAGGAGGGGCCGTATCGGGGGAAACTGCGGGGAGGGCCGCCCTTTCACCCTCTCCCGGCGGCCCGTCGGAGAGCGCGCGTCACCGTCCCCTTGGCGCCGCGCACGCCGGTAGTGCACCGGTGCGCCCTCCCCTCAGCAGATCGAGCCGTACTAGCGTCCAGCGTCGGCCGGAGGAGGCAGCCATGGTGCGGCGGTGGGCGCTGGTGCTTGTCCTCGGCGGAGTGTGGTGGTGGGCCGTGCTCCGCCTGTTGCTGGCGCCGGAGCACGCCGGACTGGTCGAGGGCGCGGTGGCGGCCGGCGGCTGGGGGCTGAGCCTGCTGCCCGTTCATGTGACGGCGACTGCCCGGCCGGGGCGCGCGGCGAAGCGGACCGCGATGGGGAGCCGTGAGAACAGCGAGCTCGGAACGGAGTGATCCCCTCCCGCGGCGGGCCCGGGCGGACTGTCCTGCGCCGCTGACGGCCGTCTCCTAGTGAGTGGGCCCCGGCTGGCAGTGCGGGCACCAGTACGTGGGCCGGTCGGCCTGGTCCGCCTTGCGGATCGGAGTGCGGCACCTCAGGCAGGGGCGGTGGCCCCGGCCGTAGACGAAGAGCCGCTCCCGCGTGGGCGCCCGGCCGAGAGCGGCGACGGGGCCGGTCGTCGTCCGTGTCGGGCGGTCACGGTTGGCTTCGAGGAGCTGCTTGGCGGTCGTCACCAGCCGGCCGGCCGTGGGCACGGGCAGCTCTCCCACGGGCAGCCAGGGGGTGACGCGGGCCAGGAAGCAGAGTTCGCACTTGTAGACGTTGCCGATACCGGCCAGGTTGCGCTGGTCCAGGAGCGCTTCCCCGAGAGGGCGTGCGGGGTCGCTGAGCAGATTGCGCAGGGCCGTGTGCGGTTCCCAGTCGGGCCCGAGCAGATCAGGGCCGAGATGGCCGACGGCCTGCTCCTCGTCCCGGGTGCGGAGCAGCTCGAGGACGGGGAGCCGGTAGCCGACGGCGGCGTGCTCCGCGGTGGCGAGGACGGCGCGGATCTGGTGGGCGGGCCCGCCGCTCCAGCGTTCTCCCGCCGCGTAGACGCGCCAGGCACCGTCCATCCGCAGGTGGCTGTGAAGGGTGAGACCGTCTTCGATGCGGGTGAGGAGATGCTTGCCCCGCGCGGTGACATCGAGCACAGCACGGCCGGTCAGGTCCGCGGTGGCGAACCGGGGGACCCGTAGGTCGGAGCGGGTCAGTACATGACCTGCGAGCGCCGCGTCGAGACGCTTGGCGGTCTGCAGGACGGTGTCACCTTCGGGCATGTCTCCATGATGCGCGGCCCCCGGCAGGGACGGGAGCCGCCGGCCGCCGCCGTCACCCGAGGCCGCAGGCGCGCCGCTCCCACCGGAGGTCTCAGGCGCGCAGACGCAGCCCTCTGGGCGTGGCGAGGAAGCCGGCGGCTTCCAGGGTGCGGCCCAGCGGGGAGGTGAGGGAGGAAGCACCGTTGGTGCGCTCCACCGTCACGGTGCCGAGGGTCCCGGCGCGGGCTGCCGACGCGAGCGCCTCGGCCGCCGCCAGAAGTGCGGGATCGGCGGGGTCGGTCGGCCATGCCAGCAGGGTCTTGCCGCCGCGCTCCATGTACAGCGTCAGCTCGCCGTCGACGATGACCACCAGCGCGCCGGCCTTGCGGCCGGGCTTGTGCCCGGCGCCGTCCGGGGAATCGGGCCAGGGCAGGGCGGCGCCGTACGCGTTGGCCGGATCGGCCGCCGCGAGAACGAGCGCGCGGGGAGTCGCGCCGGGGTCCGTACGGTCACGGGCGGTCGACGTCGCCCTGAGCCGGTCCACGGCACCGTCCATCGCGAACTGGGCCGCTCCCAGGCCCTCGACAACATACCCACGGCGTGCCTGGCCGCTGTCCTCGAACGCGGCAAGGATGCGGTACGTCGCGGAGAACCCGCCCTCGACACCCTCCGCCTGCACGGCGCCACGGGTCACCACACCGTGGCGGTCCAGGAGCGTGCGGGCCAGGGCGTGCGCGCGGTGGGTCGGTTCGGGCTCGGCCGGGGGCAGCAGGGCCCAACGGCCCGAGACGGTCGGCGGACCGGTGCGGGACGCCGGACGGGCCGCGGCGCTCAGCGAGCCGTAACGGCCGCGCGGGACACTGCGCTTCGCGCGGTGGGCGGTGGATCCCGCCGTGCGCCCCGAGCCCAGGAGCGAGCGCAGCGGGGCGAGGGTGTCGTTGGTGAGGCGGCCGGACCAGACAAGGTCCCAGAGCGCGTCCGCCAGTTGAGGATCGGTGCAGTCGGGGTGGGTGGTGGCGCGGACCTGGTCGGCGATCTGCCGAAAGAACAGGCCGTACCCGCCCGCCAGGGTCGTGAGGACCGACTCGTGCAGCGCGGTCTGCTCCAGCGGATGGGGTGGAGGCAGGAGCAGAGGCGCACTGTCCGCGGGATAGAGGGAGAGCCAGCCGTCCTTCCCGGGCAGCGCGCCCGCGCCGGCCCAGACGACCTCGCCGGTGGTCGTGAGCTCGTCGAGCAGGGCGGGGGTGTATCCCGCGACGCGGCTCGGCAGGATCAGCTTCTCCAGAGCCGATGCGGGGACCGGGGCACCCTGCAACTGCTCGATGGCGCGGGCCAGTCCGTCGATCCCGCGCAGGCTGTTGTCGCCGAGGTGCTGCCACTGGGGGAGGAAGCCGGCCAGGGCGGCGGGTGGCACGGGCTCCAGCTCCTGGCGGAGCGCTGCGAGCGAGCGGCGGCGCAGGCGCCGCAGGACCGTGGCGTCGCACCACTCCTGCCCGATTCCTGCCGGGTGGAACTCGCCCTGGACGACCCGGCCGGACGCGGCGAGCCGTTGCAGCGCGCCGTCCGTGACAGCGCTGCCGAGACCGAAGCGGGCGGCGGCCCGTGTGGTGGTGAACGGGCCGTGGGTACGGGCATGGCGGGCCAGGAGGTCGCCGAGAGGATCCTTCACCGGCTCGGTGAAGGCCTCGGGAACCCCCACGGGCAACGCGGTCCCGAGGGCGTCCCGCAGCCGGCCCGCGTCCTCGATGGCCGCCCAGTGGACGGACCCGCCGATGCGCACCTGGATCGCGCGCCGCGCCGCGGCGAGCTCGGGCGCCCATGCGGGCTCGGCACCGCGCGCCGCCAGTTCGTCGTCGGTGAGCGGACCGAGGACGCGCAGGAGGTCGGCGACACCTTCGATGTCCTTGATCCTCCGGTCCTCCGTCAGCCACTGTAGCTCCCGCTCCAGTTCGTCGAGGACATCGGCGTCGAGCAGCTCGCGCAGCTCCGCCTGGCCGAGCAGCTCGGCCAGGAGATGGGAGTCGAGCGAGAGCGCGGCGGCACGCCGCTCGGCGAGCGGGGAGTCACCCTCGTACAGGAACTGCGCGACGTAACCGAACAGGAGGGAGCGCGCGAACGGTGAAGGCTCGGTGGTCGTCACCTCGACCAGACGGATACGGCGTGCCTCCAGGTCGCCCATCAGTTCTGTGAGACCCGGGACGTCGAAGACGTCCTGGAGGCACTCACGGACCGCTTCGAGAACGATCGGGAACGAGCCGAACTCGGAGGCCACCTGCAGCAACTGGGACGCTCTCTGGCGCTGCTGCCAGAGCGGGGTGCGCTTTCCGGGGCTGCGGCGGGGCAACAGCAGGGCACGCGCCGCACATTCACGGAACCTGGACGCGAACAGGGCCGATCCGCCCACCTGATCGGTGACGACCTGGCCGATCTCCCCCTTGTCGAAGACGACATCAGTGGCGCCGACGGGAGGCTGCTCACTGTCGTACCCGCCGGCACCCGGGAAGCCCGGGGCCGTATCGCCCCGCCCGGACTCGGGTCCGGCCTGCTGTCCGGGATCCGCCTGCACCGGATCGAAGTCGAGGAGATCCAGGCCCATCAGATCGGCGTCCGGAAGCCGCAGCACGATGCCGTCGTCGGCATGCATGATCTGGGCGTCCATGCCGTACCGCTCGGCGAGCCGGGCGGACAGGGCGAGCGCCCAGGGGGCGTGCACCTGGGCACCGAACGGCGAGTGCACCACGATCCGCCAGTCGCCGAGCTCGTCGCGGAACCTCTCGACGAGGATGGTCCGGTCGTCGGGGACATGACCGCAGGCACGACGCTGCTCGTCCAGGTACGACAGGATGTTGTCCGCGGCCCATGTGTCGAGGCCGGCAGCGAGCAGCCGGTGCCGGGCGTCCTCGGGCGACAGCCCGCCGATCTCCCGGAGGAACGCGCCCAGCGCACGGCCCAGCTCCAGTGGCCGACCCAGCTGGTCGCCCTTCCAGAACGGCAGCCGCCCCGGGACGCCGGGGGCGGGCGAGACCAGGACCCGGTCCCTGGTGATGTCCTCGATCCGCCAGGACGTGGTGCCCAGCGTGAAGACGTCGCCGACCCGGGACTCGTACACCATCTCCTCGTCCAGCTCGCCGACCCGCCCGCCGCCCTTCTTGGGGTCCGCTCCGGCGAGGAAGACCCCGAAGAGCCCGCGGTCGGGGATGGTGCCGCCCGAGGTGACGGCGAGCCGCTGGGCACCGGGACGGCCCGTGACCGTACCGGCGACGCGGTCCCAGACGACGCGCGGGCGAAGCTCCGCGAAGGCGTCGGACGGATAGCGCCCGGCCAGCATGTCGAGCACCGCGGTGAACGCGGACTCGGGGAGCGAGGCGAACGGGGCGGCCCGCCGGGCCAGGGCCAGCAGATCATCGGCCTGCCAGGTGTCGAGCGCGACCATGGCGACCAGCTGCTGGGCCAGCACGTCCAGAGGGTTGGACGGGATCCGCAGGGCCTCGATGGCACCCTCGCGCATCCGCTCGGTGACCACCGCCGCCTGCACCAGGTCACCGCGGTACTTGGGGAAGACCACTCCTGTCGATACGGCACCCACCTGGTGACCGGCGCGGCCCACCCTCTGCAGTCCCGAGGCGACGGACGGCGGGGACTCGACCTGGATCACCAGATCGACCGCACCCATGTCGATGCCGAGCTCCAGGCTCGAGGTGGCGACCACAGCGGGCAGCCGACCGGCCTTGAGGTCCTCCTCGACCTGGGAGCGCTGCTCCTTGGACACCGAACCGTGGTGTGCACGAGCGAGCAGGGCGGGCGCACCCTTGGCCGCCCCGGACTCGGCCATGATCTCGGCGGGGGAGTGGGCCTCGGGCATGGCTTCGCCCGTTGCCCGCTCGTAGGCGATCTCGTTGAGCCGGTTGCAGAGGCGTTCCGCCAGCCGCCGTGAGTTGGCGAAGACGATGGTGGAGCGGTGGGACTGGACGAGATCCGCGATCCGCTCCTCGACATGCGGCCAGATCGACGGCTTCTCCGCCTGGTCCGCCCCGCCGTCCGTGGCGGGGGAGCCGCCCAGTTCACCGAGATCCTCGACCGGAACCACGACAGACAGGTCGAACTGCTTGGTGGACGGGGGCTGGACGATCTCCACCTTCCGCTGCGGCGACAGGAAGCGCGCCACTTCGCCCACCGGACGCACGGTCGCCGACAGCCCGATGCGACGGGCAGGCCGCGGCAGCAGCTCGTCCAGGCGCTCCAACGACACGGCGAGATGGGCACCACGCTTCGTGCCCGCGACGGCATGCACCTCGTCCAGGATCACCGTCTCGACCCCCGCCAGCGCCTCCCGGGCCGATGAGGTGAGCATCAGGAACAGCGACTCGGGGGTGGTGATCAGGATGTCCGGCGGCTTGGTCGCCATCGAACGGCGCTCGGCCGGCGGGGTGTCGCCGGACCGGATCCCGACCCGCACCTCCGGCTCGGGAAGCCCCAGACGCACCGACTCCTGGCGGATCCCCGTCAGCGGCGAGCGCAGGTTGCGCTCCACGTCGACCGCGAGAGCCTTCAGCGGCGACACGTACAGCACCCGGCAGCGCTTCTTCGCCTCGGCCGGCGGCGGGACCGCGGCCAGCCGGTCCAGCGAGGCGAGGAACGCGGCGAGCGTCTTGCCCGAACCGGTCGGCGCGACGACCAGGACGTCCGAACCCTCGCCGATGGCCCGCCAGGCACCCTCCTGCGCCGCGGTGGGCGCGTCGAAGGCACCTGAGAACCAGCTACGGGTCGCGGGTGAGAACGAATCGAGTGCGGAACCGGCCATGTCCCCCATCGTGCACCCCACCACTGACAACGGCCGCCGAGCCTGCCGGACATCCGCCGACCGGACCTGCGGTCACCGGCCCGGACCTGCGAGAATGCGAGCATGGCGGCAACGGGAGCAGCGAGGGAATGGGCGAGGTACTGGCAGCACGCCGAGCTGCCCGAGCTCGATCTGCTGCGCGCCCGGTATGTCCGTCACACCTTCCCGCGCCACAGCCACGAGGGCTACGTCTTCGGCACGATCACCCGCGGGATCGAGGACGTCGGGCTGCCCGACGGCACCGTGCACGCCGGTCCGGGCACCGTGGTCATGATCAACCCGGAGGTGCCGCACACCGCACGCGCCGGAGACCCCGAAGGCTGGGTGTACGCCACGCTCTACCCGTCCGCCCAGGTGGTCAACGACATCGCGGCCGACCTGACGAGCCTGCGCGGCACGGTCGGTTTCGCCGAGACCAGCACGGTGGACCCGGAGGCGGCCCGGCTGATCACTGAGGTCCACCGTGCGGCAGAGGAGAGCAACGCGCTTGCGGCCGACAGCCTGCTCAGGGTTCTGGTCGCCCGGCTGCTGGATTCTCACGGCCGGGTGCTGCCCACCCGCACGCCCCGCTCCGCAGGCGCCGGCGACGCAGCCCGTGCGCGGGCGGCACTGGAAGCGCGGATGGAGCGGCCACCCACCCTGGACGCGCTCGCCACCGAGCTCGGCACCAGCCCCTTCGCGCTGCTCCGGGCCTTCAAGAAGCAGTACGGAATGCCACCGCACACCTGGCTCACCGACGCCCGGGTCCGCCGGGCGCGGCAGTTGCTGGACGCGGGGAGCACGCCCGCCGATGCCGCCACGGCTGTCGGCTTCACCGACCAGCCCCACCTCAACCGCCACTTCACCCGGATCGTGGGAGTGCCCCCGGGCGCGTACCGGCGCGAGCGCGCAAGAACGTACAAGACCGGCACGCATCTCGCCACGTAACGTTCCGGGCGTGGCAGAACAGACAGCACCTCCCGAAAGCAGCGGCGTCATAGCCGCAGGCCCGCCCGCCGTCGGGGAGAAGACGGACGCGGCGGTCGTCCGCGACGCCCTCGGCGTGGGCGTCGCGGTAGGTCTCTCCGGTTTCGCGTTCGGGGTCACCTCGGCAGGCTCCGGGCTGACCCTCCTCCAGACCTGCGTCCTCAGCCTCCTCGTCTTCACCGGCGCCTCGCAGTTCGCCCTCGTGGGCGCGCTCGCGGCCGGCGGCAATCCCTACACCGCCGCGGCCGGAGCGTTCTTCCTCGGCGTACGCAACGCCTTCTACGGGCTGCGGCTGTCGCAGCTGCTTGCCCTGCCGCGCGCGGTACGGCCCTTCGCCGCCCACTGGGTCATCGACGAGACGACCGCGGTCACCCTGCCCCAGCCCACCCGCCGGGCAGCGCGCATCGGCTTCACGGTCACCGGACTCACCCTCTACGTGCTGTGGAACCTGACCACGCTGGTGGGCGCACTCGGTGCGGAGGCGCTCGGCGACACCAACACCTGGGGGCTGGACGCCGCCAGCCCCGCGGTGTTCCTCGCCCTGCTCGCGCCGATGCTGAAGAGCACCACGGAGCGCGTCACGGCAGGCGTCGCCGTCCTGCTGGCCCTCGGACTGCTGCCGGTACTGCCTGCCGGCGTCCCCGTACTGCTGTCCGCGCTGGCAGCCCCCGTGGTCCTCTTCCTGATGGGACGCGGGAAGACCGCACAGGCCGAAGCCGCCGCAGGCGGCACGGACAAGCCCCAGGAGCGCCGATGAACGTGTGGATCGCCATCGGACTCACCGTGGCCGGCTGCTATCTCGCCAAGCTCGCGGGGCTGCTGGTTCCCGCCGGAGTACTGGAACGACCGGTCGTCCAGCGACTGGCCGCGCTGCTGCCGGTGGCGCTGCTCGCGGCCCTCACCGCACAGCAGACCTTCGGCGACGGACAGCAACTGGTCCTGGACGCCAGGGCGGCCGGGCTCGCCGCAGCGGCCCTCGCGCTCGTTCTGCGGGCACCCTTCCTGATCGTCGTCGGCGCCGCCGTCGTGGTCACCGCGGGGGTACGCGCCCTGGGATAGGCGGCCGGCAGCGGTTCAGCGGAGGCCGCGCCCGTGCGCCCGCAGGGTCTGCAGGGCCTTGAGCGTCACGATCGGGCGCCCCTCCAGAGCCGTGCCCGGGGCCCACTGCCGCCAGGTGACCGGCCAGCCTCCGTCCTCCTGCTGCCCGGCCTCCAGGTGATCGAGCGAACGGTCCAGCTCGGCGTCGCTGAACCAGCGGCGCGCGAGCGACCCGGGCGTACGCGCGTAGTCGTACGGGAAGTGATGCTCACCCGGGGCATATCCGGGAGCCACCGGGTGGTCCGCGGACCGCTGCGGATCAAGCACCACCAGCCGCTGCTCACGCACCAGCCGCCCCAGACGGTCGGCGGCGGCCTCGGCGCGCGCCCGGTCCGGGACACCGTCCAGGAAGGCGACGGCCGCCTCGATCTCGTACGGGTGGGACTGTTCCAGCGCGTCCACGGCGGACCAGCAGAAATCGGTGGCCCGGAAGAGCCAGGCGTGCCACACCTGATTACGGTGCAGCAGCCCGACGACGGGGCCGGTGGCCAGCAGTTCGGCGGGCGGATCGTCGACGACCGGGATGAAGGGAGCGGCGGGATAGCCGCGCTGGGAGGGGTGGAGTGCCGGCAGTGCGCCCTCTTTGGTCGACACGTCGGTCAGATAGCGACAGATCCGTTCCACGCGCAGACCGCTGCAACGACCGATCGAATCGAGAACACTCAGCGCGTGAGCGGTGTGCAGCGGCTGGCTCACGGGCCCGCGAAGGTCGGGTTCGAGCGCGTGCCCGTAGCCGCCGTCCTCGTTCAGATAGGCGGCGAGCGCGGTCTCGACCACATCCGCACCCCCGTCCAGGAAGTGATGGGCGAACCGCCGCTGCTCGAGGACACGTGCGGTGAGCCAGACGAACTGCTCGGCGCGGGCGAGGGATTTTGCTCCGGTTCCAGCCATGGACCGACCGTAGAGGGGAAAGCGCCGGGGGTAGGGCGTACCGGCTCGGCTGCACTCTCAGGAGCGGGATACTGAAGGCATGCGGTTGACGATTTTCTGGGAGCGGATGGCGGACCACTTCGGTGAGGGGTACGCGGATTCCTTCGCGCGCGACCACGTGATGGCCGAGCTCGGAGGCCGTACGGTGCACGAGGCACTGGCCGCGGGCTGGGAGACCAAGGACGTCTGGCGCGGGGTCTGCTCGGCGGTCGGCATCCCCGCCGACAAGCGCTGACCGGAAGATCCGGCACCGGGGCGGGCAACCGGCTGTCACCGGAGTGAGCGAGACTTGTCCCGTGGCACCGACAGACGAGACCGCCGAGATCCAGCCGCCCGACTCACCACCCGTCCCGCCCGCCGAGCCACCGACCCCGCCGCCCGGCAGCGGTCCGGTCCGCATGCCTGCCTGGCTGCCGCGCGCGATCATCCTCGCCCTGGCGCTCTACGGGTGCTTCCAGCTCGGCAGCTGGGCGTTCGACCAGCTCATCGGGTTGCTGACCAACATCCTCATCGCCTTCTTCCTGGCGCTCGCCATCGAGCCGGCGGTCAGCCGCATGGCGACACGCGGGATGCGCCGCGGACTCGCCACCTTCCTGGTCTCCCTCGGGGTTCTGATCTTCGGAGTCGGCTTCGTCGTCCTGCTCGGCTCCATGCTCGCGGGCCAGATCGTCGACATGGTCGAGGACTTCCCCCAGTACCTCGACTCGGTGATCAACTGGGTCAACGAGACCTTCCACACCTCGCTCTCGCGGGTCGAGGTGCAGGACAGCCTGCTCCACTCGGACTGGCTCCAGAAGTACGTCCAGAACAGCGCGACCGGAGTGCTCGATGTCTCCACGACGGTGCTCGGCGGGCTCTTCCGGCTGCTGACGATCTTCCTGTTCTCGTTCTACTTCGCGGCCGACGGCCCCCGGCTGAGGCGGGCGCTGTGCTCCGTACTGCCGCCCGCCCGGCAGGCCGAGGTGCTGCGCGCCTGGGAGATCGCGGTCGACAAGACCGGCGGCTACATCTACTCGCGCGGCCTGATGGCGCTGATCTCAGGAGTGGCGCACTACATCCTGCTGGTGATCCTCGGTGTGCCGTACGCTCCGGCGCTCGCGGTCTGGGTCGGTCTGGTCTCCCAGTTCATCCCGACGATCGGTACGTATCTCGCGGGTGCGCTGCCCATGCTCATCGCCTTCACCGTGAATCCCTGGTACGCGCTGTGGGTGCTCGGATTCGTCGTGGTCTACCAGCAGTTCGAGAACTACGTGCTGCAGCCCAAGGTCACCTCGAAGACGGTCGACATCCACCCCGCGGTCGCCTTCGGATCCGTGGTCGCGGGTACCGCTCTGATGGGCGCGGTCGGTGCGCTGATCGCCATTCCCGCGGTGGCGACGCTCCAGGCATTCCTGGGCGCGTACGTGAAGCGCTACGCCGTGACGGACGACCCGAGGGTGCGCGGCGGCCACGACCGGCGCCGCGGTGAGCCGGTGCTGTCAAGGATCCGCCGTGCTGTCAGGGGCCGCCGGGACCGGTGACGCGGGGCTGCCGGCTCAGCGGTAGCCGGAGACGTCGGCGGGCAGCCCGGGGTCCTGGACCTCGGTGAGGTACCTCCAGGCGTCGGGCCGGCTGCCGTCGAGATCGGTGAAGCCGTAGACCTGCGCCAGCTGCCCGCTGGACAGCGAGTCCCCGTTCCAGCGAGCCACCTCGGGATCCTGGGCGAGCGCGGCCACGGCCCGCCCGACGAACGCCGGTGACTCGGAGATGGCGAAGTGGGGCGAGTGGGCGACGGCGTCACGCCAGTTCGCCTCGGTGACGCCGTGGGCCTGGAGCATGGCCTCGGACCTGAGCCAGCCCGGAGTGAGCGACACGGCGGTCGCCCCGTGCGGCTCCACCTCGTGCGCGAGGGCGAAGGCCATGCGGTTCACCGCGGCCTTCGCGAGGTCGTAGAAGAACGACACCCGGTAGTTGGTGGCGTTGTACTCGTCCGTGCCGTCCGTCACCTCGACCACCAGGCCGCCCGGTGTCGCGATGAGCAGCGGGATCGCGAAGTGGCTGGTGATCGCGTGGGTGTCCACGGCCAGGCGCAGCGTGTGCAGCCCGGTGTCCAGGGACGACTCCCACACGGTCTTGTCCCACTCGATCTCTGCGCCCCAGATGTCGTTCACCAGGATGTGCAGAGCCCCCTGCTCGCTCCGGATGCGTGCCACCAGCGCGCTGACCTGGTCGGGCACGAGATGATCGACCCGGACGGCGATGCCGCGACCGCCTGCCTCGTCGACGAGCGCCGCGGTCTCCTCGATGGTCTCGGGGCGGTCCATCTCCGAGCGCTCGGAACCGCTGGTGCGTCCGGTGACGTACACGGTCGCTCCGGCCGCTCCCAGCTGTACGGCGATTCCTCGGCCCGCACCGCGTGTACCACCGGCGACAAGAGCGACTTTTCCTGACAGACCCCTCGGAGGCATCTCCATGACGCCGGAACCTAGCATGGCACCTGTCACTTTTCGTTGACTCGGTCGACCTTGGCTGTTATAAGCCGCTACTCTCGGCTGTGCCGGCCCGGCGTGGTGTGCTTGACACCAAAATCGAACATCCATTCTCATTGGATTCCGGCCGGGTTTTCCCGGGCACGACCGTGGAGTTGTCCACAGGTCGGGAGGACGTCGAGGCCCATTGTCAGTGGCAGGGGTTAGCGTCTTTGACGTGAAGCGATCGACTCAAGCAAATCGGGTGGAACCCATGGCAGGTAACGACCGCGAGAAGGCGTTGGACGCCGCACTCGCACAGATTGAGCGGCAATTCGGCAAGGGCGCGGTGATGCGCCTCGGTGAGCGGCCGAACGAGCCCATCGAGGTGATCCCCACCGGGTCGACGGCACTCGACGTCGCGCTCGGCGTCGGCGGCCTGCCGCGCGGCCGTGTGGTGGAGGTGTACGGACCGGAGTCCTCCGGTAAGACGACGCTGACGCTGCACGCCGTGGCGAACGCGCAGAAGCTCGGCGGCACGGTGGCCTTCATCGACGCCGAGCACGCCCTCGACCCCGAGTACGCGAAGAAGCTCGGCGTCGACATCGACAACCTCATCCTGTCCCAGCCGGACAATGGTGAGCAGGCTCTCGAGATCGTGGACATGCTGATCCGCTCGGGCGCCCTCGACCTGATCGTCATCGACTCCGTCGCGGCCCTGGTGCCCCGTGCGGAGATCGAGGGCGAGATGGGTGACTCGCACGTGGGTCTGCAGGCCCGCCTGATGAGCCAGGCGCTCCGGAAGATCACCAGCGCGCTCAACCAGTCCAAGACCACCGCGATCTTCATCAACCAGCTCCGCGAGAAGATCGGCGTGATGTTCGGCTCGCCGGAGACCACCACCGGTGGCCGCGCGCTCAAGTTCTACGCCTCGGTGCGCCTCGACATCCGGCGGATCGAGACGCTCAAGGACGGTACCGACGCCGTCGGTAACCGCACCCGCGTCAAGGTCGTCAAGAACAAGGTCGCGCCCCCCTTCAAGCAGGCCGAGTTCGACATCCTCTACGGCCAGGGCATCAGCCGCGAGGGCGGTCTGATCGACATGGGCGTGGACCACGGCTTCGTCCGCAAGGCCGGCGCCTGGTACACGTACGAGGGCGACCAGCTCGGCCAGGGCAAGGAGAACGCCCGCAACTTCCTCAAGGACAACCCCGATCTCGCCAACGAGATCGAGAAGAAGATCCTGGAGAAGCTCGGCATCGGTGTGCGGCCGAAGGACCCGGCGGCAGAGCCCGCTGCCGACGCGACGGCCACCGCGGGTGCTGTCGCGGCCGACGGGACGGCGAAGTCGGTGCCCGCTCCTGCGACCAAGGCCAAGCCCGCCAAGACCGCGGCGGCCAAGAGCTAGGCCGTGACGCGTCGCACGGAGTGGCAGGACAGCGCCGCCGGCGCGGGTCCCGGCCCCGAATTCGCCGCAGAGTCCGCAGACGGTCCCCCGGGTTCCGGCCCGGGGACCGGGTTCGGTGAGGGGGCGGGCCGTCGTTCCCGCTCCCGTTCCAGAAGCAGCGGTTCCCCCGCCCCGTCGAGGGCCGGGAAGGGGGAACCGCTCGATCCGGTGGAGCAGGCACGCAACATCTGCCTGAGGCTGCTCACCGGGACCCCGCGCACCCGCAAGCAGCTCGCCGATGCCCTGCGCAAACGGGAAATCCCCGACGAGGCGGCTGAGGAAGTGCTGTCGCGCTTCGAGGATGTCGGGCTGATCAACGACGCGGCGTTCGCGGGCGCCTGGGTCGAATCCCGGCACCACGGCAGGGGGCTGGCACGTCGTGCCCTCGTGCAGGAGCTGCGCACCAAGGGCGTGGACTCCGGGCTGATCGACGAGGCGGTCGGACAGCTCGACGCCGAGCAGGAGGAGGAGACCGCGAGAGAGCTTGTCGCGCGCAAACTCCGCTCCACCCGAGGGCTGGACCGGGACAAGCGGCTGCGCCGGCTCGCGGGCATGCTCGCGCGCAAGGGGTACGGGGAGGGGATGGCCCTGCGCGTCGTCCGTCAGGCGATCGAGCAGGAGGGCGAGGACATGGAAGGGCTGGACGAGACCTACTGAGAGTGGTCGGCGGTAGCGGAGGGGGCTGTCGCCGGCCGGTGTCGGAGGGGATCGGCATCCCACGTACATGGTCAGGAGTCCCGCAGGCCTGGCGCGTGGGAATCCCGCAGGTGCGGTGTGGACAGGGGCCTGGGGTCCCGCAGGTGCGGTGTGGACAGGGGCCAGGGGTCCCGCAGGCTCAGTGTCCGGCGAGGGAGGCCCGGCGGATCGTGGCGTCGAGCAGGGCAAGCGCATCCGAGGCGGTACGCCCGGGTTGGCGGTTCCACGGACCGATCAGTCCGGTCCAGCCCTGTGAGCGCAGTTCGGTGATCAGCCAGGCGCCCGCCCGGTCCACGGTGTCGAGCGAGCCGTAGCCGAGCCTGTGCGCGGTCAGCATGGCCCCGCACACGCAGCGGGCACCACGGGCGTTGCGCAGACGGTACGGCGTGTTCTGCCAGCCCCACTCGGTCAGGATCTGCCGCGCGTAGCCGAGATGGGTGGAAGGGCGGACATCCGGCTGCCCGATGCGGCGCCACGCGTGCAGGCGCTCGGGCAGGACTGCACCCAGCCGCCCGGGGAGCGGGCGCTCGCGGGGCAGAGCCACGGGCATCGCCCGCAGCGATTCGTCGATCAGCTCGTCGACGGGCACGGACAGCAGATCCCGCCAGTCGGCCGGGGGCAGTGACGGTGCTGCGTGTGAAAGCCCGGGTGCCGGGAGGCCGGGCTCGGGGGCGGTGCGCTCCCAGCCCGTGACGATCTGCTGCCACGCCTGCGTGTCATGGAGCAGCGAGGCCTGGGTGTCGAGCTGGTCAGGGGTGAGGCGAGCGGTTTCCATCGGCGCGACATCTCCGTACATTCCGATCCTCAGTGATGAGGCGAATGTCCGTCGCGCGAGGCGAATGCTCCACCGGGGAGCGGCGTTCGGGTGTGTCGGGGCACCATTCGGTCCTGCGAGCCGCAGCGCGGCCTGCCCCGGCGTCAGTCGGACCGAGACCGATGGTGGGGGCCTCCGGGCGGAGGCCCCGGCACGCGTACAGGTTCAGCTGGCTGCCAGGACCGCGAGTCAGAGAGCGACCGGAAGCCCGGCGGAACGCCACGCCTGGAAGCCGCCGACCAGGTCGGTGACCCGGTGCAGTCCCAACTGCCGCAGGGAATCGACCGCGAGACTCGACGCGTACCCCTCGTTGCAGATCACCACGACCTGCAGATCGTGGCTCACGGCCTCCGGAGCCCGGTGGCTGCCCTGCGGATCGAGCCGCCACTCCAGCTCGTTGCGCTCGACGACCAGCGCCCCCGGGATCAGGCCGTCCGCCTCGCGCAGCGCCGCGTAGCGGATGTCGACCAGCAGCGCCCCGTCCGCCGCTGCGGCAGCGGCCTCCTCGGGGCCGATCCGCTCGTAGCCGGCCCGGACCCGGTCCAGCAGCTCGTCGATCCCGACCCGCTCCGCCCGCTGTTCCTGTGTGCTGCTCACTGCCAGTCCTCCGGGCGTTCGGTCTGCTCCAGGCGGAGCACCGCACCCGTCCGACTGAACCGGCGGATCTGCGGAAGTGGTGGGTAGTAGGCGTGCACCGATACGGCATGTTCGGTCTCGGACTCGTTGAGCACCTCGTGCACGTGGTGCCGGCCGAACGCCCTGCCCCGGCCCTTCGCCAGCTGCCGGGTCCGGTCGATCCCGTCGGTCAGCTCAAGGGTCTTCCAGCCGTCGGCGGGCAGCCGGGCGGCCAGCGAGTGCTCGGTGAGGGAACCTGAGGCCAGGGTGAAAGCGCCGATCGACTCGGCGTGGTCGTGCCAGCCGGTGCCGGTACCAGGCGGCCAGCCGATCAGCCAGGCCTCGCTGCCACCGGGACCGTCGAGCCGGAGCCAGGTGCGGCCCTCGGGATCGAGCGGGAGCGAAGAGATGAGCGCGGTGTCGTCCGCGGTACGGCGGACGAAGTCGAGGAGCTCCGTGGCCGTCGGCCCGGGGGTGCTGGTGCCGACGGCGGACGCGGGCGTGGGTACGGAGGGGGAAGGTGCAGACACGGTGACCGTCCTGAGAGTTCGCTTGGAGGCACGCGTCCGTACGGAAAGCAGCACGGCGCGGCATGACGAGGCGATTCAGCAGGACGGACGACACACGCAGCCCGCATAGCGGACCAGGTCCATATGGACCCTCCGCCACAGGCGCACATCGGTGTCGGTCATGATCTGGAGTACACCATGTGCGTGTGAGACGGTCAATTGACGTCCGCAGTCCGGTCGGAGGCCGCGGTCGCACGAGCCGTGCCACCGTCGGCGGCGTCGACCGCACCGCCGCGCGCCGCGTCGGCCGCGGCGAAGAGCTCCGCGGACCGGACTCCGCTGAACGCCGCCACGAGGTGTCCGTCCGGCCTGACCAGCAGCACGGTGTGCGCCGTTGCCCCCGGATAGCTCTCGGTCACCAGGAGCTCGGCCTTCACGGGCAGCGCGTCCACGGCCTCGACGAGCCTGGGCATGACCCCGGCGGTCAGCCAGTGCCGCCGGTCCCACACCCCGGTGCCCGGTGCGACCAGGATCACCAGCAGATGCCCCTGCCCGAGCCGGTCGCGCAGCCGCACCGTCTTCCCGTCGGGCGCCGTCACCCGTGTGTCGGCGACCGGCGCACCGGGGGGCGTGCCCACGGCAGTGTGCGCCCCGGCGCGTTGAGGTGAAAGAGGGGACTTAGCGTACGAGGGGGGCGCACCCAGGGGGCCGCATCCCAGATGGCCATCGGCCAGCAGGGTGTCGTGCCCGCGTCCGCTGCCCGGTACCAGCGTCCGCAGGCCGGCCCCGCCACGCAGTATCGGCAGCGACTGATCGGCAGCACGCAACCGGGAGGCGACGGCAGCCCTCCGTTCCGCCTGGTAGCTGTCGAGGAGCAGCTCGGAGGCGCCGTGGTGCCAGGCCTGGGCAAGCTTCCAGGCCAGGTTCTCGGCATCGCGCAGTCCCTCGTCCAGACCCTGGGTGCCGAGAGCCCCCAGCAGATGGGCGGCGTCGCCGGCCAGGAAGGAGCGCTTCGACCTCCAGCGCAGGGCGAGGCGGTGGTGCAGCGTGTACACGCCGGTGTCCAGCAGTTCGTAGGCCGGGGTCTCGCCGCACCAGCCCGCGAGGGTGTCACGGATCCGGGTGACCAGAGCGTCAGGGGTGACGAGCTCACCACGCGGCGGAAGGAGCCAGTCCAGCCTCCAGACGCCGTCGGGCAGGGGCCGCGCGGTGACCTCCGCACCCCCGGTCCGCCACGGCGGCGCCCGGTGCAGCACGGCCTCGTCGGGCCACGGCAGTTCGGCACGGAGCGCGGCCACGGCATGCCGTTCCACCGCCGTACGGCCGGGAAACCGGATGTCCAGGAGCTTGCGCACGGTGGACCTGGCACCGTCGCAGCCGACCAGATAGCTGCCGCGCCACCACGTCGAACCGGGCTCCCTGGTGTGCACGGTGACACCGTGCGGGTCCTGTTCCAGCGTGTCGATCCTGCTGAACGGGACCATGCTGATCAGGTGCTGTGCGGCGGCCGCGGCCCGCAGACCCCGGGTGAGGGCGTGCTGGGGAAGGTGGACGGGCGAGGGCAGCGGGACAGGGCCTTCCGCGTCACCGAGCGGAACCGCGCGCACCAGCTGCTTGCGCCGCACCGAGCGCCACCCCGCCCAGCGCAGCCCCTCGTCGCGGAGGCTCTCGCACCCGAGCCGTCCGACCAGGTCCGCGGTGTCCTCGCGCAGAACCACGGTGCGGGCCGGGCGGGGTTCGTCCTTGCCCGGCCCTTCGTCCAGCACGACGGAGGGGACGCCCTGGGCGGCGAGGGCGAGCGACAGTGCCAGGCCGACCGGCCCGGCACCGACGACGATCACCGGGTCCACGGTGTGAACCCTCCGGTGCTGACGGTCGACGTATTGAGGGGGGAAGGGGTGGCGGAGGCTCGGGGCGCGATCACAGAACGTATGCAACCTACTGCCGGTGCTTGCGTCAAGTGACAACGGAACGTGGCGGGGGGCGCGGCATCTGCGCCGGCGCCCCCCAGTGGTTCTTCGACCGACGATCCGTCAGACCTGGTGCGTGTCGTCCGACTTGACCGGCGGTGCCTCGATGGTCTCCAGACCACCGTCCGGCGCGACGCCGACCACTGCGCCCGTGCTCTTCTTCGCGCGGCGCAGCCGGCCTTCGAGCCAGCTCGCGAACGAGGTGAGTGCGAAGTTCACCGCAATGAAGATCAGCGCGATGATCGTGAAACACGCGATGGTGTTCGCACCGTAGTTGGCGCTCATCGGACGGACCGACGCGAGCAGCTCGGGGAAGGTGAGCACCGCACCGCCGAGAGCGGTGTCCTTCACGATGACGACGATCTGGCTGACGATCGCGGGCAGCATGGCGGTGACCGACTGCGGCAGCAGCACGTACCGCATGGTCTGGCCCTTGCGCATGCCGATCGCCTTGGCGGCATCCGTCTGCCCCTGGGGGAGGGACAGGATGCCGGCCCGCACGATCTCGGCGAGGACCGAGGCGTTGTACAGCACCAGACCTGTGACGACGGCGTACAGCGGACGCACGTCGCTGGCGATGTCGGTGAACTCCGAATACGCGGCGTTCGCCGTGATCATCAGGATCAGGACGGGGATGGCGCGGAAGAACTCCACGACGATGCCGGACGGCATCCGCATCCAACGGTGGTCGGAGAGTCGGCCGATACCGAACAGCGCTCCGAGCGGCAGCGCGATCAGCAGGGCGAAGAACGCGGCCTTGAGCGTGTTCTGGAGCCCCGGCCAGAGGTAGGTCTCCCACGGCTGGGAGCTCGTGAAGAACGGCTCCCACTTGACCCAGTCGAGCTGGTGCTTCTCGTTGAGGGCGCCGTAGACCCACCAGATCACCGCGGCGAGAGCCACGACGAAGACGGCCGAGTACAGGACGTTGCGCCGCTTGGCGCGGGGCCCCTGTGCGTCGAAGAGGACAGACGTCGTCATCGCTTCACCGCCACCTTCTTGCTCACCCAGCCGAGGAGGAGCCCGGTCGGAAGGGTGAGGCAGATGAATCCGAACGCAAAGATGGCGGAGATCAGAATCAGTTGAGCCTCTGCTTCGATCATGTCCTTCATCAGGTACGCCGCTTCGACCACGCCGATCGCCGCGGCGACGGTGGTGTTCTTGGTCAGCGCGATCAGCACGTTGGCCAGCGGGTTGACGACCGATCGGAAGGCCTGCGGGAGGATGATCAGGCGCAGGACCTGGGTGAAGCTCAGGCCGAGTGCCCTTGCCGCCTCGGCCTGGCCCGCCGGCACCGTGTTGATGCCCGAGCGCAGCGCCTCGCAGACGAAGGCGGCCGTGTAGAGGGCGAGCGCGAGCACCGCGAGCCGGAAGTTGATGACCTCGAAGTCGTCGCCGCCCCCGAGGGTGACCTGCAAGGTCTGGAAGAGGCCCAGCGACGCGAAGACGATGATCACAGTCAGCGGGATGTTGCGGACGATGTTCACATAAGCGGTACCGAACCCGCGCATCAGAGGGACCGGGCCGACCCGCATACCGGCCAGCAGCGTTCCCCATATGAGGGAACCGAGGGCGGAGTAGACGGTGAGTTTCACCGTCACCCAGAAGGCCCCCAGTAGGTCGTAACCTTCAAGAAAGTCGAACACGATCTCCCGTGCTTCCAGGTGTGGGGAGGGCTCGGTGCGCCGCCTCGACGGCGGCGCACCTCATCAGCCCGGTTTCGGACCGCCCGGCGATGGGAGCCCTACTTGACGATGTTGCCGACCTTCGGCGCGGGCTCGTACTTGTAGTTGGCGGGACCGAAGTTGGCCTCGACCGCCTTCTCCCACGAACCGTCCGAGACCATCTTGGTGAGCGCGGCGTCGATCTTCTTCTTGAGGTCGGCGTCGCCCTTCTTCAGGCCGATGCCGTAGTTCTCGTTGGTCATCTTGAAGCCGGCCAGCTTGAACTTGCCCTTGTGGGCCTCCTGCGCCGCGTATCCGGCGAGGATGGAGTCGTCCGTGGTCAGCGCGTCAACAGCCTCGTTCTCCAGGCCGGTGAGGCACTCGGAGTAGCCGCCGTAGTTCTGCAGCTGAGCCTTGGGGGCCAGCTTCTCCTTGACGTTCTTCGCGGAGGTCGAACCGGTGACGGAGCACAGCTTCTTGTCGTTGAGGTCCTCGGGCGACTTGATGGAGTCGTCGTCGGCACGGACGAGGACGTCCTGGTGAGCCAGGAGGTACGGGCCCGCGAAGTCGACCTTCTGCTGACGCTCGTCGTTGATGGAGTACGTCGCCGCGATGAACTTCACGTCGCCGCGCTCGATGGCGGTCTCGCGGTCGGCGCTCTTCGTCTCGACGAAGTTGATGTTCTTGGCGTCGTAGCCGAGTTCCTTGGCGATGTACGTGGCGACGTCGACGTCGAAGCCGGCGAACTTGCCGTCGGGCGTCTTCAGGCCCAGGCCGGGCTGGTCGATCTTGATACCGATGGTGATCTTCTCGCCGCCGCCGGATCCCGCGGCGTCGTCCTTGTCTCCGGAACCACAAGCGGTGGCGGTGAGGGCGAGCGCGAGCACGGCGGCCGAGGCGGCGGTGACCTTACGAAGCTGCATGGTGAAATCCCTGGGTTGACGCGATGTGAGTGTTCAGCTGGTCCGGAGAACAGTCGTGCGGGGTCAGTGGTGAAGGATCTTCGACAGGAAGTCCTTGGCCCGGTCACTGCGCGGGTTGCTGAAGAACTGGTCGGGCACTGCCTCTTCGACGATCTTCCCGTCCGCCATGAAGACGACCCGGTTGGCCGCGGAGCGGGCGAAGCCCATCTCGTGGGTGACGACGACCATGGTCATCCCGTCCCGGGCGAGCTGCTGCATGACCTCCAGCACCTCATTGATCATTTCCGGGTCGAGCGCGGACGTCGGCTCGTCGAACAGCATGACCTTGGGGTCCATCGCCAACGCGCGTGCGATGGCGACGCGTTGCTGCTGACCGCCGGAGAGCTGCGAAGGGTACTTGTCGGCCTGTGTTGCCACGCCCACCCGGTCGAGCAGTGAACGTGCCTTGTCCTCTGCGGCCGCCTTGTCCATCTTGCGGACCTTGAGCTGGCCCAG